>NZ_ASWE01000003.1 GCF_000407505.1 Enterococcus phoeniculicola ATCC BAA-412
AAAGATGAAACTGGGGCAGATGTCACAAAATCTGGAAAAGTATCAATCAAAGACAACAAGATTGCCTTTACACTGAATAAACAAGACGATAGTTATGGCTACTTAGCGGGTCATGAATATACCATGACTGTCACAACAGCTATTCGAGGTGACGCAACGGAAGCCGAGTTGTTCCCATACATTAAAGGTGGCGGAATCCCTAACCAAGGAGACTTGAATTTTGGCAATAAAGGGGATGTGGTTCATTCCAATAAGCCAACGGTTACACCACCTAATTTAAAAATAGTTAAAAAACAACACTATGAAGGCCTTCCTAAAATGAATGAGCTCATTAATAACAAGTTCATATGGGTGGGAATGATTCTTTCTCTTATAGCAGTTGTAGTATTAATTAAAAAGAGAAAGGAGAATTAAAAAATAAAAAAGGTAAAAATTGGACTCTCAATATTACTATCGTTAATGATAGGGACGATTCTATTTTTTAGTATCAAAAGTAATAGTTTATCCTATTCGGAATATGAGCAGCTTGTCGACAAACAAGAAAACTTTTATTTTGTACTTTCAAAAAAAGATTGTTCTGACTGTATTGAGTTTAATAAATATTTAAAATCAGGGGAAAATATTTATGAAGTAGATTTATCTAAAAATAAAAGGTTAGATGAGTGGCGAACGTTTATTCAAGAAAATGATGTTAAACTAGTTCCTTCACTGTATGAAGTTAGAGATGGTAAAGTCACTAAGATACAAGGCGAAGGCTCAGCAAAAAAATTATATAGTAACTATAAAAAAATGGAGAAATACTAATTCACGCGCCTACAGTTAGAAGACGGAAGAGTGAAAAATTAACAAAGTATTACGTTTTGTGTCAAAGCAGTGAAAAGTATAAAATTACCGGTTATTTTCAAAGAGACATAGAATACTATGAATAAACTGTTTTTGACTATTTAAATAAAACTCGAGTATATATTATGTAACTATTGGGGAAGTTGCATAATATATACTTATATTTAGAAAATTCTCGAAAACTATTCATAGAAAAAGAGTGAATACAATGAAAAAGGAAAATTTAAATATAGTGTTTATACTGGTCTTCATTTTTGTTTGTTTCTTTTTGACAAAAATTACTGTAACTGCTGCTACTAGCGCTTTAACAGATACGGAAGACACCTCAAAGCAAGTGGAAAAAACGAGTAATCTAACTTCTTTTGACTACTCAGATTTAACATCTGAACCTGATGATATAAATTATCATTCACAAGCTTCGTTAGATTTGGAAGCAGAGTATGGAGCAAAAGCAAGTAATGAAGAAGAGATGGAAAGTTCCTCAGAACTTGAATTTAAATCAGAACCATTAGCTGAAACTACCTCATCAAATACTCAGTATTCGATAGAAACTGACAGAGAAATAGTAGAAGCTAGTACAAGATTACCAGAGCCAAATGGTACAGACATTACCGTCGATACCGTGGATGATTTAATTGCAGTATTAAAAAATGATACAGTCGTTGGAGGTGTCATTGGCATTGGTGGAGAATATAAATATTCAGGAGTTAAAAATATTTATTTAACTACCAATATGACTATTCAGACGAATGTATTGATTGGTAAAGATAAAAAGAGTGGTACTTCGGTATCAAGAAATTTAACGATTTATGGTCACGCTCCAGATGCATCTGCAGAGGCAGAGAACGTTACACTTTCGATTGATTCTGGATCATTAAAAAGTAATTCAAATAATCAAACAATTGAATTTAAAGAGATAAAGTTAGTTGATTTAAGAACTGATAGTACATATATTGAATCTTCTAAGAAAAATAGTTTGTATGCGTTTACGAATGTCGATTTTCAAGGAAATACACTTGTTTCTATCGGAAGTGAAAAAAGTGGACTTACGACAGTAAATGGTACCGGAAGTGTGAGTCTCACCAATTCAACTCTAGAAACTCATTCCGGGAATGCTATAGTGTCGGGTGCTGATTCTATAGATTTCTATGAAACTGTTGCTATGAATCGGGTAGCTGAAGGTCAAAAACCTGTTTTTGAGTTTCGTAAAAATCAGGACAGTTTTTTTACAGCTCATTCCAATAGTACAGTCAACATTACTGCAAATGGTACGGGTGTCTGGCAGTCATTTTTCTATAATGGTAAAACGACTGTAGCTGTTGATGCTGGTTCATCAGTAAATATTGACGCAGGAGATTCAACCATCAATCGTTTCTTTGGAGAGAATGAAGCAAAAGTTTCTTCTTTGACAGTAGGAACAGATGCATCGTTTATTTTTAATGCGAATAATTACGCCGAGTCGGCAGCTGTTTTAGATACTAGAGGATTATTAGTGGAGCAAAATGCTGTATTTAAGTTAAAAGCGGCATCAGATAAAGCACAACTGTTATGGATTTCAGCAGATAGTTCTTTAAACGGAGGGCTGCAATTAAGACAGCCTAAAAGTTTTCTTTTAGAGAAGTCTGGCGGTTCTAGTGTGGCAGTAATGGGGTCAGATAATACAACGAAGAACTTTAATATTACTGCTGACGGTTTGTTCTTTTATGATTCGATGGATCGAGCATTGCTAGGAGAGCTCTCAGTAAACTCGGATAAAACACTTGATCAGAAATATATGATAGGAAATGACAACACCCCTTTTTCCTACAACGGTAAAATTCAATCAAAGATAGCCTTTAATGGGAGTGTTACAAATAGTAGTATTCCTGGTGATGGTACTAGAAACTTGATTTTGTCGAACACAGATGGATTAGTATCAATTGGGGTAACAAAACTGATTGTAGACGATCTATATTCAGACAATGCTTCTTATGAAGATAGCACAGCGATAACGGGTCAGAGCTATCCAGGATCAAGAGTTATTTTGCATTATCAGGCAATAAAAGACGACAAACTTGTTACTTATGTACAAGAAACGGTCGCAGACGCAAATGGAGCATTTAACTGGAACTTGGAAGGACATTTAGCAGCTGGTAAAGATGTGACGGTGACCTCTGAATACGACTATCGCTATAAATCAGTAGTGAAACATATTCCTGATGAAATTGCACCGTCAGCAGAACCAGTGAATCAATTTATTTATGTTGGTGATACGATGCCTTCTAATGTTAATGAGCTAGTTAAGAATGTGGAGGATAACAGTAAAGAAAAAGTAAAAGTTTCTCTTTCTGCTGATCAAACACAATTTGATAATAGCAAAGTTGGTATAACCCAAGTAAAGGTTGACTTAGAAGATGAAAGTAAGAATGTTACAACGGTTATTGTGCCAGTCTTTGTGGGAGATGAAAACTCACATGTTGAAACGACAACCAAAGATAAATTATATGTGATTCAGGGAAACAATTTTACTGTACCGACTGTTGATTTGAGAGCAAACAAAAATGATGAGCAACGAAAAGCAATGGTTTTTGAAAAAGGAGCGGTTCATCTTTTTGATATTAGTAAAATGACTGAAATTTCAAATGATCAGCTGGATATTAAAGGATTGGAAAACTTTGTAGAAGGACATACTACAGCACCTTTTACCTTCTCTTACAATGATGGTACGAAAGTCTATGAATTTGGAGGAAATCCTGTTACAGCAACCATTACACTACCAGTTATTGCGTTTAAGGAAGTCCCTTCCGCGATTAATTTTGATGGGAAAATAGCTGCCTTTACGACTGATTACTTTCCCAAAGAATCTCAAGAATTAAAGATTAGCGATGAACGTGGAGTCGTTACTGCTGGAGACTGGGAGCTACAAGTACAATGTACGTCTTTTCTTTCAGAAACTGGAAACGAGAATTATCCGAATTTGTTGTGGTTTAGATCATCAGCTGATGCAGAAAAACAAAGTTTATTAGATAATGCTTCTATTTTTAGTCAATCAGGAGCAGCAGAAGAGAAAATTGTTGAAACACTTGTTTCTTGGAAACCAGAGAACAAGTTAGGCGTGTTTATTGATGCACAACCTGGCGAATTATTAAAAGGAAGTTATCAAGGTGAATTGACTTGGACAATTAACTTAACGCCTTAAAGGGGTTGATAAATATGATAATTTTAAATGGACTTGCTAATGTTGTATTAGGCAGTACACAGGAAATTTCAACAACAGGCTACTTAATTGTGAAAACAGCATATCAGAAAAAAAGTCCTGAAGGTAGTTTGCCGTCATTGAATGAATGGTCAAATTCATTGGGTTGGCTTGGGTTGATAATGATTTTATTGAGTTTGTTTTTAGTAATAAATCATTACTCTAAGAAAACAAAATGAAGCAAATACACTGAGAGGGGGAAATTGATCATTGTTATCTGGTAAAAAGAAACGTAGGATTCTAAAAGTTTTATTAATAAGTAGTTTTAGTATGAGTAGTTTTACCGTTTCAGTACAAAACGTTTCCGCTGATAGTAAAGCTATAGTGGCTTCGTTACCAGGGGATTCAACTGCAACACCCACTAATCCAACCGATTGGACACCAATAAATGAGTTTCCGATGGATGGTGCTTATGGAGAGGGAACTTTGCGAATTGATTATGCTCCTAGCCTCAATTTTGGTTCAATTGAGTATACTGGAAACGAATTGAAAGTTCCTGCCCAAATGAGTGAAATAAATTCACAATCTCAAGCTATGTGGGTAACCCCCTTCTTTCAATTAACAGATATTCGTGATCATCAGTTTGGCTGGCAAGTTTTCTTGAGGGCAGATAGTTTAAAAAATCTGTCAGAGTCAGACAACGTCTCCAGTACTTTTGCGGGTGCACAATTAGTTTTTGAACGACCAGTAGTTAAAAGTATTTCAGAAAATGATGTAGACGAGGTATCAACACAACAGACAACTGTTATCGACTTATCAGATGATTCAAAAGCACAAACTTTGGCAGCTGTGTCTGCTAAAGGTGGAAAAAATTCTTGGATGGTTAGCTATGGTAGTGAATTGACTAAAGTAAAAAATAAAGATGAACCATTACCTATGACAGATGGTGTGTATCTTCTTCTTCCTAAAGATGCATCCGTATTGGCAGGTTCGTACAAAACGAATCTTTACTGGTCTATTGCTGCTACTCCCGCTTAAAAAATAGAGGAAGTTTAATTATGAAACTGGGATAGGTGCTGTTTTTGTATCCGCCAGTTATCAAGGGTTTAAAAGTTCGAAGCTGAACTAAAATAGCCATGTTTCGGACTTATAAAGATAAAAAAAAAAGGAGAATTAATTATGAAAAAAATTACATTATTAGGAACATTGCTTGTATCAACAATTTTACTTGGTGGGACAGTTGTCGCATTTGCTGAAGGAGAAGCAACACCAATATCCGCTGGTTCAAAAGCGACTGCAACGATTGAGGCGGCTGATGAGACAGATCCAGAAACACCGACAGATCCGACAGATCCAGGTCAAGAACTGGTTCCACCAATTGATGGTTCGGCAAGTAAAGGACCTTTGCGCATGGATTTTGTTCCAAATTTGGATTTTGGATCATTCAAAAACCAATCTGCTCAGATTGAACAACCTGCACTGTACAACAAAATTTTAGCATTGCAAGAAGATCAATCAACGGTAGAAAAATTTGTGAAAAACTATGTACAAGTGACAGATATTCGAGGAACTAAAGAAGGATGGAAACTGAGTGTTGCAGGGTCTGATTTAAAAAATACGGATCAAGGTTCAACCAATGTTTTAACAGGTTCAAAAATTGTTATTTCTAAATTAGATGCAAGTTCAATAAACTTCAATGGCGAATTAACAACTGGATTGGATGCGATTAGTCCAATTGTTGCAAAAGAAACTGTGGAAATTGAATTAGGCGGTACAGAACAAACATTAATGACAGCAGCAGAGGGTGCGGGTTATAACTCTTGGTTTATGACTCTTGGTTCAGGGAAAGTCGTTGAAGGAACTTCAGCTTCTACCAATGAAGATGTGCAGTTAATCATTCCTGCAAGTGCTGATAAAAGTGCAGCTGATTATTCAGCAGATTTAACTTGGACATTAACGAGTACACCAGCTTAAAAGAAAATGATTTTCAAAAAAGTGATGAAAAGAGCGAATCAAATGAATCAATTAAATAGTTGGAAACGAGTAATGGTTTCAATCGCGTTTAGTGGATTACTTTGCTCTTTTCCACTTTTATCTAATGCAGAAGAGGTACCTTATGTATCAGGTAACACGAATATACAAGGGAATTTTGAAAAAGGAAATATTCAGTCTGCAAAAGATAAAAAGTTATTCAAACCAGGAAAAGATGAATTAATTTCTCCCTTTGATGCAGAAGATGAAAGCCATTATACTAGCTCAGATAATAGTTTGGGCTTCAGTTATGTACCTAATTTTAACTTTGGCGTCTCCATTTTACCTGATGAAAAAAGTTTAAATATTGCTGGCAAACTTCAAAATTATTCTAAGTTAACAGAAGGCTCAGAAATTGATTATGAGTATTATATGCAGGCTTTTTTCATTTTACAGGATGTTCGTGGAACGAATAGTGGCTGGCGAGTACAGCTACAAGCAACGCCATTCGTCAACAAACTATCAGCTGATGATGTCATTGTTGGTTCAGCCATTTACCTTTCTGGCGCTAAAGTATACAGTAACGGAGTAGAAGGCGATAAGTTGATTAATTATTTGGATCGTAAAGAAGCGTATCAACCTTTACTAACAGCTGACGAATTGATTAACGATAAAGAACCAACAACAAATTTAGGCAATCGTTATTATTTAAAAGAAGTAGATTCTTCCTATAAAGATATTACAACAGTCGCTCAAGATATTTTAGCAGCCCCTGTAGGATCAGGTGCTGGAACTACTTATTTTGTTTTTGATCAAACGTACGAACCAGACTTTGAATGGTCTTGGAATAAAGATAGTTATGAGAATGTTTTGAGAACACCTGCTCAGATTTTAAGGGTTCCTCAAGGCGCGGTAACGGAAAAAGGCAAAGCTTATCAGAGCGATTTAACTTGGAGTATCATAGCTGGACCCTAAAGGAGTGGAAAAGATGAAGAGTAAAGAAAAAAAATCCATAAAAAAAGCACTCTTTGGAATCTTTTTCTTTTATGGCATCCTATTGTCAATTCAAACCTATGCAGAACAAATTGATGCGACAACAGCTGCAACTTTAATGTTTAATACAGACTATATTTCAATAAAACAAAAGAAGCCAGGACTAGGAAATGGTAGTTTCAACACGGATATTACACCAGATAATTTTGGCAATGGATTAACTACAGGAGAGTCTGAATATCAGTTTACGTTTATTCCTAATTTTAACTTTGGTGTTCGAAACGTCATGGCCAAAAAAACAATAGAGGGTGCAAAAATGATGGGGTATACGAGATATGATTCAACTACGGGGAGTAATCCTCGATACTACATGCCTTATTTTTTCACGATTCAAGATATTCGAGAAGATTCCCCTGGCTATAAAGTGAAATTGGAACTTAGTGAATTTACGACGGTTAAAAGTGGTCATCAATTAGTTGGAGCAAAAGTTGGTTTTAATGGAGTCTCTCTCTACGCTGATGAAAATTCAATAAAGAATCCTTCAATAGATGAAGTACCACAAGGAAATCCAACTTCGATGTATACAGATTTACCTGATGGAACGCTCCACTATTTTGCTCCGGGTATTTCTGAAGAAATGGTTTCTGTTGGACCAAGTGATGCAAATGAAGCGACAGTCAGTGGTGAGTCTGGAAAATATTATCATGGCAGGACCTATGTTGTTTTTGATAAAAATTATACAAAAGATGTGGAAGAAATAAAGGATGAGCATGGTGAAATTCCAATAGATTCGGGATTATTCCTTGAATTGCCTGCGTATGCCGGTTCAGAAGAATTAGGTGATTATAAAGCAGACATGATATGGTCAATTGAGAGTACACCGTAATGGAAAAAGAACGAGTAGAAAGTAGGAAGATGTATGAACATAAGATATAAAAAAGAAGCAGTAGGAATTTTTATAGGCTTCATTTTAATACTTTTGATAGGAATGAGCTCACCATCTCATGCATCTGCTGTAGAAAATAGTGCTAGTTTTTCTGTGTCGCCAGTTATACCAGAGGATCAAGAAAATCAAAATTATTCTTACTTTGATTTATTGGTGCATCCAAATGAAGAAAAAGTGTTAGAAGTGAATGTATCAAATAGTTCGGATAAAGAGATCACGGTCTTTGCTGAAATCAATGTAGCGACAACAAATTCAAATGTAGTGGTTGATTACAGTTGGAACTTAGAGAATGAATTAGAAAAAGCAAAAAAAAATAATGAAAACGAGGCGCTACTCCCGATTAAACTTGAAGATGTTGCCTATGATAACACGTTAAAATATCCGATACCGGATTTTGTCAAAGGGGATAAAGAAATTAAAATTCCCGCACAAAGTAGTAAAAAATATAAACTAACGATTCAAATGCCAAGCGAATCGTTTGATGGCGTTCTATTAGGGGGGATTCGTTTTATTCAGAAAGAATCAGAAGAATCTGCCGCTGATCAAAATGTTCAAATAAAAAATAGAATTGCCTATGTCATTGGTTTATTACTGCGTGAAAATGATAAAGAAGTTAAGCCTAGTATGGTTTTAAATCAGAAGAAAATTATTGCTGGTCAAATCAACGGGTACAACAAGTTGCTGGTTAATCTGCAGAATGAAACGCCGGTTATGTTACGAGATGTAACAATTAAAGCTGAGATAAGAAAAAAAGGGAGCGATGAAGTGCTTCATTCATTTAATCAAACGAAGCTTCGAATTGCCCCTAATTCTAATTTTAACTTACCTATTGACTGGGAAAATCAACCTTTCAAAGCGGGAGAGTATACTGCTGATGTAACTGTAGAAAATAAAGCAATTGATGGTGAGCCGGAAATCGTTAATCAGAAATGGCATTGGGATGAGGCATTTACTATTGAATCTAAACAAGCAAAAGCGGTGAACGAAAAGGCAGTGGTAATTGAAGAAGAGCCATCTACGTGGTCATATAGTCAATTATGGATGGGTCTGTTCATTCTAGTTTTCCTAGGGTTAGTGATTTGGATTGTTAGATTAAAGAAAAAGCTAAAGAAGTAATTCTAAATTCATATCTTAGCTGCAGACGTAGTGCATGCCATTCAATAGATAAATGGAAAAAATTTATAAAGTAAAGCTAGATTGTTTTTTAAGTATACTCTATCAGGCATCCTCATTTTTTGGAGGGTGTCTTTTTTTGTTGGAGGAATCAATTCAGTTTGATTACGCCTGCCCTGACTGATTGTCTGCTTCTCTTCATTTATTTAGAACTAGATAAGTCGTGTATAAAGATAGTGTAAAGAAATGCTTGAAATTTTCACACTATCTTTAGGTCTTTTTTTTTATACTGACAAAGTAAAGGGAATCCTGTCTTTTACGAACTGATTGAAAAAGGAGAGAAATGAAATGACGATTATTCTTGGGATAGTTGGCTTCTTATTAATGGTCTATCTTTTCTGGTTTTTATTTAAGGGGGAAGAGATATGAGTAGTGTGATTTATCAAGGAGTATTTTTCCTATTTATTTTATTATTGTTGGCATTCCCTTTAGGCTGGTATATGAAAGAAATTATGCAGGGAAGAGTCCCAAAAGGCGTTCGTTTTTTACAACCAGCTGAACGTTTGTTTTATAAAGTGATTGGTCCAGTCAGTAGAAAAGATATGTCAGCGAAACGGTATATTTTAAATGTTCTGCTGTTAGGATTTTTTTCACTCTTGCTCTTGATTATTTTATTAAGAATCCAGCATTTTCTGCCTGGGGGTTCTTCAGTTAAAAATTTAACATGGCCATTAGCTATAAATACGGCGGTTAGTTTTGTAACGAATACGAATTGGCAAGCGTATGCAGGTGAAACGGATTTATCCAATTTGGTGCAGATGTTTGGACTGACTGTCCAAAACTTTCTTTCAGCAGGTGTGGGTCTTTCTGTTTTGGTAGCGGTGTTGCGTGGATTCTCACAAGTTAAGAAGAAAACGCTGGGAAACTTTTGGCAGGATTTAACGCGTAGTTTGCTCTACATCTTACTGCCACTGGCGCTTATTTTTTCAGTTTTGTTGGTTTCACAAGGAACGGTTCAGACTTTTACATCGGGCATTTCCTATGAAGGGTTGGAAGGAAACAATCTTTGGTTATACTTGGGTCCAGTAGCTAGTCAGGTAGCGATTAAACAGCTGGGAACAAATGGTGGCGGCTTCTTTGGTGCAAACGCTGCTCATCCATTTGAAAATCCGACCTTGTTCACCAATTTTATTGAGAACCTGGCGATTTTATTGATTCCAGTGGCTTTGATTTTTGCTTTTGGTTTTTGGGTGAAGGAGTGGAAGCAAGGTCGAACGATTATGCTTGTTTCTCTATTTTTCATCTTATTAGCTTTTGTTGGTGTAGCGTTAAGCGAGTATTATGGTCCTGAATTTGCAAACGTTCTTGGATCAACTAACTTAGAGGGAAAAGAGATTCGTTTCGGTGTTGGCTGGTCAAGCTTATGGGCGGTGTCAACCACGGCAGCATCTAATGGGTCTGTCAATGCCATGTTAGATAGCTTTATGCCGTTTGGTGGAGCGATTCCTATGTTTCTAATGCAGCTTGGTGAAATTATTTTTGGCGGTGTAGGAAGTGGTCTGTATGGAATGTTGGCATTTTTATTACTGGCAGTATTTATTGCAGGGCTTTTAGTCGGACGCACACCAGAATATTTAGGAAAGAAAGTAGACGCTTTTGATATTAAAATGGCTAGTTTGGTTATTCTGACGCCATTAATGCTGACATTGTTTGGCGCGATGGCTCTTGTTTTGCATCCGGAAATACAATCTTGGTTAACGAATGAAGGTCCTCATGCTTTTAGTGAGTTACTTTATGGTGCTACTTCTCTAGCTAATAATAATGGGAGTGCGTTTGGCGGCTTACTTGCAAACACGCCATTTATAAATAGTTTAGGTAGTCTGTTAATGGTTATTTCACGCTATTTACCAATGATAGCTATCTTGTTTTTGGCAGAAAATATGGGCAGCAAAAAGAAAGCGGCACTAAGCTCCGGAACGCTCTCAACAGTTAGTCCAACATTTGTTTCTATGCTAATTATTGTCATTTTAGTGGTGGGTGCGCTAAGTTTCTTGCCAACATTGGCATTGGGACCAATTGCAGAATTCTTTACGATGAATTAGATGGAGTGAATAAAAATGAAAAAAATCTATCAATGGGCTGTCGGACAGTCCTTTAAAAAATTAGATCCACGGCAACAACTCAAAAATCCCGTGATGTTTGTTGTTTATTTAGGCGCAATCCTCACAACGATTTTATGTTTTTATCCTATGCGTGTCCCAGTATGGTTTAGTATTTCAGTGACTGTTTTTCTTTGGCTGACTTTACTTTTTGCGAACTTTGCTGAGGCAGTTGCAGAAGGACGTGGAAAAGCACAAGCAGATAGTTTAAAACAAGCGAAAAAAGAAGTAATGACTTATAAAATTACTCGTTTAGAGGATATTAAAGAGGGAAACTTTATTGAAATGCGTTCTTCTGATTTGAAGCGTGGGGACTTGGTCTACGTTCTTGCAGGAGAACAGATTCCAGCAGATGGGGATGTGGTTGAAGGCGCAGCATCAGTGGACGAAAGTGCGATTACGGGGGAATCAGCACCAGTCATCCGAGAATCTGGCGGTGACCGTAGCGCTGTTACAGGCGGAACCACCGTTGTATCAGATTATTTGGTTATCCGTGTGACTTCAGAGAATGGGCAGTCATTCTTAGACAAGATGATTGCTATGGTTGAGGGAACACAACGGAAAAAGACGCCTAATGAGATAGGATTACAGATTTTTTTAATCACCTTAACCATCATCTTTTTAACCGTTTCTATCACATTAGTCCCATTTACAGGTTTTAGCAGTCAGCTTTCAGGAAGAGGAGAGTCTCTCTCAATGATTATTGTGATTGCTTTGTTAATTTGTTTAGCGCCAACAACGATTGGGGCGCTGATTTCTTCAATTGGTATTGCTGGTATGAGTCGTTTGACGAAAGAAAATGTGATTGCTATGAGTGGCCGTGCGATAGAGGCAGCAGGAGATGTGGATGTTCTTTTACTCGATAAAACAGGAACAATTACATTGGGAAATCGTCGGGCAAGTGAATTCTTACCGGTTCCTGGTATTCGTGAAGAACAGCTAGCGGATGCTGCACAATTGTCTTCGTTAGCAGATGAAACAGCAGAAGGTCGCAGTATCGTGATTTTAGCAAAAGAGCGATTTAATTTTCGAGAAAGAGAATTCCAGCAGTCAGAAGTAAAATTTATCGATTTTAGCGCAAAAACCCGAATGAGCGGGATTGATTATCGGGGGGATGAAATCCGTAAAGGGGCTGCTGATACGATGAAAAAATACGTACAGGTCCAAGGCGAAATTTATCCTCCCGAATGTGATGAAATAGTTGATAAAATCGCTCGAGCAGGCGGAACGCCCCTAGTAGTTGTGAAAAACAATCGTGTGATGGGGGTTGTTTATTTGAAAGATATTGTAAAAAATGGAGTGAAAGAGAAGTTTGCTGATATGCGCAAAATGGGGATAAAAACCATTATGATTACTGGAGATAATCCTCTGACCGCAGCAGCAATTGCTGCAGAAGCAGGTGTGGATGACTTTTTAGCTGAAGCGACCCCTGAAAATAAAATGGATTTAATCCGAGAGTATCAGGAAAAGGGACACTTGGTTGCAATGACTGGCGATGGGACGAATGATGCACCTGCCTTGGCGCAAGCAGATGTGGCAATGGCGATGAATACTGGAACGCAAGCGGCAAAAGAAGCAGGAAATATGATCGATTTAGACTCTAGCCCAACGAAGTTACTGCAAGTGGTTCAGATTGGCAAACAATTGTTGATGACACGTGGTGCATTGACTACGTTTAGTATTGCAAATGATATCGCCAAGTATTTTGCCGTTATCCCAGTACTATTTTATAGTATTTATCCGCAATTGGATCAATTGAATATTATGGGATTAAGCAGTCCCTTGACGGCGATTTTGTCTGCGGTTATTTACAATGCGGTGGTTATCATAGCACTGATTCCTTTAGCATTACGAGGAGTAAAGTACAAAGAAAAACCTGCTAGTCAAATCTTGCGGCATAATTTGCTAGTCTATGGACTTGGGGGGATTATTGCTCCATTCATTTTTATCAAAGTGATTGATATAATCCTTTCATTAATTATTCTGTAGAGAAGGAGAAAGAAGAATGAAAAAAAGTATTCTAGGAAGTGTACGTTTTCTGATTTTGAGCACCCTCATTTTTGGCGGCTTATATACGGTATTCGTCACAGGGGTAGGACAATTATTTTTTTCAAATCAGGCGAATGGGAGTCAACTTGTCGTAGATAATCAAGTGATTGGATCAGAACGAATTGGACAACCATTTGAACAAAAAAAATATTTTTCAGGACGTAGTGAAGAGGTCAGTCAACTATCTCCTGTTTCAAAAGAGCAAAAGCAACGAATTGAAAAGCGGACAGCCTTGGAACAAACAAAAAATTCAACAGAAAAGAAAGTTCCGAATGATCTTGTGACAGCTTCTGCTAGCGGAGTTGATCCAGATATTAGTGAACAAGCTGCTGAATTTCAAGTAGCTCGTATTGCAAAAGAACGAGGAATTTCTGAACAAGCGATTTACAAGTTAATTGAAGAACATGGTCAAAAGGATTGGTTTTCTAATCAGAAATATGTCAATGTTTTGCAGTTAAACCTAGCATTAGATAAACTAAAGGAATAGTATAAGTGATGAGTCTAGGAATGTAGATAGTAAGGCGTAAAACCAAGGGACTTTGTCTCATTGAAGACTCAGAGAAAACAAAGTCCGTAGCTAGTGCTGGAAATTCGGATAGGTTGACGATAGCCTATGATGTTGATGCCAGCACGGTTTATCTAAGCGCCAGGTGGACAAGCAGAGGAGGAAGATTGATGCAAGGGACAGAAGAACTGGGCGATGAACGTCGAGGGCGATTACGCGTGTTTTTCGGATTTGCGGCGGGTGTTGGAAAAACCTATGGCATGCTGGCAGAAGCCCATGAGCTTTTATTGATGGGAAAACATGTGGCTATTGGTTATATTGAACCCCATGATCGACCAGATACCAATCGTTTACTGGAAGGCTTGCCTAACATTCCTCCGAAAATATTTACTTACAAGCAATTGGTCTTGACCGAGCCGGATATTGATCGAATTATTCAGGAAAAACCAGAAGTGATTCTAATTGATGAGTTAGCGCACACTAATGCAACAGGCTCACGAAATCGCAAACGATACCAGGATGTAGACGAATTATTAAATGCAGGGATTGATGTTTTTACTACCGTTAACGTTCAGCATATTGAAAGTTTAAATGATATTGTTGAAGAGGTTACCGGAATTGAAGTAAAAGAGACCGTACCAGATACCTTTTTACAGCAGGCAACGATTAAAGTAATTGATGTGGAGCCTGATGAGTTGATTGAGCGGCTTGAACAGGGCAAAATCTATGCCAATGAAAATGCAAAACGTGCTTTACAAAATTTTTTCATTCCGAAAAAACTGGATCAGCTGCGTGGATTAGCTATTCAACGAGCGTCAGATCACATTAACCGTATCAGTGGAAAAACGGTGGGCATTCAAAGCAAATTACTTACAGTGGTAACGGATGTATTTCCAAAAATGACAGAAAAATGTATTCGTTGGACGGCACGATTAGCGCAAGGACTAGGTGCTGAGTGGACAGTCATTCAAATTCGTACACAAGAAGAGACGCCCACTAATATTCCTCTTGCAGATAAGCTAGGGGCAGAGGTAATCAGTATTGAAGAAGACGGCAGTTTTGAGACGATTGTTGAATTTGCTAAAATGACCGGTGTGACAGACATTATCATGGGGAAAAATCTTCGTCAGCCATGGTATGAAAAAATTTTTGTTGAAGCGTATGATGACCGGCTATTAAGGCGGTTAAATGATACTGAGCTTCACCTGATCCCATTTAAAGAAGAAAAACAAACCCTGTTTTCCAAGACACGTAAGATTATTGAAGGTGGGGGAAAAGATTTAAGTATTGCGCTAGGCGGTGTCTTTCTGGCAACAGTAATAACTGAGCTGATGCAATATATCCATGTTGGGGATCAAAATTTAATGCTCATGTACATCTTTTTTATCTTGCTAGTCGCTCGAACGACCTCGGGGTATTTTTGGAGCGCTCTTTCGTCTATTTTAAGTGTTTTGTCCTTTAACTGGTTTTTCGTTGAACCGTTGTATTCATTAACCGTATACAAACAAGGGTATCCGATTACTTTACTAATCATGCTGGTGGTGGCGCTTATGATTAGTAATTTAATGGTTCGATTAAAAAAACAAGCAGATAGTTCGATGGAAAAAGAACATCAGATGGAAATCTTGTATGAATTAAACAAAAAATATATGTTAGCTGAAAGCCGAAAGCAGATTCTAGAAATATCTGTCACTTATCTATCGAGATTGTTGGAACGAGAAGTGATTATTTTTGACCAGCAGGCAAACATGCAGAGCGTTCACTGTGTAGAGGATAAATCCTCTGTTTTGAATCAAAAAGATGAGGCAGCCGTTGCTTTTTGGGCGGCTAAAAATCAAAAAGAAGCAGGTAATGGGACAGATACTTTGATTGGGGCAAAAGGCTTTTATTTACCCATTATAGCAAGCGGAAAAACCTTGGCAGTATTAGGCGTTGAACGAAACGCCACGCTTGATTTGGAAAACGATCAGCTTAACTATTTAAAACTAGTCTTAACGCAAATTGCTTCAATTTTGGAGCAAACAGAATTAAAAACAGAAAAAGAACAAGTTGAATTGGAGAACGAACGAGAAAAAGTTCGCAGTAATCTATTGCGCGCAGTCTCTCATGATTTGAGAACGCCGTTAACAGTTATTTCCGGCATTGCAGAAACATTGGGGCTGGGGACAGACTTAAAAGAGGAAACACGTCAGAAATTAGTAAAGGATATTCAAGAAGAATCGCAGTGGCTGATACGAATGGTGGAAAATCTATTATCCATTACACGCATCAATATGGATACGATGAAAGTAACGAAAACATCTGAGCCTGTGGAGGAGATTATAGAAGCTGTTTACAAACACTTAAAAAAAGTTTATCCAGAAGGTCAAGTCCGGATTCAGTTACCTGAAACAGTTATTTTTATTCAAGCTGATCCTATTTTAATTGAGCAGGCACTATTCAATTTAATAGAAAATGCATTCCGACATGGAGATAAAAATCAACTAGTAAACTTAATCGTTTATCAGGAAAACGGTCAAACTGTTTTTGAAATTGAAAACTATGGTGAAATTCCATTGAAGCAGTTTCAAAAAATTCAATCTAACTTATCTAGTACAAATGAAGTACCCGTTGATTCAAAAAATGGGTTGGGAATTGGTCTAAGTATTGTAAAAACAATTATCCATGCGCATAATGGAAAGATGGAAATGAAGGTTGGCGAAGGAAAAACAGTGGTTAAAATTTATTTGAAGTGAGGAGGATGCTTGTGAAACAATCTATTTTGTTGATTGAGGATGATCCAAATATCACGGATTTTATGGAAGTTGTATTAGATCAGCAACGGTATCAGTTAACTGTTTCTAGTACTGGGATGGAGGCTCTAAGTGCTTTTCAGACAACCTCGTTTGATTTGGTCTTATTAGATTTGGGCTTACCCGATATAGATGGCATCGATTTGTTAAAAATCCTTCGGAAACGAATGTCTTTGCCGATTATTATCATTTCTGCCAGAAATAATGAAGGGGAAAAGGTAAAAGCTTTAGATTTAGGTGCGGATGACTATGTAACAAAACCATTTGGGACCAATGAATTGCTGGCTCGGATTCGTACGGCCTTGCGTCATCAAAATATGCAAGCAGATAGGGCAACGATCATAGAAAACAAAGCGTTGAAAATCGATTTTGATAAGCAGCTAGTGTACAAAGAAGGTCAAGAAATCCATTTAACGAAAAACGAATATCGAATTTTAGCATTGCTGTTTCGAAGACTAGGCAAAGTGGTAACCTATCAAACGTTAATGACAGAAGTGTGGGGCCCCTATAGCGATGATTCACAAATATTACGGGTGAATATGTCAAATATTCGGAAGAAATTAGAAAAAGACACGTTAAATCCAGAATATCTAATCACAGAAATAGGTGTAGGTTACAGATTACGAGATTATCAAAAAAATCAGTAGAATAAGCTTTTATAGGATTATGACGTAGAGGAACCGCTATTTAAGGGAAGACGGCTGTCCTTTGAGGGTTGCATAGAAAACGCTGTAAAAGAATTTTCATGTCAGCTTTCTTTCTAATTTTTTGCTTGCTAAGTTATTGATCAATACATTAAAGAGAGCATATTAGTAAAAAAAATTGAATAGAGGAGTTTTCCTTAAAAGAAAGAATTTCTTATTTTAATTATTTGAAGTTCTTTCTTATTTGTTTGAATGGCACTGATAGGCTGTTTTTAAATGTTTAGGGACAATCAGCAAGAAGAATTTTGAAGACTTCTTCATCTGTGAAAGCCTGTAACGAAACAGTTCTTAGAGAGAAACGTCATTGTCCTCTAACTAGTTATCGTTATTAAATAATTAAAAGAGCGATACGTTCAGTGGAATACAGGGCTTAAAATTTTGCTGCAAGAAAGTGTTTACAATTTTATGATAAGGTGGTATATTCTAGGTGGAAATATAAATACAAAAAAATGTATTTATATTTTTGCAATTAATATACAAAATTTTGTACAAAGGTGGGTTTATCATGAAGAAAATTGTTGTAGGTGGACAGATCGAAAAAGCAAAGATTGAAGAACTGTTACAAAAGTATGGGAAGGGGAACTATGAAATCTCTGTTAAAACGGATATTGATGCAGCGATGGATTTGAAAAGTGGTGCAGCGGATTACTACTTTGGTGCATGTAACACTGGTGGCGGTGGCGCACTAGCAATGGCCATTGCTATGCTTGGTGGAGATAAGACAGCGACTTTAGGGATGCCGGGAAAAACTTCTTCTGAAGAGGAAATTAAACAGAGCGTAGCAGATGGAAAAGTGGCATTTGGATTCACTTCACAAGATATGGATTATATTATTTCAACGATAATGGCGGAGCTTGAAGCGAAGGAGGAATAAATAAATGGTGGTAAATATATTAGTAATGGCGGCACTTTGCGCAGTAACAACGATTATGGCGAATACGAAAATTGCTGTGTTTAACGATGCTCTAAGACCCATTGTTTTAGAGTATCGAGAAAACAGAGTGACAAAGTCAGCCTTGGGAACGACAGCGTTAGCTTTTGGAATTGGCTATATTGTTGGCTTTATTCCACAATCAATTGCTTCAAGTGTCATTATTATCCATGTGGTTTTATTAGGAACAGATATTATAGGAAGTTATTTGCCAGACAATAAAAAATCTTCTATCTGGATTGCTGGGGTAGCGGGTGGATTGTATGGTGTAGTGATGGGAGCAGGACTAGGAACTATTCAAAAAGTTTTCGAAATTCTTCCATATAACTTTCTGGATAGCTTAGGTCAAGTATCCTCAGTTGTTTTAGTCGCTTTTGCTGTATTTCCAGCATTGGTTGTGGCATTACAGTATGGTTGGAAAAAAGGTGGCATTACGTTTACAGCCACAATCCTTGCACAAATCATTACCACACAATTTGGTTCATTTAGCTTGTCTAATGGGAACACTATTGTCATCAATGCAAATGCAATTGCGTTGCTTGTAGGGATGATTTTCATGATTAGCTATGCGATGAATGATAAAAAAGAAAGAACAGATTCCCAAGCACAATTGGCAAATATCTTTGCAGAACGAGTGAAGCAAATTAAGAAATATTGGTACTTATTTGCTCTATCCGGTGCATTGATAGCTTTGGCGGCATCATTGACAATTGTAACAGAATCTGCGCTCTCTGCTCCATTATACCAAGAAGGACAATTTAATTCAGCAGCTTTGACTGAATTAGCTCGAGTTGTTGGATTTATTCCATTAGTCGTGACTACAGGAATTGCTACAGGAACCTATTCACCAGCAGGAATTAAAATGGTGTTTGTTATTGGGTCACTTGGGGCTGCGATGGGCCAACCACTTTTAGCCTTTGTTGCTGGGGGAATTTGGATGTCTGTTGAAGTACTGTTACTAACGAAATTCTCTGTACTGCTTGATCGTTTCCCAGGAATGAGAGATGCTGGAGACAACATCAGAACAGCGATTACCAAAGTACTGGAAATTGCATTATTAGTAGGCGGGGTTATTGCAGCAACCGCTATCGCACCTGCATGGGGCGGGCTATTTGTTGTAGGACTATACGTACTAAATGAGACTTTCAAAAAGAAAATGGTCAATCTTGCAATTGGTCCAATCGGCGCATTATTAGTAGGTGTGATTTCTAATATTTTAGTATTACTGAATTTAATGACACCACCAGGTATGTAATGAATGGTAGGAGACGATAAATAATGAGTTTAAAAAATGGCATCACGTATATGCATGAGCATACGACGATTGACTTATCAAGAATAAAAAATATTGATGATACAAATTTAAACTGTTTTGAAGAGACCGTGGCAGAATTTAAAGAGCTGTACAGTAAGGGTGTTAGAAATATTGTTGATGTAACCAACTTGGATATGAGACGAAACCCTCTCTATGTTCAGCAGGTGGCAGAAGAGTCTGGGATAAATATTATTCAGGCAACTGGATTTTATACAGAAAAATTTTTACCATCTATCGTCACTGAATGGACTGTAGAAGAGCTTTCAAAATTGATGATAAAAGAGATTCAAACAGGAATTGCTGATACCACAATTCAAGCAGAAATTATTGGTGAAATTGGTTCAAGTAAAGATGGCTGGACAGCTAACGAAAAGAAAGTATTTGAGGCTGCCGTTATTGCACATAAACACACGGGTGTACCAATCACTACGCATACAACGCTAGGAACGAACGGGCACGAACAAGTAGCTTTCTTTAAAGAAAGTAAGGTGGACCTATCCTCTGTTGTTATCGGACACGTAGATTTAAGCGGCAATCTGAACTATATTTTAAAGATGCTGGATCAAGGTGTCTATGTAGAATTTGATACTATAGGCAAAGAAAACTATCAGCCAGATGCGTTGCGGGTCTCTATGCTAAAGGAAATTGAAAAAAGAGGCTTTGCCGACAAAGTATTTTTATCAATGGATATTACAAGAAAATCAAATATGAAATTTAAAGAGGGAATCGGTTATTCTTATTTATTAGATAGCTTTGTCCCTATGATGAAAGAAGCAGGGATTTCAAACGAATCGATTGAAAACATGCTCATTCATAATCCAATGACGTTCTTTACACAAGGAGTGAAATAAGCATGGAAACATTTCCTTTACACACAATCAGTCTGGAAGAGGCAATGAAAAAACAATTTCAGTTAGTTGACTGTGTTACACAAAATTTTAAAGGCTCAGAAATTCTTACAAGAGGAGATTTAGGCGTGGTTCAAGGGCTAAATCAACCCGTAACGACACATAAAGTAGAAAAAGTGTTAAAAGATTTCTTCTCAGCTCAAGCAGCTATGCTTGTTCGAGGAGCAGGTACGATGGCTATTCGTTTATCGCTACATGCAGCAAGTAAAAAGTATGGAAAGACGGTTTTGGTACACGATGCCCCTGTCTATCCAACAACCCAAACGTCAATAGATATGTTAGGGTTAAACAAAGTAGTTGCTGACTTTAATCAGCTTGATTCTATTGAACAGGTGATTAATGAGCAGGACATTCAATTAGCGATAGTTCAATTCACACGACAAAAACCATCGGATTCTTATGATCCGGAAGCTGTGATAAAAAAGATTAAAGCCGTGAAAAAAGAGATTATCGTGATTACAGACGATAATTATTCTGCACTAAAGGTTCCTAAGATTGGGACGGAATGCGGTGCTGACTTATCTTGTTTTTCAACCTTTAAATTGCTGGGACCAGAAGGTGTAGGCTGTATTGTTGGTGATGCTGATTTACTCAGTGATTTGCGTGAGGAAAACTATTCAGGTGGATTACAGGTTCAAGGATTTGAAGCAATTTCTGTGCTGCAAGGACTTATTTATGCTCCTGTTGCTTTAGCTATTTCATCCCAAGTTTCATCAGAAGTTGAGTCACGATTAAATGCCGGAGAAGTAAAAGGGGTAAAACAAGCATTTATTGCAAATGCCCAATCAAAAGTCATCATTGTGGAATTGGAGCAGCCTATTGCTGCGCAAGTCTTAGAAAAAGCAGAAGAATTGGGTGCTGCACCCAATCCAGTAGGGGCTGAGTCAAAATATGAATTTGTCCCGATGTTTTATCGGTTATCAGGAACATTTAGAGCTGCTAATCCGGAAAGTGTAAAAACAATGATCCGTATCAATCCGATGAGAGCAGGTGCAGAAACAATTATTCGAATCATAAAAGAAGCAATCGAGAGGGGTTAAGCTAATGCAAGAGGAATTTCTAAATAAAACGGGGAAAGCAATTCAACAGTTAGCGTGTGATTTAATTTTACTGTCAGAGGGAAGTAGACTACCTGTAATTTCAGATTTACAAGAAAAATATGGACTGTCTAGAGGAACTGTACAGAACGCCTTTAGTTATCTTAAAGACGAAAATATTATTCATACCCTAAGTCAAGGACGCCATGGAACGATTCTAACAACTATTGATTATGGAAGATTACAAAAAATTGTTCTTGAGGGAACGATTCGAGGGACGATGCCTTTACCATATTCAAAGTTGTATGAAGGATTCGCTACTGGTTTGTATGAAGTGTTTCAACGAGCAGAAATTCCTTTAAGCATGGCTTATGTAAGGGGCTCAAAAGAACGAATGGAGCTGACTAGCGAAAAAACAATGCACTTTTCAATTGTTTCAAAGCTGGCAGCGATGCAGGCGATAGAAGCAGGAGAAAGCTTAGAAATTTTCAAAGACTTTGGCCCACAAAGCTATCTGTCTAACCATGTAATCATCTTTTCAAATTCAAAAAGTGCACAAATTGAAGAGGGGATGAGAGTAGGTATCGACCATAGTTCCTATGATCAACAGATATTAACAGAAAATGCAACGATTGGAAAAAAGGTTACATTCGTTGAAGTACCAAGCCATCAGCTAATCTATTCTTTGGAGCAAGGAATGATTGATGTAGGCATTTGGAATTACGATGAAATAAAAGATAGAAAATTAGACCATTTAAATTACCAGTTTCTTGAAGGTAGTAAAGAAGATAGTTTATCAAGCACCGCAGTCTGTGTATTGAGCAAAGATAATCTGTTGTTAAAAAAAATCTTGATGAGTGTGATAGATGAAGAAACGATTTTATCTATTCAAAAAAATGTTTTAGAAGGTAAAATGATCCCTCATTATTAAAGGAAGTCCAAAATGATTGAAAAAAAATTAGATATTTTAAAAGAATCCAATGTAATTACAGAAGAGACGAAGCAATTTGTATTATCCGTAAGCAAGTATTTAATGGAAAAACAAGTCATTGATAGCGAAGAACATCTGGATATGTTCTTGACACACTTGGCAATGGCAGATGCTCGACAAAAAAAGAACGAACCAGTTGCAGGAATGGATGAGATGATTCTTTCGCAAATTCAAAATGATGAAAAGCTAGATCAATCAAAAGAATTATGGAAAGAGCTGTCACAGTATTCCTCAACAGAATTCAGCGCGGACGAACGATGGTTTGTTTACATGCATATTATAAATATTTTGAATAAAGAGAACTAAGGGAGGAATTCATTTGTTTCTACCAATGATGAAACAAGAGAATCCTGCATTAATTGATGCCGGGATTCAATTACACCAATCTGGACAAATTCTTCCTGATACCTATGTTTTAGATTTAGATACCATTATTTCTAATGGGACTGTTATGCTAGAGCGTGCAAAAAAAGAGGGAATTGACCTGTTTTTTATGCTTAAGCAAATTGGCAGAAATCCATTGATTGCAAAAGAGCTGATGGCTATCGGCTATCGTGGGGCAGTAGTGGTTGATTTTAAAGAAGCATTAATCATGATGGAAAATCACATTCCGTTATGTAACGTGGGCCATCTGGTTCAAATTCCAGATAGCCTTTTGGAAAAAATTATGCTTTACGGCACGGAATACATGACTGTCTATTCGATGGAGAAGTTAGAAAAAATTCAAGCAATTGCAAAGAAACACGGAATGAAACAAAAGGTTTTATTAAAAGTAGTGGATGACGAGGATCAGATTTATGAAGGTCAATTTGGCGGCTTCTTATTGAAGCATTTGGCAGAGGAAAGTAAAGCATTTCATCAGTTTGATGCAATCGAATTTAGTGGCATTACTTCATTTCCGTGCTTCTTATTTGATGATAGATATACAACCTTGTCACAAACGAATAATGTGAAAACTATTGAAGCGGCTAAAAAAATTCTGTGTGAGGAAGGCTTTCCTATTTCAGAGCTGAATGTTCCTTCTGCTTCATGTAGTACAACGATTCCCTTCATTAAAGAAATTGGCGGGACACAGGCTGAACCTGGTCATGCATTAACTGGAACTACGCCGTTACATGCGTATAAAAAACAGCCAGAAAAGCCTGCGCTGCTTTATGTTAGTGAAATTTCTCATAACTTTAAGGGGAAATCTTATTTTTATGGTGGAGGATATTATCGCAGAGGTCATTTAAATTCAGTAATGATAGGAGATACAAGACGACAAGTAGAAGATCAAGTTGAACGTTTTTCTGACGAAAGTATTGATTATTATCTTTCTACTCCCTCTGAGCATCCTGTTGGAGAGACAGTCATTGCCGCCTTTCGTACACAAATATTTGTTACTAGAAGTGATGTCGCTGTTGTGAAAGGAATTAGTCAAGGTAAGCCGGAGATTTTAGGAATCTTTGATAGTCGAGGAAGAAGGATTTAACAATGAGTAGATTTATTATTAATGTTTTAGATAGTTTTGGTGTGGGTGCGATGCGTGATGTTCCAGTTGTGAGACCTGCAGATATAGGGTCAAACACAGCGAAGCATATCATTGAGGGTGTTCCTTCAATAACAATCCCCACTTTGGAAAAACTTGGATTGATGAATCTTTTAGGATTTGAAACAGATACATTGAACTATTCAGAACAAGCAAATTATGGTAAAGCCAATTTAACGCATCACGGAGCAGATTCATTTTTAGGTCATCAGGAAATTTCAGGAACAACACCTAAGGAGCCCTTGAATCAGGCCTTTAATGAAGTGATAGATGAGGTTGCACAGCATTTAAAGGAAAAAGGACATCAAGTACGTTACGTTGGAGAAAAAGATGAACCAAAGATTCTGGTCGTAAATGAGGTTGCTACTGTTGGTGATAACCTAGAGACGGATTTAGGACAAGTATTCAATGTTTCTTCTGCACTGGATGATATTTCTTTTGAAGAGGTTACTGCACTGGGGAAAGCCGTTCGTGAAGTAGTAAAAGTTTCTAGAGTGATTACTTTTGGCGGACATGGCATTCATTTAGAAAACTTACTTGCCGCTAGAAAAGTTATTGGAAAATTTGCTGGTGTAGATGCACCAGAATCGGGTGTTTACGATGATGATTATCATGTGATTCATTTAGGCTATGGGATTGATCCAAATGTTCAAATTCCTACTATTTTAGATAAGGCAGGAATTTCGGTAGAATTGTTTGGAAAAGCAGCCGACATTATTCAAACATCAAGCACATATCTATTTCCTGGGGTAGATACAGAAGAACTTTATGACCAGTTAATTTCTGAGGTTAAGAAAAATGAAAATGGCTTATTCTTTCTTAATATACAGGAAACGGATTTAGCGGGACATGCGGAGGATACAGCTCGTTATGCAGATCGTTTGGAGGTCAGTGATAAAAAACTGGCGGAATTACTTCCTTATTTAAACGAAGGGGATATCTTGATTGTAATGGCAGACCATGGAAATGATCCAACCATTGGACATAGCCAGCATACACGGGAATTTGTACCATTACTGGTTTATAGTAAAGGCATTGAAGGAAAAGTCATTGGCGAAAGAGAGACAATGGCAGATGTAGCAGCAACTGCGGCAGATTTCTTCCACGTAGAAATGCCACAGCATGGACATTCTTTTTTAGATAAGCTGAAATAAAAGAAGAAAAGAATTGAGTAGGGGATGGGATAGGAAGCGTTCAGCTCTAAGAACCAAGTAGGTATGTGCATTAGTGGAAGTGAAATGATCTGATTTGCAGAACTAGGCAGGTACATCACTACTCTTTTTACGTTTACTGAGCGCTTTCTCGTATACTCATCAGTAGGTTTCTCTTTTTTTGAGTTCCTATCTTAATCAGTTGTACAAAAATAAGAATAAGGCATAATGGAAAATTTCTTGTGATTGGTATGATTCCCGTCATAAAGAGACACTTTCCATTATGTTTTTTTTTTTTTTAGATAGTTTTCTTTTTTAAGAGTGTAAATTAGTAAGTTTTCTTTTCAAAATTTCGATTTTTTTTCTTCAATCTCTAAAAAAATCAGAATTTCCACGTAGATTGTTTCTTTTTTTGCAAACTTTTCAAAGTAAACTAATGTGTAGAAGAGATGATGAATGATAGAGTTATCATATTTTAGATTCTTGTTCGAGAGAATCTGAGAAAAAGGGATGGTTATTTTTTTAAGTCAATCATTATTTTTTCTTTGGGGAATAGTTAATAAAGGGGTGAGGGAATCATTAGAATATGAAGAAACGATAATGCATAATGCTTCTATCATTTTTAGGATTGCGTTATTCTTTACCTAAAAAAATCAAATTTTGGGAAGTATTTACAATGAATATGAATGAATTTCTAGATCAAAATCAATATCCAGTATTAATACTACAGTGGTTGGAACTAAAAAAATCAACATATTGCACAGTCGGAATGTTATGCGAATTTGTCGGGATTTCTAAATTTAAAGCAGAACAATATTTAGAAGAGCTAAGGGTTTCTTTGTCAGAGGTAGCACCAGAAACAAGGATCACGGTCGAGTCTACAGGAGAAATTTACGTGACGCACCTATCTAATCTCGTTATTAAAAAAGTTCGAGTACGCTATTTAGTTGATTCCGATGTGTTTCAATTACTAAAATATACGCTCGATTTGGAGAGTTCATTAGATAAGTTTTCACAAGAACGGTTTTTGGGGAAATCTCAAACCTACGACAAGCGAAAAAAATTAATAACAGCACTAAAACAATTTAAATTGCACTATAAAAAAGGGAAAATTATCGGAAATGAATTGACTATAAGAAGTTTTGTTTATGCGTTGTATTTGAATTTTTTTTATGGGCTCTATGATCCTTTTTCTGATTCATTAGCAAAAAAAATTCATTATGTGATGAATCGAATGATTAGCCATTTAGACTTGAACCTTACTTTAACGCAAAAAAATAAGCTGTATTTTTATCTGGGTATTTTATTTACTCGGACAGCACACAATCATTTTTGTCCTGAAGAGTCATCTCTAGCCAATACGTTTTCTACTATTTCGAGGTTAGAAGTATTTGATCAACAGTTTGTTAGTTCAAAAGAGAATATAAAAAATGAGTGGCAATATGTTCTTGCTTTTTTGAGAGTAGAAGGGCTGTTAGAAAATGAGTTGTCTACTAAAGCAATGGAGCAGACAACTCTCTGCCAAGAATTTATTTCGCAAGTTGTAAAAGGGAATCCTTCTGAGAAATCAAAATTTTCTGAGGAGTTAGGCTACGAAATTGAGCGGTTGAAATTGAAGTATACGATTTTTCCAGTAGATACCGAAGGCGAGGCCTATCAGCAGCCGACTTCTTTTTTAGAGGAAAGCTACCCCATTCTTGTGGAACCTATACGGGAATTTACGAAACAGATTCAGCAAAACAATGACTTATTCAGCGAAAGTCAGCGAGTCTATAATGACCTTTTTTTTAGCGTTTTATTTGTGATTCCGATTGAGTACATGGGTAGCAATGTGTATGTTTGTGTTGACTTTACACAAGGGGAAGCCTATACGCATTTTATTTACAAACAGATTGAAGGGTTTCGAAATCAGAATATTGTGGTTCAGACGAAAATTTCTTCTAAGACTGACTTGTTTATTTCTGATTTTGCGAGTGAGCGGTTGTCAGCGGAGCAAATAATCTGGAAAGAACCTCCTAATGCGGATGATTGGGAAGCATTTGGAGCAATCGTCTCACAAATTAAACAACGGAAAGCAGGCATAAAGAGTGAATAAAGTTTTTTTAGGTTTAGCGATGGCTTCACTTGTAAGCTATCAGATTGGTCAACCTGTGTTTCTTATTGATCAGCTTCCTAAAGAAACAGTGAAGAAATCAAGACCACATGTTGAGCAATGGCAAGAAGAGCAAGTAATCATTGAAGGACAAACTACGGTTATTTTACAAAAAGCAAATACAAAAGAGTCAGATACGAAAAAAGAAAAGACACGCAAACTAAAATCAACTGAACAACTTCGCTTAGAAATCTTACAGCTAGAGCGTTCACCAAAATTGGATGATGGCAATAAAGGAAAAAGTTTATTTGCCCAGCAGCTAAAGAGTCTTTCAGGAACCGTATTATATGGTGCCGTTGAAGTCTGAGATTTTTTTGAAGACGATTAATGATTTTTGGGAGAAAAAAGGGAAATAGGGTAATGAAAAAGGAATGTTTTTTTATAGAAGAGAAGAGGCTGGATAAAAAAGATAATTTTAGGAAGAAGGATTTAATTATCAATTTTGTCTAATTCAACGTGTAAGAAAAAGAAAGAGGAATCGATTTGAAAAAAAGTTATAGAAAGAAAGCAGGCTATATTCTGACGATTGTTTTTATGCTTATCAGCCAACTGGGAATTACCCCTTTCGTTGTTGCTGCAGAAAAAGCGACAAATCGTTCAACTATTTACCATGATTATAACGACTATCTGGCAGCATTAAAAGTCTATAAAGATGACTATGCACAATATCAGACGGACTTGGCGCAGTATAATCAAGATAAACAGATTCATGACGATACGCAGGCACAAGCAGATCGTATCCAACAGGAGAATGCTGACAAGAAAGCTGCCTATGAAAAAGAACTAGCAGATTATCAAGTGGCTCTTGCTGAATACAATAAAAAACTAAATGAAATAGCAGATCATAGTGGAAAAGGACAATATGTTGGACCTGATATGTGGGGAGTTTATGGACATCTTGAAACGTATTTAGTCGATTATTCGGCAATTATTCAAATGATGAATACGGGCTTGTCTATATCAGGAGATCCATTAACCAAAGTGATTCAATCTGATATGAGCAATGATCCGTATACTGGCAGCTCAACGATTGAGCAGAACATAAATGATGTAATTACTGAGTGGGATAAGTATGCCGCTTATGAAACAAGCATTTACGCATCAGTAGATCCAATAGATCTTGACACCATGATTGGTTTTGCCGTTGGTGGTGCTTGGTATAGTGGATTTAAGGGTGTAGAGTTTTATCATACTTATACGAGTACAACTGGGCAAACCAAAGACAATATTCCAAGTAGTTTAGATCATCCAACAGAAGAGGGGATTAAAACCGCACTTGCTGATTTATTTACGCAAACAAATGGCTCTCCATTCAATAGCGGTTCTGCGGGAATGTCTTCAAATACCTACATGGTGGATCAAGCGATGGTTGCAAAATGGGAAGCAGCTGTGGCGGAAGCCAAAATGCAAGGGGCGAATTTATATGAACAAGCAGGTCAAGAATACCTAGCAGCATACCAAGCGTATAATGCTACTGAATATACTTCCTCAGATTACGCTGCTTTTCTAGCGGGGGTAAATCAGGCGAAAGATACACAAATAAAAGCGATGAATTATATCAGTGGAGTTCCCAAAGCTAGTTTAGCAGATAAAGATGATTCTGCCCCTTTTTACAATGATTTAAAAAATTTATCGGCAAGCGAACTAGCAGGAAAATATGGTTACTTAATTTTATTGAGTAACATGGCAAATCAAACGACCTATGGCTATTTCCATTTGCTGCAACCTCAGGGTGGAGAAGTAATTCAAGCTGCAACAGCCGTTTCTTGGTCGGTATCTTATCGTACATTTGGAGAAACAAAGGGGGATCATGAGCCGACACTTTCTGAGCCAGTAGAACCGACTCCGCCTAGCTATGAAGAGGTTCCCGTTGTTCCAGAAGAGCCAGTAAAACCAGTTCCGCCAGTAAAACCGGTTTATGAAGCACAAAATAAAATCACTCTGTCAAAAATTGATAAAGAGAGTCAAAAACCATTAGCTAATGCAGTATTTACGTTGATGAATACAGATACAAATCAAGATCTTGGCGAATTTACCAGTAATAACAATGGACTGATTGAGATTACGAATCTGGACCCGGGAAATTATACGTTAACCGAAGTACACGCACCTGATGGCTACCTACTGGATAAGAATCCTGTTGCGTTTATTGTACATGGGACGGAGAATGAAGCTATTCGTTTAGAAAAAACGAATGAATTGGATTCTGGAGGAGTCCTATTAACTAAGACAGATCAAGAGTCAGGGACAGTCTTACAAGGAGCAGTTTTTAAAGTAGTTGATGCCTCTGGGAAAGTAATAAAAAGCGGGTTATTAACAGACGCTTCTGGAGAGTTACTTGTTACGGGCTTAGTACCAGGAGATTATCAGTTTATTGAAACCCAAGCACCTGCAGGATATGCTGTAGACTCTACACCAGTAGACTTTACCATTACAGCAAATCAAACCCAAGTAGTAAAGGTATCAAAAACGAATAAACTGACCTTAGGCGGCGTCACATTAATGAAAACAGACAGTCAATCGGGTGAACGATTACAAGGAGCCGTTTTTGAACTACAGGATAAGAACGGAACCCCGTTAAAAAGCGGATTGATAACAGATGCTTCAGGAAAAATTGCGGTAGACAAGTTATCACCGGGAGAGTATCAGTTTATTGAAACCCAAGCACCAACAGGTTATATACTAGATACAACCCCTATTGTATTTACAATTAGTAAAGGACAAACAAGTCCTGTTCAACTAACAATGACTAACCAGTTAATGTCTGGTGGGGTGATACTAACAAAAGTAGATAGTGAAACAAAAGCTGTTTTACAGGGCGCAATATTTGAATTGCAGGATGAAAATGGAAATGTCCTTCGAAAAGGATTAACAACAGATAAATCCGGGAAGATTGCTATCGATAAGCTCATGCCGGGGAATTATCGATTTGTTGAGACCCAAGCGCCAACAGGCTACACTTTAGAGACGGCTCCTTTAACATTTACAATTGAAAAAAATCAAACGAAAGTAGTAGCATTAACGATGACGAATACTTTGATCCCGGGAGGCGTCGTACTAACGAAAGTGGACAGTCAAACAGGTGCTGTATTAGAAGGGGCAGTTTTTGAGTTACAAGACAGTAAAGGCAACTCCTTATCAAAGGGACTGATGACAGATGCTTCAGGGAAGCTTGCAGTTGACTCATTAGCTCCAGGAAAGTATCAATTTGTGGAAACCCAAGCGCCAACAGGCTATGATTTAGACAAAACACCAGTGTCATTTGTTATAGAAAAAGGACAGAAAGAAACTGTTCAATTAAATGTAGCAAATAAAGTCACACCGGGTGGAGTTATTCTAGAGAAAATTGACAGTCAAACTGGAGAAACACTTGTCGGAGCAGTATTTGATTTACAGGACAAATCTGGACATGTAATAATGACCGATTTAACGACGGATGTCTCTGGCAGAATTGCGATTGAAGGGCTGACACCAGGCGAATATCAGCTAGTGGAAACAAAAGCACCAGCAGGCTATGAGCTGGATGCGACACCTGTTTCGTTTAAAGTGAAGAAAAAACAACAAGTATCGGAAAAACTAGTGAAAAAAAATGAGGAAAAAGAGCATAGCGTTCGCATAGAAAAACAAGATGGTGAAACGAAGGCATTACTACCTGGGGCTGTATTTAAGCTAGAGGATAAATCAGGAAATGTAATCAAAGAAGAAATTCAAACAGATGAGCAGGGTATAGCGGTTATTGATAAGTTAGAGTCAGGTGAGTATCAGCTGGTGGAAACAAAAGCACCAGCAGGCTATACCTTGGATAAGCATCCGATACAGTTTAGCATGACAGATGAAATTACATTTATAGATTTAGCAGTATACAACTATCAGGAAAAAGGGGGGACGCCACCTAATTTTTCAACTGGAAATTCCGGAAAGAGTCCCTCTACGTATCTGCCAAAAACCGGAGAACAACGAAATGCGAACATGTTCCTACTAGGAACGCTTTTTGTAGGGACTGCTTTTGTACTCGTGTATATTCGTAAGAAAGCAAAGAAATCTCACTAATAACAGGTGAAAAATTGTAGAAGATGATGAGAGGGAAACAAAGAGGAGACCTTTAATTCTTAAAGCGTCTCGCTTTTAGAGATTGTTGAGAGGGAAACGAAGTGGAGACCTTCAATTCTTAAAGCGTCCCGCTTTTAGAGAATGTTGAGAACGAAACGAAGTGGAGATGAGTTCCTTCTCTTTTCAACCTTTATCAAGAATTTCCGAGGGTGGGCTATAACTTAAATAGTCCTACTCTCGGTTTTTAATTTATTGAATCGACTCTCTCTATACATAGAGCAGTGTTTCTTTATCTGCTGGTTACTAAACAGAAATTGAACTATTCAAAATAAGCAATAAATGAGTGAGTACAAAAAATAGTGAATAGTAAATTTTAAGATAGAAATGCAGTCTTTGTAGTCAAGAAATAACGCATGATAATTAGAAAATAGAAATCCGCACCTTTGCTTCTTTTTTCCATTCTTAGTATAATGACTATGCTTTAGAAGAGTTTGGACAATCGTTCATTGTGACTCAGAGGGCTGAGTCTTTACTAATTGGCGGGAACAGAAGACGTTTATGTACCTAAAGTAAATCATGAAAGCATTCCTTTAAAAGAGAGTTTTCCTGATTTTGTGCGGATAGCGAACTCTTTCTATCCTGACCATGTATTGTGTTATGAGAGGAAGAATAACGTATGGAAAACAATTTTTGGGCAGAGCTACCGAAGCCTTTTTTTATTTTAGCACCGATGGAGGATGTAACTGATGTTGTCTTTCGCCATGTGGTGAAAGAGGCTGGCGCACCAGATGTCTTTTTTACCGAGTTTACAAATTCAGATAGTTTTTGTCATCCAGATGGGATTGAAAGTGTTCGCGGACGTTTAGTTTTTACCGAGGATGAACAGCCAATGGTGGCACATATCTGGGGAGATAATCCTGAGTTTTTCAAAAAGATGAGTATAAGTTTGGCAGAAATGGGCTTTAAAGGCATTGATTTAAATATGGGCTGTCCAGTCCCTAACGTAGCAGGACGCGGAAAAGGAAGCGGGCTGATTTTACGTCCCGAAGTCGCAGCAGAATTGATTGAAGCAGCAAAAGCTGGCGGGCTTCCGGTGAGTGTGAAGACGCGCATTGGGTATACCGAAATGGAAGAGATGGAGGCATGGATTCGTCATCTATTGAAGCAAGACATTGCCAATCTTTCTGTTCATTTACGTACGCGAAAAGAAATGAGTAAAGTAGAAGCGCATTGGGAAGTTATCCCACAGATACTTACGTGGCGAGATGAGTTAGCCCCTCAAACCTTGATTACAGTTAACGGCGATATTTTAGATCGTAAGATGGGCTTAGCGCTTGCAGAAAAATATGGAGTAGATGGTCTGATGATTGGGCGTGGTATTTTCAAAAATCCATACGCATTTGAAAAAGAACCAAAGGAACATTCTGCAAAGGAGCTGATTGGTTTATTGCGCCTGCAGCTTGATTTACAAGACGAGTATTCAAAACAAGTCCCTCGTTCGATTGTTGGCTTGCATCGATTCTTTAAAATCTATGTAAAAGGATTTCCAGGGGCCAATGATTTACGTGTCAGTTTGATGAATACAAAGTCGACTGATGAAGTCAGAGAAATTTTGATGAATTTTGAAAAGGAACATGAAGAGGTGTTTCAATAAGCCCCTCATTTTGAAGAAGGAACAAGTGATAGAAAAATGATCCTACCGTTCACTCAGGAGATATCTAGTCAAAATGGCAGATGATCTAACATCAAAAAGCAATGAATTAGGGGAAGATAACAGCGATAGCTAGATAGATGGATAGTTCTGAAAAATAAGTGGAAGATATTTTGTTGTTATACTTTATGACAATTTTAAGAGCGCAGGATATAACTGGTAGAGTTATATCCGCGCTCTTTTTTTGTCTATTTATTTTCTTTCAATAATACCGAATCTCTTACATTTAGTTTAGGGATAATTTGTTGATGAACAATAGGTTCGTCAGGATAGGAAATCCGATGAAGCAATGTGCGAATAGCTAATTTCCCCATAAATGGAAGATCGGTAGCCACATTTGTTAGTTGAGGCACAGCCATTCGGGTGAACTCGGTTTCATCAAAACAAATAATGCTAATATCATTAGGAATTAAATATCCTGACGATTGAAGGTAGTTATTCAGCATAAATGCTAACCCTGAATTTACACAAAACCATGCTTCTGGCATTATTTCGATATTTTTCAATTGGCTGAAAAGAGCTCCTTGAGATTCTTCAATTTCAGTAATTTCAATAGCGGGATCAACAGATAGACCATTTTCAGTTAATGCACGATGATAGCCGCGGTATCGTTCAAGGTAGCTTGGTGAAAAGTGAATATCACCGATGAAGCCAATCCGTTTAAAGCCATTTTTTACGAGTAAGGAGACCGCATGAAATGTGCCGTCGGTATTTTTAGATAAAATGGCATCTGCCAATAATTCTGGGTTATGATGGTCAATTAAAGTAACAGGTATCCCTGTATCAATTACCTTTTTTATATATTCATTTCTACTGTGAGAAAGAAGAATGACGCCATCGTAATTTTTTAAAGTGGGAGGTAAGGTTAGTTTATAAAGATTGTCTTCGGTTAGCGTGTACGTATCTAATTTTATATTGTTAGCTAGGGCTTCAGTTTCTGCACTTTTAACGATTTCACCAAAAAAACTGGTTTGGGAAAAAGCAAATTCAGTGGCCATTAATAAAAAAGACATCGTGTAGACTTCTTTTGGCGCGGAGTAGTGATAACCTAACTCCTTGGCTTTGTTACTTACTAGTAATTTTGTTTGTTGACTAACCCCAGGCTTATTTCTCAATGCTTGTGATACAGAATTTTTAGATATGCCTAGTGCGTCTGCTATATCTTGCATAGAGGCTTTTTTCATCATTTCACCTAATTTCTTTTATTCGATAAGTTTATTATACCACATTATTTCATTTACAATCATCTTTAATGATTACAAAATTAAATGTAATTATAATTATGTAATGTTGACAAAGAGAATTACAAGTGATAGTATGTACGTGTAAAAGAAAACGTTTACTATATTGGAGGAATAATTATGAAAATGAATAAATTTCTTTTAGGAACTGTCACGCTTTTGGCAGGAATGGTTTTATTTTCCGGATGTGGTAATAAATCAAAAGAAAATAACCTTAGCTCAAATGACGGAAAGACGAAAGTTACTTTTTGGGCTGCGCCGAATCCAACACAATTGAAATATTGGCAGCAAATGGCGAAAGATTTTGAGAAACAAAATGACGATATTACGGTTGAAGTAACGCAAATGAAAGAAAGTCCTTCCTCAGAAGCGACTATCCAAAGTGCGATTGCATCAAACACAGCACCTACATTATCTGAAAATATTAATCGAAGCTTTGCAGCTCAATTAGCTGCTAGTCAAGCTATTTTACCTTTGGAGAAACAAGAGACCTTTGAGTCAATTGTTCAATCAAGAAAGATGAGTAAAACCATTGAAAGTTGGGAGTTTTCTGATGGTAGTCAATACGTGCTACCTGTTTACTCAAACCCAATCTTATTTGGCTGGCGTTTAGATTTACTGAAAGAATTAGGATTTGATGAAGCACCAAAAACGTATTCTGAACTATTAAAAGTTGTGGACAAAGTGAAAAAGACAGACAAAGCACTTTGGGCGAAAAAAGATTTAGCTGATCCAACTGCATGGATGCGCTGGTTTGACTTTTTCCCGTTGTATGATGCAGCAAGTGAAGGTGCTAGCTTTGTTGAAAACGAAAAATTTTCAGCAGATGAAATCGCAATGAAAGATGTTTTTGAATTAATAAGCACATTGGCTGATGCTAAAGTTTTAAGAACAGGTGAGGCAACTGATCCTTTTGAAAATGGCGATAGCATTATGACTGATTTAGGCCCATGGACATTTCCTAACTGGGAAGAAAAATATCCGGAATTGAAGTTTGGTGAAAATTATACTGTTACAACTCCTGTTGTACCAGATGCCATGGCAGACAAAGAAACCATTTCAACTTATGCAGATGCAAAAGGAATTGTTATGTATGCACAAGCAACAAAAGAGGAGCAAGCTGCTGCAATGAAATTTTTAGCATTTGTTTATGGGGATGAACAAAATGACATGAAGTTTTTAGAAATGACTTCACTTATCCCAGCGCGTGATGATGCGACAGAAAATGACACTTTCAAAGCCTACTTTGAAGAAAATCCTGCAATGAAAGTTTATGCAGAAAATGTTCCATACGCAGTTCCTGCGATGGATAATGAAAAATACAATGATATTCAACAAGCTTTTGGCGAACAAGCATGGGTACCAGCCGTTCGAGGTGAAAAAGATGCTTCGACTGCTGTAACAGATGCCAAAAAAGCTGTCGAAGGGGCACTGCAATAATGAACAAGAATACAAAATTGGGCTGGTCTTTTACCAGCCCCTATCTGATATTTACAGCGATTTTTTTCCTGCTTCCATTGTTCTGGTCATTTTGGCTAGCTTTAACGAGCTGGAATATGATTTCACCAACTGTAGAATTTGTTGGTTTCCAAAACTTTATTGATGCAGCAAAAAGTCCGGCAATTCGATCTGCATTTGTAGTGACGTATAAGTTTTTGATTATCTTTGTTCCTATGGCACTTATTATGTCTATGGGAATTGCTTTATTGGTCAATAGTTTACCAAAGCTAAAAGGTTTGTATATGGTCGCTTTTTTTCTACCATACCTATCAAGTGGCGTGGTGACTTCATTAATCGTGAAAGGGTTATTGTCATACAATGGACCGTTTAATACATTTTTACGTACAAAAATGGGCTGGGATATTGACTGGTTAGGGAATCCCCATACGGCAATTGTCATTGTATCTTTAATGATTGCATGGAAAATGTCGGGATATTACGCCTTGATTTTAATTTCAGGACTAGGAAATATCAATAAGGAAGTGTATGAGGCGGCTGCAATTGATGGGGTCAGTCCATGGACAAGCTTCTGGAAGATTACCTTTCCAATGCTTTATCCCGCATTTTTTACTGTAACAGTTTTAGCTGTCGGGATTAGTTTTGGAATATTTACCGAAGTTTATCAATTAACTGGTGGAGGACCAAATTTTGCAACAAATACTTGGCAAATGGAGATTTATAATCAGGCATTTGTCAATTTAAAATCAGGTTATGCATCTGCAGTTGCTTTAATGGCTTCTGTGGTAACTTTTGCTTCCATTGGGGTTATTCGTAAATTATTAGAAAAATGGGGTGAAAAAAATGGTTGGTCATAAACGTTCAAAAAAGAAAACTGGGTTACTTTATGCTGTGACGACTTTAGTCATGCTAATCATGACATTCCCATTTTTATATCTTGTTTTACATTCTTTTGCAGAATGGAATCAAGTAGATAGAAAAATTATTCCAACAAGCTTTAGCTTACGCTCGTGGACATGGCTGTTTGGCGGTTCCGCTACATCGGCAGACATTCCTTGGATTGGCGCTTTTGTTAATACAACCATTGTTGCAACGATTGCTACATTGTTAATGCTTATCTTTGCTTTAATGGTCGGCTATGCCCTTGCAAAAATCGAATTTAAAGGGAAGAAATTCGTAAATAGCTTTATTCTTTTTCAAATGTTCTTTCCGGCAATCATTCTGTTAATTCCACAATTTCTGATGGTTACAAAAATTGGTTTGCTTGATTCTTATGCAGGAATGATTATCCCAACGGCCATTAGTCTATGGGCAATATTCATGTATACCAATTTCTTTAAAGCCATTCCGGATGCGTTGATTGAAGCAGCGAAGTTAGATGGAGCTACAGAATTACAGGTTCTATTTAAAGTAGTGCTGCCCATGTCTAAATCAATTACGACTGTGATTTTTCTTTTTCTTTTCACGGATCGGTGGACGAACTTATTGTGGGACATGATAGTTTCAAAAAGCGATAGCACCGTTACATTAAACGTATTAATCTCTCAAATGTTTGGTCCTTATGCGACTTATCCTGGTCCAATGTATGCTGCTTCTGTATTGTTGACGCTACCATTAATTGTGTTGTTTTTGATTTTTTCTAAACGATTCCAAGATGGTATGCAGTTTACATTGAAATAAGAGGGAAAAATATGTGGTGGGAAAAAGCTGTTTTTTATGAAATTTATATTGCTTCTTTTGCAGATGGTAACGGAGATGGAATCGGTGATATTTGCGGTATTCGTGAACGCTTATCTTATTTAAAAGAATGCGGGATTGATGCACTTTGGTTAACGCCTTTTTACCCTTCTCCTAGAGTAGATAACGGGTATGATGTATCCGACTATTGTGCGGTTGATTTGCAATATGGAACACTTGATGAGTTTCGTCTCTTATTAGAGGAAGCCCATCAGCTAAAGATTAAAGTAATTATTGATGTTGTATTTAATCATACGTCGACTGCACATCCGTGGTTTATCGAGTCATCTTCCAGTAAGGATAACCTGAAACGTGATTGGTATATTTGGCGAGACTCTCCTAATAATTGGGAAAGCTTTTTTGGCGGTACTGCTTGGAAATTTGATGAAAAAACAAATCAGTATTATTATCATAGCTTTGCTGAAGAGCAGGCAGATTTAAATTGGCAAAATCCTGAAGTACAGCAGGCAATTTTTGATGTGTTACTTTTTTGGATAAATCAAGGAGTCGATGGATTTCGTTTTGATGTCATAAATAATTTAACGACAGCAAATGATTTTGAAGAAAATCCTATGAACGAAAATGGTGAACAAGAGCATCTTTATGATGTAAATCAAGAGGGAATCGTCTCTGTTCTTCAACAGATGATTCAACGAATAAAAGCAGTTGATCCTGCTATTTTTACAGTAGCCGAAATCAGTTCGGATCAGCTGCCGGTTATTTCCAGATATGTTCAGGAAGACTTATTTGATACAGCATTTAATTTCAATCTAGGTAGTGTTGAAAAGCTTGATTTAAAAAGAATCACTGATGAATTTATACAGATGAATGCGCAAAAAAACTTACCAACGCTCTTTTTTAACAGTCATGATATGGGGCGTTCATGGAATCGGCTAGCCAATGGCGAGTGGGCACTTTATCAGTTGCTGGCAGTCTTTATGTTGATCAATCGAGGAGTTCCATTCTTATTTCAAGGAGAAGAACAGGGACTAGGCGATTATTTGCCTAAAAATTTTGCTGAGGTCAGGGATATTCAAGCAAAAAATAAATATCAAGAACTATGTCTTTCGCTGGATGAGGAACAAGCGCTTTTATTAGCCAATGAAGTCAATCGCGATCGTTCTCGAGGGATGATTCCATGGGAAAGTAATCAGCAGAAGGGTTGGATTGGACTTAGTCAGAAGAATCAGAAACAAGCGCTCATTTTAAAGACCTATCAAGAATTAATTCGTTTGAGAAAAATGGAGGGCCCTTTTAAAACAATCTCTGATATTACCTTAAAACAAGAGTGTCTAAGTTACCATGCTGGGCAACTGTCGATCATTTTGAATTTTGGTCAAACAGAAATAGAGCAATTCTTAGAAAAAGAGATGGAAACCGTTTTTGGTACCGGAAAAGTTAGTCGTGAGCGGTTGGTGAACGTACCGCCAAGATCCTGCTGGATTGGAAAGGAAAAACAATGATTGATAGCAAAGAACTACTTCAAGAATATAGAAAAAAAACTGTTGAAAAGAAACAAGCGGCTACTCTACGTTTTACAGGAGTAGGAGAGCAAGACGTGTACAATATTACCGCACCATTTGAATTAGCAGGACAAGAAGTACTTGCTGGACGGATTGAAGCCAGAGATAGTGAAGCTTCCACAGTAGGTTTATTTACGCAAACAGAGGAAAATAACTGGTCAAGAATTTCTGATGGAATCAATTTGCCGCTACAGGATCCATTTTTTACACGTATCGATGGAAAAGTCATTCTCGGTGGTGTCGATGTTGTGTTCTCCGAAGAAGGACAGGCAAAATGGCGTACGGTCTTTTATCAGCTAGAAAGTGTCTCTGAGGCAAAACAGATATTTGTTGGACCTTGGGGGATGAAGGATCTGCGTTTGAAGCAATTAACTAACGGAGAAATAGTGGTACTGACTCGTCCGCAAGGAAAAAAAGGTGGACGTGGAAAGATTGGTGCAATTGTCATCAGTCATATGAATGAACTGACCATTGAAAAAATTAATGAAGCCCCTCTTCTTGAAAACCAGTTTTGTGAAGAGGAATGGGGTGGTGCAAATGAGATTTATGAAAGAGACAACACACTTTGGGTCTTAGGTCACATTGCAAATTTTGATGAACAAGGAAATCGTCATTACTATGCCATGAGCTTTTGTTTTGACCGTGCTAAACATGCCATGACAAAAGTAAAAATTATTGCAGAAAGAAGTGATTTCTTGGATGGACCATCAAAACGTCCTGATTTGGAAGATGTTGTTTTCAGTGGTGGACTGAGGTTCACTGGCAATCATGCCATTCTTTATGCAGGTATCAGTGATGCTGGTGCGCAAAAGCTTGAAATAGAAAATCCATTTAAGTAGAGGTTAATAAAAATGAAAATAGAACGTTTTAAAGAAAATCCATTAATTACACCCGAAGATGTCAAACCATTACATGAAGGATATGAAGTAATCGGTGCATTCAATGGGGGTGTTGCAAAATATAAAGATGAGGTTCTGCTTTTATTACGAGTTGCAGAGCGCCCAATTTCAGAAGATCCAAACGTCATTAAAGCTCCTGTATATGATCCAGAAACGAAGACGATGGAGGTGTTAACTTTCAATCGTGATGATGAGACCTATGATTTTGAAGACCCGCGAATGATTCGAAAAAAAGACCGATTAGACAGCTTTGTGTATTTGACTTCTCTTTCTTATATCCGTATTGCCCGCAGTAAAGACGGTCATCATTTCACAGTGGATGAGGAAGCTTTTCTCTATCCTTTTAATGAGTATCAAACGTATGGAATAGAGGATGCCCGTTGCACACAAATCGGAGAAACGTTTTATATTAATTTCAGCTCTGTTTCACCAAAGGGTGTTTGTGATTCCTTGGTTTCAACACAAGATTTTCAGACTTATCAAGATCTTGGCAATATTTTTGCACCCGAAAATAAAGATGTTTTAATTTTTCCAGAAAAAATCAACGGAAAATACTATGCGCTCCATCGTCCTTCACTAAAAAGTATTGGTAATTATGATATTTGGATTGCCTCTTCACCAGATTTAGTCAGTTGGGGAAATCATCACCATTTATTGGGCATTCGGGAAAATAATTGGGATAGTGGTCGAATTGGCGGCGGCTTGGTACCTATTCGAACGGAGCAAGGCTGGCTAGTAATCTACCATGGTGCAACAAAGGAACATCGTTATTGTATGGGCGCAGCACTTTTAGATTTAGAAAATCCAACACGTGTTATTGCAAGAAGTCTGCAGCCAATTATGGAACCTGAAGCGGACTATGAAAAAAATGGCTTTTTTGGCGATGTTGTCTTTGGCTGTGGCGGGATACAAGAAGAAGATCAGTTAACGATGTATTATGGTGTGGCGGATACATCTATGGCAGGCTGTACGTTATCAATATCAGCAATTTTACAACAACTAAAAGAGGAAAATGAATGAAATGGCAAGAGAAATATCAAGAGTGGCGTACTGAGCCACAGCTAGATTTGGATATGAAGGAACAATTAAGGATGCTCTCAGATCCAGCTATGTTGGAAGACCGATTTTATGATTATTTGAGCTTTGGGACAGGAGGAATGAGAGGGGAGCTTGGAGTTGGCATCAATCGTATGAATTCCTACACGATTCGACGTGTAGCTCTTGGTTTAGCTACGTACATTCAAGAGGAAAATGCGTCACAGCAAGGGGTTGTGATTGCTTTTGACAATCGTCATGGATCAAAAGAGTTCGCAGAATGGACAGCTCGTGTTTTAGCTAGTCAGGAAATTCGAGTCTATTTATCCGATCAGCTAAGACCAACACCTGAACTTTCTTTTCTAGTTCGATATTATAAAGCATTTGCGGGTGTGATGATTACTGCTAGTCACAATCCGAAACAATACAATGGATTTAAAGTATATGGATCTGATGGCGGACAGATTACGCTAGCGACAGCAGAACGGTTAATGGCTATTTTGAAAAGTAGTCAAAATGAGCTGACGATTGAAGCAGATTCGTTAATCAGTTATGTTGATAAAGGACTAGTTCATATTTTTGGGGAGGAAGTGGACGACCGATACTTAGATGAGCTGGAGAATGTGATTCAAGATCAAAAAAAGGTTCGTCAGTTTGGCTCTAAGCTATCTGTTGTATATACGCCTTTACATGGAGCAGGTAATCATTTGATGCAAAAGGCGTTTCAACGAATCGGACTGACCAATCTGCACATTGTAGAGGAGCAAGCAGTACCAGACCCAGATTTTTCTACGGTCACTTCGCCTAATCCCGAAGACCGTGAAGCGTTTAGACTTGCTTTGAACGAAGCAGAAAAGTTTCCGACACAGCTTGTCATAGCTACTGATCCAGATGCAGATCGACTAGGGGTAGTGGTTCTTAAAGAGGGACAGCCCATCTTTCTTACGGGAAATCAAATTGGTGTGTTGTTACTTGATTACTTAATAAGAGTCAAACAAAGCAAATCAGAAAACTTAGAAAATTATTTTCTGGCAAAAACAATTGTAACGTCAGATTTAGGGGCAAAAATTGCTGAGGACTATGGAATCGAAGTGAGAAATACACTAACTGGATTTAAATTTATTGGTGAACAAATTCAGATATCGGAAAAATTAGGGGATAAGGAATTTCTTATTGGCTATGAAGAAAGTTATGGCTACCTTATTTCGCCATTTGTTAGAGATAAGGATGCTATCCAAGCAGCTGTCTTGTTAGCTGAGACAGCACTAGATTGTTATCTTTACGGGGAAGATTTAGTGGATCGGCTGATTAGCATTTACGACCGTTATGGGTATTATGAAGAACAACTGGAGACACAGGTATTTTCTGGAAGAGAGGGGATTTTAAGGATGAAGCAACAGCTAGATCGATTGAGAAATGCCTCTTTTTCTAACTTAGATACGTTTGAGCTAGCTTGCAGGGAAGATTACCTAGTCTCTGAAAGAATAGTCGCAGGACAAAAAGTAGAGAAATTAACCTTGCCATCCTCTAATGTGCTCAAATATATTTTTACAGACGGTTCATGGATTTGCCTAAGACCTTCAGGAACAGAGCCCAAATTTAAAATTTACTATTCTGTAAATGAAAAGAGTCAAGAACGTGCAAAGTGTAAATTAATCCATTTAAAAAAAGCTTTTACGGAATTGATGAAAGAGCTGTAATGATAGAAATCGAGTCGTGTTCAGGACTGAAAAGTTCAGTTTCGTGAATTCTGTCTTATTACTGAGGTCGGAGCAGAAGTGTTTTGCTCCGGCCTCGTCGTATTTTTACGGTACTGGATAAGAGTTCAAAGAGGACGGAAGTGGAATCCTCTAATCTCTCTTCTTTGAATTTAAAAATACTTTGCGGTTTTCTTCTTTTTTTCCACTATGCTTTCGGCTGTCTTTTTAGATAAGAGGCATCTCCCTAAATGCGTAGGCTTCCTATTCAGTAATCTCTATCAGTGTGTAAAATAGTATTTTTTTCGTTCACGCTGTACACTGGAATAAAAAGATACAATAAGTTTATTTGAGAAAGGAGAAAAAAGATGATTACTTTTGTTACACTTAATCAAGTGGCTACTTCCCCTCAAAATTGGGTATCATATACGCAACAAATTGACGCATTTGACTGGAATGGAGCCAAGTTTCTAGCCAACAAAATGAAAAAACAGTTAGGGGAGAAAGAAAGGGTTACGCTAGCATTAGATGGAGAACAGGTAATTGGAATTGGTGCGCTGGTTAATAAAGATATTGTTGAGATACCAGAGACCCCTTACTTTAGCACGTTGTATGTGTTACCTTCCTACAGAAACTATCATTTCGCACGTAAAATTGTTAGAAAAACTGTATCAGAAGCAAAGAATCTAAACTATAAACAGATTTATGTGGTAACACAGTTAGAGAATTTTTATGAAAAGTTGGGGTTCACCTATAAAAAACAAGTGATAGATTTTATGGGTAGGGAGATGAAACTTTATCGCCAAGAGCTACTCTTATAAAGAGAATATGGATTTTTATGAGTGTCTGGATCGGCGTAGATTACCTCTTTTGAGACAGAAGAAAAATCCCTATGAAGTAGATTTAAAATCCTTGGCTTACTTTACAGGGAGATTTCATTGAGCTTTTCACTCTTGAGAGAGTGGTTCAATTCTGTTTGGAAGACTTTTTTAATTTAGAAGCGTGACATTATTTGGTGTTTTTCGATAGGCAGTGGGCGTAAGACCGGTCTCTTTTTTAAAGACAGTTGTAAAATAGTTAGAATCATCAAATCCGCTTTCTAATGCGATGTCAATAATTTTCAGCTGAGTATTTAATAATAGATACTCAGCTTTTTTTATGCGCATTTCATTTAAGTAAGTAAAAAAAGAAATATGAAAATTTTTTTTGAAAAAGCGACAAAAATGTTCTCGACTAAATCCAATATGGCGACTGATATCATCTAGTGAAATATGATTTTTATAGTTTTCTTCTATATATAATAAAATCTTTTTACATTTATAAGAGGTTAAATCATTTTTTCGCTCAATATTTTCTTCGAAATGAAACAAGGTTTCTTTTTCTTCATAAAGCTGCTGAAAAAATAAGAAGAGATGAGCCTTTAAGGTCAGCTCATAGTAAGGCTTTTTTATCGCAAATGCTTCAATTAGTTCTGAAGCATGAGATTGTAATAATTCAATATTGTGTATTTCCTGTGTAGCGTGGACAATATGCTGCGCAGTGTATTTTAATATAGGGTCAAAATAGGACTGCTGCACTAAATCTGAAAAGTGACTTTCAACGAAAAAAGAATCGAACACAATAGCGAAAAATGAGCAGGCAGACTGATTATAGTTTATGGCACCATGTAAAAGATTAGGCGGTATAAATAAAATATCCCCTTCTTTGGCGATGAAATGATTCCCTTCAATAATAACCTCCATCATTCCATTCGTGATATAAAGAATCTCCATTTCTCTGTGCCAATGCGTATGAATCATAAATGTTTGCGATTCATCATGACTAGTAAAATGAACTGCAAAAGGGAACAGACTATTTCCATGCTCGGTGATTTCATTTAGAGATTGGTCAATATCTTTCTCACTGGGGTTAGGTGTAAAAATAAAGTTCTCCATCATTTTTCTCCTTTTTCTAAAATATCAATATTTTCGTGTATTTCAATTAAGATAGCGATTACATTCTATCATGAATACTAATATAATGAAAATGTGTTTAAGAGAAATAACTAGGAGGACAAAAGATGAAAAAATTATTGTTAGTATCCGTAGTAGTCTTAGGAATGCTTGGTTTAACAGCGTGTGGAAGCTCAGAAGACTCAAAAGATAAAGGGAAAACAACCTTGGAAGTGTTTAACATTAAAACGGAAACTGCAGAGCAAATGGACGCATTAGTTGAAAAGTATGAAAAAAGTCATCCAGAGATCAAAATCAATATGACAACGGTCGGAGGAGGAACAGATGCGACCGCAGCCATGCAATCTAAGTTTTCTTCTGGAGATGAACCAGATGTTTTTATGCTAGGTGGATTATCCGATACCCAAACTTGGGAACACAAATTATATGATTTAACTGATACAGATTTAGCAAAAAATGCGATTGAGGGAACATTAGAAGGTGCAACATTAAATGATAAAGTTTTAGGTGTTCCTATGAATATTGAAGGATATGGATGGTTAATTAACAAAGAAATTTTCAAGAAAGCAGGAATTGAAGTAGAAGCTATTCAATCATTTGCTGATTTTGAAAAAGCGGTAAAAATACTTGATTCAAAATCAGAAGAATTAGGCCTAGATGGCGTATTTGCTTTTAGTGGAGGAGAAACTTGGGTAACTAGTCAATTTAGCTCCAATTTCATTGCTCCAGAATTTTCTGATAGTTTAATCGAAACATATGGTGCAAAGGAATTAAAATTTACGTATAACAAACAAATGGAGAACTACCTTAACTTGGCAGCGAAATATAATGCCTCACCACTTGAATCAATGGATTACAGCACATCCGTGGAAGAGTTATTTGCTGGTGGAAAGGCAGCAATTGTTCATCAGGGAAATTGGATTGTCCCAACATTAAATAGCTTGGATGAGTCATTTGCTAAAGAAAAATTAGATATTATTCCTATGTTTGTAGAAAGCGAGACACAAGGAAAAATCGTTGCGGGTCCTGCATGGTATTGGGGCGTGAACAAAGATAAAGATCAAAAAGTAATTGATGCATCTATTGAATTTTTAACGTGGATGTATACAGATGAAGAAGCAATGGATTCAATTATTAATGAGTTTGATTTTATCCCAGCGTATACCAATTTCTCTGGCGATAAAATTACGGATCCATTATCAAATAAAATCTATACGTATCTAGCAGATGGAAAAACTGTTCCATGGGCGCATAATTCTTATCCAGATGGATTTGGTCAAAATGTTATTGGTGTTCAAGTACAGGCCTATACAGCAGATCAAATAACTTGGGATGATTTTGTTAAAACTGTGACAACCACTTGGAAAGATGAACGTAAGTAATAAGTTTTGAGGGGGGAAATCTCCCTCTCTTGTTTTATTGGAGGAGGGGCACATATGTTAACAAATAAATCAAAATCTTTTTGGCTATTATTACTTCCTGCATTAGTAGGATTAACACTTGTTTTATTTATCCCACTTTTAGTCGGATCGTACTATTCATTGACTGATTGGAATGGGAATACGGTGGGACAATTCGTTGGAATAGAGAACTATATTCGTGCATTCAAGGATAAGGGGTTTATAGATAGCTTACTCTTTACTGCTAAGTTTTCTGTAGTGAGTGTGGTATTGATAAATGTAATTGCTTTGATGCTTGCTACGTTAGTTACACAAAAATTAGGTCGCTGGACGACGTTTTTCAGAACGATCTTTTTTATGCCGAACTTAATCGAAGGAATTATCTTAGGATTTATCTGGCAATTTATTTTTAATAAAGCATTTGAAACGATCGGAGATTTAACGGGTATTGGATTTTTTAAAGGCTGGTTGAGTACACCTGAAACGGGATTTTGGGGATTAGTAATGCTATTTGTTTGGCAGATGAGTGGTTACATGATGTTAATCTATGTGTCATTTTTAAACAACATTCCTGAGGAAATATTGGAAGCGGCAGACATGGACGGTGCTTCTCCAATGCAGACCTTTTTAAAAATCAAATTACCTATGTTGATGCCAGCATTCACAGTTACTTTGTTCTTAACGCTGTCCAATGCATTTAAAATTTATGATCAAAACTTAGCACTGACACAAGGTGGACCATACAATTCTACACAAATGACAGCAATGAATATTTACAATGAAGCATTTGCAATGAGAAAGATGGGATTCGCCCAATCTAAAGCGATTATTTTTCTATTAATTATCGTAGTGATTTCAGTAGTTCAAATTTCAATCACTCGTAAAAAGGAGATAAGTGCTTAATGAAGACAAAAAGAAAAAATAAAAAGATTTTATTAATTGCAGCGGGACTCATTTTTTCAGCATTATGGTTTTATCCATTCTTCTTAATCGTAATTAATTCATTTAAAACAAAATCAGAAATTTTTCAAAATACATTGAATTTACCTAAGGGAATTGATTTTGACAATTATATGATGGCGTTAGATAAATTAGATTTTGTGCGAAGTGCGGTAAATTCTTTGATGATTACAGTGGGTTCCTTGATACTTATTATCTTTGTTTCATCAATGGCAGCTTACGCTTTGTCCAGAAATACAGGTAAATTAAGCGGAATTATTTATTTCATTATCGCCATAGGATTACTGATTCCATTTCAGGGGATTATGATTCCTTTAATTTCTCTTTTCGGGAAAGTCAGTATGCTGAATCGCCCAGGACTGATGATTATGTATTTAGGTCTAGCCACAAGTATGGCAACATTTATGTATTACGGTGCGTTACGTGGCATTCCTAAATCACTGGATGAAGCAGCAATTATTGATGGGGCTGGTACTTTTCAAATTTATTGGAAAATTATTTTTCCATTGCTAAAACCTACAACTGTAACAATTATTGTTTTGAACTCACTTTGGTTTTGGAATGATTATCTATTGCCATCCTTAAGTGTAAACAAAGAGGGGATGTATACAATCCCGCTTAAAATGTTTTATTTCTTTGGAGAATTTAATAAGCAGTGGCACCTTGCTTTGGCAGCATTAGTGATAGTTATTTTACCAATCATTATTTTATTTATCATACTGCAAAAACACGTTGTGAAAGGAATTTCAGATGGGGCAGTCAAATAGGAGGAACTTATGAGATTTACTGAAGGATACTGGCTAACAAAGGATGGATTTACGTTAAACCATCCCGAAGAATGCCGTGATTATCGAGTGGAAGACAAGGCATTAGAATTATTTTTACCGTATAAAAAAATACAAAAACGTGGGGATACATTGAATTTAGGAATGACGACCCTTCGTTTGGAATCACCACAAAACGATGTTATTAAAGTTCGTTTAACCCATCATGATGTAGATCAGGCGACGCCTTATTTTAAAGTCGAGTCAAATGAAACGCAGATCTCTATTTCTACAGAAGAAGAGTTTCGATTTAAAGCAGGGAGATTAGAGGCACGAATTCCAAAAGAAGGCCCATTCACACTTGAATTTTTTGGAGATAATCAGCTAATTACGGCATCTAAACCGCATGCTCAAGCAGAAATTACATCGGATGATGGAAAACATTATATGCGTGAACAGCTGACTTTAGATTCCCATGAGTTCGTTTATGGTATGGGTGAACGATTTACCCCGTTCACAAAAAATGGACAATCAGTAGATATTTGGAACGAAGATGGCGGAACAGGAAGCGAAAAATCCTATAAAAATATTCCTTTTTATCTTACCAATAAAGGGTACGGTGTATTTGTGAATCACCCAGAAAAAGTTTCTTTTGAGATTGCTTCTGAAAATGTATCTAGAGCCCAATTTAGTATAGAAGGGGAAATTTTAGAATACTCCATTATTTATGGACCCACAATGAAAGAAGTTTTAAAAAAATATACAGATTTAACTGGAAAACCAGCATTGCCGCCAGCATGGTCATTTGGCTTGTGGCTTTCTACTTCATTCACAACAGACTATAGTGAACAGACGGTTATGCAGTTTATTGATGGGATGCAAGAAAGAGAGATTCCATTTGATGTCTTTCACTTTGACTGCTTCTGGATGAAGGAATTTGAATGGTGCGGTTTTGAATGGGATAAAGAGATGTTTCCAGACCCTCAGGGCTTATTAGATAGGATTCATGAAAAAGGATTAAAAGTATGTATGTGGATTAATCCATACGTAGGTCAAAAAGCGAGAGTATTTAAAGAATGTAAAGAAAAAGGTTATTTTATTAAACGAGAAGATGGTGCTGTTTGGCAATGGGATTTATGGCAAGCAGGGCAAGGGATTATTGATTTTACAAATCCTGAAGCTAGAGAGTGGTATAAGGCACAATTAAGAAATTTACTGGATATGGGGGTAGATTCATTCAAAACAGATTTTGGCGAACGAATTCCGACTGATGCGGTTTATTTTGATGGTTCTGATCCTGAAAAAATGCACAATTACTATGCTTATTTATATAACGAAGTTGTTTTTGAACTTTTGGAAGAAATCAAAGGGGAAGGAAATGCAGTTGTATTTGCACGTTCTGCCTCTGTAGGTTCACAAAAATTCCCTGTACACTGGGGCGGAGATAATTTATCACAATACTCATCAATGGCAGAATCATTGCGTGGAGGGCTCTCATTCGTTCTTTCAGGATTTGGTTTTTGGAGTCATGATATAGGCGGGTTTGAAGAGAATACGACAGAAGATTTATATAAGCGCTGGACACAATTTGGTCTTTTATCTACCCATAGCCGTTATCATGGCAATATTGAGTATCGTGTTCCTTGGAACTTTGGTGAAGAGTCGGCATTAGTAACACAGAAATTCTCTAGACTAAAAAATAAACTGATGCCTTATATTTATAAAGAAGCCGTAACGACAGCTAAAACAGGAATTCCAATGATGCGTCCATTAGTCTTAGAGTTTGAAGAAGATTATACTGTGCATACGCTGGATAAACAGTATATGTTTGGTGAAGATTTATTAGTGGCTCCTATTTTTAATGCGGAGGGGAAAGTTTCATTTTATCTTCCAAAAGGGAAATGGACTAACTATTTAACGAATAGGGTGTATGAGGGTGGAGAATGGTACCAAGAACAATACGATTATTTTTCTCTGCCACTATTAGCTCGACCAAATAGTTTAATTGTTGAAGGGGCACAAGAAAATACTGCATCTTATAATTATAGTGAACAAGTAACGATTCATGCATTCGAGTTAACGGAAGAAAAAACAATAGAAATTGTTGATATAACTGGAAAACTAGCAGGAAAGGTAACTATTACACCAGCTGGTGACTCATATGAAGTGAAAGTAAATAATATAGAGCATGCTACCATCATTTTCAGAAACAAAGAAATTAAAGGAATGAAGCAGCATGAGCTAGGCTCACTTTATCAAATATAGTGAAAGAAGTTGTATTAAGCGTATGCGCTCTGCAAAGGAAATACAGGTGAATTTACAAATAATACAACCGAAAAACGGAAAACCGATGTTCCTTGGTTTTCCGTTTTTTGTAAATCAATCAAACGCCACATCCGTTAACAGTATCTCGTGAATATAGAACAGTTCACTAGGTGGCAGTGTGATATTAAAGCTTTCTTCAATTTCATCAAATGAACGTTTGATTTTTTCTGGATGGGCTGGATAGGTTTTCTTCATAGCAAGCTGGTCTTCTTTGGTTGCAGTGAGTGTTTTATTTTCAAATATAAGTCGTTCAAGCATGCACCCAATGTGAATAAATAGTTTCATTAGCGTTTCATTTGATAGACGTACCTCAAAGAATTCTTCCATTTGTTCAATCTGTTTAATAAGTAATGAATGGATTTTTTCTGGTGCAATATACATTAGGTATTTATCTAATGCTTCGCTACAGAGTCTAAAGGTGATTTCTCTAGTAGCTTTATCAATAGAAAGCATAGTTTTATCTGAGTCAGGGACATGTTTTCCCAACAAGTTGAGAAGTAAGTCAAATCCTTGCTTTAAAAGAATTTCATCTAGTGAGATATAAGGAATTGCCAACTGTTCTAACTGGATACTTCCGATGATTGCCACACTTTCCTTATCCTTTGATGTAAGACGTATAATGTGTTCAATATCTTTTTGACTACCGCTAAGAGGGATTAATTGAACATCGTAAATATGATTACTTCGTAAAAATTCTCCAATAATTTGTTCTAAAAATAGAGCAACTCCTTCACCAGAAGCACACACGGTATAGATGACGCGGTTCATTTCTGTCTCTAAATAGTTTTTAACTCGAACTTGCAATTTGTGGTTCAACTCATCATTCATCTGAGCAATATCTGCCACAATTTGTTTGGAGGAAACAAATGAGAAAATAGCTTGGCGAACACTCTCTAAAATAATCAGCAGGTTCGTGGACTCAATCACAAAAATTTGATTCTCGTTTTTTGTAACCAGCTGCTTGTCTAGCTGTGCAAGAGAGCCCATATCAGCAAAAATAATCCAGTCTTTGTCATCGTCAAAGCTATTAATTTTTTCATTGATTAGTTGAGCTGCCTCAGAAGGGCTCATTGTAAGAGGCATATCTAACCCGATAACGTCAGAAGTATTTAACAAGGTATTAATTGTTTCAGCAATACTAGCTCCAGCACTTGTTCCATGTGCTACGACCATAAAATGTGTAGTGGTTTGTGTTTTATTTTTGGTTAATGAATCAATAATAGACGCAAGCGTTTGTAACTCTCTAGGAGAGCAGAATAAATGGAAACGACGTTCAATAATTTGAATCATCTTTTTTGCCGTGTTAATTGAATGGACAGAAGGAACATAAGTTGCGACATCAATTAGCTCATGAGGTAAATCATTTTTTTCTTGAAGATTTCGTAAAAATAAAGCTAGTGCTAAATAGATACTCTGATCAAGAACTAACTCGTGTTCTTTTACTAGCACATCAGATAGTATGACAGAAATTTCTTTTGTCATTTCATCAAAAAGAACAGAATAATTCGATTGTAAAATCATATTTTTCGAGATTTTATTTGTGTAGTCTTTAAAAACTTCACTTAGATCAATTTGCTCTTTTGAAACAATTAGTTGATTAAAGTAATAGTTTACAAAATCATGATCCATAATAATAGAGGATTCACTATGCGTAGATTCATCCGCAGTAATCGTCATTTTTTGTGGAACAATTCGCTCTAGCTGATTTCTTTTTTCCTGATCAGACTGATGAATCAACTGGAATATGTAAGAAGGTAAAGAAGGACTGTTGACTTGGACAACAGAGACCTCTTGTTGTTTTGATTCTAAATAAGCGCGAGCAATGGCAAGTTGTAAATCACTACGCAGTTGGCCTAAATTTCCTTTTGCCTCATAAGAAAGAAGCTGGATGAGTGCTCCTTTGGACAGTTCAATCGTCGTATTTACCTTTCTCGCTTCAATCGATGCGTATTCACGAATAATATCTAGTCGTTCCGTTAATCCTCGTTCTTCTAAGTTAGGTAGCCAGATGGTCGTAGGAATTCTTCGTAAAAAGGTAGTCAGCAAGTTATTATTTTCTGTTTCAGTAGTTGCGCCGATGATAAACACATCCGCTGAACGTTCCTCAATCGTTTCTCCCATCCTTCGATAAACTTTTTTATCGATAAAATGAAATAACATTTCTTGACCCTCCGGCGGCAGGCGATGGATTTCATCAAGAAAAAGGACTCCGCCATCTGCAGCTTCAACCATACCCATTTTTTCTTCATCTGCACCTGTATAAGCACCTTTGACAGCCCCAAATAATTGAGTCATCAATAGTTGAGGGTTGTTTGCGTAATCTGCACAATTAAATCGAATAAACGGACTGTCTTTAGCAAAAATATTTTTTTCTTGACCGAAGGAATACATCACTTCTGCAAAGATACTCTTTCCTACACCAGATTCACCTAAAAGAAGTGTATGAAGACCATTTGGTGGGTATAAAATGGCTGCCTTTGCTGTCTGTATCGCTTTTCCCAAGCTTCCCTTCCAACCGATTAATGAGGAAAAGGCATCTTCCATAGTAGCGGCAGGCGTAAGACAGTCTGAAATTTCTGAAAATTTTTGGAATAATAAGTCTTTTGAAGCGATTGTCCCTCCTAAATAGGATTCAACGGCAGGAAGGTACAAATATTTTACAGGCCGTCCTTTTAATTTAATTATTTTTCTTTTTCTATGTAATTCGTTCAAGTCTTGTGAGACGTTATTTCGAAATAGGTCCGTTTGCTCGGAAATATCAACTGCACTAATCCCCACACTTGAAGTCTGGTAATCTGTTTCGGTAAGCGCCTCCGTATATTCTTGAACAAAGGACAAAATTTTATCAATTCGTTTCATAGGAAAACTCCATCCGTATTATTTGTTTGTGTATCCGTATTAATAGAGTTGATTATAGATGAAAGCGTATTATTTTACAATGTTTTCGTATCATTTTATAACTCTCATCTTGATATACTTCGGTTTATCCGTATTGGCACGGTACTTGCTGTTAAATAGTTATACAACAAAAAGGGGAGAAGGATTTTATGGGAGAATTTGCCGTATTGCTGATAAGTCATGGCTATTATGCTAAAGAAGCGTTGGAGAGTGCAGAGATGATTGTAGGAAAACAACAAAATACTCAAGTGGTCTCTGTTACACCAGAGAAAGATTTGCAGACTGTTTTAGATGAAGTGAATATGAACTACGAACAGTTGGACACCTCTAGCGGGTTGTTGATTTTAGCCGATATATTAGGTGGAACACCTAGTAATGTTGCTGGAAATCTAGTTTTAAGCAAGAAAAATGTACATGCAGTTACTGGCTTTAATTTACCGATGCTGCTTGAACTATTTTTAAACAGAGAGAATTCAATGGAAACAGTAATTGAAAAAATTCATAAGGTCTATAAAACAAGCTTTAATGATTTGAATCGCGTATTAACAAAGGAGGAAGAAGTAAATGAGTATTGAATTAGTGAGAATAGATGATCGGTTGATTCACGGACAAGTAGTAACAGGATGGGTAAATGAATTAAAGGTAGAACAAATTATTATTTTAAATGACAAACTTGTCAATGATACGGTTCAAAAATCCGTATTAACAATGACAGCACCACCTAGTGTAAAGGTTCATGTGTTTGGAATTGAACAATTTAGTGAAATTTATAAAAAGAATCCAATTAAAAAGAGAACTCTGTTACTTTTTAGTAATCCAATTGATGTGTTGGCAACTTACCAAAATGGCGTGGACTTCGATCAGGTAAATGTTGGCGGAATTCGATTTAATGAACAAAGAAAGCACAGATTGTCAAAATCAGTGGCAGTCACAGATGAAGAAAAAGCAGCGTTGGACACCCTGATTGAGAATGGCAAGGATGTTTTCATTCAAATGGTCCCTAAAGATAAAAAAGAAACACTTAAATAAGGAGGAATATCGATGTTACAATCAGCTATTTTAGTCGCTTTATGGGCGGGAATTTGTTCATTAGATGATAAAGGACCGCAGCTTGGGTTTAGACGACCCTTACCTGCGGGGGCAATTGTTGGTTTATTGATGGGAGACTTAGGACAAGGGCTTGTCATTGGTGCAACCCTTGAATTGATGTGGATGGGTGTTGGAAATGTCGGAGCATATAATTCTCCAGACGTTGTAACCGGTGCAATTGTCGGGACAGCAATGGGAATCTCGACAGGTGGTGGTGTAGCAGCTGGTGTGGCAATCGCGGTTCCCGCATCTATTTTATGTCAACAGCTCCTTGTTTTATGGAATACAGCGGCTAGTTTCTTGGTTCACCGTGCAGATGTTGCTGCAGAAGAAGGCGACTTTAAGAAAATTGGTCGCATTCATTACCTGTCTGTTCCTTTTCTATTTTTAATTCGTGCTGTTCCTGTATTTATTGCAGTATATTTAGGTTCAAATGCAGTAGAAAAAGTCATTGATGCTTTACCAGATTCTATTATGACAGGGCTAAGTACAGCGTCTGCCTTAATTCCAGCGGTTGGGATTGCGATGCTTTTGACCATGATGTTAAAGGGAAGAATGTGGGTCTTTTTACTCTTGGGCTTCACACTAGTATCTTATTTAAATCTTCCATTATTGGCTGTTTCATTTATCGGAGTTGTAATGGCGGCGTTATATGATTTAGCCAGTCAAAAACCTGAAGTGGTTGTTGTAGAAGCAAACAGCGAAAGTGATGAAGGGAGCTACGATTTATAATGAGTGAACAAGTTAGCGTAATTACAAAAAAAGAATTAGATAAAGCCTTTTGGCGAACAAACACAGGCTCGTTTTCTTTTGGTTATGAACGGATGCAAACACTAGGAATGTTATATAGTCTAGTCCCTAGTTTGGAAAAATTATATGAAGGTCATGAACTAGAGGAACGTAAAAATGCATTAAGACGACATATGGAGTTCTTTAACGGAATGACAACAATGAACGGACTAATTGCAGGTGTCGTCATTGCTATGGAAGAAAAGACTTCAGAGGAAGAAAAAGAATCGGTTATTGCACTGAAAACAGGGATGATGGGTCCATTAGCTGGACTAGGGGATAGCTTGATGAAATTTACTTGGCTACCTATTTGTGGAAGTATCGGTGCTTCTCTTGCTTTAGAAAAAAATATATTAGGTCCGATTTTGATGCTGCTTATGTTTGGTGGTGCACAGTTGGCAATGCGTTATTTTGGTGTACATTATGGCTACAAAATGGGTATTTCTATCTTAACCAAGACAGTTGGAGAAAACAGCATGATTCAGCGTATTTCAAATATGGCAAATGTCATCGGATGTACGGTTGTCGGCGGATTGCTAGTAAATACAGTAAAAGTGAACATTGGCTTAAGCTATGCAGTGGGTGAAAATAAAATTGTTGTTCAAGAAATGTTCGACAAAATCATGCCTAATTTACTACCAATGTTACTAACGTTATTGTTTATCTATATTTTGAAGAAAACTAAAGGCAAACATGCAGTGGCATTAATTATTTCAACATTAATCATTGGTGTTGCATTATCAATGCTAGGAATTTTAGGATAAGGAGAGCAACCGTATGAAAAAACAGCCGTATACGTTAAAAACGATAAATTTTTATAGAGACGGTAACCAGTGCAAGGTCACGTTTGAAAATCCTAAAGGAAACCCCATGAAGTTGTTTTATGGGACACAGCCAAATGAAGAGACAATAACAGCTATTTTAGGAAGCACAGAGGAAGACTCTCTGGAGTTTACTCTTTCTGAAAAAGACGGTCCGTATTACTACAAGCTACAGGAGGAGGAAACGACACTTGCGTTGTTTGGAGAACGACTTTTACCCTTGAATGGCGCAATCAATGTGCGAGATATGGGAGGCTATACGACAGATGATGGTTGTCAGGTTCAATGGGGAAAGCTTTATCGAGGGGATCAGTTAAGCAGTTTAGATGATTCAGATGTTGTCTATTTAGAAAAAGTGAAACTACAATCTATTATTGACTTTAGGAGTGAAAAAGAGCAAATATTAAATCCAAATTATCCTTTATCTACGGTGAAAGAAACGATTCAATGTGATCCGCAATCCACTGTAGCAGAGGCTGCAGGAGAAGCAGTGAGCTTTGAAGAGGAAAATAAAAAAATTGTTAAAAACTTAGAAGCTGGTATTGTTGCAAAAGAAAATTTAAATGGCAGTGGAACAGCATTTTTAAAAAATTATCGTGAGTTTGTGACAAGTGAGCCAGGAAAACAAGCTTTTGGCAGGATGTTGAAGTTTTTGGCACGTCCAGAGCATCTTCCTACGCTTATGCATTGTCGAGGTGGGAAAGATCGTACAGGCTTTGGAGCAGCATTGACTCTTTTACTATTAGGTGTCAATGAGGAAGAAATTATTGAGGATTATTTAATTACGCAAAAGGTTCGCGAAGAACGAAACCGTTATAAGATGGGCCTTTACGCAGAGCACACAGACAATAAAGCAGTGTTAGACTATCTGCAAGCGATGATTGACACTCGTGCAGACTACATCCAAGCAAGTCTTCAAGCAATTCAAGACGAATATGGAGATGTGGAAACCTATGTGATACAAGGGTTAGGACTCACAAAAGAAGAGATTCAGCAGATAAGAGAGAATTTTTTGGTGTAGAAAGAAGAAGAGAGAGCTTGGAGAAATCCAAGCTCTTTTTTGGAAAAAGAAATGATTTAAATGGGGAGTGGAAGAAAGAAAAGGGCACCAATTGTATAGCTTCCACCAATTCTTAGTTCATATTTTATGTTTAGAATAACAAAATAATCTACTTCATTTTTGTTTAGCAATAACTAAAAATATAGAGAACCTTTTAGAAATTTTACTCTAACGGCTTTGTTGTTTTCCCATCTTTAAATGTAACGGGGAGAATAATAGGTTCGCCAATTTCATTTCCTTCAATCAATCCATATAATAATTTTAAAGACGACTCCGCCATTTCTTTAATTGGTTGTTTGATAGATGTAAGTGTTGTTTCATATCCTTCAAAATAACTAAATCCATCATAACCAACTATCTGTAAATCCTCTGGAACCGAAACACCTTTCTTATCTAAATAAGAAAGAAGAATTAAGGCTGTTTGATCATTCATCACAAGAAGACCATCTACGTTAGGATTTTCTAAGAAGAAAGAATCAAAAAAATGATCGTAATCTAAAATTGGTTCGTAACGCTCGTAAGTTGCGACGTTTTTATTGTGTGCTTTTGCGTAATCAATAAATCCATCTTTACGTTTTAAAGTATCATTCTTTTGCGGAGCAATAGCAGAGACATAACCGAGATGTTGGCAGCCCCTTTTTATGAGCTCCTCAGCAGCAATTTCACCACCATGATAGTTGTCAGAAGTCACATAAGCAACTTTTTCTTTAAAGTAACGATCAATACTTACAAAAGGAATGTTTGCTGATAGATAATTGTCAATATTATGATAGGTCAATGCAATAATCCCATCTACTTTATTTTGACGAATCATATCTAAAAATTCCAACTCAGCATGTGCATCTAAATTATTACTCGAAATGAGCAAACGATAATTTTTTACCTGTAGTTCTTTTTCAATATGATAAACAAATTCAGAGAAAAAGGGATGCCAGATACTAGGAACACTTACTGCAATTGTATTTGATTTTTTTGATTTTAAAACGCGAGCATATTCGTTAGGATAAAAATTCAGTTTTTTCATAGCTTCTTCAACTCGTGACCGAGTTTTTGGAGAAACTTTAGGACTGTTGTTAATCACCCTAGACACAGTAGTTGTGCCAACTTTTGCTTCACGTGCTATATCTTTAATCGTTGTCATTTTCTCACCCCACCTAAAAAAAACGCTTGCAAAACATATTTGCTAATGTTAATATTAACACACGAATGGTACCGATACCACTTTTTAGTGATTTTTAAGTAAAATATTTTTTTGGAACAAAATGGTATCGATACCATTTCGACGGATAAATAGAAAGGGAGAGTCAGATGAGAAGCAAATGGAAAAGAATAATCATGGGTTCAACTATTATGTGTGGAGGAATTTTACTTGCAGCTTGTGGCAATGGCGATGGTGGAGAAAATGCAGACAAGACAAACATCAGTATGTTTTTAACTAAGATTGAGTATAAAAAGGAAATGGAACAATTTGTTGATAAATTTGAAGAGGAAAATAAAGACATTGCGATTGATGTGACGTTTGTTGGTGGTGGGGAAGATTCAGAGTCTTCGCTAAAAGCAAAATTTTCATCTGGAGAAGCACCAACCATATTTATGGCAGCGGGCCTAGATCAATTTAATAATTATAAAAAATATGCGGCAGATCTTTCTGATACAGAGTCAATTAAAACGGCGATTCCAAGTACGATAGATTCTATGAAGTTAGATGATGGTGGTGTAGGAGCAGTACCGATGAGTATGGAAGTCTATTCTTATATCTACAATAAAGATATTTTTGAAAAGGCTGGTATTAATGCAGAAAATATTCAGACTCAAAGTGACTTAACTGAGGCTGTTAAAGAACTAGACAAGCAAAAAAAACAATTAGGCTTAGAGGCAGTTTTTGCATTTCCTGCTAAAGAAACTTGGTCAACTGGTATGCATGGCGGAGGGATTTTTGTGGCGCCAGAATTTGAATATGATCCAATGAAAGCATTCTCTACTGAAACGTTTAATTTCGATTACTCTGAACAAATGAAATATTATGTAGATATTCAAAATGATTATTCGATTCAACCAACAGCTAGTTTAGATTATTCAACACAAATTGATGATAAATTTGTTGGAGAAAAAGTTGCTATTGTCATGCAAGGTAGCTGGGTTGTTCCAACTCTAATGGCAGCAAACGAAGAGTGGGCACAAGATAGTGTTGGGATTTTGCCTGTTCCTGTGGAGGGGACACCAGAAGGCTATATTGATGGTGGTTGCTTGAATTACTATGTAGTAAATAAAGAATCTGGAGAAAAAGAAGTTGCAGCAGCAAAAAAATTCTTAGATTACATGAACTGCTCAGATGAAGGAAAGAAAAATACTGTGGAAAACTTTATGTTTATTCCTGCCTATCGGGGATATGAAGAGTATCAATCAGATATCAATTTGATTCAAGAATATACCCAGTATGTTAATGATGAAAAGTATCGTAATGCTGTATTTAATGCGGTAAATGTTGACTGGTTAAAAAATTCGATTGGTACAGGGATTCAAAAATATGTAACTAATGAAGCAACTTGGGATGAGGTAACAAAAGAGGTTAAAGATAATTGGAAAGCATCATCAAATAACTAGGAGGAAATACAATGGCAGTGGTGAAAGAAATAACTGTCATTGAAACCAAAGCTAAAGGAGCTAAGAAAAAGATAAACAATCAGTCTTGGTCTTATCTTTTTCTGGTTCCGGCTTTGATTGCAGTGACGGCAGTTGTAATCATCCCTTTTGTAATAGGGATATATTATTCCTTTACAAAGTGGGACGGTATTGACTCAGCGACATTTATAGGACTAGAAAATTTCAAACGGTTGTTTCAAGATAAAGACTTTTTATCCTCTCTATGGTTTACGATAAAATTTTCAACGGTGACGGTCTTATTAATTAATTTAATTGGATTAACTCTGGCATTGATTGTAACTCAAAAATTTAGAGGAAGCTCTGTTTTAAGAACTATCTTTTTTATGCCGAACCTAATTGGGGGATTAATTCTTGGGTTTATCTGGCAATTTGTTTTTATAAAAGGTTTTTCAGCAGTAGGTGAAGCTTTAGGAACACAATTGTTTAGTGGGTGGCTAGCAGACTCAACAACGGGTTTTTTGGGAATGGTTTTGATGGTTGCTTGGCAATACGCAGGGTATATCATGGTGATTTATATTGCTTTTTTACAAGGTGTAGATGAGTCGTTGTTAGAAGCAGCTAGTTTGGATGGCGCATCAGAATGGCAGAAATTTTTGCACGTAAAGTTTCCGATGATTCGTCCGGCATTTACAATCAGCTTGTTTATGACGCTATCATTTTGTTTTAAGATATATGATCAAAACTTGGCTTTGACAGCTGGAGGGCCGTATAAATCAACAACGATGGTCGCAATGGATATTGTTAATACAGCATTCTCTCAAAGAGAAATGGGATTGGCACAAGCTAAAGGAATGATTTTTTTCTTGATTTTAGCAGGAGTGTCACTTACACAGGTCTACTTTAGCCGTAAGAAAGAGGTGCAAGTTTAATGAAGAAAAGAATAGCATTCTCACCAATTTTAGGGATTCTTTTTGCTTTAGTGTGGCTACTGCCATTTTATTTAATTGTGGTGAACTCATTCAAATCAAAAACAGAAATTTTTTCAAACACGTTAGGCTTGCCAGAGAATTTTACTACTGAAAACTATCCGGAAGCATTTAAGGAATTAGATTTTGGTCTTTCATTTATGAACACGGTAATTATTACAGTCGTTTCAGTGCTGTTAATCTCAGTTGTATCTGCTATGGCAGCTTATGCAATTCAACGTTCAGAAACCAAATTTTCTAAAATTATGTATTTTGTTTTTATTGCAGCAATGCTGGTGACTTTTCAGTCGGTGATGATTCCATTAGTTTCAATTTATGGAAAGGCAAACATGTTGAATCGTGGCGGTCTGATTTTCATGCACCTAGGGTTCAATGTTAGTATGGCTGTATTTATGTTCGTTGGCGCATTGAATGGTATCCCTCGTTCTTTGGATGAAGCCGCAACTATTGACGGTGCATCGCGTTGGCAGATTTTCTTTAAGATTATCTACCCTATGTTGAAACCAACGGCAGTAACAACTGCGCTACTAAATGCTATTTTAATTTGGAATGATTATCTGTTACCCTCCCTTGTGATTAATAAGCCGGGTATGCAGACAATTCCGATTAAGATGTTTTATTTCTTTGGATCCTATACGAAACAGTGGCATCTTGCTTTGGCAGGATTATTGATAGCGATTCTTCCAATTATCATATTCTACTTCTTTATGCAAAAACATATTATTAAAGGAGTGGCCGATGGTGCTGTTAAATAGACATAGATAAAGGAAACATGAATGGTAAAAATAACTAATTATCATAATTAGGTCATACAACGTTTTAAAATTTTACAACGTTGTAGAACAAGTAAATGAGGAGTAAGAGAATAAATATGACGTCAAGAAAGAAACAATTGAGAATTCAAAAACTGCTAAAGAGAATGTCAGACATGTCTACTTTAGCGATACCACCCAAATCAGCTGAAAAGTCAGGGACATTCAGTAGCTATGATCGTGCATCAGCCTATAATGCAGATACAGATACTTATAGTAATTGGGGAGCAAATGAAGATGCTGATGGATTTATTCGGAAAGAAGGGGAAGAAGTTGTTGTTGTGGAATTAGATGGGCCAGGAGTTATTTGGCGAATTTGGTCAGCTAAACCTGAGATGGGTGCTATCAACTTCTACTTTGATGGCGAAGAGCAGCCAAGCTATACGCGTCCATTTAAGAAATTTTTTGAACAGATTACAGATGAAGTTTCGCCCGCAGGATTTCCTAATCTAATGCCAAAGCTTTCAGGTGGATATAATTCTTTTTTTCCAATTCCGTTTAAAAAGAACGTAAAAATTACATTTTCCAAAAACTGGGGAGAGTACTATCATTTTACGTATACTACGTTTGATGACGAGGAAGTGCCTAGTTTTGAAGAGTTACTTTCTAAAGAAGGGATGACCGAACTGGCAAAGCTAGACAGAGATTTTTTTGCTAGAGGAGATAGATTTGAAAAAGACTATGCTTGTGTCGAAAATGTAATTAAATCAGGCAGGACTACTTTGCTAGAAGAAACAGGGGCAGGAGCAATTTCTTATCTTGGGATAGATATTCATCATGAAAGATATACTGAAAAAGAACTGATACACTTGTTACGTTCGAGTCTGATTAACATATACTGGGATCAACAAGAAATTCCATCTGTAAGTGTTCCTCTAGGAGATTTTTTTGGCTCCGCACCTGGATACAATTTAATGAAAACAATAGGTGTGGGAATAACAGAAAAGCGATTATATGCAAATTGGTACATGCCATTTTCAAGTGGTGTTAGGATAGAGATTGTTAATGAAGGAGTATTAGATTATCCGCTTGTTATGCACTATAATATGGAACCACTGACGGTTGACGTTGCAAGTGAACTGCTTCGATTTCATGCAAAATGGCATACAGGGGATTTTCAATCCATTAATCAAGATCGTTTTATGCCCAACGGAGATAGGTGGCCAGACTGGCCGGTACTAACAGTGGAAGGAAAAGGGCGTTTTTGTGGAATGCATCTTCATGTATTGGATAAATGGATAGAACCAGGAGAAAGTAGTACATGGTGGTATGGCCATTGGGACGAGAAAACAATTGACTGGTGGTGGGGAGAAGGAGATGAAAAATTCTTTGTTGACGGAGAAAAATTTCCTTCTAGCTTTGGAACAGGAAGTGAAGATTATTTTGGTTATGCATGGGCAGCAGAGCCACCGTTCGCACTTTTTGACTCAGCATATGCTGCACAATCCTTAATGCCTGTCGACGGTAACGGACATACTTCTATTTTAAGACTTCAAGTCTGTGATAATGTACCTTTTAACACAAAATTTGAAGCTTTTATGGAAAAATATAAAGAAGAACATTGGGGTGACACCAATGTAAATATTCATGAAGTGACTCCTTATTGGTATCAGGATATTTCTCATATGGATACCTACGATAGCCCTAATCTAAATCAACGAATGAGAACAATTACAGATGAGGAGGGGGAGTTATGATCTATGGTTCAATTGAGGCTGGAGGAACAAAATTTGTTTGTGCCGTTGGAAGTGATAAACTAGAAATTATAGAACGAATTCATTTTCCTACAACAACACCTAAAGAAACAATGGAGCAAGTTATTTCTTTCTTTAGTAAATACAAAGTATCGCTTAAAAGTTTAGGAGTAGGCTCTTTTGGTCCTATTGATATACAAAAAAAGTCAAAAACGTATGGATATATAACATCTACTCCTAAAATTGCGTGGAAAAATTTTGATTTTATTGGTGAGTTAAAGAAATACTTCGATATTCCTATTTATTGGACGACTGATGTGAATGCTGCATGCTATGGAGAATATGTTGCTGGTAATGGTGTAGGTTTGTCTAGTGTTGTTTATTATACAATTGGAACAGGAGTAGGCGGTGGTGCACTACAAGATGGACGATTTATCGAAGGGTTTAGTCATCCTGAGATGGGGCATATGCGTATCTTAAAACATAAACAAGACTTGTTTGGAGGAAATTGTTCCTTCCATCACGATTGTTTGGAGGGGCTTGCATCAGGAACTGCACTTGAAAAACGTACTGGAATAAAAGGACAGGAATTGGACAAGAGTCATCCAGCTTGGGAGATTGAAGCTTTTTATATTGCGCAATGCGCGTATAACACAACTTTACTTTTCTCACCTGATAGAATTATTTTTGGTGGGGGCGTGATGAAACAAGCACATTTGGTGGAAAAGGTTCGAGAAATATTTACTGACCTACTACAAGAATATGTACAAATTCCAGCTATTGATACCTATATTGTCACACCTAAGTTAGGAGATAATGCTGGAACGATTGGTTGCTTAGCGTTAGCAAAAGAGGCAACATCGTAACTCGAACTTCTTTATTAGTAAAAATAGCTAGAACAGGCCTCTTCCAGAGAGATTCATGAGAGGAGGCTGTCCTAGCTATTTTTTTAATTGTTTTTATTGAAGATAGCAATTTTTGTCCGACTAAATTCCAAATCTTTTTGAAGATGCTGATTGATGAGCATCTCTGCGCGTTCTCCATCTCCTTCACGGATTGCCTGAACGATTTCTTCATGTTCATCAACTAAATGAGGTCGTTTTTGTAGGGTAACAATTCGACGTAAAAGGTAGATAATAGACTGCATTCGATCAATAATTCGAGTGATTTCAGAGTTATTTGTTTCGTCAACAATAATTTGATGAAATTGAAAGTTTGCTTCTAATTGTTCAGAAGTTGAACCGGTTCGTGCGATAGTAATACATTGCTCTAATTTTTCTAACGACTCTTCTGAAATATAGGTTGCACAAAACTTTGCTGCATATCCTTCAAGTAGCATGCGAACTTGAAAAATATTTCGAATATCATTTTCTGTAGGAATATAGACGTGCTTATCTTTAATGAGGCCCTCTTGTTCTAATTTGGACATAGCTGAACGAATCGGCGTTCTGCTGATATTTAATTCTTCTGCCAACTTTGCTTCTGTCAATTTTGTCTGAGGCTCAATTTTCCCATTTAAAATTTGATCTCTTATATATTCATAAGCGTAATCATAATTATGAACTTCTTTTTTCTTCACAAAAACACATCCTAAAGGTAGTAGATAAGTACTAGTATACTTGAAAAGAAGAGATAAATGAATTGTCTCTCCTGTTTCTTTTATTATACCTTTATTTATTTGTGAAATAAATAATTTGTATACAATTTAATATAAAATGTATACAAAAAATAAAAAGTGAGGTATACTTCGTTTTGTAAATGCTTACAAAAAATAAAAGGAGCGATTCTGATGAGTAAAAAAATTGGGTTTATTGGTTTAGGAATTATGGGAAATCCGATGACAAAGAATTTGTTGAAAGCAGGATTTGAAGTATCTGTATTTGATTTGAATGAAGAGGCAATCAGTCGATTAGTTGACCAAGGGGCTAAAAAGAAAAATGTCGCAGATATGGCTAAAGAGATGGATGTCATTATTACCATGTTACCTGCTGCAGCCCATGTACGGGAAACTATGGTGAAAAAAGAGGGTATTTTTGCTCATGCACGCAAGGGGTTAATTGTGATAGACATGAGTTCTATTGGACCAAAAGATGCGATTGAATTAGCGCAGCAGGCAAAAGAATATGGAGTAGAGATGTTAGATGCTCCTGTAAGCGGAGGAGAGCCAAAAGCGATTGACGGAACCCTTTCAATCATGGTTGGTGGAGAAGAAGATACGTTTGAGAAATCACTTGAGGTGTTTAAAGGTGTAGGAAAAGATGTTGTTTTAGTTGGGGGACATGGTAGCGGAGTCACAGCCAAATTAGCGAATCAGATTATTGTAAATCTAAATATTGCTGCAGTTTCAGAAGCATTAGTGTTGGCAGCAAAAGCGGGGATTGACATTGAAAAAATGTATCAAGCAATTCGTGGAGGTTTAGCAGGCAGCACGATTTTAGATGCCAAAGTTCCACTGATTTTAGATCGTAATTTTAAACCTGGAGGAACAATTGCGATTAACATGAAGGATATAACTAACGTTATGGAAACAGCACATGATCTTGATGTTCCACTGCCGATGTCCAGCCAATTACTTGAAATTTTCCATTCGTTGAAAGCAGACGGAAAAGTGATGAATGATCATGGGGGAATTGTTCAATATTATGAAAAAATAGCAAATACTGAAGTGAATAGAGGCGTACATAAATGAGTAGAGTGAAAGTCGCTGACGTATTTAACCAAATTCCTCAAAAACCAGATGAGTCCGTTGTAGATATGCAATTGAAAACGGAACTAAATAAACTAGAAAAAAAGATTATTGTCCTTGATGATGATCCAACAGGTGTACAAACAGTTCATGATATTTCCGTCTATACAGACTGGGAGACAGATAGTATTCGTAAAGGATTCTTAGAAGAAAATTCGATGTTCTTTATTTTAACTAATTCTCGTGGTTTCACTGAAGCACAAACAATAAAAGCGCATAAAGAAATTGCAGAACGAATTTGTAAAATTGCAAAGGAAACACAGAAAGAATTTTTAGTTATCAGTCGAGGGGATTCAACCTTACGTGGCCACTATCCTCTGGAAACTGAGGTTCTTAAAGACACAATTGAAGAAAATAGTGCGATTCATTATGATGGAGAAATTCTCTTTCCCTTTTTTAAAGAAGGCGGTCGATTTACAGTAAATAATGTTCACTACGTTCAATATGAAGAAGAGCTGGTTCCAGCAGGTGAGACAGAATTTGCGAAGGATCGGACGTTTGGCTATCATTCATCAAATCTTGCGGAGTGGGCAGAAGAAAAAACAAATGGACGTTTCAAGGCAGATAAAGCGGTGTCGATTACCCTTGAAGAACTACGTGCAGTGGATATTGAAAAAATAACAGAGAAGCTAAAAAGTGTAGAGAAGTTCAATAAAGTGATTGTAAATGCGGTTGATTATAGTGATGTAAAAGTATTTGTCATTGCTTTGGTACGTGCGATGAATGATGGAAAACAATTTCTCTTCAGAAGTGCTGCTGCACTCACGAAAATTATTGGGGGTGTCTCTGACCAGCCATTACTTACAAAAGAAGCACTTTTAACGAAAGATAATCGCAATGGTGGATTGATTGTGATAGGGTCACACGTACAAAAAACAACCGATCAATTGCAAGCGCTTCAAGAATTGGAAGATGTGAAATTTGTTGAATTTAAAGTTCATTTGGTCCTTGAGGAAGACAAATTTGCTGAGGAACAAAAAAGAGTTCAAGACGAAGTAAACAAGTCGATTCTTTCAGGAAAAACAGTGGCTGTTTATACAGAAAGAGAGCGATTGGATTTAGGTGAAAATAAAAAAGAAGAAGAGTTGCTTTTGTCGGTGAAAATTTCAAATGCAGTGACAGAAATTGTGAAACAGTTGAAAACTAGACCAAAGTTTATTATCGCAAAAGGAGGAATTACCTCAAGTGATATAGGGACAAATGGGTTAGGTGTGAAACAAGCAGTAGTTGCAGGACAGATTGCACCGGGAATCCCAGTTTGGTATACAGGAGAAGATTCAAGATTTCCTAGGTTACCTTATATTATCTTTCCAGGAAATGTTGGAACCAATTATACGTTGAAGGAAATTGTTGCCCAGTTAAAATAATAGTAAATAAAAAGGAGTAAATCTATGCCGATTATTTCGATTGTATTAGGTGTGGTCATGTTATTAGTTTTAATGATGGTTTGTAAATTAAATGCATTTTTAGCATTGATTCTTTCATCATTGGTTGTAGGGTTGTTGGAAGGAATGGCACCACAAGAGGTAATGAACTCAATCCAAAGTGGCTTAGGTTCATCTTTAGGAAGTCTGACATTAGTCATCATTTTTGGGGCTGCACTCGGAAAGTTATTGACTGATTCTGGCGGTGCACAAAGAATAGCAAAGACAATGGTTCATGTCTTTGGTCGTAAACATGTTCAATTTGCGTCGGTTGTCACAGCTATCGTTGTTGGAATAGCAATGTTCTTTGAAACAGGTGTAGTCGTATTAATTCCACTAGTCTTTTCGATTGCGGCAGTCGCAGGAGTACCGATTCTTTATATTGGGTTACCTGTAATTGCGGCATTAATCACGATGCATGGATTAGTTCCGCCACATCCGGGACCGACAGCAATCGTTGAAATTTTTAATGCAAATATTGGATTAACACTTATCTATGGCGTGATTATTGCCATTCCAGCCATTATTGTGGCAGGTCCATTATATACAAAAATATTTTCAAAAGAGTTTTTAGAGGTTGACATTCCTAAGGGACTCTATACGGAAAAAGAATTTGATGAAGAAGAGATGCCTAGTTTTCTTTCAAGTATAGTCACGGCTACTTTGCCAGTCATTTTAATCTCGATAAAGTCAATTGTAGAAATCATTGCTCCAAATTCAAGTATTCGCGGATTTACTGATTTTATCGGCTCTGCAGGTACAGCATTACTACTTACTTTTGTTTTTGCAATGTTTAGTCTAGGAATCATGCGTGGGAAAAAAGTTCAAGAGGTAATGAACTCATTTGGTGAAGCGGTGGCAGGTATTTCATTAATTCTCTTAATCATTGCAGGCGGTGGCGCGTTTAAGCAAGTATTGATTGATAGCGGAATTGATACATATATTGCTGGTTTAATGGAAAATTCAAGTATGTCGCCTATTTTATTAGTCTGGATTATTGCAGCGATTTTGCGTATTTCATTAGGTTCTGCTACTGTTGCTGGCATGACTGCGGCTGGAATTGTCGCTCCCATAGCCATTGCAACTGGGACACATCCAGAGCTTATGGTTTTGGCAGCAGGTGCTGGAAGCGTTGGATTTTCTCATGTGAATGATGCAGGATTCTGGATTGTGAAGGAGTACTTTAACCTATCTGTAGCAAAAGCATTCAAGACATGGACCGTTTTGACATCAATTATTGCGGTAGTTGGATTAATAGGCGTGTTAATTTTTGATTTATTTGTTTAAACGAAGCGAGGTCGGGATAGAAGTGTTCAGCTCCGAGAAATAAGCTGAACTTGCTTCTCTTCTATATGTGGGGCTGCAAATTACGATGTTTTACTTCCGATGACGTACAGTCCCTAACTCTCGTAGCTAAATATTTCTGTTCCAAACTTAACTAATTGGAAAAGGGCAAATCATCCACAAAAAACAGACGTAGTGATTTTCTCAATAGATAAACTATTGAGGGATACACATACGTCTGTTTTACAGTAGAAAATGTTTAACCAGAGTGTGGCGCTCAGAGAACTACTCACCCATCACCATGATATGGCAGGTTCTGTTTCGCACACGATTTTGATCGAAATCGACAAAATAGATATAGCCGACGGATCCTATTTCTAATTTGCCTTCATTAAGAATGAAGCTTTCGCTTGCACCAAAGAACGAAGAGCGGATATGTGCGTCTCCATTCAAAATAGTTCCAGGATCGGTAGGGTAGTTGGGATCATCTAGTCCCATTAGAAATTCCAAATGCTTCGGTCCTGGATAACGATAATTGGTATTTTCGGATAATTCTCTAGGAACAATCTTATCCAAAATACGATTTAAATCAACCTGTAAGAATTCGTCTCCATTAAAGTCTGTATCGTGCATATATTCTTCAAAAATGACGGAACATGTTGTGTGTGGGGATTGAACGAGACAGAGGCCATTTTTGATTTGACTTTTTTCTACAATCTCTTTTACTTGTTTGGTGATATTATGATAGGAAACACGATTGCCATTTGATGTTAAAGTGAGTTGTTCTTTTACAAATTTCACTTATTTACGCCTCCTTCTTTATTTCTGCTACTTTATGAATCATATCTGTTAGTATAGCTGCCGGATCGTCGGCACACACAATTCCGCTTGTTCCCCCAGTTCCATCTGCGCCAGATAACAATGCTTTTTCAACATCCGCTACAGTGGAAATTCCTGCAGCCTGCAGAATTTTAATGGTAGGATTAATCATACGAATGGCTTGATTTGTTTCTTCCATATATGAAATATCACTGGTTTGTCCGGTACCTATTAATTCAGTTGGCTCACAAACCATTACATCTGGATTTAATGAAGCGACAGCTTTTGCTTCAGTCAGTGAATCTGCACAAACAATTGTAAGAATTCCAAGTTCATCTGCTCGCTGAACAGCAGTCGTTAATTCACTTACTGTCATTGGGTGCTCTGCATGGTTTAAAAATGTTGCTGTAACGCCGGCTTCTGCGACAGCTTCTGGTAAAATATAGCCCATACCTCTTCCTATTTGAATGCCATCCAAATGTTGCACTGTGATGAATAGATGTGCGGTTTCATTTTTTATTCGTGCCGCATCGACTTGCTGGACAGTAAATAGAATGTCTACATCAAAATCAGCAGCGAGCTGATCGGCAACTTTCGCTAATGCCAAGGCTTTTTCGCCATACAGATAAGCTTTAGGATTGACAACAAAGAAGGGGGCTCGTAAGGTTCTTTTTTGCATACTCATTCTCCTTTACTCGTTGGAAGCTGTATGAAACACTGAAAAATAATGTTGCAGCGTTTCAGCCATTCCTTTATTTGCGGCTTGTTTTAATTCAAAGTAATCTTTTGGCGGATGACGGTGAATTTCATCCATTGCCGCTGAAATGAAGTCCGTAAATATATTTATTTTTCGTATGCCATTTAAGGCGCACTTTTCAAGATTTTTATCTCCAGAAGAAGAACCACCATGTAAAACCAGCGGAATAGCTATCGATTGATAAATTTCCTTCAGCACATCAAAATTAATACTAGGTGTTCCATGATAATGTCCATGTGCAGTTCCGATAGATACAGCTAGTGAATCCACGTGAGTGAGTTCTGCAAACTTAACAGCTTCTGTACACTCTGTATAAATAGAATCACTTGTACCTGTGGCCTCTAAACTATCTCCAGAGCCGACATGTCCAATTTCTGCCTCCACGACCACTCCATTTTTATGAGCCAGCTCAGCCACTGCTTTAGAACGCCGGACATTTTCTTCAAACGATTCTTCAGAAGCATCAATCATAACGGAAGTAAAGCCTAGCTGGATAGCTTGTTTAATTATCGCTTCATCTTGCCCATGATCTAAATGTAAGGCAACTGGAGAGGTACTTTTTTCTGCTAGGAATTTCCCAATTAAGGCAGCTTCTTCCAAGGACATCATGTTCATATGAGATTGAGCAAATGCTAAAATTAATGGTTTTTTCAATTGTTCCGCAGTTTCCACATAGGTTCGTGCGCTGTCTAAATCAAAAAAATTTGCTGCTGGAATTGCATAATTCTCTTTTTGTGCTTGTTCAAATAATTCTTTTGTTGTCACTAACATAGAGGGAGCCTCCTTTTATAATCTGATTTTCTTTTCAATTTCGTCATACATTTCATCTGTCCCGATTCCTGTTAATAAAGGAAGACCCATAATCACCTTGTCTTTTATTGAATCTGGGACAACGGTCGTGCTGACAACAATATCGTAGTTATCAATTTTATTCATTTCGTCGGCTACCTTTGATTGGTAAAGTTTTACTTGATCGGTTAATCCTTTTTCCTTTAACCACTCCTTCACCTTATTTGTAACAACGGTTGAAGTAGCGACACCTGTCCCACACATAATTAATAATTTTTTCATCATGAATACCTCCTATTTACTTGTTTGTTTTTTTGGTAATACTTTATTAACATAAATGAGACCAAAGACGACAACGGCAGCGATGATTGCAAGTCCGCCCCAGCTTAGCAATTTCGTAAGACCTACATATAGCCAAGTTGTCCAAAGTCCGCCTTCTGCTAGTGCAGTAATGGTTGAGTTTCCTTGTAAATCAAAGTTCGCTGATTTTGCTGCGGTAGTTACTAGCGGTGCTACCCACGAAGTAATATAAAGAATGCTCGTCATATAAATAGATCCCGCAATAACCGTTCGGATAATATTTCCTCCAAATACAGCGGCCATTAGACAGACAAGAAAAGGAATTGTTGCTAAATCACCAAAAGGTAATGTAGTGTTCCCAGGTAAAATGACTGCTAATAAAATGGTAATAGGCACCAATAGTAAGGAAGAAGAAAGAACGGCAGGATGTCCTACAGATAAAGCCGCGTCCATTCCAATATAAAGCTCTCTTCCAGGAAAACGCTTTTTGACAAAATCATTTGCTGATTCAGAGATAGGCGTAAGACCTTCCATTAACAAAGCGACCATTTTTGGCATAATCACCATAACTGCGCCTGTTTTAACTGCTAATTGTCCAACTCCAGCTACGTCATATCCAGCTAAAACTCCGATGACTAGCCCAATCATAAACCCCATGACTGTTGAATCACCGAATACACCAAATTTCTTTTGAATTGTTTCAGGATCTGCTTTCCAATTTTTCAAGCCTGGAATTCGATCAAACAACCAATTCATCGGTAGAGCAAAAACAAATCCGGGAGCAGCTGTTCCATGTGGGAAGGTAATATTTGGGAATCCGTAAAACTTATTAATTACAGGGCCTAAAATATCTCCCATCAAAAGAATCATCATTAGGTAGATAACGGTTGCCGCAATCCCCATTGCAAAATCACCAGTTAATGCATAAACTAATGATGAAATGAACGCTGCATGCCAGATATTCCAAATATCGACATTTAATGTTTTGGTTAACCCTAAAATAATCAGGACAATATTTAAGACTACCCCGATTGGAATCGCCAAGCTTCCAAGAATTGTTCCATAAGAGATAGCTGCAGCAGCAGGCCAGCCTACATCAATCGTGGTTAAATTCAAACCAAAACGCTCGACCATTTGTTGTGCTGCAGGTCCTAAGCTGTTACTCAGTAAATCAATCACTAAGTTTAGACCAACGAAACCAACACCAACAGTTAATGCTGAGGTAAAGGCTTTTCCTGGCTTTGTTCCTAGAACCATCCCAAAAATGAAAATTAAGATTGGCAGAACGACGATTGACCCTAAGTCAACAAACCATTGTAATGCGTTTAACATAATTTTTTCCTCCTTAACGTAATCCATAGTTTTTTATAATTGCTAAGTATTCCTCCACTGTATTTACCGTCAGTAACGACTCTAAAACGCCGGGCATTTGAAACATCTCAATGAGACTTTGTAACATTTCCAGTTGCTCGTGAGGTTCTTTTAAGGCAAGCATAAATAAAAGTGATACCTTTATCTCTTTATCATTTGTCCCCATTTCAATAAAAGAAAGAGGGTTTTCAAGTGACATAAACGCAATTTGCGAGTTGGTTACATACTGGCTGTCTGTGTGCGGAATAGCGACACCGATGTCATTAATTTTTAACCCTGTTGGGAAAGTTTTTTCTCGTTGTACAATATTTTTATAAAAATCATCCGTAACACAATGATTTTTAAGTAGCTCATTGGATAGTAGTTCAAAGGCCTCCTCTGTTGTTTTTGGGGTCTTTTTTACTAATGCAATCTGATGGTCAAAAAACATGCCCGTGTCCTCCTCTTAAAAGTCTGTGATACAATTCTTCTGGGGTTTGACTATTCACAACCCATTGAATTTCTTCTTTTGAATTAAATAAGTCATAAATTGATGCAATCAGCTCTTTGGCTTCAGTCATATTTTCTTCAGCAATCGCCAGCAATACGATTAATTGAATCTTAGTGTCACCCCAGGAAATGGGCGAGTGTAGAGTAACGAAAGAAAGTTTTGTTTCTTTTACGGTTTGTGGGTCTGCATGGGGAATGGCGACCCCTGTTTTTAATCCTGTACTACCTAACTCTTCTCGATCAAATAGAGATTGTTTAAATTCGTTTGTTACCAATCCTTTGTTTAAATAATCATCTGCTAGAAAATTTAATATAGCTTCTTTTGTCAAAAAGTCTTTCTTTATAAAAAGAAAAGCAGGATCTAAATATTTTTCCAGCAAAGCAGATGATTGATATTTTTTGGAATGGAATTTTTTTTCGTTCTCATTCAGATTTGAAATTTTTGCTGAAATGGTTGCAATTTCTTCAGTAGTAGGTAATGCAGACACGTATAAAATGGGTGGCTCTACCTCTTCAAGCGGAATAGTTGAGATAATTAAATCAACCATATCAAGAGAGGTGCTTGTTAGTTTATTTGATTGAATGATTTCTAATACAGTATTTGCTGAGATTGTTTGTTTTATACGATTAAAAATTAATTCTGAAGTAGCTATACCTGAACTGCATACGATTAATATGTGGTTCGTAACATTCACTTTTTCAAAAGCGAGCTGAAAATGAATGGTCAAAAACGAGACTTCATCTTCAGTCAGAGAAAGCTGAAATTTTTTCTCTAACTCTCCAATTGCATATTTGGTCAGTGTAAACATCGTTGAATACTGTTTTTTTATACTTTTAATCAAAGGATTTTTAATCAGCATGTCACTTTTTAATCGATGAATCATTGGAACAATGTGAGAGAGTAAGGCTTGTAACAATAGGTCGTCTTGTGTTAAATCAACTTTTAATAATTTTGACATCTTTTTAATCAGCTGTTTCGTATAGAGTGTTACATTGGTTTCTTTTTTTTCTGTTGACTGTATATATGGCTCGATACCATGAGCTAACAAGAGAGAACAAATGTATTGAATATCTGACTCCTGAAGAGAAACAGCTAATTTTTTATAGATGATCTCAGAAAATGAAACAGCGACCATATATAATTTCATCCGTTTTAACTCGTCAAATACCAAGTTTTCTTGTTTTTCAATATGCTTATCGATAAGCAGACGAGATAAAAAAATTTCCAATGACATTGTTAGTGAATCAATAAAATAATGGTTAATTTGCCGACCTATTGCATTGGACATTTCCGAGATAAAGTCTTCTGTTAATTCAACGACTCGAGCATCAAATAATGAAGCGATAGATGCTCTTTGATTTGTTCCAGTTTCTATCGAATGGTCCAAAAATGATTTGAATAAACTCTGCTGACTAGATTCTCTGGCAGTTAACTGTAAACCAAGGTGTGTTATTTTTCCTGTTACCTGTTTTAATTGACAGAAGTCTAAGATTTCATCAACATCTTTTTTGATTGACTGGTAGCTAACAAAAAAGTAGTCAGCGAATTCTTGATAATGCATTGGTTTTTTTGAAAACAAGTAGTTAGAAAAAATGAACATCCTTCGATAGTCTGGAGAAAATTCATCGAGTGAGTTTTGATTCTTTACCAATAATCGATAGACCTTTTGTTTTTCTAGTTCATCTCCTTCTAATCGAATCCCTTTTCTAGGGAGTCTAATGATGGCTACGCCAGTATCTTTTATCTTCTCTTCTACATTCGTCAAATCGGTATAAATCGTTTTTTGAGAGACGTATAGCTGTTTTTGAAAAAAAGATGCTGGCTGATAATCCTGCTGTTCGAGCAATAACCTTAGTAATTGCTTTTCTCTTTTACTTAAAATCATGTACCCACCTCCGGAAAGCGCTTCCCTATTTATATCTTATTGAAAACCTATTTGTTAGTAAATAACATCTAGCTACCACATTAATGTGGTAATTATGAGGGTACTACAAAATTCATTTCGATGGGTTCTTATTTACGTGGCTCTATCATTGTTTTAAGGGTGGCATAGAATATGAACGATTAGGAAGAGGACAATCGCGCTGTGATTAGAGAAGAATCATGCGGTTCTTTATAAAATCACCTATAAGGCAGAGAATAGAATGGCAGACAGTTGTTTATTGAACCTATTTTTAGTTCTGCGTGAAAAAGGAAGGACTCTATCTATATAATTTAAGTATGAATAGAGGGAGCATGCACAAATTATTTTGATGGAGGGTAACAGATGAAGGAGAAGGAAAACAAAATTTCTGCAGGCAAAAAGACGTGGGAGAGCTACGATCAATGGGGAAAATACAAAAAAAGAGGAGTTCTTTAAGGGATATGAGCAAGTAGCAGATGAGGTGAGAAAAAATAATGAATACCTGTTAGAGGCATTCAAGCAATAGTTACTTTCTGAAAATTTGAGTGAAAAAACGGTTAAAAGATATGTTGGATGAGGTCGGGACAGAAGTGTTCAGCTCCAAGAAATAAGAAGGAATTCACGAAGATTGCTCCTCAAATCTTTGGGAATTTCAGCTTATTTTCGAAGGAGTTACTTCTGTTCCCGCCGTTTATTAAGATTTTACGAGAGTGAGATATAGCTTAAATAGTTATGTCTCACTCTCTTGCTTTATTATCGAATTATCACTTCAGTATCTAGTGAGGCTGACTTAGTGGATTACCTCGGTTATTGGGCAAGCAAGAAAATGGTTTGGACGAGTGTTGATGGATTAAGAAAAGCTGCGACAAGCTTAAGACAATTCTATACGTTTTTAGTACAGGCAGGAGAAATTACAGAAGAGCAGTTCAAGCAATTGAAGGAAGAGGGATGGAAAAGAGATGGGCGAAAATGAGTTTGAGTTAGAAGCAGATGGGTACTATGACTTGTTTTAATGATGGAAAAAGGATAGAGGGGAATACCCGAAGTAACGAATGATGTTCCTTCGCTCAGTCTACAGTATCTGACTCAAAAAAAGATAAACTATGAGAACCTTACAGTAGAGCATAAGAAAGCCAACTGAGTGGTGGGTCTTCCTATGCTTATTTTTTATTTTAAAAACTTATTTCAAGGAAATGAATCCTTTTTTTAATTAGTGTTGACTCGGAAACGAAAGCTTGTTATTATAAATTTGACCGAAAGAGTATTTTAAGTCAAAAATAAAAATGATCAAAGGGGAATCCGAAAATGGCTTTTTCAGAGGTGGAAAAAAAGAATATTAGAGAGCGATTGTTGACAAATTGTGAAGAGAGCTGGTCAACCTTCGGCTATAAGAAAACAAGTGTGGATGAGTTATGTCAGAAGGCGGGAATTTCAAAAGGATCATTTTATTTATTTTTTGACTCAAAAGAAGATTTGTTTTGTCAGGTGATGATTCGCGTACAAGAGCGGCTGATTGCTATTACGAAAAATTCTTTAGGAGAAAAACCAACAAAGTATGACTTAGCCAATACGTTGAAGCTTGTTTTTAGAGAATACAGTAAAGTGCCGTTTATAACAGAAACACAATCACCAGATTTTGTTATGTTTATTAATCGTTTGTCTCCAGATAAATTAAAAGAATTAGAAGAGCACGGAAATTATGATATTCAGGATATCATCCGCGAATCAGGATTGGTGTATCGGGTAGAGGAACAAAAAGGGCTTGCTTCCTTAGCATTAATTTTTCGACCGATAGGTGCTAGTCAACAGCTTCCGTGGGAGTATCTAGATGTGTTTGATTTTGTTTTAGATACATTAATAGAAAAAATATTTGAATAAGAGGTGTATCAATGGAAAACGTGATAAAAGCAGAGAATATTAGTAAAGAGTTCAAAGGGAAAACAGTTTTAAGTAATATTAATTTGACTATTGAAAAAGGAACCATTTATGGGTTACTTGGAGCAAATGGTGCAGGGAAAACCACCTTGATGAAAATGATGTTACAGCTAATTAAGCCAACGACCGGTGAAATGACTGTTCTAGGCAGTAAGATACAGTCGGGAGATATGAGTTACCTGACAAAAGTAGGCAGTTTGATTGAAACACCCGTCTTTTATCCGAATTTGACAGTGAATCAGAATTTGAGTATTCATTGTGAATATTTAGGCGAGGAATATAAAGCTTCCATTCCAGAAATTTTAGATTTAGTTGGATTAAAAGATATAGAGGATTCTCTGATTAAAGAGCTTTCTTTAGGAATGAAGCAACGGCTTGCAATTGGAAGAGCATTACTTTGTCAACCTGAGTTACTTATTTTAGATGAGCCGATTAATGGGATTGATCCAGAAGGAATTGCTGACATCCGAAATCTTTTACTTCATATTAATAAAAAAATGAATGTCACTATGATTATAAGTAGTCACATCATTAACGAAATTGAAAAATTAGCTGATACAGTGGGGATTATTAGTGAAGGAGCGCTTTTAGAAGAGTTGGATAAAGAGGTCTTTCTAGAAGAAGCGTTTGATTTAGAAGCACATTTCATCAAGATTTTACATAAAAGTAAAGCAGCATAATAAGAGGCTTACAAAATAAAGAGGTCAAAGAAAAGGGGCAAACGGTTATGGGAATGAAAAAATTAATACATATTGAGATGGAAAAAATGAATATAAAGAAATACGTGCGGTACGCATTATGGGCAAATGTAGTCATTGCCTTACTTGTTTTTATGATGACGGGACTAACTCAGCTAGCAGGAGAAGAAATGCCAACTATAGCAACTACAACAGTGATTGATTCATTAGTAAAATCAACTTTTCTTGTTTGGGAAGCCGTACTTATTGCGGGGCTGATTATAGAAGAGTATCGAAGTAAGACAATTTTATTATTATTTTCATACCCGGTGGATAGAAAAAAAGTAATCATTAGCAAGCTTGCAGTAATCACTGGCTTTGTGTTCCTTTCAATGACTGTGTCTCAGATTTTTCAAAATGGTTTGTTTTTCTTTATCCACCAGCTATTTCCCGTCGTAGAATATAGCTTGTCTATCGCAGATGTTGCAGGAATTACTCTAACGACGATTACTTCTATTTTTCTTGGGCTGCTTCCAATGTATGTGGGAATGTTAAACAAATCCACCATTGCTACTGTTGTAAGTTCTATCCTGATTGTTGCATTGACAGTAAGCTCAGGCGGGCAGGATGGTTCAGGGCTAATCACATTAATCCCTGTGTCGATTGTTTTGGGAATTTTAGGTGCCGGTTGCGCAGGCTGGGCATTAAAAATCATGTTGTCAGAAGATATTGTACTTTAAACCATAGGAGGAAAGAAAAAATGAATAAACAAATGATCCCTGAATTAAGTCCAGAGTTGACTCTAATCGGTATTATCTTAAGTATTATTTTTGCACTAGTTATCATTGGTGTCGGAATTTATTTCAAGAAAAAGGAGAAAAGCTGGTGGTCGCTACCAGTTCTTCTAGGACTCGTGTCAATTATAGTCAACGGTGCTCGATTATTATTATAGAAAAAAGATTTACTTGCTGCAGACAGAAGTGATTTTCTCTTAATTGAAGCTTTACATATGATTACTGTTTTTTCGTAGGACAATAAAGGCAGCAATCAGAAATAAGATACCCATGAATGCAGGCATGCTATGATTGATGCTAACGTAAAGCTGACCACCTATTAATGGGCCGATTACACGTGCAAGTGCTTGAATACTTTGTGCTCCTCCTTGTACGTGACCTTGCTCATGAGGGGCGACCGATTTTGAAAGCTTTCCATTAAATGAAGGACCAAAGATAGCGTCACCTACACCAAAGAAAATCATTCCAAGAATAAAAAGCGCAGGAAGCTCAGTGAAGCTGGAACTAGCAATAAAGAGATATCCTACTATCTCACTACCGATACCCAATTGAGCGATTTGACTATCAGTGAAAACAAGAAGCAAACGTGGCATAATAATTAGCTGCGAAAAGATATCAAGAGCGCCAATAATGGAGAATGTAAGACCGATAAGTAATGGCTGCCAGTGAAATGTATCAATTGAAAACTGTGAGAAAATTGCTTGAAGAGAGCCATTTGGCAGCCACAATAGAAAGCCTGTCAACAATAAATAACTCACAGATCGAATAGAAAAAATTTCTTTTAACTGAATAAAAGGATTGAGTCGTTTCAAAGAAAGTGACTTAGCTCGAAGTGAGATGTCTAAGCTTTCAGGCATGAAAAAGTAACCATATAGCGTATTTAGTAATGTAATGAAAGCACCTGTGTACATAGGCAGCCGAATATTAAATTCAGCCAAAGTACCACCAATGATAGGACCAAGTGCGGTTCCGACACCTACGAGTGCGCTGAGCCAGCCAAAGTATTTTGTTCGTTCAGCTTCAGAAGTAATATCAGAAAAAAAAGCAAAAAGAGCAGAGATTTCACCACCTGTTAGTCCTTCAATTATTCGACCTAAAAACAGAACCCCTATGGAACCACCTATTCCTAAAATACTGTAGCCGATTGCTGAGCCCACCAGACTAAGAAGTAAAATGGGACGACGGCCAAATCGATCGCTCAGCGAACCAAGTATGGGGGAAGCTAAGAAAATGGCAAATGCATAAAGTGAAGTCAAAGCAGTGACTATGAATGCTTGGGTTGTTTCATTTTTTGTATAGGAAGCGACAAGAAAAGGGAGGACAGGTGCAACGATTGTTAATCCTAAGCCAGTTAAAAATACGGAAATAAATCCGAATACTTGTGCATGCTTATTGATTGAATGATTCATAAAAAAACTCCTTACATCTTTTTTTAGTTTCCTGGGAAACAAAATGAGTATAAGGTTTTTTTGTTTCCTTGTCAACAAAAAAGAGAGCCTGAAAAACAACCGTACTAGTTATCTACAGATTCTCTAGAATAGTAATGAAGATAGGGGAAAAGATCATCTTCACTGCGGCTCTCAATAATCTCTAAAAGCGAGACGGAGAATGGAAGGTTTCCCCTGCGTTTCGCTGTCAAAATCTCTATACGTGAGAAATGCAAGAGCTGTGGGCTTCAAATTACATCCCTGGTGTTCTAAATTCCAAAGCTGAGCACCTCCATCCCACTATTTTCTAAGTAGGGAGGTGGAAAAAAAGAGAAGATTTAGAGAGCAGAACTATTTTGTTTTTTGTAAATGATGTCTATATCTGCCGATAAAACGAAAAATCGTATCGTATTCCTCTTCTGTCATGGGCGTAAAAACCTCTTGATCTCGTTCAAGAAATCGTTGATGTAAATCTGTGTGGATTTTCCGAATTTTTTCTCCCTCTTTCGTTAGGCGAAAATAGATTTCTTTTTTATTTTCAGGCGTTTGATAGCGTTCAATAATAGATTTTTCTAATAACTTTTTGGTCAGTTTACTGATTGCTCCGCGCGTCATAAAGCTTGCCGCTGCTAATTTAGTAACATTTGCTTGAGGAATTAATGCGATATGTTCAATCACTTCAATTTCATTTAACGTATAGCCTTTAAGAGCAGCTTCTAATTCTGGTTTGTTACGCCAAATAATTTCATTACTTAAGTCCATTAGTTCACTCATTAGTATGAATCGTTTATCTTTCATTTTTACACCTCATTTAAGATAAGTATAGAAATAGATTGTTTCTTTTGCAACAAAAAGCAATGTCAAGTAAGCAATTTTCTTCAACTCTTTCTTGTTAAATAACAGGCGATTTGCTATTATGAATAATTAGTAAGCAGGTACGGATAAAAGGAGAAATGAATATGTCATATAGGGAAAGAAAAGAATATATTTTTTATACATCTATTGCATTAATTCCAGGACTCGTACTGTTTGGAATTCTCCCATTCGTAGTGATGATAGGAACAAACGACTTTACAGGTCCGTTTAACAACCTTATTTTGAATGCATTCACTTTTGCCTTTGGAGGAGGATATCTTACATTATCTCTTGTTAGCGGGTTTCTATTAATAACAAGATTTTATGCAACGAGAACAAAGACGTTTAAAGTGTTAAGTATTTTATTTTTCTTGTTTATTCCATTTTTCATTTATTATTTTTTCTTCCTTATTTCAGCTCCGTATTACATCTATAGCTTAATAAAGGTACATGACAGACGATTTATACGAGAAGGATAAACGATAAAAAAGAAAGCTTAGAGACAAGCAGACTGCTCCGAAACAGAGGAAGGGCTGCCCGTTCTAAGCTTTTTCTTCTGCTTCCGTTTCTTATTAAAGGAGCGAAATAACTCATTTAACGAGTAAATTTCTTCTATACATAGGCTTTACAATGAATATTAACGGACTATCTTGAAAGCAGAGGAATGATTGGTTGATTACAAAGAAAGAACAGACATACAAGAAGAAGTAAAAAGCTTAGTTTTTGAATTAAGAAAGAATTAAGAATTAGTTAATAACCGAGTTAAGAAATGGTTGATAAAGTAAGACTATCGAAAGAGGGGGAACACAAAAATGACTGAAAATATATTAACACTAAATAATGTAACGAAAAAATTTGGTAATCAATTCGCTTTAAAGGATGTCTCATTAACTGTGAAAAAAGGAGATATTTATGGATTGATTGGACGAAATGGTTCAGGGAAAACAACCATTATGAAATTAATCACTGATTTATCAAAAGAGTCTTCTGGTGGAGAGATTGTGTTATTGAATAATAGGAAAGGTTCAAAGCAATATCAAAAGAGCTTGCAACGTTCAGGAGCAGTTATTGAAAGTCCGGCGGCATATAGCAAATTAACAGCGTATCAAAATATGAAAATTATATGTATTCAAAAAGGGATTCATGATTTTTCTGTTATTGATGAAGTGCTTGGGTTTGTAAATTTAGCGGATACAGGGAAGAAAAAATTTAAAAATTTCTCACTAGGGATGAAACAGCGGTTAGGAATTGCTATGGCACTAGTTAATAATCCAGATTTTCTGATTCTTGACGAACCAATTAACGGGTTAGATCCAATTGCAATTATTGAATTTAGAGGGATTTTAGAACGAATCAATCAGGAGAGAAATACGACCATCATCATATCTAGCCACATTTTAACCGAACTATATCAGGTATCTAATCGTTTTGGGTTCATTAATGAAGGCGAAATGATTCAGGAAATTTCAAAAGAAGAATTTGATAACTTAGTAACAAAATCAATTATTGTTGATGTGGAAGATACAAAGAAAGCAGCAATGATTCTAGCGGAAAACCAGTTTACTAATTTTGAAGTGACGAATGAAAATATTATCCGGATTTTAGATGATCGTATGGAAATTAAAGAGATTAATAAACTATTGGTACAAAATGATATTTTAGTGAACCAAATTCAAAAACAAGAGAATAGCTTAGAAGATTATTTCACAGAATTAGTGAAAAAAGCAGGGGGAAAATAGAATGATTCGATTAATGAAAGCAGATATTTACCGTTTATTACATACAAAAGGATTTTTTGCTACTGGCTTAGCAGTCATGGCTTATGCAATTATACAAGTTATAACAGAGACTTCAGGTGGCGTCGGCATTAATCAGGATTTGATGAGTCCTGCCGGGGCTGACTTAAAAAGTGCGGTGAATGCAGCAATTTTTTCTAGCAGCATACTTGTCTATATATTTATTGGGTTGTTTGTCATGATTATTGGTTATGAGTTTTCACAAAAAAACTATAAAAATTCATTAACAGCAGGATTAAGCCGGTTTCAGTTTGTTTTTGCAAAGTATCTTAGTGAAGTCATTTACTTAACATTGTTTATTCTTATCTATTTTTTGACAGTTATTGTAACAGCCTATGTAAAATTTGGAAATACGCAAAGTGATTTTCTTTCATTAATAATGGAGGTACTATTTTTAGCAATTGCTTTTGGTTTGTTAATTAGTGTGGTTTTCAGCTTGGCAACGATGTTATTAATTAGTATGGGAAGTTTAATTGTAGGATCAGTGTTTATTGTATTTTATCCTCTTATTATTCAAATTGCCTATTCGTTAACAAGCTGGGAGCAATTAAAATATTTCGATTTTTTGGGCTTCGTTCAAATTCTTGCTACGGGACAGTTAACATTTGAAGAAATCATCCCTTATGTCATTGTCAGTGCAGTAGTGACGATTCTTGCTCTGATGGGCAGTGCGCTAGTGATTCGTAAGAAGGAATTATAAAAATAAGGACAATCAGCCGATAGCGGATTGTCCTTATTTTTTTAGCGATATTTATCTGCGAGTTCTTCATCGACGAATTCAAAAGGTCCCCTCTCTCAATCAGCCGATACATAGCTTAGCGTATCTGAACGAATAGGGATGGATAGATTGATTTGAAAGCTTGAACGCTCGGTTACTAGCTCAATATCGCCATCTAACAGCTTGATGAGTTCTTTTATGATATTTAAGCCTAATCCGGTACTCTTATTTTGACGAGAACGATCATTTGTAACAAAACGATTTAAAAGATTTTCATTCTCATCAATTGGTTGAGCAGAGTCATTTTTTACAGTCAGAAGAATGCAGTTTGCTTCTTTTTTTCCTGTAAAATGAGCGCGTGTTTGTCCATGTTTTAAAATATTTCCTAACAAATTTTGAATAATTCGCTTTAATATTGTTAGATCAGAGATGAGTAAAAGATTGTCTTCTAAATCAAAGGATAACTCAATAGCTTGTGCTAAAAAATTCTCGTAATAGACAAATGCTTCTTCCTGAAGTAACTGAGTCACATTAACTAATTCAAATTCCATCTGCAGCTTTTTTTCATGAATGAGCGTATATTCCATTAAATAACTTAAATAGTTTTCAATAGTTGAGAGACCCGTTTCTGTTTTCTTTAATAGTTCATAGGTATTAGGATCATTTTGTTTTTTTAATAACAATTGAACGTATCCTGAAGAGACCGTCAATGGTGTTTTTAAATCATGAGAAAGGTTGCTTAGTGAGTGATTAAACTGTTTTTCATTATTCCAATGTTTCTGATGAATTTTTTTGTTTTTTTGTATTAATTGATTATTTAAATTCAATAATTGGCGAATAAAGAAAATTTTTGAAGTAGAGACAAGCTCTGCATTCGTGTCATTTTTTACTATATAACTTAATTGTTGATTGATATCAAGGAGCGTGTAGACAAGAAATACAAGAAGCCCCGCAAGTACCAACACAAGTATCGTAAGAAAAAGAATCATTTAGTTTTGCTCCTTTGCTAAACGAATACCCATACCCCAAATTGTCTCAATGTATTCATTTTCAGGATCGGCACTCTTCAACTTTTTACGCAAATTACTTAAATGAACATTTAAGGTATTTTCGCCACCCAAATAAGATTCTTCCCAAACTCGTTCATAGAGATTTTCTTTTGAAAATATTTTTTTAGGGTTAGCTAATAATAAATCCATTAGCTGATATTCTTTTCTGGAAGCTTCAATAGGTTGGTCAAAAATAGTAATCTGGTGGAACTCTTCATTTAACGTGAGATTTTTATAAGTTAACTTTTTTTCTTCTAGAATAGCTGGTTGATTCCGGAATTGGACTTCAATACGAGCCTCCAGTTCATCAAAATTAAAGGGCTTGGGAATGTAGTCATTTGCACCGGCCTTCAAAAGTGTAACTGTCTTTTCTTTATCCCCAATGGCAGTCATGACAATAACAGGCGTTTGAACCTGCTGACGAATTTCTTTTAGAACCTGCTCACCCTCTTTTCCTGGCAACATCAAGTCTAGTAAAATCAAATCATAAGAACCGCTTCCCCCTAACAAAGCGCCTTCAGTTCCTGTATGTACAATCGTTAGCTGTACGCTATTTTGGAAAAATTCCCTCAAAAGCTGGCAAATATGTATGTCATCTTCAACAATTAGAATACGTTTCACTATGTCTACTCCTTTTTCCCTTTTTTGTTATCATATCATCAAAAAAGGGTAAAAATACAGTCTTTTTTAAGTTGAAAATAAGAAGTGGGTAACTGAAGTGTTTTTTTTGCTCAGTTATGAAAAAAATAGTGAGAATATAGAAAAATCTATGAGGTAGGATTTGCATAGACTAGAGAAGGGGGAATCAGCTGGAGTCCTTTTTGTCGTGGTATACTTAACAAGTAATGGTTACGTAGAAGTAATTTTGAGGTAGGTAAAATTATCGGAAATTAACTAGGTAAGTTCAGGAGGAATTTGTATGCAAACAATTTCAGAATGTTTAGGAATTCGGTACCCAATTTTTCAGGGAGCAATGGCACAGGTTTCAAGATATCCTCTTGCTGCTGCAGTGTCCAATGCAGGGGGACTAGGAATTATTGCTTCGGGTGGAATGGCAAAAGATGAGTTGAGAGAAGAAATTATTCAATGTAAAAAGCATACCTCAAAGCCTTTTGCAGTAAATCTTATGTTGATGGCACCTAATCTTGACGAGCTAATTGAGGTCATTCTTGATGAAAAGGTGAAAATCATCACTACAGGAGCAGGAACTCCTAAAAAGTATATGCCCACATTTAAACAGGCAGGGATAAAAGTGATTCCTGTAGTTCCCAATGCACATATTGCAAAGAAAATGGAAGCTATTGGCGCATCAGCGGTAGTGGCAGAAGGCTCAGAAGCAGGTGGACATATTGGCGAGCTGTCAACCATGGTATTGTTGCCACAAGTGGTGGAAGCAGTTACTATTCCGGTGATTGCAGCAGGAGGGATTGCGACTGGAAAAGGAGTTGCAGCGGCATATGCTTTGGGGGCTCAAGGGATTCAAATGGGCACCGCCTTTATGCTTGCTGAAGAGTGCCCGATTCCGCTAAATGTAAAGAAATTTATTGCAGAAGCAGGAGAATTAGATACGGTTGTCACAGGACGGTATACGGGTGCCCCTGTCCGAAGCTTAAAAAATAAAATGATTCAACAGTATGCACAATGGGAAAAAGAAGGCGTTTCAAGAGAAAAACTAGAAGAACTAACCCTAGGATCCGCGCGCAAAGCATCGAAAGGTGATATAGAAAATGGTTCAGTGATGGCTGGTCAAGTGTCAGGAGTCGTTCATGATATAAAACCCGCAAAAGAAATCATAGAAACAGTTTTATCTGAGGCTAGACAGACGGTTGCGCATTTAACTTTGAATTTTTAACATGAAAGCTATGACCTTAATTCAAAGAAAAAACCGATTCTACGCATGAGACATGCTTGAGTTGAAGGCCTCCACAGCGTTTATTTCTCAACAAATTCTACACACAGTACCTATTTGGTTCTTGGAGCTGAACACAGCTGTCTCGACCTCTATCTCCAGAAACAGATTCTTTTACGTAGGTAAAACGTGGGAAATTTAGAGCATGAGTTATAGTAATTTGAATATTGTAAATACTGCATGCTATTGTTTCAATAAAACTGGCCCCTTTTTAGGAATGTAAACGGACATATACGCTAGATAAACAGCTGTTGTATACCATAATAGACAGACAATTATCTCGCTTTACTTTATTCTGAATTCACTAGGAGGAAACAAAATGAACTTTAGCAAACAACTAAAAAAATATCGGGAACTAAATCTCCTGTCACAAGAAGTGTTAGCTGAAAAAATATATGTTACTCGGCAAACTATTTCTAAGTGGGAAAATGATAAAAGTTATCCTGATATTCATAATTTAGTCGCTTTAAGTATTCTTTTTGCTATCTCCCTAGATGAATTAGTTAAAGGAGACATGATAATTATGAAGAATGCTATTGCAAACGAAAAAATGGATAAAGATGTTAAAGGAATGTTGTTATTTATGGGATTGGGATTGATAGTAGGGGTTCCAAGTATTACTATTTTTGGGGCAAAAGGGTATATTCCTTTTGGTATTTTATGGGCAATTGGTACGTATTTTGCGATGAAAGTAGAAAAAGCGAAAAAGAAACATAATATAAAAACGTATAAAGAAATTATCGCTTTTTCGGAAGGAAATTCAAATTTAGAAGAGTTACAAAAGAAACGTAGTAATAGAAAGTATTTAGTAGAGAAAGTACTAATTGTGCTGGCTTTTACACTAACATGCAGTGCTATTGCATTGATTATCGGATTTATCACTAATATTTTTATGAAATTGTGAGTATTGAGTTATTAGCTTACATAATCAACTCATCAGCTAATCAACTCATTAGGTATAGGACAAACGAAATAACCCACATCCTCTTTTCATCATGGAAGAGGATATGGGTTTTTATGCGGGTAAAATATGGAGAATCAGAAGGTAATTACCTATCTATTTATTTTAGAGAAAAGATAGTTTGAAAAAGTGCGAAAATAATAGTGAGAAGTACGAATCCCCAAATAAATTTTCCTAACGGATGATGAGGATTAACCGTTAGTCCAAAGCCATAGATCTTAGGAATGAATAAAGGGGAATTATTTGTCGTCTTTTTTGGATAAAATTCTCGAAGAACGAAATAGCTTAAGATAACAAATGGAATGCATAAGCTAAGCAGTATAATAGATAAATAAGGTTCAAAATGCTTGTTGATGGTCAAGACCAGAATCGACAAAAGAATGAGGAAAAAGAAGAGAAGGGTCAAGTAGATTAATAATTGAGAGAGTTTCTTCTCTTTGTTAATAAGTTGATAGTCACTACCTACTTTTTCTATATACTCCTTATCTTCTTTTAATAGAGAATCCAGTGATAAGGATAAATGGTCGCTAACAGAAATAAGTGTGGGAATATCAGGATAATTTTTTCCATTCTCCCAGTTTGAAATAGTTTGTCTTGAAACAAAAAGTTTGTCTGCAAGTTCTTGTTGAGTGAGTCCTAATTGCTGTCTGCGTTTTTTTAAATGGTCTCCGAACACGTAAACGTCATCTCCCTTTATAAGTTAAAAAAAGTGTAGCAAGGCAGAGGAGAAGAAACAAGCAAGATTTGTTTGCAGTACATCAAATGTATAATTTCCGGTTGTTTGCACAGTGAATGACTAGGTAAAACAACTAGGTATTCACTAGGGTGCTTACCTGTAGATATATTAAAAATTTCTTTTTACAATCTGTTTAAAAATAATAATACTGTATTGTCAACAGAGTAATGAGCACCAAAATTCCAGGTAAAAAATTAGAAATTCGAATTTTTGTTAGGTTCAGAATATTTAAACCGATACCTAAAATCATCAAGCCACCAATAACACTGATTTGGCTCATGATGATAGCGAGTAAATCTTCTGGAACGTATTGAATGATAAAGCGAGCAAACAAAGTGATGGCTCCTTGATAAATGAGCACAGGAACGGCTGAAAAAAGAACCCCAACGCCTAAAGAGGCTGTTAACATGCTTGCCATAAAGCCATCCATTACCGCTTTTGTTAATAAGGTTTGATGATTTCCCGAAACGCCGCTTTCTATTGCGCCGATAATACCCATTGAACCAATTACAAAAATAAGTGTTGCCGTAACAAAGCCCTCAGAAAAATTGGTATTTCCTCGAGCAAATCGATTTTCTAAAAACATCCCGAACCGAGCCATGGAATCCTCGATTTTAAGCCATTCACCAATTAGCCCCCCAAGACAGATACTAATAATGATTAAGATAAAAGAGGTGGCTTGAATACCCATTTGAACAGCCAAGATGATAATGCCTAAGCCAATACCTTTTGTAACCGTATCTTTGGTTTGTTCATTGATGTTTCGTAAAATAATTCCTGCAAAACTCCCTAAAATAATTGCTAAACTATCTGCTATTGATCCAAATAAAATGATACTGTCCGCCTCCTTTATTTTTTTATGAGAAATAGATGAAAAAGTTCTTAAGTAGGATAGTAGCACAAACTTGTTTGTTTTGAAATATGAATGTATGAAAAATGAAAAAACTGTTTCTTTATGGAATTATTTATAAGTATTGATAATAAAGAGAATAGTTTTTAATTGTTAGATTATCTATTAAAAAAATAAGGTGTAGAATTAACCGTTGTTTAGAAATGAATTTGTTTTTTTATCCATTGATTTATGATAGACAAGTGAGTACGTTTTTGATATGGTTAAAAAATAAATAGATTTTGATGTGATAACAAGGAGGGAGTATATGAGTGTTAAATTAAGTGAATTATTAGCATTACCTTCATTAAAAGAAGCACAAGTCATCACGGGACAGAATCGATTGGACAGTCGAGTGACGTCATTATCTTTTTTAGAAGTATCAGATATGGCGTACTTTGAGAAAAATATACATATCCCCTATGAGTATTTTGGCGGCGAGCTTGTTATTACTTCCCTGTTTAGTGTGAAAGAAGACGTCGATAAACAATGTGAAACGATTCGTCATCTACATAGTTTAGGGGAGGTAGGGATGCTTCTTTACTACGTGGGGATTGTTTTGCCAGAGTTATCTGAAAAAGTGATCAATACAGCAAAAGAATTGGATTTTGTTATTATTCAAATGCCAAAAAATAATTTTTCACTCCGTTATAATGAAGCAATTGTTGAAATTATGGCTGAATTATTAAAGCAAAAGCCAACAGATAATATTGTGAATGAAGTACTGGAAAAGGCGTCTGCTCTACCAGTACATATTCAAAGTGTTGATATGACCTTGAAAATACTCGCTGATTTTTTGCGAACGAATATTTTGTTGACGAATAAGAATGAAGAAGTAATCAATCAGATTAAATGGCCCAGAAATTCAACAATGAAGCTTGAGCCATTCCTAAAGTCTCTAAAATTAGTAGATGGCCATAAGGTACATAAGGGAGAATTTTCTGTTTTTTATAAGGAAATCCTTCATAAAGACAATGGTCGTTTAAGCTTATATTTGGTAAAAGAGCATGAATTACTGACACAGGAGGAATGTGAGCAAGCGGTAGAGGTTGTTCGAGTGGCACTAAATCTATGGGGAAAAAAACATGGCGAAATGAGTGAGTTTGCCCTTGTTCAAGCTATCCTAAACGACGAAAGTGAAAAGATGTTTCGTTTAGCTAGTCAGCTGTCTATTGATGTAAAAGGAATCGGGATGATGTGGCTAGTACAGATGAATACGTTGGCTCATGCAAAAGAGATAAGAGAGGAGCTAATTGCGCATGTTTCAAAGCATTATCAAACCGCTCTTGTTCAACTCATTGGAAAAGAGCTTGTTGTGCTAGTAGGAAATCATAGACACAGTGATTCAGAATTGGATTTAGGAAAACAATTTGTCCAAACAAGTCAGTTTCGTGACGAGATAGATAGCATGGTTGTTTGTCCTCGTATGCGTCATACAGCAGATGTGCGACACACCTATCAGCTGATTAATGAGGTGGCTGCACATTTACCAGCTATTTTCCCAAATCGCATTCATTTTTCATTGAGTGAAATTCGACAGGTACAAAAAAGTGTTCAAATTATTCAATCTGGAGATTCACAGGTGGAAGAAATGTTGCTCATTTTAGAGCCAATTATCAAAAATCAGGAATATTTGACAACGCTGAGTCTTTTTCTATTGGATGCGCAAGCTGATTTTCAACGATGTAGTGAGCTACTCTTTGTCCACAAAAATACGGTGAAATATCGAATCAAGAAAATTAGTGAGCTCGTGGGGTATGATGTGACTCGGTTTTCTGAAAGCTATGAATGCTCACTTGCCTGCATGATTTATCGCTTGGTAAATCAATAAGAACAGGAAGCAGGTTTGTTTTCACCACTTATAACAAGAAGGAAGGAGAGGAGTTGCTTTCGTTCTCATCTGTTATTAAGAATTTATGGGATATTTTTGGGAAATAGGTCCCAAGAATGTCCCACTCTTTTTTTTAGCATATTCTACTGTTAGATTAAAAAATGATGTGTATTTTTGTCGATTTTCAAAATAATTTACAATATATTTTTCATAATGAAAAAGACTCTTCTGTTTCTTTACCGTATAATCGTAAATTAACAAGAAGGAGGAATGGATATGGAAAAGCAAGAAAACACTCAATCGTGGCAAAGTTTAGCGTTTGTTTGGGCTGGAGCAATGATTTGTGTTCCTAGTTTAATGATAGGTGGCACATTAGTGTCAGGAATGTCCTTTATGCAAACGTTACTTGTTGGTTTTATAGGGTATGGAGTGATTGTATTATTAATGATCTTGCAAGGGATGCAAGGGGCTGATTTACATAAGCCGACAGTGAGTATGGCTTCTCAGGTATTTGGAAAAGTAGGCTCTCAAAAAGTAATTTCTATTATTTTAATGATTGCGTGTTTGGGCTGGTTTGGTATTCAAGCAAATGTATGTGGGCAGGCCTTTACAACATTTTTAGCTACCTATAACATTGATTTTCCTGTTCAATTGTCTTCTCTTCTTTGGGGAATTATTATGCTGGTTTCAGCATTGTACGGAATTAAATTTTTAAATATTTTAAATTATGTAGCCGTACCTATTTTGATTGCAACGTGTATTTATGGCGTGGTTGTTTCCATAGGGGACAGTCAAACGACGTCAATTTTTTCGTATCAAGGCTCTGGAAGTGTTGATGTGATGTCTGGCTTAGCAATTACAATTGGTTCCTTTGCGTTAGGTGCAGTCATTGCGGGAGATTATTCTCAGTATTCTGCCTCAAGAAAAGATGTGATAAAAGCTGCAACATTAGGTATTTTACCTTCAGGTGTGTTGATGATTGCTGTTGGAGCAATATTGACCATTACAGCAGGAACTGCCGACATTGCCCAAGTCTTTATGAGTATTGGCTCACCAATCTTAGGTGTGGTGGCATTAATATTAGCGACATGGACAACCAATGCAGTTAATGCGTTTTCCGGTGGACTGGCACTCATTCATGTGTTTGATATTCCAAAAGAAAAAGAAAAATTAGCTGTAGGAATTTCCGGTGGAATTGGAACGATTCTGGCAGTGGTAGGAATACTAAACTATTTTGTTCCAATTATGTCTGTATTATCGGCAATGGTTCCTGCAGTAGCGGGTGTGATGATTGCTTCTTATTGGATTGTTCAAAAAGGTGACGCTGCTCGTTGGTCACCGGTAGAGGGAATGAACTGGTTGGGAATTATTTCTTGGTTAATCGGTGCAATCATTGCAGGAATTCCTGTAATCTTGAGTTTCTTTCCAAGCTTACCGCAATTACCGAATCAGCCGTTAATCGGAATTGTTTTATCTTTTATTAGTTATTTAATAGGAAATCGATTATTTGTTAAACAAGAAAAGCAGCAAATGAAATCAGAGTTGGGGGAATAAGCATGCGTTATTTAGATGCAGAAGCAATTGAAAACATAGCAATTGGGGCAGCCTTTTTAGGAACTGGAGGAGGAGGAGATCCCTACATCGGGAAAATGATGGCTTTATCCGCGATAAAGGAGACGGGACCTGTTCAGCTGGTTTCAGTAGAAGAGATACAGGATGCAGACTTCTTTATTCCATCTGCGATGATGGGTGCACCCTCTGTCTTGGTAGAAAAATTTCCTAAAGGAGATGAGTTTGTCCGTGTGTTTGACAAATTAAGTCGCTATTTAGGAATTGATAAGGTGACAGGAACCTATCCAATGGAAGCGGGTGGAGTCAATTCAATGATTCCTATCGTTGTTGCAGCTAAGTTAGGGATTCCATTAGTGGATTGTGATGGAATGGGTCGTGCGTTTCCTGAATTACAGATGACAACCTTCAATTTGGGTGGTGTGTCGGCAACTCCAATGGCGATAACAGATGAAAAAGGCAATATTGGAATTTCAGAAACTATCAGCAATAAATGGACAGAACGTTTAGCTCGCGTGCAAACGGTTGAAATGGGTGCAAGCTCTTTGATTAGCATCTATCCCTCTACGGGAAAACAGTTGAAAGATCACGGCGTGCACAATATTATGACATTCTCTGAAAAAATTGGAGAGATTATCCGTTCAAATGATGTAGAGGAAACCGTAAAATTAGACAATCTATTGACATTGATTGATGGTATTGAATTATTTGAAGGTAAAATTGTAGATGTTATCCGACGTGTTGAAGGCGGATTTAACTTTGGGGAAGCCACTATCGAGGGGCTGAACAAAGATGTAGACACTGAAATGAATGTCTTTTTCCAAAATGAAAACCTAATTGCTGAAAAAGATGGGAAAGCGGTGGCGATGACTCCTGACCTTATTTGCATGGTTGACTTAGAAACACTAATGCCAGTAACAACAGAAGCTTTAAAGTATGGCAAACGAGTACGTGTCTTAGCTTTACCCTGTGATAAAAAGTGGCGGACAGATGAAGGAATAGCAACTGTCGGACCTAAGTATTTTGGGTATGCGCTGGACTATGTGCCTGTAGAAGAACTAGCGGCAGGAGGACGAGCAGATGTATAGAATTGGAATTGATGTTGGTGGAACAAATACAGATGCGGTGATCATTGATGAACAATTACGTCTGGTTCATGGCGTGAAAATTCCTACAAGTGCGGATATTCAAACCGGAATAGAACAAGCATTGCATAAAGTGATGGTTGAATCATCAATTAATCCTGAAAAAATTAGTCATGCGATGCTAGGAACCACGCAATGTACCAATGCTATTGTTGAGCGAAAGAAGCTTTCAAAAGTGGGCGTGATTCGTTTAGGCTATCCGGCTACTGCCTCAGTGAAACCATACACTGCATGGCCTGAGGATATGATTGAAACATTAGGCGAAACCTATGACTTGGTCAAAGGTGGCTATGAGTACGATGGGCAGCCATTAACTGAACTAGATGAAACAGAAGTAAAAGACGTATTACAGAAATGGAAAGGGAAAATTGAATCCCTTGCCATTGTAGGTGTTTTTTCTTCCTTAAAAAATGACCAGGAATTTCAAGTAGCACAGTGGGCAAATGAAATTTTAGGTGAAGGAGTTCCTGTTTCCTGCTCTTCAACTGTGGGCTCTGTCGGGCTAATCGAACGAGAAAATGCAACTATTTTGAATGCAGCCTTAGATAAAGTGATGGCGATGACCAGTAATGGCTTTGAGCGTGCATTGGAAAATGAGGGAATCAAGAATGCCCAAGCCTATCTTTGCCAAAATGATGGTACATTAATGTCAATTCAATATGCACGACAATTTCCTATCTTAACGATTGCCTGTGGTCCAACAAACAGTATTCGAGGAGCTTCTTACCTTGCGAAACTGAAGGATGCCATTGTTTTGGATGTTGGTGGTACAACGTCTGATTTAGGAGTGCTGGCAAATGGATTTCCACGTGAATCTTCATTGGCTGTAGAAGTGGGAGGAATACGAACCAATTTCCGCATGCCAGATATCGTTTCAATTGGACTAGGTGGCGGGAGCATTGTCAGAGAGACTGAGGATGGTGTGACCGTTGGACCAGATAGTGTGGGCTATAAGATCACAACAGAAGCACTTGTCTTCGGGGGCAATCAGCTGACAGCAACCGATATTGCAGTGCGTTTAGGAAAAGCAGAAGTTGGCGACAAGAAGTTAGTGGCACAAGTTCCTCTTGAATTAGCTGAAAAAGCTTACCAAAAAATCAAAGAAATGATTGAAGAAGCTATTGATAAAATGAAAATTAGTTCCGGCGATGTTGAACTCGTTCTCGTTGGCGGTGGAGCTATTATTATTCCTGAAAACTTGAAGGGAGTTGCAAATGCGCATGTTGATGAACATGGCGGTGTAGCTAATGCAATCGGGGCTTCTATTGCCCAAATCAGTGGACAGTATGAGCAAATTTATATTTACTCAAAACTTTCTCGTGAGGAGAGTCTTACAGATGCGAAAATAAAAGCCGCCCAACAAGCGCAGCTTGCAGGAGCCATTGAAGAAACGATTGAATTAGTAGAGGTAGAAGAAACGCCACTTGCTTATCATCCAGAAAATGCCACACGACTTCGAGTGAAGGTTGTTGGAAAAATGAAATAATCCGTAACAATGAAAAAATCGAGTAAATGAAGACAAATATCCCCTGCATTATCGCATTCTAGTATTCAAATTAATCGCGAACTGGCAGGGGAGTTGTCTTTTTTTGATTAATGAGCAAGCATCTCTTGTGCAACTTCCTGTGAAGATAATTTTGATGGGTAGTATGTTGGCCAGTTTTCTAACTGATCAAAAAGTGCTTCTTGACTAGTTCCTCCATAGTAAATATGAAAGTGTGCTGCTTTATTTGGCGAAATTCCATGGTCACTGAATTGTACATATTTGTAGTCACCAGCTTCTTTATCTGCCGTTTCAAACAGAAAGCGTACACCACGATTTCCTTTTTTATAGGTTAAGATTTCATACCCTTTATAGGTATATTCAAAAGAATGGTGTTTTCCATCTACAATAAAATCGATGCGGTGGTCACCAATAGCTAGCTCGTCTACGTTTGTTTTATAGCCTGTTTCGTAATAGTCTTTATACTCGGTTGCCGTTTTTTCTTTTGTTTGTTTTGCTTTATAGTCAAAGACTTCATCAAGATCTCCATTTTTTAATAAAGGATAGACGGACTGCCAGCTGCCAGCGTAATCAGAAAGCGGACGGTCTGTGACTTGTTCATCTTTAAAATAACCGCTAGAAACGGATTGATTGTCATGTGGATCAGAGGTTTCTGGATGAATCTCTTTTCCAGCCTGTTTCGTTGTTTTTTCAAGGGCCAGTAAATTTTGTTCCATTACTGAAAGATAGTTTTCTCCGTTGTCTATTTGATCTTTTGTTAAGCTTTCCAAAGGATTTAGCACAGCGAGCTGTACTTTTGCTTCTTCGGCCAATGTTTTTGCAATTTTATCTGTAGCATTTTTTTCAAAATAAATATATTGAATACCGTTATCCTCTACATAGTGTTTTAACTCCGCAATTCTTGCGGCATTTGGTTCCTGATCTGGTGTAATACCGGAAATAGGGACTTGAGTTAGCCCGTAATCAAGTGCTAAGTAGCCAAATGCTGCATGTTGAGTCACAAAGCTTTTTTGTTTTGCCTGACTCAAACTATCTGAGTAACGTTTATCCAAATTTTTTAATTTTACTAAATAATTTTCAGTATTTGTTTCAAAAATTTCCTTTTTTTCTGGATATAATTCTACCAATTGATTTTTAAGTGAAGTGACTTCCTTTATAGCCATATTAGGCGAAACCCAAGTGTGAGGATCTAATTCATGATGATGATCTTCTCTGCTATGTTCATCCTCTTCACCATGATTATGTTCATCTTCTTTTCCAGGAAGCAAAATCATCGACTGTGTTCCTTTGATGATCGCCGGCTGTCCTTTTTTCCAGCCTTCGCTTGCTTTTGGTACCCACATCTCCATATTTTCATTATGATAAATAAATGCATCTGCATCCATGATAGAGGCCATATCCTTTGCAGAAGGTTCATAGTCATGTGGTTCTGTGCCTGATGGAATCAGTAACTTCACCTCTGCTTGGTCACCGACAATATTCTTGGTGAAATCATAAATTGGATAAAACGTTGTGACAAACTGTAGTTTCTCTTTTTCGGATGAAGCCTCTTTTTTTTCGTTTATTCCGCATGCAGAAAGCAAAAGGAATAGTAGAATACCTAACGTACCAACTGTAAGTGTTTTTCTCATTTTCTATCTCCTTTAGCGTTTTATTTTTGCTTGTTTTAAAGCTTTGATTACTTTTAATGCACGTTTACGTGTTTTTATATTTGGACTGTTCAGTCTTCTGTGTGCACTAGATCTATCCGTTTTTTCCAAACGAAATCCCCCTGTCTTTTTCTGCCTTTCCCTCTCCGTTTTACGAAACAGAGATACAAAACGTAATCATTACGATTTACAAGAAGGACTTTATCATCAAAAAATGTGACTGTCAAGATAAAATAACATGAAAATTCATTCAAATGAATGTTCAATCATTTTTTGTACTTATTTTTAGTGAGGGATAGTGGATAAAATCCTAGAGAATTACCTGGGGAATTAGATGGGAATCCCTCTAAATTAAAGGTTTTTGAGTGGATAAAAAACAGGAATAGGCGGCGATAAAAAAATAGGGCACACTTATTCCTGTTTTATTAAAAAACGAAATTGGAAGATGAGAACTTAAGGGGATTTAGTTGAATTTGTTATATCAAAAAGAATTTTTTTGAGAACTTCATCTACACTCATTTGCTTAGTTAAGATTGTTTCATTTAACTGAGAGGCAGTATCTTGTTCCTTCCACCATTGCTTCATGTCGTCTTCGTTGAAGGAGACCTCTTTTTTTGTCTGGTGTCTTTGGACTGTCTCAAGAAAGGGCAAGTCATAATAGTAAGCGAGTAGGATAGGAAATTCTTGTGTGATTGTTTCAAAGAGCGGAGCATACCACTCTGAACGTAAAATTCCTTCTAAAATAATAAAGGAACAATGTTTTTTCCCATAACGTAACAGCGTAGTTAATAAGGAGATGGCTGGAGTTTCAGGACCGTCTTTCACATAAAGCATCTCTCGGCGTATAACATCTTGGGAAAGAAGTAGACAATGGGGTCCTAACTCTTTTTGGAGTGCATTGGCGACGGTTGTTTTCCCACTACCAGAGTTTCCTCGCAGAATAATTAAAGTAGTCATCTCTTTTTTCCTTTCCTTTTCTAGACAATTATACAAGAAAAACTCACGAAGAACATCTCAGTCACGGTTAGATTTTTTTCGCCAGACGAGGTGACTTCCACATACGTTTTTTTGAACAGTTATTATTTTTTTCTGATATATTAGCGGCCGTTTAGCTTAAGTAAGTTAAGGGTTGACGACAGTCTCTATGAAAAAAAGACAATTTTGAAACAAGGCTTGTCAAAAAAAAAGTAAATCCAGAGGGCAAGAACCGTATAGTAAGCTGGGTGGTTTTTCTTTTTTTTTGTTTATTTAAGGAAATGGAACGTTCTTCATAAATATCAAAAGAAAATAGGAATATATAATCGATAGAACCCTTGTCATAACAGATGTTCTTTCCTTTTTTAAAGAAAAAAGTAGAAAAATAATCTTTTTTTTAAATAACGAAAGATATTTACACAACTATTATGTAAAAGGTTTTCTTGTGTGTATAATAACAAAAAAAGTGTTCTATAGGTTGGCTTGTCGAAAATGTTGCCGAATTTTCTTTATTTAAAGGTTGATTTCTTCTATAATTAATAAGAACTGTCTCTATTTTTTTATATAGACATGTTGAGGGGACGAACAATAACTAAGGGGTGTGTTCATGGGCAAAACGTTATTTAAGACGTTGACCGTTGTCGCAGCAGGTGTAGGGGCAATTGCTGTTTGTTTTTTAGGATTTAGAGAGAATAACCAACGTCAGTATCGACAACGAGTAGAGTATGCGCAAACAGCAATTAAAAGAGAAAAAGAAGGAATACCTGAAGTAGAAAATGAAGTAAATGGTTTGTTTGCTGATAAAAATCACACATTCCTCAAAAAGAGTGTTAATGATGAGACGTTGACAAAGGTTTCTGCGACAATCTCTTCAATTAAAGCTTCAGCTAAAGAATATGGGATTGAAGAAGAGGCTCTGCCAAAAGGAGCGAAAGAGATTCAGGAAAAGAAAAAAGCAATCGAAGGTTTAGTCAAAGAAGCTCGAGCAAAGCTATCGATCCAAGAAGCAGCAGGCAAACTTTTTGTTAATGGAGTGTCTGATTGGCAAAAAACTGAAAATACTGTGATTATTAAAGAAGAGTTAAAAGAGACGGACATTGGGAAAATTCGTGAAAACTTGAGTTTATTTGATGATAGTTCATGGAAGAAGAATGTAGATACGTATCTGGGATACGCAGATGCGCAAGTCAAACGAATTAGTGAGTTAAAAGCATCGTTTGATCGTATGTTAAAAGATGGAACGGTTACTAGCGCAGTAACCTATGAAGACTATCTAGCTGCGGTTGACAGTATTAGTCAAATTAGAAATGAAAAAGAAAAAGAAAAATTTTCTGCTTTAGCAGAAAAAGTAGCCCAACAAATGGGCTATGGGGCTAACTATTACGACAATACCAGTACAGATGAAACAATTTATTATTAAATGGCAACAAAAAGTTCATAGGTGATAGAATAAAGAAAACGATTCTTTCATAAATAGATTGAATTAATTGGAGGAAAGCTATGTCAAAGGGAAAAAAGATTTTTTTGATTATTTTGACAGTGATCGTGGTACTTATCATTACAGTTGTTGGTATAGGAGCGAAATTCTACAATGATCTCTCTAGTGCATTTGATAAAACCTACGAAACCGTTGATCGATCAGGAAAACTTGATAATCATCGTGAGAACCCAGTTGATTTAACGAAGCAGGAATCTGTTTCTATCCTATTAATGGGGATTGATACAGGGGATTTAGGGCGTGTGGAACAAGGGCGCTCAGATACGATAATGGTGGCAACAATTAGTCCAGAAGATCAGCAAACTACAGTGGTCAGTATTGCGCGCGATACATATGTAGACATTGTTGGACGCGGGACACAAGATAAAATTAACCATGCCTATGCTTTTGGTGGGGCAGCAATGTCCATGGATACGGTTCAAAAATATCTAGATATTCCAATTGATCATTATGTGTCAATTAATATGAAAGGCTTGAAACAGCTTGTTGATGCTGTTGGCGGGGTTGAAGTGAATAATGATTTGACGTTTTCGCAAGATGGCCATGATTTTGTTATTGGGAAAATTAAGTTGGACGGTGATGCAGCATTAGCCTATTCACGGATGCGCTATGAAGATCCTAATGGAGATTATGGACGTCAAGAGCGTCAAAGAAAAATTGTAGAAGGTATTGCGAAAAAAGCCATGAGTATTGATGGAGTAAGCAAATACCAGAGTATCTTAGGGGCTGTTGAGAGCAACATGAAAACCGACATGAGCTTCTCTGAAATGAAAACCATAGCTTTAAATTATCGCGATGCATTTGGAACAATTAAGCAAGACCAGCTAAAAGGCGAGGGCTTCATGCAAGATGGTGTCTCTTACCAAAGAGTAAGCAAAGAGGAGTTAACTAGAGTTCAAAATGAACTGAAAAATCAAATGAACATAGAGAATTAATAGAGAGTGGAGAAAAGATGGAAGAGACAATTAGTTTAAAAGATATTTTTGAAGTCCTACGCAAACACATTGCGTCAATATTTATTTCAATGTTTGCCGGTTTAGCTATCGCTGGCGTAGTCACATTTTTTGTAATTACACCCAAATATAGCTCACAAGCGCAATTGATCGTCACTTTACCTCAAACGGAAACGGCAAATGTAAATGATGTAAACACTAACCTACAGATGATAAACACTTATAAAGATATGATTGTAGGAGACCTAGTAATGAATGAGGTTGAGGAACGTTTAGCAAAAGATGATAATGTAGAAATGACAGCTAAAGAAATTAAAGGTTCTATTTCAATCATTCAATCACCAAATTCACAAATGTTTTCTATTCAAGCAACAAGTACGAATGCAGTGACCTCACAACAAATTGCTAATACAACAGCAATCGTTTTTCAAGAGAATGCGAAAGACGTGTTGAGTGTTGATAAAATTTCAATTATCTCCACAGCAGTAGCAAGCCCATCACCAGTTTCACCTAATAACAAATTGAATCTTGCGATAGGATTAGTATTAGGTTTAATGGTAGGGATAGGATTTGCATTCTTGCTACAATTGATGGACAGAACGGTTAAAGATGTTAAATTTGTGACAGATACGCTAGGCTTCACCATTCTAGGGACTGTTCCTCAAATGTCTCAAAAAGAGATACAAGCAACAATTCAAAAGAAATCTGCAGTATCCGTAGTAAAAAAAACAGAAAGCGATCCATCGACAGAGTCACGTCGTAGTCGCTCTCGTGTCTAGGAGGATTGATAGTCATGGCAAAGAAAAAAGAACATAACGGTCCTGTTACTCACCCAGTTAGTTTGATTACTTTAGTAAATCCTTCTTCACCTATTTCTGAACAATACCGGACAATTCGAACAAATATTCAGTTTGCCTCTTCTGCGGATAATCCGATAAAGACGATGGTAATCACATCTTCTGGACCAGGAGAGGGGAAATCAACGACATCAGCTAATTTAGCAGTTGTTTTTGCGAAGGCAGGTCAACGTGTATTATTAGTAGATGCAGATATGCGGAAGCCGACAGTGTATAAAACATTTAATTTAAATAATTCAAGAGGATTAAGTACAGTATTGAGTACCGCTACAAGTGTTCTGGAGGCAGCTCAGCGCACCGTGATTGACAATCTAACTATTTTAACGAGTGGGCCTAAGCCACCAAATCCTTCAGAATTATTGGGTTCTATGCGAATGGGGCAAGTAATTGAAGAAGCAAAAAATATGTATGATATTGTTATCTTTGATATGCCTCCAGTAGTGACAGTGACAGATGCTCAGATAATGGCTTCAAAAACAGATGGGACATTATTAGTTATTCGCGAGAATGTTTCAAGAAAAGAATCACTTGTGAAGGCAAAAGAATTATTGAATATGGTTCAAGCTAGAATTTTGGGAGCTATCTATAACGGTGCTGAGCATAGTAATGATCAAGGTTATTATTATTACGGAAACTAGTAGATAAGGAGACAGGCAAAATGATTGATTTACATTGTCACATTTTACCAGGAATTGATGACGGCGCGTCGTCGATAGAAGATAGTATTGATATGGCAGAAAAAGCGATCAGCCAAGGCATTACACATATCCTATGTACTCCTCATCACAATAACGGAAAATATAACAATCCTAAATCAGAGGTAATTGCGCTTGTTGCTTCTCTACAAGATGAATTAGATAATCGAAACCTACCGCTCACGCTCCTAGAAGGGCAAGAGGTTCGGATTACAGGTGACTTGTTAGAGGATTTAAAAAAAGATAATATCTTGTTTACTGATTTAGATGATACCTACATCCTAATTGAATTTCCAACAATGGAAGTACCGACTTACACAGAGCAAATCTTCTTTGAGTTACAGGCATTAGGGAAAACGCCTGTCATTGTTCATCCGGAGCGAAATGCCTATTTCCGAAAAGATCCCAATCATTTGATTCCATTTTTAGAGATGGGATGTTTGGCTCAGCTTACGGCACCTAGTTATATAGGTACATTTGGTAAGGAAATTCAAAAGACAGCCAAAATTATGGTAGAACATAATTTAGTACAGATGGTTGCTTCTGATGCACATGGAGTGAATAAACGAACATTTTATATGAAGGAAGCCTATGAACAAATCGGCAAAGATTTTGGATGGGAAAAGGTCGCTTTAATGAAACAAGTAGCCAAAGATCTCTTAAATGGGGATAGAACCCACTACTTAGACTATGTGGAAATTAAAAAGAAAAAATTTGGCTTATTTTGATTTAAGATAAAGGGCATTCATCTTGGAAAATAAGCATTTGATACAAAAATGATCCACTTTGAGCAACAAAGAAGATAATTTTTGTATTAATCAGAAGACATTATAAGAGCGGATAATAACTAGGTTATATCTGCTCTTTTTCTATAATGAGAGAAAAGAGGTATCCCATGATTCACTTAACAGAAATTAATCAGAAGAATTATAAAGTGTGTGCGAAGTTACACGTAGAAAAAACACAGGAAAATTTTGTCGCTCCTAATTGGTATTCTTTGTTGGAGGCTAAATTTGAAGAGGATAGAAAAGCATTTGGTATCTATGAGGAAGAGGAAATGGTTGGCTTTCTCATGTTTAGCTATTATCCAGCAGATGAATCTTATCCGAAAGATTCTTGGTGGATTGAACGGTTCATGATTGATTCTCGGTTTCAAAATAAAGGGTTCGGAAAAAAAGGATTGCAAAAAGCGCTGGAATGGTTCGATAAAGAGTATAAAGAAACAGAACTTCGCATTTCAGCTGTAGAGGGAAATACAATCGCTCAAAACTTATATGAACAAGTGGGCTTTGTAATGACGGGAGAAAAAGTCGACGGAGAAATTGTCTTGTTGAAGTCAGTGAATTAAGCAGGGATAAAACATCAAATAGAGGGGGAGCATCCTTCTGTTTGGTGTTTCTTTTTTTTCGCGTTATACTTAAACTAGCAGAAAAGGAGCGTGTGTTATCAATGAAAAAACGAGTAAAAGGTTCATGTACCACGATATTAGTTGGGAAAAATGCATCAATTGACGGTTCAACCATAATTTCAAGAAACGATGATGGACATGAAGCTTTAGATCCTCAACGGTTTGTCGTCGTTCAACCAGAAGCACAGCCGAAAAGCTATCAATCGGTCATTAGTGGTGTGAAAATCGACTTGCCAGAAAATCCAATGGGTTATACTTCTATGCCAAATGCTATTTTGACCAACGGAATTTGGCCGGCTGCAGGAATTAATCGTGAAAATGTCTCTATGTCAGCAACTGAAACAATTACGATAAATTCACGTATTTTAGGTGTTGATCCTTATGAAGAAGGGGGAATCGGGGAAGAAGATATGGTTACCCTCGTATTACCTTACATCAAAAGTGCAAGAGAAGGTGTAGAGCGTTTAGGTGCTTTGTTAGAAAAATATGGGACGTACGAATCTAACGGGATTGCATTTGCTGACAAAGAGGAGGTTTGGTGGCTGGAAACAATTGGTGGCCATCACTGGGCAGCTGTGCGTATTCCAGATGACGCTTATGTCGTTGCCCCAAATCGAATGAATATTGACATGTTTGATTTTGATTCTAAAAACACATTATGTTCAAAAGATTTACAAGCCCTTATTGAAGAAAATCATCTAAATCCAGATTTTGAAGGATATAATTTACGTCATATTTTTGGGAGCTCTTCAATTAAAGATACGGTTTATAATAATCCGCGGACGTGGTATGGACAAAGCTACTTCACGCCAGAAGTGGTACAAGAACCCATGAGTCAGGAACTTCCATTTATTTGTCGTGCCAATCGAAAGATTTCTATTGAGGATGTAAAATTTGTTTTAAGCTCTCATTTTGAAAATACGGATTATGACCCATATGGAGAAGGAAAAGAAAAAGAATGGTTCCGTCCAATTGGGATTAACAGAAATCACAATGTGCATATTTTGCAAGTGAGAAATGATGTTCCAGACGAAATTGCAGGAATCCACTGGTTAGCTTATGGCGCTAATACCTTTAATTCTGTTGTCCCATTCTATGCAAATGTGAAAGATACGCCAGCTTGCTATAAAGATGCGACAGGAACCTTTGACTTAACGAATATGTACTGGTTGAGCTGTACAACTGCTCTTCTTGGAGATACGGACTATGATTTTTACGTAGATATGCGAAATACGTTTGAGTTAGAAGCTGTTGCAAGCTATCGTGTTATTCAACGGGAAACTGATAAAGAAGTGAAGGCGCAGACAGATGTGCAAGCATTTCTCGAAAAGGCAAATGAACGTTTAGCGGAAGACTCTTTAAGACGTCAAACCAAGTTGTTAGGAGATATGGTAATTGCAGGCTCTGAACGGATGAAGCTACGTTATAATTTGAACGACTAAGAGCAAAAAAATAATAGGAATAGTTGGGAAATAAAGTTACACAGCTTCCCAATTGTTTATAAAAAGCTCTGTCACCACTAAGCCTTTCTCTAATAATCCAAGTAATTTTTTGATAAAATAATTTATTGAACCTAACGTTCTCTCAGTTTTTTATTTTGTGGTGATTTAATCATACTAGAGAATGATAGGTTTTTTTATATCTAAAATAAAAAAAGATTGAGGGTGAGACATAACGAATTATAGCTCACCCTCGTAAACTCTTAATGAAGGTTGGTAAGAGAAGCAACGCATCTACATTACGTGTTGAGTGGGGGGGACTCATCTTCACTGCGTTACGATCTCAACAACTTCTACGCATGGGACATGCTAGAGTTGAAGGCTTCGCAAATAAATTAAAGTCGACGTGGCGATGTCCTTGGTTCCGAAAATTTGAGGAGTACCCGGAATCAGTCAACACCAAAAGAAACTTTTTGGTGTTGACTGTCAGTTTTGGGAATGCCTGCTTATTTCAAAAAGTTCAAATTCTTCCTAACCTTTTTTATCTTAACTATTTAAAGAGTCAATTTTAGATGGGTTTGTACCTCTGCTAGTAGCGTTGGTCCTGCACAAAAAATATCTTTTTCTTCTCCTGTCGTGTACGGACTTCCATCAACTCCTTGAAAGACTACGCCATTTTCCTCTGCAAAAATTTTTCCAGCAGCAATATCCCAGAACTTCATTCCGCCTTTGTTAAGCATTCCGTCAATGGTTCCTTTCCCCAATGCAACAAGTCCTAGAGATGCACAGGACATAGAGCCTAATCCACGCGATTGATTGATTAGTTCTTTGATTCCATAGAGATTTTTATCAATATAATGGAAGCGAGCATAAATTAAGCTGTCTTCTAATTTTCGATCTATTCTTGATGGGAGTCTCGTTTGATTTTGATAAACACCTTCTCCTCTTTTAGCAGAGTAGAGTATATCTTCCATGACATCATAAATATAAGCTAATTCTCCAATTCCGTCGTGATAAATACCGATAGAGATAGCAAAATCTGCCTGTTTGTACACGAGATTAGAGGTTCCATCAATCGGATCAATTCCCCATACTGTTCCCGTAAGCTCATTTAGAGTATCGCCAAATCCTTCTTCACTAATGATATGGTGAGAAGGGTATCTATTTTTTATCTCTTGCACTAAAAATGCTTCGACCTCAGTGTCAATATTGGTTACGAAATCATGCGCATGCTTTTTTGTATGAATGGTTAAATCTTCAGTTAGCTTCCTTTGAATCATAGTTCCAGCTGCTTTAATGAGAGATTCAGTAAAAAAGTGAAGTTCATAAAAATCTACGGTCATTATGCTAAAATCCCTCCCATATAAAGTAGTGTTCCTAAAACTAAGAGTCCAATAATAAGAGAAACAACATGACGTCCATTCGTTTTTTTCAAGAATTTATAACAGCCAAAAGTCAAAAGCATAGGCAGTAGATTCGGTAAAATTCTATCCAGCATTTCTTGAATATTCAAAACATTATCTTTGCCTAACGTAAACTCTAAACCGAGGGACATTTTCACATTACTAACAACTAACGCTGCTACAACAATGGTTCCCATCGCGTTTGCGGCTGTTGAAAAACGACTAATCATCCCCTTACTATTAGGGGAGCTTAAGAGTTCGACTCCTTTTTCATAGCCCATAGTCACTCCGAGAAATTTTAAGGGCATCCAGACAGCATTGATCATTAAGAACATGACAATTGGTCCAATTAAGCTCCCTTTCATGGCTAAACTAGCGCCAATACTCCCACAAATAGCTAACCAAGTATAGCTTAATATGCTATCCCCTAAGCCTGCCATGGGCCCCATCAAACTAACCTTCATATTTCGCACAACATCTTTTTCTGTCTCACTGGTTTTTTCTTCTAGAGCCATTGAAGAGCCCAGCAATAAAAATTGGGGTACATGATGAGTAACCATATATTCTAGGTGACGCGTCATTGCGGCAGCTCGTTCTTCTTTTGTCCCATTTTGATATTTTTTTCTTAAAAACGGTAGCATGGAATAAAGGTACCCCAGGTTTCCTCCACGCTCTGCATTACCAGAAACACCAAGGGTTTGAGCTCGCCAGAATAGCTTGTTAAGGTCTTTTTTTGTCATTAAGTTTTCTGTTGTTTTATTTTTATCTATCATAAGTCGTACTCCTCCTTCTCATCATTTGTTACTACGAATGTTGGTTTTTCCTCTGCTTTTTCCTTTGTAGTAATCAGTAAGTCATAGAAATAAGCGATAACAATACCCAACATAGCAATACCAAGCGTTGGCATGTTTAAATAAGAGAACAGGACATAACCAATTAATAAAAAGACCCATGATTTTTTTTGTAACAGCATTCTTAAAAGCATAGCAAAACCAACTGCAGAAACTAATTTAGATGCGACAGTTAGTCCATCTAAAACATTTTGAGGGATAAAGGATAGAACGGTGTCAATCATTGGAACACCGAATAAAACTACTAGAAAAATAGGTACGATTCTTGTTAGTGCAATAAATAAGCCACCAGTCCAGTGAAGAAGACCGATTTTATTAGAGAACAAATCTCCTTCTTCAGCAATCGTATCTGCTCTATGTGCTAAACCAATGTTGGCAGTTTGAGCAACTATGTTCAATTGTTGTACGAGTAAAGCTGAAGGCATAGCGACAGCAATTCCTGTGGCTACGCCGCCACCAGAAAGAACGCCCATTGCTACCCCGATGATTGATCCTGCAATAATATCTGGCGGAGTGTATACACCTACATTGTTTGTTCCCAACCACATTAATTCTAAGGTAGCAGCAATAATAATTCCTTGTGTCATATCTCCTGAAATAATAGCAGCACCGGCACCTGCTAATAAGGGCTTTTGAAAGCCAAAGTGCCAGGCTTTTCCATCAAACATACAAAAACCGCCCCAAAGGCCTAACAAAATTGCTTTAACTAACATATACATCCTCCTTATAATAACTCAGATAGTTCTTTTCTCTCATCACGTGGGACTGTTTGGACAATCAGTGAAACGCCACGCTTATCTAATTCTTTAAAAATAGTTTCTTCTTTTTCTGAAATATTTACAGCTTTTGATATTCTGCGGCGCTCACTTGTCGCACGCATCCCACCAATAAAAACTTCTGAAATATCAATTCCTTGATCCAGTACTTTCTTAACATCTACAGGGTTAGTGAATAGTAGTAATGTTCTTCTCTTAATAGGATTCTCTTTTTGAACTTGAATAAATTTATCTACAGCAAAGATATGTACGCGAACACCAGTTGGTGCAGCAACCATTGCCATTGTTTTTTTCATTTCATTGCTGTTAATCTCATCGTCAGCAATGATGACTTGTTCAATTTCATAATCTTTTAACCAAGTTGTTGCTACTTGTCCATGAATCAGACGATCATCAATACGGATTAATTCAATACTCATTTTGTTCATCCCTTTGCTTAATTTTTGTGTTGATATTTGTTAAGTAGAGTGACCAGTTAGTAGAAATATAATCCGTAATTTCATCCAACCTTTGCCACTTATTAGTCACTAAATCCAACAGTAAAGGTAGATTAAATCCCGAGAAGACTTGCAAATTTTGATATTTCAATAATAATTGCGTTGCGGCATTGGAGGGAGTTCCACCAGCAATATCAGTCAAAATCAGGTAATTAATCTCAGGATTTGCCAAGATGATTGTTTCGTATTTTTTATAAAAATCATCTAATCCATCACCCGGATTTAGCTCCAGAGCAATTAAATCTGGCTGCTCACCAGCAATCATGGCTAAAGTTGCCAAAGCAGATGTTGCAAAAGAACCATGGCTGGCCAAAATCACTTTTATCGTTTGTTCATTCATAAAATTCCTCCTTCAATAAACTAAAAGCAAGAAGTGTGCCAGTTATCTGGGACACTTCTTGCTTTTAGTGATACATATAAAGAATATCGTAGAGATAACCTAGTTCTGAAGAGGGGATAGTCACACTATATTTATTTTCTATCCCACTAAGCACTTTTTTCATTACCTCGAAAAAAGAGGGAGGAATTTTTTCTAGTTGTGTTTGTGAGTAGCCAAGGATCGGTTGATTTCTGATTAACCGTTCGATCAGACAGCCGATGTGCACATAAAGAGTCATTTGAATTTTATTTTCAATTTTTCTGTTGAAAAGTATCTCCAGCTGAGAGATGATTTCTTCAATTTCATTAATGACTGTTTCACTATCCAGAATGGTAATTGATTCGATTACCTTTTCTAAAGAGAAATTTTTAATGATTTTCCGATTCACTTCTTCAATTTTTTCAATGGTGAGAAGGGGCGTTAAAGCCTCTGTTAAGACATCATCTTCTCCAGAAATTAATTTTTCTAAAGGAATGTAAGGAACGTCATTAATTTTTGGATTGTCCGTGCCAATTAAGGCGATAATTTCTGTTAGCTGCAGCTGTTCACCAATATTGTTGTGCTTTAGACTATGATAGTCCATAGCGAGAACTTCTATCCCATAATCAGGATGAAGGCTTTCTTCCAGCAGATGTTTTATTTGATTGGCAGTACCAATCCCTGTCATACAGGTTGTAATTAAAACTTTTCGTTGATTTTTCACTGGTAGATGGAGCTTTACATCTAGAGTATGGTGTTGTTGAATATGGTTAATAATCGTTTCGGGAGACTCTCTGGAAATAATCATTTGTCCCACTTGTAAGACAAAAGAGGTAGTCACATTGTTGATAATTCCAATAGTAATTTGATTATTAGGGTGTATAAACTTTTCAATTTCCTGTAAAGAGCCCATATCAACTAAAATAATAAATTCCTGACAGATTTTATTTCCACGAATATAGTCATCAACATTTCTGCCAATTTCTTGGGCAGTAGTGTCTAAAGACATGTCAAAAGCATCAAAAATATGTTGATTTAATAGTCGATTTCCAACATTTGCAAGACTGCTAGCTGTAGCAAACCCATGAGCTAAAATCAACGCTTTTATCTGATTTGATTGTTGATGAAGAATGTTGGAGCTGATAATGTAAAAGGTCAAAAGGATTTCATCTTTTGAATGAAGATAGATATCAAACTTATTTTCTAATAACAGAATCATGTTTCGAGCATTTTCATAAGAATCGGAATAATTGTTGATAAGAAAATTTTTTAACCCTAGAAGGCTGGAGTCTTGGCTCTCTTCTTTTAGGATGGTTTGCTGCATGCGATAGAACACATAGTTTGAGATAGAAAAGACACTCGTTGAAAATACCTTTAAACGGTCTTCATCCTCAAGAAATTCCATAATAGTTTTTACTTTGCGATTAATCATTTGAAGTAATAAACGATTGCTCTCATTTGGTTGATTAAAAACTAAACTATCCATCATCAAGTCAACTTTTAACAAAACTTTTTTTAGAAAATCATTTTTTGAAAGATTATGATCTAATTCTTTGTAGAGCAGAATAATCTCGTCAAATAGCTTATCAATTTTTGATAAATCATTAGAAGTACCTAGTCCTTGCAGTTCAAGAATGTTTGTTTGATCTGAAATAATAATATTTTTTACGGGTCCAAGCAAATCAAGATTATCTGGCAAAGGGTACATTTCATCTGGAAGAATGGAAGTATTAATAACGAGTTGGCTATTATTTTTCTTTTTACGATATTGAAGGGCACACAAATATTTTATGATATTTTTTAACTCTCCAACATTTCCTTTAAAGGTATAGTTTAAGAGGACATGAATCATGCGGTTGCTAATAGAGATTGTGGCGTTTAGAATACTTGCTTCTTCTTTAAAGAAATGATAAATCAATTCTAAGCGCTCTTTTTCCCGACGATCAATTAACTCAGGTAATTCAATTTGAATCGGGATACGACGAATAAAGGTAGTCAATAAAAATTGTTCTCTATTTTCCGTAGTAGCAAAGATTAATCGGACGTGTGCTGTTTTTGTCTCTTTCACTTCACCAAGAGGCGTATAGACACCTTTGTCTATAAAAATAAATAGTTTTTCTTGAGACTCTGGTGATAGTCTATGTACTTCATCTAAAAATAGGAATCCCCCGTCAGCAGCAGCTAACAGTCCTGATTTTTCCTCCTCTGCTCCTGTAAATGCTCCTTTAGTGTAGCCAAAGAGTAAGGAAGAGAGTAGCTCGGGATTGTTGGCATACTGCGCACAGTTTAAAATAATCAGTGGTGCATCTTGTTTAATGCAGTGTTGGTTTATAGCATATTGATGTGCCAAACTGGCAATATATGATTTTCCTGAACCAGAGGCGCCAAACAAAATTAATGGTAGCCCGTTATCTGGATACATGATGGCTGATTCAATTTGTTGAACGGCAGTGCGAAGACTTCCTTCAGATCCGATTAGTTTGCTGAATACTTGCTCACTTTGTTGCGTTAGTTGAGTCAAAGATTCATAGACAGTTCGTTCAATCGAGTAGCCGCAAGCCAATAATAGGTCCTTGGCAAGAAATAAAACAGGACGTGAAGTAATCTTGATGAGTTTTCCTTGTTCTAAAAGCTGATTTAAATATTTACTGACAGTATTCCGCTTTTGAGATAATTCAAGGGAAATTTCACGAGCAGTTAGACCAATAGTTTCCTGAGTATCGATGAAGTGCTGAGTTTGTTGCTCGATACAGGCAATAATTTTATTTTTCAACATCATTTTCCTCCGTTTAGATTTCTTCCAGTATAAGCCAAGAAAGCGGTTGAAAAAAGAAGAATTTAAAAACTGTTCTAAATAAATGCTTTCCGTGTGGGAAGGTAGTGACTCAATCGAACGAAATTGAACAGAATACATTTACAATGGTTATTAAGAAAAATTAGGGAATAATAGTTGATGGATGAGGAAGACATAGGGTTGAAGAATTCAGTTTAGCGAATGTTTTTTTCGATAAATAATAAAGATAAGTAGACATTGGGACTCAAAATCCCATTCTACTTATCTTTATTTTTGCTTAATTATTGAATTTTTTTAGGTCAATAAGAATCACAGACACTAAAAGTTTTACTAGATGAGACTTACATGCTTTTTTTTGCAATTCGAATACTTAAAAGTGCAGTAAGCAGTAACACCAGAGCAAATGCTGGAAATATTAGTAGCGAGCCAGTATGCATGAGACTAATTAAAAATGTGCACAGACTTACGATAAGATAATAACCAAGACTTAAGAAAGCACCTGCAATTCCAGTGAAATTTGAAAAGTTGGCAAGGGCTAAGCTTAGACAATTGGGTAAAGCCATTCCTACACCAGCAAGAAAGATGAATAGACCAAGAATATACAGTAAAACTTGAAGAAATAAACTTAGTTGAAAGAGACCAGTCAATCCAATAAAAAGGATACCAGCTAGTGAAAGTTTAATTCCTTTTTCAATAATTTCCTCTGGCTTTTGACGTTTTAATTCGTGATTGGACAGCCAGGCACCGACGATAGTTGCACAGGCGACTACCCCACCCATAAAGCCATATTGACTTTGAGTGAAGTGGAATCTTTCAATAAAAATAGTTGGTATCTCTGAGTGATAACTGAATAAAAGCCCGTTGAAAAGACCAATTAATAGCGCAAATGCACGTGTATAACGATCAAAGAGCATCGCTTTTCCCACCGCTAGGACTTTTTTTCCAGCCATTTTTTCTGAAGAAAGAGTGCCTGTTTCGGGTAGCCCTTTTAGACTCCAAAATAACAAACTCATTCCCAAAATGACAAGAGATAGAAAAACAACTCGAAGCCCATAATGTTCACCGATAAACCCGCCAAGTAAAGGACCAATCGCTGGTGAAAAGGCTAGTGCAGCTGAAATTTTAGCAAACAACTGATGACGTTCATTTCCTTCATAGTTATCTCGCAAAATGGTTTGAGTAGTTACTGATCCGGTGCTTGCACCAAATGCCTGTATAAAGCGACCAATAAACAGAAATGCAATAGTTTTTGACAAAACGCACAAAATGCAACCTAGAATGTAGACAACAAGTCCAAAATTCATGGCTTTTCTTCTGCCAAAATAGTCTGAGCCAATCCCCCAAAAGAAGACGCCCAATGCAAATGCGATGAAGTAAATACTCAAAGTCATTTGCGCAACATTCAGCTTGACCGCATAGTTTTGGGCAATTTCAGTCAATGAGGGTGTATAGATTGTTTCGCTAATTTGTGGAAAGCCTACTAGACAAATAAGTAAGCCTAAATTTATTTTTTGATTTGTTTTGATGCTTTTTTCCATATAAAAACTCCTAATTTATTAGTTGTCTGGGAAAAAACATCCTTTGGAAGGGAAATGGTGGAATCATGATTTTTATCCATTGGTAAAAGTTCATGGAATCACCCCTTTCTTTATGCGTTAAAGTACATTGTAGCTCATAGCCAGTTGATGTGTCTATGAGTTTACTGTTTTTTTGATTTGAAAGGGGAAAGCTAGTAGTTCGCTTATAGGACCACTTTGTTAATTTTATTTGAGTAGTAGTTATTTTGATTATTTCAGTAGAGCATTGATGCCGGTACAGAAGTGTTCAGCTCTAAGAACAGGTGCTATGTGCATCATTTGAAGTGAAACATGTGGAAAATATCAGTTTTAGATGAACGAATGGATGATAAGAATTGGGTACTGAAGGCAAATCTAGTTGATACTAATTTTGTGAATGATAACAATCCAAGTGGAAAACTTGCTGTTGCGAATGAAGACTTCTTCTACTATAAAAGTAATGGGAAAAAGATGAATATTTCTACAGTACCTATTGATTTGTTTATGAATATAAGCGATACAGAGGCTACTGAATTTGTTTTGGATCAAACCAATGACAATGGATTTTATTATAATCCCAACAGTTCTATGGCGCTAGGCAACTATCATGCCACAGTGAATTGGAGTCTGGTGTCAGCACCAAGTTAAAGAATAAAAAGCAGAGAGTCAGAGTAAAAAGGAGTATGCTTTGACACCTGTTTAGAATGGACAAAATCAAATACGTACGTCACTGTGTCTGTTTTTCAAAAATGGATGCAGTGACGTACTTTTACGTTATTTCTAAGGATTCTAATTTCTAAAGGTGCTGGTAGTTAGAGAGTGCTGGTCTTAAGTTAAAACATGTTATTCCCCAATATCTATTAAGAAATGAAGGCAGCCAACTAAAGCGAACAATATACGAGCCAATAATTATCAGGTGATTGTTATTAAAAAAATGATATCGTGACAAATATAAGACAGCGTTTTATGATGGAGGAACAGGAAGGATTCTTCCAGCCTATTTTCATTTTATCTTACCTATAGTGCTGTGGTAAACTTATTGAAAGGAGGAGGTTTATTATGAAAAAGATTAGAAGATTAGTAGTTGGCGTCGGGTTATGCTTCATTGGGCTATTTATTTTAAGCGCTTGCAACAAAGAGAATACAAACAATAAAGTAGTACATATTTACCAAGTTTCCAATAATGGAACACTGCAAAATAAGGCTGATTATAACCTAGTCGATGGGAAATTGACCATTGATAAAGAATTTCAATTAGCGAATAATATCAATCAGTTGCCAAAGAATTTGAAAGACGATGAAAAGATTAAAGAGACAGAGACGTATTTAAAAAAAGAGTTTCCCAAAGAATCCTTTGATGAGGGAGAGCTGATACAGAACTTCACTCGAATAATTAAATCAGCAGAAGTTATTGTTGATACGGATAAAAAGGTTACTGAGCTAAAGGGAGACAGTTATTCTTATAAATTTTATTGGGTCGATGACAACGAAAAACGAGTAAAAGATGACCTAGGTGTTGAATATGCAGTTGAGTATGATAAAAAGTAAAATAAGACAATAAAAAGTTAACACAGCGAGAGGGTGTTTGTCCCAACTTCAGAGAAGGTGAATTGGCAAATAGCCCTTTTTTTATAATTGACATAACTTGTTTTCATACCTATGAGATTTAAAAGTTTTACCAGTGGTTCTTGTCTTAAGTTTTTAGCCTCATGAAATTATAGATCTGATGATGCATAGAATGGAAGGAAATTTAAGGTCGACGTCTTTTGCTGATTGTAAAATCTTTATACTAGTTTAGTTAGCTTGCGACAAACTTTCGTACTACGTATAATTTTTGATAGAAAAGAAAAAGTAACGTTTTAGATATTGAGGAAAAACAATCTAAATCATTTCTACACTAATTTATTTAAGGAGAGTATGATGGGAAAATACGTTGAATTTGGTATCGGAAATACTTGGATAGTTCGTACAGAGTTTGAAAATAAAGATGGAACGGAATATGAAGTAAAAGGAGTAAGTGGAAAAATTTGTATCAAATCAGTATATGTAAGATTATGGATGGCGAAAAAAGTTATGATTATCGATTCAAGTGAGGGCATCAAATTTAGTAAAAAAAAACGAAATGCTTTTAAGTTGGTATTTGGAATCCACTCTGAGGTTTAAATATTTTCGTATGTATGAAAAAATATCAATTAATTAAATCTTCAAAATATTTTTTATAAGTTAGAAAAGAAGTTATTACAATTAAGTACTTTAAAGATATCGATAATGTAGCTTATGAGTTGAATTTTCTTACTCACTTCTCCTGATTTATAATAAAATAACCTGTTAGTAAATAAGAAAACATTTCTCTCATATAAAAAAGATTAATCTTTCAATAAGTGGAAACGATTGCTTTAAAATATTTAGCATCTTTAAAAAACAATTCTTCTCTACAAATAATAAACATATTAATTAATTCCTGTATAACTACATGTTTATGCTATAGATTATTTAGGCAGACCATAGAAAGTAGCAGTTGAAAGAAATGAGGAATTAAAATTGTTATTAGATATTCGTACATTAATATTTAATGACAAACGATTTAAAAATTAAAGAATGGTTCATAAATTAAAAACAGATGCAGAATGTTTTAGAGATTTAGCGTTAGGTTATAAAACGTTTGAGACTAGACAATAGACCATAAATAAGTTAGCGACATGCTATTACTGCAAAGTTTTAATAGAACAACACAAGAATACACTGGTTTTTGCTAGTATTGCGCGTATTTTCGGCAGAAAAGAACATGAAAAAGAATTTGTAAAAAAGACTATGTAATTATGTTCAGTGAATTAATAAAAAGTAGATATGTTTAAGACTAGTATTTCAAAGAGGATTATAACTGTATTTATGTTTCTATGTAAGTAGTGCGATATTATTCTTTTCGATATATTTCAGATTTCCATATTGGCTGTTGTAAACATCTTGCACCTTACTTCCAGTTTCTTTCTTAATTCTCATCATCGCCCTGAGCCTGAGCCGTAAAGGCGCATTATACTTATCATGGAAGGATAGAAAAACTTTTACCATCCCATTTAATAGTAATAATATCGACATTTTTGATTTTAGGTTTTTTTCGCAACATTTCTTTTGAAAACAAATACAGCAATGTTTTAATAGCAAAAGCATGAGTAACAATCAGGACATTTGGATTATTCAAGTGAATAAGATTATCAGCTGTATCTTTGAGAAAACTTTCCAATCTATCCGTAATCATATGAAACGGTTCAACCATACCTGTTATGTCGGATTTATAAATGACCTCATGAACTTCCTGCAGACGAAAATTAAGTTCTGAAAAATCATTTTGTATCTGTAATTCATTCATCATACTGGAAATAAACGTAGTATTATTTTCTGCTTCCCAGCAGCCCAAACACCACTCACGGAGTCTTTTATCAGTAATAACTTGTAGTTCATTTTGTCCCTGTGCAGTTAATATGGTTTTTCCAGTCTGTAACGCTCTGGATGTATCACTGGAAAATGCAGATGAAAATTGGACATTTTTTAGTTGCTGTCCTAATTGTGAAGCTGCTTGTATTCCTCTTTCAGTTAATGGGGAATCTGCCCACCCCTGTGCTTTATGTAAATAGTTAAGTAATGTTTCCCCATGTCGAGTAATATAGAAAGTAACTGTTGAATTCATGTTTTATCCTCCGAAATAATCCTACGTAATTGCTTCACCTTATCGGCAATAGTCGAACCAAGAAATTACTAACATTGTACCAGAACTACCTGCTCCCAACAACGCTAAAGTAAAAGCGTAACGGCGGAATGTAGATATTAGAAGGAGAATACCCACCTTTTGTTCTTCGACTTGGAGGTGTTGAAATAAAGCTATCTTCAAGTTCAACATAGAAAGAAATAGTTTGATGGTTAAAGAAGTCTTAGATAAATAGAAAAGTGAACAATTCTATTAATAAATTGAAAATATGTGTTTGTGAGGTTATCTATCTTTTTAAAAGCAGAATCACAAAAAAATTCCCTGCCAAGAAACATCTTAGCAGGGTTTTATTTTGGTAGGGAAAATGGTAGGGAACCATATCATTTTTAATGAAAATCAAGCATTTCATAAGTTGAAAAACGTTGATTTATCGGCATTCCCCATTCATATTATGTTGACTCTTTATTCCCACTCCACCGTTGCTGGTGGTTTACTCGTAATGTCGTACACGATTCTATTTACGTGTGCGACTTCGTTTACGATTCGTACGGAAATTTTTTGCAGTACATCCCATGGGATTCTTGCGAAGTCTGCGGTCATTCCATCGATGGAAGTGACTGCACGGATTCCTACAGTGTAATCATACGTACGGCCATCGCCCATTACACCAACGGAACGGATACCTGGTAAAACAGTGAAGTATTGCCAAATGTCACGGTCAAGGCCAGCAGCAGCGATTTCTTCACGTAGAATGAAATCAGAATCGCGAACGATTTCTAGCTTTTCTTCCGTAATTTCACCGAGTACGCGGATACCTAGTCCTGGTCCAGGGAATGGTTGGCGCCAAACAATTGAATCTGGCATGCCTAATTGTGTTCCTAACTCACGAACTTCATCTTTGAATAAGGTATTTAAAGGTTCAATTAATTGGAATTGCATATCTTCAGGAAGACCACCTACATTATGGTGAGACTTGATTGTTTGTGCAGTTTCTGTTCCACTTTCAATCACGTCAGTATACAACGTTCCTTGGGCAAGAAAATCGATTCCGTCTAATTTTGTTGCTTCGTCATCAAAAACATAGACAAATTCATTTCCAATAATTTTTCGTTTTTGTTCTGGATCAGAAATACCTTTAAGTTTATCTAAGAAGCGATCTTTTGCATCAACTTTAATAATATTTAGTCCAAATTTTCCACCTAGACTTTCCATTACTTGGTCAGCTTCCCCTTTACGCAATAGCCCATGATCAACAAAAATACACGTTAATTGGTCACCAATTGCTTTTTGTAGAAGGACACCAACGACACTTGAATCTACTCCACCTGAAAGACCCAGAAGGACTTTTTTGTCTCCGACTTTTTTACGAACTTTTTCAATTTCCATGTCGATGAAATTATCCATTGTCCAGTTGCCAGTACAGCCACAAACATCCATTGCAAAATGACGCAGTAAATCATTTCCATATTCAGAATGACGAACTTCCGGATGGAATTGTACGCCGTAGAATTTGCGCTCACTGTCTTGGATAGATGCAATAGGGCAATCTTTACTTGTCGCTACAACTTCAAATCCAGCAGGTGCTTCAGTGACTAAGTCTCCGTGACTCATCCAAACAGTTTGCTTGTTAGGTGTGTCTTGGAATAAAGCAGCCTGTGCGCTCAATACTTCTAATTCTGCTTTTCCATATTCACGGTTTTTTGCAGGCTCAACTTTTCCGTCTAAGCAGTAGGTAATTAGCTGCATACCATAACAGATTCCTAAAATTGGAATACCTAGTTCTAAAATCTCAGGGTCAATACGAAAAGCTTTCTCATCGTAAACGCTGTTTGGGCCACCAGATAAAATGATTCCTTTTGGCGCCATTTCTTTGACTTCAGCAGCAGTAATTCGGTGGCTTAATAATTCTGAAAAGACTCCAAATTCACGGATACGGCGTGTAATTAATTGATTGTACTGACTACCGTAATCTAAAACGATAATCTTTTCAACATTTGTCATGTCGGAAGTGTTCGTCACATTTATTACCCCTATTCATTTAAATTTATCTCAAAGCAAGGAGGTTGTCCTTGTCTCTAAAATGCAAAATTAATACTTACGTAAAAAAATCTCATCAATGATATGATGTTCAGTTTTATGAAGAATTATATCTGCTCTGCCTCGAGTCGGCAAGATATATTCTTCTAAATTCTTCAAATTCACAGAATTCCAGACATCTTTTGCCATAGCAAAAGCATCTTTACGATCGCCAATCGCATATTTATAGTAATAGTTTTCCGGATCACGAAAGGCGGTATCCAATAGTGCCCCAAATCGATCTAGATACCATTTTTCTATCAATGATGAATCGGCATCCACATAGACTGAAAAATCAAAGAAGTCACTGACATAAATTTGTTGATTTGCCGGCAGTTGTAAAGTATTTATCCCTTCAACAATCAATATATCAGGTTGTTGTATGGTTTCAAATTCTCCCTCAATAATATCATACACATTGTGTGAATAAAGAGGCGCTTTGATTTCTTCTTGGCCAGACTTGACCTGATTCAAAAATTCAATCAGCTTTTCCATGTCATAGCTCTCAGGAAATCCTTTACGGTCCATAATACCGCGTTCTTCCAATACTTTATTAGGATAAAGAAATCCATCCGTTGTAATCAGCTGAACGTTGCGGCGTTTGAAAGTTCGGGAAAGAATCATCTGCAATAAGCGGGCTGTTGTGCTTTTTCCGACAGCAACACTTCCTGCAATACCAATAATAAATGGCGGGACAGGAACATACTCATGGAGAAATAGTCCTTTACTCACAGTTAAAGATTCAAATTCTTTCATATATAGATGAATTAAATGCGTTAATGGCACATAAATATCCTGCACATCCTGCATTGAAATTTGATCGTTAAAGCTTTTTATACTATCTAATTCTTCTTGTGTCAAAGGAGCGGCACCATTTCGGTAAAATTCCTGCCATTCCTTTCGAGCAATTTGATAGTAATTCATTTTGTCGTCCATGTTATCCTCCCTTACCATCACTCTGATTATTTTACCATAAAATAAAACGATTCACCTAACTTTCCTACTGGTTTTCAATGAGAAAAAAGAGAATTTTTGAAAAGAGTCGTATGAACAATTTATTTCTGTTATAAATGTTCTTTAATCTTGAAAAATAAAGAAGAAAAGTTGCCTGTCAAACAAAATAAAGGTAGACTAGGCAAGAGAAGAAATGTGGGAGTGAAGACGATGTCAAATCATTATTATACAGAGCAGCCCGATGTGGCACACGATTTAGAAAAATGGTCATTTGAATTGAAAGGAAAAAGCTTTCAGTTTGTAACAGATAGTGGTGTGTTTTCAAGAGATACAGTAGATTACGGCTCCAGAGTATTAATTGATGCCTTCACATGGGAAGAATTACCAGAAGGCACAATCTTGGATGTCGGCTGTGGGTATGGTCCAATCGGCTTGTCCTTAGGCTATGCAAGTAAGTTTCCAATTGAAATGATTGATGTCAATCAACGGGCAGTGGGACTGGCTGAAGGGAATGCGAAGCGAAACAGAATCGAGCATGCAGACATTCACCAATCAAACATTTACGAAACGTTGAATCAAAAAGAGTATGCGGCAGTAGTTAGCAATCCACCTATTCGTGCAGGGAAGAAAGTTGTTCACGAAATTTTAACGGGTGCGTATCCACTGTTGAAAGTTGGCGGAACGCTGACTATTGTTATTCAAAAGAAACAAGGCGCACCTAGTGCAGAGAAAAAAATGCTTGAAACCTTTGGCAATGTTGAAATTGTTACAAAAGACAAAGGATACTATATTTTGAAAAGCACGAAAGAAGCATAGTTTGTTCTTTTCGCTAGGTAAATCAAGTAGATTTGTCAGGTAAAGTAACTGAGGTCGTGATAGAAGTGTTCAACTCCGAGAAATAAGAAGGAATTCGCGAAGATTGCTCCTCAAATCTTTGGAAATTTCAGCTTATTTTCGAAGAGCTACTTCTGTTCTCGCCGTTTATCAAGATTTTACAAAGGTGGGGGGTAACTTAATTAGTTATTTCCCACCTTTTTTGTATTAAAGGATATAAGGAAGTACTTAGGCAATCCAATAGGGGATTTTTACCTAGGTAATTGATGGGGAATGCTCTTTTTTTGTTGAATCAATTTCTGAGCGTTCTGAATTAGTGCGCTTTCCCTTTTCTTGCGACTCGTTGATAGATGAATGATGGAAAACTATTTGCGGTCAAGTGATGAGTGAATAGCTGTGAGTTAATAGAATAGGATGGATGTCTTTAGGAATGGAATCTAAAAAGTGAACAGGAATGGAAACTGTATAGTTTTTCTTTGAAAAATCATCAAAAAAAGAAAAAGGGGCTTCTTTTTATAACAAAGAAGTACACGTATAGCCATCCTCATTCTTTATACGAGAGTTAATATTTCGGATAGCTATTTTTTTCATACGAAATTTGGTACACTGAATGCGAGTTTGAAAAAGGGGTGGAAACGATGAAGTTGACAATCAAGGAGATTGCTGAATTAGCTGGGGTATCAGTAACGACTGTGTCACAGATTTTAAATAACAAAGGGAGTCGCTTTAGTGAAAGTACACGTGCACGTGTGTTGCAAGTAGTGGAAGAGTATCAGTACAAGCCAGATTATTTTGCTTCAAATTTAATTAATCGTCACTCAAAAACAATTGGAATGATTGTCCCTGATGTGACAGATTTCTTCTTTTCAAAAATTATCGAAGGAGTGGAAAATTACATAAACTCCTTAGGCTATGTCATCATTTTGTGCAATTCTCGTCATAGCCAAGAGAAGGAGAATCAATATCTAGAAGAGCTGGCACATCGTTCGGTGGATGGCATTTTACTCGCGACACCGAATATTCTATCTGAGGAGCATGCCCTAAATAGTGGGTTTTATAAACATATGCCAATCATGTTAATTGATAGGGGATTAAATCAACGTGATAATGGTCGTTTACTTGTAAAAGAATATGAAGGCGCTTATCAGGCAGTAGACATGATGATTAAAGACGGACATAAGTACATTGGTATGTTAAAAGAGACAACGGGCTATTATCAGCTGGAGGAACGTTTCAATGGTTACCGACAAGCATTAAAGGACAATCGTCTGCCATTTACCGGAAGATTTGTGTCTTCAGGAGAGCTAACCGTTTCAGGAGGCTATGAGGCAGCAAAAGAACTACTACAAAAAAATAAAGAGATTACCGCAATCTTTTGCGGGAATGACGCAATGGCTATCGGGTGTTATCAGGCGATTTATGAAACAGGCAGGAAGATTCCAGACGATATTTCAGTCATTGGGTTTGATGGCTTGAAATTATCCGAGTATATTTTCCCGCCACTGACCACTATTCGCCAGCCAAGTTTTGAGATTGGGTACTATGCCGCACAGTTTTTAATTAATGCCATTGAATATCCAAATCGAAAAATGCCGAATAAAACTTTCGAAACAAAATTAATTATTCGTGAGAGTGTGAAGGTGTTGACAAGTGAAACTGAATAAGATATAGTGCGTGTGTAAACGTTTTCTGTAACGTTTGCTATAAAAGGTAAACTGTTTTACTAAAGTGTTTTACCTAATGGTTGATTCATGTATAATGTGAAAGAAGATTTGGAGGAATTTCAAAATGAGAATGGTTGATTTGATAGAGAAAAAGCGAAATGGCCTAGCATTAACGAAAGAAGAAATTCAGTTCATCATTGAGGAATACACGAACGATGTGATTCCTGATTATCAGATGAGTGCGTTATTAATGGCTATTTTTTATGAAGATATGACCGATGAAGAAATTACCAATCTTACCTTAGCAATGGCTAATTCGGGTGAAATCATCGATTTGCGCTCGATTGAAGGGGTTAAAGTAGATAAACACTCTACTGGAGGAGTGGGAGATACCACTACCTTAATTTTAGCGCCTCTTGTAGCAAGTGTTGGTGCACCTGTTGCGAAAATGTCTGGACGTGGTCTGGGTTATACAGGTGGTACGCTGGATAAGCTTGAATCAATTCCTGGATTTAAAGTTGAAATTTCTGATGAAGAATTTATTGAAACAGTGAATAAAAGTAATGTAGCGGTAATTGGGCAATCAGGGGATTTAGCGCCTGCTGATAAAAAGCTTTATGCTTTAAGAGATGTGACTGCAACAGTTGATTCTATCCCGTTGATTGCAAGCTCAATTATGAGTAAAAAAATTGCTGCTGGCGCAAATGCAATCGTTTTGGATGTAACGACTGGAGACGGAGCATTTATGAAGAGTCTAGAGGATGCAAAACGCCTTGCCCATACGATGGTCCGAATTGGCGCACTTGCCGATCGTCAAACCATGGCAGTTATTTCAGACATGTCTCAGCCTTTGGGGGAAGCCATTGGAAACAGCTTAGAGGTTGTGGAAGCTATTGAGACACTAAAAGGAAATGGCCCAGAGGATTTAGTTGAAATGTGTTACGTTTTAGGAAGTCAAATGGTAGTCTTAGCGAAAAAAGCAAAAACGTTAGATGAAGCACGGGCTATGCTAAAAGAAGCATTGACTTCTGGGAAAGCATTGGATAAATTCCGTGAAATGATACAGAATCAAGGTGGAGACACACGGGTGATTGATCAGCCAGAGATGATTTTAACTGCACAATATTCATATGAATTGCCTGCAAAATCAGCAGGAGTTGTCACGAAGTTAGTTGCAAATGAAATTGGGATTGCTGCAATGATGTTAGGCGCTGGACGTAAGACAAAAGAAGATGCCATTGACCATGCAGTAGGGTTAAAGCTTCATAAAAAGATTGGTGAGACTATTTCTGAAGGAGAGTCTTTGTTGACAATTTATAGTAATACAAAAGAAATTGAAGCAGTGAAAGAGTTATTGTATGAAAATATTGAAATCGGTGTGTCAGCGCAAGAACCAAAGCTGATCCATGATATAATTACAGAATAAGGAGTTGGTAAAAATTGGAATTAAATCAAATGATTGACCACACAATTTTAAAAGCAGATGCAAAAGAAGCAGACGTGCTGCGTATTATCGAAGAGGCAAAGCAACATCATTTTTATTCTGTTTGTATTAACCCAACATGGGTGTCTTTAGCTAGTAAAGAACTAAAGGATGAATCTGTTGCGGTTTGTACAGTGATTGGTTTTCCATTAGGAGCAAATACATCTGCGACAAAAGCTTTTGAAACAAAAAATGCCATTGAAAACGGAGCAAATGAAGTGGATATGGTCATTAACATAGGCGCATTAAAATCAAAACAGTATGATGCTGTCCAAGCAGATATTCAAGCAGTTGTTGATGCAGCAAAAGATAAAGCGTTAGTAAAGGTAATTATCGAAATTTCTTTATTATCTGATGAAGAAATCATTAAAGCTTGTGAATTAGCGAAAGCAGCAGGCGCTGATTTTGTCAAAACTTCTACCGGATTTTCTACAGGTGGTGCGACAGTGGAAGCCGTGAAAATCATGCGTGCAACAGTGGGACCAGATATGGGCGTAAAGGCTTCTGGCGGTATTCATAATGCAGAAGAAGCATTGGCAATGGTAGAAGCAGGTGCAAGTCGTATTGGAACAAGTGCAGGCGTTTCGATTGTTTCTGGAACAACTGGAGAAGGCTACTAAATGGAGGAAAAGCGGATGGAGCAAGAATGGAAGGATATCGCAATTGCTGCCTTAGATAAAGCGTATGTTCCGTATTCTCATTTTCCAGTTGGTGCGTGCTTAGTGACCAAGGATGGAAAAACGTATCAAGGAATCAACATTGAGAATGCCTCTTTTGGTCTGTCCAATTGTGCAGAAAGAACGGCATTTTTTAAAGCGGTCTCTGAAGGAGAAAAAGAATTTATTCATTTAGTAGTAGCAGGACATACCCCAGAACCAATTTCACCATGTGGCGCCTGTCGACAAGTGATGGCAGAATTTTGTGATCCAGATATGCCAGTGACCTTGTTAGGTGATAATCAGGTTGAAACGCAGATGACGGTTCGGGAATTACTACCGTATGCATTTACGGAAAAAGATTTATAAACCTTGTTCAATTCAGTCATAGACTGTTGAAAAAAACTCATAATATAGGGGGCTTTACAGAAATGAAAAAAGCAAAATTATTTGGTCTTGGTGCGGTGGCATTAACAGCGGCACTTGTGTTAGGCGCGTGTGGAAAAGGCGGAACAGATTCTACAGATTCAACTGGTGGAAGTGCATCAGGAAAGACAGATGCCGAACATAGTGTTGTTATCGTAACAGATGTTGGCGGAGTAGACGACCGTTCATTTAACCAATCTGCTTGGGAAGGTCTTCAAGCTTGGGGAAAAGAGCACGATATTTCTAGAGGCGCAAACGGCTATGACTTTATTCAGTCAGATGATGCATCTCAGTACACAACAAATGTGGATTCAGCAGTCTCTCAAGGGTTTAAAACAGTCTTTGGTATTGGATACTTACTAAAAGATTCAATTGCAGCTGGAGCAACAGCCAATCCAGATGTAAACTTTGCTTTAATTGATGATGTCATTGAAAATCAAGACAATGTTGTTTCTGCAACATTTAAAGATAATGAAGCAGCTTACCTAGCAGGATATGCAGCAGCCTACACAACAAAAACAGATAAACTAGGCTTTATCGGCGGGGAAGAAGGCGTAGTAATCGATCGCTTCCAAGCTGGATTTGAAAAAGGCGTAGCAGATGCTGCGAAAGAATTGAAAAAAGATATTAAAGTTGATGTGAAATATGCAGCTTCATTTGGTGATTCAGCAAAAGGAAAAGCATTAGCAGCGGCAATGTATCAAGGTGGAGTAGATATTATTTATCATGCTTCAGGCGGTACAGGAGCGGGTGTCTTCCAAGAAGCGAAAGCATTGAACGAAGCAGGCGACAAAGATAAAGTTTGGGTTATCGGCGTAGATAGCGACCAACAAGATGAAGGAAAATACAAAAATAAAAAAGAAGGAAAAGATGATAATTTTACTTTGACTTCTACACTTAAAGGCGTGGGTGCTGCAGTAGAAGATATTTCTACTCGTGCACTAGAAGGAAAATTCCCTGGTGGAGAACATTTAGTTTATGGCTTGAAAGATGGCGGAGTAGATTTAACTGATGGATTCCTTTCAGATGAAGCAAAAACTGCCGTAGCCTCTGCAAAAGAAAAAGTAATTGCGGGCGACGTTGAAGTACCAGAAGCACCAGCTAAGTAATAGAAGCAATTTCATAGCCTTGTTGAACGATTTGTTTAGCAGGGCTATGCTTCAATCAAAAATGATAGTCTTTTAGGAAAGCTGCGCTTTTAAGCATTGTTTTCCTAAGAGTCTAATCACTCTCAAAAGTATTAAATATTATAGAAATAGCACTTATTTGTAGACTGTTGCAAGGGATTAAAAATCGTTAGGATGTGGAAAAACGTGGTTCAAGAAAACTTTGTCATTGAGATGCGTGACATTACAAAGCAATTTGGCACTTTTAAAGCAAATGACCAAATTAATTTGCAAGTGAAGCGTGGAGAAATTCATGCATTGTTGGGAGAAAATGGCGCTGGAAAGTCAACGTTAATGAATGTTTTGTCAGGCTTACTGCAACCAACCTCTGGAGATATCTATATGGATGGAAAAAAAGTTGCTATTTCGAGTCCGACTGTTGCCAATCGTTTAGGAATCGGAATGGTTCATCAGCATTTTATGCTAGTGGATGCCTTTACAGTAACAGAGAACATTATCTTAGGAAATGAACCGAACCGGTTGGGGATTTTAGATCGTAGAAAAGCAGTAAAAGAGATTGAAAAGCTTTCTGAGCAATATGGGCTTTCTGTAAAGTCAAATGCTTATATTCGTGATATTTCTGTAGGGATGCAACAGAGGGTGGAGATTTTAAAAACGTTGTATCGTGGAGCGGATGTTCTGATTTTTGACGAGCCGACTGCAGTGTTAACCCCTCAGGAAATTGAGGAGTTAATGGACATTATGCATGGGTTGGTAAAAGAAGGAAAGTCAATTATCTTAATTACTCATAAGCTGGATGAAATTAAAAAAGTTGCTGATCGATGTACAGTGATTCGCCGAGGAAAAAGTATTGGGACAGTTGATGTGAAAAATGTTTCTTCTCAACAATTAGCAGATATGATGGTAGGGCGTTCAGTTTCCTTTAAAACAGAGAAGAAACCAGCTGAACCTAAAGAAGTTGTTTTATCTGTTGAAAATATTGAGGTAAAAGAAAATCGTGGATTAACAGCAGTGAAAAATTTAAGTTTAGAGGTTCGTGCTGGAGAGGTGTTAGGGATTGCCGGAATTGATGGAAATGGACAAACTGAGTTGATACAGGCACTTACAGGGCTTAAAAAAGTGGAGTCTGGGAAAGTTCTGTTAAACGGTGATGACATTACGAACAAATCACCACGTAAAATTACAGAAGCAGGTGTGGGGCATGTTCCAGAAGATAGGCACAAATATGGACTTGTTTTAGATATGACACTTGCAGAAAATATCGCCTTACAAACTTATTATCAAGAGCCTATTAGTGAGCACGGCATCTTGAACTATAATGAAATGAATCAACTTGCTCGTGAACTGATTGAAGAATTTGATGTTCGAACTACCAATGAATTAGTTCCTGCGCGAGCTCTTTCTGGAGGGAATCAGCAAAAAGCAATTATCGCACGTGAAATCCATCGAGATCCTGATTTATTAATCGTTTCTCAACCGACTCGAGGTCTAGATGTAGGAGCGATTGAATATATCCATAAACGACTAATTGAACAGCGGAATAAAAATAAAGCCGTACTAGTGGTCAGCTTTGAGCTAGATGAAATTCTGAACGTCTCTGATCGCATTGCTGTTTTACATGGAGGACAAATTGTAGGGATTGTAAATCCTGCAGAAACGTCTGAAAATGAATTGGGTCTAATGATGGCAGGCTATTCATTAGAGGACGCACGTAAAGAGCTAAATAAGGTAGAGGTAGGTGGTTCCGATGAGTAGTCAATCAGAAAAACTTCGGAATATTTTAGTACCGGTTCTGTCTGTTGTGATGGGATTTGCATTAGGCGCAGTGATTATGCTGATTTTTGGCTATGAGCCGATTACGGGTTATCAAGCTATGTTTCAAACAGCATTTAGAGATCAAAAAAGTATTGGGGAAATTTTTGTTATGACTGCCCCGCTAATATTCACTGCATTAGGCTTTTCTGTTGCCAATTCAGCCGGATTCTTTAACATTGGGCTATCTGGACAAGCACTATGCGGCTGGGTAGCAAGTATTTGGGTCGCTCTTTCAATGCCAGATACATCTAAATGGATTGTTTTACCAGTTTCGGTCATCACTGGTACATTAGCAGGTGCCGTTGCCGCAGCGATTCCAGGGATTTTACGTGCATACTTTGGAACGAGTGAAGTAATTGTAACAATTATGCTAAACTATGTGTTTCTTTATGCAAGTACACATATTGCCAATAATGTTATGGATTCTGATATTATGAACAATAAAGGAGTAACCAAGATGATTGGCGCAAACGGCTCTCTTCGAGTGGATTGGCTGACACAAATGACTGGTGGCTCCCGGTTAAGTACAGGTATTTTCTTAGCACTCCTTTTCTTAGTGCTTGTCTGGGTATTAATGAAGAAAACGACTTTAGGTTATGAAATTCGTTCGGTGGGATTGAATCCTTTTGCTTCGGAGTATGCGGGAATGAGTAGTAAACGAACAATCATCACTTCCATGATTATTTCAGGTGGTTTAGCTGGAATGGGTGGGGTTGTTCAAGGATTAGGAACCTTCCAATATTTCTTTGTTCAAGGCTCTTCGTTGAGTATTGGCTTTGACGGAATGGCAGTTTCTTTACTAGGTGCTGGAAGTTCTGTGGGTATTTTCTTAGCAGCTATTCTATTCAGTATTTTAAAACTTGGTGGACAAGGAATGCAGTTTGTGGGTATTCCGCCAGAATTAGTAGATGTTGTGATTGCCTCAATTATCTTCTTTGTTGGTATCAGTTATTTAATTCGATTTATCTTAGCAAAAACTTCTGGAAGCAAAAAAGAAGTGGCAGTGGTTGAAACGATTGAAAGTAAACCAAGCGACGAAGATCAAGAAGGAGGGGTCCTCTAATGAACATTTCATTAATTGCATCAATTGTGACGCAAACATTAGTGTATGCCACACCCTTGATATTGACTGCATTGGGTGGTGTATTTTCAGAACGTAGCGGGATTGTGAACGTAGGACTTGAAGGAATCATGGTTATGGGGGCATTTAGTGCAATTACCTTTAACTTAACTTTTGCAGAAAGCTTGGGACCTTGGGCGCCATGGGTAGCAGTTATTGTCGGAGGATTAGTCGGAATGTTGTTTTCTACACTGCACGCAGTAGCTACGGTCAATCTTCGGGCAGACCATATTATCAGTGGAACAGTGATTAACTTAATGGCTCCCGCATTAGCTGTCTTTTTGGTAAAGGTGATTTATCAAAAAGGGCAAACAGATAATATTGATCAAATCTTTGGTTATTTTAGTTTCCCTGTATTGCAGGACATTCCAGTTCTTGGTCCAATTTTCTTCAAAAACACGACTTTACCAGGTTACTTTGCAATCCTCATTGCCATTTTAGCATGGTTTATTGTGTACAAAACAAGATTTGGTTTGCGGTTACGCGCAGTTGGAGAAAATCCTCAGGCAGCAGATACCTTAGGAATTAATGTCTATCTTATGCGTTATTCAGGCGTATTGTTGTCAGGTTTCTTTGGTGGAATGGGTGGTGCGATTTTTGCCCAGTCTATCTCAGGTCGTTTCTCAGTTACTACAATCGCCGGACAAGGATTTATTGCGATGGCGGCAATGATTTTTGGAAAATGGAATCCGCTTGGTGCAATGGGAGCGGCAATTTTCTTTGGATTTGCTCAAAACATCAGTATCGTAGGCGCCAATCTTCCTGTAATCTCTTCTATTCCAGAGGTGTATTTACAAGCAGCACCATATGTGTTGACTATCTTGGTTCTTGTTATTTTTTTAGGAAAAGCGTCTGGACCAAAAGCCAATGGAAAGAATTATATTAAATCTAAATAATGTTATTTTGAAAAAGGGTGGGACTAAGGGACAGCGTGTCTTTGTCGCCCCTTTTTTTAATAAAATAAGGTATGATGGAGAAAGAAACTAAATAGAAAGAAGGAATTGACATGTTTAAACGTGTACATTTGATAGTAATGGATTCAGTAGGGATTGGGGAAGCACCTGATGCAGAGAAGTTTGGTGATGTAGGCTCTGATACCCTCGGACATATTGCTGATAAAGCTGGATTGAAAATTCCTCATTTAGAAAATTTAGGTCTAGGAACTATTCGCCCGTTAAAAGGGGTAAAATCAGTCGCAGATCATAAAGGATATGCAACAAAGCTGGAAGAAGTTTCAGTAGGAAAAGATACGATGACGGGGCATTGGGAAATTATGGGCTTAAATATTAAAAAACCATTCCGCGTATTTCCTGACGGCTTCCCAGAAGAATTATTAAAACAAATTTCTGATTTTTCAGGACGTGGAATTGTCTGCAACAAGCCTTATAGTGGAACCGCTGTGATTGATGATTACGGCGAACATCAGATGAAAACAGGGGATTTAATTGTCTACACCTCTGCAGACCCTGTGCTGCAGATTGCGGCACATGAGGACATTATTCCTTTAGATGAGCTCTATCGTATTTGCCAATACGTTCGCGATATCACAAAAGATGAGCCGTATATGATTGGACGCATTATTGCCAGACCGTATGTAGGAGAGCCAGGAAACTTCACTCGTACAAGCAACCGTCATGACTATGCACTTGATCCCTTCGGGCATACCGTTTTAGATTCTTTGAAAGAAGCAGACAAAGACGTAATTGCTGTTGGGAAAATTAATGACATTTTTAATGGTCAAGGGATCACAGAATTTGTCCGCACAAAGAGTAACATGGATGGAGTGGACCAACTATTAGACGTGATGAAAAAAGAGTTTACAGGACTAAGTTTTACCAATTTAGTGGATTTTGATGCTCTCTTTGGTCACCGACGAGATGTTGTGGGCTATGGCAAAGCAATTGAAGAATTTGATGCCCGCATCCCAGAGATAATAGAAGCCATGGGTGAAGAGGATTTATTGATGATTACCGCAGATCATGGAAATGATCCGACGTTCCCGGGAACCGACCATACACGTGAATATGTGCCATTACTTGTTTATAGCAAGAAGATGAAAGGGCAAGGGGCATTAAGCCAAGGATACTATGCAGATATTTCTGCAACAATTGCTGAAAACTTTGAAGTAGCTGCCACTGAAAATGGTACAAGCTTCTTAAAATTATTAAAATAGGAGTGTGCAGATGAAAACGTTAAGTGAAAAATTACAAGAGACGACCGATTTTCTAGCTGAAAAAGGAATTAAAGAGGTATCATTTGGTTTAATTCTAGGTTCAGGCTTGGGCGAATTGGCGGAAGAAATTGAAGAAGCAATTGCGATTAGCTATGAAGAAATTCCCAATTTTCCAGTCTCAACTGTAGCAGGACATGCAGGGCAGCTTGTTTATGGTACATTGTCAGGGAAAAAGGTCTTAGCTTTACAGGGAAGATTTCATTATTATGAAGGCTATTCAATGGAAACCGTTACTTATCCGGTTCGTGTTATGGCGGCACTGAATGCACACTCTGTTGTGGTGACAAATGCAAGCGGTGGTGTAAATGAATCCTTTGAACCAGGCGATTTGATGTTGATTACAGATCATTTAAACTTTACCGGTACAAATCCATTGATTGGTGCAAATGAGGAGAATTTAGGTCCGCGTTTCCCGGATATGAGTCAAGCGTACACCATGGACTATCGTGAAAAAGCAAAAGAAGTGGCAAATGAAAAAGGCATTCATATGAAAGAAGGCGTGTATATGGGATTTTCAGGTCCAACGTATGAAACGCCCGCAGAAATTCGTATGGCTCGTACACTTGGTGCGGATGCGGTAGGTATGTCTACGGTTCCAGAAGTGATTGTCGCAGTTCATAACGGACTAAAGGTTTTAGGAATTTCTTGTATTACAAACTTAGCTGCTGGAATGCAAGCTAATCTGAATCACGAAGAAGTTGTAGAAACTACGCAGCGTGTAAAAGCAGAATTTAAATCATTAATTAAAGAGACACTAGCAGTCTTATAAGTATAATAGAAGGGAGATTTTTATGAGCGTTCATATTGAAGCCAAGCAAGGAGAAATTGCTGACAAAATTTTATTACCTGGAGACCCATTACGTGCGAAATATATTGCAGAAACATTTTTAGAAGATGCGGTCTGCTACAACAATGTTAGAGGCATGTTGGGCTATACAGGAACTTATAAAGGAGAACGTATTTCTGTTCAAGGAACGGGTATGGGGATGCCTTCTGCTACTATTTATGCCCATGAATTAATCAATGAATATGGTGTGAAAAAACTGATTCGTGTGGGCACGTGTGGTGCGCTAGCAAAAGAAATTCATGTTCGCGATTTGATTATCGCTCAAGGAGCAGCAACAAGCTCTTCGATGATTGAAAAGAATTTCCAAGCATTTCATTTTCCTCCAATCGGAGACTTTGATTTGTTATTAAAAGCGTATGAAGTAGCCAAAGAAAAAGGCTTTACGACACATGTTGGAAATGTCTTGTCGGAAGATTCTTTTTACAAAGATGATTTGACAGAAACGATGAAGCTTGCCGATTTGGGTGTTATGGGTGTCGAAATGGAAGCTGCTGCCTTGTATTATCTAGGAGCAAAATTCAACGTTCAAACGTTAGCAATCATGACAGTGAGTGATCATTTAATCACAGGGGAAGAAACAACGGCTGAAGAAAGACAGACAACGTTTGCTGATATGATTCATGTAGGCTTAGAGGCAGCGATTCGTTAGTTTTTTAGACTATAAGTTCAATGATGTGGATGAGGTTTTTAGAAAACTAAAGAGTGAGTAGAAGCTGGAGAAGAGAATTCTTTTTCCAGCTTTTTTCTTTTCCCGTGTGCTAAAATAAAAGAAAAAAGAATTTGAGAGGAGAAAGAGTATGGAAAATTTTCGATTTCACGTAACAACAGATATTCGTTTTGGGAAAAATCGTTTGGATGAACTGCCAGAAGCGCTAGGTGCTTTTGGTAAGCGAGTATTACTTGTTTATGGTGGTGGAAGTATAAAGAAAAATGGTTTATACGATGAAGTGACTTCTCGATTAAAAGAGGCATCTTTTGAGGTGTTCGACTTGTCAGGTGTGGAACCGAATCCACGAGTGGAAACCGTTCAACGAGGAATTGACAGTTGTCGAGAAAATAAAGTTGAAGTTATTTTGGCTGTTGGTGGTGGTTCAACGATTGATTGTTCAAAAGCTATCGCTGCGGGATTCTATTCAGAAAAAACACCATGGGATTTAGTGCTGGAGAGAAAAGGTTATAAGGGACCTGCTCTACCAATTATCACTATTTTAACGCTAGCGGCTACAGGAAGTGAAATGAATGCAGGTGCGGTTATTTCAAATATGCATACGAATCAAAAATTAGGAATGGGTGGTCCTTCAATGCTGCCTAAAGTCTCATTTTTAGATCCGGAAAATACATTTACGGTACCTAAGATTCAAACTGCAGCAGGTTCTGCCGATATTCTAAGTCATTTATTTGAAAATTATTTTGACTTAACTCCCGGAACAGATGTACAGGATGGTATTGCCGAGGGACTTATGAAATCAGTTATCAAAAACTGCCCAATTGCGTTACAGACACCTGATGACTATGATGCTCGTGCAAATCTTATGTGGGCGAGCAGCCTTGCGTTGAACGGCTTAACAGGCAGCGGGAAAAATGGAGCATGGTCATGCCATGCAATGGAGCATGAGTTAAGTGCATTTTATGATATTACCCATGGAATTGGCTTAGCAATCTTGACGCCACGCTGGATGCTTCATGTATTAAATGAAGAAACCGCACCGAAATTTGCACGTTTTGCGAATGAAGTTTGGGGAATTACTGAAACGGTTCCTGAGTTAGCCGCACGTATGGCTATTCAAAAAACATACGACTTTTTCCAATCCTGTGGTATTCCAATGACCTTACCGGAAGTTGGGATTACAGATGACTCAAAATTTGAAGAGATGGCAAAGCAAGCAGTTGCTCATAGTGTAATCAGCACAAAAGCATTTGTTCCGCTTCATGAAGAAGATGTGGTAGCCATTTATCAGGCAAGCATGAAGAAATCTAATTTTTTGTAAGAGGCTTACTTATTAGAGAGACAAAACTTTCTAGGTAAATAGTCTGAAATTGAGTGTGCTAAATTCGATTTTATTGTAATGGAAAGAAAAATCTGGTTTTTAAAAATAATTTAGAGTGAGTTCTGACGGATGAATCGTCAAATTCACTCTTTTTTAGTAGTGCTTTTTCAGATAGTATCGAAAATCTAAGTGTTTTCTTACATAGGTGACTGAAAAATCAAAGTGCGTAAGAACCGCGAATATACAGTATAAAATGAAAAGTATAAGGAAAGAAGGTAGGATTTGTTTCCTAAAAAGTATGCAGGAAGCAAATAAGAGGAAAAAGTGGGACAAACACCATGAGGGCTATTGCTCTCATGAGGTTTGTCCCACTCTTTTATGAGTATTTATCTTATAGATAATATTTTTTCGCAACAGTTAAATCATCGTTTAATTCATAAACAAGAGGTTGTCCTGTTGGAATTTCAAGATCCATGATGTCTTCATCAGAGATTCCTTCAATGTGTTTAGCTAGTGCACGTAATGAGTTTCCGTGAGCAGCAACTAAAACAGTTTTATTATCTAATAATGCAGGGGCAATTTCATCTTGCCAGAAAGGTAGTGCACGTTCTAGAGTAACTTTTAAATTTTCTCCTCCAGGAACGTCACGTTTGTCTAACATTGCATAACGACGGTCGCCTGCAGCAGACCCTTCATCTGTTGGATCCATTAATGGAGGAAGAGTATCATAAGAACGACGCCAGATGTGAACTTGTTCATCTCCGTATTTTTCAGCTGTTTCTTTTTTGTTTAGTCCTTGTAATTTTCCATAATGACGTTCATTTAGACGCCAAGATTTTACTTGAGGTACCCATAATTGATCAGAATATTCTAAGATGAAGTTACAAGTTTTAATTGCGCGAGTTAATACAGAAGTGTAGGCAATATCAAATTCAATTCCTGCTTCTTTAATTTTACGTCCGCCTTCTTTTGCTTCTTCAATTCCTTCTGGTGCTAAATCAACATCAGCCCAACCAGTGAATTGGTTTAATGCATTCCATTCACTAAGACCGTGACGAGAGAAAACTAATTTTGGCATGTATAGCGCTCCTTTTACAATATAGTTTCTGAAATTTTCAATTCCTTTCTTATTGTACAATGTTTTCATCAAGATTTCCATTGAAAAACTGAGAAAAGTTTCACAAGCTGATAAAAGAAGAAAAAAAGGAACAAAAATTGACGAAAAGTCAGTTTTTTGTTCCTTCTAAAAGAAAACATAGCAGCTAATACTCATTTACTTTTCCAAAAATTTCTGAACATCTGATTCAGAAAGATTAATATATTTATAGCAAGTTCCGATAGACACGCCACATTTGTTGGAGATTTGTTGGATTTTTTCTTTTTGATCGAAATACATCCGGCGAATTCTTTTTACTGTACGACCATCAATTTTTGGACGACCACCAATATTTCCTCTTTTTCGAGCCTCATTTAATCCGACGAGGGTACGTTCTTTGATGAGCGAGCACTCCATCATTGCCAGTCCATCCATTAATTGGAAATAGGCTTTTCCAGAAGCGGTTCGTGTATCAATCTCTTCTTGTAGACTGACTAAGTGAATTCCTAACTGTTTGAACTGCTGCATCAGCTCAGTCAATTGACGAGTTGATTTACCTAAACGATGAAGTTGACAAATAACCAATGTGTCCCCTTTTTCCAGCGTGCTTAAAACAGTTGGTAAGTCAGCAAGGCTTGTTTGACTAGGAGTCTCTGTGCATGATTCATGGAAAATTTCATCGCAGCGAAAATCTGTCAAACGCGCAATTTGAATGTCTAAATCATCATTGATGATCGTTGTTCGTGCATAACCAATAATTTTCATCTTTTAACCTCTCTGCGTTCATTACTACTTTATATTATAAAAAATGTAGCATAAAGCGTTTTGAAATGGTAGCTTTTTGATGAAAAAATGGTAAAAATTATCTATATATTGAATATTTTTAATGAGGTAAGCTTGGATTATGAGGAGAGTTTAGTGTTTCTGGTCCTTCTTCATGACCAACAATTACTTTATTTACCATATCTAAAAACAAGCCATGTTCCACCACACCTACCAACTGATCCAGATAAGTACCCAGTGCACGCGGGTCTTCAATAACCTCTAAATGCAAGTCGATAATGTAATGTCCACCATCGGTTGTGAGTGTATCGCCGTTTTCATTTTTTCTAAAGCTAGGTGCAAACCCTTTTTTCTCAAATAACCGATAAAGTTGTTGGCTACCATAAGGCATGACTTCGACTGGCAAAGCAAAAGCACCAAGCTTCTCCACCATTTTTGATTCATCAACAATCCAAATACATTCTTTTGAATACGTAGCTACAATTTTTTCGAATAATAGGGCAGCACCGCCACCTTTAATCCCTTGGAAATCACGACTGATTTCATCAGCCCCATCAATTGTAAGATCAACTACTTCAACTTCATCAATACTTTTTAGAGGAATTCCTAAAGCCAAGGCCTGTTTTTCTGTATTTTTTGAAGTGGTTACCCCAACGATTGATAAACCCTCTTCTTTTATACGACGACCAATCTCATCCACCATAAACTTTGCTGTGGAGCCAGTACCAAGCCCAACAACCATTCCATCCTTCACATATTTTGCTGCTTCAATACCTACCATTTGCTTTAATTCCATAATCACCCATCCTTTGCAGAATCTTCTTCTTTAATAGTTTAACTTTTCTTCTATTAAAAAGATAGAGCGAGGCAATTTTTCCAATCTATTTTTTATTTTTTGAAAATAGATGAAAAACCTCTAGAAGTCAGTTGACACGTAGGCTGAATCATGCTATTCTAACAAAGGTGCTTTATCTACAGGTCTCTGTTTAGAGACGTGCTGACTGTTTATCAAAGCATATTTGATAAAGGATGCAGAGATTGCATTATTTTTTATCGCCTAAAAAGAACCACCTGGATGTGTGGAACTAACAAAGCGAATTAAGGAAGGAGGAAAACAAGGAATGCCTACAATTAACCAATTAGTACGTAAACCTCGTAAATCTAAGGTGGATAAATCAAATTCACCAGCATTGAACAAAGGATATAACAGCTTCAAAAAATCTCAAACGAATGTGAACTCTCCACAAAAACGTGGTGTGTGTACTCGTGTGGGAACTATGACACCTAAAAAACCGAACTCAGCTTTACGTAAATATGCCCGTGTTCGTTTGTCTAACTTAATCGAAGTTACAGCTTATATTCCAGGTATTGGACATAACTTACAAGAACATAGCGTGGTACTATTACGCGGTGGACGTGTAAAAGATTTACCAGGGGTACGTTACCATATCGTACGTGGCGCGCTTGATACTGCGGGAGTTAACGACCGTAAACAAAGCCGTTCTAAATATGGAACTAAAAGACCTAAAGCTTAATTTTGAACTGAAACTACAAATGAAACTATATAATAGAAATATTTCGGAAGGAGGAGTTACGGATGCCACGTAAAGGTCCAGTTGCAAAACGTGATGTTTTACCAGATCCTATTTATAACTCAAAATTAGTAACTCGCTTAATCAACCGTGTAATGGTTGATGGAAAACGCGGGATTGCTGCTAACATTATCTATAATGCATTTGGCATTATTAAAGAATCTACAGGGAACGATCCATTGGAAGTTTTTGAACAAGCAATGAAGAACGTTATGCCTGTTCTTGAAGTTAAAGCTCGCCGTGTCGGTGGTTCTAACTATCAAGTACCCGTTGAAGTTCGTCCAGAACGTCGTACAACATTAGGTCTTCGTTGGGTGGTTAACTACGCTCGCTTGCGCGGTGAACACACAATGGAAGAACGCTTAGCTAAAGAAATTATGGATGCCGCTAACAACACTGGCGCGTCTGTTAAAAAACGCGAAGACACACACAAAATGGCAGATGCAAACCGTGCATTTGCACATTATCGTTGGTAAGATCCTCTCTGTCTGCAGCCTAAAGCTGCAGCAGACAGTTTTGCAATCGATTTGAATAAAGAGAGGAGAACAAACTGAGATGGCTAGAGAATTTTCATTAGAAAAAACTCGTAATATTGGTATCATGGCCCACGTTGATGCTGGTAAAACAACAACAACTGAGCGTATCTTATACTATACTGGTAAAATCCATAAAATTGGTGAAACGCACGAAGGTGCTTCACAAATGGACTGGATGGAACAAGAACAAGAACGTGGTATTACAATTACATCTGCAGCAACAACTGCACAATGGAAGGGTTATCGAGTAAACATCATTGACACTCCTGGACACGTGGATTTCACTATTGAAGTTCAACGTTCACTACGTGTACTTGATGGAGCTGTAACCGTTCTTGACTCACAATCAGGTGTTGAACCACAAACTGAAACAGTTTGGCGTCAAGCAACTGAATATAAAGTTCCACGTATTGTTTTCTGTAATAAAATGGATAAACTTGGTGCGGACTTCTTCTATTCAGTGAATTCATTGCATGACCGTTTACAAGCAAATGCTCATCCGATTCAAATTCCAATTGGATCAGAAGAAACGTTTACTGGAATCATTGACTTGATTAAAATGAAAGCCGAAATCTATACTAACGATTTAGGTACTGACATTCAAGAAACTGATATTCCTGAAGACTATCAAGAGCTTGCTGAAGAATGGCGTGAAAAATTAGTAGAAGCTGTAGCTGAAACTGATGAAGAATTGATGATGAAATATCTTGATGGTGAAGAAATTACTGAAGAAGAATTAGTAGCTGGAATTCGTAAAGCAACAATTGACGTTGAATTTTTCCCAGTTTTAGCTGGTTCTGCCTTCAAAAACAAAGGTGTTCAATTAATGTTAGATGCGGTATTAGCTTACCTACCATCTCCATTAGACATTGATGCGATTAAAGGGATTGACACTAAGACTGACGAAGAAACAACTCGTCCTGCTGATGATTCTGCACCATTTGCTTCATTAGCATTTAAAGTTATGACTGACCCATTCGTAGGTCGTTTAACTTTCTTCCGTGTATACTCTGGTATCCTTGAAAGTGGATCATACGTATTGAATGCTTCTAAAGGTAAAAAAGAACGTATTGGACGTATTCTTCAAATGCACGCGAATACACGTAAAGAAATTGATACAGTGTACTCAGGTGATATCGCAGCTGCGGTTGGTTTGAAAGATACAACAACAGGGGACACTCTATGTGCCTTGGATGCACCAGTTATCCTTGAGTCAATTGAATTCCCTGAACCAGTTATCCAAGTCGCTGTTGAACCTAAATCAAAAGCTGACCAAGATAAAATGGGTGTTGCTCTACAAAAACTTGCTGAAGAAGATCCATCATTCCGTGTTGAAACAAACGTTGAAACAGGCGAAACAGTTATCTCAGGTATGGGAGAACTTCACTTGGACGTTTTAGTAGACCGTATGAGACGTGAATTTAACGTTGATGCTAACGTTGGTGCACCTCAAGTATCTTATCGTGAAACATTCCGCGCGCCTGTTACCCAAGCTGAAGGTAAATTTGTACGTCAGTCTGGTGGTAAAGGACAATACGGACACGTTTGGGTTGAATTTACACCTAACGAAGAAGGTAAAGGATTCGAATTTGAAAATGCAATCGTCGGTGGTGTGGTTCCTCGTGAATACATTCCTGCTGTTGAAAAAGGATTAGCAGATTCAATGAATAATGGGGTTCTTGCTGGTTATCCATTAGTGGATATTAAAGCGAAACTTTATGATGGTTCATACCATGATGTCGATTCGAATGAAACAGCCTTCCGTGTTGCTGCGTCTATGGCTTTACGTGCCGCTGCTAAGAAAGCTAATCCAGTTATCTTAGAACCAATGATGAAAGTAACAATCACTGTACCAGAAGATTACCTAGGTGATATTATGGGACATGTTACAAGTCGTCGTGGCCGTGTTGAAGGTATGGAAGCACACGGAAATTCACAAATCGTTAATGCGGTTGTCCCACTAGCTGAAATGTTCGGTTATGCAACAACATTACGTTCTGCAACACAAGGTCGCGGTACATTTATGATGGTATTTGACCACTATGAAGACGTACCAAAATCTATCCAAGAAGAAATTATTAAGAAAAATGGTGGAGAAAGTAAATAATAAGTATTAAAAAACTTGTTTACTATTTTTAGACTATGCTTTTTTAAGGATTTCGGGTAAAATGATAAAAGATGATAATGCGATTGATTAATCGCCTATCAAATAATAAAAAATAATCTTACGATTTTTAGGAGGAACATTTAAAATGGCTAAAGAAAAATTTGACCGTTCTAAACCCCATGTTAACATTGGTACTATCGGACACGTTGACCATGGTAAAACTACATTAACTGCTGCTATCGCTACTGTATTAGCGAAACATGGTGGCGGTGAAGCACAAAACTATGCTGATATCGATAACGCACCTGAAGAAAAAGAACGCGGAATCACTATCAACACTTCTCACATTGAGTATGAAACTGACACTCGTCACTATGCTCACGTGGATTGCCCAGGACACGCGGATTACGTTAAAAACATGATCACTGGTGCTGCACAAATGGATGGAGCTATCTTAGTAGTATCTGCTGCTGATGGTCCTATGCCTCAAACTCGTGAACACATTCTATTATCTCGCCAAGTTGGTGTTCCATACATCGTTGTTTTCTTAAACAAAGTTGATATGGTTGATGATGAAGAATTATTAGAATTAGTAGAAATGGAAGTTCGTGACCTATTAAGCGAATACGATTTCCCAGGTGATGACACTCCAGTTATCGCTGGTTCTGCTCTAAAAGCATTAGAAGGCGAAGCTTCTTATGAAGAAAAAATCTTAGAATTAATGGCTTCAGTTGACGAATATATCCCAACTCCAGCTCGTGATACAGAAAAACCATTCATGATGCCAGTCGAAGACGTATTCTCAATCACTGGACGTGGTACTGTTGCTACAGGCCGTGTTGAACGTGGTGAAGTACGTGTTGGTGATGAAATTGAAATCGTTGGTATCAGCGAAGAAACTTCAAAAACAACTGTAACTGGTGTTGAAATGTTCCGTAAATTGTTAGACTACGCGCAAGCTGGGGATAACATCGGTGCATTACTACGTGGGGTTGCTCGTGAAGACATCCAACGTGGACAAGTTTTATCTAAACCAGGAACTATCACTCCACATACAAAATTCATGGCTGAAGTTTATGTTTTATCAAAAGAAGAAGGTGGACGTCATACTCCATTCTTCACTAACTACCGCCCACAATTCTACTTCCGTACAACTGACGTAACTGGTGTTGTTGAGTTACCAGAAGGTACTGAAATGGTTATGCCTGGCGATAACGTAACAATTGACGTGGAATTAATCCACCCAATCGCTATCGAAAATGGTACTAAATTCTCAATCCGTGAAGGCGGACGTACAGTTGGTGCCGGCGTTGTTTCTGAAATCAAAGCTTAATTTGATTTTCTAACAACTACTTGCAACATTATATTCGGACTTACACTAGCTCTATCACTTCGGTGGTAGAGCTAGTTTTTTTGTTTCAATTGAAAAATAACGGTTCTTTGTTAAATGGTGTTGTTTTAAAAATAAGTCGCAGAATTGAGAACATTTCGATGTTCTTTTTTTAATGAATTCGCGGAGATCATGTTAGACAAGAAGCAACAGATAGAGGTGGCAAAAGGTTCGAAACCTAACAGCAATCCGTTTGATTTAATTAGGTTATTTTCTCTTCTAGTTTCCTATTAGAATAGCTTTACATCAAAGTATTACAAATAGCTTGATATACTTTTGCAGGTAGAGAACTGCTTTCTTGAATCCCTTCTATTTTTGTGAGTTAAAACCGATAATGATTTCTAAATTCTTTCGGTGACAATCCCATATGTTTTGTAAAGCTTTTTGAAAAAAATGATAAACTGCTGAAGCCACTCATTAATGAGACAGCCTCTATAGAGTGATTTGATGACTTTAATAAAGATTGCGCATGATTCATACGTAACTCTTGGATATATTGTTTCGTTGAAATCCCATATATTTTTTTCATACAGCGAGAAATATAAGTGGGATGAAAATTAAGTTCATTAGCGATAGACTGCACGGATATAGAACTAGCAAATTTTGAATTAATCAATGCTGCTGCGTCATGTGCAATATCTGAAATACGAGAAGAAGAATCTTCAGCGACGTTTGTAACTAAAATTTTTAATAGTTGTAATAAAATAATTTCTCGTTCAATAATCTGATTATCAGTAATGATAGGCGAAAGGGAACAAAGTCGTTCAAAAAGCTGGAGAAGCATCTCTGGATGAGGAAGCTCAAAAAAATTTGGGATTATCAGTTGATTTTGTAAAGTTCTATTAGGCTGTTGATGAATAGACCAAGTACCTGTTGTTTGAAAATGAATCCAATAAAAATGGGTTTCTTCTGAAACTGGAAGATGGCTAAAATGATGTAGAAGAGGAGCTAAAATTAGCCCTTGATTAGCTGAAACAGTATAGGACTGATTTTCTTCTGTTAAAAATAAGGCACCTTTAGTGACAAAAATAAAATCAAAAAATTCAAAATTTTTTCGATCAATATGCCTCTCGCCTTTGAAAAATACATCTTGATTCGCTTCAACATAATAAGGAAACGATGGCGTAGATAAATCAAAATAATGCATAAAATAATCTCCTTGTCTTAAAAAGTACAAATCCAAGTTGTTTTCTATTATTGATATTACTATAGAACAATATAAAATAAAAGTAGAAAAGAAAGCGCATTCTTTTGTTAGGAGGATAATTTGTGAAAGAAAAAGATTTTTTTAATAAATTTGAACAATTACCGTTGGGGAGAATAAGGCCTTCTGGTTGGCTAAAAAATCAATTAATTATTCAAGCGAATGGCATGACAGGCCAACTTGAGGAACATTGGCCAGATCTTGGTCCGGATAGTGCTTGGTTAGGAGGCGAGGGTGAAGGATGGGAACGTGGGCCTTATTATTTAGATGGTTTGGTTCCGTTGGCCTATCTTTTGGAAGATGAAAAATTGGTCAGAAAATCACAAAAATGGATTGAATGGATTCTTGACAGCCAAAAAGAAGATGGCTGGTTTGGACCAGAGAACAATGATGATTGGTGGAGTCGAATGATTGTTTTTAAAGTTTTAATACAATATTTTGAAACGACTCAAGATGAAAGAGTCATTCCTTTCATGCTTCGTTATGCCAATTACCAATTAAGGCATTTAAAAAAACGACCATTGAGCGAGTGGGGAAAAGCAAGAGGTGGAGAAGAAATTTTTTCACTTATATGGCTATTTAAGAAAACTAAGAAAAAGTTTCTATTTGAATTAATAGAACTGATTAAAGAGCAATCTACAGATTGGGTGAATCTGTATGAAAATTATCCGTTTACTCGTTATGTTACTGAGTTTAATCATGAAAGTCATGTGGTCAATGTCGCTATGGCTTTAAAATATTTTGGGTTAGAGTTCCAAATGACAGGTGATGATTATCAAAGAGAAATATTGGAAAAAACGCTTTATCAATTAACTGTTTATCATGGACAAATGCATGGAATGGTCTCAGGAGATGAATGGTTAGCCGGTACTCATCCTAGTCAAGGAACCGAATTGTGTTCAATTGTTGAATATATGTTTTCGATGGAGATACTTTTAAAGATTTTTGGAGAAACCGAGTTTGGAGATCGATGGGAACGAGCAGCATTTAATGCTTTACCAGCAGCTATCAGTAGAGATTGGTTAGCGCATCAATATGATCAGCAGGTAAATCAGATTTCTTGTAATCACGCAAAAAGAAACTGGACTGAAAATAATGAAGACGCCAATATATTTGGATTAGAGCCTCATTTTGGATGTTGTACTGCTAATATGCATCAAGGGTGGCCAAAATTTGTAAGCAATCTATGGATGAGAGATGAGGTGGGACTTGTTTGTCAAAGTATTAGTCCTTGTATTGTAAACGATGGAGATGTAGAAATTAAAGTTGAGGGAAATTACCCCTTTGAACTAAGTGCTAAACTCACAGTTTCTAGTACAATCAATCAGGTACTTAAAATAAGAATACCTATATGGGTAAAAAAAATAGTTATACAAAAAAATGGAAAAGAATATCCACAGGAAATATCCGGCAGCTATCTAGTTATTAGTCATGAAAATGGAATTTGTACTTATGAAATTAGTTATGCAGCAGAAATTATAAAAGAATGGCGTGGTCAACGAGCAGTAGGAATAACTTACGGACCATTAATTTTTGCTCTACCAATTCAAGAAAACTGGCAAATTACAGCTGGCGAAGATCCTTTCTACGACTGGGAAGTATTACCAGAATCTGACTGGTGTTATGCCTTGGCAACAGATGAGGACTACAAAATAGAGAATAATCTATCATTAAAAAAGCAAGTTTTTGATAGTTTGAATTCACCAATATGGATAAAAACAATTGGTTGGAAGGTCACCAACTGGTCAATCAAAGATCATTCGGCAGATACACCACCTTACACAGTAAAAACAGACAGTCAAAAAGAACTTACTTTAGTACCGTATGGAGGTGCTAAATTAAGAATAGCTGAATTTCCCACAGTTGATCGCCGCCCTTAAATATACAGAGGAGGAGAAAAATGGAAACAATAGTAAAAAATGAAAATTATCGAATCGTGTTAAAAAGAAAGAAGAATTTTAAAGACAAGTTTGGATCATTATTGTTTGTATTACCTTTTTTAGTCGCATTCACCTTATTCTTACTTGTTCCAATTGTCTATGGAATAATCATTAGTTTTTTTCAATGGAATATTTTAGATAATTCTCCAGTATTTATTGGATTAAAAAATTACATGCAGTTATTCACAGCAGGAAGTTATGTAAATGAAGTTTTTTTTAGCACGCTTGGGAACACTTTATTTTATGCGATGATTGCTGTACCGCTATTTACGATTACTTCTTTAGGATTAGCAATACTTGTTAATTCGGTTATATCAACATTAACGGGTTTTTTTCGAACAGTGTTCTTTTTCCCATATATCCTTTCTTTATCTGTTATCGGGGCTGCGTGGGCTTTGATTTTTAATCCAGGTGCAGGTTTACTTAATGCACTTCTATCAGTAATTGGTATAAACCCAATTGCATGGAATGCGACTCCACAAGGAGCTTGGACAATGATTATCGTCACTTCCTTATGGTGGGGAATTGGCTTTAATATGCTCTTATTTATCAATGCACTAAACAATATTTCCAGTGAATTATATGAAGCAGCCGAAATTGATGGAGCAACTACAGGAAATAAATTTTTACACATCACACTCCCTGCTATTCAGCCGATTATGTTATATGTCATTCTCACATCAACGATTGCTGCATTTAACTTATATGGACAACCCGTATTACTAACAAAAGGTGGACCGGGAACTTCGACGAAAGTTACGATGATGTCTATATTAGATGAAGCATTTGTTCGTCATCAATTAGGTTCTGCTTCTGCAATGGCGGTAGTCTTAGCGATAATCATTGGAATATTTCTTTTAATTCAGTATTTTTTTACGAAAAGAAAGGGCGGATAAACAGATGACTTATTCAAAAAGAAAAGCAATTTCAGCAACAATAGTAGCTGTATTAATTTCTTTATTGTTTTTAATCCCCACAGTTTGGATTCTTTTAACAGCATTCAAAACGGATGCAGAAGCCTTAAAGGGCGGTGTGAATTTTTGGCCAGATAAATTTACACTTGAAAATTTTCGCTACCTATTTGCAGCTGAAAATTATGAAGTAGACGTAGTAGGTTGGTTAAAAAACACGTTAGTTGTTTCTATAGTTGGGACAGTATTGGTAGTCATTATTGATTCTATGGCCGCCTATGCTCTTGCACGTTTAAACGTTCCTCTCAAAAAAACTATTTTATCATTGATTGTAGCAAGTATGTTAGTACCAGGGGTGATCACGTTATTACCACAGTTTTTAAATTTTGCGAATGCTGGTTTACTTAATACATATGCAGTTATGATTCTTCCTGTAACGGCGAGTACTACGGGCGTGTTCCTGCTGTATCAATTTTTATTGAGCTTTCCACAGGCTATTGAAGAATCCGCTTATTTAGACGGTGCAACAAAATGGCAGATATTTTGGTATGTTGTTTTGCCAAATGTGAAACCAATGGTTGTTACGTTAGCAGTTACTACATTTATTGGCTTATATAACGATTTTTTATGGCCGTTAGTAACAATCAATCGGAATCAATTAAAAACTGTGACAGTCGGAGTTGCCAACATGATGTCTGGTTCTTTACAAGTTAGCTATGGTCGCTTGATGGCTCTTTCATTACTATCATCGATACCCATGGTTATAGTCTTCATTGTTGCTCAGAAACAACTGGTTAAGGCAATCACCCATACCGGGATTAAGTAGGGGAGTGAGAATAAAATGAAAAAAATAATAATAGTTCTAGTTACAACATGTCTATTATTAGGAATGAGTGCCTGTGGAAAGAAAGATGAAACGAAAAACAATGGAAAAATAAAAATTACTTATTGGGCTTCTATGGGGGGCGCAGATTCTGAGGCTATGCAAAAAATGGTATACGGATTTAATACGAGTCAAGATAAATATGTTTTAGATGCTCAGTTTATTACGAGTGATTATTATAAAAAAGTTGACTTAACTGTAGCAAATAATATGAAAGGGATGCCTGATGTTATGATTATGCATTCAGACAAACTCCCCACTTATGCAAAACGAGGTATTTTAGCTCCGCTATCAACAATTGGCAACTCTAGTTTACTTGTTGAGGATTCCTATAGCAGTACGGCTTGGGGTGCTGGTGAATTTGAGGGGGTACATTACTCGGTTCCTTTAGATATCCATGGTCCAGTCATGTATTACAATAAAACGCTTTTTAAAAAAGCAGGGCTAGATCCTAATAAACCTCCGACCAATAAAGAAGAGTTTATAGATATAGCAAAAAAAATCTCTGACGGAGAATCACATGGTTTTGTCATGTCGATAGATTTTATTAACGAGTTTCTTGTTGAAACGATGGTTGAACAAAATGGTTCTAGTTTTTTTGACAAAAAAAACTATCCTAATTTTGATACCCCAGTGATGAAGGATATTTTACAATTTGAACATGATCTGATCTATAAGGAAAATGTAACACCTAAAGATGATTTCGATACAGTAGGAAATTTTTTAAGAGGGAATGTAGGTATGATTTTTGACGGACCTTGGACAGCACCGACATTTAAAGATGTTGAATTTGAATGGGGAATGGCAGAGGTTCCTCAATTTTATAATAAGAAGGAAGCTGTTACCTGCAAGTCGCATCAATTTGCTATTCCATCTACTTTGAAAGATAACGATAAAAAAGAAGGAGTAAAGAAATTTTTAGAGTATATGAATCAAAATTCTATGGATTGGTCCAATTCAGGACAAGCTCCGGCTTCAAAAACGGTCTACCAAAGTCTAGAATTTCAAAAGAAACCACAAGTTGCGATGGCCAACGAATTTAAACGGGCAGTCTTTACACCACAAGTTGATAGTATAGGATTGTATAGTCAGATGCTGTATAGTCAGATTTCAGATATTTTATATGACCGGCAATCAATTGAAGAGGGGTTAAAGCAAGCACAAAAAGATGCTGTTGGAATGTATGAGGCAGAGCATATAACCGAATAAAGTTTTCTGCTCCAAGAAAATTCGATGAATTTAAGAAATAATGTAGTCAAAAATAGCTTCATTCCTTATTTAAAGGAGTGGGCTATTTTTTTGTAAAGCTGACGATTAAAGAGCTTCTGGAAGAGCAAGAGTTTAGATGTTCCTAGGTAGTTAGTTCACGGGGAGAATTTTTTGACTAGATGATTCAGTTAAAATAGATGATGTTGCCCCTACTTTTTTATTTATGTGTATAATAATTTTTTTCTAAAGTTGGTGGACGAATTCTATCTATCATCGTATGATAAGATTAGAAATGAGACAATCATTTTTGAAAAATGAAATTGCAATTTTGGACTTTATTAATCGCAAGTGTAATGTCAACTAGAATTAAAGACTGATAGTTTAGTAAATGACGTTATGAAAAGTGTTTATTTTTATTTAAGGAAAAGCATAGTTCTTTCATTCTATTCCTAAGTTCGCTATAATTAAGGTCAATATTAGTCAAGGGAATGAGGAAAATGAGTAATCATAATACGTCAGATTTGATTGAAGCATATATAAAGAATATTCTTGAAAATAGTGAAATGATTGAGATTCGACGTGCTGAAATGGCAGATTTATTCAACTGCGTTCCTTCACAAATTAATTATGTGATTAATACCCGTTTTACGATTCAACGTGGGTATACCGTTGAAAGTAAACGTGGCGGTGGAGGATATATCCGAATTGTTAAAGTTCAATTGTCCGACAAACGTCATTTTTTAGAAAGAATCAATCAATTATTTGATCATGAGTTAAGCGAAAAGAATGCGCTAGCAATCATCCAAAAAATGTATGAGGATGAGATAATTACTCGAAATGAGGGAAATCTTATGCTTAGTGCAATCTCAAAAAATGTTTTAGGCATATCTAGTAAAGAAGATGAGCTGCGTGCTCAAATACTTAGAGCTTTTTTAGAGCGATTAAGTTATGAAGAGAGGAAGTGAGCGCTTTGAACGAACTATTTACAGAACGTGCGAGAATGGTATTGACTATATCTCAAGAAGAAGCGAAATATTTTAAACATCAATCAGTAGGATCAGAGCACTTACTATTAGCATTGCTTTTAGAAACAGAAGGAATTGCTGGAAAAACATTACGTCAAATGGGATTAAATGAGCAGGATGTTCGTGAAGAAATTGAACATTTGATTGGATATGGAACGATCAAATCATACCCACAAGGAATCTATCTTCCTTATTCACCGAGAGCAAAACAAATTTTTGCCTATGCAGCAGATGAAGCCAAACGTTTTGGGGTTCCTGCGATTGGCACAGAGCATATTTTACTCGGTTTATTAAGAGACGAAGAAATTCTTGCTTCTCGAATTGTGATGAATTTGGGAATGGACTTATCGAAGATGCGTCAATTATTGAAACGCAAGATGGGGGTTACTGATACAAAAGGAAGCTCAGGAAGTCGTCGTAAAAATGGTCAGGCAAAGAATCAAACGGTTCAAGGAACACCAACCTTAGATTCACTAGCACGTGATTTAACCAAACTAGCACGAGATGGAAAACTTGATCCCGTTGTTGGAAGAGGTTCTGAGGTGAAACGTCTAATTCAAATACTTAGTCGTCGAACAAAAAATAATCCTGTGCTGGTTGGTGAACCAGGAGTGGGGAAAACAGCTATTGCAGAGGGACTGGCGCAACGAATTGTGAATCGTGAAGTACCAGAAGAAATGCAAAAAAAACGTTTGATGATGCTAGATATGGGTTCATTGGTTGCTGGAACGAAATATCGTGGTGAGTTTGAGGATCGCATGAAAAAAGTGATTGAAGAAATCTATCAAGATGGGGAAATCATCCTATTTATTGATGAGCTTCATACCTTGATTGGTGCCGGTGGAGCAGAAGGGGCCATTGATGCATCTAATATTCTAAAACCAGCACTTGCTAGAGGAGAGCTTCAAACAATTGGTGCTACGACTTTAGATGAGTATCAAAAGTATATTGAAAAGGATTCTGCATTAGAACGCCGATTTGCTCGCGTTCAAGTTGATGAACCAACGCCAGATGAAGCGGAAGAAATTTTAATGGGACTCAAAAGTCGATATGAGGAGCATCATCATGTAGAAATTACAGAAGATGCCCTACGTGCAGCGGTTCAATTGTCTGTTCGTTATATTAATTCGCGTCAGCTTCCGGATAAAGCCATTGATTTAATGGATGAATCAGCAGCGAAAGTCCGTTTAGATAAAGCAGATGAACCAACGGAATTAGCGAAGTTGAGAAATGATCTAGCCAAGCTCTCAGCTGAAAAAGATGCTGCCATTCGAAAACAAGACTTTGAATTAGCTGCACAAATTCGGAAAAAAGAAAAGCGTTTAGATAAAAAACTCGACGCACTTATATATGTTGAAGAAAAAAATCAAACTGGTTATGAAAATCGTGTAACAGAAGAAGATGTTGCATCTGTAGTTTCTCAGTGGACAGGTGTCCCTCTACAGCAGCTGGAGAAAAAAGAAAGTAAACGTCTGCTAGAGTTGGAAGAAACACTCCATAAACGAGTTGTTGGACAAGATGAGGCAGTAAAAGCAGTTTCTAGAGCGATTCGCCGTGCAAGAAGCGGCTTAAAAGATCCACAGCGACCAATTGGTTCCTTTATGTTTTTAGGACCAACAGGTGTGGGGAAAACAGAGCTTGCCAAAGCATTAGCAGAAGCGATGTTTGGAAGCGAAGATTCTCTGATTCGTGTTGATATGTCTGAATTTATGGAGAAATACAGTACTAGTCGTTTGATTGGTTCCCCTCCTGGATATGTAGGCTATGATGAAGGGGGTCAATTGACTGAGAAAATCCGCCAAAAACCTTATTCAGTTATTTTACTGGATGAAGTTGAAAAAGCACATCCAGATGTATTTAATATCTTGTTACAAGTATTGGACGATGGACATTTGACTGATGCGAAAGGACGAAAAGTCGATTTTAGAAATACAATTTTAATCATGACTTCAAATATTGGCGCAACAGAAATTCGCGAAGAAAAAAATGTTGGTTTTAATGTAAAAGATGTGACGAAAGACCATGGTGCAATGCAAAAACGCATTTTAGAAGAATTGAAAAAAGCATTTCGACCTGAGTTTTTGAACCGGATTGATGAAACAGTGGTCTTCCATTCATTAAATAAAGAAGAAATTCACTCTATCGTGAAAATCATGAGTCAGTCTATTGTGAAACGATTAGCTGAACAAGATATTCAAGTGAAGATTACGGGCGCTGCTATTGATGTTATCAGTAAGGTTGGCTTTGATCCTGAATATGGAGCAAGACCTATCCGTCGCGCATTGCAAAAGGAAGTAGAAGATCGATTAAGTGAAGCATTACTTTCTAGTCAAATTCATTTCGGAGATAACGTGACAATTGGTGCAACAAAGGGTAAAATTACTGTATCGGTAAAAAGTAAAAAAGAAGTAAAAGAAGAAGTACAATTCGTTTAAACAAGTAAGGGCAGCGGTGCATGGGCTGCCCCACGAGGTTCGCTGTAAGTGAGCTTTTTGGGGGACATTCCATTCATTGCTGTTTTTTTGTTGAGAAAAGCCAAGATTAGACGTGGTTCCTTTCGCCGACAGACGGAGGACTCTAAATGAATAGGCTTTTCCAGAAGAGTTGCAGCCCTTTTTTTACTACTTAAACCGATCTATGATAGGATAAGAAAGCTATAAAAGGAGGCAGTTTATGATTGAATTAGTGGTAACGGCAGAATCAGTGGCACAAGCCCACGAGGTTTTAACTGCAGGAATTGATACGTTATATATTGGTGAAGAGAAGTTTGGGTTACGGTTGCCTTACTCGTTTTCACGAGAGGAACAAAGAGCACTTGTAAACGATGCACATCAATTAGGCAAAAAAGTAAATATTGCAGTGAATGGAATTATGCATCCTGAGAAAATGAAGGAAATTCCTGAATATCTGGCATTTCTAAAAGAGATACAGGTGGATGAAATTACGGTTGGAGATCCGGGAATTATCTATACTATGATGAAGAATGAGGCTCTGCAAATCCCCTATATCTATGATGCGGAAACGATGGTCACCAGTTCTCGTCAAATTAATTTTTGGGCAAAAAAAGGGGCAATTGGTGCAGTACTTGCAAGAGAGGTTCCATTTGAAGAAATGAAGGAAATGTCTGAAAATCTTCAAGTACCAGCAGAAGTATTGGTCTATGGGGCAACTTGTATTCACCAGTCTAAACGTCCATTGCTGCAAAATTATTATAATTATACAGCGCTAGAAGAATCGACTGGAAAAGAGCGTGGTCTTTTCTTATCAGAGCCTAAAAAAGAAGAAACACATTATTCAATTTATGAAGATAGTCATGGCACACATATTTTTGCGAACAATGATGTGAATCTTATGGGGGAACTAGAGAAACTTCAAGAAGAAGGCTATACGCGCTGGAAATTAGATGGTATTTTTACGACAGGTGAAGAATTTGTAAAAATTGTTCAATTGTTTATTGAAGCGAAAAAAGTAATTGAAGAAGGAAAATGGAGCGAAGAAATTGCTGAATCCTATAATCAAAAGGTGCAAGAATCGCATCCCAAAAACCGTGGACTAGATAGTGGATTCTTCCATTTAGATCCTGATAAAATTAAATAAGGAGTACAAAAGATGACAACAACAACACGTAAATTAAAGCGTCCGGAAGTCTTGGCTCCGGCAGGTACACTAGAAAAATTAAAAACAGCCATTCATTATGGCGCAGATGCCGTTTATATTGGCGGAAATGCCTATGGACTAAGAAGTCGTGCAGGAAATTTTAGTTATGAAGAAATGGCAGAGGGCGTGGCGTTTGCAAAAGAACACGATGCAAAAGTCTATGTTGCTGCAAATATGGTGACCCATGAAGGTAATCAAGAAGGTGCAGGTGAGTTTTTCAGAGAGCTTAGAGATGTCGGCATTTCTGCGGTAATTGTTTCTGATCCAACCTTAATTGAAATTTGTGCGACAGAGGCTCCGGGGTTACCTATCCACTTATCCACACAAGCGTCTGCTACGAACTTTGAAACCTTGGAGTTTTGGAAGGAAGAAGGGCTAGAGCGAGTTGTGTTAGCCAGAGAAGTATCAATGGAAGAAGTTGCAGAGATTCGCAAACATACGGATGTTGAGATTGAAGCTTTTATTCATGGCGCGATGTGTATCTCTTATTCAGGACGTTGTACGTTGTCCAATCATATGTCAATGCGAGATGCTAATCGTGGCGGCTGTTCACAATCTTGTCGCTGGAAATATGATTTGTTTGATATGCCATTTGCAGGGGAACGTGATAGTTTAGTTGCGAAAGGGAAAGTTCCTGAGGAGTTCTCAATGAGTGCTGTGGATATGTCCATGATTGAACATATTCCAGAGTTGATTGAAAACGGTGTGGATAGTTTTAAAATAGAAGGACGTATGAAGTCGATTCATTATGTTTCTACAGTTTCAAATGTGTACAAAGCGGCTGTGGATAGTTATATGGAAGATCCTGAAAACTATGTTTGCAAACAAGAATGGATTGATGAACTGTGGAAAGTAGCACAACGTGAGCTGGCTACTGGATTTTACTATAAAACGCCAACAGAAGAGGAACAGTTATTTGGTCCTCGCCGTAAAATTCCTGTGTATAAGTTTGTCGGAGAAGTATTGGCTTATGATGAAGAGACAGGTGTCGCGACGATTCGTCAAAGAAATCATTTTTCTGTAGGAGACGAAATTGAATTTTATGGACCTGGGTTCAATCACTTCTCTCAATCAGTGAAAGTTATGTATAATGAAGAAGGTGAGTCAATTGATCGGGCTCCAAACCCAATGATGATTTTGACCATGCCAGTAGAACAACCAGTTAAGCCAGGGGATATGATTCGTAAGAAAAAAGAGGAATAAAGAGTTGAAAAACTTTTAAACGAATGATTCCGGCTTGAAGGACAAAAACAACCCAGAAAAGGATGCTTGTTTCACTGTCTGACTTAAAGGAGGAACATGAATGAAGGAATATGATTACCTAGTTATTGGTGGCGGCAGCGGAGGGATTGCTTCTGCAAATCGTGCGGGTATGCATGGCGCGAAGGTTTTATTAATTGAAGGAAATGAATTAGGTGGAACCTGTGTAAATGTAGGCTGTGTACCTAAAAAAGTGATGTGGCAAGCAAGCAGCATGCTGGAAATGATTCATAGAGATGCGGCGAGCTATGGTATTCAGTCATCTGTGGAAAACTTTAACTTTACAGAGCTTGTGGAAAAACGTGAAGCGTATATTGCATTTTTACATGGTGCGTATCAACGTGGTTTAGATAGTAACAACGTAGAAGTGGTCAAAGGCTACGCAGCATTCAAGGATACACACACGGTTGAAGTGAATGGTGAGTTATACACAGCACCGAAAATATTGCTTGCGACAGGTGGAAAACCGTCTAAAATGAGTATTCCTGGTGGAGAGCTTGCTTTAGATTCCAATGGATTTTTCCAACTAAAAGAACAACCTAAAAAAGTAGTAATGCTAGGTGCAGGCTATATTGCTGCTGAACTAAGCGGCGTGATGCACGGCATGGGGACAGAAGTTCATTGGGCTTATCGAAAAGAGCGTCCGTTAAGAACCTTTGATAAGATGTTAACCGACAACCTTGTGGAAATGTATCAAGAATCAGGGATGCACTTATATGCTAATTCTGTGGCGAAAGAACTGGTAAAAGAAGAAGATGGGCAGACAACTGTCTATTTTGAAACAGGTGAAAAGATTACTGCAGATTATGTCTTTTTTGCGGGCGGACGTATTCCGAATACAAGTAAACTTGGTTTGGAAAATACAGAGGTAAAAGTAGATGAAAAAGGCTTCATCCAAGTAGATAAGTTCCAAAATACAAGTGCTGAAGGAATCTATGCCATCGGTGATGTAATTGGAAAAATCGATTTAACACCTGTCGCAATTGCAGCAGGACGTCGCTTGTCTGAACGTCTCTTTAATGGGAAAACAGAAGAACACTTAGATTACAACCTCATTCCAACGGTAGTCTTTACTCACCCGCCAATTGCAACGATTGGTCTTACGGAAGAAGAAGCCATTAACGAACATGGACAAGAGAAAATTAAAGTGTATCGCTCACGATTCACACCAATGTATTTTGCGTTAAATGATTATCGTCAAAAATGTGAAATGAAATTGATCTGTTTAGGAGAAGAAGAAAAAATTATTGGCTTACATGGTATTGGAATTGGTGTGGATGAAATGCTCCAAGGATTTGCTGTAGCCATTAAGATGGGCGCAACAAAACAGGATTTTGATAATACGGTAGCGATTCATCCAACCGGTGCCGAAGAATTTGTCACGATGCGCTAGAATAAACGCTCCAAAAGGTAGAAAATAAACCTTTTGGGGTGTTTTTTTGATTCTCTTTTTGACGGTGAGAGGCAGACCATCTTTCATTTGACAAAGATAAGCCTCAAGCTGCTTACAGTCTACCAGTTATTAAGATTTCACGAGGCTGGGTATAACTTAGATAGTTCTATCTTTTCCACGTTTTTCTAAACGAACATATTCTTTTTCCGCACTCACGCTTTCATAAGCAGGACGAATAATTTTGTTGCCATTAATTAGTTCTTCCATGCGGTGAGCGCTCCACCCAACAATTCTGGCTATAGCAAACATCGGCGTATAGAGCTCTTCTGGTAAATCAAGCATGCTGTAAACAAATCCACTGTAAAAGTCGACATTTGCACTCACGCCTTTATAGATTTTTCTTTCCTCTGCGATGACCTCAGGTGCAATTTTTTCAACAAGTGAGTAAAGCTGAAATTCTTGTTCCCGTCCTTTGTCTTTTGCTAAGTCCTCAACAAATGCTTTGAAAATATCAGCTCGTGGATCGGAAATGGAGTAAACGGCATGGCCCATTCCATAAATCAGCCCTTTTTTATCAAATGTTTCTTTTCTTAATAGCTTGATGAGATATTCTCTGATTTGCCTTTCATCAGTTAAATCTGTAATTGATTCTTTTAAATGCTTTATCATCTCGGTAACTTTTCCATTCGCACCACCGTGTTTTGGTCCTTTAAGAGAGCCCAAAGCCGCAGCAATGGCAGAATAGGTGTCTGTTCCTGAAGAAGTAACGACATGTGTTGTGAAGGTAGAGTTATTTCCACCTCCATGCTCCATGTGTAAAACAAGAGCCATATCTAATACCTTTGCTTCCATTTCACTATAGGTTTTAGTAGAACGAAGCATGTGTAAAATATTTTCAGCCGTAGAAAGATTTGGTTGCGGGTGATGAATATACAGACTGTCATCATTTCCATAATGATTATAAGCATGATACGCATAAACAGCTAACATCGGAAATACGCTAATTAGCATTAAGGATTGATTCAAAACGTTTGGTAAAGAAATATCATCTGCATGTGTATCATAAGAAGCAAGGGTTAACACACATCGGGCAAGGGTGTTCATAATATCTTTTGAGGGAGCCTTCATGATGATGTCTCGAACAAAGTTTGTTGGCAAGGTTTGTTTTTCAGCGAGAATTTTTTTAAATGCAGATAATTCAGAAGAAGAGGGCAGCTCACCGAAAAGGAGTAAATAGCTGACTTCTTCATAGCCCAGACGATGATCCTGCAGAAAACCTTGAACCAGCTGCTTGATATTAATTCCTCGATAATGTAAGACACCTTCGCATGGAACAAGTACACCATTTTCGTAGTGTTGGGATTGAATCATTGAAATGGTTGTTAAACCGGCCATGACACCTGTCCCACTTACATCACGCAGTCCTTGTTTGACTTCATACTGTGTATAAAATTGAGCATCTATCTTGTCTTCTTTTGCGCATTGTTCTGCTAAATGAATAATTTCAGGTGTTGTATGGAAAATATCAGTCATATTAAAATTCCTCCATTAAATTTTAATGTAAAACACATAATAATCTCATTTTATAGATTGAGTCTCCTTTTGTCTAGTCGTTTTGTTCTGTTTTGAATAAAAACATAGAGTCTGTTGAACTTTATAAGAAAGAGAGCGCAAAATGGGTAGGAATTAAAGGGGTGGATGAATGGAGAAAGAACTTATTGAAGATAAAGGCGTAAATTCTTATTTTTATCTGATGAAAAAAGCAACGGAGCCTCTTTCTGTTTGTCGCGACATTCACAAGTTAGAGGATATTCCAACCGGTGAAAATCGCTAAAGAAGGCTCAGTTGCTCGATGAGTATTTAAATCGACGGTTAATTTGTACGATTCAGGATTTTTTTTGTGATTGTGGATAAGATGTTCTTTGTTTGCTGCTCATTTTCTGGAAGCTTGTCAATCGCAGTTAGTGCCTTAGATGTATAGTCTGAAGCCAAAGCCTGCGCTTTTTCTACGCCATGTAGTTCATGAACCAAGGTGAAGACTTTTTGCGTGTCCTCGTCGGTCATGTTCTCTCTTTTTTCAAGATAGGGTAAAAGAGCGGCTGTATTTTCCTGTAGTGCATACAATAACGGAAGGGAATAGATTCCTTGACGAACATCCTCTAATACAGGCTTACCAATTTCCTGACTATCTTGTGTATAATCAAGAATGTCATCAATAATTTGGAATGCAATACCTATATTTAGACCGATGTCGCCACATTTTTTTGCGAATCGCTGATTCATCCCACTTTCATACGCTCCGATGAAACAGCTTAATCCAAATAGTTCAGCAGTTTTACCTGAAATGTTTTCAAGATATTGCTCAACTGTGCCATCCAATTTATAGCGGCTATCCATTTGCCCAAGCTCACCGCTTAGAATTTTCTCCATGCTTCGAGAATTGAGCTGAAGGCTTTTTAGTGAGCCGGAGTAGTCAGCTAATAGTTTGAAACAGCAAACCAGTAAATAATCACCAGCATAAACAGCTACGTCATTGCCAAATGAAGAGCGAACAGTAGGAAGACCTCGGCGTAAATCTGCATCATCAACAATATCGTCGTGAATTAGAGTTGCAGTGTGTAACATCTCAATAGAAGCAGCCAAAGCCATTGCTTTTTTTCTGTCTTGTTCTGGCCCAAACTGGGAGAAAAGCAGTTGGTAGGCAGGACGCAACAGCTTTCCACCTGAATGAATCATTTCGAGGACCGCTTGTTCAACAGATTTATTTTTTAAGTTAATTGATTTTTCCATCAAATTTAATGTGTTGGTTAATTCTTTTGAAATTGATGGATAGGGTTTCCATATAGGATGAAGTTTCATAGTGGACTCCTTGTTTACAACAATTATTTTTTCGAATAGAGTATACTCCATTTATGTCGACTGTTTTTTTCATAATCTAATTGGAATCGGCGGAGTGTTTGAACATGAATTAGCAAGTAATTTGCCGCAATCCCTATGGCAATCCCTGATAATAAACCAATGACGGATAAGATTGGCAGGTAAAGCATCACGGCCCAGGATTGTGCAATCCAAGAAGCGGTGACTAATTGTCCAACATTATGCATAAACCCTCCAGTGGCACTGATTCCAATGATGCTCACACGCTTTGGTCCAAGCTGTTTTACGAGCAACATGCCAAAATAACTTAAAAGTGCGCCACTCATACTATATAAGAACGTCGAGATGGTTCCACCTAAAAGGGTGGTCAAAATTAATCTCATCCAAACAAGCAGGAAACTATCTCTTTTTGGCATAGTGAAAATAGCAATAATTGTAATCAAATTCGCTAGTCCAAGCTTTGCACCTGGAGCAAAGGCGAATGGATAGGGAATCATATTTTCAACTAAGCCGATAACGACACCTTGTGCAACGAGTAATGAAATATAAATATTTTTCTGTAATCGGCTCATAGGTTACGACAACACTAATAAATTAGGCTGCCATCATCACTCCCATCTGAAGTCTGGATTTCAATGACTAATTTATGTGGGAGACAGACTCGTGTGTCACCATTCCTTGATGCCCATCCCTGACGGACACAAATTTGATCGCCGCAATCAGCTTCTTTAATCCGAATTTTTCCATCACTTACTTCGATAACATTATAATCACCATGTTCATCTTCATAAGTATACGTATAGGTTTCTTGTCCTTCAGATAATTCAAATGTTTTGATTTCTTTTCCATCCACTCGAAGAATCGCTTCTTTGGTAACAGTCGCTTCGGCAGTTCGCTGCAGTCCAAAAATAACTAAGGGGGCAAATGAAACGAGAATGAGTCCAGTAATAATTGCCACATCCCAAGGTTTTAGGAGGCTTTTTTTGATAAATTCTTGCCACTTCATTCGCGTCACTCCTTCCTTATGAAAGATTTTTTTGAAAGACTGTCCTAATTTTATCACAAGAAGAAAAGAAAGTCCTAGGGTTCACCTAGAACTTTCTTTGATTGAAAGGTTATTTTTGTCCGTAAAGGGATTTGGCTGTTCCGTACCACCATTTACCAAGTGTACGTTGTAACCATGGGATTACCCAACGGTCTAAACCAACCGCGCGTCCAGAACCGTTCATTAGAGCAAATGCTGCAAAGATAAACCAAATATTTACCCAATAGAACATACCAGACATACAGAAAGTGATTACCAAGACAATTGTTGTTGCACTAGATAACCAAGTGAACAAGCCCGCAATTAATGCTAAAGCTAGAGCAATTTCAAAGAATACCATGAATTTTTGGAAGAACATTGCAACATCATTATTTGGCATAATGAATTGCATTACTTTTGTAAACCAGTTTGGTGATTTTTCAATCACGACCATTGGCTCTTCACCGTATGCATAGCTTAAACCAAAGTGTGCTGTTTGAGCAACTGCATCACCTGCACCAGAGGCAGCAGCATCCGCAGCGCCAGAAGCAGCCGTAGCAGCGTCAGCAGCACCTGCTGCTTCAGATGCACCAGAGGCAGCATCTGTTACATTGTATTCCCAAGTCCAAGGGAATACGCTGTCGCCTTTAAACCATGAACCATCGCCAAACCAAGTACTTGGTTTGAATACTTCACCGTCTCCGATAATCTTTTTACCGGATTCAACTAACCATACTAGACCATAGAATACACGTAATGGAACACTCCACAATACGTTTCCGTAACGAGAAGAATGACCACGTGCTACGTTACGATCATCTTTAATATGGAAGAACTCATGCATTAGATATTGGAACATATAGTAACCAGAACGAATATCAAAGAAATATTTTAAGTTAACGATATGTTTCATAATGATTGCTAGGAAGCCACTTAAATGAATCTTATCAAATAAGCTTGCAACACCCCATTTAGAACCGATAGAAACCATGAAGCCTTGGTAGTTTCCTTTAAATTTGTGTTTTTCTCCGCCTTTAATAGAAGAAACGATGTTCGCTGCTGCTGTGTGACCTGTTTGCTCAGCTGCTTGAACGATTTGTGGTGTTGGTGTGTTAGGGAATTCTTCGTAATAAACTAAGTCTCCGATAACATAAATATTTTTATCTTCATAGCCTTTTGCCTGCATATATTCGTTTGCAACTAAGCGTTGGCCACGTGCTGATTCTAATCCGAAGTCAGCAGCATCTGAAGTTGCTTTTACACCAGCAGTCCAAATAAGTGTATGTGTTGGAACATCTGAACCATCTTTTAGTTTGATATGATCAGGTGCGACTTCAACGATAGGAGAATTTACTAATAAAGTAACGTTCTTTTGTGCCAAGTAACGTTCAGCTTTTGCCGCATCGTTACGAGTCAACATATTTAGAATAGTAGGAACTGCTTCAACTACCATTAGAGTGAATTCGCTAGGGTCTAACTTATTGTCTTTTGCTAAACGATCTTTCCAATCAATTAGTTCACCAATCATTTCAATCCCTGTAAATCCAGAACCACAAACAACGAATGTTAACATTGCTTTACGAACTTCAGGATCTGGTTCAATTGCAGCTTTTGCCACAGTTGCTTCAATATGCTCGCGAATTTTCAACGCATCTTCAAATGACCAAAGAGTGAAGCCATTTTCTTTTACGCCAGGTGTACCAAAGTCGTTAGGTTCGCCACCCATACCTAAGATGACATGATCGAATGGATACTGACCATTTTTTGTGTTAACCACTTTGTTTTCTTTGTCGATACCAATCACAGTGTCCGTAACAAGGTTCACGTTTTTTTGACGTGAGAATAAGTGCTGTAAATCATACTGAACTGCATGTGGTTCAACACGTCCACCTGCAATTTCGTGTAATTCAGTCATCATAGTGTGATAAGAGTGACGATCAATTAAGGTAATTTGAACATCACTATTTTTTTTCAGTTTTTTTGCCAAGAATTTCGTTGCTGAAACTCCGGCATACCCTGCACCTACAACGACAATATTTTGCTTTGCCATTGATAATCCGCTCCTTAATATAAAAAATAGATAATTACTACACAATCTATTATATTATATAGAGATATGAAGGATTTGTCTAATGCTTATCGGTATTTTTTCAAAAAAAGGGACAATTATTAGTGATTACTTAGAAAACGATTGAATTTGTGAAATTTTTTTCAGAAATGATTGACATCTTGTTTGAAATCATTAAAATGTATATTGTATCACAAACGATTTTTGTGAAAACAAAAGGAAAAGGTGGAAGAAAAAAATGAAATCAAGAAAATTTGTGACAGGCTTCGCTATGTTAGCGTTATCTGTATTAGTTTTGGGTGCATGTAGTGCAGATGACAAAGGAAAAGACTCTTCAAGTGAATCAACTGCGGCTTCATCAGCAGTAAGTTCAGACAGCTCTTCAACAGAAGCCTCTTCAGAAGCAAAAGTTGTCGCAGGCGGCGAATTAAAAGATGGCACGTATACATTAGAAGAAAAGAACTATTCAAATGACTACCGCACAAAATTCAGCATCACAGTGAAAGATGGTAAGATTACAAAATCTGAATACGATGCTGTAAACAAAGATGGCAAGTCAAAAACAGAAGATACTGATTACAATGACATGATGAAATCAAAAGCAGGAACTAGCCCAGAAGAATTTATTCCTAAATTCAACGAAGAGTTAGAAAAAGCACAAAGCCCACAAAACATTGAAGTAGTTACTGGTGCAACTCATTCATTTGAATCATTCCAAAACTACGCACAACAATTAATTCAAGCAGCACAAGCTGGAAATACTGAAACAATTGAAATTGACAATGGTGCTAAATTGAAAGATGGTACGTACACATTAGAAGAAAAGAACTACTCAAATGACTACCGTACAAAATTCGTGATGACTGTTGAAGGCGGAAAAGTAACAAAATCTGAATACGACAACATCAACAAAGATGGCGAATCAAAAACAAAAGATGCAGATTATAACAAAATGATGCAAGATAAAGCTGGAAGCAGCCCAGAAAAATTCATTCCTGAATTAAACGAAAGCTTTGTTAAAGCAATGGACGGAGAAGATGCTTCTCCTGCGAACATTGAAGTTGTAACTGGTGCAACTCATAGCTCACATTCATTCATCATCTATGCTTCACAATTAATCAATGCTGCTGAAAAAGGCGACACTGCTACAATTGAAGTAGATAACATTGTAACTGAATAATTGTTCAACTATTGAGCATATAAACTGTGGCAGGACTTTCTAAGTTTTGTCACAGTTTTTTTGAGAAAAAAAGTGTTCGTTTAAGAAAAATTCTCTTTAGCCAGAAGTGAAACTTTGTGAAGCTATTTTAAAATGAATATATGGTTAAAGAAAAATAAACTGCTGATAAAAAGTTTAGTTTGTGAAAATATGAGCTTTTAAGTAAGAAGTAATGAGACTTTTCAAGCCGATAAAAACACGCTATTATATAGAAGTTGTAGAGAGACACTTTTTTGAAAAGAGGGAATATATGAAGAAAAAAAAGACGTTATCCATGTTGTTTGCTGTAGTAGCTATGTTCTTACTCGCTGCATGTGGTCAAGATAAAAAAGAAGAAGTGGCGAAAATTAATAGTGAGCCTTATGCAGAGGAACAATTCTTGCTAGGAACCTATGTCCGTATTCGTGTGTACGATGACGGGAAAAAAGAAGCACTGGCACCGGCATTTAAGCGGGTTAAAGAGTTGGGAGATAAAATTACTATCAACCAGAAAGGTTCAGAAATTGATGAGATTAATGCACAAGCTGGAATCAAACCAGTAAAGGTCTCAAAAGATATCTATGATTTGCTGAAACAAGCCTATACGTATAGTGAGGAATCGAATGCAGGATTTAATATGACCATCGGCGCAATCACACAGCTATGGCGTATCGGATTTGATGATGCAAGAAAACCTGAGCAGTCAGAGATTGACGAAGGACTGAAGCATATCGATTATCATAAAGTAAAATTTGATGATAAAAATCAAACCGTTTTTCTTGAAGAAAAAGGAATGATTATTGATTTAGGAGCAATTGCAAAGGGCTATATCACGGATGAAGTAGTGAAGGTGCTGAAAGAACAAGGTGTAACAACAGCGATTATTGACTTAGGGGGAAATGTTTATGTTTTAGGACATAGCCCACGTGGTAAAGAGGAACCTTGGACAGTAGGAATTCAAGATCCGAATTCTCCAAGAGGGTCAGTGTTGGGAAGTATCAAAGAAACGAATAAGACATTAGTTACCTCAGGGATTTATGAACGTTATTTAGAGGTTGATGGAAAGAAATACCATCATATTTTTGATTCAAAAACAGGCTATCCTTATGATAACGACGTTGCCAGTGTCACAGTCATTACAGATAAATCAATTGATGGCGATGGACTAACGACAGTGATCTTTGATAAAGGAGTGAAAGCTGGGTTGGACTATATCGAAAAACACACAGATAAAGGAACGAATGCTATCTTTGTAACTAAGGAAGATAAAGTCTATGTTACAGATGGAATTAAAGGGGAATTCAAATTAGATGATGACTCAGATTATACTATGGGAGACCGTAGCGAGCTGAAATAAAGGAGAGAGAGAATGTCATTCAAGGTGTTTTTGGAAGTGGTTGAGATTCGAACAAAAGTAGCGAGTGTCTTTCCCTTTGTTATCGGATTGTTGTTTTCGCTGACTTACTTCAAGCAGGTTCACTGGAGCTACACAGCATTATTTTTTGTTGGAATGGTTATCTTCGATTTAGCTACAACTGCCATTAATAACTACATGGATTATCAAAAAGCTCATTCTGATGTATACAAATATGAAGAAAATGTCATTGGTCGTGAACAACTTTCTCCGACTTTAGTCAGAAATATGATTTTTGCAATGATCTTTTTCGTTCTATGTGTCGGACTAGTGTTGACCTATTTTACTGGCTGGTTACTATTAATTATGGGTGGCGTTTGTTGCTTTATTGGTATATTTTATACGTTTGGCCCCGTTCCGTTATCTAGAATGCCATTGGGAGAGATTTTTAGTGGTGTGACAATGGGGTTGGGAATATTTGCAATGACGGTCTACTTAAATACATTTAGTAAACATGTCTTTTATTTGGATGTTGACTTTCGTACGGGAGCATTTTCATTAGACGGAAGTTTGTGGGCTGTGTTAGCAGTAGTTGCTGCTTCACTACCATTAATTTTTACGATTGCGAATATTATGCTTGCAAATAATTTACGAGATTTGGATAGAGATATTGAAAATCGTCGGTATACATTAGTCTATTATATTGGACGTCCACAAGGAATTCTATTGTTTCAAGGGTTGATGTACGGTTGTTATCTAATTATAGGTTTGGGTCTGTTGTTTGGACTTTATGAATGGCCAATTTTAGTTACGTTTCTAAGCTTACCGAAAATTTACAGTAATTTGAAAGAATACAAAGACGTTTTGCCTCAGCCTAAAAGCTTTGGCTATGCGATTAAAAACATGATTTTGTTCAATGGCAGTTATGTGCTTGGATTGGTATTGACCTTTATTTGGCAAAAAATTTAAGGATTTGATTTTAGATACAGAGAATAATAAAAATGAGGAAGCAAACAATCTGTTTGCTTCCTCATTTTTATTGAATTGATTTTAAACTGATTTCTCCAGATGAAAGGATAAAAGATTCCTTTCCTACTTGAACAACTAGCTCACCAAGCTCAGTAATTGATTGAGCAATACCGGTATATTCTTGATTTTTTTGAACAAAAGTGACGGTTTTGCCTAAAACAAAGGATTTCTTTCGATAAATTTCTAAATAATTATCTGTTGGTAAATGATCCATGTGATAGAAGAATCGCTGCCAAATTTTCGCAATCAATTCATTTCTTGTGATGCTGGCATTTCCGTCAGCGAATATAGAGGAGGCTTTTTCTTGTAATTCAGAAGGAAAATGTTCTTGAGGAAGTGAAAAGTTTAGCCCCATGCCAACAATGATGTGAGCGATATGCCCACTTTCCATGTCGCTGATTGCTTCTGACAGGATACCACAGATTTTTTTTCCGTTTAAATAGATATCATTGACCCACTTGATTTCTGTAGAGACACCTACCAGAGAGTCAATGGCTTCGGCAACTGCGACTGCTGCAAGAACGGTATATTGAGGAAGCTCTTCAAACGAACGATCTGGACTCAACAGTAAGCTCATATAGATGCCTCTTCCTTTTTCAGAGTAGAAAGGGCGACCGAAGCGTCCTTTTGGCTGTTCCTGCATATCTGCAACAAACAATGCAGGACCTTGTTGCCCTTCAATCGCAGCATATTTTGCGACTTTCATGGTAGAGTCAGAGGTTTGTGCCACATCAATAGTAAGTGAAGGCAACTGATGAGCAAGTTCTTCTTTTGAAAGAACATCAGAGGGAAGATAACGATAGCCGACTGCTTGATGTTCAAATTGATAGCCTGCTTTTTCTAATTCCTTGATGGCTTTCCATATAGCTGTTCTTGAAACACCCAGTTCTTGGGCGATTTTCTCCCCAGATAAAGCTTCTGATGTGTTTTTTAACAAGGTTAAGACACGCATTTTAGTGGACATTTATTTTCCTCATTTCATTTATTATCCATAGTTTAGCAAAAATGGAAGAATTTATCAGCAAAGAATACATCTTTGGACGGATTTTTTTTTCAGAAAAAAAGCTATAATAAATTCATAGGAAAGGGGCGATAAAAATGGAGAAGAAGCAATATGTTTGTGTAAAGTGTGGGAATCAACACTATGTATCCGATCAATTTCAGGCAACAGGTGGCAACTTTGCGAAAATCTTTGACGTCCAAAACAAGAAATTTATCACTGTAAGTTGCACACAATGTGGGTTTACTGAGTTGTATCAAAATCAAACAAGCGCAGGTTGGAATGTCCTAGACTTTTTAATGGGCGGATAATCATTGTTTATAGAATGAGAAAAAGTAAGAGGGTGGGAGATAACTATTTAAGTTATCTCTCACTCTCTTAAAATCTTAATAAACGGCGGGAACAGAAGTAACTCATCTCCACTGCGTTTCGCTCTCAACAACTTCTACGCATGAGACATGCTAGAGTTGAAGGCTTCGAAAATAAGCTGAAATTCCCAAAGATTTGAGGAGCAATCTTCGTGAATTCCTTCTTATTTCTTGGAGCTGAACACTTCTGTCCTACTCTTACACTAATAAGAGTTGATCGTCTTTTAATTCTGTGCCGCTGTTTTTATGGAAAAGATCCATTAGTTGCGGTACTGTAAGTGTTTCTTTTTCTGTGCCTGAGACATCGACCACGATGTTTCCTTGATGAAGCATGATTAATCGATTGCCGTAGCGGATGGCGTCCTCCATATCGTGAGTAACCATAAATGCTGTTAGCTTTTGCTGAGTAATCAACTTTTCCGTTAATTCCATCACTGTCAGTGAGGTTTTTGGATCTAAAGCTGCGGTGTGTTCATCTAAAAGAATCAGCTCTGGACGTTGGAGGGTTGCCATTAATAAAGTGATTGCCTGCCGTTGTCCGCCAGAAAGTAAACCGATTTCTGTTTGCAGCCTGTTTTCTAGACCTAAACCAAGACTTGCCAATTGTTCTTTAAAAAAGGCGCGGTCTTTTTTTTGTACCCCACTACGAAAGCCTCTTTTTTGTCCACGTAACATAGCAAGCGCTAGATTTTCTTCTACAGTTAAGCGAACTGCCGTCCCCATTCGAGGATCTTGAAAGACACGGCTGATGTCTTTTGAACGTTTTGTGACGGATTTTTTTGTAATATCTGTCCCATGTAAGCAAATTTTTCCAGTTGTTGTAGGTAAGGTACCAGCAATGCTGTTTAACAAAGTTGATTTACCAGCTCCGTTTCCACCAATAATGGTGACGAATTCTCCTGACTCAATCGTTAAATTAATTCCTTTTAAGACATGATTTTCATTGACTGTATTTTGCTCAAAAATTTGGTGTAAATTCTCAATGGTTAGTACTGCGGTCATTTGCCAGCACCTCCTTTTATCGTTGGTTGTTTAAGAGAAAGTTTTTTTCGAAGCTGTGGTAGTGATAGGCACACCACTAAGACTAGAGCCGAAGCAAGCTTCGAGTAATCTGATGGAATATTCAATTCAAAAACAAGTGCCAAAATGAATCGGTAGATAATAGCACCTAAAACGATGGTTGCCAAACGGATAGGTAATGGCTTATTTCGGAATAAAACCTCGGCAATAATGATAGAAGCAAGACCGATAACAATTGTCCCGATACCGGAATTGACATCTGCAAACCCATTGTTTTGAGCAAGCAGAGCTCCCGCTAAAGAAATGCAGCCGTTTGAAATCATGTAGCCAATCATCTTCATGTTATCTGTGTTAATACCGTTTGCTTCGCTCATTTCTAAGTTATCGCCGGTTGAACGAATGGCGAGACCCACTTCTGTTCTGAAAAAGAGGACTAATGCAAGGATGACAATCAAGACGATAAGTAAACCAGCTAAGATAATTGTATTTGTCTTAGTCAAACCAAGAGGCTGTAGCCATGAGAAAAATGTTTTTTGTCCGATTAAGGTAATATTTGGTGCATTCATAATTCGACTGGTTATAGAATATAATCCAGTCATTGTAATGATTCCTGCAAGCAGTGCAGGGATTTTAAGCTTTGTATGCAGAATACCTGAAATAAAGCCAGCAACCACTCCGCCTAAAAAACCTAAAAGACTAGCTAATATTGGAGAAATTCCTTGTGTAATACTAACAGCTGCAATACCAGCGCCTAGTGGGAAACTTCCCTCGGTCGTTAAATCTGCAATGTCAAGAATACGGTAAGTCAAAAATACACCAATGGCCAGTAAGGACCAAAGGAGTCCTTGAGAGACGGATGAAATAAATATCGTTAATAAATTACTCATAAAATCATAACTTCCTTTCAAATAGAAAACTAGTGGTGTTCAACGAAGGAAGGACGATGAACGCCACTTCGTTTTTTACGAGGATGGACTATAACTTAGATAGTTATGTCTCATTCTAAGACTCGGTTTTGATACTGCTCAGTAATAATAAATTTTTCAACTTTTATTAAAGTTTTACTAGAGAGGAAAGAACGAAGAAAAGCTCCTTCATCTCTCGATTGCTCAAATTATTGATATGAATCTATTTAGGTTCTTTGATGCTGTTTGGATCGATGCCTAAAGCTTTTGCCATCTCTTCATTGACGATGAGCTTGAATTCGTTTGCTGATTCTACTGGGTAAGTGGCAGGTTCGGCTTTTCCATCTAAAATTTTTGCAGCTATTTCACCCGTTTGCTTTCCTAATGCGTGATAATCAATTCCGAAGGTTGCTAAACCACCATCTTCTACTTGTTCTACGGATCCAGCAACTACAGGGGTCTTCGTTTCTTTTGCTACTTCGCCTACGACAGGTGCTGCGCTAGCAAAAGTATTGTCAGTTGGAATGTAGATGCCATCTACATCTTTTGCTAAACTAGTCGTTACTTGTTGGACATCATTTGTTGAATTCGCTGTGAGTACTTTTACTTTTACCCCTGCTTTTTTTAGTGCTTTTTCTGCAAGCTCCGCTTGGATTTTTGAATTTGTTTCTCCGTTGTTGTACATAATTCCGATGGTTTTTGCATCAGGAACAATGCTTAATAGTAATTGAATTTGTTTGTCGATAGGAACCATATCCGTTGTGCCAGTTACGTTTCCGCCAGGTGCTTCATCTGAGCTGACTAGCTTGGCTTCTGTTAAATCAGTGACGGCGGTAACAGTAATGGGAATATCGGTTGTTTCATTTAGTAACGATTGAGCTGCAGGCGTTGCGATTGCTAACAGAAGATTTGGTTTTTCTTTGACTAGTTTTTCGCTCATACTTTTCAAATTGTCTTGATTATTTTGTGCATTTTGATACGTAATAGTTAGATTTTCGCCCTCTTTATAGCCATTTTCTGCTAAGCCTTCTTTAAATCCTTCATAAGATGCATCTAAGGAACCATGTTTGACTAATTGTAGAACCCCAACAGTTTTTCCATCTGTGTTTCCTGATGACTGGGTATCTGAGTTGCCACATGCTCCTAATGCTAAAAGTGAAATCATTCCTAATCCTACTAATATGTTCTTCTTCATCCTTCATTCCTCCATTTTTTCTGAAAATAAAAAATCCATTCAGACAATACGTCTAAATGGATTGAAAAAGTCGATAAAAATCGGTTTCTGCTAGCCACTTAGCGATTGTCTACGCGGCTTTTTTGCAGATGCAAAACTCTCTAGCCATCATAGATACAAACTTACGTTGTATGTTTGTATCCATAATGATGAATACAAACTTATCTAAAATAGCTAAAGTAAAAATTATTCAGTTGTGTACTGTTTAAATGAGTCATAAGAAACCCCTCCACAAATTGAATTGTTCTCAGTATAAAGGAAAACCAAATGAGCTGTCAATGAAAAGTTTTTAAATTTTCAGAATATTTTTGTAAAGGAGGGAGAATAAATTTTAATCATCACCTATTCCTACTATGAAATAGACCCTTGACTTTGTCATGAAAAGAGTGTAATATATGAAGTTGCAAAAACTATCTGACACAGAATGAAAGCAGGAACGAAATATTGTCCGTTCCGGTTTAAATAGGGAAACAAAAGTAGAAGCTCAGGAAATATTTTTCAAGAGAACGTTCTATTTTTGGTTTTTTTTTGCCTAAAAGCCGCAAAAAATGCTTATTGTTACGTATTTTTAATATTTGTAAACAAATTGTAACAAAAAAGATCGGGTAGCATTTTGAAGACTTATTAGAGGAGTGAAGAACTTGGCTGGACACGTAGTAAAATACGGGAAACACCGTGAGCGCAGAAGCTTCGCGAGAATCAGTGAAGTGTTGGAATTACCAAATCTGATTGAAATTCAAACAGACTCTTATCAATGGTTCCTTGATGAAGGGCTAAGAGAAATGTTTGAAGACATTTTACCAATTGATGACTTTAACGGAAACCTATCATTAGAATTTGTTGACTATGAACTAAAAGAACCTAAGTATACAGTAGAAGAAGCACGTGCGCATGATGCAAATTACTCTGCACCGTTGCATGTAACACTACGCTTAACAAACCGTGAAACAGGTGAAATTAAGTCTCAAGAAGTATTCTTTGGTGATTTCCCACTGATGACAGAAATGGGTACATTTATTATCAACGGAGCAGAACGAGTAATCGTTTCTCAGTTGGTTCGTTCGCCAGGTGTATACTTCCACGGAAAAGTGGATAAAAATGGAAAAGAAGGATTTGGTTCGACTGTCATTCCTAACCGTGGTGCTTGGCTGGAAATGGAAACAGATGCAAAAGACATCTCTTACGTGCGTATTGACCGTACACGTAAAATTCCATTGACTGTATTAGTCAGAGCGCTAGGATTTGGTTCAGATGACACAATCTTTGAAATCTTTGGGGACAGCGAAAGCTTACGCAATACAATCGAAAAAGACTTGCATAAAAATGCCAGTGATTCACGTACTGAAGAAGGGCTAAAAGACGTTTATGAACGTTTACGTCCAGGAGAACCAAAAACAGCAGACAGTTCACGTAACTTGTTAAATGCTCGTTTCTTTGATCCAAAACGTTATGATCTTGCAAATGTAGGTCGTTATAAAGTAAATAAAAAGTTAGACTTAAAAACACGTCTATTAAACTTAACATTAGCTGAAACTCTAGTTGATCCTGAAACAGGAGAAATCCTTGTTGAAAAAGGAACGGTTCTAACGCATCAAGTAATGGAAACATTAGGACAACATATTGATAATGGATTAAATTCAGTAACTTACTATCCTTCAGAAGATGGTGTAGTGACGGAACCCATGACCGTTCAAGTAATCAAAGTCTTTTCACCAAAAGATCCTGAACGCGAAGTGAACGTGATTGGTAATGGCTATCCTGAATCAGCAATTAGAACGGTACGTCCAGCAGATATCGTTGCTTCTATGAGTTATTTCCTTAACTTAATGGAAGGCATTGGACAAGTAGATGATATCGATCACTTAGGAAACCGTCGTATTCGTTCTGTTGGAGAATTATTACAAAATCAATTCCGTATCGGATTAGCTCGTATGGAACGTGTAGTACGTGAAAGAATGTCTATCCAAGATACAGAAACTCTTACGCCGCAACAATTGATTAATATTCGTCCAGTAGTAGCAAGTATCAAAGAATTCTTTGGTTCTTCTCAGTTATCACAGTTCATGGACCAAACAAATCCTCTAGGCGAGTTGACACACAAACGTCGTTTATCAGCCTTAGGACCTGGTGGTTTGACACGTGACCGTGCCGGATATGAAGTGCGAGATGTTCACTATTCTCACTATGGTCGTATGTGTCCAATTGAAACGCCTGAAGGCCCGAATATTGGATTGATTAACAGCTTGTCTAGTTATGCGAAAGTAAACAAATTTGGGTTTATCGAAACCCCTTATCGTCGTGTTGACCGTGAAACAGGTCGAGTGACAGATAAGATTGATTACTTAACAGCAGACACAGAAGACCATTATATCGTAGCGCAAGCGAACTCATTGTTAAATGAAGATGGCAGCTTTGCAGAAGAGCTTGTTATGGCTCGTTCTCAAAGTGAAAACTTAGAAATTTCAATTGATAAAGTTGATTACATGGACGTATCACCTAAACAAGTAGTTGCAGTCGCTACAGCTTGTATCCCGTTCTTGGAAAACGATGACTCAAACCGTGCCTTGATGGGTGCCAACATGCAGCGTCAAGCAGTACCGTTGATTCAACCTCGTTCTCCATGGGTAGGTACTGGTATGGAATATAAATCAGCGCATGACTCAGGTGCAGCTTTATTATGTAAACATGATGGTGTTGTAGAATTTGTTGATGCTTCTGAAGTTCGTGTTCGTCGCGACAACGGGGCATTGGACAAATATTCTGTAACAAAATTCCGTCGTTCAAACTCAGGAACAAGTTATAACCAACGTCCAATCGTTCACCTTGGTGAAAAAGTGGAAAAAGGAGATACTCTAGCTGATGGACCTTCTATGGAAGAAGGGGAAATGGCTTTAGGTCAAAACGTCTTAGTTGGGTTCATGACTTGGGAAGGGTATAACTATGAAGATGCGATTATCATGAGTCGTCGTCTAGTAAAAGATGACGTGTATACATCTATTCATATTGAAGAATATGAATCAGAAGCTCGTGATACAAAATTAGGCCCTGAAGAAATTACTCGTGAAATTCCAAACGTCGGTGAAGATGCACTGAAAGATTTAGATGAAATGGGTATTATCCGTATTGGTGCAGAAGTAAAAGATGGTGATTTGTTAGTAGGAAAAGTCACTCCTAAAGGGGTAACTGAACTATCTGCTGAAGAACGTCTTTTACATGCTATCTTTGGGGAAAAAGCTCGTGAAGTACGCGATACCTCTCTACGTGTTCCACATGGTGGCGGAGGAATCGTTCATGATGTGAAAATATTTACTCGTGAAGCTGGCGATGAATTATCACCAGGAGTAAACATGTTAGTTCGTGTATATATCGTTCAAAAACGTAAAATCCACGAAGGCGATAAGATGGCGGGACGTCACGGAAATAAAGGGGTTGTCTCTCGTATTATGCCAGAAGAAGACATGCCTTACTTACCAGACGGCACGCCAATCGATATCATGTTGAATCCATTAGGGGTTCCTTCACGTATGAACATTGGGCAAGTATTAGAATTGCACTTAGGTATGGCTGCTCGCCAACTAGGAATTCACGTTGCAACGCCAGTATTTGATGGAGCAACAGATGACGATGTATGGGAAACAGTTCGTGAAGCTGGTATGGCAAAAGATGCGAAAACAATTCTTTACGATGGACGAACAGGGGAACCATTTGATGGCCGAATCTCTGTTGGTGTGATGTACATGATTAAATTAGCCCACATGGTTGATGATAAATTACATGCACGTTCTATTGGACCATACTCACTTGTTACACAACAACCATTGGGTGGTAAAGCACAATTTGGTGGACAACGTTTCGGTGAAATGGAAGTGTGGGCACTGGAAGCATACGGTGCAGCTTATACATTACAAGAAATCTTGACCTATAAATCAGATGATGTTGTGGGACGTGTGAAAACATACGAAGCAATCGTTAAAGGCGAACCAATTCCAAAACCGGGTGTACCAGAATCATTCCGCGTATTAGTAAAAGAATTGCAGTCACTAGGTTTAGACATGCGTGTGTTAGACATTGAAGAAAAAGAAATTGAACTTCGTGATATGGATGACGACGATGATGATTTAATCACAGTAGATGCATTGACAAAATTTGCTGAACAACAAAATGCAAAAGAATTAGAGAAACAAGCGGCTGCAAAAATTCAAGAAGAACAAGAAACAGCTGTTCAAAAGTTTGAAACGGCAGAAGACACATTAGACTAACCAGTCTTAGAATATCTTGCAGGGCGGAAAAATCCGTCTTGTAAGATTGCCATGAAATTGAAATGGAGGGAACCCCGTTTGATCGATGTAAATAAATTCGAGAGTATGCAAATAGGTTTGGCTTCTCCCGAAAAAATCAGAAGCTGGTCTTATGGTGAAGTAAAAAAACCTGAGACGATTAATTATCGTACCTTAAAACCTGAACGCGAAGGGTTGTTCTGTGAACGTATTTTTGGTCCTACAAAAGACTGGGAATGTGCCTGCGGAAAATATAAACGAATCCGTTATAAAGGAATTGTTTGTGACCGTTGTGGTGTCGAAGTGACTCGTTCAAAAGTTCGTCGTGAACGTATGGGACATATTGAATTAGCAGCACCAGTTTCTCATATCTGGTACTTTAAAGGAATTCCTTCTCGTATGGGACTTGTTTTAGACATGAGTCCTCGTGCGTTAGAAGAAATTATCTACTTTGCTTCATACGTAGTTATCGAAGCTGGAGATACTAGTTTAGAGAAAAAACAATTATTGACTGAACGTGAATATCGTGAAAAACGTGATCAGTATGGTCAAGAATTCCATGCCGCTATGGGTGCCGAAGCAATCAAACAATTGCTAGACAATGTTGATTTAGACGGCGAAGTAGTGACACTGAAAGAAGAATTGAAGACAGCTCAAGGGCAAAAACGTACGCGTGCGATTCGTCGTTTAGACATCTTAGAAGCTTTCCGTGCTTCTGGAAATGAGCCAAGCTGGATGGTTATGGATGTTATTCCAGTTATTCCTCCAGATTTACGTCCAATGGTTCAATTAGAAGGTGGACGTTTTGCAACAAGTGACTTAAATGATTTGTATCGTCGTGTAATCAACCGTAATAACCGTTTGAAACGCTTGTTAGACTTGAATGCACCGAATATCATTGTTCAAAATGAAAAACGGATGCTTCAAGAAGCAGTGGATGCATTGATTGATAATGGTCGTCGTGGCCGTCCGGTAACTGGACCAGGAAACCGTCCGTTGAAATCTTTATCACATATGCTAAAAGGGAAACAAGGTCGTTTCCGTCAAAACCTGCTAGGAAAACGTGTTGACTATTCTGGTCGTTCCGTTATCGTAGTTGGACCAAACTTACAAATGTATCAATGTGGTTTACCAAAAGAGATGGCTATTGAATTATTCAAACCATTTGTTATGCGTGAATTAGTGCAACGTGAGCTTGCGTCAAACATTAAAAATGCGAAACGTAAGATTGAGCGTCAAGAAGATGAAGTTTGGGATGTATTAGAAGATGTAATTCGTGAACATCCAGTTCTATTGAACCGAGCACCTACATTGCATAGATTAGGTATCCAAGCGTTTGAACCTGTATTAGTTGAAGGACGTGCGATTCGTTTGCATCCGCTTGTGTGTGAAGCTTACAATGCCGATTTCGATGGAGACCAAATGGCCGTTCACGTGCCGTTAAATGAAGAAGCACAAGCAGAAGCACGTATGCTAATGTTGGCTGCTCAAAACATTTTGAATCCAAAAGATGGCAAACCAGTGGTTACACCATCTCAGGATATGGTTTTAGGAAACTACTACTTAACGATGGAAGAAGACGGACGTGAAGGCGAAGGCATGATCTTCCGTGATATGAACGAAGCAGTAATTGCATGGCGCAATGGCTATGTTCATTTACATTCACGTATTGGTGTAGATCCAAACACATTAGGCGACAAACCATTCACTGAATGGCAAAAAGAACGTATGATGATTACGACGGTTGGTAAGATTATCTTTAACGAAATCATGCCGCAAGAATTCCCTTATTTGAATGAACCAACGGACTTTAACTTAACCGTTCAAACACCAGATAAATACTTTGTGGAAGCTGGAACAGATATTCCTAGCTTCATCAAAGAACAAGAGTTGATTCTTCCATTCAAGAAGAAAAATCTAGGAAACATCATTGCGGAAGTCTTTAAACGTTTCAAGATTACTGAAACTTCTAAGATGCTTGACCGTATGAAAGATCTTGGATACAAACATTCAACGATGGCCGGGATTACTGTTGGGATTGCTGATATCATGGTTCTTCATGAAAAACAAGAACTGATTGATGCAGCTCATAAACAAGTAGAAACTATTACTAAACAATTCCGTCGCGGTTTGATCACAGATGATGAACGTTATGAACGTGTAATTGCTGTGTGGAATAAAGTAAAAGATGATATCCAACAACGATTAATGGAAAGTTTAGATGCAAAAAATCCAATCTTCATGATGTCTGATTCTGGAGCCCGTGGTAACATCTCCAACTTTACTCAGCTTGCTGGTATGCGTGGACTTATGGCCGCTCCGAATGGTCAGATTATGGAATTGCCGATTATCTCTAACTTCCGTGAAGGGTTATCTGTCTTAGAAATGTTTATCTCTACTCACGGGGCTCGTAAAGGAATGACCGATACAGCCTTGAAGACCGCCGATTCTGGTTACTTAACTCGTCGTCTAGTTGACGTAGCACAAGATGTTATCATCCGTGAAGACGATTGTGGTACTGATCGCGGACTAGAAATTCAAGCAATCCGTGAAGGAAATGAGATTATTGAGTCTCTGGAAGAACGTTTGGTAGGACGTTATACACGTAAAACTGTTCGTCATCCAGAAACAAATGAACTAATCATTGGTGACGATGAATTAATTTCCGAAGATATCGCTCGTCAAATCGTAGATGCTGGTGTTGAGAAGGTTACTATCCGTTCAGTCTTCACATGTAATACGAAGCACGGCGTATGTAAACATTGTTATGGTCGTAACTTGGCTACTGGTTCTGATGTTGAAGTTGGGGAAGCAGTTGGTACAATTGCCGCTCAATCAATCGGTGAACCAGGTACTCAGTTAACCATGCGTACATTCCATACCGGTGGGGTTGCCGGAGATGATATTACTCAAGGGCTACCACGTGTCCAAGAAATTTTTGAAGCACGTAATCCGAAAGGGCAAGCTGTTATTACAGAAGTAACAGGGGAAGTCATTGATATTTCTGAAGAAGCTGCGACACGTGTCAAAGAAGTGACGATTAAAGGGAAAACTGATACACGTACGTACACAGTTCCTTTCACTGCACGTATGAAAGTAGCAGAAGGGGATTATATCCATCGTGGAGATCCGCTAACTGAAGGATCAATTGAACCAAAACAATTATTACAAGTTCGTGATGTGTTATCTGTTGAAAACTACTTGTTACGTGAAGTACAACGCGTATATCGTATGCAAGGGGTAGAAATCGGCGATAAGCATATCGAAGTAATGGTTCGTCAAATGTTGCGTAAAGTCCGTGTAATGGATCCAGGTGACACAGATATCTTACCAGGAACGTTATTGGATATTGCAGAATTTAAAGACCGTAACTACGATACTTTAGTAGCTGGCGGTGTCCCAGCGACATCACGTCCAGTGTTACTTGGTATTACAAAAGCATCATTAGAAACGAACAGCTTCTTGTCAGCTGCTTCCTTCCAAGAAACGACTCGTGTCTTAACAGATGCGGCTATTCGTGGGAAGAAAGATCCGCTTCTAGGATTGAAGGAAAATGTTATCATTGGTAAAATCATTCCAGCAGGTACAGGGATGGCACGTTACCGTAACATGGAACCAAAAGAAGTCAGCGTAGCAAGCGAAAATGTTTACAGTATCTCTGATATTGAAGCACAAATGGCTGCTGAAGATGCGTTAAATAATAAATAAAAATAGAAAAGTAGAGTTGGTGAATGTTGCCAGCTCTATTTTTTTGCAAAAAACCTCTATAAAAATAAATTCACATTGTGCGTCATTATTCTGTTGTTGAAACACGGCTAATGCCAACAGCTGCCAATTTGGCGGATATAAACTTAGAGAAAAATAGATTTGGAGATGAATTTTCTTCCTGTGTAAAAATTCCTTTTAAGTTGGACTGCTTATTTAGCATCCAAGGTAGCTATCGTAGTTAAAATGCGAGAAAGAAACAAAGATGAATTCACTTTGAACTCGTGATAGAAGTGTCCAGCTCCAAGAATCAAGTGGGGACTGTGCATCGTCGGAAGTGAACCCCCGTGATTTTAGCATTATGCTGAAAATTTACTATTTGTTAACAGGGGAAGGAAGTTAGAATAAAACTTTTTGAGAGACGTTCCGTTCTCTTAAAGGGATACGAAATAAAATTAGTTTCTTCTATATAAATAGTAAACTAGAGAAAAAAGAAATCTGAAAAAAGAAGTGATCTAAAAAAATAAATAGAAAAGAAAATTAGACTATGAAAATAAATTATTTTTTTCAAGAAAAAGGCTTGCTATCTATGTTTTTCTGTAATATAATCATAAAGGTGCTGTTTACGTGAGTAAATGTGCACTGGTAGGGCTCGAAAGAAAACTGCCGGCTAAGAAACGAGAGGTTGCGACACGCCCGGACGCTTTGCCACGAACGAGCGTGACGGAAAATTTTCGTGGAGCTATGTCTACTTTTCAAAATAGGCGAAGGAGGGAATAAGATGGCAAAACAAAAAATTCGTATCCGTTTAAAAGCGTATGAACACCGTATTTTAGACCAATCAGCGGATAAAATTGTAGAAACTGCAAAAAGAACTGGAGCTAGCGTGTCTGGTCCAATTCCATTACCAACAGAACGTAGTCTTTACACTGTTATTCGTGCGACTCATAAATACAAAGATTCACGCGAACAATTCGAAATGCGTACTCACAAACGTCTGATTGACATTGTGAACCCAACACCAAAAACAGTTGATGCTTTAATGAAGCTTGACTTACCATCTGGTGTGAACATTGAAATTAAACTATAATCAAAAAAATTAAGTTGGAGGTGTACTCATGACCAAAGGAATCTTAGGGAAAAAAGTGGGAATGACACAAATCTTCACTGAATCTGGCGAACTAATCCCAGTTACAGTTGTTGAAGCTACGCCAAACGTAGTTTTACAAGTGAAAACAATGGAAACTGATGGCTACGAAGCTATTCAAGTTGGTTACCAAGATATGCGTGAAGTTTTATCAAACAAACCTGCGAAAGGTCATGTTTCAAAAGCAAACACGGCTCCTAAGCGCTTCATTAGAGAATTCAAAAATGTTGAGCTAGGAGAATACGAAGTAGGAAAAGAAATCGCTGTTGATGTTTTCCAAGCAGGTGACATTATTGATGTTACAGGTACTACAAAAGGTAAAGGATTCCAAGGGGTTATCAAACGTCACGGCCAAAGCCGCGGACCAATGGCTCACGGTTCTCGTTACCATCGTCGTCCTGGGTCAATGGGTCCAGTTGCACCTAACCGTGTATTTAAAAATAAAAAACTTGCTGGCCGTATGGGTGGCAATCGCGTAACAATCCAAAACTTGGAAATCGTTCGCGTGGATGTTGAAAGAAACGTTATCCTTATTAAAGGAAATGTTCCTGGAGCGAAAAAATCATTAATCACTATTAAATCAGCTGTGAAAGCTAAATAATTAGTACGGGAAAGGAGGAACTAAGGAATGCCGAATGTAGCATTATTCAAACAAGATGGAACCCAAAACGGTGAAATCACTTTAAACGAAGAAATCTTCGGAATCGAACCTAATGAATCAGTTGTCTTTGATGCAATCATCATGCAACGTGCTTCATTAAGACAAGGAACTCACGCAGTTAAAAACCGTAGTGCAGTCCGTGGCGGTGGTCGTAAACCATGGCGCCAAAAAGGAACTGGTCGTGCTCGTCAAGGATCAATCCGCTCACCACAATGGCGTGGAGGTGGTATTGTCTTCGGACCAACACCACGTTCTTACAGCTACAAACTTCCTAAAAAAGTTCGTCGTTTAGCAATGAAATCTGTATTGTCAGAAAAAGTTGCTTCAAACAATCTAGTTGCTGTTGACGCGTTAAGCTTCGACGCACCTAAAACAAAAGAATTCAAACAAGTTCTTGCTAACTTATCTATTGACTCTAAGGTGTTAGTAGTAATTGAAACAGAAAATGATTTTGCAGCATTATCTGCACGTAATCTTGAGAAAGTTTCAGTTGTTACTGCTGACAATGTAAGTGTTCTAGACGTTGTCTCTAATGACAAAGTGTTAGCAACACAAACTGCTCTTACTCAAATTGAGGAGGTGCTTGCATAATGAACTTACTAGACGTAATTAAACGCCCAGTGATCACTGAAAAATCTATGCTTGCCATGGACGAAAAGAAATTCACTTTTGAAGTGGACACTCGCGCAAACAAAACTTTAGTAAAACAAGCTGTTGAAGCAGCATTTGACGTAAACGTGAAAAACGTAAACATCATCAACGTGCGTCCTAAATTTAAACGCATGGGCAAATATGCAGGATATACAAAAAAACGTCGCAAAGCAGTTGTGACTTTAACTGAAGATTCTAAAGGAATCGAAATTTTCGATGCTGAATAAGCATTTCTAAAAGAAACAATAAAGTAGGAGGGAATAAGACGTGGCGATTAAAAAGTACAAACCTACCACAAATGGCCGTCGTAACATGACAAGTTCTGATTTCGCTGAAATCACAACTGCAACACCAGAAAAATCATTGTTACAGCCGATGAAAAACAATGCCGGTCGTAACAACAATGGCCGTATCACTGTTCGTCATCAAGGTGGCGGTCACAAACGCCAATACCGTGTCATTGACTTTAAACGTAACAAAGACAATGTACCAGCGGTTGTTAAAACTATCGAGTATGATCCAAACCGTTCTGCTAACATTGCGTTAGTTCATTACGAGGATGGAGTTAAAGCATATATCTTAGCACCTAAAGGACTAGAAGTAGGCATGCGCCTAGTATCTGGACCTGAAGCGGATATTAAAGTAGGTAACGCACTACCATTGGAAAACATTCCAGTAGGTACAGTTATCCACAACATTGAAATGAAACCTGGTAAAGGTGGACAATTAATTCGTTCAGCTGGAACAAGTGCTCAAGTACTTGGTAAAGAAGGCAAATACGTGTTAATCCGTTTGAACTCAGGCGAAGTACGTATGATCTTGGCAACTTGCCGTGCAACTGTTGGTTCTGTTGGAAATGAACAACATGAATTAATCAACATTGGTAAAGCAGGTCGTTCTCGTTGGATGCGTAAACGTCCAACTGTACGTGGTAGCGTAATGAACCCTAACGATCACCCACACGGTGGTGGTGAAGGTAAAGCTCCAATCGGACGCCCATCACCAGTATCACCTTGGGGTCAACCAGCTATTGGCTTCAAAACACGTAACAAAAAAGCTAAATCAGACAAACTTATTGTTCGTCGCAGAACAAAATAATTTCATTAACAGAGTGTTACACATTTTGAGAGGAGGTTCACCATGGGTCGTAGTTTAAAGAAAGGACCTTTCGCTGATGAGCATTTAATGAAAAAAGTTGAAGCTCAACAAGGTGCCGAAAAGAAAAGAGTTATTAAAACTTGGTCTCGTCGTTCTACAATCTTCCCAAGTTTTGTTGGATTCACAATCGCAGTTTACGATGGACGTAAACATGTGCCTGTTTATATCCAAGAAGATATGGTAGGACACAAATTAGGTGAATTTGCACCAACTAGAACTTATCGTGGCCATGCTGCTGACGATAAGAAAACTAGACGCTAATTTTGAGGGGAGGATAAATACAAATGGCAGAACAAATTACATCAGCTAAAGCAACTGCAAAAACAGTTCGCACTTCACCTCGTAAAGCCCGTTTAGTAATCGATCTTATCAGAGGTAAAAGCATTGCGGATGCAATTTCAATTTTGAAATTCACACCGAATAAGTCTGCTGGAATCATCGAAAAAGTTTTGATGTCCGCAGTTGCTAATGCAGAGAATAACTTTGACTTAGACGTTGAAAACTTGGTAGTATCTGAAGCTTTCGTTAACGAAGGACCAACTATGAAACGCTTCCGTCCACGTGCGAAAGGATCAGCTTCTCCAATCAACAAACGTACAAGTCATATTACAGTAGTCGTATCAGAAAAATAAGGAGGGACATTCAGTGGGGCAAAAAGTACATCCAATTGGAATGCGTGTAGGAATCATCCGCGACTGGGATGCTAAATGGTATGCTGAAAAAGAGTATGCTGAATTTTTACACGAAGATTTAAGAATCCGTAAATTTATCTCGACTAGACTTGCTGATGCTGCGGTGTCTACAATTGAAATCGAACGCGCTGCAAATCGTGTTAACATTTCAATCCACACAGCGAAACCAGGTATGGTAATTGGTAAAGGCGGATCTGAAGTCGAAAACCTAAGAAAAGAACTAAATAAATTAACTGGTAAAAGAATTCACATCAACATCGTTGAAATCAAAAAACCAGATTTAGATGCAAAATTAGTGGGCGAAGGAATTGCACGTCAATTAGAAAACCGTGTTGCTTTCCGTCGTGCGCAAAAACAAGCAATCCAACGTACAATGCGTTCAGGAGCTAAAGGAATTAAAACTCAAGTATCAGGCCGTTTAAATGGTGCGGATATCGCTCGTTCAGAAGGATATTCTGAAGGAACAGTTCCATTGCATACATTACGTGCAGATATTGATTACGCTTGGGAAGAAGCAGATACAACATACGGAAAACTAGGAGTTAAAGTGTGGATTTATCGTGGAGAAATTCTTCCAACTAAAAAGAACACTGAGAAAGGAGGGAAATAAGCATGTTAGTACCTAAACGTGTAAAACACCGTCGTGAATTCCGCGGAAAAATGCGCGGTGAAGCGAAAGGCGGAAAAGAAATCGCATTTGGTGAATACGGCTTACAAGCTGTTGAATCACATTGGATTACAAACCGTCAGATCGAAGCTTCTCGTATTGCTATGACTCGTTACATGAAACGTGGCGGGAAAGTATGGATTAAAATTTTCCCTCATAAATCATATACATCTAAAGCGATCGGCGTTCGTATGGGTAAAGGGAAAGGGGCTCCTGAAGGATGGGTTGCACCAGTAAAACGTGGAAAAATCATGTTTGAAATTGCAGGCGTACCTGAAGAAGTAGCTCGCGAAGCATTACGTCTTGCTTCTCACAAATTACCTATGAAAACGAAAATCGTAAAACGTGAGGAAATGGGTGGTGAATCGAATGAAGGTTAAAGAAATCAGAGAATTAACCACTGCCGAAATGCTAGACCAAGAAAAACAATTGAAAGAAGAATTGTTTAATCTAAGATTCCAACTAGCTACAGGTCAATTAGAAAACACTGCACGTATTAAACAAGTACGTCAATCGATTGCACGCATCAAAACAGTATTGCGTGAACAAGCTAACTAATAGTGGAAGGAGGCCATTCATCGTATGACTGAAGAAAGAAATCAACGTAAAGTTTACCAAGGTCGCGTTATTTCCGACAAAATGGATAAAACGATCACAGTATCTGTTGAAACTAAGAAGAATCACCCAATTTACGGTAAACGTATGAAATATTCTAAGAAATACAAAGCTCATGACGAAAACAACACTGCAAAAGTTGGAGATATCGTGAGAATTATGGAAACTCGTCCATTATCAGCTACAAAACGTTTCCGTTTGCTAGAAGTAGTGGAAGAAGCAGTTATTATCTAATAAAACGAGATTTTCCTATATAGATTGAGACTTAAAATCTGAAAGGAGGATACACATCGTGATCCAACAAGAAAGCCGTTTGAAAGTCGCTGACAATTCTGGCGCGCGTGAAATTTTAACGATCAAAGTCCTTGGTGGTTCTGGTCGCAAAACTGCTAATATTGGTGACGTGATTGTTGCTACTGTCAAACAAGCAACGCCAGGTGGAGTTGTTAAAAAAGGTGAAGTAGTAAAAGCCGTTATCGTTCGTACAAAATCCGGAGCTCGTCGTACTGACGGTTCTTACATTAAATTTGATGAAAATGCTGCAGTAATTATCCGTGATGATAAAAGCCCTCGTGGAACACGTATCTTTGGCCCAGTTGCACGTGAATTGCGTGAAAACAACTTCATGAAGATCGTTTCTCTAGCACCAGAGGTTTTATAATCGTGAGTCACTTATCAAAGGAGGTGCGCAACAATAATGTTTGTTAAAAAAGGCGATAAAGTTAAAGTTATTACTGGTAAAGACAAAAATAAAGAAGGCGAAGTATTAGCTGTCTTCCCTAAACAAAATAAAGTCACAGTACAAGGTGTTAACATTGCTAAAAAACACCAAAAACCTTCACAATCAGCTCCTCAAGGAGGAATTGTTGAGTTTGAAGCTCCAATTGATGCTTCTAACGTGATGATCATTGATCCATCAACAGGTGAAGCAACTCGTATCGGATACAAAGTCGTTGACGGTGTGAAAGTTCGAGTTTCTAAAAAATCTGGAGAAGTTATTACTACTCCTAAAAAATCAGAAGATAAATAATCATTTAAGGAAGGAGGGGCTTATTGAATGAACCGCCTGAAAGAAAAATATCTTAAAGAAATAACTCCATCATTAATGGAAAAATTCAACTATAGTTCTGTTATGCAAACACCTAAAGTTGACAAAATTGTCATCAACATGGGTGTTGGTGATGCGGTATCAAACGCAAAAAACTTAGATAAAGCTGTTGAAGAATTAGCAATTATTACTGGTCAAAAACCAATAATTACAAAAGCTAAGAAATCAATCGCTGGCTTCCGTCTACGTGAGGGTATGCCAATCGGTGCGAAAGTAACTTTACGTGGAGAAAGAATGTACGAATTTTTAGATAAATTAGTATCAGTATCTTTACCACGTGTACGTGACTTCCACGGAGTAAGTAAAAAAGCCTTTGATGGCCGTGGTAACTACACTTTAGGTATTAAAGAACAATTAATCTTCCCAGAAGTTGATTATGATTTAGTAGATAAAGTACGCGGTATGGACATCGTTATTGTTACAACTGCAAACACAGATGAAGAATCTCGTGAGTTGCTAGGACAATTAGGTATGCCGTTCCAAAAATAAAAAAAGGAGGCGAACTACGTGGCTAAAAAATCAATGATTGCTAAAAATAAACGTCCAGCTAAACATTCTACACAAGCTTATACTCGTTGCGAACGTTGCGGACGTCCACATTCAGTTTATCGTAAATTTCATCTTTGCCGTATTTGCTTCCGCGAACTTGCCTATAAAGGACAAATTCCCGGCGTGAAGAAAGCTAGCTGGTAAACAAGTAAACTCGCATAAAGGAGGTAAACAGTTCAATGGTCATGACAGATCCAATTGCAGATTTTTTAACTCGCATTCGTAATGCTAACATGGTTAAACATGAAGTGTTAGAAGTGCCTGCATCAAAAATCAAACGTGATATCGCAGAAATCTTGAAACGTGAAGGTTTCGTTCGCGATGTAGAATATATCGAAGATGACAAACAAGGTGTGATTCGTGTTTTCTTAAAATACGGAAAAAACAACGAGCGTGTTATCACGAACTTAAAACGTATCTCTAAACCAGGCTTACGTGCTTACGTTAAAGCTGATGAAGTACCAAAAGTACTAAATGGTTTAGGAATCGCAATCATCTCAACTTCTGAAGGTGTTATCACTGATAAAGAAGCAAGAGCTAAAAACGTTGGTGGCGAAGTAGTCGCTTACGTTTGGTAATCTAAAAGAATACACAAGGAGGTGTCTCTAAGTGAGCCGTATTGGTAATAAAATCGTTGTCCTTCCTGCGGGAGTGACAATTACTCAAGATGGAAATGATGTTACAGTTAAAGGACCTAAAGGTGAGTTAACACGTACTTTTTCTTCTGATATTAAAATGAATATCGAAGGAAACGAAGTGACATTCACTCGTCCAAATGACAGTAAAGAAATGAAAACAATCCACGGAACTACACGTGCGAACTTCAACAACATGGTTGTTGGTGTTAGCGAAGGTTTCGAAAAAGCTTTAGAACTAATTGGGGTTGGGTACCGTGCACAATTGCAAGGAACAAAACTTGTATTGAACGTAGGTTACTCACATCCAGTTGAAATTACACCACCTGCTGGAGTAACAGTTGAAGTTCCTTCAAATACTCAAGTAATCGTTAAAGGTGCTAATAAAGAACATGTTGGCGAATTAGCTGCGAATATTCGTATCGTTCGTCCACCAGAACCTTACAAAGGCAAAGGTATCCGCTATGTTGGTGAATACGTACGTCGTAAAGAAGGTAAAACTGGTAAATAATAGTAATTCATGTGAATTACTATTCGCAGCCTAAGGGCTAGCAAAAATAAAGAGGTGACAATTGTGATTACAAAACCAGATAAAAATAAAACACGTCAAAAGAGACATCGTCGTGTACGTAACAAAATCTCTGGTACTGCTGAGTGCCCACGCTTAAATATTTTCCGTTCAAACAAAAACATCTACGCTCAAGTAATTGATGACGTAGCGGGTGTGACGCTAGCAAGTGCCTCTGCCTTAGATAAAGAAGTATCAGGCGATACAAAAACAGAAGTCGCTACAGCAGTTGGGAAACTAGTTGCTGAACGTGCCGCTGAAAAAGGCATCAAAAAAGTAGTCTTTGACCGTGGTGGATACCTTTACCATGGCCGCGTTGCAGCTTTAGCTGAAGCAGCTCGTGAAAATGGACTAGAATTTTAGGAGAAGGAGGAACACCATTCATGGTTTATATTGATCCAAAGCACTTTGAATTAGAAGATCGCGTTGTTGCAATCAACCGTGTAACAAAAGTTGTTAAAGGTGGACGTCGTCTACGTTTTGCTGCTTTAGTTGTTGTGGGAGATAAAAACGGACATGTTGGTTTTGGTACTGGTAAAGCACAAGAAGTACCTGAAGCAATCCGTAAAGCAATTGAAGACGCTAAGAAAAACTTAGTTGAAGTACCAATGGTTGGTTCTACAATCCCTCACGAAGTAATCGGTGTATTCGGTGGCGGACGCATCCTTATGAAACCTGCTGTAGAAGGTTCTGGAGTTGCTGCTGGTGGACCAGTTCGTGCCGTATTGGAATTAGCTGGAGTTGCGGATATCACATCTAAATCTTTAGGTTCAAACACACCAATTAACGTTGTGCGTGCAACTGTAGAAGGTTTAACTCAATTGAAACGTGTTGAAGAAGTTGCAGAACTTCGCGGCAAATCAGTTGAAGAAATTATCGGTTAAGGAGGACAAAAATAATGGCTGAATTAAAAGTAACTTTAAAACGCAGTGTTATCGGACGTCCTCAAAACCAACGCGATACTGTTAAAGCGTTAGGTTTAAACAAAGTAAATAGTACAGTTGTAAAGCCTGCCAATGATGCAATCAAAGGTATGATTAACACTGTATCTCATTTAGTGGACGTTGAAGAAGTCTAAAAAAGATTTATTTAGATTGTTTAAGGAGGTGCCAAACCTATGAAACTTCATGAATTAAAACCTGCTGAAGGGTCTCGCAAAGTACGTAATCGTGTTGGTCGCGGAACATCTTCTGGTAATGGTAAAACTGCCGGACGTGGACAAAAAGGACAAAAAGCTCGTTCAGGTGGTGGCGTACGTCTAGGATTCGAGGGGGGTCAAACTCCTTTATTCCGTCGTTTGCCAAAACGTGGATTTACTAACGTAAACCGTAAAGACTATGCTGTTATCAACTTAGACGTGTTAAATCGTTTTGAAGATGGTGCAGAAGTAAGCCCAGTAGCTTTAATTGAAGCTGGAATCGTTAAAAATGAAAAAGCTGGAATTAAAGTGTTAGCTAACGGTGAATTAAATAAAAAATTAACTGTTAAAGCCGCTAAATTCTCTAAAGCAGCACAAGAAGCAATTGAAGCTGCCGGTGGTTCAATCGAGGTGATTTAATGTTTAAGCTATTAAAAGATTCTTTTAAAGTAAAAGACATTAGGTCAAAAATTCTCTTTACAGTATTTGTTCTGTTTGCTTTCCGCTTGGGTGCGCATATAACTGTGCCTGGTGTGGATGCAAACAGCTTGCAAAGCTTAAGCGAGTTACCTTTCTTTAACATGATGAATATGGTTAGTGGTAGTGCAATGCAAAACTTCTCTATCTTTTCGATGGGGGTTTCGCCATATATTACTGCATCAATCGTTATTCAATTGTTACAGATGGACATCGTTCCTAAATTTGTGGAATGGTCAAAACAAGGTGAAGTGGGTCGTAAAAAATTAAATCAAGCAACTCGCTATTTAACATTAGTTTTAGCGTTTGTCCAATCTATTGGGATCACTGCTGGGTTTAATACCTATGCTCAATTAGGGTTTGTTAAAACGCCTAACGTACAAACATATCTGACTATTGGATTAATCCTAACAGGCGGTACAATGTTTGTTACATGGTTAGGAGAACAAATCACCGAAAAAGGGATTGGTAACGGGGTTTCAATGATTATCTTTGCGGGAATTATTTCTCGTTTACCTGAAGGGATTAAAGAAATTTATGAAGATTACTTCGTCAATATCGACCCATCAGATATTTGGAAATCAGCGATCTTTGTTGCTATCTTAATCATTGCAATTTTGATTATTGTAACGCTTGTAACATTTGTTCAACAAGCAGAACGTAAAATTCCTATTCAATACACAAAACGTGTTGCTGGAGCACCAACGAGTAGCTATTTGCCATTAAAAGTAAATGCTGCCGGCGTTATCCCAGTAATTTTTGCCAGCTCTTTTATTGCAACGCCTAACGCAGTGCTGCAAGCACTAAGTGGGAAGTTTGAAGGTGCGGCTTGGTATGATGTAGTGATGCAAATATTCAGCTATAATACGTTGCCAGGTGCAGCTATCTATACTGTTTTAATCGTTGCATTTACGTTCTTTTATGCGTTTGTACAAGTAAACCCAGAGAAGCTTTCTGAGAACTTGCAAAAGCAAGGAAGTTATATTCCAAGCGTTCGCCCTGGTAAAGGGACTGAAGAGTATGTTTCAAGTCTATTGATGCGTTTAAGTACTGTAGGTGCTGTCTTCTTAGGTCTTGTGGCGTTAATCCCAATCATTGCTCAAATGGTTTGGAATTTACCACAATCAATCGGTTTAGGCGGGACAAGCTTGTTAATCGTCATCGGTGTTGCACTGGAAACTGCGAAACAGTTAGATGGCTTAATGTTAAAACGTAAGTATGTTGGATTTATTGATTAAGTAAGAAAAGCGTGTTGAGGATTTTCCTCAGCACCGTTCTCACAATTCATTAGGAGGGTACAGCAATGAACCTCATTTTAATGGGGCTACCTGGTGCAGGAAAAGGAACACAAGCAGAAAAGATTATTGATGCTTATGGCATTCCTCATATTTCTACGGGCGATATGTTCCGTGCGGCTATGAAGAATGAAACTGCTCTTGGCCTGGAAGCAAAATCATATATAGATAAAGGGGCATTAGTACCCGATGATGTAACAAATGGTATCGTCAAGGAACGTTTGGCTGAACCAGATACGGAAAAAGGCTTTCTATTGGATGGCTTCCCTCGTACATTGGATCAGGCAGAAGCTCTGGATGCTATGTTATCAGACTTGAACAAAAAAATTGATGCTGTCATCGACATCCACGTAGGTGAAGAAGTATTGGTTGAGCGTTTAGCTGGCCGCTTCATTTGCCGTAATTGTGGAGCAACTTATCACAAACTATTCAACCCAACAAAAGTTGAAGGTACTTGTGATCGTTGTGGTGGACATGAATTCTATCAAAGAGAAGATGATAAACCAGAGACGGTTAAAAATCGTTTAGCTATCAATATTAAAAATAGTGAACCAATCTTAGCGTATTATAAAGAACAAGGTTTGCTACAAGCTATTGATGGTGATCGTGAAATTGATGATGTATTCGTTGATGTAAAACAAATCATTGAAGGATAATAAATTGTCAATTGCTCATAGCCGACTTGCATAATGCAGTTTTTCTTGCCAAGTTTAACAAAATATGATAAAATATGTCAGTCCGACTTCTAGAGTGATTAGTCATTCTAGTGGGATCATTTTGAGAATTTCGAGGTGGGAACTGCAGTTTCCGCCATTTTATCGTGTGAAAATGCGAAACAAGTACAAGGAGGTACTGTGCGTGGCAAAAGAAGATATGATTGAAGTCGAAGGTACAGTCGTCGAAACTTTGCCGAATGCAATGTTTAAAGTAGAATTAGAAAACGGACACCAAGTTCTAGCTACTGTTTCTGGAAAAATTCGAATGCATTATATTCGTATCTTACCAGGTGACAAAGTAACGGTTGAATTATCACCGTATGATCTTAGTCGTGGCCGGATTACTTACCGCTTTAAATAATTGTACTCCGTAAAACCACAGGAGGTATTATCATGAAAGTAAGACCATCAGTAAAACCAATGTGTGAGCATTGTAAAGTAATTCGTCGTAATGGACGCGTTATGGTGATTTGTCCAGCAAATCCAAAACATAAACAACGTCAAGGATAATTGGAGGTGTAACAGATATGGCTCGTATTGCAGGAGTAGATATTCCTCGTGATAAACGTGTAGTAGTTTCACTTACCTATATCTATGGTATTGGTAACACTACTGCAAAAAAAGTTCTAGAAAAAGCTGGTGTTTCTGAAGATGTTCGTGTTCGTGATTTAACGAATGAACAAACAGATGCTATCCGTGCTGAAATTGACAACTTGAAAGTTGAAGGGGATCTTCGTCGTGAAGTGAACTTAAACATCAAACGTCTAATGGAAATCGGTTCTTACCGTGGAATTCGTCATCGTCGTGGATTACCAGTTCGTGGACAAAACACGAAAAATAATGCACGTACTCGTAAAGGCCCAGCTCGTACTGTAGCAGGCAAGAAAAAATAAATCTTAAGTGAAGGAGGTTAAAACTTCATGGTAGCAAAAAAAGTGAATCGTAAACGCCGTGTCAAAAAGAATATAGAAGCTGGGATTGCACATATCCACTCTACATTCAATAACACAATTATCATGATCACTGATACTCACGGAAATGCTTTAGCGTGGTCATCAGCTGGGTCATTAGGTTTTAAAGGAAGCAAGAAATCAACTCCTTTTGCCGCTCAAATGGCAGCAGAAACTGCTACTAAAGCAGCAATGGAACACGGATTAAAGACTGTTGAAGTAACAGTTAAAGGACCTGGTTCTGGACGTGAAGCAGCAATTCGTTCATTACAAGCAACAGGTTTAGAAGTGACTGCAATTCGTGACGTGACTCCAGTTCCTCATAATGGTGCCCGCCCTCCAAAACGCCGTCGTGTTTAATGAGTGCCTCTCATTTTGAGTTTGAATTAAAGAACGTCATTGAACAAGACACTTTTCGTTTTGAAAGGGGTAAAGATAAGAATGATTGAATTCGAAAAACCAAGAATCGCAAAAATTGATGAAGAGAAAGATTATGGCAAGTTCATCGTTGAACCTCTTGAAAGAGGGTATGGGACTACTTTAGGAAATTCCCTACGTCGTATTTTATTATCTTCTTTGCCGGGTGCTGCCATCACTAATATTCAAATCGATGGTGTGCTGCATGAATTCTCTACCATCAAAGGTGTGAGAGAAGACGTCACACAAATCATCTTGAACATTAAAGGCCTAGCGCTTAAAATGTATGGTCAAGAAGAAAAAACCCTTGAAATCGATATTACTGGACCAGCTACTGTAACTGCCGGCGATATTATCGTTGATAGTGATGTAGAAATCCTCAATAAAGATTTATATATCTGTAGTGTTTCAGAAGGTGCTACGTTCCATGCTCGCTTAACTGTGAGACCAGGTCGTGGGTATGTTCAAGCAGATGAAAACAAAAAAGAAGATATGCCAATTGGCGTTCTTCCTGTTGATTCTATTTACACACCAGTTCGTCGTGTGAACTACCAAGTAGAAAATACACGTGTTGGTCGTCGTGATGACTTCGACAAATTAACGATGGAAATATGGACTGATGGCTCAATTGAACCATTAGAAGCAATGAGTTTAGCTGCAAAAATCATGACTGAACATTTGGACATCTTTGTTAACCTAACTGATGAAGCACGTAATGCTGAAATCATGGTTGAAAAAGAAGAAACACAAAAAGAAAAAATGTTGGAAATGACAATTGAAGAATTAGACTTGTCTGTTCGTTCATACAACTGTCTAAAACGTGCAGGAATTAATACTGTACAAGAACTTACAAATAAATCCGAACCTGAAATGATCAAAGTACGTAACTTAGGCCGTAAATCACTTGAAGAAGTGAAAGCTAAATTACATGATTTAGGTCTTGGATTACGTAAAGAAGATTAAAACCTTTTACGAAGGAGGGAAACCAACGTGAGTTATCGTAAACTAGGACGCACATCTAGTCAGCGTAAAGCGATGTTGCGTGATTTAACAACTGATTTATTAATTAACGAACGTATCGTAACGACTGAAGCTCGTGCTAAAGAAGTTCGCTCAACTGCTGAAAAAATGATTACATTAGGTAAGCGTGGAGATCTTCATGCACGTCGTCAAGCAGCTGCTTTCGTTCGTAACGAAGTTGCAAGTGTACGCGAAGAAAACGAAGAAATCGTTATTGAATCAGCTTTACAAAAGCTATTCAGTGATATCGCACCTCGCTATGCAGAACGCCAAGGTGGCTATACTCGTATCTTGAAGACAGAACCAAGACGCGGAGACGGTGCACCAATGGTAATCTTAGAACTTGTCTAAAATCACACTAATCCATCACTTTATAGATGATTCTTTTAGAGTGTTATGATGTTGGAGTGTTTACTCCGAGTCTAGCTCAGCGCTGCTCTCCAAGTCTTTTGACTTGGGGAGTAAGCACTCATCATATATAAGGTGTTTTTATTTACTAATTTTTTATTACTTCATATAAGATTTAGTGAAAAGATTAATCTTATAAACTACAAAAGGATAGTAGCCTTTCATTAGAAAAGCTATTATCCTTTTGTTTTTTCTTTTGTTTTAGTAAATAAATAATTAAAAGCGTTTACATTTAGTAAATATTAAATTATAATAAGCGTATGAAATAGAAGAAAAAAAGGAGCGAGGCAAATGAAAAAAAGTTATTTGTTAATGATGGCAACATTGTTGGTTGGAATGATCGTATTATCTGGTTGTTCTTCTGGTGGAAAAGAAAAAGAAGACGCAGATGGTAAGGTTCATTTACGATTTTCTAGTTGGGATTCAGATGAGAGCTTGGATTTACAACAGGCTCTAGTGGATAAATTTAATGAAAAAAATCCGGATATACAAGTTACCTTGGAAGCTTACGGTAGTGATTATGATACAAAAATTGCAGCAGGAATTGGTGCAAAAGATGCGCCAGACGTTATGTATATGTGGAATTATCCTCAATATAAGGATGCCTTAGAACCTCTAGATGAATATATTGATGCTGAAGGAGATAAGTATAAAGAAAATTTTTATGAGACGTTGTGGAACTACAATTCACTGGATGAAGTTACTTTAGGAATTCCTACTGGTTTTACAACTCACGGAGTCTATTATAATAAAGATATGTTTGATGCAGCAGGAATAGACTACCCAAAAGCTGACTGGACATGGGAGGACTTGGAACAAATAGCAACTGACTTAACAAATGAGAATAAAAATGAAGTAGGATACGCTATGATGGGAAAACCGGACCCATATGATTTTGAAATGTATCTATGGGGAAATGGTGCTTCGTATACAAATGAAAAAGGTGAACTTGCTGGTAATTTAGATAGTAAAAATTCTATTGAAGTGTTTGATACATTTCAAGGAATGTTGAAAAATGAAGTGGCAATCGCCACTGAAGGAGATGGAGCGACTGAAATGAGCACAGGCAGTGTAGGGATGTTTGTAAATGGCTCATGGTCAATGAAAACATTGGAAGATGCAGGGATTAATTATGGTTTAGTTGAAATACCTAATTTTCCCAACCATAAGAGTGCAAGTATTATCAGCTCATCTGGTGTTTCAATCTCCAAATATTCTAAGCATAAAAAAGAAGCATTTGAGTTCATCAAGTTTTGGACGGGAGAAGAAGCCAATCAAGAAAGAATAAACTATGAGCTACCGGTCTTGAAGTCAGTGGTAAAGGAAAATAAATTAGAGTCAGATGAAATCAAAGGGGTATTTTATAGAATGTTAGAACGTAGTGAAGAGTATACTCCGACATCATTCAAAGTGGAAAATTGGAGTGACATCTCAGAGAAGCTAAAACTATCGTTTGAGCAAATATTTAATCCTAGTCAATTAACGAAACCAAAAGATGCATTAAAAGAAGCTGTTGAATAGAGTGTAGACTAGGTATAAAAGGAAAAGCAAGCTTTCGTTGAGAGAGATGAACTGTATCTTTTAAACAGAGCTTGTTTTTCTTAATAATTAATGAGGAGTAAAAAAGTATGGAAAATCAAGTAGCAGGGAGTAAGCCAAGACTGAAAAAGAAATCATGGAGTCGCTTTGCACCATATCTATTCATTATGCCGTGGATTATTGGTTTTTTAGCCTTTACTCTGGGCCCGCTAGTTCTTTCTCTTATCATGAGTTTTCATGATTGGCCAGTAACACGTGAACCAGTATTTGTGGGGATTCAAAACTATGTTCAAATGTTTACACAAGATAAGCAATTTTGGTCATCCTTGTTTATCACTTTCAAATTTGCTATTATTTTCGTCCCATTAAATATGATTATAGCGCTTATATTGGCAGTTTTATTAACTCAAAAAGTAAAAGGAGTGAAATTGTTCAGAGGAATTTTTTACTTACCAGCAGTTATTTCAGGTGTTGCGGTATCTATTATTTGGGGATGGATTTTTAATACAAAATACGGAATTCTCAACTATCTCCTTAGTTTGATAGGAATTGAAGGACCAAGCTGGTTAGTAGATCCTAAATGGGCACTATTCGCTGTAGTTATCGCCAGTGCGTGGGGAGTTGGGACTATGATGTTGATTTTTTACACAAATATCAAATCTATTCCAAAAGACTATTACGAAGCAGCAGTAATTGACGGTGCTTCTCCATTAAGGCAATTTTTTAGTGTGACAATTCCAATCATTACCCCTACCATTTTATTTAATTTAATTACCTCAACAATCACAGCTTTACAACAATTAACGCTAATTATTCTTTTAACGGGCGGGGGACCTTTAAAATCGACCTATTTCTATGGACTATATGTTTTTGAAAATGCTTTCAAGCATCAACGATTAGGTTATGCGAGTGCGAATGCATGGATTATGTTTATCATTATTTTATTCTTTACGGCATTGATATTTAAGTCTTCAGATGCTTGGGTCTTCTATGAAGCAGAAATGAAAACTAAGAAGAAAAAGCGGGGGAAAAAAGCATGACATTAACAAAGAAAAACAAAGTAATTATCTATGGCTTGTTAATTGCTTTTTCAATCTATTTTATGGCACCTTTTCTATGGATGTTGGTTACAGCGATAAAATCACCTGCGGAAGCAAATGTCTATCCACCAACTTTTTTACCTAAAGTTGCACAATGGAAAAATTTCGCAGATTCCTGGGGTTCACAACCCTTTGGCAAGTATTTAATGAATTCACTCATTGTAACGGTTATGACAACAATTGGACAAGTAATTTCATGCTCGATGATTGCATTTGGATTTGCTCGTTATGATTTTAAATTTAAAAACTTTTTATTTATGCTATTACTAGCTTCAATGATGTTGCCATGGGATGTAACAATGATTCCCTTATACATGGAGTTTAACGCTTTAAATTGGATTAATACATTGAAGCCGCTTATTGTACCTTCATTCTTTGGCTCAGCCTACTTCATCTTTTTACTACGTCAATTTTTAATGAATATTCCAAAAGATATTGAAAATGCTGCTAAAATTGATGGGGCAAACGATTTTCAAATTTATTATAAAATATTTTTACCAATTATGAGGGCTCCATTGTTTTTGATTTCCATATTAAATATTTTAAATGTTTGGAATGATTACTTGGGACCATTAATTTTCTTGCAAGATCGTTCAAAATATACGTTAGCTTTAGGTCTTGCTTCATTTAAAGGATTGCACAATACCAACATAATACCAATTATGTGTATTACATTATTAATGATTATTCCCCCTATTATTGCTTTCGTATTTGCTCAAAAATACATTATAGAAGGTATGAGTGGTGCGGTGAAATAAGTTTAAGGAGGAATTAGGAGTGATAAAAATGAAACCTTGGGAAAATATTCATGCTGTGGCAGACAATCGATTGCAACCTGTAGCAGCTTTTAATCGGTATCAAACACTACAAGATGCTTTAGATATGGAGGAAGAAGCAACGATAGGGTTCCAGTCATTAAATGGACTGTGGCAGTTTCGATACTTTCATACACCAGAAGAAGTACCACAAAACTTTATCGAATTATGGAAATCGCTTAACGAACAAATAGAGGTACCTAGCTGCTGGCAGCTAAAAGGATATGATCAAATGCATTATACCGATGTTTTATATCCTTTTCCAATTAATCCCCCTTTTGTTCCAACAGAAAATCCTACAGGAGTTTACGGTTACGAATTTGATTATGAGGTAAATAAAGGAGAACGGGCGATTCTTCAGTTCGAAGGGGTAAGCGCTTATTTTGAAGTATATCTGAATGGTGAGTATATTGGATTCAGTAAAGGAAGCCGTTTGGAGTCAAGGTTTGATATTTCAGAGTATTTAAAGCCAAATGGAAATCAGTTAATTGTAAAAGTGGTGAAATGGTCAGATGGAACTTACTTAGAAGATCAGGATATGTGGTGGCTATCAGGTATCTTTAGACCTGTTCGTTTGTATAAGCTAATTGATGGAGAAGATTTAGATATCCAAATTGATACACAGCCACAAGAAGGATATGAAGATTTTCAATTGTCTGTTCAGATAAAACATACAAAATCCAATGCTCGCCTTTACTTGTACGAGAATGGAAAACGAATAAGAGAAGTAAATCCACTCATAGACGGGAAAAGTCTAACAACCATTCTAGCACCAAAACGTTGGACTGCCGAAACGCCTCATCTTTACACGCTTATATGTGAAATTGAGGGGAAAGATGATTTCTATTTTATTCCAGTTAAATTTGGTTTTAGAGAAGTAAGGATTATTCAAAATCAAATCTGTATAAATGGAGTCCCTATCTTTTTAAATGGTGTGAATCGCCATGACTTTAATCCTAAGAATGGTTTAGTAGTAAGTCGAGAGCAGATGAAATCAGATGTTGAAATGATGAAAACATTTAACATTAATGCAGTTCGCACGGCGCATTATCCAAATCAAAGTTATTTTTATGAATTGTGTGATGAGTATGGTCTGTACGTGATTGATGAAGCAGATTTGGAATGTCATGGGTTCGAGAATACAGGTGTCTACGATTGGATTAGTGATAACCAACTATGGGAAAAACAATATGTTGACCGTGGTGTAAGAATGGTTGAACGAGACAAAAACCATCCATCTATTATTATGTGGTCTTTAGGAAATGAATCTAGCTCAGGACAAAATTTTACTGCAATGTATGGAGCAATTAAGCAAATTGATTCGAGCCGTCTAATTCATTATGAAGGAGATAAACAAGCTGCATACAGCGATGTATACACAACTATGTATACAAACTACGAGAAACTAGAACAATTAGGCAAGTTATCTGAAGGACGAAAGCCACATATTTTATGCGAATACGGGCATGCGATGGGGAATGGACCTGGGGGACTTGAAGAATATCAACGAATTATGCGGAAATATTCTCGTTTACAAGGAGGCTTTATCTGGGAATGGTATGATCAAGCAATAGAAATTGAACGAGATGGTGAAACTACCTATTTTTACGGAGGAGATTTTAAAGATACTCCTAATAATAGCAATTTTTGTGTGGATGGACTGATTCATCCGGATCGTAGTCCTTCTACAGCCTTATATGAAGTGAAAAAAGTATTTGAACCCATTAAAACGGAACTTATTCAAGAAAATAAGCAATTAAAACTTAGTATTCAGAATTTATATGATTTTATTGATTTGAGTACGATTCAGCTTGAGTTATGCTACTTGAATGAAGAAGGGGGATGCTTATTCTCAAAAATGAAAAATCTTCCAGCGATTTTACCAGGAGAAATTCGCCAATTCCCTATCGAAACATTTTCTGTACAGGACGGTACACAGGATATTTATCTTCGATTGAGATTCAAACAGCAAGAGACAGGCCACCTTGTTACAGAAAATCAGTTTCTTATTCAAAAGAAAAAAAGTACAGAGCCACATTTTGAATCAGCAAAATTCAAAGTGGAGCAAGAACATATGAAGCTAACCATTCAAAATGAATCGTCAAAAGCTGTGTTTAATCAGGTTACAGGATTATTAGAAACGTATGCGTATCAAGGAGAAGTGTTTATACAGCAGGGACCAAGGATGACTTTGTGGCGAGCGCCAATTGATAATGATATGTATCAGCTTAAAGAGTGGCAGGAAACGTTCTTTTTGAATAAACTTTCAGAACAGCTACGTGGGTTCGACTATCAAGAGACAGCCGATGGTATCACTGTTTCAGTGAGAAAATACGTGGGAGCTTTGAACCAAGGATGGGGCTATGAAGTGGAACTAACGTATAACTTTTTTGGAAAAGGTATGCTAAACCTATTCATAGAAGGAAAACCCAAAATTAATTGTGTCGAAATTCCTAAAATGCTTCCAAGAATTGGCTTTGAATTTCAAGTAAATCAGCAATTATCCGAATTTTCTTGGTATGGACTCGGTCCGCGCGAAAACTATTCAGATTCGAAAGCTAGTGCATTTATGGGGACCTATCATAGTACAGTTGAGAATCTACATGTCCCTTATGTCTTCCCGCAAGAAAATGGGGCGCATATGAACGTGGAGTATGCTGCATTACAAGATGGAAAAAAAGAGAGTGGCTGGAAGCTGTCTATGAATCCACCGAGAATGCTGACTATACATGATTACACTAAGGAGGCATTGGAAAAAGCGATGCATTCAGATGAAATAGAAAAATCACCTTTTAATGTATTGACGATAGATATCGCTCAATCAGGGTTGGGAAGTAATAGCTGTGGTCCTGAACAACAAGAAGCACATCGCTTGAAAATTCAACCGTTTGTGACAGAAATTAATTTTGAGCCAATGAAAAGAGAGGAGAAGCAGGATGAACATTAATATTGAAGAAATCCCTTTTTCTCGTCAGGGTTCATATTTTGTCTTATCGTATCTGAAAAAATGGAATAGCATAGTCCTCCGTGATATTCACGGAGGGGATATGTCTCCTAGTGAGTTATTTTTAGTGAAGATAGAAGGGAAAGTTAGTGATTTAACCAGTAAATTGTTTCAAGAAACGTATGAAGTTCGTGTTACTGAAACTTGTTTTCGACTTCAAAAAAAGTGTGATTCAACCTCATTTCTTGAAATTATTTATCCCACAGATCGCACAATCAGAATGAAAACACAGAATCTAGGTGTTTCATTTGAAGCTGTCAAAGAGAGATATGACACCTTTTATATGTTAACAAACCAAGTCTATGAATATATATCGTATAAAAAAGATCAGCGCTACCATTTTGTCCCATTGAGCGGATCGCTGGAAATAGAAAATCCTTGGAATGAAGTAGGAAACACAAAAGTTGAACTATTTTTAGCAGAAAGTGCAGAGGTACAGGAGCTACTCATTTTGAATGATAAAGTAGTTCCTCGTATAAACGATGATAATCCGAGCTCATTTGAAGAAGTGAAAGAGGGCTTAGAAAAAGAATTCTCTCAGTGGCAAGAGGCTTTATTAATAGAAGGAAAAAATCTGAGCCATTCAGATGAAATGGCATCTTATTTGTTGTGGTCTTGTCAAGTCCATGAAGAAAAAATGCTAACTAGACCAAGCCTGTATATGTCGAAAAACTGGATGCAAAATATTTGGAGTTGGGATAATTGTTTCAGTGCTTTAGGAATTGCAAAAGTAGATCCAGAGCTGGCGTATAACCAGTTTTTAATTTTTGTGGACCATCAAGATGAATCAGGGGCGTACCCAGACTTTATTAACGATGTATATGCTTCTTTTAGTTGTGTGAAACCACCTATCCATGCATGGGCATATCAGAGATTAATGGAGCAATCCGTTTATTTTCAAGACGCTAAAAAGTTACAAGTGATTTATGATAGCATCGGTCGTTCAACAAATTACTGGTTGAATCATCGTAAGCATCCCGAAACGGAGTTATATTATTATTCTCATGGAAATGATTCGGGATGGGATAATGCGAGTATTTTTAAAGCTGGAATGCCTGTATCTTCACCGGATTTAGTAGCTTATTTAGCTTGTCAATGTGCTTATTTAAGTGAATGGGCTAACCAATTAGGAAATTTAGAGGAAAGCTGTATATGGAAGGAAAAGAAACAGGGATTAATGGATCAGCTGATGACAAGCTACTATAACTATGATCGCCAACAGTTTGTAGCGTTAGAGGCGAAAACCGGAAAAGAGCTACCTTATTATGATAGCTTAATACTTTACATGCCATTAGTTCTAGGAAAAGCGCTGCCAGTTTTTGTGAAGGAGCGATTGGTGGAACAGTTAATTCAAAAGTTTGAAGGAGAGTACGGCTTGTCAACGGAAAGCATGACAAGTAAACATTATCGTCAATCAGGTTACTGGTTAGGACCTATTTGGGCGCCGGTATCATATCTTTTAATTAGCAGTCTTCGAAAAGCTAGTGAAGAAAAATTCGCTAGGCGTTTAGCAGACAAGTTTTGTCGGATGACCGAATTAGGTGGGATGGCAGAAAATTTTGATCCTGTTACTGCCAGAGGAAATGATGATTTAGCATTTACGTGGACATCAAGCGTTTATCTGATGTTGAATCAAAATAATTTTTAGGAGGGTGAACGTGTTCAAAAAATATAAAGGCCAAATGGGGCTGACGATAGTAGCTATTATTTGGGGAAGTGGATTTGTAGCTAGTGCAATAGCTATCCAGCATTATTCTCCTTACCAAACGCTTGCTTTGCGTTTTTTATTGGCAGCAATTTTGCTCTGTCTGATTTTTTTTAAGAAAATAAAAAAGATAAAAAAAAGTACATGGATGAGAGGAGGAATTCTTGGCGGAGCGGTATACTTGGCATTTCTGTTTCAAACAGTAGGACTAGCCTATACAACGCCATCTAAAAATGCGTTTTTGACAGCTGTTAATGTTGTAATCGTTCCAATACTGGGGTTTCTTTTTTATAAACAAAAATTTTCGCTTCAAATGGTTCTAGGTGCGGTGCTCTCTTTGTTTGGAATTGGTTTTTTATCCTTGCATGGATTTAATGGAGTAAATGGCGGAGATATACTTACACTAGTATGTGCAGTTTTTTTTGCACTACAAATTACATTAACCAATCAATTTATTGAAAATGAAGACCCTGTGCAGTTAACACTCGTTCAGATGGTTACAGCGGCTGTAATTGGGGCAGGTGTTTGTTTCATTAGAGGAGAGACGCTATTTTCTTCAAGTATTGAAGGGAATCTATCTATTTTTTATCTGGGTGCAATCAGCACGATGTTAGCTTTTTTGATTCAAACAGTTTCCCAAAAATATACAACAAGTACAGAGACGGCATTAATTCTTTCAACGGAAGCATTTTTTGGGATGATGGCTTCGGTAATTATATTAAAAGAACCCATTACAATTCAAATGATGATTGGCGCAATCCTTATCTTTTCTGGTATACTGATTGTGGAAGTAAAACCTTCTATAATCATGAGAAAAGCAAAGGAAGAGAGCTGTGAATAAACGTAAAAAACCAACAATCAAAGACATCGCCTCTGTTGCTGGAGTTTCTTCTGCGACAGTTTCTCGTGTGTTAAATTATGATGAAACATTAAATGTAGCCATGGAGACGAAAAAGAGAATTTTTGAAGCAGCAGAAGAACTTTCTTATGATGTTAGTGGACAGAAAGCAAAAAAGAAACAGGAAACAATTGGGTTTTATTATACATATAATGCGGAAGAGGAATTAGAGGATGTCTATTATCTTTCTCTAAGAGTAGATATCGAAAAGTTTTTTGCATTAGATGGTGTAAAAGTTCAGATGATTAATCAAACGACAAATAAAGAAGTTTTGAAAAAAATAGATGGAATAATCTGTTTAGGAATGTTGCAGTCTACGGCTATTCAGTGGCTGAAAAGTTTAGAAAAGCCAATTGTATTTATTGATTCTATTGTGAATCAGGATGAATTTAGTTCGGTATCGTTTGATTTTTCCTTAGCAACCCAAAAAGCTTTAAATCACTTGCTGGAATTAGGGCATGAAACAATTGGATTTATTGGTGGAAGAGATACAAATGAGTTTGGTATTTGTCAGGAAGACATTCGGTTAAAAACATTTCAAAGTTATCTAAATCAACTTGGACATTTAAGAAAAGAGTGGATAAAGGTTGGACATTATACGCCAAAAGATGGTTATGCTTTATTTAAAGAACTGATGTCTGAAAAAAATAAACCAACAGCCATTTTCATTTCAAATGATTCGATGGCAGTTGGCTGTTATAAAGCGGCAAATGAGATGGGGTTAAAGATTCCTGAAGATGTCAGCTTAGTGGGCTTTAACGATTTATCCACTTCAAAATACATGATTCCACCTTTGACGACGATTCGGTTGGATGCAGAATATCTCGTTCGAATTGCCAAGCAATTAATTTCAGAATCAATTGCTAAAAATTTAAAGCTACCCTTACAAATATTTATTCCAACTGAATTAAAAGTAAGAGAAAGTACAGCAAGACTTAAATAATTAAAGAATCAAAAAAGTAGTTGTCTGGATGTGGCAATCTTAAAAAGTAGACTAAAACTCTAACTTTTAAGATCGTTATAGGAAGATAACTACTTTTTTTACACCAATATCTGTCAAGACAGATATGTTTTTCCATTTTAACAGGAATTTGCTATAATAGAGCGGTACTTTATAAGTAAGAAATGATTGAAAAAAAAAGTATTATTTGTTAGTGTTAGTAAGACTAAACTTGTTGAGGGAGTACATGATGCAACCAATTATTGAATTAAAGAATATTACTTATAAATATCAACCTGATGATGTAAATCCTGCTTTGAAGGATGTTTCTTTTTCGATTAATAAAGGAGAATGGATTGCAATTATCGGACATAATGGTTCTGGAAAATCAACATTAGCTAAAACCATTAACGGATTATTGATGCCAGAGACTGGAACGGTCAATGTGGGCGAGTTATCTTTAAATGAGGAAAACGTCTGGACGATTCGTAAAATGGTCGGCATGGTTTTCCAAAATCCAGATAATCAGTTTGTTGGGTCAACGGTAGAAGATGACGTAGCATTTGGTCTAGAAAACCAAGGGATTCCCCGTGAAGAAATGGTAGAGCGTGTGAAAGCTGCGTTAGAAGCTGTACGAATGTCTGAGTTCTCTAAAAAAGAGCCTGCCCGTTTGTCTGGAGGACAAAAGCAACGTGTTGCAATTGCTGGTGTAGTCGCTTTAAGACCAGATATTATTATTTTGGATGAAGCGACAAGCATGCTTGATCCAGAAGGGCGTGCAGAAGTGATTTCAACAATTCAAAAGATTAAAGAAGAAAGTAATTTAACAGTTATTTCAATTACTCATGATATAGATGAAGCTGCAAACGCCAATCGCATTTTTGTTATGCGACAAGGTGAGCTGGTCAACGAAGGAACACCTGAGGAAATTTTTTCTGCAGGTCCTGAATTAATAAAGCTTGGACTGGATTTGCCATTTCCTGAAAAGCTAAAGGCAGCATTAAAAGAACGAGGAATTGATGTGCCTAGTGAGTATTTGACCGAGGAAGGAATGGTGGATTGGTTATGGACATCCGTTTTGAAAAAGTAGACTTTACCTATCAACCGAATACACCATTTGAACAGCGTGCTTTGTTTGATATTGACATGACGATTAAAGAAGGCTCATACACGGCAATTGTTGGACACACAGGAAGCGGAAAGTCGACGTTGCTTCAGCACTTGAACGCGTTAGTTAAGCCGACTAAAGGCGTGGTTGAGATTGGGGATAGAAAAATTGTTCCTGAAACGGACAATAAAAATCTAAAGCCTATACGAAAAAAAGTGGGGATTGTTTTTCAGTTTCCAGAAGCACAGTTATTTGAAGAAACCGTAGCAAGGGATATTGCTTTTGGACCAAAAAACTTCGGTGTTAGTGAAGAAGATGCACGAAAACTTGCAGAAAAAATGTTGCTGCAGGTAGGACTAGATGAGAGTTATCTTGAACGTTCTCCATTTGAGCTTTCAGGAGGTCAAATGAGACGTGTAGCAATTGCTGGTGTCTTGGCTATGGAACCTGAAATACTAGTCTTAGACGAACCAACAGCTGGTCTAGATCCACAAGGACGTAAAGAGATGATGGAAATGTTCCTGCGCTTGCACAAAGAAGAAGGAATTACGATTGTTTTGGTTACACACTTAATGGATGATGTGGCAAATTATGCAAACTATGTTTATGTTCTTGAAAAAGGACATATTGTAAAAGATGGAGAACCAAAAGAAATCTTTCAAGAACTAAGCTGGCTGAAAGAAAAACAATTGGGGGTTCCAACAGCTACTGAATTTGCTGAGCGATTAGTTGCAAAAGGAATTTCCTTTAATTCTCTACCGTTGACAGCGGACGAATTGGCGGATCAGCTAGTGATGCTTTCAGGAGGACATGCCAATGATGAATAAACTAATACTGGGAAGATACATGCCTGGAGATTCGTTGATTCATCGGCTAGATTCTCGGGCAAAATTAGTGGCAAGTTTTTATTTCATAGGAATTATATTTATGGCGAATAATTGGCAGACTTACTTGCTGGCTGCAGTATTTACGTTGTTTGCAATTTTGTTATCAAAAGTGGATTTGAAATTCTTTATTCGTGGAGTGAAGCCTTTAATCTGGTTAATTCTCTTTACTGTTGCACTGCAAATTATGTTCACTCGTGGTGGTGAGGTTTACTGGGAGTGGGGTGTGTTTAGTATCACTGAATTTGGATTGACGAATGGAGTCTTTATCTTCTGTCGTTTTGTCTTAATCATCTTTATGTCTACCTTGTTGACGTTAACAACGCCGCCGCTAGAATTATCAGATGCGATTGAATATCTATTACGTCCATTAAAAGTTGTTCGTTTCCCTGTTCATGAAGTTTCTTTAATGTTATCTATTGCATTGCGCTTTGTTCCAACCTTAATGGATGAAACGGAGAAAATTATGAATGCACAGCGCGCACGAGGCGTTGACTTTGGAGAGGGTAGTCTTATTCAAAAAATGAAAGCTGTGGTTCCGTTATTAATCCCATTGTTTGTAAGTAGTTTTAATCGTGCAGAGGACTTAGCAACTGCGATGGAGGCAAGAGGCTATCAAGGTGGAGACGGACGGACGAAGTATCGTGTCCTTCACTGGCATAATCGAGATACAATGGTTGTTGTTGCTTTTGTTCTCTTAACAATTGCTCTTATTTTCTTGAGAAGCTAAAGCAGTAGGGTGAAAAAGAACAAGTAATTAACAACAAGTAATTAACAACAAGTAATTAACAACAAATAAGCTGCTGAAAAGAAAAAGGGAGTGGATAGATTTGTCCCCTTCCTTTTTTTATGAGAAAAGAATAAAAAAGAGAAATACGATAATGCTTAGGAGGTAGTCATGGTTCGATATAAAGCAACCATTTCATATGATGGAACCCTTTTTAATGGGTTTCAAAGACAACCGAATGGACGTACAGTCCAAGAAGAGGTTGAAAATACACTGAAAAAGATGGCGAATGGCAAAACGATTCAAATTTTTGGCTCCGGACGAACAGATGCCGGAGTTCATGCGATAGGGCAAGTAATTCATTTTGATTATCCAGAGGAACGTCCGTTAGAGAGAATGAGATTTGGGTTAGATACGCAAACACCAGAGGACATTGCAGTAAAATCAGTGGAAATTGTTCCTGAAGATTTTCATGCACGTTATCTGGTGAAAGAAAAAACCTATCAATTTCGAGTGGATATTGGCAAACCAAGAAGCCCATTTCGACGTTTTTATGCAAGTTATTTTCCTTATCCAGTTGATGTTGAAAAGATTCAACGTGCATTACCAGATCTTCTTGGGACACATGATTTTACAGCATTTTGTGCAGCAGGAAGTCCAATTGAAGACAAAGTCCGAACGATTTACGAAGCAAAGATGGAAGTAAATGAAGCCGGAGATGAGCTTTTGTTTACCTTTCGAGGAGACGGATTTTTGTACAAGATGATTCGTATTTTAGTGGGGACATTGCTGAAAATTGGAAATGGTCGAATGTCAGAGACGTGTATACCTGAAATTATTGCCTCAAAAGACAGGAATCTTGCTGGACCTACAGCTCATCCAGAAGGGTTATATCTTGTAGAAGTGAAGTATGAATAGATAATTAATTTCTAGGTTAAACAATGAGTGTCTCGATAATTTGAGGATTGGAAAGAAGTATTCAGCTACGAGAACCAAGTAGATTTCTATAGCTATTTCTTTCAGAAAAGGTGACTCGGATGCACCAAGTAGGTACAACACATTTGCGAAGCCTTCAACTCAAGTATGTATCATGCGTAGAAGATGATGAGGTACTCCTATTTTCGACGTTTATTAAGTTTTCAAGAGGGTGTGGCATAACTTAAACAGTTATGCCACACCCTCTTGATTTTATGTATTAAAAAACCTATCGTCCTCTAGTATGATTAAATCACCACAAAATAAAAAACTGAGCGGATGATATACTCTATGGAAATTCTATCAAAAAATGTTTCGATTAACAGAAAAAAATTAGAAGTGACAGGCATTTCTCAAGAAACCAGTCGAAATGAACACAACTTGGTTATTGAAGCTTCTCTCTTTCACTAACCTCTCTGTATGTACAAACTTACGATTCTTATTCAAAAGATGCACAAGAAAAGCCTAGCATTGTCAAAAAAGGAGCCTGCCAGAGGGTAGCTGGCAGGCAAGGAGTTAAAAATGAAAAAGTGTTTTATTAGGGTTGTTTGTTGGTATGAATATACTATACCGAGAAAATTTGAATAAATGATGATGAAATTGTAGAAAAAAAGTAAAGAATCTCATCCTTTAAACTAGGTAAAAACACTACATACTTCAGAGAAAAAAAGGAGCCTGCCAGAGGGTAGCTGGCAGGCAAGGAGTTAAAAATGAAAAAGTGTTTTGTTAGGGTTGTTTGTTGGTATGAATATACTATACCGAGAAAATTTGAATAAACTATGACGAAATTGTAGAAAAGAGTTAAAGAAATAGTTAACTTTTAGGATTCATACACAGACTGAGAAATAAGAGTGAGGGCGGTCATAACTATCTAAGTTATAGGCCACCCTCACTCTTATTAAAGGTTGGAAAGAGGAGTAACTCATCTACACTACGTTTCGCTCTCATCATCTTCTACGCATGGAACATACCTAACTGGTTCTCATAGCTGAACACTTTCTGTTCAGGACTCACCTTTTTCCTTTTTACTAGATAAGTGATGAGTAATTCTTGCGCTTTCTTTTTTATTTAACCAATAACGATAACCGATGAACAAAAGAAGACAAATCACGAATAAGCTTGCACCTGGGATGAAACCTACTGGGAGATACTGCAGCGTAATCGTATGTTTTCCTTTTGGCACCTTAAGACTAACAAAGGCATCTTTAAAATCTGTGACTGCTACTTTTTTTCCATCAATAAATGCAGTCCAGCCTTTATCATAAGGAATTGTTGTAATAAGTGTTTGCTCTTTATCTGATGAACTTTCTCCTGTTGCGGTACGTCCGTTTACTGTAAAGTCGACGCCTGATTGCTTAATTTGATCGATAGCTGTTTGATAAGCAAGCGTATCTAGTCCCACAACTTTGGGTTCAATGAAGCTCACTTCAGCTGTTCCATAGAAACTCACAGTGAATTCAACACTTGTTTCTTGATCATAATAGCCCAAGTCATAGTATTGACCCGTGATGTTGATTTGGGATTTTTGTGTACGTCCATTCACCTTTACTGTAGCTGTTGAGCTTTCTAATTGAGCAAAGTTCGATGGGAACAGACTTATATACGCTTGGGTATTAGCCGGAACAGTGACTCTCCATGTGATATCCTTAGAAACATTAGGAGATTCTTCTTTGTAAGTTACTCCACTTCCTGTTTGAGTAATTATAGTATTTTTTTGTTCAATAATTGTTGCAGGATAAAATTGGAAGTAGGTTAAATTTAAGCCAGAAAGACCATTTAATAAATTTGTTTGGCTGGTTAAGTTATCTGTTTCCGGCTGTTTGATTTTTTGAATGCTGTTTGGGGCAAGAAACCCTAAAGGTAACGCATTTTTGTTTTCGTATAGATTATAGGCGCCTGATGTATTTACTTTATCGAAGCCGTAATAACTTAGATCTCCTTTTGATAGGAGGTACTTCATTCCTAAAAAGCTATCCATTGCAATAGTGTTATTAGGATAACGCAGATTAAGGTTTGTTCCTCGTGAACGATAGCCCAGTGTATTTAAATAAGTAGAAGAATGCCGATTTCTAATAGAAGAAAACATACCAATTCCATTATAACCGTAATTAAAGCTGTCATTTGCAGAAACACCGTCAAGGTTCTCTAATCGATAAAAAGTTTCATTTTCTTTTTTTGTTTGATCTACAAGCTTTTTAATGTCTGGATAAGGTTGTGTATAAAGACTTCTTGAAGCGTAATTCCAGTCATCTAAAATTCCTTGGACCATGCTGCTTGTATTAACGATTGCCTCTGTACTCATGAGTACAAGTAATAAAATCGTTAGTTTTTTCTTTGGGAATGAACCTAATTGATAGTAGCCAATAGCCAATAGATAGAGAAGAAGGAAGACAATCGTTAAAACAAAAGAGACCGTTGTTACATAGTCATAGCTCTCGTTTCCTTTTGTTCCCCAAGCGATGCAAAATGCACCAATCAGCACAAAAATAATCGCACTAAGTGTACCTAGGTCATTTCGCTTAAATTGTTCCCAACCATACCCTGCTAAAAAGACTACTAAGAAAGAAAAGAGGAAGGCATAACGAAATAAAAACATGTTAGGCGCATGCATTCCATGCCAAAAAAGATTTAATGGTACAAGATAAAAGCTTGCGATGAGAATCGCAAATAAACTAGCAAAACCTATTTTTTCTTTTAATGGAATTCGTTTGGATACAAAATATAATAGACAAAATACGAGTGGTAGCAATCCCACATAAATAAAAGGAATGGAGCCATATTTAGTCGTGTCATAAACACCAACCATGTTTTTGATTAAAATATCCCAAAGTCCAGTTGCTTCTGTTTTTAGCTTTGTAATCTCACTTAACTTTTCGCCGTTTTCTCTCAAATCAATGAGTGCAGGCAAGATGATTATCATCGATGCACCACCAGCTAGTAAGGAGGTTATTCCATATTGAAGGATAGATCCTTTAGTTTGTTTCCAGTGCGTGAATAGCCGAACACAGAAATAAAGAAAGGAAAATACGCCCACCATGAATCCCATATAAAAGCTGGATAAAAACAGCATTAAATAGGAAACAAAAAGTAGCGTAGGCTTTCGTAAGTCCATCACTCGATGAATCCCTAAGATGATTAATGGCAGATAGACAAAGGCATCCAGCCACATGATAATTTCAGAATGAGCAATCGCAAAAGAAGACAAAGCATAAGCAACAGCCAAAGCAACATGATTCCAGCGAGGAAGCTTGAAGGTCTGCTTAGCTAAGAACCAAAAGGCAAGACCGCTACTAGCTACTTTTAATAAAGTAATAACATACAGCGCATCAGGCATCCACTGATTTGGAAAGAAAAAGACAATTGCAGTGAAAAAACCACCAAGATAGTAAGAAATTAAAGACAGGTAATTCAAACCTAAAGAACCATTCCATGTATAAAAAATACTTTGTTTGCCCAGAAGCATATTTCTAAAACTTGCATGGAAATTTGAGAATTGAGAAAAGGCATCACTGGCTAATATACTGCGACTGCTTCCAGGATAAATACCGATGCTCAAGTAAACAAATGCCAAAATAAAAAAAGGAATAAAAAAGCTTGCTAACATATAAGAACGATTAGCCTTTATAAATCGTTTGATTGTTGTCATAAATAAACCTCACCAATTTTCTAAAAAATTCTTGATTTCAGTTTACCATATCTTAATAGGAAAACCTCCAAATTTTGAATAAAATTACGGAAAACCTTATTAGATTAAGGTTTTAAAAAGGTTGTTGCTGCAATAATAAATCTCAAATAATAAAAAATATTAACAGTATATTGACTTTTTTAGAGAAAGGGGGTATCTTTGAAGCATAACAGCACATATTTATTTACTTATTAGACCCCATCTAATAGGTGCACATAGGAGTATCATGGACGGTTTATACCGGAATTGTGCATAGTGGTCATTGCGCAATTCAGCGAGGATTGAGTATCTAGAAATAGATATTTGATTCTCGTTTTTGTTTTCTAATTGAGAAAAAGACAATAAAAAAAAACCGTTCAGGTGAACGGTTCGGAACAATTCATAATTCAGATATTAAACGCGCTCAACTTTTCCTGATTTCAAAGCACGAGCTGACACCCAAACTTTTTTAGGTGTTCCGTCGATCATAACACGAACTTTTTGTAGGTTCGGTTTAACAGTACGTTTAGAAGCGTTCATAGCGTGAGAACGATTGTTTCCACTTGATGTTTTACGACCTGTAAAGTAACAAACTTTAGCCATTTTTAATTTCCTCCTTTGCCTTGATGTTGGAGCGATAATTTTCAGCTCATACTAAAATAATTTAACACAATCTGCAAGTATTTACAAGAGAATTTTTTCATAGATGATTGACATTACTGGGGAAACATTGTAAATTAGACAAAGTTATTGTGAGAAATAGCCTTTTTTCGTTTAAATTGAGAGGTAACTAGGGGATCGTCCTTTTATTTACCGGTAGGCTATGATAAAATATTATAGTAGAAAATGGGTTAAATAGACTCGTTAAGGAGGGTCATTTCAATGGCTGTAAAAATTAAAACATCAGCTGGTACTATCGAAATAACAAATGAAGTGATTGCGACTGTCGTAGGCGGCGCAACTACTGACGTATTTGGAATCGTTGGTATGGCAAGCAAAAATCAAATTAAAGACAATATTACTGAAATTTTACGCAAAGAAAATTATGCGCGTGGGGTCGTTGTACGTCAAGAAGAAAACGGCATTGCTGTGGATGTGTACACAATCGTTAGTTATGGAACTAAGATTTCTGAGGTTTCTCGAAATGTACAAGAAAAAGTGAAATACAATTTAGAGACATTACTAGGCGTAACTGCAAACTCAGTGAATGTATTTGTGCAAGGTGTACGCGTACTGCCGGACTAGGCAGAAGATCCGCTAAAAAATAGCTGATCGATCTGAAGGAGGATTATTTAGGTGAAGGTAACAGAAATTAGTGCAAGTCAGTTCCAAGAGATGGTGCAGGCCGGTGCGAATCGTTTGCAGACAAATGCAGAATATGTCAATTCTTTAAATGTTTTCCCTGTGCCTGATGGTGATACGGGAACAAATATGAATTTATCAATGACAAGCGGAGCAAAAGCTGTTGTTGATTCTACATCTGATAAAGTGGGCGAATTAGCCAACGTTTTATCAAAAGGATTATTAATGGGGGCACGTGGAAATTCAGGAGTTATCCTATCTCAATTATTCCGCGGCTTTTCAAAGCAAATTCCAACTGTAGAACAATTAAATGCACAAGACTTAGCTGCAGCTTTTACACGCGGTGTTGAAACAGCATATAAAGCAGTGATGAAGCCCGTAGAAGGAACAATTTTAACAGTTGCTCGTGAAGCGGCAAAAGCTGGAGAGAAAAAAGCAAAAGAGTCAGATGATTGTGTGGAAGTTATGACTTCTGTGGTAACTGGTGCAAAACGTGCGTTGGCAAAAACACCAGATCTTTTACCTGTACTTAAAGAAGTGGGCGTAGTAGATAGCGGAGGCCAAGGATTATTATTCATCTATGAAGGATTCTTGAGTGTCTTAAATGGTGAATTCCAGTTAGATACGGTGTTTGAACCGTCTCCTGCTGAAATGGATGACATGGTGAATGCAGAACATCACCGCAGCGTTCAAGGTCAGCTGGCAACAGAAGACATTACATTTGGCTACTGTACAGAAATTATGGTGAAAATTGGCGAAGGCCCCACTGTAGATAGTAAATTTGACTATGAAGAATTCCGCAATTATTTAGATAAAATTGGTGATTCATTACTTGTTGTTAATGATGATGAAATCATTAAAGTGCACGTTCATACTGAGCATCCTGGTGAAGTGATGAATTATGGTCAGAAATTTGGTTCTTTAGTAAAAGTGAAGGTAGACAATATGCGCCTTCAGCATGAAACAATTTTAGAACACGATGGGGCGCAGCCAAAAGCAGCTGTTAAAAAACCTCGTACACCATTTGGCATCATTGCAATCGCTGCAGGGGAAGGAATCCAAGAATTGTTCCGAAGCCTAGGTGCCAGCTATGTTATTAGCGGGGGACAAACAATGAACCCAAGTACAGAAGATATCTTAAAAGCGATTGAAGAAGTCAATGCTGACCAAGTGATTATTCTTCCTAATAATAAAAATATTTTCATGGCAGCTGATCAAGCAGCAGAAGTCGCTGAAATCCCAGTAGCTGTTGTTCCATCAAAAACAATCTCTCAAGGGATGACTGCAATGCTTGCATTTAACGATCAAGCATCTTTAGCTGATAACAAGGCAAGTATGATTGAAATGCTTGAAAGTGTTGTTAGCGGTCAAGTTACGAATGCCATTCGCAATACATCAATTGATGGAGTGGAAATTACAGAAGGCGACTATTTAGGAATGATTGATGGAAAAATCATCATCTCAAATCCAGATCGTTTTGAAACTTCTCTAAAAACATTAGAACAAATGATTAATGAAGAAACAGAAATCGTAACCATCATCATTGGTGAAGAGGGTACAAGCGAAGAAGCCGAAAAAATTGGCGAAGCGCTAAACGAAAAATATGAAGAATTAGAATTGGAAATACACCAAGGCGATCAGCCGGTATATCCTTATCTATTTTCTGCTGAATAAAGTTAAATAAAACAAACTAGTAGCTGGGATGTAAATCGTTTATTGATTTATATCCCGGCTACTTTCAAAGTGTCCATAAAGAAGGGAGGGAAAATGTATGACCAGTCTAAAGGATCCCGTAACAGTTTTATCTGGTGTCGGGGAGAAAAGAGCAGGAAACCTTGCAGAGCTTGGGATTCAAACAGTGGAAGATTTGATGACGTATTATCCATTTCGCTATGAGGATATTCAAGAGAAGAACTTAACCGAGATTCAAGATCAGGAAAAAGTAACCTTGAAAGGGTTGGTTGTCTCAGAGCCTGTGGTTAGCCGATATGGATACAAAAAAAGTCGTCTGCAGTTTCGTATGATGCAGGAACATGCAGTTTTTAACGTATCCTTCTTTAATCAGCCCTATCTAAAAGATAAGATTGTGCTGTCAGAGGAAATTGCTGTGTATGGGAAATGGGATGCAAAGAGAAAAGCTTTAACAGGAATGAAAATTCTAGGAAGTAAAGCCACAGAAGAGTTTGCACCTATTTATCATGTCAGTAAGTCGATTCGCCAAACGACTTTGGTTGAATTAATTAAAGCATCTTTTACAGGGTATTTTAATCAGCTGACTGAAAATCTTCCAGAAAACCTGTTGGAAAAATACCGGTTGATGGGACGCAAACAAGCGGTCTTTGCGATGCATTTTCCTAAAGACCAAGAAGAAAGTCGACAAGCAAAACGACGAGTGATTTTCGAGGAGTTCTTTTTGTTCCAAATGCAGATTCAGGGCTTGAAACGAGCGGAAAAAGCAGAATCACAAGGACTATCGATTCTTTATGATGTTGAAAAATTAAAGCAGTTTACACAAAAACTTCCTTTTGAATTAACTGAAGCGCAAAAGCGTGTGACAAATGAAATTTGTCGTGATTTACGCAGTAAAAAGCACATGCAGCGCTTATTACAAGGAGACGTAGGGAGCGGCAAGACAGTAGTTGCCGCCATTGCACTTTATGCTACCGCCACAGCTGGGTATCAAGGGGCTTTGATGGTGCCAACAGAGATTTTGGCGCAACAGCATTTAGAAAGCTTGAATCAATTATTTGATCCTTTAGAGATTCAGACTGCGTTGTTGACAGGCTCAACAAAAGCAAAAGAACGTAGAGAAATCCTTGCGCAACTTGCTAGCGGTGAGATTGATGTAGTCATCGGTACGCATGCCTTAATTCAAGAAAATGTAGCATTTCACCGTCTAGGATTGGTGATTACAGATGAACAGCATCGTTTTGGTGTGAATCAGCGAAAGATTTTGCGGGAAAAAGGCCTGAAACCAGATGTGCTTTTCATGACAGCAACTCCGATTCCTCGAACGCTTGCCATCACTGCCTACGGTGAAATGGATGTTTCTGTAATTGATGAGCTACCTGCTGGAAGAATTCCTGTTGAGACACGGTGGATTCGTCCGCCACAGCTGGATAGTATTCTTGAATGGGTGCGAAAAGAACTAGCCATTGGTCATCAAGTATATGTCATTTGTCCGCTAATTGAAGAATCTGAAGCGTTAGATGTAAAAAATGCTACTGAAATTTATGAGCACCTTCAACAGGTTTACTCTCCTGAGTACCAAGTAGGACTTTTACATGGGAAAATGAAGAATACAGAGAAAGACAGCATAATGGAATCTTTCAAAGAAAAAGAACTGCAAATTCTTGTTTCTACTACTGTAATAGAAGTTGGGGTCAATGTGCCAAATGCTACGGTGATGTTGATTATGGATGCGGATCGATTTGGCTTAGCACAACTTCATCAGCTGCGCGGACGAGTAGGACGTGGTGCAGATGCTTCTTATTGTATATTGGTTGCTAACCCTAAAAACGAGATGGGCGCACAACGAATGAAAATTATGACAGAAACAAATAATGGTTTCATCTTAAGTGAAAAAGATTTAGAATTAAGAGGACCAGGAGAAGTTTTCGGCTCGCGTCAATCTGGTATCCCACAATTTTTAGTGGGAGATTTGATGACGGATGGGAATATACTTGAAGTTGCAAGAGAAGAGGCAAATAAAATCTGGCAAATTCCTGATTGGCAGTTAAAAGAGAGCTATCAGGGATTGAGCGAGTCTATCAAAATAGAAGATCCAGAAGGTCAGTATTTTGATTAGGAGAACAGACTGGTTTTTGAGTTGAGAGGAGCGAATAGGTAATGAGGATTGCAGTAGATGCAATGGGTGGCGATAATGCCCCGAAAGCAATTGTTGAGGGAGTGATGCTCGCACAACAGGATTTTCCGGAAATCGAATTTATCTTATATGGAAAAGAAGCTGAAATTAAAAAATACGTAACGAATGAAAAAAATCTGACGATTGTTCATACAGATGAAAAGATTGCTAGCGATGATGAGCCTGTAAAAGCAATTCGCCGTAAAAAGACAGCTTCCATGGTTTTAGCTGCTCAAGCAGTCAAAAATGGTGAAGCAGATGCTATTTTTTCTGCAGGAAATACAGGAGCGCTTCTAGCAGCAGGCTTGTTCATTGTTGGGCGAATTAAAAATATTGAGCGACCAGGACTGATGTCTACTCTTCCGGTAATTGGCAATCCAGAGGGTGGATTTGATATGTTGGACTTGGGAGCAAATGCAGATAATAAGCCTGAGCATCTTGTGCAATATGGGGTATTAGGTTCATTTTATGCACAGAAGGTACGTGGAATTTCAACGCCTAAAGTAGGTTTGCTGAACAATGGGACAGAGGAAACAAAAGGAAGTGAAGTAACTAAAAAAGCATTTGAGCTCTTAACAGAAGAAAAAAGTATCAATTTTATTGGAAATGTTGAGGCACGTGACTTATTAAGCGGTGTGGCAGATGTGGTAGTAACGGATGGGTTTACAGGAAATGCTGTGTTAAAGTCAATCGAAGGAACGGCGTTAAATATGATGGGATTACTAAAGACCTCTATTTTAGCAGAAGGCGTTAAAGGAAAGCTGGGTGCTTTGCTGTTGAAAAAGGCGTTAAAGGGAATGAAAAATGAAATGGATTACTCTAAACATGGAGGAGCAGTTTTGTTTGGACTAAAAGCCCCCGTTGTAAAAACGCATGGCGCAACAGGTCCAGAAGCAGTTCGCTACACGATTCGCCAGATTCATACAATGCTGGAAACTAATGTCGTTGGACAGTTAGTAACTCATTTTGAAGAGGACTCAAAGGACGAGTAGAAATCAAATTGAAATTATTCTGTAACATTTTTGAAAAAATGCTGGACAAATAGATTGTTTCTGAGTAAAATGTACTATGGCTTTGCTATTAAGAAGGTCTTGTCAAAAGCAGTGGAGGTGAATGCAATTGACTCGTGAAGAAGTTTTTACTAAAGTAGCGAATATTATCTCGAACCATTTTGATGTTGATGCAGATAAGGTAAACGATCAACTAAGTATTAAAGATGATTTGAACGCTGATTCGATCAGCATTATGGAATTTGTATTAGAGCTTGAAGATGAATTTGGGACAGAAATCTCAGATGAAGATGCCGAAAATATTGAAACTGTTGGTGGAGCGGTAGAATATATCCTTTCTCACCAAGGGTAATAAAAAAATAACAATTTATTAGAACAATCTAATGAATTGTTATTTTTTTTACCCTACGTTAAATTTTAATAGATTTTTCTGACAATTTGAGCAGTTTTGGGCGAATAAATCTTGCATTCTCCCCTGTATTTCTATATAATTATTAAGAAACTATTATACTATGTTAAGAGAAAGATTTGTATACGTTGAAAAATACTGATATTTCAATCTTTTTTCATATAAAAAACAACTTCAGTGAAGGGTAACAGAGAGGGGTATTCGATTGTCAAATGATAATCAATTATTAGACGTACAAAACCTGCATACAAGCTTCCGAATTAAAGATGATTTTTATGACGCAGTAGACGATGTGTCTTTTGTCCTCGAAAAAAATGAAATTCTAGCGATTGTAGGGGAGTCTGGTTGTGGAAAAAGTACGTTAGCAACAACCATTATGGGCTTACATGATCCAAATAATACAAAGATTACTGGGGAAATTTTATATAATGACTTAAATTTATCGAATTTAAATGAGCCTTTATATAATAAGATTCGTGGAAATGACATCGGAATGATTTTCCAAGACCCGTTGTCTGCGTTAAATCCTTTAATGAGAATTGAAGATCAGATTAAAGAAGGTCTTTCTTATCATACAACAATGAATGCAGAGGAACGTCAAGCACGTGCGCTTGAATTATTAGAGCAAGTGGGGATTCCCAATCCTCCACGTGTAGGCCGTCAATATCCGCATGAATTATCAGGTGGGATGCGTCAGCGTGTTATCATCGCAATTGCCATTGCATGTAAACCGCCAATTATTATTGCTGATGAGCCAACTACTGCATTGGATGTAACCATTCAAGCACAAATTTTAGATTTGCTAAAAGACTTGCAAAAAGAAACGGAAACGGGAATTATCTTAATTACACATGACTTAGGTGTTGTTGCTGAGATGGCTGACCGTGTTGCGGTGATGTATGCGGGTCAATTTGTAGAAGTGGCAGATGTAGAGGAATTATTTGCGAATCCACAACATCCATATACACGTTCATTATTGAACTCTATCCCTCAAGAGGATAATCATGACAGTGAGTTACACGTTATTGAAGGAGTAGTTCCTTCTTTGAAAAATATGGTACGTACAGGTTGTCGTTTTGCACCACGTATCCCTTGGATTCCAGAAAGTGATCATGAAGAAAATCCAAGTCTACATGAAGTTGCACCAGATCATTTAGTGCGTTGTACATGCTACAAGCATTTTCATTTTAGAGACGAAGAAGGAGAAGTGTAAATGTCAGAATTAATTCAAATAAAAGACCTAAAAGTGCACTATCCAATTCGCAGTGGTTTCTTTAACCGTGTCACTGATTTTGTTTATGCGGTAGATGGGGTAGACTTTACAATTGAAAAAGGAAAAACCTATGGACTTGTAGGAGAATCTGGTTCAGGAAAATCTACAACGGGAAAAGCGATTGTTGGATTAGAAAAAGTTACTTCCGGTGAAATCCTTTACGAAGGGAAAGATATTACTAAACGTAGCAATAGAAAAAAAATGGATTACAACAAAGATGTTCAAATGATTTTCCAAGATGCAATGTCTAGTCTGAATCCTAAAAAACGGGTAGCAGACATCATTGCAGAGCCTATCCGTAACTTTGAACGTTTAAGTGATCAGGAAGAAAAGAAAAAAGTAAAAGGGCTTCTTGATATTGTTGGAATGCCAGAAGATGCACTATATAAATATCCCCATGAGTTTTCAGGTGGACAACGTCAACGTCTAGGAGTTGCACGTGCAGTAGCAACAAATCCAAAATTAATTGTGGCAGATGAGCCGGTATCAGCATTAGACTTATCTGTTCAGGCACAAGTATTGAACTTTATGAAACGAATTCAAGAAGAATATGGTCTGAGCTACTTATTCATTTCTCATGATTTAGGGGTTGTGAAGCACATGTGTGACAACATTGCTATCATGACAAAAGGTCGTTTTGTCGAAATTGGTTCAAGAGAAGATATCTATACAGATCCTCGCCACATCTACACGAAACGTCTGTTATCTGCAATTCCAAGAATCGACGTGGAGAATCGTGACGCACACAAACAAAATCGTCGTCGCGTAGAAGAAGAGTATATCACTCATCAAAAAGATTATTACGACAATGTAGGTCGTGTATACGATTTGAGAAAAATTACAGATACACATCAAGTCGCATTAAAAGATGGGGGTGCTCAATAATGTGGAAAACAATTTTACGACGAATTATGTTAATGATTCCCCAAGTAATCATTCTTAGTATCTTAATTTTCTTATTAGCAAAAGCAATGCCGGGAGATCCATTTACTGGGCTAATTAATCCAAACCAAGACCCAAAAGTTATCGAGTCTATGCGAGAAGCTGCAGGATTAAATGATCCTTGGTATACCCAATATTTTAGATGGATAGGAAATGCGCTTCAGGGCGATTTTGGGCAAAGCTTCCTATATAAACGTCCAGTAGCAGATTTAATTGGTGAACGAGTAGTTAATACGCTCTATCTATCAATTTTAACAGTTATTATTACTTATATTATTGCTGTTCCGCTGGGAATGTTAGCAGGACGTTATCAAAACTCAATTCTTGATAAAGTGGTAGTCATCTATAACTTCTTTAGTTTTGCTGTACCTGTCTTTATTTTTGGATTGATTACCTTGTTCTTCTTTGGGTACCGTCTAGGCTGGTTCCCAACTAGTGGCTCACAAACAATTGGCTTAACAGGCGGCTTCTTTACAGAAGCTTTAGATAAGCTGAAATATATTATGCTACCTGCTTTAACACAAGCGTTCTTAGCAACCGCAGTTACGATTCAGTATCTTCGAAGTGAAGTCATTGATTCTAAATCTATGGACTTTGTTCGGACTGCTCGTTCTAAAGGGGTACCAACCTCTAAAGTCTTTAGTCGTCATATTTTCCGAAATGCTGCATTACCTATGGCCTCACAAATGGGCTATGAAATTACTTCGTTAATTGCAGGTTCTGTAGTTATTGAAAAAATCTTTGGCTATCCTGGAGTCGGAAAACTATTTATTGATAGTATTTCCCAACGAGATTATACGGTGATTACATCATTAGTTTTAATTCTTGGAATAGCGACACTTGTCGGAACATTACTTTCCGACATCATTATGAGTATTGTAGATCCGCGGATCCGTATTCAGTAGAAGATTATTTTCAGAAAGGAGAATGGATAAGTTATGAGCAAAGAAGAAAAAAAAGTGACGTCAGCTGAAAGTATCCCACCGATGGGGTTACGGATGATTGCACGTGAATTTTTAAAAGATAAAGTGGCAATTTTATCTTTGATTATTTTAGTTGTTTTACTACTTGCAATTTTTATTGGTGCCATGTTTATGGATCAAGATAAAGTTATGTTTGTAAGTATTTTTGATAAATACGCTGCACCTGGTTCTATTTCAGCTCAAGGACATAAATATATTCTGGGAGCTGATGAGGGTGGACGTGATGTGCTAGGTCAATTATTTATTGGGGCACGCAACTCTGTGTTAATTGGATTTACGATTACGATTATTACCTCTATTGTTGGGGTAGGAATTGGGATTATTTCTGGTTATTATGGAGGAATGATTGATAATATTTTGATGCGTATTGTAGACTTTGTTATGATTTTACCAATTATGCTGATTATTATCGTATTTGTGTCGATTATTCCTAAGTATAATGTGATGTCATTCGTCGGAATTATGAGTGCTTTTTATTGGGTAGGGAAAGCACGGCTGTTTCGAAGTAAGACGTTATCAGAAGGACGTCGTGATTATGTAAGTGCCTCTAAGACAATGGGGACAAGTGATTTCAAAATTATGTTCAGAGAATTAATGCCCAATTTAAGTTCGTTAATTATTACGAACTTAACAATGAACTTTGCTGCGAATATTGGGATAGAAACAACCCTTTCATTCTTAGGCTTTGGTTTGCCAACAAGTGTTCCAAGTTTAGGAACACTCATTGGATATGCCAGCAGTGGAGATGTTCTCGTGAACAGACAGTGGATTTGGGTACCTGCGTCAATACTTATTTTAGTCTTGATGCTGAGTATAAATTATGTTGGTCAAGCATTTAAGCGTTCAGCTGATGCCCGTCAACGTTTAGGATAAGAAGGAGGATATAGGATGAAGAAAAAGATTTTAGGATTAGTTACCTTGGCTTCTGTGCTGACATTAGGTCTGGCAGCGTGTGGCGGAGGGAACAGCAAAGGGACTGACTCTTCTGGTGGTTCAGCTACCGGTGGATCGGAAACAACGGATGTAGCAAGTTTCCCAATCGCAACAACGAATAAGGATGAAGCGATAAAGGATGGAGTATTAGATGTTGCAGTTGCGACAGATAGCCAATTTAAAGGGTTGTTCCAATGGGAATTTTACCAAGATGCATATGATAATATGTTTATGGGACCTTCTCACGAACAATTGTTCACTAATGACGGAGACTTTAAAATTACAAATGATGGAGCAGCTAGCTTAGACTTAGACCAAGAGGCTAAAAAAGCAACGATTACATTAAAAGATGGTGTAACATGGTCTGATGGTGAACCTGTAACTGCAGATGACATTATCTTCCCTTATGAAATTATCGGACACAAAGACTACACTGGTATCCGTTATGATGAAACATTCCGTCGTATTGTAGGGATGGATGAATACCATGATGGAAAAGCTGATTCTATTTCTGGAATCAAAAAAGTTGACGATAAAACAGTTGAAATTAACTATAAAGATGTAAATCCAAGCATGTTGCAAGCTGGTGGCGGTGTGTGGTCTTATGCAGCACCAAAACACGTGTTGAAGGATATCGCAATTAAAGATATGGAATCAAGTGATCCAGTTCGTAAAAATCCAGTAACATTTGGACCATATTACATGAGTAATATTGTTCCAGGTGAATCTGTTGAATACAGTCCAAATGAACATTATTGGAATGGAACACCTCAATTGAAGAAAATTGTGATGACTTCAGTACCTACATCAAGTATTGTAGAAGCATTGAAATCTAAACAATATGATATGGTTTACCAAATGCCTACAGATATTTATGACACTTATAAAGATTTAGACGGCTATACAAACCTAGGACGTGAACAAACTTCTTATACTTACTTAGGATTTAAACTAGGTAAATGGAATAAAGACAAGAGTCATGTAGAATACAATCCTGATTCTAAAATGGCTGACAAAGCATTGCGTCAAGCAATGGGTTACGCTTTAGATAACGGCGCAGTTGGCGATCGTTTCTATGCTGGATTACGTTCAAATGCAACGTCACTAATTCCACCAGTATTTAAAACAACACATAACTCAGAAATGAAGGGTTATACATTAGATATTGATAAAGCCAAAAAATTATTAGATGATGCTGGCTACAAAGATGTAGACGGCGACGGTATCCGTGAAGGCAAAGATGGTAAGAAATTCACTATCAAATTTGCTTCAATGTCAGGTGGAGAAACGGCTCAACCATTAGCTGACTACTATATTCAACAATGGAAATCTATTGGCTTGAATGTAGAATATACAACTGGTCGTCTAATTGAGTTTAACTCATTCTACGATAAATTAGAAAATGATGATCCAGAAATTGATGTATATCAAGCAGCATGGAATACAGGGACTGATCCAAATCCTGATGGACTATATGGACCAACTGCAGCCTTCAACTACACTCGTTTTGAGTCAGATGAAAATACAGAGTTAATCAATAACATTAGCTCAAGCAAATCATTTGATGCAGATTACCAAAAAGAAGCATTTGATAAATGGCAAGAGTATGCATTTGAAGAAGCATTTGTTATCCCAACATTGTTCCGTAACGAAGTGTTACCAATCAGCGATCGTGTAACAAACTTCTCATGGGCATATGATGCACCAAATCCATGGGCAACTGTGGGTGTATCTGCTGATACACGTAAATAATAGAATGATAAAATCGACAAAGAGCCTTGGTTCTTTGTCGATTTTTTTGATTTTTATTGAAGCTTTTCATTCTTTTAACAGAAGCATTTCAAAAATCAGCAAAAACCAGTATAATAGGGGAGTGTTGTAAATACAATTAAAGGAATGTGGAAGAATGGATATACAGCTGATTAAAGAATTACAGGAACGATATGGAATTACTTTTCATGATGTCGATATACTGGAACAAGCGTTTACCCATTCATCCTATGTGAATGAGCATCGGAATCTAAACTTGTCTGATAATGAACGATTAGAGTTTTTAGGGGATGCAGTATTAGAGCTTTTGGTTTCTCAATATTTGTATCGGGAATATCCGACTTTGCCTGAAGGAAAATTGACGAAAATGCGTGCAGCGATTGTGCGTGAAGATAGCTTGTCGATGTTTGCAAAAGCGTGTCATTTTGATCAATATGTTCGCTTAGGTAAAGGAGAAGAAAACTCTGGCGGAAGAAAGCGACCTGCCCTATTATGTGATTTATTTGAAGCCTTTTTAGGGGCGTTATATCTAGATCAGGGGACAGAGGCTGTTCATGAGTTTATCAAGAAAGTCATTTTTCCTAAAGTGGCTGCTGGTGCTTTTTCACATGAGATGGATCATAAAACGAGATTACAAGAAGTATTGCAAAAATCTGGGGATGTCTTTATTGACTACCGTTTGATTAAAGAAGAGGGCCCAGCCCATGAACGAATTTTTTGGACAGAAGTGTATGTGGACGAAAAATTAATTGGTAAGGGACAAGGAAAATCGAAAAAATTAGCCGAACAAAATGCTGCAGAAAATGCGTTGAGTGGGTTGCAAGGATAATTGAAGGGAGCAGGAGTCTTTCGTGTATTTAAAACGACTAGAAATCGCTGGATTTAAATCATTTGCAGATCGTACGGTCATTGATTTTGAAAACAGTGTGACGGCAGTTGTCGGTCCGAACGGGAGTGGAAAAAGTAATATTACAGAAGCAGTCCGTTGGGTTCTTGGGGAACAATCTGCTAAAAGCTTGCGTGGCGGGAAAATGCCAGATATTATTTTTGCTGGTTCAGATTCCCGTAAGCAATTAAATATCGCTGAAGTGACGGTGATACTAGACAATAGTGATCACTATTTACCGTTAGACTTCAATGAAATCAGTGTTACCCGACGTTATAACCGAAATGGGGACAGTGATTTCTTTATCAACAAACAAAGTTGTCGGTTAAAGGATATTCAAGATTTATTTATGGATTCAGGGCTTGGAAAAGAATCATTTTCTATTATTTCTCAAGGAAAGGTTGAAGCCATTTTCAGCAGTAAACCAGAAGATCGTCGAGGAATATTTGAAGAAGCTGCAGGTGTTTTGAAATATAAGCAGCGAAAGAAAAAAGCAGAACAAAAACTCTTTGAAACAGAGGATAATCTGAGTCGTGTCCAAGATATTATTTATGAACTAGAAGATCAGTTAACTCCTTTGGCAGCCCAGAGTGAGGCTGCTAAGGAGTTTTTACGCCTAAAAGAAAGCCTGACTGAAGCGGACATTAATTTAACTGTTAGTGAAATTAATACAGCAAAGGTCTATTGGGAAGAGCACAATCAAAAGTTAGTGGAATTAAATGAACAGCTTGCTCAATTAAATGAAGGAATACGTCAATCAGAGCAGACGCTTGTTTCGCTTAGAGGAAAACGTGGTGAAATGGACCAGTGGACGGAGCATGCACAACAACAGCTGCTGCATCTAACCGAAGCGCTTAAACAAGCAGAGGGTCAAAAAGAAGTAATGATTGAGCGTTCAAAGCATACCTTACAAAGCTCAAAAGAGTATCAGGAAAATCTCCAGGAGACTGCTGAAAAGATTCAACAGTTGGAAATGGATATTCTTGCTTTAGAAGAAGAAAAAGAGGCAAAAAGTGTAGAAGTTCTTAAAATTGAATCTGAAATAGACCAAAATGAACGAGAACTAATCAAATATCAAAAAACATCTAAAGAGTTATTAGAAGAGTTGCGTGGACAATATGTTGAGCTTATGCAGGAACAGGCAAGTACTGGAAATGAGCTGAAGCATTTAGAACGTCAGTACCAGCAGGAGTCCTCTAAGAATCAGCAAGCACTGAGCAAACATGAAGAGCTTGCAAAAAGAAATCAGCAGCTAGAAGAAAAACAGCAGACTGTTGCTGCAAACTATGAATCGATAAAAGTGGAGTTAGTTCAACAAAGAGAGCAATATGTTGAACACCAGCAACAATGGAAAGTCGCTCAACAGCAGTTAGCAGAAGAACAACAAACAATGTATCAGCTGATGAGCCGTGTGCAACAGGTTCGTGCACGTCAAAAGAGTTTGCAGGAAATTCAGGAAAATTATTCTGGTTTCTATCAAGGCGTCCGGATGGTTCTTCAACAAAAAGATACCCTTTCCGGTATTGTAGGGGCGGTTGCCGAATTAATTGATGTACCTGCTGACTACACGTTAGCTATTGAGACTGCTTTGGGAGGCGCTGCACAGCACGTTATTGTAGAGACAGAAAAAGATGCGCGTCAGGGAATTACCTATCTGAAACAACAACGTGGCGGACGTGCAACGTTTTTACCGTTAACGACAATCAAGCCGCGCCAAATGCAAGTGAATACCTTGCAAAAAGCAAACCAAATTTCTGGCTTTATGGGAATTGCCAGCCAGCTGATTTCATTTCCTGAGAAAATTTCTACCATCGTGGAAAATCTTTTAGGAACAATCATTATTGCAAAGGATTTATCCAGTGCCAACCAGATTGCACAAAGCATTAACTATCAGTATCGTGTAGTATCTCTTGAAGGAGATGTTATGAATGCTGGCGGCTCTATGACTGGTGGGGCGAACAAACGGGGAAATCAAGGAAGCTTATTTTCTCAGGCACAAGAGCTTCAAGAATTAGCGACACAATACGAACAGCTTGATCAACAACAGCAAGCACGAGAAAAACGAGTACGTGAGTTAGAACAAAAAGTTGCGGCATTTTCTGAAAAGGTAGAGAAAATTCGGGAACTAGGCGAAACGGCACGTTTTAAAGAGCAGGAAGTAGCAAATCAATTACAAAATATTACAGCAGATCTTGAACGGATTCAAAAAGAACAACAACTTTTCAGCTTTGAGACAAAAGAGCTGCAGAATTTTATTCAGCAATATGAAGAGCAGAAACAATCGTTGGAAAAACGTCAACGTGAATTAGATGAAGCACGTGAAGCTATTGATAAGGAAATTGAGTCCATTAGTCAAGAAAGTGATTTGATGGAGGAAAAACGACAAGAGCTAACACAAGAAAAAGCACGTTTAACAGCAAGTTTAGCCGTTTCTAAAGAACAACTGGCCAACATTCAACAACAACTTCAGCGAGCGGATGAGCAGTTGACAGAGACGGTTTTGAAGAAAGAAAGTCTTTCACGTCAGCTAGAGGCATTAACCAGCGATGTTTCTGATCATGAAGTAACAGAAGAAACACTCGCTATTCGCGTAACGGAGCTGCAAGAAAAACGGGATGAAATAAGCGAGCAGCTAACGGCGCGTAAATCAGAACGTATGAATGTGCAAGGCCAAGTTGATGAATTAGACAAAAATCTGGCTGAGTTAAACCGAAATCAAAAGCAGATGCTCTCAGATCAGACAAAAATTGAAGTACAAAAAAATCGTGCAGAAATGAAGCTGGATTCAGGACTTCAGTACCTGCAAGAAGAGTACAGCTTGACTTTTGAAGCGGCTGCCAAACAAGCCGAAGAAATTGAAGAAAACGAGATAGAAGAAACAAAGCAAGAGGTTAGCCGACTAAAACGGAGCATTGAACGATTAGGTCCAGTGAACTTAAATGCCATTGAGCAGTATGAACAAGTGAATGAACGACACGAATTCTTAGTGACACAACGAGATGATCTTTTGTCCGCAAAAGAACAGTTATTTGAAACAATGACAGAGATGGATCAGGAAGTGAAGATTCGTTTTAGTGAGGTTTTTGAAGCGATTCGTGAGAAGTTTAAAGTGGTCTTTCCAAATATGTTTGGGGGAGGTCGTGCAGAGCTTGTCTTAACTAATCCAGAAGATTTATTGAATACGGGGATTGAAATTGAAGCACAGCCACCAGGCAAAAAACTTCAAAGCTTGAGTCTCCTATCTGGTGGGGAGCGAGCATTAACAGCTATCGCATTGCTCTTCTCAATTATTCAAGTTCGTCCAGTACCGTTTTGTATTTTGGACGAGGTAGAGGCGGCATTAGATGATGCCAACGTTGCACGTTTTGGTCATTATTTAAGCCAATTTCAAAATGATACACAGTTTATCGTCGTAACGCACCGTAAAGGAACGATGGAAGCTGCCAACGTCTTATATGGGGTAACTATGCAAGAATCTGGGGTTTCTAAGATTGTTTCTGTTCGACTAGAGGAAGTAGCAGAGGGTGGAAAGATTATTTCTGCTAGTTAACAACAAATGATTTATATAAGGGAAGTAAAGTGTTCAGTTGTCTTATGAGCAATATTTGTCAATCCCTAGCCTAACTTATAAGACAACAGAAGCTTTAGTTATAAGGAGAAAAAATGATTAAACTTATTGCAATTGATTTAGATGGAACCTTATTAAACGATAAAAAGCAAATTTCTGAAAGAAACAAACAAGCGCTAGCGCAAGCAAAATCAATGGGCGTAAAAATTGTGATCTGTACAGGTCGGCCGTTAAAAGCAATTGAAGGATTTTTAGAAGAGCTGAATTTGTTGGAGTCTGGTGATTACAGCATTACGTTTAACGGTGGATTAGTCCAAAAAAATGATACGGGTGAAATTATAGAGCAGACGGTTATGGAGCAAAATGATATTCGCACGTTACATCAAGTTGCAGAAAAAATGGATTTACCGTTGGATGTTTTATCAGAAGGAACGGTGCTGCAATTTCCAACTTCTCAGACCAATCCATCAATTTATAGTCAGTTAAATAAACTACTTGATTTTCAGCCTGCAGTGATGAAAGAATTGAATGATTCAACCATCTATAATAAAGCAGTCATCGCGATTGACCAAGAAATTTTAGATCCAAAAATTGCAGAGATACCAAAAATCTACTATGATCAGTATGAAATCATAAAAACTCGGAATAATCTACTAGAGTTCATGCCTAAGGGGATTACAAAGGGGTATGGGATTTCTTTACTGGCAAAGGATTTAGGGATTGAGCGACATGAAATCATGGGTATTGGTGATGAAGAAAACGATTTGCCTATGATTGAGTATGTTGGTATGGGCGTTGCGATGGCAAATGCCATACCGCTTGTGCGAGATGCTGCAGACTACGTGACAGCAACGAATGAAGAAGACGGAGTTGCTCAGGCAATCGAGCAATTTGTTTTACACGAAAAGGAGGGATTCGATGGGATTCTTTGATAAAATCAAGAAAGCTTTTACAGGGGAAGAACAGGCACCAGAAGAAGTGGTTGAGGTTCAGGAAAAGTATGATAAGGGCTTAGAAAAAACACGGAAAACCTTTGGCGAACGAATGAATGAGCTGTTTGCTAATTTTCGTAGCGTAGATGAGGACTTTTTTGAAGAGCTTGAAGAAACGTTAATTGGTGCAGATGTGGGCTTTGAAACTGCCATAAAAATTACAGAATCACTACGTCAGGAAGTAAAGCTGAGAAATGCAAAGAAGCCAGCAGAGGTACAAAATGCAATTATTGAAAAGCTAGTTGATTTGTATGAGGCAGAAGGAATTAACGAAATTAATGAGATTCAGCTGCAAGAAGAAGGCGTAACGGTTATTTTATTTGTTGGGGTAAACGGGGTCGGAAAAACGACCAGTATTGGGAAATTAGCCCATCAATATCGAGAAGAAGGAAAAAAAGTATTAATGGCAGCAGCCGATACATTCCGTGCGGGAGCTATTGACCAGCTAGTAGTTTGGGGTGAACGTGCAGGTGTAGAAGTTGTTCGTGGAAATGCAGGTGGCGATCCTGCGGCAGTCGTATTTGATGCAGTGGCACGTGCCAAAGCAGAAGGTGTGGATGTTTTATTAGTTGATACAGCAGGTCGTCTACAAAACAAAGTAAATCTGATGAATGAACTAGAGAAAATCAAGCGTGTCATTCAAAGAGAACTACCCGATGCTCCGCACGAAGTCTTGTTGGTGCTTGATGCAACCACTGGACAAAATGCGATGGTACAGGCAAAACAATTTAAAGAAACTACGGATGTGACTGGTTTAGTGTTAACAAAGCTAGATGGAACAGCAAAAGGTGGAATTGTCTTAGCTATCCGAAATGAGCTGCATTTACCTGTTAAACTAGTCGGTTTAGGTGAAGGAATCGATGATTTGGAAGTTTTTGAACCAAATGATTTTGTTATCGGACTATTCAAAGGATTGCTAAAAGAAGAGTAAGATTGTAGAGCTGTGTAACACGTGTATTGCTACCAATTATAGAAGAAAGAGTCTGGAGTCGTAACGCATAAAAGTTATGATGTCCGACTCTTTTCTCATTTAAGGAAGGATGTATTTGGAAATTTGAAATATAGAAAGAAAAGAATCATGAAGGACTCTTTAATGATACCTATACCGTAAAAATACATGAAGAGTTGAAAAGTAAGAATGATAAACTTGAGTTTTTCTGCAAACTTGAATCAGATTTATTAGAGACCCTGCTCTTTGTGAGCACTTTTTTCGATAAGTAGATTGAGCGAGACCTCCTTGCTGAAAAAAGAAGGATTTAAATGTGTACAGGCACGTGTTGAAAGGTGTGCTGAATCCTAAGGAAGTAAAATAAGTAATTAGCCTACATGATACACAACAGGATTCTTTGAAAGAAATACGTGTGAAAAATTTTATGACAAACTTTCTAGGAAATAGAAGAGGGAAGTCATTACATACAATAAAAATAAATTCTTATGCATCTATCTTCACATTTAGTGGTATCATTTATTCGTAGCGAAAAAAACAGAGAATAAAGCTTCAAGAAGAGAAATGATGTTTGCCGAGGCAACTTTAGAGGCTTTATTTGGACTTTCCTATATAATGGTTTTTAGTAGAAATAAAAGGGGAAAATAGAATGCAAATGAAAGAATTCATGCGTCGGGCAAGTGTTCGACCATTTTTAAAAAAGGCTCGCTTTGGCTTAGAAAGAGAAAGTCAACGAGTGACGTTACAAGGAGAACTAGCAAAAACCGATCATCCTTCCATTTTAGGAAACCGTGAATTTCATCCTTATATTCAAACAGATTTTAGTGAAACACAGGTGGAGATGATAACACCAGTGGCAGATACCGCCAAAGAAATGCTGCGTTTTTTAGCGGCAATTCAAGACGTGACTATGCGCTCTTTACCAAAAGAAGAAATGCTTTGGCCGTTAAGTATGCCTCCTGCTTTACCAGAAAAAGAGGAAGATATCATCATTGCCAAGTTAGATAAGTTTGAAGATGTTTTATATAGACGCTATCTTGCAAAAGAGTATGGCAAGCGAAAACAAATGGTTAGCGGCATTCATTTTAATTTTGAATTTGCTGATGGACTTGTTCGACAATTGTTCAATGAACAGACGGCTATTTCTTCTTTTGATCAATTTAAAACAGAAATTTATATGAAGGTTTCACGAAACTTTTTGCGCTATCGCTGGTTAGTTACTTATTTATATGGCGCATCACCTGTTAGTGAAGCACGTTATTTTGAAAATGAACCCAAGCCTGAAGAGCCTGTAAGAAGTATCCGCAGCAGTAAATACGGATATACAAATCATGAAGATGTGACGGTCTCCTATGAGTCGTTGGAAACGTACGTTCAAAATATTGCTGAGATGATAGAAACAGGAAAGTTATCTGAAGAAAAAGAATTTTATGCCCCTCTTCGCTTACGGGGAGGAAAGAAAATGTCTGAGCTGGCAACTCACGGCATTCGTTATATTGAATTACGAAGCATTGATGTGAATCCTTTTGAGCGATTGGGAATCAGTGAAGAACAGATTCAATTTCTGCATATCTTCATGTTGTATTTATTATGGACGGAAGAGAAACATTCTGCAGATGAGTGGGTGGCAATTGGAGATTTGCTAAATAATCAGGTTGCCTTAGAAAATCCTTTGGAGCAAACGGAGCTGTTAGAAGAAGGCGAGGTCTTGTTTGCAGAGATGCTGGCCATGTTAGAGGAGTTAGAATTAACAGAAGAAGCGGAATTGATTCGCACGCTTCAAAAACAATTAACGAGTCCAGAAGATACGTTGTCTGGTCAGTTATTAAAAGAAAGCCAAGCATCTAGTCAAAAGAAAGTTGCTGTTGCATTCGCGCAAAACTATTATCAAGAAGCGCATGAACGTCCTTATCAGTTGGCAGGTTTTAGAGAGATGGAGCTTTCCACGCAAATTTTATTTTTTGATGCCATTCAAAAAGGAATATCAGTAACTGTTTTAGACGAAATGGACCAATTTTTGAAATTACAACATAAAGAGCATGTTGAATACGTGAAGAATGCAAATATGACAAGTAAAGATTCGTATGTTGTCCCATTGATGATGGAAAACAAAACTGTAACGAAAAAAATCTTGGCAGAAGCAGGTTTCCGTGTACCAAAAGGAGCAGAATTTGCCAACATGGAAGAAGCACAAAGAGCCTATCCTGAATTTGCAAAAACCGCCTTTGTTGTGAAGCCGAAATCAACGAATTATGGACTAGGTATTTCTATCTTTAAAGAGGGCGCCTCAAAAGAAGACTATCAAACGGCCTTAGAGATTGCCTTTGCAGAGGATACAGAAGTGCTGCTTGAAGAATTTCTTCCGGGAACAGAATATCGATTCTTCGTATTGGACGGAAAAGTTCGTGCAATCTTGCTTCGAGTGCCAGCTAATGTAGTTGGTGATGGTGAGCGGACAGTAGAAGCACTAGTTGCTGAAAAAAATCAAGATCCATTGAGAGGGACCCATCATCGTTCACCATTAGAATTGATTCAATTAGGAACGCTTGAAAAACTTATGCTAAAAGAGCAGGGACTGACAGTTGATTCGATTCCTGAAAACAATCAGGTAGTGTATCTTAGAGAAAATTCCAATATCAGTACGGGTGGGGATTCGATTGATGTCACGGAGACCTTTACAGATGCTTATAAAAAAATTGCGGTAGACGCAGTGGAGGCATTGGGCGCAAAAATAAGCGGAATTGACTTAATTATTCCAGATCAGACGATTGATCCAACAAAAGAGGCGAATGCCTATGGAATTATTGAAGCGAATTTTAATCCTGCTATGCATATGCACATTTACCCTTATCAAGGAACGGGACGCAGATTAACGATGGATGTTCTACATCTCTTGTATCCAGAAGTGGTTTAAAGAAAGATTCTGTTTCCGTCGTTTAATAAGCGTTTAAGAGCGTAAGACCTAACTTAAATCGTTAAGTCTTACGCTCTATTGTCGTTAGTAAGAGATAGTTTTCTTCTCTCAGAACGCTGTTGAGTGTCTAGTTTTTCAAGTCTTCCAAGTCTAGTCAAAAGCGGGAATACTAATGGTTTGTTTGGTTTCTTCGATTTCTAGACCCGTCTTTTGTTCCCACCATTGGCGCATTTCTTTTTCATACGTTTTAGGGAATGTCTCCACAACATCTGACAATTTTCTTTCAGCTAATGTTGCGTAAGGATAGTTCATGGCTAGATTATATTTCAGCTCCGTCAGCAAACTATAATATTGAAACATCATATAATTCATTTCCTCTTCATCCTCAACTGCCAAAACTTTCGGTGCACGATCCAGCATGAATCCAAAGCTGTGCATCATAAAAAAGATTCCATCCAGATGCTTGGGTTCAATCGTTTCAACGTCTTTTAACAAATCAATGTGACAATCCAATACACGTAACAATTCTTCTTTTAACTGTGTATAACCAACCATAAGATGGCCTCCTAACGAAATAGTTTATGCCAAAAGCCCTTATCTTCTTTGGGCTTTGCTGCCTCAGATGTTTCACTTGATGCATATTTTTCTTCGATATCAATCACTTCTTTATTTACAGCTTCTTTGGCTGTTAAAAGTAGACCAAAGCTCTCTGGATTTGTTTCAACAAAATCGTTAATCACAGTGAATTTGACCTTGTTTTGTGTTGCAAGCTGAATATAGGCTGCTTGAAGTTGCTCAGGGAGCGCACCGTTTAAAAGGATTGTCAACTCGGGATACTTTTTTAATTCTTTTACGAATCGTGATTGATTTTCTTTCTTTTTCATTTCGGCGACAGTCATGCTAAGGACACAGCGTTCACGAAACGTCCCCATATATTTATGCTGTTCATCTGGATTTACCAGTGGACTGCCATAGCGGCCGCGATCTAAGTGACTTTGAAGTTGGTCGTCTGCCATGGAAAAAACCTCCTGAATCTCTTTTCAATACTTAAGATAAGTATAGCACACTCTCATTTTTTTGCAGGAATGAAAAAAAGCATTGATTTTCTTCGACTGTTCCCATAAACTGTAATAAGAATGAAAATCATTCTCAATTAGTTTTGCTGGAGCGTATCTATGAAAAAAATGGGTCTGTTTTTACTTCTTTTTTTATTAACCCTTCTTTCTTTATTTGTGGGCGTAAAAGATCTTTCGTTTGTGAATTTATTTGTAGGAAATAGCGAAGAGAAGCTTGTTTTTTTTGCTACAAGAATACCTCGAACGATTAGTTTACTTTTGGCTGGAAGCACCTTAAGCATCTGTGGATTGATTATGCAACACTTAACTCAAAATAAATTTGTTTCACCAACAACTGCAGGCACTATGGATAGTGCACGATTGGGCATATTAGTGGTGATGCTGTTTTTACCTAATGCACCATTATCTGTTCGTTCACTGGTTGCATTTTTATTTGCTTTTATAGGCACGATGGTCTTTCTTGCATTAACAAAATTATTACCTGCGAGAAACCAATTAATGCTTCCCTTAATTGGTGTAATGTTTGGGAATATTATCGGCTCAATTGCTACATTTTTTGCGTATCAATTTCAGCTTGTTCAAAATATGTCTTCGTGGCTGCAGGGAAATTTCTCAACGGTCATGAAGGGCAGTTATGAGCTATTATATCTAACGATTCCTTTATTTGTCGTGATTTATCTCTTTGCTTACCAGTTTACAATTGTTGGATTTGGTGAGGACTTAGCAACAAATCTGGGGGTAAATTATCGTTGGATGCAGATTTTCGGTGTCGGTTTAGTGGCATTAGCTAGTGCAGTCGTCTTAATCATGGTGGGAAGTATCCCATTTTTAGGAGTAGTTATCCCTAATTTAGTCTCGTTGATTTATGGGGACAATATAAAAAATACATTAAGTATCACCGCCATTTCAGGTAGCTTGTTCCTTGTTAGTTGCGATATCATTGCACGAGTGATCATTGCACCGTACGAAGTGCCTGTCAGCGTGGTTGTTGGCGTTTTAGGAAGTATTTTATTTGTCATTCTACTAACAAGGAGGACAAATGCATGAAAAAAATTATTTATTCATCAGTAGGAAAACTTATTTTTCTAGCTCTGATAGCTTTCATTCTTTGTGGTGTTTATCTTACATACAATACTTATGGAAACTTTTCCTTTGCTTGGCAAATACGTGGAAAAAAACTTTTCGCATTTATATTGGTAGCGATTGCTACAGGATTTTCTACCATTAGTTTTCAAACACTCACACAAAATCATTTTTTAACACCAAGTATTCTAGGCTTAGATTCCTTGTATGTACTTATCCAGACACTGTTGTTTTTTCTCTTTGGTGGGGTGACAATGCTCTCTCAGCAAAGTCTAGGATTGTTCCTCGGAACCATTAGTTTAATGGTCATTGCTAGTCTATTCCTATCTAAATTTATGTTAGGAAAAAGTCAAAATGATTTGTTTCTTTTATTGATGATAGGCTTAATTTTAGGCACCTTATTCAGTAGCGGAAGTACCTTTCTTCAAGTATTAATGGATCCTAATGAATATGACTTATTACAAGGAAAGCTGTTTGCAAGCTTTGGAAATGTAGACAGTCAGTATCTTTTATGGGCAGCTGCCATTATTATAGGAATCTCAGCGATTTTATTTTGGTTAAGTACAACACTGGATGTTCTCCACCTAGGACGCGAACAAGCCATAAATTTAGGCATTAACCTTCCGCGTCTGCAAATTTTATTGTTAGTGTTGATTAGCGGACTTACAGGAACGGCGACTGCCTTAGTGGGGCCAGTGACATTCTTAGGATTTATTGTGGCAAATATCAGCTATCAATTCATGGGAACGTTTAAGCATCGTACTTTGTTTGTCACCTCTGGTTTGTTAGGTATTATTTTATTAGTAGGTGGTCAATTTTTAGTTGAGCAGGTCTTTCGCTTAAATACGACATTAAGTGTGATTATTGAATTTGTCGGAGGCGTGTATTTTGTTGGAAAGCTCGTTTATGAAAGGAAGCGTCACGTATGATTGAAATAAAAAATGTTTCCAAACGTTTTGGTGAAAAGCTGGTTGTTTCAGAAATAAAACTACCAATTACAGAAAATAAATTAACGGCATTTATCGGCCCCAATGGTGCGGGGAAAAGTACCTTACTTTCCATGATGAGTCGTTTGATTCCTAAGGATATTGGTGAAATTTATTTAGACCATAATGAAGTGAAATCGTGGAAATCCAATGAATTATCCAAAAAACTATCTATTTTAAAACAAAGCAATGGTGTAAATGTCAAAATTACAGTTAGAGAGCTGGTCAATTTTGGACGGTTTCCCTATAGTAAAGGACGTTTAAATAAAACGGATTATCGAATTGTCGAAGAAGCATTGCAAAATATGGGGTTAGTTGAACTGGCAGATCAAATGATTGATACATTATCTGGCGGACAACTTCAACGAGCGTATATTGCGATGGTTTTAGCGCAGGATACAGACTATATTTTACTGGATGAGCCGTTGAATAATTTAGATATGAATTATGCGGTTCAAATGATGCAAACACTGCGTCGATTGGTTGATGAAATGGGAAAAACGATTATCATTGTCTTGCATGATATCAATTTTGCGGCAAGTTATGCAGATGAAATTGTTGCGATGAAGGATGGGAAACTATTTACACATGGCACAACGGATGAAGTGATTCAAAGTGAAGTCCTCAATAAACTCTATGGAATGAATATCCGTATTTGTGAAATTGAAGGCAAACGATTCTGTATGTATTTTCAGTAATGAAAATCAAATAATTTATAAAGGAGAAAGATTATGAAGAAAAAAATCATCGCAGGCTTAGCAGTAGCTGCGTTAAGCTTAGTACTTGTAGCATGTGGAAATGGAGGAAAGACAGATACCACAGGAACCAAAGAAACCAACAGTTCTGCCCAAGCAACAACCATTGAGATAGAGGATAGTAATGGGAAAGTAACTGTTCCTAAAAATCCGAAGAAGGTGGTTGTCTTTGACAATGGCTCATTAGATACAATTAATGAACTAGGTGCAGGCGATGCAGTGATTGGTGCTGCAGTGGATAATTTACCCACATATTTAGAAAAATTTAACTCTGTGGAATCTGCAGGTGGGATAAAAGAACCTGATTTGGAGAAAATTAATCAAATACAGCCAGATTTAATTATTATCTCTGGTCGTCAACAGGATTTTCAAGAGGAGTTGTCTAAAATAGCGCCGACTGTTTTTTTGTCTGTAGATAATAAAGATACATGGGCATCTATCCAAAAAAATGTGACAACACTTGGAAAAATATTTGATAAAGAAGACGAGGCAAAAGAAAAGCTTGCTTCACTGGAAAAAGAAATTGCTACAACGAAAGAAGCAGCAGAAAAAAGTGGTATGAAAGCGTTAGTTGTTTTAGTAAATGAAGGACAGCTTTCTGCTTATGGTGAAGGCTCTCGTTTTGGAATCGTTCATGACACGTTTGGATTTGCACAAGCAGATGATGGGATTGAGGCTTCAACACATGGACAAAGTGTTTCATTTGAATATGTTCTTGAAAAAAATCCAGATGTATTATTTGTTGTAGATCGTACAAAAGCAATTGGTGGGGATGACTCACAAAATAATCTTACGGACAATGAATTAGTGAAGCAAACAACTGCTGGAAAAGAAGACAAAGTGATTCAACTTTCTCCAGACGTATGGTATTTAAGTGGCGGAGGACTAGAATCTACTCATTTAATGCTGGAAGATGTGAACAAAGCATTGAAATAAAGGCTCTCTCTTAATAAATAGTAGGAGCTAAATAATTCTTCTATTGGTTAGTTGGAATGAGAAGGAGGTCGGAAATTTTTATTTCTGACTTCTTTTTTTCATCAAAAAATGATCATGCTATAAATATTTCTTGATGTTTGCATATGGTTTCTATATAGTATGTAGAAAAGTAGGTCGATGATATGGAAATTTTGAAGAATTATGCGCTCCTGTTTGCTCAAAACCAGCAACTAGAAACACAACGTTTGCTTTTGCGATCTGTCACTTTAGCAGATGTAGAGGATATGTATGACTATAGTAAGGATGAAGAGACTACCGAGTTTGTATTTCCTACACATCGAACGCAGGAAGAGACAGGTAGTAGTATTGCTAATTATTTTATGGCGGCTCCACTTGGAAAATATGGAATTGAACAAAAAGAGACAAGACGGTTGATTGGAACAATCGATCTTCGAGTGAATGAAGCGTATAAAACTGGAGAATTAGGCTATGTACTGAATAAAAAGTATTGGGGACAGGGGATAATCCCTGAAGCAGCAAATGAACTCATGAAATTTGGATTTGACGTACTTGAGTTAAATCGAATATATGCATATCACGATGAGGAGAATCCAAAGTCTGGTCGTGTAATGGAGAAAATTGGGTTGCTTCGAGAAGGACGTATTCCTGCAGCACGAATAAATAAAGGAAAAGTAGTAACAGATATTCAGTATGGCGTGACAAAAGAGGTCTGGCTTACTAGAAAAACATGATACAATAGAGAGAAACAATGGATTGAAAGAACAAAAAAGAAGGTGTGTACGTGGCTCGATTAGCAGTCATTAGTGATTTGCATGTGGATATTAATCACTTTACAGAAATAGAACTTCAACAATTATTGGCTATCCTTAAAGAAAAACAAGTAACACACCTGCACTTAGCTGGAGATGTAGCAAACCGCGTGGAGACCTGTCAGGAGATTATCGAATTTTTTTCTAGCGCAGGACTTCCAACTACTTTTGTCTTTGGAAACCATGAGCTTGCAGATGTGTCCGGTGAAGCTATGATGACGCATTTTCCTAATACACATTTTTTAAATGAACGTTACATACCATTGAATCATCAAACGGTTTTATTGGGATTTAACGGCTGGTATGATTACAGTTATTCAACAATGGAGACAGAGAAAGAAATTGTTCGTTTAAAAAATCTCTATTGGTATGATCGTTTTATCAGTCGAGCCTTTTCAGATCCTGTGGTGAATCAACAGGGATTGAAGCGGTTAAAATATTTACTAACAGACTTGGAAAAGAAAGGTCTGTCAGTTATTTTAACTACGCATTTTGTTCCTAAAAGAGAATTTATTGTCTATCAGACAGGGAAATATAAACGCTGGAATCAGCTAAATGCATTTTTAGGATCAGAGGCATTAGGAGAGCTCATTGATGGGTTTTCAAATGTGAAGCAAGTGGTGTTTGGTCATACGCATCGAAGATTTGAGGACCAAACGATAGAAGAGACGATTTATAGCTGTCGTCCTTTTGGTTATTTCTATGAGTGGCAGCTAACAAGAAAATTTATCCAAGAAAATCAATTAATGGACACTTTTCAGATGGCGAAAATTAGAAATGTACTAAAGACAAATCAACACGCCTTTGATATTTATAAACAGGAACACCTGAAAGAGGAATTCCAATCTGCGATGACACTAATTGATTATTAGGAGGCAAAAGATGAAGCGATGTTCGTGGGCAGAAAGTCATGAGCTGGAAACGATATATCACGATACCCAGTGGGGAATTCCAGTGCATAATGACCAAAAATTATTTGAAATGTTGATGTTGGAAGCGATGCAAGCGGGTCTTAGTTGGCTTACCATCTTAAAGAAAATGGAGACTTTTAGTGAGGCGTATGATCATTGGGATTATCGGATAATTGCGACGTATGATGATCAAAAGATTGAAGAGTTATTGAGTAATCCAGGGATTATTCGTCATCCGTTGAAAGTAAAGGCAGCAATCAATAACGCACAGAAATTCTTGGCTATTCAAGAAGAATTTGGCAGCTTTGATACCTATATTTGGGGATTTGTTGATGGTCAGCCTATTATGAATCACTGGAAGGAAATGAGCGAAGTTCCAGGAACCACAAAGCTATCTGAAAAAATCAGTAAAGAATTAAAAAAACGAGGCTTTAAATTTTTAGGAAGTACAACGGTTTATGCATTTATGCAATCAATTGGGATGGTCAATGATCATGTGGAAGACTGTTTCTGCAAATACTCAACAAAATAAATAAGGTGCGGATGTGAAGTGGACATGAAATCCCCGGGACATCCGCACCATTTTTTGCGTGAAAAGAGAGGGGAAAACCCTCTTTTTCTCATACATATTTAATGTTATACTAAATGAAAGACGAAAAAGGGAAAATGCGTTCGTGTAACAGCCCTGTTTTCGCCGTCTTGCCCTTCATAGGGCAAGTGGATTGAAATTTCCATGGAAGGATTTAAATTAATAGGGTCTACTACGTCTTGCCCTTCATAGGGCAAGTGGATTGAAATAAATATTAACATTGCAGAAGAAAGAGAAATTCGGTCTTGCCCTTCATAGGGCAAGTGGATTGAAATTCCTGATTATATAAATGCTTTAAATAAAATAGAGTCTTGCCCTTTATAGGGCAAGTGGATTGAAATAATCACTTGCTCGTTATTATCTGGGGATACAGTGAGTCTTGCCCTTTATAGGGCAAGTGGATTGAAATGCTTTAAATGGACAGTTGACTATGATGGTCGTAGGTCTTGCCCTTTATAGGGCAAGTGGATTGAAATATGTGATTGCGGCAGAAAATATAGGGAGGTGGACACGTCTTGCCCTTTATAGGGTAAGTGGATTGAAATTACTGCATTGATTGTTTGTCTTGTCACATTGACAGCGTCTTGCCCCTTACAGGGCAAGTGGATTGAAATATCAACAGTTAATCCGTACATGTTGATGATTGATGTCTTGCCCCTTATAGGGCAAGTGTATGCTACTGTTTATTTATTGAAAAGAATGGAATTTTGTGAGCGTTCATCAAAATTCCATTCTTTTTTTGATAGTTATTTCTTTTTTGTTTGATAGTGTTCATAGCGAGCAATCCAATCAGCTGGGCTCATTTTTTTCGCGAGTTCTCCCATTAACTCATAAGGGATTGTCTTTGGATTAGTGAAGCGAATACAGCTTTTTCCCATATTTAGCTTTGTGGGTACCTGTTTTTTATATTCTTCTTCAAACCATGAGAGTAGAGAAGGATTGCTCATGATTCCCATGTGATACACAGCGAAATGATTCTTTTGTGCGCCAAGAGAAAGAAAAGGTAAAGGCTCATCTGGTCTATTTAAATAACCGTTTGGATAAGCACTTAGAGGGACAACAAAAGTAGGCATCCCATATTGCAACACAAACTGAAATCCTTCGGGGAGGTTGGTAAGAAGCTGTTCTTTTAGTAAAAAGTAGCTTGATTGCCATTTCTCCGGTAAATTCGCTTCGTATTCTTCAATAGTTTTCACGAGAATTCCTCATTTCTGAAAAATTATTTATATTTAATTCCTTCATTTAATAAATGAATCATTTCTTGCTTTCGTTTAATCTGTGTCGCTTCTTGTTTCGCACTGTAAACAAATCTTGCCCAATTTTTTTGATAACCTGGTGTGAGCGATTTAAAAAAGGCAAGAGCTTGTGGTTCATTTTCAAGATCTTTTTCAATATGTGGGATGTAAGTAATGTAATCCGCTACAGATTGACTAGCGTTTTTTTTTCTACTCTTTTTCTCGACGCGCTTTAGTCCAATAATTGTATAAGTATCGTCTAATTTGACCATCTGATTAAATTTATAATCACTATTTGGCACATACCCCTCTTGTTCATCTACGTGCAATGCGGGGAAGATGTCATCTCGGTGAACATAGGTATTTAATTGTTTATTGCCTTTTTTGGGATAGGCAATGAGTAGTCGTCCATTTGGAGTTAGAAGCTTTTTTTCTATAATAGTACCTATTTCTTGTTTCAATTCCTCAAGCGTTTTGACAAAGACAATCATCGTTTCTACTGGTTTTTTTGGATAAACTTCTGAGACCGATAAGTCAGAGAAGTAATCAGATGTAGGCCGATAAAGAACGGTCACTGATTGACTAGGGGTGAGTCGTAATTTTTGAAGCAATGTTTGTGCCATTGATATGCACTCCCTTCTCTGTAGAAGTATACATGAGAGGCTTAGTGAAAGGCTACTTAGATTACTTGAAACGCTCAGATATAAACAAAAAAACCAGAACGATAAATGCTCTAGTTTTTTGAAGGAAGACTAAAAATTTGATGAAGGTTTTGGACGCTTCTCGCTAGGGAGACAATAAAAAACAAGAAGTGCTAAGGGACCTATATAAGGAATAAAGTTAAAAAAGATAAAGCCCCAAGGAAAGCCACCATCTTGTAAACGACGGATATTAATAGCAAGGGTTGGAAGAAACGTAGCGAGTAGATAAAGAGCTAGCGCTAAAAAGATAGCAAATCCGCTGAATGCACCTGCAGAGATATTTTGTCTCCCGGGAATCCCCATGGTTAAAAAGCTGATGAGCATTAGCGTAACTAATGAAAGAATAATAAGACTATGTACAATAATTGCAAGCCAGTAATCTTTTCTATTGGTTCTTCCTTGAAAATTAACATAATTTTTCCAAAATTGACCATATGCTGTAAATATAATTTTTCACCTCCTGATGAATCCTTTAATTAGTGTATCATATAAGGAGAATTTTTTGACTATTATTGAAAATGTCTATTTTTAATGAGAGTTGGCTATTTTTTCATTTTCCGTTAAAATAAAGAGTCGTGACAAATTAAACAGGATTGAGAGGAACAACAATGTTTACGGAAGAGAGCTTTGATGTATTTACTATAAATGGATTAGATAACCGTATGGCGGCTATCCGCTCAGAAATCCAGCCGATTTTTCAAGAGTTGGATGAAGCGTTTAAAGAAGAACTTGAAAAAAAAGTGAAAGAAGAGCTATTTATTCATATTGCACAGCATCGTAGACGAACTGTCTATCCTCCTGAGAATACGTGGTCTGCGATTAGCAGAAAAAAACGAGGGTATAAAATGGAGCCTCATTTTCAACTGGGGATTTTTCCTGAGTATGTATTTATGTGGCTGTCTTTTATAGATAATCCAAAGAATGAAAAAGAAATGGCCCAAGTATTATTAGATAAACCTGCGCTTTTTTCTCATTTGCCAAAGGATACGATGGTTTCTTTTGATCACACGATAGATCGAGTAGAGAAGCTAAATGAAGTTGATTTACAAAAAGGGTTAACTCGTTTTCGTGATGTAAAAAAAGGAGAGTTTCAAATTGGACGGATTATTCCTAAAGAAAGTCTACTTTGGAAAAATAAACAAGACGCGCAAGACTATATGCTCGCTACATATGAAGCATTATTGCCTATTTATCAAGAAACCATTATCTATGCACCAAAATAAGTTTAAGAGGAGAATAGTGATGACATTTGAAGAAATTTTACCAAAATTAAAGCAGGGAAAGAAAATTGTACGTAAAGGCTGGAGTGGCTTTGAGCTGTATGTTACCTTAGTTGAGGGAGAAATCTTTGAGGGAGCTCCCGTCACCCCGTATTTTCTAATCAAAACATCTGATGAAGGATTTTCAAGCTTTGCCCCAACTGTTTGTGATATTTTAGCGGAAGATTGGATAATTGTTGAAGAATGAGTAAGATTGTCTATGAAGAATTTGTTGGAAAAACGATTTTAGCGACTGGGGCAGGTTCAGGCATTGGGTACGCACAAGCACGAGCCTTTTTAGAGCAAGGGGCTTTTGTCTATGGCTTGGATCAGCAAAGTGTATTAATGCTTCAGTTAAAAGAAGATTATCCTGCTACATTTGCCTTTCAGGTAGGGGATGTGAAAGAAGCTTCAGTGCTATCTTTGACTGTAGCGGCTTGTTTGGAACGTTTTGGAAAAATTGATATATTGCTGAATACTGCAGGGATTCTTGATGGGTATCGTCCATTACTGGAAACGAGTGAAGAGCTTTGGGATGAACTGATGGAGGTTGACCTAAAAAGTGTCTATCGATTAACTAAGCTTGTCTTGCCAGAAATGATAGAACGAGGCAATGGAACGATTATTAATATGGCTTCTATCGCAAGTGTGGTTGCTGGCGGAGGAGGAATCGCTTATACAACTGCTAAACACGCTGTCGCAGGATTTACCAAGCAGCTGGCACTTGATTATGCAAGTAAAGGAATTCACGTAAACGCTATTGCACCAGGAGCGATTCAAACCCCGATGAACCAAGCGGACTTTGCAGGAGATGGGGCGATGGCGAAATGGGTGGAAAATGAAACCCCTGTTAAGCGATGGGCTCAGCCAGAGGAAGTGGCAGCACTAACTTTATTTTTAGCAAGTGAACAATCAAGCTATATGCAAGGAACTCTTGTTCCAGTCGATGGTGGCTGGTTATTAAAATAAATTGTTGAGATATTCTTGAAAAATGAATTTTTTCGCGTATGATAAATAATAGTGGGTTTCCCACACTGTGGCACTTCAGCTGGAGAAGTCAATCTCCCATCCTTTGGTCACAGTTATGAACAAGAGAAATCTTGTAAAGGAGAATGACAAATGAATCAAAAAAAAGCGCGAACTGCCACTCGATGGACAGTGTCAGAGACTGCTAGAATGGCGATGGTGACAGGGCTATATGTCGTGGTTACTGTATTTTTATCTGTGATAAGTTTTGGAGTGATTCAAATTCGCTTATCAGAAATGTTTAATTATCTTTCGCTATTCAATATACGCTACATTCTAGCGGTGACATTAGGGGTAGCGATTGCCAATCTTGCTTCGCCACTGGGGATTATTGATGTAATTGTTGGAAGTGTTTCTACATTTCTTGTGTTATTAATTAATTATTATCTAACAAAAAAAATAAGAAATATGACTCATAAAATGATAGTAACAGCTCTCCTGTTTTCTTTTTCAATGTTTACAGTTGCAGGACAATTAACTATTTTGTATGGAGCACCCTTTCTTTTGAACTGGGGCATTATAGCAATTGGTGAGCTTGTTTCAATGACAGTAGGAGCAGTCATCATTCATTGGATAAGTAAAAAAATAGATTTAACTAAATAAAATAACGAAAAAGAGCGACAAGTAGAGAATGGATATTCTTTGTTTGTCGTTCTTTTTTGTTATTTTTAATAATGATAAGTAGCTAATTTTCTGAATGATTTGCTAACGATGTATGCAATCGTAAATAGTGCTTGAATAAATTTTAACTATACTTATTTAGTGAAAATCTAGTTGTTCTTAGGTTTGAAACGATAGGTTATCTTTCTCACTATGGATTCTTTGATTGTTCTGTAATGGTATTTAATCTAGCAGGTAGCTTTCTAGTAGAGTAAGTTGGTTTTGTATATGGTTTATTTGTGTATGCGGTACAAATATACTAAGCGATGAAAGGATTTCTTGTTTAAATATGTCCCATTTGTTTTGAGTCAATTCTTTTTTTTGCATCCCTTTTTTGATATATTCTGCAATTTTTTTCCACATAAACATATACCAATTATGTTCAGAAATGACATAGCTTTCAAATAGTTGAGTTGTCAATAAAACGTTTGAATATTTTTTTGTTCGAACAGAATTAATTAGCATACTAATCAATGCACGTTCAACAATTTGATTACTTTGAACATCAGTCAATGGAGTTTTATTGACCATTTTTAATACCTTTAGAAATAACTTTGGTGAAACTTGATTGATTCCATTAAGCTGTTGGTAAGAAAGAAAATCTAAGTCATAGAGAGTGTATACAGTAGCATTTTGTAATCTTTTAAGAATACGATGTTCTAAACTATTTATTTCATTTTCACTTACTTCCGAGTCTGGATTAAGTAAATAATCAGAACTCAAAATTTTATATAAGGCTTCTTCTTTCCCTAATGTGAAGGTGGTCGTTTGTATATATTCTTTAAATTCTTTAATTAGTGGCGTGCTATGTTGAAAATCTTTCTTATAGATTAGTGATAGGCAATCTATTTTATATGTAACAGTTGTTGAAAGACCCATTAATTTTTCTGTACACTCAAAAGGAGAAAGAGAAAGAATTTCTATAAGAAGGGCAAGGTCCGTAATTCTAATATCACTTTCTTCTTTTACAAAACGCTGAAAGGTTCTGCTGGAGATGCCATTCTCATCAAATACACGTAATGGTATTTTTTTTCCACGCCTAATTTCTTCTAAATATGTGCCAAATAAGCTATATTCATCAATATTCTTTTGAGTTTTCATACTCATCCTCCAATTTATTTCACGCCAGTTTGTCGTAAAGCCAACATTTTTCATAAATTTGATATTAATATTACATTAAGTGATATTTATAAGCAATGAAAAAACATAAAAAACGTTATTTTTTATTTTTGAACGAAATATAACCCTTGTTATAGCAAGGTTTATTAGTTATGCAAGAAAATGAATATTTGGGGAATCGTTATTTTATGTTTTCGGGAGGAAAATAAAATAAGCTGAGAATTTATTGATGTCTTATAATTTTTCGGGAAAAAGAATGGGGACATGTTACTTGGTAAGAAATCAAAAAAATAAGAATCTACACAAAAAAAAGGAATCTTCACCAATGAAGGATTTGATGTATTTGTTTATGAAGATTATCTTTCTTATTCTTTTATTTATGTTACTTTTTACCTTTGTTTTTGGCATTCATCGTGTAAAAAATGCCAGCATGGCTCCATCTGTTAAAGAAGGAGACATTCTTTTATTTTATCGACTCGATCATAGTTATCACTCTGGAGATATTGTTGTCTTAGAAAAAAATAAGGAAAAACAAGCACTGCGCGTTGTTGCTGTCTCTGGAGATGAAGTAGATATCACCAAGGATGGTCTAAAAGTTAACGGACACCCACAAGATGGCTTAGAAAAAGGCTACATTATGGAGGATACTGAACAGTTTGTTGAAGGGATTACACTTCCTGTGACCCTGAAAAAAAATGAATTTTTTGTACTAGGAGATAGTCGAGGGCATGCTGAGGATAGTCGGATTTATGGTCCTGTAAGCACCAATCAGATTCAAGGAAAAATAATGACTGTGATACGTAGAAGAAATTTTTAGACAAACAGACAATCTATTCTAAAGGAGAGGAGGAGATAAAAACGATGAAAAAACTAAGAATAGCGGCTGTGTGTATTCTGTTATTCTCGCTACTAGTTCATATAGGAATTCCGATACGAGCAGTCGCAGAGACGATGGCAATGGAAGAACTTAAAAGAGACAATGGGGATGATTTAGTAGATGATGAAACAAATACAACGGATACTCTAATAGAAACAGACGAGACTGATCAGACAATCGACTCAAATCAAGTTTTTTCTACGTTAGACTCAACGACAAAAAGTATTGAAACGCAAGAAGGAAAAAGAGAGGAATCATCACCTGAAGCTAGAGCTATTTCTGAGGGGGTGAATGTGTATTCAACAATCACAGGGAGTAAGAGAATTGATGCTATTTTTCCTGATGCTAATTTGGCAGTGGTTGTTTCCCGAACGCTAGGTTACGGGACGAATACAGCTCAAAAAGTCACTCAAACAACACTGAATACTATAACGACTCTTTCTGCTGACTCTATTGTAGTTTCTTCAATTGAGGGGATTCAATACTTGAATGGTGCAACAAAAATATCGTTTGAGAATTCTTTGAATATTACTGATTTAAGTCCATTGAAAGGATCAAATCTAACTAAGCTAAAGCAATTGTATTTAAAAAACAACAAGATTACAGACATAACGCCTTTAGCTACCGCTGGACTAACGAGTCTTGAAGAACTTTATCTAGAGGATAATCAGATAACCAATCTAACAGGAATTGAAAATATCTTAAGCTTAAAATACCTAAGCTTTCAAAATTCTGGGGATACAGGTAATGCAATTACCTCGTTAGCGCCTCTGTCTAAATTGGTAAATTTACAAAAAATTTGGGGAAAAAGTAATCAGGTTACCAGTTTACAGCCATTGGAAAATTTGTCGAAATTAACAGATGTTTTCATGGAGAGCAATGAGCTACATAGTATCTCTGGAATGGAGAATAAACTCAATTTAGTTAATTTCAGCATTATGTATCAGCAGGTAAAAGACTTAACTCCAATAGTGAATTCAACTGCTTTAGTGAGTCTGTATATTCGAGAAAATCAAATTTCCAGTGTGGAACCCCTAAAAAATATGGTGAAATTGAATACTTTATTGATGGAAAGTAATCATGTAGTCGATATAAGTCCTTTAAATAAGTTAACAAGCTTAACTTTATTTCTAGCAACAAACCAAACCTACACGTTACCCAAAGATGAATATTCTACGTTAATTCCTTTTGAATTAAATACTATCGTTAAAACAAGGAATGGGGCGGTTGTCAATCCATCAGTGATTTCGGACGGGGGTGTATATCAGAATTCGCTTATTCAATGGGACTTACCTAAGGGACAGACAGAAGTTTCGTATAGTTGGTACACTACTAGTCCAGCTCCAGGGGAATTCAGTGGAAAAGTTATTCAGCCAGTGGAAGAAAAAGAAACCGTTGATTTCACGATTACAAATACAATTTTAAATAATCCGAATGCTGGTGAAACCATCGAATATACGATTAAAATGACTTCTGAAAATGGTGCAGTGATTCTTCCTTCAAAAAATAACCTTGTGCCTTTACCTGAGGATAGTACTATTGGAACCTTTTCACTGAAAAATGGGGAGTCTATAACATTGAAGGGGCTTCCGAAAACGACGTATACAGTTTTTGAAAAGATTGACACCACTTATTATCGTTCTCAATATAGTTCTGTTCACGATACAGAAAATTTGACGAATCAACCATTGCCTAGCAATAGGACTATAAGTAATCGTTTAGCAGCAACAGAGAATCGGTTAGAATTTCTAAATAAGTATAAGTCAAAAATGAGTATTAGCAATCTTTTTTTGCCATCTGAGGCGATGAATTCAGCGGTATATGATATTTTCTTTACTTATCCAGATGGTTCAACAAGTGAAAATCATTTTACAGGTGTCACGTTAACTGAAGGTCAGCCTTTTGAAGAAATGATTGAAGTTGGGACGACTTATCAAGTAATTCAACGGGAAATTGTCGGATATGAGCCATCAGTTGAACTAACTGAAGAGGGAAAAAAACAACCAAGAAAATTTGGGGAAATTGATAAGAGTTTGTCTGCATCAGGAGTTATTGGTATAGAAGAAAACAGTCTTGTGTTTAAAAATGTTAAAACAGAGCAGTTGGAAATAACAACAAAAGATACAAGTAAATATCCAAATATCAATCAAACGTTTGAGTATACAATGAAGTTTTCTAAAACAGATCAATCCGAAGGCGCTAAATATACAGCAGATAAATATGTAGGAAATTCAGTTGTTGAAACGTATGAGGTAACAGCAGGTCAAACTTCGTTAGATGTTCATTTAAAGGATGGGGAACGCTTAGTTTTCCCAAAGCTTCCAATTGATAGCCAATTTTCAATAGAACAAAAAGGTGTCACTAGCTATCTAACGACAATTTTTGATTCAACGAACAATGGAATAATAACTGGAGGCGGACTTAGTAAGGGAAGAAAAATTGAGGGGCAGATGGAAGTTTACGGAAATCAACTTTCTTTTACGAACCATTCCGATTATATTCCGCCATCAACAGGAATTAGCCAAAGTGGGCTTGCTTCATGGACAATCATTTTTATGGTGATTGCGTGTCTAATAAGTTATCTTTTCCAAAAGCAAATACGATATTTAAGAAATAAAAATAGGTAGACAATTAAAGTGTCTGCTGAATTTAAATGAAAAGAAATTTAAGGAGAGAAAATAATGAATAAAACTTTAGGGAAAATTTTAACATTTTCAGCAGTAGTAGGATTTGGAGTGTTAGCAACTATACCAGCATTTGCGGCAGATCCAGCAACACCAGAACCAAGTGTCGTCTTAACAAAGACATTTGTTACACCGGACAAAACAGTCGTAACAATGCCAAGTGTGTTTAACTTTGAATTTGAGGTTGTAGAAGATTCATTCACTCCTCATGGTGCGACAACACCAGATTCATCAGTTACAGTACCAGATATTACAGATAAAGTGGTATCGTTCACTCCTGCAGCTGATAAGGGAACGACTGTAGATGGAGCAACTACCACCTATAAACAAACTGGGAATTTATTGGAAGGTATCACATTCCCAGAAGCAGGCGTTTATAAGTATACTATTACAGAAAAAACAGGAACCTATGTTGTGGACCCAGCAACGGAAGAATTAGTTTACAGTACAGCAACTTATACATTGTATGTTTATGTAAGTCGTGATACAGATGGAAATCCTATTGTAGATGGCGGGACAGTGGAAGATGAAAATGATAAGAAAGTAGACCCGACTCCTTCGACCCCATCAACTGGTGGAGGTTCAAATGAAGTAGAGGCAGCAAATGGCTTTAATTTTACGAATATTTATCGGAAGCAGGCGGGAAGTATAACTCCTCCAGATCCTAGCAATCCAGATGCAGGACTAGTGGTTTCAAAAACAATTACTGGGGATTTATCAAACACGTCCGATGAATTTACGTATTCATTTTTATTGGAAGATACACCGTTAGTTTCTGGTGAAACATATACACTTTCAACACCTACTGGAAATATCACTGTAACGCCAGGGACAACAGCGACATTCAAATTAAAAGGGGGAGAACAAGCCTTACTTTTAAATGCACCGGCTGGAGCAAGCTTTCATGTTGAGGAAACTGATTTTGGCTATTATACGCCATCCAATGTTTTAGAATTAAATAGTGTGGCGGCAGCTTCAGAAAGTAATGTAAAAGCAGGAGGTATCTTAGGAGAAAACAGTAATAAAACAGACTATACAAACAATTGGGAAACAACAACACCAACAGGGATTATTCTAAATAATTTACCTTATGTACTTCTTATTGTAGTTGCGGTGACTGGATTTGGGGCGTATATCGTAAGTAAACGTCATCATAAATCTTAAGAGAAATGAGATGGCTGTGAAGAGACCATGAAAAGCAAGCATAAAAAGAGGTATATTCGAATAGTGGATGGCTGTATTAATTTCTGTGTTTTACTTTTTTTGCTATTGCTATTTTCGTATGGATGTTATGCAATATGGGATTCAGAACAGATTTATGCTGCAGGGAATGCAGCAAACTATCAAGTCTATAAGCCTAGTGAAGAGAGTGAACTTTCTTTTAACGACTTAAAAGAGAGAAACCCGGATGTACTTGGTTGGCTAAATGTGTATGGAACAAAAATTGATTATCCTCTTCTTCAAGGAGAGGATAATCAAAAATATATCTCTACAAATGCTCAAGGAGATTATAGCTTGGCAGGAAGTATTTTTTTAGATTATCGGAATACACCTGATTTTAGTGATTTTAATACGATTGTTTTTGGGCATCATATGGAAAAATCAGCTATGTTTGGTGATTTAGAACGGTTTTTTAATCAAGATTTTTTTGACCACCATAAATATGGAAATCTTTATTTTGATCGTAAGGACCATGGAATAGAATTTTTTGCATTTATGGAAGTGGATGCATTTGATTCGAGTATATATACAACACCTATACGCCAAATACAAGCAAAACAAGAGTATTTAGAGAGAATAAAAGAGCAATCAAAATATTATCGTGATGTTGGGATTTCAATAGAAGATCATCTAATCTTGTTAAGCACATGTACAGAAAATACAACAAATGGGCGTCATATACTTGTAGGTCGCGTGACAGATGAAGTATTTCCGGAACCCAAAGAATCAAATAAGCGATTAGGGAAAGAAGTATTTTTTCAATCAGGAACATTTCAACAGAAATTGAAAGAAAATTGGCTAGTAGTCTGTTTGTTTAGTTTCCTTATTATCGTTTTGTTTATCCTTTATCTAAGTAAAAAACGAACGTTGAAAAAGGATGGTGAAAATGAATAAAAAAAAATTGGTGAACGCACTTATTCTCATCGTGGGCTTGCTGGCTAGTTTAGCATGCTTGCAAACAGGATATGCAGATACTTTTATAGAAGCCACGACTAGTATTCCAATTCAACAGCAGTTTGAATCAAATGAAAAAAATAAGGCTGGCATATTCACTTATCAGTTAGAAGCAGTGAATGAAGAATCACCAATGCCGACCAATCAATCGGTTTATGAATTTACAATAAGAGAGTCAGAAACACATACGATTTCACTTACTTTTGACCAGCCAGGTGTCTATCACTATGAAGTAAAACAAGTAATTCCAGATAAAAAAAAGCAGGGATATACTTATGATACTAGAAAATTATTCATTGAAGTCTACGTAAGCTATGCTCGAAATCAGCAATTATTATCCAACTTAATTGTTAAGAATGAAACGGGTTTAAAAGTAGAATCACTTACTTTTGAGAATTCATTTTTTAACTCCAAGATAGCTGGTCATCAAGAAAATAAGAAGTATTTACCTAAAACAGGAGAAGAAGTCACTTTCGTATTTTCTATTACTGGAATTGGCTGTATTTGGCTAATATGTCTATTTCTGATTTATAAACATAAATCAACGAATCAAAATGAAAAAAAGAGCTAGCAGGGAAAAAGACGCTGATTTGTCACTTTATTAAACAAGTATCGTCTTTTTGATAGTTAGGTTACTTTCTTTTAGTCTATCGAAAATTAGAAAGCAGAAGGACTATAATCTATTTATCACCTGAATCATGCTTATCAAAAATGAATGGTACGTTATTAATTCTTGGTAGTGTTTAAAGGAATCAAAGGAAAATATATGTTGACTGGAGAATTCAATGAGACAAAAGAGGTATGATAAATCATTTATTTTAAATGGCGCATATAAACTAGTTAAAAAGAAAGGATTCTCTTCTTTAACAGCTCGAGATATAGCAAAAGAACTATCTATTTCTACACAACCTATTTATATAGAATTTAAAAATATGAAAGCACTGCGCGATGAGCTGCTGATATATACATTTATGGGCATACAAGAGAATTACTTCAATACAAATAATACTCTTGAAGAGTTTATCAAAAATGTTCTTTCTTTTATCAATGACGACAACGAACTGTATATATCTTTACTCTCTGAGAGAGCATTTCTTGTACAATTAGCAAACTGTTTGTATGAACTCTATTGTGAGAATAGCGAAACTGTTCAAAGATTCAAAAATGAAGAGGATAGGCGGTTTAGTTTTATAATGCTTGTTAGCATGGCAACTGCGGCTTGTTATGTTGGTGAAAAAAAAACAGATGAAGAGAGTGACTATCTGAATCGAATGAATCAACTGGTCAAAAATGATTTATTTCGTTCGTTCTTTCTCTTTTCATAAAATTTTATAACAGTAAAACGACGACTAAAAAAGAAAGTTCGATACTCTGAGTCATTAAAAAGCAGAGTCTCGAACTTTTTGTATTCTAAATCAATAGGAGAATACTCTATCTCCCTCTTTGTAAAAATAACGAGGGGAGTCTGTCGCGGATGAAGATTCCTAAATAGCCAGCAGCTAAGGCTTTTAAAATTCCTGGAAGGATAAAAAAGCCAAAGCCAGAAATGAAAGCTTCCTGCCAGCCAAATTCAGCGCTTATCTTTAACCAGACAGTACCAAATCCTAGTGTGACCATTGCACCGATAATATTTGCAATAGCAGCCCATGTATAAGTAAAGGCCTTTTTTTCTAAGATAGCACCTGTGACTAGACCGTTAAAGATGAAGCCGATTAAATAGCCTCCAGTTGCGCCAAATAAGATACCAAAACCACTGGTCATTCCTGCGAATACAGGTAATCCGATAAGTCCTAATAATAGATAAATGAGAATGGCATACGTACCTGTCCGCTTTCCAAGGAGTGTTGCAGTTAGACCTACAGCAAAGGTTTGTCCTGTTAAGGGAATCAATCCTAGAGGGATAGTAAATTGAGAGAGGACACCGATAATTACAGCGAATTCTGCAGCAAGAATCCATTCTTTTAAAGAGGTTTTCATAAGCTTGTTCCTTTCTGTTAACCTTTTGTTTTATTTTGGTTAACGAAATTATAAGCTAATTTTTTTTAAATGTATAGTATTTTTTGAAAAAAACACAAAAAAACCAAAGCCTTGAAAACAAGATTTTGGTTGATGTTGTAAGACTCTTAAAGTTTTTTGTTGTAGAATTCAACGATTAGAGATTCGTCGATTTCAGGATGTAATTCGTCACGTTCAGGTAAACGAGTTAGTGATCCTTCTAATTTTTCAGTGTCAAAGCTTACGAATGCTGGGCGACCAACAACTGCTTCAACTGCTTCTTTAACAGTTACGATGTTTTTAGATTTTTCACGAATAGAGATCACTTGACCTACTTCTACGTGGTATGAAGGAATATCAACGCGTTTTCCATCAACTAAAACGTGACCATGGTTTACTAATTGACGTGCTTGACGACGAGTAGTTGCTAAACCTAGGCGGTAAACAACGTTATCTAAACGTTGTTCTAGTAAGATGATGAAGTTAACACCGTGTTTTCCTTCTTTAATTTTGCTAGCTTTTACGAATAAGTTACGGAATTGACGTTCGTTCATTCCATACATATGACGTAGTTTTTGTTTTTCAGCAATTTGCATACCGTATTCAGATAATTTTCCACGGCTGTTTGGTCCGTGTTGACCAGGTGCATAAGGACGACGTGCTAGTTCTTTACCAGTTCCTGATAGAGAGATTCCTAGACGACGTGATACTTTCCAAGATGGGCCAGTATAACGAGACATTTAAAGTTCCTCCAATAAAATAAGTTTTTGGAGTAAAATAATCCGATGAAAAACTCATATTCGTACAGTTTGTTCTCCAATCTTCACCTTTGCAGCCGCGGTTACGCAATTGAACCCGAAACGGGGCAACAAACTGGGGACGAGCTATTATCTTTCTGCTGCATTATTTTACACAATGAATAGTATACGTTAAAATTTAGAGAGAAGTCAAGTGATTTCTAATGTAAATGGTGAATGTTTTTTCAGAAAAAGGTCGATATTTTCAAAAAGAACTTTACAAATCGGTCTTTCGTTATTAGAATATACTTGTAGATTTTTTTGTTATAGAAAAGGAGAAAAAAGATGAATCCAGTATCACCATTATTTGAAAAGATTGATTCTTCTATCGAAAAGAAAGTCAATCTAATCGAAAACAGTTATATCCGATATGCTGTTCGAGCAATGTTGGCTTGTTTATTTTTAACGTTAGGTACTGCTATTGCTTTTGCCATTGCTATGAAGGGTGAATCAATGGTGCATGGGTTGGGAAAAATTCTTTACGCGTTTATGTTTAGCTGGTCGCTGGTGATGATTCTTTATATGAATGCGGAACTGGGAACATCTAATATGTTATATATGACGGTTGGCGTGTATCGAAAGAAGATTAAGCTTCCAATGGCATTAAAAATTTTATTTACGTGTATTTTGTTTAACTTAATCGGTGGTGTGATTTTCGGCTATTTAGTTTCTTTAACAGCCCCATTCCAAAACTTACCGGTGGATAATTATATGTTTGAAGGAATTACTGCAAAACTTGAAAAGTCAACGGTTCAAATTCTGGTTGAAGCAATGTTTGCAAATATTGTTGTAAATACAGCTGTATTGGTGAGTATGAGAATGAAAGATGATGCAGGAAAAGTAGCGGCTATTATTTTCATTATCTTCATCTTTGCCTTTTTAGGATATGAGCACGTTATCGCTAACTTCCCTGCCTTTACATTGGCCTATGCTGCCTCTAATGGTGGCTTAGCTGCAATGACTGCTGGAAGTGTAGCGCACAACTTAATCTTTGCACTAATAGGAAATTATATTGGTGGTGGTTTAGTAATGGGACTTGGCTATGCATGGCTAAACAATTCAAAATCAAATTATGTAGATTAATCAGCGAAAGTGGTGTGTTTGTGCACCGCTTTTTTCTGTTATTATGGAGGAGTAAAAATGACCCCTTTAACATTTCCAATCCAATCAGAAAATGCGGTACCTATGGAAAACTATATGAAGAATCATTTTCCGTTTGCAGGGGTGCCAAAGCCGCAACGCGCACAGCTTGAAAAACCGTATTTAGCAGCGAGTCTCAATTGGTCACTTGCTGAATTGCTACAGGTTATTCAAGAGAATTATGAGAAAAATGAACGAGAGTATCAATACTATGGAATTGATTTAGCACTAAAAAATGTACGTCGTCTAACGCTGGAGTTTATGAAGGCGTTATTACCGCTTATAGGAGAAAAAAGCTGGTGGGATAGTATCGATGCTTGGCGAAAAGTGTATAGCGAGTGGGTTAAGGTGCACCCGGAAGAATTACAGACAGTCTATTCTTGGTTTTACGGACATGAAGATTTCTGGTATCGTCGAATGGCGCTGAATTTACAATTGCAGCATAAAGAGCAGGTCAATCTTGAATTGTTGAAAAAAGCTATTATCTATGATAAGTATACAGAGGAGTTCTTTATTCAAAAAGCAATTGGCTGGGCGTTAAGAGAGTATAGCAAAACAGATACAAAATGGGTAGCTGATTTTTTAGAAACGGAACAATTAAGTTCGCTTGCTACAAGAGAAGCAAGCAAGTATTTATAAGAAAGCGAGACGGAATTTATTTATGAGACGAAGATTATTTGCCTTTGATATTGACGGAACATTGCTGGATAGTAACAAAGAAGCATTGGATAGCACCAGAGAAGCTTTAGAAATCTTACGAAGAAAAGGGCATCTTGTAACGATTGCTACAGGGAGAAGTCGATTCCATGCACAAGAAGTATTGCGAGACCTGGAGTTTAATAACTATGTTTTATGTAATGGGGCTGCTGCATTTTTAGATCACCAACAGGTTTATCAAAATTTACTGGATAGAGAAGAATTAGATACGTTCGTTGAAGAAGCAAATGAATTAGCTATTGATACGGCTTATGTCGGTTTAGATACAGCTAAGCGTTCTACCTCTAATAATCTTGAATTGATGGATGAGGCAATGAAATCTTTTGGCGGAACATTGCCTGAAATGGATGAATATTTTGTGGAGGAACAAGATGTTTACCAAGCACTTGCTTTTTATAATCGTTCCTTTGATCAACGATTTAAGGATAAATATAAAAAGATTCGTTTTGTACGTTGGCATGAAAATAGTGTAGATGTAGTGCCCTATAATGGATCAAAGGCGACGACTCTTTTAAATTTAGCCAAACGAGTTGGAATAAAAAATGAAGATATTATCAGCTTTGGTGACGGGGAAAATGATCGGGAGATGTTGCGATCTTCAGGCATAGGTGTAGCGATGGGAAATGCAATGCCTGAGATTCAGGCAGAGGCAAAACTAGTGACAGATACGAATGATAATGATGGAATTTGGAAAGCACTAAAGGAATTAGATGCGATTTAAAAAATGAGCTTGGTTTTGGTATAGGGACGAATCCCTATACCAAAACACAGGCTCATTTTTTTTAATAACATTTAGAGCAAGGTGTTAATCCTCGAGCAAGAGCTTCAGAGAGTGGTGCATCATAATACGTACCATTACCACATTTATGTGTATGATACTTAGAACCTGTTGCTGTAACGAGTACATGCTCTTCTGCCTGATTTGCAGCGGCTTGTTCGGCTTCTTGTTGTGCAATAGCTGCTTGTTGTTCTTGCTCTGCAGCTTGACGTTCTTGTTCTGCCTTTGCTAACTGCTCTTTCTTTTCTTGTTCTTGTTTTTCTTTTCTTTCTTTTTCTTCATTATCCTTCACTATTTGTTGTACAGCAGCCACGCGTTTTGTGAGGCCTTCATCTGTGGCTGGCAATTTTGCAATCGCAGTAGTAGCTGTATCACACAATGAATTAGAGGGTGATTTTTCTGCTGCTTCTACAGCTTTAGCTGCTTGTGCATATAATTTTTCTTGTTCCTCTTTTTCTTCAATTTTTGTTTGAAGAGAGGTAACTCGATTATTTAGTTCTTCTTTGTTCAAGCTGGCAAGTGCAACCTGTTTTACAGCTTCCTCCAAGTCTTTTCGTGCAAGACTTTTTTCTGCTGTTTCAACAGCTTCATAAATTGTAATGTTTTCTTCAATAGTCTTAAGACGTTTGTCGTAGTCATCGTATGTTTTACTTAATGAATGAACGAGTGTTGCCGCTTCATCATAATTTTTCTGGTTGGGTGTAGATTCTGCGAGTGCTAACGCAGTTTCTGTTTTTGCTAGTAATTCTTTTTCTTTCTTTTCTTCTTGTAAAATGGCAATGAATTCTTTGGAAGGTTCAACAACAATTTTTTCATCCTTCACCACTTTGTTCAATGAGGCCTTTAAAACATATGTATGCTCTTTTTCATCAGAAAGCTGAACGGTTTCTGAAAATGTGCCTTTTACATTTTTAATATTTTTTCCATCCAAGGTGATCTTTGCGTTTTCGCTGACTTCTCCTTCGATAGTTGCAACTCCTTGTGCATCTGTCGTTAACTGAACAGCATTCACAGAAAGCTGTAAAGGAGTAGAGGCTGTAGCTGCCCCAATTATTATTGCAATAACACTAACCGCTAAAGCGATTCCTCCCAGTTTCTTAGGCTTTTTACGAATCACTGAATAGATGAAAAAGCCAAGACTTAAAATTCCCCCTAATAATCCAAGTAACAAAATAATAGTACCCATAACAAACACATAAGCCTCCTAAATTAATTAAATTATTTATTTTAGTATAACATGTGAATTGTTTAATTTGAATGGGCTTTCTTATTTTCTCTTATTATTTTTTATAGATTTACAGCAGGAAAATGATTGAACTTCGTTTAAATAGAAGTCATCTATCCTTTGTACGGTTAAACAAACGTCACCTCGACTTTTCTTTCTCTTCAAAAACTACTATAATGAAGGAAGATGTGAATAGAAAAGAGGAAATAGTGTGCGTTTACTATTTATTGGAGATGTTGTGGGTTCATTGGGGCGCCAGATGCTAACCGATTACCTACCGAAAATGAAAAAGAAATATCGTCCGCAGGTGACGATTGCAAATGGAGAGAATGCGGCTTCTGGTCGTGGGATTACTGGGAAGATATACAAGAAATTCTTACAAGATGGCGTAGATGTTGTGACCTTAGGAAATCATACGTGGGATAATCGAGATATTTTTGAATTTATTGATGAAGCAAAAAAAATGATTCGCCCAGCAAACTTTCCTGAAGAAACACCGGGAAAAGGAATGGTCTTTGTTAAAGTAAATACGATTGAACTTGCGGTAATTAATTTGCAAGCACGTACCTTTATGACTGCAATTGATGATCCTTTTAAAAAGGCAGAAGAGCTGGTGAATATCGCAAGAGAACGGACACCATTTATCTTTGTTGATTTTCACGGAGAAACCACAAGTGAAAAACAAGCGATGGGCTGGTTTTTAGATGGTCATGTGTCAGCTGTAGTAGGGACGCATACACACGTTCAGACAAATGATGCACGAATTTTACCGAATGGAACAGCGTTTTTAAGCGATGTTGGTATGACCGGTCCTTATGATGGCATTTTGGGAATGAAACGAGAAGCAGTAATCGAACGATTTATAACCACGCTTCCGCAGCGATTTGAAGTCGTTGAACAAGGGCGTTCTTTGTTATCTGCCTGTGTCATTGATATTGATGAACAAACAGGAAAAGCAACCTCGATTGTTCCGATACAAATAAGTGAAGACCGACCATTTTCTGAATAAAAGGGAGGATCTATGGATTCTTTAGAACAAGAAGCTGCAGTGAAGACTGCTTTAGATAGATTAAGTGAGTTACTGGAACATAATGAAGTCATTCAAAAATACAAAGCGCTCAAGCAACGTGTAGAACAAAACAAACATTTAGATGAGCTTATTGAGAAAATCAAGCAAGCACAAAAAGATGCGGTTCAGTTTGCTCACTATGGAAAACCTGAAGCTGAGCGTGAAGCAATTAAAGAAGCAGATAGACTAACGGAGGAGTTTAATCAGCATCCATTAGTTTTGGCTTATAGAACACAGCTGGTGGAAGCCAATGATTTGGTTCATCACCTGACAGATTTGATTCAAAGAAAAGTAAATGAAGGATTAGAGGGGGAGTCAGTTCATGCCTCAAAAGACTAAAAATACTCCAATGATGGAACAATATTTAAGCATCAAGGCTCAATACCAAGATGCTTTTTTATTCTATCGATTGGGAGATTTCTACGAGTTATTTTATGAAGATGCTGAAAAAGCAGCACAGATTTTAGAATTAACATTAACTAGCAGAAACAGAAATGCAGATGATCCTATTCCAATGTGTGGTGTTCCCCATCACGCAGCGCAAGGCTATATTGATACGCTGATTGAAAAAGGCTATAAAGTAGCTATCTGTGAACAAGTGGAAGATCCAAAGACGACTAAAGGAATGGTGAAGCGAGAAGTTGTTCAGCTAGTGACACCGGGGACGGTTATGGATAGCAAAGGTCTATCTGCGAAAGAAAATAACTTTTTGACAGCAGTGGTCTCTTCTAATGAAGGATTCGGCTTTGCCTATGTAGATTTAAGTACAGGTGAGCTGAAGACGGCCATTTTAGCAGATGAAGAAGCTGTATTAAATGAGGCTTCTGCTCTGCAAACAAAGGAAATTGTTTTGGGAAGTGAGTTGTCTGACTCCCTTGAAAAACAACTGCGTGAGCGATTAGGTCTCGTCTTCTCCATTCAGGAAACAGCGGAAGAGAATGCAGAATTCAGCTTTTTAACTAGTGAACTAGAACATCCGCTTGAAAAAGAGGTAACTGGGAAACTGTTAACCTATCTTTCTGTTACACAAAAGCGTGGATTAGCTCATATTCAAAAAGCACTTGAATATCAGCCAGACCATTTCTTGAAGATGGACTTTTATTCAAAATTTAATTTAGAGCTAAGTCAATCAATTCGGACAGGAAAAAAACATGGGACTCTTTTATGGTTGCTGGATGAAACAAAAACAGCAATGGGTGGACGGTTATTAAAGCAGTGGCTAGACAGACCGTTAATTCAGCAGAAACAAATTATTTCAAGGCAGGAAATGGTTGCATCCTTACTCTCTTCTTATTTTGAACGAATTGATATTCAAGGCGCATTAACGAAAGTTTATGATTTAGAGCGTTTAGCAGGCCGTGTTGCTTTTGGGAACGTAAACGGGCGCGATTTGATTCAATTAAAGACTTCTTTAGAACAAGTCCCAATGATTCGTGAGCTGATTTTGGGGATAAATCAAGGACAGTGGAACGATCTTCTGCTGGATATGGAACCGATGGAAGAGCTTGTTCAATTGATTAATCAGGCGATTCAGGAAGAGGCACCCTTACAAATCACCGAAGGAAATGTGATTAAGGATGGCTTTAATGAACAACTGGACACCTATCGTGAAGCAATGAAAAATGGAAAGCAGTGGCTAGCTGAGCTTGAAGCAAGAGAACGTGCGGAAACAGGAATAAAGAATTTAAAAGTTGGATTTAATCGAGTGTTTGGCTACTATATCGAAATTACAAAATCCAATTTAGCGAATCTTGAAGAAGGAAAATATGATCGTAAGCAAACACTGGCAAATGCAGAACGTTTCATCACTCCTGAGCTTAAAGAGCTGGAGACACTGATTTTAGAAGCCGAAGAAAAGTCTGTTGATTTAGAGTATCAGCTATTTTTAGGGGTTCGGGAACAAGTGAAACAATCCATTGCCCGGCTGCAAAAGCTTGCAAAATCGTTGAGTGCGGTGGATGTTCTTCAAAGCTTTGCTACAATCAGTGAACGCTATCAATATGTTCGTCCCGAAATGAAAAGTAATGGTCAAAATTTGCAAATCATTGAAGGGCGACACCCAGTTGTAGAAAAAGTGTTAGGACATCAGGAATACATTCCAAATAGTGTCCACATGAATCCAGAAGAGATGATTCAGTTAATCACAGGACCCAACATGTCAGGGAAAAGTACGTATATGCGTCAGCTTGCATTAACCGTTGTGATGGCACAGATGGGCTGTTTTGTACCCGCTGAATCTGCAGAGTTGCCTATTTTTGACCGGATATTTACTCGAATAGGTGCAAGTGACGATTTAATTGCGGGACAAAGTACCTTTATGGTTGAAATGATGGAAGCCAATCAAGCGTTACGACATGCCACACCAAATAGTTTGATTTTATTTGACGAGCTAGGCAGAGGGACAGCGACGTATGATGGGATGGCTTTAGCGCAAGCAATCATTGAATATATCCATAAAGATGTTCGTGCAAAGACGCTCTTTTCCACTCACTACCATGAGTTAACCGTTTTGGATGAAGCTTTGTCTCACTTGAAAAATGTTCACGTAGGAGCGGTAGAAAAAGACGGCGAGGTTGTTTTCCTTCATAAAATGATGGACGGACCAGCAGATAAGAGTTACGGAATTCATGTAGCAAAAATTGCAGGGCTGCCAACCAAACTGTTAGAAAGAGCTGGAACAATACTTAAAGCATTAGAGGCAGGAAGCCATACCGTTGAACGTGTGGAAAAAGTAGAAGAGGATACCCAACAATTATCACTGTTCACTGAGATTTCAACAGAGGAAATTGGCGTAGTAGATACATTGAAAAAACTGAATTTATTAGAAATGACACCGATGGATGCGTTAAATACTTTGTATGACCTTCAAAAACGAATTTAGAAAGAAGGAGAGACAATGGGAAAAATCCAAGAATTATCGGAGCGCTTAGCCAATCAGATTGCAGCCGGAGAAGTAGTTGAACGTCCGGCTTCTGTCGTAAAAGAGCTAGTTGAAAATGCCATTGATGCTGGCGGCACACAAATTGATATTATGATTGAAGAAGCAGGATTAAAAACGATTCAGGTTGTGGATAATGGCGAAGGAATTGCCGAAGAAGATGTCTTAAGTGCCTTTAAACGACATGCTACAAGCAAAATCCATAGTCGAGATGATTTATTTCGGATTCGTACGCTGGGCTTTCGAGGAGAGGCATTACCTAGTATTGCTTCTGTCTCTGAATTAGAGATAGAAACGGCAGTTGAAGGGGCAAGCCAAGGCTCCTTTGTTTCCCTAAAAGGGGGAACAGTGGAGGTTCACACGCCGGCAGCTTTACGACAAGGAACAAAAATTACGATTCGAAATCTTTTTTTTAACACGCCTGCACGGTTAAAATATGTCAAAACCATTCAAACAGAGCTTGCCAATATTGGGGATATCGTCAATCGCCTAGCACTCAGTCACCCGACGATTGCATTTCGATTAGTCCATGACGGAAATCGGATGCTGAATACAGCAGGAAATGGTGATTTGAAACAAACGATTGCAGGAATTTATGGGTTATCCACAGCAAAAAAGATGTTAAAAATTCAGGCAGAGGATTTGGACTTTAAAATTAACGGGTATGTTTCCTTACCAGAGGTTACTCGGGCAAGCCGAAATTATTTATCCACGATTATTAATGGTCGCTATATAAAGAATTTTGCCTTAAATAAAGCCATTGTAGCAGGATATGGTTCAAAATTAATGGTAGGAAGATTTCCTATTGCAGTGGTGGAAATTGAAATGGATCCGTTGTTAGTGGATGTCAATGTTCACCCTACAAAGCAAGAAGTACGTTTATCTAAGGAAAAAGAACTGACACAGCTAGTTGCCCAAGCGATTCAAGATGCACTCAAGCAAGAGAATCTAATTCCAAGTGCAGCGGATAATTTACGTTTTAAAAAGAAACTAACAGATCAACCAAAAGCAGAGCAATTAGAAATTGACTTAGTGGAAGAAAAGCCTTCTGAGTTTCCAGTTAAGCGAACGCCGGGAAGTCTCTCTTTTGATAGCAAAACTGGAGATTTTTTCGTTCAATCAAACGAACAACACACACTTGTGGATAAACCAGTGGATAACTTTGTGGAAAGAACTGGAAAACTTTATTCAGAAAATAATGAATCGAAAGAAAGCTTGGTAGAACAGGAAAAATCTGTGGATGTTGTGGAAAAAGCTGTCGAAAACTCGACGAAAATCTCTGATGAATCTGTGGATAACTTTGTGAATGAGCCTCAAGAATCTGAAAGTTATCTACACCCGGAATTTGATTTTCATGGAGGAAGCAGTGAACGGGAACTGGAACAAGCGATTAAGAAACTTGAAAATGAGCACCCAACACAGCGTTTTCCAGATTTAGCATATTTTGGTCAGATGCATGGTACGTATCTCTTTGCTCAAAGTAAAGAAGGGTTGTATATTATTGACCAGCATGCTGCACAAGAGCGGATTAAATATGAATATTTCCGTGAAAAAATTGGAGAAGTAAGCGATGATTTACAAGAGCTACTAGTTCCGTTTATTTTGGACTATCCAAACAATGATGCGTTGAAACTAAAAGAACAAAAAGAGCTGCTGGAAGATGTGGGAATCTTTTTGGAAGAGTTTGGTCAAAATAGCTTTATTATTCGTGCACATCCCACATGGTATCCTGCAGGGCAAGAAGAAAGTATTATTCGCGAAATGATAGATATGCTGTTAACGACAGGAAGTGTAAGCGTAAAGAAATTCCGTGAAGCGACAGCCATTATGATGAGTTGTAAGCGATCGATTAAAGCCAATCACTATTTAAATGAAGCGCAGGCACGGGTTCTTTTGGAAGACTTGAAAACCTGTGAGAATCCATTTAATTGTCCACATGGGCGTCCTGTTCTTATCCATTTTACCAACTCTGATATGGAACGAATGTTTAAACGAATTCAAGATCCACATTAAGAAATAGAAAATTTAGAAAGAAGGTGGGACATAACTAATTAAGTTGTTTCCCACCTTTGTAAACTCTTAATAAAGGTTGGGAACAGAAGTAACTCATCTCCCCTGCGTTTCGCTCTCAACAACTTCTACGCATGGGACATGCTAGAGTTGAAGGTTTTACACAGAACCTGCTCTCGGAGCTGAACACTTCTGTTCCGACCTCTGGCAGTTATCCACAACAAAAGTTATCCACAGGGATAACAGGGAGGAAACAAAATGAAAATTATTTTAGCATCTCAATCACCAAGAAGAAAAGAATTACTGGGTCAATTGGTCCCGTCTTTTGAAGTAGTTCCAGCAGATATTGATGAAACAATCAATGAAAAAGATACACCAAAGGAATATGTGGATAAGATGGCTTCTTCAAAATCGGAGGTGGTAGCTGCTAGCTATCCAACTGATTTAGTGATTGCTAGTGACACAATTGTAGCTATTGATGATGAAATATTAGGAAAGCCTACCTCTCGTGAAGACGCATTTTTGATGCTGAAAAAAATGAGTGGCCGCAAACATATGGTTTATACTACAGTTGTTTTACGACAAGGCAAAAAAATTAGGAAAGAAACCGTTCCAGCTGAAGTGACATTTTTTACACTAACTGATGATGAAATTAATCAATATTTAGATACAGGAGAGCATAAAGATAAAGCAGGTGCGTATGGGATTCAAGGTGCAGCTTCTGTATTCGTAAAAAAAGTGAATGGAGACTATTACAGTATTGTTGGGTTTCCAGTAGGCGTAGTTCATCAGATGTTGAAAGAATTTGTTTAAGAGGACGAAGAAATATAGTCTAAGGGAAACAGTTGGACGAAAGAAAATAGAAGATAAAAATCGTGAAAATGATTTTTATCTTCTATTTTTATTTGTAGGAAATCATATATTTTTTTTATTGAAACGCTGGAACACTTATTTTTTTATCAGTTGCGTATACTTAACTTTTTGGTAACCATAGCGAACAGCACCTAAAAGTAAGACTATTGGATAAAGGAAAAGAGACACTGCCAGCCACTCTGCTGAATAGATTCCAGTAAATGACAAATGATAGGTTACAGCATATACCAAGGGCAAACTTATAGCGAGTAAACCATAGATTAAACTCATTTCAAAAATAATTCCACGATAGCTGTTCTTCATTTAGCAGCCTCCTATCAAGTTGATGTTTTAATACTTTACTTTATCAGTATAAAACTTCTAATAAACAAAAACCTCCTTCTAAAGTATGATTTTTCCCATAAAAAAGGAAGAAGATGAGCTTAGAACATAAGTTTTAACTGAAAATACAGATACCAGTCCAATTGATTGGACATCTACTTTTTACAATTTCCAATTTCTGCTGAAGTTATTTAATAGCTAAGTAGACATAATCCTGTAACCAAGTGGACCATCCAACATAGCTTAGGGGTACATGGAACATAGAAACGAAATTGCACGGTAGTGGAAAAAAACAAAAGTACATGGAACACGCTTAAAAAATGAAAATGAACAAACAATAAACGGTACTCAATATCTCAACTGCAGCAACAGAGCCTTGTTGGTTTTTGAGTACCGTATTTAATTAATTGACACGCGGATTCAAACTGTAACAATTACCATCGTTCTTTTTATATGCATACTTAATATCACTATCTTCTGAATTTTTAATCAAATAAATTTCTGTTCCTTTTTCTAAATACATAGAATACCAATCTTTTAACTCATCTTTTGAACTTACTTTTTCTTCAATTTCCCCTACATATTTTTCAATATCTTTGTCTTCTACAGGGGCATCAGTAGCATACAATAAAAAACCCGCATTTGGAATTTGAGTAATATTATTATCCTTGTTGCATGCACTTAAAATTAAAACAACAAACATAAAAATTAATAAAAATAATTTAGTGGATTTCATAATACCACTCACTTTCATTATTTATTGACTTTAACCGTATCATACCAGGTGCCTTCAGTAGTTCGCTTCCCATTTTCTTTATATGAACGAATCAATTTTCCCGAATATCTATCGTACACAGAAACTGTATCATTACTTTCTCACACATTTGCACGTATTCTCAATTGAGTATATCCACTTGATACTGCTTTAATTGAATATCCTGTAACGCCTGAACTCATTGGGGCAAAACTAACAGATACGCCACCGTAGCCAAAAGAAAAACTAGCCGAAGCTTTTTTGTTGCTTAGGTAATAGAAAGCAACATTTCTAGTAGGTCCAATACCTGGATGAGCCCCAACTACCGCATCCTTTTTAATAATCTTTGTTGAAGTACGTTTATACACATAGTTATAACCCCCAGAACTAAAAGTACTAATTCCACTGTGAGGTCTGATTATAAACTCATCGGGAGGCAACGAACCATCTTCTAGACAGCCATTACTAAACTCGCTCGCACTAATTGAAGGTATTTCTTGTTCAAAATAAGTTTCTTGACTCGAATCTAAACGAACATTATCTGCAAACACTGCAGGTGTCAAAGGTGAAAACATTAACTCAAATGACAACAAACCAACAACAATTTTTTTCGGTAATATAACAACCTTAATTTAATGTATATTGAATGTACCTTAAAATTAGAAACTTCGCAAACGTTTTCTTACGGAGTTTTAATCTATTATTTCAAGTGTTCAATAGCTAAAATTTAAACATTGTTATTTAATCACTAGGTTCACATAATCTCGAATTAAACCAAGCAGCGCCCATATCAACCGATACGGGCGTTCTTTTTGTGAATTTTAATTGGTCTAACTTCCTAGTGGAAGCGAAATTCCAAGCTCATCCGCAAGTTCTTTTATTGTTTTTCTACCATTTTACATCTCGTGAGAATACTTATTAGTATCTTGTAGTCTATCCAAAACAGAACATTCCGAAAAGTAAATTTTTAAAGAATTTATTTTTACTTCTCAATGGATACAAAGTCCCTAGTGGTTTATCTTACGAACTCTCGTCCAAAGAACTCAAATTCCCTCAAAGAAAAAACTAGAATAAGGAAAAGGTGGGACATAACTAATTAAGTTATGTCCCACCTTTGTAAGACTTTAATAAAGGTTGGGAACAGAAGGAACTCATCTCCACTGCGTTTCGCTCTCAACAACTTCTACGCATGGAACATGCTAGAGTTGAAGGTCTCCGCTGCGTTTGTCTCTCAACAACTTCTACGCATGAGACATGCTAGAGTTGAAGGCTTCGAAAATAAGCTGAACACTTCTGTCCCGACCTCACCCTCGTAAACTATTCATATAGAATTCAAAAATAGAAACGCTTGCATCAGCTTTTACATATGGAATAGGTGTAGAAGCTGATGGTTTTGTAGATAACCACTTGGTTCTCGAAGCTGAACCCTTTTATCTCAACCTCAACTTTTTGAAAAAGAGGTCAGTATTAATTTACGTTTGCTTCCCCAATTTTTTGAGCATGTTTGACAACACCTGTAGCAGAAAGTTTAAAGTCGTGTACTCTGTCATCGTTTGTAAGAGCAACAATGATATCCGTCTCTTTTCCAGCAAGCTTCACATCATCTAAATTCATTTCTGCAAGCAGTGTATCAGGGGTCACTTGATCATTTTCCTTCACGTGGACAGTGAAAGGTTCTCCTTTTAACTCAACCGTATCTAAGCCCATGTGAACAAGAACCTCTGCTCCGCCAGGCGTTAAAATACCAATCGCATGTTTCGTATCAAATATATTGGTGATTTTCCCTTCTACTGGTGAATAGATTAAAGAGCTAGCTGGTTGAATCGCATAGCCATCACCCATCATTTTTTGAGAGAAGACAGGGTCTTTTACTTCCGTAATTGGAATAATAGTCCCATCTGTTGGCGCAAAATACATTTCAACCGTTGTTTGAGTCGTAGTAGAAAGTGGTGTTTCTGCTGTAAAGTTTGTTGAGCTTGAAGCACCCGCTAATGCAGGTTCTAATTCAGGTGAATATAGAGCTCCGTTTGCTCCAACAGGATCTAATTTGTTTAAGATTCCTTGACGTCGAAAGACAATGGTTAGGATAAATGGAATGGCAACAGCAATACCCATGGCTAGGATATAGGCAATCCATCCTCCGCCAATAGTAGTGTTAATAGCTAAAAGACCAGGTAGTCCTCCAACACCAATCGCATTTGCACGAACACCCATCAGGGTAGAGAACATTCCTGCAAGTCCAGAACCAATCATTGCGGCAACAAATGGATAGACATATTTTAGGTTTATCCCAAACATAGCAGGTTCTGTTACACCAAGGTAACAAGAAATCATAGCTGGAATAGAAACTTGTTCTTCTTTTTCATTTCCTTTGTGTAAGAAGATAACAGCTAATACAGCAGAGCCTTGCGCAATATTAGATAAAGCAATCATAGGCCATAAGTTCGTTGATTTAAAATCAGCGATTAACTGCATATCAATTGCATTGGTCATATGATGCAGTCCTGTGATAACCAAAGGGGCATAAAGGAAACCAAAGACTGCACTGAACAACCAGCTAATGGAAGAGGTTAATCCTGCATTTACAATACCTGAAATCCAGCTGCCAATTGTCCAGCCGATAGGACCTAAAACGACGTGTGCGGCAATAATCGTTGGCACTAATGAGAAGAGAGGCACAAAAATCATGGAGATGGATTGTGGAATCACTCTTCGGAAGAAAATTTCTAAATAGGCAAGTAAGAATCCAGCTAACATTGCTGGAATTACCTGTGCTTGGTATCCAATCATTTGTACTTGAGCAAAACCAAAGTCCCAAAATGGAATGTCAGCAGCAGCAGTTCCTGCAACGCTGTAAGCATTTAATAATTGCGGTGATACTAATGTAATCCCTAAAATAATTCCTAAAATTTGTGTAGTACCCATTTTTTTTGCAATACTCCATGTAATTCCAACAGGCAGGAAGTGGAAAATTGCTTCTCCAGGTAACCATAAGAAACCATTCACACCATTCCAAAAAACAGATTTTTCAACAATTGTTGAACCACCGAATTGGATTCCCTCTAATACGTTACGAAAGCCAAGAATTAACCCGCCGACAATAATTGCAGGAATAAGTGGTGTGAAAATTTCTGCCAATACAGCAATTGCGCGTTGTACTGGATTCAGATTTTGTTTTGCTAATGCTTTACTTTGATCCTTTGAGACGCCCTCAACACCAGAAACTGCCACAAAATCATTGTAAAAAACTGGAACGTCATTGCCAATAATAACTTGAAATTGCCCAGCATTTGTAAACATTCCTTTTACGCTTGGAATATCTTCAATGGCTTTTTCATTTGCTTTGCTTTGATCATTTAAGACAAAACGCATTCTTGTCGCACAATGGCTGACTGCAGCAATGTTTTCTTTTCCGCCGATTTCTTTTAAAAGCGTTTCGGCATCCGATTGGTACTTACCCATACTCATTTACCCCTTTCATTTTAACTTGTGTATACAAGTTTCTTAATTCGCTTTCATAATACATGCCGCTTGATAAAAATGCAAGCGTTTTACAATTTTTTTTTTGAAGAAAAAAAATACTTCTATAATAGGCAAAAAAAATTTAGAGTAAACTAATTACTCATCAATCATTTGAAAAAAAATAAAAAGATAGGTTTCTCTTGAAAAAGCTTTCAAAATCATTTATACTCACTTTGACATGTATAGACAAGTTAGGAGAGGATACTATGCTAACCATTAAAATTATAAATAATGAGCTACGTGTAACAAATGGACAGACTAGTTTTGTTGAGACGGGTCCATTTACAAAAGTACCAGCTGTTCAATTAGCAGAGCGATTTAACAGTGAATTTCCAAGAGAAGAAAGCGCAATGTTTCAACTACAAGGAGAACCTAATCAAGAGTTACAGGCTTTTCGACAAGAGGTGAGTGAAGCATGGAATCATCCAGTTATTTTTGAATCAGAGGTGACGAGTTCTATTGAAGAAGCGCTAAAAAAAGAAAAAGAAAAAATGAGCTGGCTTCTTCGGTATTACGGCTATCATCCAGGAAAAGATGAATATGCAGTGGAGTCACTTTTGACAACAGGAAATGGATTTATTGGACTTCGAGGAACAACACCTGAAATGAAAATTAGTGAGAATCATTATCCGGCTACTTATTTAGCAGGTTTGTATAATACAGCAATTTCTGAGGTTTCTGGACAGAAAATTAAGAATGAAGATTTTGTTAATGCACCCAATATGCAAAGAATGACGCTTAAAATTGATGGAGAAGAACTTATTTTTGATGCATCACAGATTCAAGGTCTACAGCGTACGCTAGATATGCGTACTGGGGTGTTTACAAGTACGACCCGATTTTTAACGAAAACTGGAAAAGAACTTGAAGTAGTTGCTAAAAGGGTAGTTAGTATGGAGAACATGCATCTTTATGCGCTATCTTATCAAGTTACTCCGCTGAATTTCACTGGAGAAATTGAATTGATGAGTGTTTCAGATGGTGGAGTCTATAACTACAATGTGGCTCGTTACCGTAGCCTAACAAACACCCATCTAGATGTGGTGGAGCAAGAAGCAGTCGACGGAAAAACGAGTTTGATTGCTCAAACACGCCAATCGAATATAAAAATTCTACAGCAGTCAGAATTGAAGAGTGAGACGATTTCTTTAGACAAAGTAACAACAGAAATAACGAAAACAGCGATATATCAGACAATTCCTGTCATTGTAACTAAAGGAGAAACCGTTACTTTTGAAAAAATTGTTTCTGTCTTCATGGCAAAAGAAGGCGAGAAATTACCTGAAAAAGTTTTATCGGATCAAAACTTTCCTAGTTTTGACGAGGTGAAGCGCACATCAGCTGAGGCGTGGAATACATTATGGGCACAAGCAGAAATCAAAGTGTCAGGGGATATTATGTCGGAAAAGATGCTTCATCTGCATACGTATCATATGCTTGTTTCGGGCTCTCCTGTAGCCAATTCTACGCTAGATGCCTCTATTACCGCTCGTGGATTGCACGGAGAAGCCTATAGAGGACATATCTTTTGGGATGAGCTATTTATTCTTCCATTTTATATTATTCATTTCCCGGAAACTGCAAGACAACTACTGCTCTATCGCTACCATCGATTAGGCGCTGCAAAAGAAGCAGCAAAAAAAGAAGGATATGAAGGAGCGATGTATCCGTGGCAATCCGGCTTAGATGGGTCTGAGCAATCGCAAGAGCTGCATCTTAATCCGATTACAGGTGAATGGGGAGAAGATCACAGTCGCTTACAAAGACATGTATCATTAGCTGTTGCTTACAATGTGTGGCTCTATGGAAATAACACGAATGATCGTTTATTTATGGTGGACTATGGTATTGAGCTTCTGTTGGAAATTGCAAAATTCTGGTTGAGCAAGACCACGTTTGACGAGGAGAAGGGGTGCTACTCGATTGCCGGTGTGATGGGACCAGATGAATTTCATGAAGCGTACCCGGGAAGTCAAACTGGCGGTTTAACTGATAATGCGTATACGAATATGATGGTTGTTTGGTTATTTGAAGAAATTGAAAAAATCTACCAAACCTATGATGCAGATAGTTTAAAAAGTATCCAGAAAAAAGTCGCTTTAACCTCTAAACAGCTCGCTGAAATGGAACACATCAAGCATAATCTTCATCTAGAAATTAATTCAGAGGGGATTATTGCCCAATTTGAAGGCTACTTTGATTTAGAGGAAGTGGATTGGACATTTTATAAAGAGAAATACGGAAATATCTATCGTATGGATCGAATTCTTCAAGCAGAGGGACGATCGGCAGACGAATTTAAAGTGGCTAAACAAGCAGATAGTTTAATGATTTTTTATAACCTCCATAAATCACGCGTGGATCAAATTTTAACAGACTTACAATGTGAGTTACCAGAAGATTATTTGGAAAAAAACTTGGCTTACTACCTAGAAAGAACCTCTCATGGTTCAACGTTATCTCGGATTGTTCACTCCCAGTTAGCATCGATTGTTGACGATAGACAGCTTGCTTGGAAACTTTATCAAGAGGCACTAAGGTCAGATTATCAAGATATACAAGGAGGGACAACTGCTGAAGGGATACATGCAGGTGTCATGGCGGCAACTCTATTCATTACGTTGACGACTTTTGCAGGGATTGATATTCGACAAGACAGGATTCATATTCAACCACATTTTCCTGAACAATGGAAAGAGTTATCTTTTAAAATGTCAATTAGAGGAATTAATTTTTCAATTTCAGTTTCAGAAGAAACGCTAGAAATTGAAGCAGATCAAGAAGCGACCATTATGGTAGAAAATAAATCTGTTCATCTTCTACCAGCAAAACAAGTGACGATTCAGTTAGGAGAATAAAGCATGAGAAAAGGATTTATCTTTGATTTAGATGGTGTTATTACAGATACAGCAAAATATCACTATGTTGCATGGAAACAGCTTGCAGATGAACTAGGAATTACGATTGATTTAGCCTTTAATGAACAACTAAAAGGAATTAGTCGAATGGATTCACTTGAGCGCATTCTTGAGTATGGAAAAAAAGAAAATCAGTATTCTATGGAGGAAAAAGAAGCGTTCGCAGAAAAGAAAAACACTCACTATGTGACTCTTCTACAAGAGTTAACACCAGCGGATTTATTACCCGGGGTAGAACAATTTCTTAAAGAAGCTGCTGAAAAGAATATACCTTGCGGAATTGCGTCAGCTTCTAAAAATGCACCCTTCATTTTAGATAAATTAGGAATCAAAGAACGTTTTTCAATCATTGTTGACCCTAATACGTTAGCAAAAGGAAAGCCGGATCCGGAGATTTTCCTTCAGGCGGCAAATGCTTTATCGATTCAACCAGATGAAGCAGTTGGATTTGAAGATGCACAAGCCGGAATACAAGCGATTAAATCAGCAGGAATGTATGCAGTAGGCATTGAAACACAAGAGGCACTAGAAGGGGCAGACCAAGTAGTCAAGCAATTGGATGAGCTGTCGGTGGATGCATTGCTTCGTGTATAACTAAAAAGTAGGCAGAGTTTTCCTTTTTGAAAGGAGAAAACTGTCTACTTTTCTTCTATCTATAGGAAGAAGATGATAAAATTTGTCTAAAGCTAGTGGTTGATTTAAAAAAAGGTGGAGCTTATACTTGTATGTAGAAAAGAGATAAGGAGTAGGGCATGAATAAGTTTAACGAAATCTTTTTAGATTTAGAGAAGAAAATTTTAGCAAATGAATATCCTCCCCATACATTACTTCCTAGTGAGAATCAGTTGATTAAGATTTACGGAGTTTCTAGAGAAACGATTCGTAAAGCGTTAAATTTGTTAACGAATGCTGGTTATATTCAAAAAAAACAAGGGAAAGGATCGATAGTATTAGATTTAAATCGATTTGATTTTCCTATTTCCGGTCTAACCAGTTATAAAGAGCTGCAAAAGACACAGGCAATTCCAAGTCAGACAATTGTGCACACTTTAGAGGAGACAACCGTCCCTCAAAAATTGAGTGAGCTTACCGGTTGGCCCGCAGGCGAGGCTGTTTGGCAGTTAATCCGTCAGAGAAAAATTGATGGCGAAGTGGTTATTTTGGATAAAGATTACTTATTAAAATCTGTTATACCAGAATTGCCTAAGGAACGTGCAGAAGACTCTATCTATGATTATTTTGAGAATGATTTAAAATTAGAGATTGCTTATGCACAAAAGGAAATTACTGTAGAGTCAGCAAATAAAGAAGTGCGAGAATTAATGGAGCTACCAGAAGAGGAGCATGTCGTTGTCGTAAGAAGCTTAGTTTATTTAGAAGATACTCGATGTTTTGAATATACGGAATCAATTCATCAACTTGATAAATTTCGATTTGTGGAATTTGCGCGACGAAGAAAAGCTTAAGGAAGTTAAAAAGTGAGGAAGTGGACAAATGGCTGATTTAACAATTAAAGAACTCGCTGATCAACTAGGCGTTAGTAAGGATAAAGTAAAATATCGTGTGAGAAAATTACCTGATGATTCTACCTACAAAGAGGGAAATGTTACCTACCTTACAGAAGCTGCTATATCAATGATTAGAGCGGAGTTTGACGAAGTGGCAACTGAGTCTTTACCTAGTGAATCCCCGGTTGAAAATGGTGATTACCTAAAAGGAATTATCGAAAAAAAAGATGAACAAATTCATCAGCTGCAAGAAATGTTAAAAACACAACAAAAATTGGTCGATCAACAACAGCAATTAACCCTTCATGCAAATAAACAAATAGAATTACTTCAAACGCAAGTAAAGGAGTTAAAACAACCAGTAGAGATTGGTTCTTCTGCCACTCAGGAAGCTGTTGAAAAAGAAGAATCTGTGGCTGCTGATGAGAGTCCAGAAGAAGCATCGAGTGAATCCAAGTCGGTAGAACAAGAAACACAGTCAACACAAGCAGAGTCTGAAAAAAAAGCTGGTTTGTGGGCAAGACTATTTAAAAAATAGAATTTATAAGAAAATGGATAAGGGCGGAACAGAAGTGTTCAGTTCTAAGAAATAAGAAGGAATTCACGAAGATCGTTCCTCAAAGCTTTGGGAATTTCAGCTTGTTTTCGAAGGAGTTGCTTCTGTCCCGACCTCTCATTCATTTTTTAGCGGCGTGTTGACTGCCGCATGTATGCAATATTTATGGAAATACAAATATGAAAACAGTTGTCACGTCTAATTTAAGAAAAAAAGCATCAAAATCCATTAAGTTTCTACCTTGTGCTATACTTTTTCAAAACAGATGAAATTGTTTAGAAGGAGGATGATTGCTTGTGGGAAACTGGTCAAAAGAAGAGCTTAAAAAGACACTGACACCAATTGAATACGCAGTTACACAGGAAAATGCAACAGAGCGACCTTTTACGGGGAAATATGATGATTTTTATGAAAAAGGAATCTACGTGGACATTGTAAGTGGAGAGCCCCTGTTTGTTTCAACGGATAAATTTGATGCTGGATGTGGCTGGCCATCTTTTTCAAAGCCTATTGAGAAGAAATGGGTTGCAGAAAAAGCAGATTTTACTCATGGTATGCATCGGGTAGAGGTGCGAAGTAAAGAAGGCGATTCACATCTAGGGCACGTATTTACAGATGGACCGAAAGATACGGGGGGACTCCGCTATTGCATCAATTCTGCCTCGCTTCGATTTGTTCCGTTAGAAAAAATGCAAGAAGAAGGCTATGAAGCCTATAAACAGTTAGTAAAATAAAAGCAAAAATGAAAAGAATCTGAGCGGTCATTCAAAAGGAGTGATGTCTCAGATTTTTTTGTTCTTCTTAAGTGAGAAATAGAATCATAAGTTTTCCTGCTTATTTTCAAGACAAGCCATATCTGTGCTAGTCGGCTTTTTTCGGCGATGAATTTGTGCTACAATAAAGCGAACATATGTCCAGAAAGGAAAAAACATGTACGAATATATTATTGGAATGGTCACGTTTATTAGCCCTGCTTATATAGTAGTTGAAAATCAGGGAATAGGCTATCAGGTTGCGATGGGAAATCCTTATCGTTATAGTTCAAAAATGAATCAGGAAGTGAAAATTTATCTTCATCAAGTAGTACGAGAAGATGCTCATTTACTTTATGGCTTTAATCAACTGGAAGAAAAACAATTATTTTTGCGCTTAATCAGTGTCTCGGGTATTGGGCCAAAAAGTGCTCTTGCTATTATGGCTAACGAAGATCATGAAGGGTTAATTCGTGCCGTTGAAACAAGCGATGTTACTTATCTGATAAAATTCCCGGGAGTTGGAAAGAAGACGGCACAACAGATGGTTTTAGACTTGAAAGGTAAGCTTGGCGAATTAGCTGGAGAAGTAGCGGTAGAAAACACACCAGTCTCTTCAGAAAATCAAGCGCTGGATGAAGCCTTGTCTGCACTTACAGCTTTGGGATATAGCGATAAAGAATGCAAGCGTGTAGCAAAACTCCTTAAAGAAGAGCCTGTTATGGCAACAGATGAGTATCTCCGTCTGGGCTTAAAACTTATGATGAAGAAGTAGGGAGGACTAGTTATGACAGAAGAACGAATTGTCTCGCCGGAAACAAATGAGCAAGAAGAGAGTTTAGAAAAGTCATTGCGTCCTCAATATTTATCTCAATATATTGGACAAGATAAAGTAAAACAGGAACTCAGCATTTATATTGAAGCAGCAAAAAATCGTGAAGAATCATTAGATCACGTTTTGCTTTATGGACCACCGGGTTTAGGAAAGACTACAATGGCGATGGTCATTGCCAATGAAATGCAGGTAAATATTCGGACGACAAGTGGGCCTGCAATTGAGCGCCCAGGTGATTTGGTGGCAATATTAAATGAGCTTGAACCTGGCGATGTTTTATTTATTGATGAGATTCATCGGCTTCCGCGAGTAGCTGAAGAGATGCTTTACTCAGCGATGGAGGATTTTTATGTAGACATCATGGTAGGACAGGGACCCACGGCACATCCTGTTCACTTCCCTTTGCCACCGTTTACCCTGATTGGTGCAACCACCAGAGCAGGGATGCTTTCAGCGCCATTAAGAGATCGGTTTGGCATTATCTCTCACATGGAATACTATGAAGAACATGATTTAAAAGAAATTGTTCTTCGCTCTTCTGATATTTTTGCAACAGAAATTGTTGAAGAGGGAGCGATTGAAATTGCTCGACGTTCTAGAGGAACGCCGCGAATTGCCAATCGCTTATTAAAACGAGTCCGAGATTTTGCACAGGTCCAATCAGATGGTGTGATTGATCGAAACGTAGCCGACCAAGCATTAGTGATGCTTCAAGTCGATCAAGCCGGACTAGACTATGTTGACCAAAAGCTGTTACGAACGATGATTGAATTGTATGGGGGCGGTCCAGTGGGCTTAAGCACCTTATCAGTGAATATTGGAGAAGAAACAGAGACAGTTGAGGATATGTATGAGCCTTACTTAATTCAAAAAGGATTCATTAAAAGAACTCAGCGAGGGCGTGTTGCAACCGCACTTGCCTATGAGCACTTTGACTATCCGTTTGTAGAAAAGAATGACTGACATTGCTGCCTTTTTTTGCCTAAAACGATGAAATGGCACTAGGCGCAGTAGAAGCATTGAAAGCGCAGGAAAAGAAGATGTGTTAGTGATTGGATTTGATGGAAATGATGAGGGCATCGAAGCAGTTAACGAAGGCAAGATGGCATCAACTGTTGTGCAACAGCCAGTAGAAATGGGCAAAATTTCCTTACAAGCAGCTTACGATCACTTTGCTGGGAAAAAAATAGATGATAAAATTGATTCTCCTTTAGAATTAATTGAAGCAAAATAATTGATTCTTATGATGGAAGCAACTAAAAGAGTGAAAACAGCCCGCTGTTTTTGCTCTTTTTTGCGTATTTATTTAATAAAGAAGATGGGGAAAACTAGGAGAGGAATAGAAGGTTTTTTATTGGAATTAGTAGCGGATTTACGAAAAAAATGTTCCTTTTTTATCAGTTCTAAAGAACCATAACCTTTTTGGTATCGTTATTCTTAAAAGAGGTATTTAACCAATAGCAAAACACCTGTTACACTAAAATTATCAAGTGAAAAAGAGGGGAAAATTAATGATAAAAGAGCATTTACGAAGTTTATTGAAAGAATTAACGCAAGTTCATGGAGGGTCAGGTCAAGAACAGCCGGTGATTCACCAAGTACTGTCTTTACTTACTCCTTATGCAGATGAGGTCAGTGTAGATCCAAAAGGAAATATTATTGCGATAAAAAGAGGAAGAGAAGAAGGTCCAAATTTGATGTTAGCCGCCCATACGGATGAAATAGGGTTAATTGTCAAAAATATTTTGCCTAATGGATTTCTCCTTTTTGAGAAAATTGGTGGCGTTCCTGATAACTTATTGCCTGGGCGAAAGGTGCTTATTGGAAAGAATCATATTCCAGGTGTCATTGGTAACAAACCCGGTCATTTACAATCACCAGAGGAAGCAAAGCGAGTAAAATCAGCTTCAGAATGTTATGTGGATGTAGCAATGTTTTCTCGTGAAGAAGTGGAGGAAGCTGGGATTGCTATTGGAGATCAAATCATTTGGACTAGTGATTTCATGGAAATGCATAATAAGGACTACATAGCAACAAAAGCTGTAGATGATCGTATTTGCTGCTCGATTTTAATTGAGTTATTTAGAAATTTGAAGAAAGAAGATTTTGTAGGTACCTTGTACGGTGTGTTTACGGTTCAAGAAGAAGTTGGACTATTTGGTGCTGAAACAGCTGTTTTCCGTGTGCCAGCAGATTATGCGATTGCCCTAGATACAATTCCTTGTGGAGATACCCCAGAAGTTGATACAGAGGTTGAGCTACCGATTCGTTTGAATCATGGACCGGGATTGCCTATTGCCGATGGTGTGGGTATCCGTTTCTTTAGCTTTATTCATCCAGCGGTAAGACGAGTTATAGAAGAGAAGGCAGAGGACTTAGCGATTCCTCTACAAAAAGTAGCGATTGTCAGCGGAGGATACACGACAGATGGCGCTGCCCTCACTCATGCCAATGGCGGTCTGCCAGCAGGAACACTAGCTGTGCCAAGACGCTATTCTCATTCTCCAGTAGAGCTGGTTAGTCTAAATGATGCCACTTCTGTCTATAAAATTGTTGAAGCAATTGTGAAGGATAACGAGCATATTCAATTGTCATTTATTTAAGAAAAAAGTCGATTCGTTGGAGGAAAGAAGAGCGTTTCTTCATTTGATGAGAATGAGAACCAGCTAGAAATACTCCGATAATCAGTCACTGGAAAAAATGAGGCGATTGATTCCGGAGAACAACTACACATAGATGATAAACGGACGCTAAAGTTAGGCCTCAAATTAGATAAGGGGGTCTAACTTGAGGTTCTTAATGAATGAGTGAATTACTCATTAGTATAGCTGTTTCGTGTAACAAAAAACTCTTTTAGCGTATTGGCAATGGTTTTTGCTAATGGATTATCTTCGGTTAGATTAGAAGACAGATACACCGTTCGTTCAATTGGAAAGTCTTCAATTCGGCGAATCACAAAAGGATCACTTTCCTCATAGGACCAGGAAATTTTTGGAAAGAAGCTGACACCAAGTCCTTGATGAAGGATGGAACGTAAGGTGGCTGGGTCATCTGTGATGGAGCCGATGGTGAGCTCAATCCCCTTTCCCTGAGCAGCTAGGTCAATCGTTTTACGAAAGGCATTCTTCTTTGAAAGCATGATAATCGGTACAGATAAAACATCAGCCAAATAAATTTTTGGTTTAGAAGCGAGTACGTGGCTTTTTGGAAGCGCTATACAAACAGGTTCTGTAAGAATAGGCACATTAATAAGTCCCGCCTTTTTTTCAGAAGTAATCGATAAGACATTTGGTTTGGTATAGTCTGGCAAAGCATCATGTTGCATGATTGTCAGCTGTATATCTGGATGCTTTTCTAAGAAGGTCCGAACTAAGCTAGGGATAGAGATAGAAGCCACCTCTAAATGAAGTTCAATTGAAGAAATAGTTTCTTCATTCATCAAGTGAAGTGCTTCTAGTCCATCATCAAGTGCCTGCAGGCTTTCTAAAACGTAAGGATAGAAAGTTTCTGCATAAGTCGTGAGCTCTATATTTCGACCTTGGTGGGAGAATAGAGGGACATCTAAGCTTTTTTCTAAGTTTTTCATTGCCCGACTCAATGCAGGTTGAGAAATAAATAATTCTTTGGCTGCTTGGGTAATATTTTTTGTTTCAACGACCTTCTTGAAATAGCGTAGATGCAGATAGTTCATCTGTAATTCCCTCCATTCATATCTTTTTGGTTATAGGTTTTTATTATATCGATATTTATCATTATAGCAAACATTGGTTAAGATGGGTGTAGAAAATCACAAGTGAAAGGAGGTGCACTATGAGTAGCGGATTTTTGTTTCCTGGACAGGGAAGTCAGTCGTTAGGGCTGTTAGCAGATGTTCCTAAGTTTTACATTGACAAGTGTAAAGAGGTAACGGGTATTTTATTGGAAGAGACCCCCTCTAGCTATGAAGATACCGTATTTATTCAGCTAGCCCTTGTGGTAAAAGCCGCTTTTTATACGGATGAACTGAAGAAAAGAAAGATTTTTCCAGATATTACAGCAGGTCATTCGATTGGCGCATTTGCAGCTGCCTATGCGTGTGAAACGCTTTGCTTTGACGAGATGCTCTCTCTTGTATATAAGCGTGCGTCTTTGATGAAACAAGCCTACCCCACAGGATTTGGTATGGGAGTGATTGTAGGTCTAACACGGACAGAGGTTGAACGTGTAGTGAAAGAAACATTTGATGAAGCCCATCCAGTGTATGTTTCCAATGAAAATTGTCCGATGCAGCAAACGATATCGGGAAGTATTGAAGCAATGAGCCGAACGTTAGAGAAAGCCAAACAATATCAAGCACAGACAGCAAAGCTTCTAAAAGTTCCCGTCCCCTCACACTGTGTGCTTATGGATGACACGGTTAAAGCATTTGCATCATTTGTAGAGGAAGCACAGCTGTCACCACCTAGTTGTACCTACATGAAAAACATTGACGGACGGTCGACAACGGACAAAGAAGAGATTCGACAGGATTTATTGACAAACATTGCACACCCTGTTCAATGGAATCGGATGATGGACGTAACCAAAGAATTGGGCATGACAATAGGGATTGAGTTTCCGCCGGGGAACACGTTAACAAAACTCTATCAGGCAAAGTTTGGTGAAGAGATACGCACCATAAATCTTGCGCAGCATGGTATTGAGGATACAGTATTTCTATATGAAAAATGGAGATGAATTTGATAATGGAAAAAGAAAAAAGAAACTGGGCCAGTAAACGCGAGAAAAAAGCAAAAACAATGGCTAAAATCAGCGAATTGATGGATGGAAAATATATCCAGACAGAGTCAATTGTTGAGGTGCTGGAACGTGTGATTACGCCAGGTGATAAAGTCGTGTTAGAAGGCGACAATCAAAAACAAGCAAGTTTTTTATCCAAAAGCTTAGAAAAAGTGAATACAGAAAAAGTGAATCATTTGCACATTATTATGTCGAGTATTTCACGTCCGGAACATCTAACCATCTTTGAAAAGGGAATTGCTGACAAAATTGACTTTTCTTACGCAGGTGCTCAAAGTGTTCGTGTGGCACAGATGATTGAAGACGGTACGATGAAACTGGGTGATATTCATACTTACTTAGAATTATATGGTCGTTTATTTGTTGATTTGATTCCAAATGTTGTACTTGTCGCAGCAGATAAAGCAGATAAAGCAGGAAATCTCTATACTGGCTATAACACAGAAGAAACGCCAACGATTGTTGAGGCGGCTGCCTTTAAAGATGGAATTGTTATTGTTCAAGTAAATGAAGTCGTGGATAAATTACCTCGAGTAGATATACCAGGTGATTGGATTGATGTGGTTGTTCCGGCAGATGAGCCTTATCAACTAGAAGCATTATTCACGCGAGACCCTCAAAACATTACTGAGCTGCAAATTTTAATGGCAATGATGGCATTGAAAGGAATTTATGCAGAACATGAAGTGCAATCGTTAAATCACGGGATTGGATTTAATACGGCTGCTATTGAACTACTTCTTCCAACTTACGGAGAAACATTAGGGATTAAAGGAAAAGTTGCAAAAAATTGGGTATTAAATCCTCACCCAACAATGATTCCTGCGATTGAATCAGGCTGGGTAGAAAGTATTCACAGTTTTGGTGGAGAAGTTGGTATGGAAAAATATATTGCTGCTCGTCCAGATGTGTTCTTTGTCGGAAAAGATGGCACTATGCGGAGTAATCGAGCATTGTCACAAACTGCAGGGCAATACGCGGCAGACATGTTTATCGGTTCTACCTTGCAATTAGACTATCAAGGAAATTCCTCTACCGTAACAAAAGGACGTTTATCCGGATTTGGCGGTGCGCCAAATATGGGACATAACCCGGGAGGAAGACGACATTCAACTCCTGCTTGGCAATCATTGAGAGACGAAAGCAATCCTTTAGGAAAAGGACAAAAACTTGTTGTTCAAATGGTAGAAACCTACGGCTCAAATAAAAAACCTGTGTTTGTAGAAACATTAGATGCTATTGAAGTTCAAAAACAAGCTGGACTAGCAAACGCCCCTGTTATGATTTACAGCGAAGATACAACACATATCGTGACAGAAGAAGGGATTGCGTATCTATTTAAAGCAAAATCAAAAGAACAAAAGCAAGCGGCAATTGCAGCGATTGGCGGAGTAACACCACTAGGAATGACCAGCACGAAAGAGTCATTGGATGAATTAAGAAGCGCAGGAATTGTCAAATTACCAGAAGATTTAGGAATTAAACGAAGCGATGCAAAACGCTCCTTATTAGCAGCACAAACAATTGATGATTTAATCGAGTGGTCAGACGGCTTATACGAACCACCAATGAAATTCCGTACTTGGTCATAAAAAGGAGATAGAGAAAATGGAACAATTATCATACACCTATAAAGCGACACAACCAATGAAAGATAAGGTTCATGTGGGCGTAGTTGGCTCAGGGGACTTAGAAATTTTAATGTTTCCAACAAAAAATGCTGAATCAACTGTTCAAATTTGTACAGGAAGCGATGGCTTTGAAGAGGTTTGGAAAAATGTGCTAACACGATTTTTTGATCGTTATCCTATTTTGTCAGATATTGTCATCAATGATTTTGGTGCGACACCAGGCGTTGTTTACTTACGTTTGACGCAAGCAATGGAGGAAATTTCAGATGAAAAATAGTTTTGTTGAATTACAAGCAAGAGAACGTGTCTATGCTTTATTAGATGAAAAAAGCGGACGTGAGCTTATCGATCCGTTTGATCAAATGATTGCGCCAAACCTGGTTGCTCAAGGAATCGTTCCAGAAAGCGACGATGGCATTATTGTTTGTCGAGGAACACTGGATAAACAAGCGGTGGTAGTCATAGCCACAGAAGGAAAATTCCAAGGTGGCGGGATTGGTGAAGTCTCTGGTGCCAAAATAATTGCTGCTTTAACTCATGTTTTAGAGGAAAACAAAAAAGGAAATGAAATTATTCCTATCCTTATTCTTGATACAGGCGGTGTTCGTCTGCAAGAAGCCAATTACGGACTTCTTTCTATTTCTGAAATTGGAAATTTAATTGTTGCGTTGAAAAATTACGTGCCTGTGATTGGACTTGTTCCAGGACGTGTGGGTTCTTTTGGCGGGATGTCTATCACATCGGCATTGATGAGCTATTTAATCTCTACGAAGAAGGCAAGAGTTGGTTTAAATGGTCCAGAAGTAATTGAACAAGAAGCAGGGGTGAGAGAATTTGACTCCAGTGATAAAGATCTGATTTGGAATACAATCGGTTCTCGTCAACGCCTTCAAGCACAAATTGTGGATGAAATAGTAACCGACACAGTAGAAGACATTCATCAGGCAGTAAGTGCAGCAATCAAGGAAAGAAAAGATAGTAAACGAAGCCAGCGAGCAGATTTTTACTTGTCTTTACTATCTGAATTAGATCTTTCTAAACCTATGAACATTGAAGAGTATAATCAGGCGTTAGTAAATCATCAAGAAAAAGAAGTTGCTCTTCCAACGATTGAAGAAGCAAAAGCACCAGTTAATACGAGTGTCGGGTATCAATGGTTTCAAGCATTATCAGACTACACGCAGCCAAAATCATCTGTTCCGACCGTTTACTATGGTTCTTCCAATAAATTTGATGAAGAAGTTGTCGTGACAAGTATTGTACCAGATGAAAAAAATCCCATGTACCGTGTAAGAAATGGAGAAGTTGGTTTAGTTGAAGGATTTCGTATGGGACAAATTCTTGAGGCTGTCTATGAAGAAGATAAAGACAAACAAATTAAACGTCCAATTGTCGTTGTAATTGATGTGCCTAGCCAAGCTTATGGATACAATGAAGAGCTCATAGGGATTCATGTTGCTTTGGCAAACAGTGCAGCAGCTTATGCAAAACTACGCCAAACAGGACATCCTGTTATTGGCGTGATTGCAGGAAATGCAATCTCTGGGGCCTTTTTAGCCCACGGGTTACAGTCTTCTCGATTAATTGCATTAAACAGTCAAGAAATTAGTGTTCAAGCGATGTCTAAAGAAAGTGCTGGTCGTATTACCAATCGAAGTATTGAAGAAATAGAAGCTGCTTCTAAAACTGTTCCAGCAATCGCTTATGATATTCAAAGCTTCAATAAATTGGGTGCAGTTTACACATTTTTAGAAGATGTAATAAGTCAGGAAACTACGCAAAAGAGTGTTGAAAAAGTAATTTCTGCTGTAAACAAGGCGATTAAAGATGTTCGCTCAAGCGATGACAGAATGCTAACCAATCGTTATACCAGTGATATTGCTGTAAATGGCGGACGTGTGGAAACAAACAAAGTATTTACAAAAATGAATGAAGAATGGAATGGATAAGAAATGAATGCTCATGATATTGTGCAGTTTCATATAACTGAAAACATGTCGGTGACGTGGCCAGAATGGTTTGAGAAACTAACTCCTTTCTATGCAACTATTCGTCGGGGAAGAGCAAAAAAAGGTTATCTACCTGTAGGGCTTCGTGGGAAAGAAAGAAACCAGAGATTTGCTTTTGAACTCCCTCTGGAAGCTGTAGATACAGTAATTCAACCATGGTCGCTTATTAAGACATCCAGTTTTCGAGAAGAAGAAATTGCCCACTATCCTGTTTATCAAGCATATAAACAAGCAGCAGAAATTTTGCAAGGAGCAAAATGGGGTGTCAGTGGAAGCTTAGGTTTTGAGTTGGCGACAGGACGTCCAACGGTTAAGCCAACCAGTGATTTTGATTTACTCATTTATGCAAATGAACCAGCTGAATTGCCACTAGCGGCAATTCAGCAGCACCTTGCCTATTTTCAGCAGGTAGATACACAAATAATTAGTCAAAAAGGTGGATTTTCATTAAAAGAATATCTTAAAAACCCTAGTAAAAAGCTCTTAATGAAAACTATTTCAGGTCCAGTGTTGACGGATGAATTATGGTGAAAATAAAGAAAAGTGAGAAGATGACATGTTTGAAGATAAAGAAATCAACATTAATGTAAGTGATTTTCAGAAGGTATTTGCAGTTACAGCAGTTATGATGCAGACAATCTTAACCTTTGCGTTGAGCAATGCTCATAGTGAAACAACTGCCGCCTTTATCGGTGCCTTTTATGTAGCTGTAAAATATACAGCGCCAATGTTTATTTTTGCAATTGTTTATAATATGGTGAAAACAAGTCAGCATCTAAGTTATCTAGAATTTTTAAAAGAAAAATTTTTTGAACTCGTGGTTCCTTATCTGCTATGGACAACAGTCTATTTGTTTGTATTTCCAGCAGTTCAGCAAAAAGTTCCTTATACAGATACAGCATCCTTTTTGTTGAAATATATAACTGGAGATGCAGGTCCACATTTATGGTATACAGTAATGATGCTGCAAATTCAATTGCTTATGCCGTTTTTTGTTTGGTTAGGGTATAAAGTATTTGAACAAAAGAAACACGTTCTTCCTGTTCTTTTATTGTCTACAGTCCTCTATGTAGCGTGGTATGTATTCTATCAAAATCAAGTATTTACAGGCGCACACAATGAAGACTGGTATTTACTTGACCGTCTTGTCCTTAGTTTTATGGTATATGGTATCTATGGCGCGGCAGCATTTCGCTATCATGAAGTACTGTACAATTTTTTAAACAAGATCCGATTTGCTTTGATTCCTATTGGGCTAGTGATTACGATGTTTGCCATTCAATCACTTTTATCAGCTTCTGGGGATGTCAGCTTTGGAAATGCCCCTTATTTAAATACGATTCAAAGCTTGTATAGTTTATTGATTGTTCTTTCTGTATTCTTGTTTGCATCAAAAATGATTTTAAAAAATTCATCAAGTCTACCTGTTTTTAAATGGCTGTCTACGTATGCTTATCGAACCTATTTAGGAAATGTGTTTGTTTTCCAAACATTATTACTCGTGTTTAAAGATACGTGGTTAAAACTTCCTACTGGAGTGATGATTTTCGTCGCATACTTTATGACAGCAACTTGCGCCTTCTTATTGACGCATGTTCTTCATACCGCATGGGAATGGGTGAAGGGATTTATAAAATCAGAAAACGAAACAATGGAATTAGCAAAAAAATAATGATGAGTTATTAAAACGTGTAAAAAGTTAAACGAAAATGAAGAAGGAGTTCTAAGGATGAATGAATTTAGTCATATGAGCGAATCAATCTGTTGGGAACTAGCCAAGAGGGTAGAGAATGCCTTGATTGATGAGGTCAGCTTGACCCCAAAACCAGGATTAGTTGATCGAAAAACAAATGGTTCTCATGAAGATATGAATTATGCACTGTTTATTAAATCAGCAAGAACCTTAACTCCTTATTTTTATGAAATGGCACAAGCAGCATGGAAGAAACCCATCAATCGAGGGCTTCGAGAAACGATTGCACGAATTGGTCGAAAAGCGGAAGCTGCCATGTATCAGGCGACAGACCAAGTGAATACTCACAAAGGAGCAATCTGGTCATTAGGGCTGATGATTAGTGTTTCTGCTAGCCAATTGAGTCATGAGGGAAAGATAGAGTTGCCAGTTTTTTTTGAAAATATTGCGACTCTCTCTGCTTTTCCTGATTTAACCTATCAGAAAAAGAACACGACACATGGCGAAAAAGTAAAAAAGCAATTTGGTGTGAATGGTGCATACGGAGAAGCTGTAGCGGGCTATCCACATGTACAGATTGCCTTGATGGAGGCAGACAGGCACACAGATAAGTCAAAAAAAATGAGAAGCCTTCATATGCTTTTGGCAATTATCGGCTCATTAGATGATACATGCATTCTATATAGAAGTAATCAGCAGGTATTAGAGCATGTACAGCTTCTTGCAAATGAAGCCAATCAGACACGATTACCCAATCAAGCATTTACACAACTCATTGAGTACTGTGAAGAAAAACAAATTTCACCAGGTGGAAGTGCAGATTTGCTTGCAGCTAGTCTATATGTTCAATCAATAGAAGAAATGATGTTCTTTGATGGACAACTCTTGTTAAGAAAAGAATGTGTGAGATAAAATAGACTAGGACAGAGGAATTTATCAGATTCTCTAGTCCTAGTCTGTTTTTTTCAATTACGAACTTTATAGCCCAAGTTTTTGTCTCCGCCTAACGGTTTACATGAATAAGAGAGAAAATTAAAAATACATACTAGTAGAATGGTCATCCATTTTTCTTACCACGTAGTCTACGTTCATTACTTGTAAAACCCACAATAGCTATGATAGCGGCACTAGCAGTAAAAAGAACATCAGATAAGGCTATCTCGTGAAATCTAAGTATGGGTGAAACTAACAGAACAAGACTGAATAGGAAGATTCGTTCACTTTTATGGGCTTGTGTCTCATACGTCATGCTTTTCCAAGTGACATGAACGATAGTAGTGCGCAACAAGTAGGTCCATAAGACGGCTAATAATACGATTGTTACGACCAGTAAAATTACCGCCACCATACCGTAATACTTAAGTTGCTGTATGAGAGAAGAGGCGATTAACAAAAGTACATATAGACTAATTAAACCCAAATAGTTCTTTTTCTTATTTGTCATTGTTCGAACACCTCTTTTTTTAATAGACTAATGATTATGAAGCCTTCCAAGTGACATGGTCTAGGTACATATATATTGCACCTTTTGATGGATGTGCTTTAATTGCAGCAACACCTTCTTTACAACGACTTCTAAATCCATTAAAACCAAGACCTACGAAACCTCCTACAACAGCACCGGGTAAACCACCTAGTGCTCCAGAGAAAATAGCAATTGCGTCTCCAAGAGTGCCCATGCCGTAACTTTGATTAAATACGGAAATCAAATGATTACCATCAGCTTTAGATGTATAGTTTATTTTAACACCAATGTAGATAATAGAGGAGCTAAATCGAGCGTTAGGATTAATAAAATGTTCATTACCATTTTCGTCAATGCCTATGATTTCAATGTTTTGAGAATCAGTATAATCTAGTACGGATGAAGTTATCAAAGAATCATTCACTCTTATGTTTGACGTAGCTGACGTTGTAGAAGTTTCAGCATTTATTCGGAGATATGGATAAAGAACAAGAAATTATACAATACTTTAAAGCGTTGAATTTATTAGGGGTTAATGGGTTAGAATCAGAGTTTCTAAATGATTTAAGAAACTACGAGAAACTATATGGATTGCCTGGCATTGTTATTGATAACTAGCTTCATCATGCTTGTATAAGTGAAATCAGGACGTACATCAATGCATTAAGACGATTATTTCTAAGCAATTCTCTGAAAATGTAGATAATGGTCCATTAAATCGAGTGATTTTTTATCGCATTTATAGCTTTAAAAAAATTTTACTAACACTAATTATGAACTATAAAAAAAGGAATCCATGAGATTCTTTTTTTATCTTCTTATCCAGTTAAAAATAACTAGAGCTGCAAATAGCCACTATTGCCCTTCATTTTCCACCTATATTTTGTATAAAGATACCTATACTTTGTTCATGTACTCTTGTTATGGAAAACGCTATCATTTTATATGATAGAAATAATAAATTGTAGGAGGAAATAAATGAAGTATTGTGGGTATAAGGTTGGAACAGGAGTTCTATTAACTATGGCAGCAGTAACGCTAGCAGGGTGTAACACGGCAGATAGCGCAAAATCAGAGATTCTCTACACTCAAACAGAAGAAAGTAAATTGGATCGCCCAATGGATAACCAGCCAGAGTCATCTTATTGGTTCCCAGAAGAGTTATTGTCATGGTCATTCTCAGATGATGAAGATGCTAAGTATAATGTTAGCACGGTTCCGCTAGCAAAACGCGTGGATAAGAAAAAAGTGAGTCTTTCAAATGACACACAGACCCCAGAGATGAACGTAGTTGCACTATCTATTATGAATAGCAGTACCAGCGGAAATGTCCCAAGAGGCATGAATACTTTTGATGCAAATGTCTTCTCAAATTGGCAATATATAGATCAGCTTGTGTATTGGGGAGGTTCGTCGGGCGAAGGGATTATTGTTCCTCCAAGTGCGGATGTCGTAGATGCAGCACATAAAAACGGTGTACCTGTTTTAGGAACAATCTTCTTTCCGCAAACCGCACATGGCGGTAAGCTTGAATGGTTAGATACCTTTTTAGAAAAAGATGAAAACGGTGAATTTCCATTAGTTGATAAGCTGATTGAGGTATCAGAAGCGTATGGATTTGATGGGTGGTTTATCAATCAAGAAACGGATACAACGGTAACGAGCTTTGATGAGGCAAAAGAGAATAAAAGTGAAACAAAAGATGCTGAGGACGGAGCAGCTGAGGGGTTAAATAAAAAACATGCTGATTTGATGCAGGAATTTATTGCTCAATTTAAAGAAAAAAAGAAAAATCTAGAAATCATGTGGTACGATTCCATGACCTCTGATGGGAAAATGGATTGGCAGAATGGATTGACTGATAAAAATAAAGCGTATCTGGTTGATGCACAAATGAAACCATTATCTGATAGTATGTTTTTAAACTTTTGGTGGAACACAGAGGAGCTTGCAGATAAGGAACTATTGAAGGCATCCCAAGAAAAAGCAAAAGAGCTTAAACTTAATCCATACAATTTATATGCAGGAATTGACGTACAAGAAAATGGCTATCTTACACCGGTAGACTGGAACTTATTTACAGATAAAGAAGGAACACCTTATACTTCATTAGGCTTGTATGTCCCAAGCTGGACACATTCTTCGGCAAATAATCCAGATGATTTTCAAAGCAGAGAAGAGCTATTTTGGGTGAATGCAAAAGGAGATCCAACAAAATCAACAGCACCTGAAGGAACGCAGTGGCCGGGGATTTCAACGTATGCAGTAGAACAAACGGCCATTACAGAGTTGCCGTTTGTAACAAATTTTAATGTAGGAAATGGCTATAATTATTTTATTAATGGAGAAAAAGTCTCCAATATGGATTGGAATAATCGTAGTATGCAAGATATAATGCCGACGTATAGATGGATATTTACGCATGAAAAAGAGAACGCGCTAGATGTAACTATGGATTATGCAGATGCTTTTTATGGAGGAAATTCCTTACTATTTAGAGGGAAGATGCAAAAAGATGCGAAAAGTACAGTGAAGCTCTATCAATTAGAGTCTTCATTTGAGAAAAATACGGTGTTTACTACGACTGCTAAATCTTCTGATGAAACAGAATTATCCTTAGTTTTAGGTTACGACGACGGAAGTGAAGAAACATTTAAAGCAGATAAAAAGATTGGAAAAGAATGGACGACCGCAACATATGATGTGAAAAAAGCTACTGATAAAGTAGTGACTTCGATTTCATATGAAATTACTTCTGCAAAAGAGAATGATGTTTATGAGCTTCGTTTAGGTCAATTGGCGATAACTAATGGAAAAGAGTCGAACGTTTCTGTTTCAGAAGTCAAAGTTGAAGATGCCGTATTTGATGAAGAAGAAAGTAACTATGCAGGCGTGCGACTGACTTGGGACGGCAAAGAAAGCAAAGCGTCTCATTATGAAATTTATCGTGTGAATGAGGATGATTCGCGTTCCTTTTTAGGTGCAACGCCTGCAACCAACCACTATATCAATGGATTGGAAAGAACGGACGAGACGAACAAAACAAAATTTGAAGTAGTCCCTGTAGACATAACTGGGAAAAAAGGAAAAGCTTCAAAAGTAGTGACTATGGAGTGGCCAAACAATCAAGTACCAAAAGCGAGTTTTACAGCTTCAAAAACACTCGCAGCTCCGGGAGAAAAAATCACATTTACCAATACTTCTTCTTCAAATACAGAAAAAGTCAGCTGGGAATTTGAAGGCGGCGATGTAACAACAAGTACAGATGACAGCCCTACAGTTGTTTATGAAAAAGAAGGCGTTTATAAGGTAAAAATGACTGCAGAAAACAAATCTGGAAAAACGCCAATAGAGATGGAAGGACTTATTACGATTAGCAGTGAAGTACCAAAAGAGTTAGCCTTGCTATCTCAAGGGGCAAGTACAGAAGCGTCATCATTTACAAATGAATCAGAAGCTCCAGCGTTTGCTGTAGATGGAAAACTAGACACGAAATGGTGTGCCACAGGGACGACGCCTCATGAAATTACTGTTGATTTAGGTAGTGTGAAAACGGTGAGTGAAGTTCAGTTAGCCCATGCTGAGGCAGGTGGAGAGAGTCCAGATATGAATACGAAGGCATATACGATTGAAGTGAGTGAAGACGGAAAAGAATTTACAAAAGTTTCTCGAACAATTAATAATACAGCTGCTAATAGTGCAAATACATTTGCAGCACAAAAAGCACGTTATGTAAAATTAGTCGTTGATAAACCAACACAAGGTTCGGATTCTGCTGTTCGTATTTATGAGCTAGGTGTTTATGGAGTTGAAGGTGCATTGAAATAAACCTATCTTACATCTATAGATGAGAAATTTGTTTTGCTGATTATCTGAAGTAAACTAGTGAAAAGACTAGAAAAACGAGTCTGTTTTTCTAGTCTTTTTTGAGCAGTAAAGAGATTATGAATCGGGTAAAATTTTAAAATATAGTTATTTTACTCTCTTTTAGATGTGAAAGAATTCGATAAAAGGAGTAGGTGAACAAGAGGATTATCCAATTTGATACACGTGAATCAGTAGTTAATTATTCGATTGCATATGCTCGTGTTTTGTTTTTGTGAATATTATCGTTTACATATTCATGAATATTGTGTATAGTTTATTCATGAAGAAGAATATAGAGGTGAGAATATGGCAAAACGTTTTTCTGAAGAAGATATTTTAGAGATAAAGAAAAAGCTGAAATCAGCCTGTGAAATGAGCTGGCGCACAAAGGGCTACAAGCAAACGAATATTCCTTCTTTGACGAAAGAAGTTGGAATATCTACGGGCTCATTTTATTTAATTTATAAAACAAAAGAAGAGCTGTTTGTTGAGGTTCTTCAGCATGTCCAATCTACCATGTTAACTACTTGGGCTCGCTATATCGAAGAGGCAGATTCAGCATTAGAGGGCTTTAAACAAGGAATGAACTGGTTATACCATGAATATCGCTCGTATCCTGCATTATATGATTTTAATAGTCCAGAATATGACTTGTTTTTGGCAAAGCTACCAAAAGAAAAAATTCGTGAATTAGAAGAAGCGAGCATGTCGGTATTTTCTAAAATGATTGTACACTCAAAATTAAGGTTAAAGCTGTCAGAAGAAGAAACCATCAATATTATTTCCACTATCTTATTTCTGTCGCTGATTGAGCGAGATACACTAAAAGCAACGGAAAAGACTTTCACGTTTCTTATGAATCATGCTTTAGATGATTTGTTTGAGGAGGTGTAATAACCATTGCTTTTTGCTGAAGATGATTTAGAGAAAATGAATAGTTGACTTTAAACTTTTCTAGGAGGAGAAAAAATGATTAAAACAATCAATAAAAGAATTAATAAAATTAATCGGGCAATTGGGTTAGATCTAGTTATAAAAGAACCATCAAAAGAAGTGTTAACCATGAATCAATGGATAAATGCGGCTGCAACGGTCACGTGTGTTTCTTTAGGAATTGTTTATTCCTCAAAAGTTTTATTGGGGCTAGGTGCGTTAAGCGCTGCTGGAATGGCAATCGTACAGTTGGAGAAAAAGAAATAAGTAGAAATGTAGGCTGGTTTAGTTTGCCTCATGATTTTGAACAAAGTAGCTTAAGCTGAACTGGTCAGGAACAAAGCGACTTCTTGTATATTCAATTAGTCTACCCATATCATTAAAAACAAGATTTTCCATCATGCCTACACAATTATTAGTATCTAAGTCTAATTTCGATAAGTCATCATCTGTTGCAGCGGTCACTGAAAACCGTCGTTTAGCTGCTGCAATTTTTACGTTATTTTTGCTGAAATATGCATAGATAGACTGTTCAACAATGGTTTCTGATAGTTCAGGAATCAATTCAGCTTTGAAATAACTAAGATCTAACATGGTTGCTTTTTCATTCAGTATGCGAAGACGTTCAATTTTATAAACAACCTCATTTTTTTTAAATGGAGTCGAGCGTGCAAGAGCGTCATCAATAACTATTTTTTCAAAAGTTAGCACCCGTGTTTTTGCCTCCAAATGATTGGAGGATTGGATGGCTTTTAAGCCGCCAAAATTACCTGCGCCAAATGACCATTGACTGGAGTTGAGAGATTCTAAAATTAATACCCCTCTTCCTTTCACACTATAAACATACCCTTCTTCATTTAATAAAGAAATGGCCCGACGAATGGTATTGCGACTCGCCTCAAATTCTTTTGTTAATTCATTTTCAGTTGGGAGCATTCCTTCATATCTGCGTGAGTGAATTCGCTGCTTTAATTCTTCGTATATTGGATAAAATTTTGCTATAGCCATTATTTTCCCCTCATTCTATTCTGCTATCTCCATTTTAATGGAAAAAATTAGCTTAAACAACTTATTCAACAGAAAGAAGTGGGAGTTATTGAAAAATTGTTTTTGTCAAGAAAGTAAATAGATAGGCACCAATTGTTTTTCCACCAAGCGATGAAAAATGTAAATGATCACCTGAATCCAAGCATTCTTTTAACAGAGCTGAATCTACTTCATCACAGGTGAATTCTGCTAAATGGATTGCATGTGGAAGAGTAAGGATATAATGGTTAATGTCTTCACGAATTCTTTCTTTTTCAGGAGACCATGAAGCAATCCCATGATTTGATGAACCTTTAAAAGGTGAAAGTGTAACGGGACAAAATAGACAACCACTTTCTTCGCACAGCTCTTGTACGAATTTTATTCCGGAAATTAATTCATTTGTGCTAGGAAGTTCTTGAGAAGGTGTTCCTGCTCCTGGATGAAATAAGTCATTAATCCCAGCTAAGAAAAGTACAATATCTGGGGAAGACGATAACACGTCTTTCTTAAAGCGTGCTATGCCTGCTTCACCAAAGCTGTTACTCCATTCAGAAATAGAATTACCCTTTCGCAACAAACGGTTGCCAGAGATTCCGGCGTTCATAGTGGTGAGTTTATTTGGAAAAGCCTGATATAGTCTCTGGGTTAACTCGCCAGTAAAATAGCCTTGGCTTGTCAAAGAATCACCAAAAAAAGCAAGGAGTTTTGGCGACTGTGAGGTATCTACTTCAATACTTTCTATACCATAATAAAAAGTAGGGTAATCGTCATTTAACGGCTGTAAAACTTCAATTATTTGATTGTCTAACGTGTTGGCTAACGTAAAAATGCTGTTTTGTTTATTTTTTGCTTCTATAGAAAAGTAAATGGGATGATTCGCTAATATATCAAAAGAAAGCCAATCTGTCCAACGTGTTTCTCCGGCAGGAATAGAAAATAGTTGTTCACCGTGGAGAGAAAATGCGTATGAATCGTGAAATTGTTTAGTAGTTGATAAAGAAAGATTGGTTAGGATTAATGGTGTACGTCCATATTTATTTGTTATTTTTACTCGTATCTTGTTTCCAGAAACATTTGATAAATATCGAGTTACTTGTTTTCTACTAAGAGAAAGATCAAGGTTGTGGTAATCTGAAAAAATTTGTTTCCATAATAATACTTGTGCCATGTGTGATATTTCTCCTATCATGAGTGTGTGATTGTGGACTAAACAGAGCTACTTAGACAATTTTTTTATTCGTCCATACAAAAAGGTGAGACTAAAGGAGAGAAAGAAAGCAATTGCCATCACCAAGTAGTGTTTCATCCAAAATTGTGCAGGGATAATAACAAAAGAGAGTGGACCACTAGGGCCAAGTGAAACTGCATAAATTTTCAGCAGCATAATTAAGCCGCCTGCAACTCCAGCACTTAATATAGAAAAGAGAAACGGAAATTTTGCAGGAATTGTCACGCCAAACATGGAAGGTTCAGTGACACCCAGTAAAGAGGAGGTTCCCGCTGAAACAGCAATCCCTCGATCAGTTTTATTTTTTGCAAGTAAAGCCATGGCAAAGTCAGCTCCAGCCTCGGCTACGCAAACGATTGTAATGATAGAAAGCATAAAGCTTTGTTGGGTTGAAGCAATTAGTTGAATGTTTACTGCAATAAGTGCATGGTGCATCCCTGTAACCACTAAAGGTTCCCAGAGAAGTCCGAAAAGAATCCCAGCTAGTATAGGATTAAAATCAAACAGACCTAAAATACCGCTCGTAAGCCAAGTTGCAACCTGATTCATAGTTGGTCCGATTATAAGGAAGGTTAAAAAGGCAGTTACTAAAATGGCTACAGGTGCTATAACAATTAGCTGAAGTACATCCGGAATTAATTTTTTTAAGTGTTTTTCTAAAAAAACTAATACATAAGCGGCAACAAACGGAGGAAGCACAGAGTTTTGATACCCTAATTTCATAATATTTAGTCCAAAAATAGACCAATATTCAGGGGTAACATCTCCGGAAATGACAGAAGAAAGTTGAGCCCCTGAAAGTAAATCTGCATTTATTAAGACCAGACCTAACAGGATACCTAGTAACGGATTTCCACCGAAGCGCTTGGTTGCAGACCATGCAACAAGTACTGGAATATAGGTGAATGCTGTATTGGCAATCATTAGAATCATATCCGCTAGACCTTTTATTCCCGGATAAGAGGCGATTAGTGCATCTGTTCCAAAAACACCTGGGGCACTTAAAATATTGCCGATACCTAGTAAAATACCTGCACCAACGATAGCAGGGAGAATCGGAATAAATACATCTGAAAATAGTTTTAGCCCTTTTTGGAGAACATTTAGATTAGAGGAAGGCTCTTTAGTGGCTGTGGGCTTTTTTGTTGTTATCATCTCTTGAATCATATCATACACTTTGTCCACTGTACCGGGACCAATAACAACTTGATATTGTCCATTTGAATAAAAAGCGCCTTTAACTAAGGGCAATTCTTTTAGCTTTTCTTCATTAAATTTTCCTTCCTCTTTTAAATTAAACCGTAAACGTGTCACACAATGCGTCAGCCCATTGATATTTTCATCTCCGCCAACGAAAGAAATTATTTCTTTCGCCTCCTGCTTCATTTGATTATTCATTTTATGCCCACTCCTTTATTATTTGTTTGAACAAGTTTGTTTATTTGTTCAAACAAATAATAAAATGTGGAAGCGTTTTTGTCAAGCGTCATTTAACCAAAAAAAAAGAAGAGCAAAACAAAACCAATTTCGTTTTGTCTGCTCTCTTTAAAAGTTGTTAAACAGTAAAAAAGATAAATGAAAATAAAAGGAAGCAATTCTTTTTGTTTATTTCTTAGTAGATTAGTGTGAAGCTTTCTTTTTATGTGTAACAATTTTGTTTAGTTTTTCTGTTGTTGCGAACATAATGATAACAAATACGAGAAGAAACAACGGGTATAAACCAATACTAAATTTGGCTGCAATAAGTCCAAACAATGGTGGCATAAAGGTTGTTCCTACATAGGCGAAAGCCATCTGAATCCCAATAACTGCTTGTGAATGTTCTTTTCCAAAGTTTTCAGGAGTCGAATGGATAATTGCTGGATAAATAGGTGCGCAGCCTATCCCAATAACAATCAGTCCGGTGAGCGCTACAAGCCGTATATCTGTTGGAAAAGCAACAAGAAGGACTCCAACAAATGCAATTCCGGTTCCAATTCGAATGAGTGATTTATCGCCTAAATAGTCTGCAATAAATCCGCAAATAAATCGTCCAAAGGTAATACCCAAGAAGAAAAAGGAGCCAAAGCTTGCTGCGACTTCTGGAGAAATCTCTTTTATTTGGACAAGAAAACTACTTGCCCAAAGTCCTGCAGTCTGTTCGATTGCTGAATAAGAGAAGAAGGCAATTAGGATAGCAGGAATTCCTTTTAGCTGTAAAATTTCTTTAAACGAGAGCGGCTTTGCAGCTACTTTTTTCTGTGTTTCTGGTAAGTTTTTCTGTTTCCAAAGCGGAAGGCTGATAAATAAAACAAAAGTCAAAATAATTTGTAGAATCCCAATGGTTCGATAGCCGCTATTCCAGCCTTGACCACTTGTTAGATAATAGCTCATAATGTAGGGGCTAAGTGCAGCTCCTACACCCCAGAAACAATGGAGCCAGTTCATGTGACGAGAAGCATAATGGAGTGCAACATAATTATTCAATGCGGCATCCACGGCTCCTGCACCTAAACCGTATGGAATCGCCCAAAAAATGAGTGCTAAAAAGCTATGTGAGGTCGAAAAGCCAAAAAGAGCAATCGCTGTGGTCAATACACTTAAAGCTGTAACCAGTCCAGCACCCAGCTTTCTGGTTAATTTGTCTGAAAAAATACTGGAAACAATTGTTCCTGCAGCAATCGTCATGGTAATCATTCCAGCATAAGAAACAGGAACTTGTAAATCGGTATGCATAACTGGCCATGCAGAACCAACTAATGAATCAGGTAATCCCAAACTGATGAAAGCAATATAGATAATTGCGAGTAATAAAGAATACATTGTGTGCTCCATTCGATAATTTTTATTTGATTCTTGTTCAGTAAAGTGAGAGAAACATTTGATGTGACTGTCGACTATGAGCTATCTAAGTCAATAGGAGAGTTCTCATAACTTCTATTTTAATCTATTTTAATCAGTTGTGCTTAAATTAATATTTTTTTGATAAGAATAAAAAAAGTTTGCGTATTCTAATATGAGCACTCAAAATCAGACATATGATAAACGAAAAGGTGAGAAAGGATAGTTAGGGTACACTTTTTAGTAGAAAAAGAAATAGTGAAAAGGAGAGATTAATCTGAATAATTATCAATGGTACAGTGAACAGTGGGGGAAAGAAACCCGAGATGATCAGCAGTTATTTTTGCTATTAACTGTGGGCGTTTTTCAGGCTGGGCTAAGCTGGAAGGCAGCAGCAGGGAAAAAAGCAGTTTTTTATCGGAATTTTTGTGAGATGGATTTTCGAAAAGTAGCAGCATTTTTCCCAGATGATATTGACCGTATTTTAGAAGACCCTGAGATGATTCGCAACCCAAGAAAAGTTCAAGCTGTTGTAAAAAATGCACGAGCAATTGTCACTTTATTAAACGAGTACGATAGTTTCTCAGACTATTTATGGGATTTTGTGGGCGGTGTGCCCATGATTCATACTTACGAAACACAAGAGGAAGTACCGGCTGTTCTTCCAGAAGCGACAATGATTGCCAAGGATATGAAAAAGCGTGGATTCTCATTCGTCGGTCCAGTCGTAACGTATATGTTTTTAAAATCTGCAGGAATCATTCAAGACCAAGTGATTAATAGAGAGAAATAAAACAATCTTGAGCGAATGCGATAAAAATTAACTATTCCGATTCATCTATTAAATAAGCAGAGGAGAATCACATAGTTAGCTTACGAAAATAAAACGAATTTTATTTTAGACGCTCATGGGTATAAAACTCCATTACAAGAGGTAAGATAGGTCGGATTTAAAAAAATAAGAAGTTGATACAGATCACTTTGTACGAACAATTGTCTTTCTAGCTGCTTATTTAACAGACTGACTCTGTAGCTAGAAAAATTATCTTGGTGGTTCTGTATGAAAGGTGGAAAGAATTTCCTGTGCAGCAAAGTTAATAAATATAGATAGGGAAGTATCGAGAAATTCAGTTTTTTTTTTACTTTTACTTCTTAAAAGGGCTCATCCAAAATTAACTGAATAAGAAAACAATTTTTTTACAGGACTAGTGATAAAATAAAAGGAGAATGAAATGAATATCATAGCAGATGATTTTGCTCTTTTTAATCGGAAATACTTTACTTTTAAACAGTTGAAGGAAGAAAAAAGTATAGAAGAGATTGAAAAAATAAAAGATACCTATAAGGAACATTGGCAAAAGTGGAAGGCTATACAACTTCAGACAGCTAGTTTATTGCCTAAAGAATTTTTGATGAGTCAACCGAAAATTGAGAGCTGGACAAACGGCTGGAACTTGCGCAACCACTTTTGGAGTGCTTATCGTAGTGAAAATAGGAAAGAAGAGAGTGCCTGTTTAGCGGTACTGCTTAATAAAAAGCAATACCAAATTTACTTAATGTTTCAGCATTATAAAAGTGAAGAGAGAGTGGGCAATAAACAGGAATACAATCATTTGCTGGATTCTTTAGCACAATGGAGTCAAGAAGTAGATATTACAGATTATTATATCTGGCCTCAGCCTGAGCATGAGTTAGAGGAGCATCTCTCTTTATCCACATATCTCACAGACGAAGCACAACAAAAAGAGTTGAAGAAAGCGATGAAGGATAAAACCTTTCAAATAGGAAAGTTACTTTATAAGAAAGAAGAAATCAAGGATGTGGAGAAAATTACCGCAAAAACACTACAGGAATTAGCTCCTTTATATAGTTCAATAGGTCAAAAAAATGAAAAGATATAGTCAATCGAAAAAGAAAATTCGTGGCTGGAAACGCAGAGTTCGAGAAATCGAAAGATGGAAGAAAGTAGCAATGAATGTAGACAGTCAGTCACTTGAAAGAAATCAGCGAATCTACGTTAAATTTTGGTCGTCTTCGTTTTATTCGTTAGATAGGTACGAGCTTCCTAAATGGTACAAGCAGCACGTGGTTCAAGCATTAGCTGACATTTACTTTTCTTGGAAACAGACGATAGAAGAGATGGGTACCCCGTATTATTTAAAAATTTGGCTATTTGATCATTCATTTATGCAGTCTCAAGTCGTTGCTAGTATAGGTGAGGCTCTTTCGTTTTATGAAAAAACATTTGAGCTGTCGAAGAACAGGGAGAAATGGATTATTTCATACAATTTAAATGAAGCTGCAGACCTTTCTTGGGAAACTGGATTTTTACCTGGTAGCTGGACTGAGGAGGAGTTCAGAGAAGGACTACTTAATGGCTGGTATACTGCTAAGGAAATAAAAGAAATAAAAAAATCCGTTTATAAAATAGAAAAAAGTGAATCAACAACTATCTATTGGATAAAAGAGGATACCGTTTGGTTAGGAAGTGAAGCAAGGAGAAATTGACAAGCTATTGATAGCCTGTTACACTAAATAAAATTAAATGATAGAGGAGGAACCCTAGATTGAACAAATAAGTCATTATTTTAGAAGACAAATGAGTAAGAAGATTTGTACTTTTCAAGATGGCTAATCAATCTAGTAAATTCCTAATAGATAAAGAAGGAAAGCAGCTCTAATATTGCGACCTTCCTGTTTTTTTACTTGTGTTTTAGACCCTAACTTGAAAAGTCAGGGTCTTTTTTGTGGAGGAATGAAAGATGACAAGTATTCAAATAAGGAATATGAGCTTTGGTTTTGAATATCAGGAGAACCCAATTTTTCAAAATGTCAGCTTAAATCTTGATGATACATGGAAACTAGGTTTAGTTGGAAGAAATGGGCGAGGAAAGACTGTATTATTACAGTTGTTGATGAGGACTTATTCTTATCATGGAACGATTAAGTATTCAAAAGAATTCGTCTATTTCCCAGTGGAAATAAATGATATGCAGCAACTAACTTATTATGTATTAGAAGAAATTGCTTCATTTGAGCAATGGGCGCTTGAAAAGGAATGCCAACTGTTAGATGTGGATGTTTCTAAATTGTGGCAGCCATATGAAACGCTTTCTGGTGGAGAGAAAACAAAGCTGTTATTAGCTATTTTATTTCTTGATAAAGGGAAGTTCCCACTAATTGATGAACCGACAAATCATCTGGATATAAAAAGCAGAAAACAAGTGAAGGACTATTTACAAAAAAAATCAGGGTATATCATTGTTAGTCATGATCGTGCCTTTTTAAACGAGGTAATCGACCATACACTTGCCATTGAAAGAGAGCAGATTGTTCTCTATCAGGGAAATTATGAAACCTATGTCAAGCAAAAACAAATACAGGATAACCAAAGAGAAGAAAAAAATAATAAATTAAAAAAAGAAATTCAGCGCTTAGAGAAAACTGTGAAAGAAAAAAAAGAATGGGGAGATGCACGGGAGCAAAGCAATGGCGGCAGAAACATAGCCGCTAGGTTGATGAAACGTGCGAAAGCCATTGATCATAGACGACAGACTCAAGTGGAGGTAAAAAAGAGTTTACTAGATAATCGTGAAGAAAAAGAAGTACTGAGTATGACCCCTCGTTCTTCCTATAAAAAAGCGATTCTTCAATTAAAGGATTTTTCGTTAGGATATGAAAAGGGGAAATATTTATTTCAACCAGTTACAGTTACAGTCAATCAAGGTGAACAAGTGGCAATTGTTGGAAATAATGGGGTGGGGAAAACTACGCTGATGCGCTATTTTTTGCAGCCGGAGCATTTTTTTACGACTGGAGAATGTTACTTGGCGGAGGAGCTGATAATAAGTACAGTTTCTCAGGAAATTACTAGGATGGGGACATTAAAAGAATTTTCGGAGACAATGCAGTTGGATTATACAAAGGTTCTTACGTATTTAAAAAAATTAGGTATGGAGCGTACAGCATTTGAAACACCGATTGAGCAAATGAGTAGAGGACAACAAAAGAAAGTAGAGTTAGTTAAATCTATTCTTCAAAAAGCGGATTTATATTTGTGGGATGAACCATTGAACTATTTAGATTTATTCGCTCAGGAACAGCTTAGTGAAAGTATTGAAAAGGCCAAGCCCACAATGATTTTTATTGAACATGACACGTTGTTTTGTCAAAAAGCAACAAAACTAGTAGAAATAAAAGCAAACTAGTTTTCTTGTTTCAAACAGAGGGGGGGACAGACGTGTTCAGCTCCGGGAACAGGTAATGTACATCATTGGAAGTGAAACTTCGTGATTTGCAGCATAGGGGACTTGTGCATCATCGAAAGTGAAACTTCCGTGATTTACAGCAATGAGAAGGAGTTCACGATGATGACAAGAAACAACAAAGATTTTCTTTCAATGTTGACTGACCCTGAGTGTTCCTCAAATCTTTAGGGCTTTCTTCTTATTTATGAAGCCTTCAACTCTAGCATGTCCCATGCGTAGAAGTTGTTGAGAGACAAATGAAGTGGAGACCTTCAATTCTTAAAGCGTCTCGCTTCTAGAGAGTGATGAGAGCGAAACGAAGTGGAGACCTTCAATTCTTAAAGCGTCTCGCTTCTAGAGAGTGATGAGAGCGAAACGAAGTGGAGATGAGTTTCTTCTGTTTCCAACCCTTATTAAGATTTTACGAGTGTGGACTATAACTTAGATAGTTATAGTCCACACTTGTATTGAACGGAATTTAACTTATAGGAGGGCGTTTGTTCCAACCTCCATAGCTGTGCGGTTAAACATAATCTTGAACGGTTGTTTTACTTTTCACAGCTTGAGAGAAATCAGTAAAGATACGCTTGGTGATATCGATTCCTTTTTCTCTTGATATATACCAGCAGAATATTTGGAAAGGAAGTATTGCCAAATAAGGTGCTTTAAACTCATCTTTACAGTTGCCCAAAGCAAGAGTGTGTGAATCACTTGATACACTTTCGCGCAAAGAAATTGTAAATACATGAGTGGTATGCTTTTGTTCGTAAGCTTTTAATAATCCTGCTTTTTCAATAATTTCAGCTTTTGCAGGTGTATCAATAAAAAATAACCGATGCTCTGAATTGATTTCTAAATAAGGACCATGCATAAAGGCTTCCAGCTCAACTCCCTGAGAAGGAACACGGATGGTTTCAGAAAATTTTGTCTCCATTTCTTTCGCAGTTCCTACACTTGGTCCATAAGCAATTGAAGTAAATCGAGGAGCTTCTTTAAAGTCTTTACGATGCGTATCAAAAAATAAAGAGGATTGTTTTATTACATGATTAAATTGAGCAGTAAGAGCGAGGAACTCCTGTATCTCGCTAGCCTCTTTTTCCGCAGAAATAAGTCCTTTTTTCACACCAATTCGTAGACCAAGAAGCATAAGAGCAAGAACGGTTGCTGAAAAGCCTAATGTAACGTAGCCGACTCTTTCTCTTCCTGACAAAATATCTAAAGTAGAAGACGTAACTTTTGTAATCTCACTATCGGGAATACTTGTTACAGCCATTGTGTGAACCTTATGATGTTGAGTTACCTTTGACATGGCTTCAATCGTTGAGGTGCTTTGCCCACTTTGAGAAACCCCTAAAACCACTTGAAGCGTTGGATCAATTGTTTCGTAATGTGTAAAATTATAAGGCTCTTCAATGGAAATCTTGATTTGTGCCATTTTTTCAATATAGTATTTTGCACTTTTGGCAGCATTGATACTTGAACCAGCTCCCAGAACTAACCAGTTATCTGTATCTAATGCCAAACCTTCAATTGCTTTATCTATATGTTTTGGATAGGTATGAATAGCAGCTGTTAAAGTGTCCTGCTCCTCTAAAATATAAGAGAGCATTGTTGGATTTGTCATATTTTATTACTCCTTTTGGTTAAAATAATTGATTAGAAAATTGGCAATACCATCTTCTAAATTTGTATCTGTAACAAATGTCGCTTGTTGTTTTAGTTCATTCACAGCATTCCCCATAGCGACACTGATTCCAGATGCTTGAAGCATTTCTAAATCATTTTGTCCATCACCAAAGCTGATAATTCTTTCTTTAGGAATAGCTAGCTCTTTTTGTATAGCTTGAATAGCAGTTGCTTTATTTATCCCTAAAGGAATTAATTCGATATTATTTGGGTGTGAAGAAGAGACAGAGAGTAACTCACTTTTTTCTAATATATGCCGAATTTCTTTTAATTCGGTTTCCTGATTATCTGCGATGATGATGCCATTGATAATCCGGTTTTTCACAGAAAAGAGTGTATCAAGTGAATCAATAAAACAAAAATCTTCTTCACTATTTCCAATCCGAGATTGATCATTTTTTTGTAAATACTCGGGTAGCTGTTGAGTATAAAAGACAGTATGCTCACCGAAGAAAAATACAGGGAGCTGTTTAGGTGCAGTTGTCTCGTAAATTTTTTTCAAAGCATTCTCTGAAAGCTGTTCTTTATGAAGTGTTTGATTGATAGAATAGACACTTCCATTGGAAGCAACGACTTGAGTTTGTTCAGATAGTTTGTTTGCTATTTGAATGGCAGATGAGTATTTTCTTCCAGTTGCAACATAAAATAAATGGCCTTTTTTTTGGAGCATGTTAATGACCGTTTTGTTTTTTTTAGAAATCTCTTGTTGATTATTTACAAGCGTACCGTCAATATCCATAAAAATTAAGTGTTTATCCATTTTTCTGCTCACTTTCTTCCGATACCGCAAGACTCACGTATAATTAAGTCCGGTGAGTGTAAGTCAACAGTTTCTAAAGGTTCTTCATCAATTAACTTCAATAACCTGGTAACGGCAAGTTTTCCTAAAATTTGATTGTGTTGATTAATAGTAGTAATTCTTGGAATCTGATAATCTCCATCAGGAAAGCTGTCACAGCTTGCAATAGCAATATCTTCTGGACAGGACAATCCGTGGTCGGCTAAGGCGCGAAAAGCCCCGATTGCTACACGATCATTGATTGCTAAAATGGCATCCGGAAGAGGCGTCTGTTGTTTAAGAACAGAGGTCATACTGTTATATCCATCTTCTGTGTAAAAATCACTAAGATAGATAAGAGAAGAATCAAAACTACTGTAAAGAGAAAGTGCCTTCTCAAAGGCCTGCACCCGTTGCGTTGTAATCTTAACACCCTCTTCTCCTCCAATAAAGCCAATCCGACGATTTCCTAATGCAAGCAGATGTTGAACGGATAAAAATACGCCCTTTTCTAAATCTCTTTCCAGAAATGAACAAGAACAATCCACCTGATTTTGTCCAATAATTAATACGGGCACTTGATTATTTAATTGTTCCAAAGCTTGTAAATATTCTTTTTGAGGTATATCACGGTCAATTTCTCCTCCAAGAATAATGACACCATCCACTTTTTTTTCAATAATCGTTTTAAAAGTGTCTCTTTCTGTAAAACTACTGTCAGCTTTTTTTTGGCGACCTGCAGTCATTGTATTGAATAATAAAAGAGAATAGTTTTGTTCACCACTGGCAAGTTCAATTTCAGATACCAAGGATGTAAAATAAGGATTTGTAATATCTGATACAACGACAGCAATTGTCCTTGTTTTATTTGAAACCATCCCTCGAGCAAGCATGCTAGGCTGAAATCCTTCTTTTTCAATAATTGCCTGTACCTTTTCCCGCTTGGCAGGTGAAACTGAAGGATGGTTGTTTAAAACACGAGAAACGGTTGACACAGACACATTACTTTTTTTTGCTATTTCTTTGATAGTAATTGTTTTTTTCATTCGAAAGCGCCTCCTCGCTACCAGTTTAAGATAGTCTTGAATAAAAATCAAGATATTTTTGGTAACGTTTCTAAATGTTTAAAAAACAGTTGACAGAGATAATTGATTGAGGTTATGATGTCGTTGTAAGCGCGAACAGATTATTTTTATTTGGTAACGTTGTCAGATGAAGAGGTGTAAATATGCAGGAAACAATTTTATCCGTTGATTTAGGCGGGACAAAGATACTTATTGGAGAAGTAACACAAGAAGGAAAAATTCTATCTAGTAAAAAATATTCTTCAAATGTAACAAGCCAGCGATTGGCTACTGAAAAAATTACAGCAGCAATAGAAGATTACCTAGAGGAACAACCTATTTATGGGAAGTTGCTAGGACTTGCTGTCTGTGTGGTGGGAAGAGTGGATACAAAAAATGGTATATGGATAGAGATTCATCCAGGATTATCTGAACCTATTGATTTAGTTAAAGAGCTGAGAGAGACCTTTAAGCTACCATGCTGGATTACAAATGATGTTACAGGGGCTGCATTAGCAGAGCAATTTTTAGGCATGGGGAAATTCACAGATGATTTTATTTACCTCAATATTGGAACAGGAATTGCTGGAAGAATCATCGCCGAAAAACGGTTGGTGAGAGGTGGAAGTTTCAATGCGGGAGAAGTCGGTCATATGGTTGTAGATATGTCTAGTGAAGAAGTTTGTGCGTGTGGAAGAAGAGGCTGTGTGGAGTTATTTGCATCTGGATTAGGGATGCATAATCAAACATTGAAATACTTAGAAAAGTATCCTGATACTTGCTTGACTCCAATGGAGAATGAAAGAATCTCATTTCAAGAATTGATTGAAGCGTATGAACAGGAAGATAGGCTAGCGAAAAAGGTAGTGGATCAAGCGTTGCATGCCGCTGCCGCTTTAACCATGAATTTGATTCGAGTAAGCGATCCTGAAGCGGTTGTCTATGGAGGTGGCGTGATGAATGATGGCTGGTTTTTGTCACATTTGGTAACGTTACTAAATGAAAAAACGATTCGATTTGTAAAAAAAGGATTCCAAGTAACGACACTGGATCCAAATACAATTGCGTTGAAGGGTGCCGCAACAGGCGCATTTATGAAACTGAAAGGAGAGCTGTTAGATGGATCAATTTAAAAAAGAGTTAATCCGTTCTGGATTTATTCATAAACCACTGCCATTAAATCGAATGAATTCATTTGAAAAAAATCAGAAAGAAAAAGAATGTATTGTATTTAGTCGACCTATTATTAACGAGTATCATGCATGGATTCATGAGGGACGCGGACGCATTGAGACTACGGAAAAATCAGTTACTTTAATCAGTTCAACACGCTACTCATCTTGGGCAGAAGGGGCGCCAGAGGATGGAGATTACGTAAATTTTGGAGAAGTCTGCGCATATCTTCCTCTCCAAAATGAGGATTGGACAGACTTTACACAATTGAAATTAGATATTTCAGCGATTTGTAAAAATGTTATCAATCCCAATGTGATTCTTACTGTAGAAAATGATGGTGTGATTAAAATCCCAGATGTATATAACCGCGAAGGAACGCATGTTATTAATTTGGAAGGACAAGAAAAGCAAACGTATGTATTAGATATCAGCAATTTGCCAAGAGATGCAGTGAAGGGAATCCGTATTTTTTCTGGAGCAAATGGCTCTTATATGAATTTGCCTGGAGAAATGAATTATACTGTTGAAAATCTTGTTGTTGAAAAAAATGAGCAAAGAAGTTCAGCAAAAGGATGGCGTGCGCCAAAAAAAGAAATTGTTTTTTCTCATATCGGATATGGAACAAACTATTCGAAAACAGCCATTCTTAATGCGGATGAGTTTTCTGAAGGGACGTTTCAATTAATTAATGCAGAAACAAATCAAGTAGTTTTTGAAGGGAAGATTATACAAGTAGCTACGGAAAATGGCGTGTTCGGTTTGTTGGACTTTTCAGAATGGAAAAAAGAAGGATCGTATTATCTACGAGTGGCAGAGAGTAAAACCGAAGTGTTTAAGATTGGACCCTCAGCTAAGTTAAAAGAATCATCTATTTGGAAATCATTAAATTTTATTTTTTGTGAACGTTGTGGCTGTCCTATTCATGGAATTCACGGTACTTGTCACGAAGATATAATTGTATCGTACAAAGAGTCACTAGTCAGCTTCAATGGTGGCTGGCATGATGCAGGAGATCTATCTCAACAGCTCATCCAAACAGCTGAGGTTACTTCTAGCTTGTTTGAAGTGGCAGAGGAACAAAAAACAGACGAGCTTCTCTACCTTCGATTATTGGAGGAAGGCGAATGGGGACTTGATTTTATTCTGAAAACACGTCTGGATAATGGAGATAGAGTGACAAGCGCAGGAATTACCCGTTGGACAGATAATCGCATTGGAACGATGGATGATGCAACACCTAGAATTCATAATAGTCCATATGATAATTTTCTTATTACGGGAATTGTTGCAAAGATTATTCGCTCTTTACCTGCAACATATGCTATGAGACCTCAGTTGCTACAAATAGTGAAGGAAGATTACCAGAATGCCCTTGCCGGGTATAAAAAGACTGGATATACACATGAGCCTGTTTTTTGGGAGCATACCTATAGTACATCAAAAAGTTTATTTTTAGCGACGATGTCTTGGACTGCTGCACTAATGTATCAATTAACGCAAGAAGATATTTATAAAAATCAAATGAAAGACTGGTTTGATGCCCTTCTTTTATGCCAAGAGTCAGAAGGAATTCTCTTACTGAATGGTACCAATATTAAAGGGATGTTTTATCGAGATGAAACCCACAAAGTCTTTCAACATTTTAACCATCAAGCAAGAGAACATTTATATGCCCAAGCTTTTGAAGAAGTCTTAACAGTGAGCGAGAATGAAGACTGGCAGAAACGTGCGAATGATTATGCTGATTATTTAGAGTTTTTAGCTGAATTTACAGATCCGTATCCAATGTATGCAAGCGGTATATATAAAGAAGATGAGTGGACGGATGAAGAAAGTTTTAATAAACAACATTTATTAGTTGGCGATGAGGCAAAAGAGAGCTATCAAAAACAACTTCAACTGGGAATTAAGATTGCCGAAGGATTTTATATTAAACGATTTCCTGTTTGGTTTTCTTTTAGAGGAAATAATGCCATTCTTCTTTCCATGGGAAAAAGTGCAGGAATTATGGGACGTTTGACAGAAAATATTCATCTAATGGATATTGCAGATCAACAGCTGCAATGGATTGTTGGAAAAAATCCATTCGGTCAGTCAATGATTTATGGAGAAGGCTATAATTATGCACAGCAGTATTCCGTTTCTTCCGGAGAAATCACTGGAGAAATGCCAGTAGGAATACAAACATTTGGAGAAGAAGATGAGCCTTATTGGCCACAGTTTAATAATGCTACCTATAAAGAAGTATGGGTAGGAGTTGCTGGAAAATGGTTATCAGTGGTTGCGGAGTTACTAAAATTTGAACATAGAGGAGATTAGAACATGAAAAAAGAGAGCTCATTTAATAAAGAAGCATTTGGAGAAAAAGTTGCTGTAATGGCTAATAAAGTTGCAGTAAACCGATATATTTCAGCAATCCGTGATGCATTTGCAAGTACTATTCCCATTACAATCACAGCTGCCTTCTTCTTGTTAGTAAATAATGTCTTGCTAGCTGAAAAAACAGGACTTTTACGCGGTATTCCAGGAAGAGAAATGATTTCAGAGATTTGTGTGCAGGCGTACAACGGAACGTTAGGTATTTTGGGAATTATGGTAACGTTTCTAATTGGTGTTAGACTAGCTCGTTCCTATGAATCTGACGGTGCTCTTGAAGGAATCGTCGCATTAGCAGCCTATGTTTCTTTAGTACCAAACATAATTAGTATCACCGGTGTTGAGGGAACGGAAATTCAAGCTTCAGGAGCATTAACACAAACCTACACCAGTGCTTCTGCCATGCTTTTAGGAATTCTTGCTGCATTAATTAGCGTGCCATTAGTGGTGAAGCTGACTGCTAATGATCGATTGAAAATAAAAATGCCTGAAAGTGTTCCTCCGGCAATTGCAAAATCATTTAATAGCCTGATTCCTGCATTTTTCACTATTAGTTTATTTGCTATTGGTGAGGTAGTCTTAAGAACGGTGACTGGACTGACTGTTCCAGAGATTGTTGTCAATATTTTACAGGCTCCTCTAGTTGGTGGTTTCCAAACCTTGCCAGGAATTTTATTATATGTGTTTTTATCAACCTTCGTATTTATTTTTGGGATTCATGGCGCGTTTGTATTCGGTGCAATTTCAGGGCCTATCTTATTAACCTCTCTTCAGCAAAATGTCGAGGCTATAGGCGCAGGCGCAGCAGCACCTAATATTGTTACACAACCATTTTTAGATGCGTATGTATACATGGGTGGCGGCGGAACAATGATTTGTCTAGTGATTGCTGTTCTCCTCTTCTCAAAAAGACAAGATCAACGGATGATTGCGAAATTAGGTGGCGTTTCTAGTTTATTTAATATCAGTGAACCAATGATGTTTGGTTTGCCAATTGTTTTTAATCCAGTATATGCTATTCCATTTTGTATTGTTCCAATGGTATCTACTATTTTGGCATACCTTGCAACAAGTCTCCACTTAGTAAACCCAACCTATATATTGATTCCATGGGTAACGCCACCGGTATTATCTGGCTACCTTGCAACAGCTGGTGATTTTAGAGCCGCCTTATTGCAAATAGTGATTATTATTATCGGTACACTCATTTATATTCCTTTCGTTCTATTTTCAAATAAGATAGAGGAAGCATAAAAAATAAATAAAAAAAGATCAGAAGTGGATTTAGCCTTAAAAATAAGTGCTAAATCCACTTCTGATTGTTCTGTTTACTAATAGCTATTATTTAAAGAGCAGTTATTGGACAGTTGAAGGCGAGAATAGATAAGTAAGGAGAAGAATGGTACAAATATTATTTTGTCCTCAATCTCTGTATCTAGTTGTTCATTTGGTACAAAATATCAGACCTTTTTTATTATCTAAAGGAAATATGTGTAAATTCTTTCTTAGAGAAATCCAGTAGTATGAGGATTTCACGGATTGAGGAGGGAAAATTCATGAAGAAGAAAATGATGAAGGTTATGAGGAGTGGAGCAGTAGCAGTATGGTGTATTACCATTTTCTATACCTCTTTTGCAAATGCAGACACGGTAGTAGAGTTTGAGACCGTTGATAATCTTAGCGTCGTACGCACATCCGAAAATGGACATAAAAAACTGTTAGCTGACGGTTCAGAAATAGTGAAGGATGGCGATAAGTGGTATAGCGATGGAAGGGAAGTCACAATTGTTTTGAATAGAATTGTGACAAAGGACAGAGTGAGCCAGACAAGTTCTTCAGAGTCATATGCTCAAACAAAAGCGGAAATATTTCCCACTGTGACAATTAGTGAAACCATGTCGACAACGAATACAAAAGGAGAGTCAAGCGAAGAAAGCAAACAGCCGCAAATTTCAGAGACATCAAATGAGGGGACCAATACTACTGAAAGTGAATCGAAAGAAACAAGTACAGAAACGACAGGCGCAACGAGTACAGAAGTAATAATTACAGGGACGACTGAAACATCAAGTACAGAGACAACTGAAACATCAAGTACAGAGACAACTGAAACATCAAGTACAGAGACAGAAAATTCAGAAACCGTTCAGAAAACAGTTATAGGAAAGAAACATATGCAAACGACAGAAATAACAACCGCTCCAATTGAAACAACAAATAGGACAAGTAAAAAAATGTCTTCATCAAAACCTGTTGGAAAAAGGAATGAACAAACAGAGAAAGAGCAGTCAAAGAGATCCCTTCAAGAAAGCCAGAGAACAAAAGATGAGCATCAAATGACAAACCGAACAGCTTTACAATCAGGAGAATCGTCAGTGCCAGAGGTGTCATCAACACAGAAAAAAGGATTGATTCTTCCAAAAACAAATGAATCAAAAGCAAGTGGGATTACGGCTATAGGGATTTTTGTTGTAATAATAGGGTTATTTCTTTTTCGAATAAAAGGTAAAGAATAATACAAACGAGGTGACGTGGCACAAAACGGGATAATTTATCCTTCACACTCGTAAAATTTTACAAAAAGGTGGGAGCTGAAATGAATTTCTGTCCCACCTTTTTGGCTTAGAAAATTTATTTGCTGATTGAAGTATCCTAGGTATTTTCTAGCTTTTGTTCAAAGAGATACTTTTTTTATGTGAACAGCTAGCTCATCAGCTAAAGATTGTTGATTAAGTTCTCTGAAAAAGAGAAGGAGTTTTTCAGCTTCTGCATAGCCTTGTTCATGATCTCCTCGTTTTATAAGCAAAATAGAATCAAAATATCGAGCAATTGCGGCATGGAAAAATTCTTTATAATCGCTACTTAAAAGTTTTAATTGTTGGATAAGGACTTCAGCATAATCTAGAAATTGGTGCTTGATTGCCTGACTAATAAGATTGATTAACATTACACAAAAGATTTCACGACCTCTATCATAGTTCATATAAAGAGAAAGTGATTTCGACAGATTTTTGAAAAGAGGAAAATGAGCATGGAAATCAAGAAACTCTATCGTATTACCAAAAAGCTGTATTTCTTGCAATGTCCATGTTTCAATTCGTACAAGATACTCTTGAATGAATGCTTGATCTTCTTTGAGGATACAAGTGGTGTCCCAAATTCCTGTCATTTTGAACTGTTCGATCACACGGATTCGGCATCTTGTTTCAGCTGCACGCACACGATAAATTTCCGTGTTTTTTTCACTAAGCTCACGATAGAGTTGATGTAAAGAATCTACATTATGTGTATTTGAGTAACTAGAAAGTCGATAGATATAACTAGAATAAGGACTTAACCGATAGTCCATGTAGATGAAAAGGAATTCATCCATATCCATATTTAATCGTTCTAATACATGAATCAAAAAATTAGCAGATATACTATGTTTTCCTTTTTCAAATTCAATTGCATAGGATTTAGAAATAATTCCCGAATAAGTTTCCTTTTGTGATAAGCCTTTTTTTATTCGAATTTCCCGGATTTTCGGGCCAAAATTCATAGTCGTCACTCCCGTTTTTATAATGTTACGTTTATGGATTTCTTTTGTAAGAATTCATACAAGTATACGTGTTGGAGGGGAGCTTGAGCAAATGAAATCCATTTAAAAAATTTTTTTTCACTGCCTCAAAAAATCAGCTAGTTGAGTTTAATAGAAAAGGGGATTTTTTTACTCTCGTTTTTTTTCTTTTCATTTCTCTTCTTTTCAAAGCCTTTATTTTACAGGGTTTCCATTAGTAGTTTTTTACTCTAAAGCTAGTTTTTTTCTTTCTGTCTCACTTAGTTTTCAAAAAATCAGATGAACGAATTTATTTGTTAATATAAGTTTATTGAAAGAGGAGGATGAAAAATGGAAAATTCAATAAAGAAAATGAGTAAAAAAGATCAAATCCTACGAGTTTTTGAAACATTTGGTCGTTCATTTTTGTTACCGGTTTCTGTATTGCCAGCAGCAGGTATTTTAAAAGGAATTGGCTCGGCGTTTACAAATAGCAACACCATTGAAATGCACCCGTGGATGGCAAATGAGATTTTGCAATTTATTATGGGATTTTTAGATATGTTAGGAAGCGTAGCTTTTAGCAATCTACCGGTGATTTTTGCAGTAGGTGTAGCAGTAGGACTTGCGAAGCAGGAGAAAGGGTCTGCTGCTTTATCAGGGTTGTTAGGGTTCTTAGTATTACATAATACATTACATTTTCTTTTAGAGGTAAGTGGAAAGCTTGTAGATACTAGTGCAGAAAATGCAAGTGAGCTTCTAGCTGCGAGTATGCAAACGTATGTTTTAGGAATTTTAACGATGGATTTAAACGTTTTTGGAGGGATTATTACAGGGGTTGTTGTCTATCTCGTCCATAAGAAAGCGATTAAAGTACAGGTTCCTCAAATTTTTGGATTCTTTAGTGGACCGCGTTTGGTACCTATTTTAATTATGCCTGCGATGGCATTAGTTGCAGTTGGCTTCTTCTTTATCTGGCCATTACTTCAACAAGGAATTAATTTATTATCTGTAGCTATTTTAAAATCAGGGTATGTAGGAACGTTTGCTTATGGTGTGATTGAGCGACTATTGCTTCCATTTGGTTTGCATCATGGATTGAACTGGCCGGTTCGCACAACGCCATTAGGTGGGGTGTTTATGATTGATGGGCAAGAGTTTTCAGGAACAGTTAATGCCTATATGGCTGCTTTGACAGGAAAAGGCGCAATTGATCCAATGATTACTCGTTTTTCTTCAGGGAAATTTATCTACAATATGTTCGGACTTCCAGGAGCTGCACTAGCTATGTATATGACAGCAAAACCAAAAAATAAAAAAATGGTTGGCTCGTTATTACTTGCTGCAGGGCTAACTTCATTTATTACTGGAATTACAGAACCGTTAGAATTTACATTCTTATTTATTGCTCCAGCATTGTATGGAATTCATGCACTATTAGCGGGAACAACTATGCTTGTTGCCAATATGGCAGGAGCTGCTTTCTTGACGCCAACAGGGCATGGTCTGATTAATTTTATTATTTACGGGGTTCTTCAAGGAACTCGGACAAAGTGGTTCTTATTACCAATTATCGGTATTGCTTGCTTTATCGTCTACTTCCTGGTATTTACGTTTGTTATTAAGAAATTTGACTTTAAAACTCCAGGTCGCGAAGATGATCCCACAACGATTACTTTACATGGAAAAGATGAAACACGACAAAAGATGGGCGTGAAAACATTGAAGGACAAAGAAAGAGAAGCAGCAAATCCTGCATCCATGTCTCTTCATGATCAAGCCGTTGAACTGATTGCCGCACATGGTGGACAGGAAAATATAGAAGCTGTAGATGCTTGTATCACGAGACTTCGGATTAACGTAAAAGATGACTCGATTGTAGATAGCGAAAAGATTAAAACAGATTTATCTGCTTTAGGTTTTAATAAGTCAGGAATGCAAATGCAGTCAATTTATGGTGGAAGAGCGAATCAATTGAAAGTGGAGATTCAAGAATTATTAGGAATGGTGGAATGATCAGCATGGCAAAAGAAAGAATTTTGATCACTGATCTTGATGGAACCTTTGTAAAAGACTCAATTAAAGTAATCGATGAAGACAAAGAGTCAATTCAAGCATTAAAAAAGACAATGAAGATTGGGATTGCTACTGGGCGTTCAATTAAAGAAATTAACTTCATCGAAAATCAAGCAAAGATAAAAGCCGATGTCTTGATAGGGTTTAATGGGGCTGTAGTGGAGATTGATGGAAAACGTATATTTGAAGAGGCGATTCAAAAAGAATCATTAGAAAAAGTTTTAGCCTATATTGAAGAACAGGAAATTATTTTTGATGCACTTGATGGAGAAAAACGGATTGGCACACATCGGTCTGATGAAAAATCTAAGCTGTGGAATATGGAGCTTGTTGAGCCTGAAAATGTATTTGACAGCTTACTAACTAAGAAAATTTATAAGATTAATGTCCGTCCGGAAAAAGGGGAGAGCGATAAGATTCTTTCTCAACTACAACGTACATTTCCTGAGCTTGCTATTTGCAAAAGCGGTGAACAGAGAATTGAAATTACTCCCCCGGGCATTACAAAAGGGAATGCCATTGAAGCCTTAAAGGAAAAATTTGATTTGACAGTTATCTCTGTAGGGGATTCTGAAAATGACATAAGTATGTTCGATGTTTCAGATCATTCGTTTTGCATGTCTCATGCGGCGGATTCAGTAAAAAAACGAGCAAAAAAAATTATTAACGATTTCCATGAAGTAAATCAATGGGTAGGAGGATAAGTGATGTTTTTTTCAAAGAAAAATCGTATTTATGCACCTGTAGCTGGAACGTTCGTCCCACTAAAAGAAGTGAATGATCCAGTCTTTGCACAAGGTATGATGGGAGACGGTGTCGCGGTTGAGCCAAAAGAAACGCATATACTTAGCCCGGTTGATGGTACAGTAACCATGATTTCTGAGCAACAGCATGGAATAGGGATTCAAATGGAGGATGGTACAGATCTTTTGATTCATATGGGGATTGACACAGTAGAGCTTGGCGGTACTCCTTTTCTAACTAAGGTAGCCATTGGAGACAAAGTTTCTTCAGGGGATTTGCTTTCTATCATGGATATTGAAGCAATTCAGTCGTTAGGAAAAGAAACCGTAATTATGCTGATAGCAACAGGAAAACAACTGAGTAAAGTTCAGTTTTCCAGCCGGCGAGAAGTCGAGGCCTCTTCGGAATTAGCAAGGATTTAATTCAAACACGATTTTCGTAAAAAGTGCTAAGATACTATACTTTTAGATAAATATTTATATTTTGCTGAGCCATAGTCGAATGATTAGCTGTCATTGATTTTAGAAGAAAAAATAGCAAAGGAATAGAAGGGTTCGCCTATAATTTTTTAATAAAACGGATTCAGGCTACTGGCATTAGAAATAGTGTTTTAGTAGGCTGAATCCGTTGTTTAATCTTCTTGGCTATCATACAATAGATTTTGATAGCAGACAGGCTATTTATTGATAAGTGCTGAAAGCTAAGCTATCCAACAGCAAACGAAAGATACGAGTGAAACAGACTTTTAACGCTTATTTTTTGAAACAGATGCAGATACTTGAACATTTAGCGAACCGGGAATCGAAAAAATAAAGAAAGTTTAGCTTGGTGTAGAAATGGGTATATTTTTGCGATAACTTTCTTTTAGGTACGAGAGCAAAAAAAGACCCTTCTTAATCGGAGGGTCTTTTCTGTATTTAAGTAAATTAAAAAGTAATGAGAATGTTTAGAGATGTTCTCGTTGCTTTTTTTATTTATGTGAAAAATATATTTCTTGGAAGAATCAATTCCAAGAAATTCCATTCTTTAAAGCAAGAAATGAGACGTATCCAAGCATAGTCTTACATTCAGAATACTGAATTCGTTAAAAAATGTCAAACGTTTTTTTAAAAGTTTGAGCGTATAAATGAGTATAGGTCGTTTGTTGTTACTTTTTTTTAATAAAAAACATCTTAGTTTTTTTAGCCGTCAAATAAGCCGTCAATGAAAGGAATGAAATGTGTGGCACGCAGAGGAGAAAATATTTATAAACGAAAAGATGGACGATGGGAAGGACGATATATACGAGGTCGCCGGTTGAACAACCAAATCTATTATGGTTATGTCTATGCAAAGACTTTTCATGACGTGAGAGAAAAACTTGCGGAAAAGAAAAGGCTGTATAAAAATTCCCCACTTTCTTCCAATGAAATGAATGGAACAGTTTCTCAATGGATTGAAACGTGGCTTTCAGAGGAGCTAACATTTCAAGTTAAGCCCTCTACGTACTCTAGTTACAGATATAAGTTAAAAAAATATGTATTGCCGTATTTAGGGGAGCTTCCTGTAAAAAAAATCACCAAACAAACGATTCAGCAGTTAATTAATCAACTCACAGAGGCGGGGCTTTCTGTCACAACCATTCGTACATCCATACAGATTTTTAAGCGTGCCTTTATTCGTACAGATGAAGTAAATCATCTGTACGCAACGGTTTTTCATGGCCTTCATTATCCATTTTCCATTAAAAAGAAAATTCGAGCACTTTCCAAAAAAGAACAAATGCAATTGGAGCAAGAAGCAGAAAATACTGAAAATGGCTTACCTGCCCTATTGGCGTTACACACAGGACTTAGAATTGGTGAGATTAGTGCGTTGAAATGGACAGACATCAACTTTGAGAAGAAAGAACTAACGGTTACCCGTACCTTGCAGCGAATATTTAGTAAAAATCACTCATCAAAAACTGAAATTTGTGAGGATATGGTGAAAAGTGCTGCCTCTTATCGGATAATCCCACTAAATAATAAAATTTTAACACTTTTAAAGAAACAAAAAAGTAAACAAACCAGCGACTATGTTGTTGGCAAAACCGGGCATTTTTTTGAACCCCGAACCCTGACATACCAGTTTAAAAAGATAACATGCGCATTAAACCTGCAAAATATTCACTTCCATCAGCTCCGTCATACATTTGCTACCCGTTTATTAGAAATGGGTGCAGACATTGCATCAGTTAGTTCGCTGCTGGGCCATCAATCAGTAAAAATGACGTTGGATATTTATATTGATTCGTTAATGGCTCAACGAAAGAAGTGGATTAACAAGCTAGCCTAGCAAATAAGCTGTAGTAATAAATTGGTGATTTTTGTGAAATGCATAGAATCACAGGTTTAAAATAACTATTGTTTTTCCGTGGTGCAGTAAGGTCCTCATTTATGATTCATTCTTACATAAAATAGTTATAAGCCGTCAAATAAGCCGTCTAGTTGTTTGTTTCCTTTGTTTCTCGGACATTCTCTGACTGATTCTTGGAATTGATTCTTCTAAGAATCAATTTGAAAGTTATTTCATACTTTAACAATAGTGATAATTCCAAATTTATCAAGATTTATGTGGGGATATAGTCATTTTGATAACAATAGTCTAATAAATATGCAGAAATGGAGGTCTGAGAACTTTTTCAGATAAGAAGGGATGATCTCAAGAAAGTAAATGGGAAACGATAATTATAGAGATTCATGTATGAGGGAAAAAGTCTAATGGGGAATGAATTGTGAATTGTAAGTCAATTTAATGAAAAAGAATACATACGATTCTAGTGTTGTCCATAAGTAAATTAGGTTACTTATTAAAAAGTTAAACAAGGGAGCATAAAGATGAAAAATAAAAAGAAAAACATACTCACAAAAGTAGTCGTTGCGACGACTTTATTTACCGCAGTTGGATTTGTACCAGTAGGAAGTGTATTAGAAGCCTATGCCGCAGATGAGCTTGTTTCAGCGGATGCAGTCGCAGATACGACTTCGTCACGTTCAGTTACTTTATGGAAATATCAAGTAAAGGATGCGTCAGAGTTAGGGGATCGTGGAGATGGAACCTTTGATCCTACCGTAGATAAAGACGTGATTCCAGGAATTAAATTTAAAGTGCAGCGCGTTACACCAATCGTTGGTGGAACCTCATTAACGAATCCAAGAGAACAAAAAGAAGGAACAGATTATACCATTGATGCAGGCTTTACGGAACAAACGATTACCACTGATGCTTCTGGGAAAGCGGTACTTGATTTGGGTGTTGGACGTACCAATGATGGAGTTTATCTGATTACAGAGTTGCCTGATGATCGGACAGATTTAACGTCAACTGATGGCAAAAAAGTCGAAACGCCTGCGGATCCATTCTTTGTCTATGTTCCTCAAACAGATCGCAAAGATACAGGGAAATTAATCTATGACGTACAAGTCCAACCAAAGAACATTTTGGAAAGTTTGGTGAATCCGGACAAAACGATCGAAAATGACAAGGGACATTCGGTACAAGCTGGACAAGATTTTGAGTGGGAATTGGCGGCAAAAATTCCAGCAGGACTTTGGCAAGTAGCATCACAAGCTGGAGAAATTGATATTTATGATGCGGCTGGCAATATTACTGGTACCTACACTATGGTAAAAGGCCAACCGATTGTTATTACAGATGACACAGGGGTGTTACAACCAAACTTCTCCATGACAGATAAACTAGATAGTCAATTAACTTACAACGATGGCAGTGCCAAGGTTCAAGTGAAAAAAGGGGATGCAGGTGCTTGGGAAGACTTAGCAACAGGCGATTACACGGTTTCCTTTGATGCGGCAACCAACACGTTGAAAACGACGTTAACAGAGGCTGGGCTAACAAAAGTTGGCACAACTTCAAATGGGTACACAGATATTCAAACAATTTTTACCACAAAAGTTGCAGAGGGCTGGAATGGGATTCTAGATAATAACTTCACCATTAACTATCAAATTCCAGGACAAAAACCAAAAACAGTGACGCCTCCAGAAGAAGAAAAACCAAAATTTTATACAGGTGGTTTTGATATCGAGAAAACGGGAGAAGACACCAAAGCTGTATTAGCTGGCGCAGAATTCATGATTGCCTTGACAAAAGCAGATGCAGAAGCAGGGAAGTTCTTAGCCAGTGATGGGAAAGCCTATGACAAAGGGGCAACCTTGCCAACAGGTGTGACGTTCCAATTAGCTACATCGGATGCATCAGGTCGCGCAGAATTTAATGGGCTGGCACTTGATTGGGAAGATAAAAATGGGGATAAACTTGTTCAGGAAGAGGAAGTCAGCCGCAGTTATTGGGTAGTGGAAACCAAAGCACCAGAAGGCTATGAATTATTAAAAGAGCCTGTAGAAGTGAAAGTAGACTTATCTACAGCGGATAATACATTGGTCGAATTGGATATTGTTGATAAACCAAAAACCGACTTGCCATTTACAGGGGGCGAAGGAACGACGTTACTGATTGCAATTGCCTTGGGTGCGATTACGATAGGAACTGCAGCGATTGCCATTGATAAAAAACGTCGGAAAGCCTAATGGATGATGCATGAAAGGATGGGTAGACGATGCGAAAAACAACACAATTCAAGCAGGTAGTCGCCGTTCTCCTTCCAGTTCTATTTCTTTTAGGGATGGTTTTCACCTTTCCTAAAGGAGATAGTTTAAAAGCCGATGATTCTGAACAGCCCTTTGCGAAGGTCAAGCTCGCTGGGAAAACAGAAACGTTGACCGATAGTTTCGTGAAAGAAGAGCTGGTTGAAGTAGAGTTGATAGGAAAGAAAACAACGTTGCTTCAATTACCAGACCATGCCTCTTATGACGTGTATCAAACCACAGAAGAAGGCACTCGATTCGCTATTGCAGAGAAAAGAGTCACTGATGTCGATGAATTACTGAAGAAACAAGCTTCTGAAGCGGAACCTGCGACAAGTGAGTCGCAAAAGACAGGAGACTCTTCTACGAAAGAGACCGAATCGGCTGAGATGCTTGAAGAAGGGATTGAGCCAGCGCTTTTTCACGTCGCTTCAGAAAATGGCAAAGGGAAGACCTATTTTCAAGTAGTCGAAGGAAAATCACTTACGTTCACGATTGAACGAAAATCAACGGAAGAAATGCCCCTTATTTTGACCTCTGTTCAAGAAGAGGAGAGGAGCCAGCGTCTCTTTACCTTTGAGTCAATGGCGTCTACTGAAACTACTAACTCTTCTAAGGAGATACATTCGTCAGAAACAAGCGAACAAACGGAGACGTCAACAAAAGAGTCTGTTGTATCAGAAAATACGTCAGAGACTAGTTCGGAATCTGGAAAACAGGAACAATCAACTGGTTCTTCTGAGGAAGCGAATGCACACACGGAGGATACCCCAAAACAACAGGAATCAGAAACGCCAGAAACCTATGACCATGTGTTAGAGGTGGAAACAAAGCCGACGAAAAAGACGTTAGAAGAATTAACTTCAGCAAATTATAGCGAATCAGACTCGTTAAAAACGCCTCTGTTTTTCGGGAATGAAGCAAAAGCAACCAGTGTATCTGACGCTGACTCACCTATTATTATTCGGGATGCCAAGCTAACTACGAAAACAGGAACCGCTGATTTTGATGCCAATAACGATCCTGGAAATGATGCGGGAGAAGACAATGACATTGTCCGAACCTTTGATCAGATTGGGTATTTGGCTTCCTTTTCTATTCAAAACACCAAAGTAGATACGCAGTATACAGATATCCGATACCGAGTGATTACAGAAATGGATAATGCGGTGGAGGTAACGAACACTGTTCCACGAAACAACGGGGAGATTGCGAATGGCACGTATATTGATAGGCCGGCAGGAGATGGCTCGCAGGTTTCAGAAGGGGTGATGGAATCGGTCATTACTGATTCTGGACAAGTCTTCGTGCCCATCATTTTAAATGTTTATGGTTCTACACAAGGAAAACAAATTCAACCAACGATTAAATTAGAGATTGTGGAAGCCAAAAATGTCAAAACTGATAAGATAGAGGTCTTTAATAAGGTCTATGACCTGAATAATTTGCCTAATTTAAAAACACCAATCACTACAGTTTCTGCGAAGCCGTCTGTAGGTGTTCGATTGTTTCAGGGAGATGTCAAAGATAGTTCTGTATTTAGTGTAACCAATACCAATATCAATGCCTATGATGTAGGTGTTGTAACGGTATTACAGCCATTACCTGGGAGAAAAGATTATAAAGGCTCGACATTTCCAACAGGCCCTATTACCTACCAAATTAAACAAAAAGGGGCTTATCAAATTGGGGGAAATGACGAACAACCAATGACGACGGCTCAATATAGTCCATTTTCAATGAAAGCTTATGCCCCAGCCATCAATGACCGTAGCAAAGCAGATTGGAAAAAAAGCGGGACCGTAGATACTTCTAAATTTGTTCGACCTTTAGATATACCAAATGCCAACACCAAAAAAATCTATACTTCTCAACCCACAGGTGATTTGTCTCAAATAGGTGTCTATTCTTCAGGTTCATTCAGTAATACAGATGTAAATAATACAACCAATGTCAAGAACAGTGATTATGTAGGTGTTTTAAATCCGTATACCTATAACATGACTGGAAATCGAGCCTCAGCAGCTATGGATAAATCTTTCTCAAGTATGGAACTCATCTATCAATGGGATAAGACGACTACCTATAATACTGGAATAAAAAATAAGTGGACACAATATAGAATGGGTCTGTACGTGGATTCGGTTTCTTATGACGGGCTTACAACAACGAATAATTCGACTGTATGGTTTCCAGATATTATCACTCCACCAGGATCATATTCAAGTGCTCCAAATATTGGCGTGCCAACTGTTGGCGGAGCATATAACGACATGTGGGGAAAACCCTATTCCTCTGCTTCAGTAGGGCAGCCAAATGTTTCTAAAGGAGTCGGAAATGCTCAAGTCTCTCAAGGACAAGAAGCAGGCTTGTTTGATTATGCGTTTACAAAAAATATAACTACCGTAAAAGGAACAGAGCATATTGTGATGTGGGATCCAAGTGCATTCAAATATGATACAACAAGGGAAGCTTTTGGAAATACCTATTCAACAAAAAATATGGTTCATACCTTCCAATATGGTGTGCCCATAACGGCTACTAAAACACCTCCTTACACAATGCAAGTAGGAAAAGTAGCCGATAATAAAAAATTATACACATGGTATGACACTCCTGAAGCAGCACTTTCTCATGGGGAAATAGGTGCGGTAGTTTATAAAGCAACATTTGATAATGATCCCGAATATAACGATTGGACTAGTAAAAATATTCAAGCTGGCCCTCATATACCAGTTACTGTTATTGCCAATCCAGGAAGCAAGACTCCAAAGGGGAATCCGATTGTTGTTTTAGCTGCCCATCAATTTTTAGACAAGAATGGGAAAATGGTTTATGAAGGACCAAATGGAGGGACGGCTGATCCTAAAAAAAGTGGTAATTATACCGACGCCAAAAAGTATGGGACTTATGCTCCTTCCACTTTTGATTCTTCCGGAAATCTTTTGACGAAACCGATGGAGTATTGGAATTATATTGGAGATACTGTGTTTGTTAAAAATATGGCTATCACTACAAAAACAGAAGTAAAAAAAGATGTCTATCAATCAAATGAAGATATTGATATCAAAGTGACTGGTGTGATGATAGGAAGTGATTCGGTGACCTATGATGGTGCTCTAACCACTACTTTGCCAAAGGGGATTTCCTATAAACCAAAGACGGCAACGGATGCTTCAGGGAACTCACTTCCGGAACCCATTGTCACGTCTAATGCTGATGGAACAACAACCCTTCGTTGGGAATTTCCTAAGTTATCGAATGACCAACGGAAAAAAGGGATTGAAGTGAATTTTCAAGCCACTTCTGATTTCACTCAGCTAACCTTTAAGGACAGCGGGTACACGAAGAGCTTAGTCGTAAAAACCGTTGGAGAAATGTGGGTTAATGGGAACCCTTCCTTGAGTGATACCAGTGTGGAAGGTGTTCGTTCTTCTCAAGATGATTTTATTGAACTCTTAATTCAACAGATTATTTTGAGTAAGAAGGCAGATAAGCCGTCGATTGAGGTGGGAGATATCGATCCTGTAGGGGTGGATAATCGCCTGACGTACACGGTGAAGATGGTGAATAATAGCGCAGGGCCGCTTCCAAATGTGAAGTTGTTGGATGTTTTGCCTTATGATGGTGATTCTCGCGGGACGAAGTTCAAAGGAACCTATACCGTGGAAGCGGTCAAAGTCAATGATTCCTCTTCAACAATCAGTTATACGACGACCTCGGTTGATGAACACATGGACCCCAATGATGTTACTGGGTGGACTGATTATGCCACAGGCTCAGCGAGTAAAAATGCCAAAGGAATTTTAGTTTCCACACCTTCGTTAGCTGTTGGACAGACTGTTGAATTGACCATTACCCTAAAACCAACCAATCAAAAAGCAGGAGACGTTTTGGTGAATGATGCAGGGATGAACTCAGATTTGCATCTACCCGTCAATTCGCAAGCGGTATGGACTCGGGTATATGGACGTGACCTATCGGGGGTTGTCTGGTATGACGACAACTATGATGGCTTGATTGGGAATATGGCAAATGGTTCGCCAGAGCTTTTCGCAAAAAATATTCCAGTGAAGCTCTACCGGTCGAGTTTGTCAGATACGACGTATAAAGACCAATTGGTGGAAGCTAGTTTGACAGGGGAGAAATTTGTTGATGCATCGGGGAACTCACTGGTTCAAACTGATACAAATGGTTTCTATAAATTCTCGAATCTTCCGGAAGGAACGTATGTCGCAGAATTCATGGTTGGGGAGAAAGTGGTGAAAAAAGAAGTCCAAATCACCACTCCTGAGGTGGGAGACGACCCGACGAAAAATTCGAAGGCGAGTCAAGAAACCTACAAAACACCTGGGTATCTCCAGCCTCTCTTAGCTGATTTGCCAGGGAAAACCACACCTACAGATCCTACGTATCATGTTACGGATGTCAATCTTGGATTGATCCGTTCGTCAACCATTCGGTTGTTTAAATATGCTTCTGGTACCGCTGTGGATGCGAATAAAGATGGCGTGCTAAGTGACGTAGAAAAAGCGACAGGGACACCTTTAGCGGGCGCAGAGTTTACTATTTACAAAGATGGTGAAGCACTAGGAACAGCCGTCACTGACAGTAAAGGATTCTTAACATTTGACTTCTTCTTTAGAGGAACGTATACGCTGATTGAAACGAAAGCGCCAGATGGCTATGAATTAGTGAAGCATCCGATTGAGGTGGAAATTTCAGAAGGAAATGAGACCATTCTGCTGTATCAAGAAGATGATCGAATAACGAAGCTTCCTTATGCAGGTGGGAATGGCCCCGTTCGCTTCTTTCTTCTTACCACAGGGAGTCTCTTCCTGATAGGGTTAATAGGAATTGCCTGGTACTATCGAACACCGAAACAGAAAGGAGAACGGTAATATGAAAAAGCACGGATTTCCAGTGTTGATGATTTTCTATCTTGTTTTTCTTTTGGTGGGAAATGGTTCCATGGCTTATGGGGCAGAGAATGACTCGTATGCCATTTCTATCCAGAAATATAAATTAGATGACGCCACTTCTCTGCCAAAAGACTTTCCACAGGATGGCTCGAAAGCAACAAAGGTTTTGGATGCGAAAGGAAACGCCCTTGCCCCTCTTGCGGGGATTCATTATGAAATTGTCCGAGTGACCCCCGTATCTGAGGGGAGCGGATTTCAAGTAGTTGAAGGGGTAGAGGCCTTTGCCACAACCATTGTGACGGATCAATCAGGTTTGGCAAGAATCGATGGTCTGGCGCAAGGGATGTACCGTGTGACGGAAAGAAATGCCAATACCTTAAAGAATGTGATGGAGCCAGTGATTTTAGAACTTCCTCTGCCGCAACCTGATGGGAAGGCGGCACTTTCAGAAGTCTACCTCTATCCAAAGTCAAGTATCGTTTCGAAAACAAACGAGCCAACCCCCTCTAAGAGTAAGGAGCGATTGCCACAAACCAGTGGCAATATCGGAAACTATCATCCGTTTGTTTATGTGAGTCTGGTCATTTTAATTATGGGTGGTCTAGGATTTTTGTCGATGAAACAAAAAAAATCTACTCAGTAAACAAAAGAGGAAACAAAATGACTTCACACACGAAAATAATCGTTTGTTTCTGATGTTTATGAAGAGTTTAGGAGATCTGAAAATAACTAGTATAGTTATGATTCAGACTCCTTCTCTTTCTTTCCTTGAATAGAAAATCTTGAAAAAAGAGGGGGATGTGCGTGTGGGAAAGAAACCGAAAAAGGCAAAGAAGCACTCCTTTCTGATGATTTTTGCTTGTTTGATGATTTTTGCTGGTACGTTGATTTTACTGTATCCGATTGTTGGAAATTATTTGGCGAATCGGGAACGAAGTGAAGCCGTCTCGCAATATGATGATACGTTAAAGAAAATGAGTCAAGAAGAACGAGACGCACAACTGGTTCTGGCAGAGAAATACAATGAGTACATTTATAAAAAGCAACAAGGGAAATCCGTTGAGCCCATTGTGTATAGCTCTGTCGCAAATGAAGGGGCAGTTATGGGCACGTTGGATATCCCAGCCTTAGACATTCAATCGCTACCCTTTTATCATGGAACGTCCTATAAAACCTTGGATAAAGGCTTGGGGCATTTTGAACCTTCCTCCATTCCAGTAGGTGGCATAAATACGCGTTCAGTGATTACCGGTCATAGCGGGGTGAAAAACCAGGTATTGTTTACCGATGTTAAAAATTTGGTAGAAGGAGACATTTTCTTTGTCAATATTCTAGGCAAGCGTCTAGCGTATGAAATCGATTCATTTGAAGAAGTGCTGCCTAGTGAAGTGGACAAAGTAAAAGTCATTTCTGGAAAAGATACGGTGACCTTACTTACCTGTACACCGCCTGGAATTAATACGTACCGTTTATTGGTGACCGGGCATCGAATTCCGTATGAAGAAGCCTTGAATAAAAAGGTGACAAAACGAAATCTATGGAGTTATCAAACCGTTGTGCTCTTGACGTTAGCGCTCAACCTTCTGTTCTTCTTGATTTTAATGGGTATCTATCGGTATCAGGTCAAACGATTCCGTTCCAAAGATCCCCTCGTTTCCCAAAAGGGACGCAAGCGATTAAAACAATTGTTTTTTGTCACTAAATGTTTATTTGTGGCTTTGTTTCTCTCGATGGTGACGATTCTGGGAATCGCGATTTATGGGTATGCTCATATGCAGGAAGAAACGGACATGCCGCTGATTAATATCGGACAACAAGAAGAAATCAGTGAGTATAATTTAGATAAAATCAGTCAAGCCAATTATGAGGAAAAACAAATTGCTAGTGTGAATGTGTCTAATTATGCGGAGGCAAAAACGGTGTTTCAACAAACCACCAATAACTGGGGCATAGGAAAACTGGTGATTCCTAAGGTATCCATTGATTTACCCATTCTCGCTGGATTAGCGAATGAAAATTTGTTGACGGGTGCCGCTACTTATCGAAAAAACCAACAGTTGGGCAAAGGGAACTATGTGTTGTTAGCCCATAATATTTTTGACAAAGATGTTCTTCTTCATCGGATTCAAGACTTATCTGAAGGGGATATCATTTATACAACGGATTTTAAAGATATATATACCTATAAAGTGACGATTAATAAAGTCATTGAAGATACAGAAGTCTCCTATGTAGAAAATGAAATGTCAGGAACTGCGGCGCTTCTCACGCTCCTTCGATGTGAAGGCGATATAGGGACGATTTATCGTCGCGTAGTTCAAGGAGAATTAAGTAGTATTCAACCCTTAAAAACAGCCGATAAAGAAGTAATAAAGGAGTTGGGACTCCTTCAAACAAACCAGAAAATTACGGGAGAATTAGTTAAAAAAAATCCCGTTCATTCTTTTGAAAAAAAGAGTATGGTGTTGTCGGCAAAAATTATCTCTGAACCTATGCAGACCATTGTCCCGCTCTTTCTCTTATTTTTGATGCCGATTCTATTTTTGAATTTTATTCGATAAAAAGAGGATACGAGTGAATGAACAGGGGATAGAACTTTCTGCTCTATAAGAAACAATGGTTATTTAGGACTATTTCCAGTTAATAGAGGAAAGAAGAATCGATGCTTCAACATGAGTGATTAATCATTTCAATAATTGGAGGAACAAGCTGTGACGCTTACTGAAAATGAACAGTTGATTCGTCAACTAAAAGAAGAAAAACAAGCACTAAACGATGCCTTGTACCAAGCCTATGAAGAGCTAAAACGAGTGAAAGAACGGGTATCAAACGCAGAAAAGCAAACCCAAGAATGGCAAAAACGGGCTGCTGAAAAGGAAACGGCGTTAGAAGAGGCAAAAAAAGCAGGGACCATTCAACCACTGACAAGTAATGAAAACGAAGAACTCATCCAAACGAAACGTCAAATCAATGAATTGATGACGTTAAACGAGGAATTAAAAAAAGAAGTAGACCAATCGCAGCGAGAAATTGGCGAGGTCCTTATTTCGGCGAAGAAACAAGCAAGCCGGACCATTCAAGAGGCAGAAATTGAAGCAAAACAGATGATTCATTCAGCAGAATTAACTTTGGATACCATCAGCAATCGTGCAAAAAAAATTGCGTTGGAAGTGGATGAATCTCGTCAAAGCGTCACCAAAATCTATGATGAATTACAGGTGAAAGTTGCGCAGTTGGCAAAAGGAAGCCTTGTAATTGAGAGCGAAGAAGGCTGACTATAGACAGTCAGCCACTGGGGCGGTCGTTGATCTCTGCGACTCGCCATATCCGTAAATGGTAGTGATGAACAAAAGGGAGTGAGGGAAATAATGGCATCAGAAACAACAAAGACCTATCAGAAACGAAAGCGAAAAAAACAGTCTTCCGAAGGTCAATGGTTCTGGAAGCTTCTCAGTTTTTGTTTATTTCTATTGATTGTAGGGATTTTTTTCCGACAAACCCTCATGCAGTTGTATAGGATTCATCCAATCGAGGGAACGTCCATGGAACCCGCCCTTAACAGTGGCGAAATAGTCTTAGTATCCAAGCAGACTGTCCCGCAACGTTATTCGCTGATTTCTTTTTCCTTAGAAAAGGAACAGTTTGTGAAACGAGTCATTGGCGTACCTGGAGATGCTTTTTTTATCCAAGGGACACGGATGGTTTTTGATTTAGATGGGACGGGGAAGTTTCTGACGACGTATAGCCTAGATATAGCAGAGAGACAAGCAAATGAGTGGAAAAACTTATCCGCCATTCCAGAGGATTGTTACTTTGTATTAGGAGACCATTTAGAGGTGTCAAAGGATAGTCGAGTATTTGGCTGGGTAACGTCTTCTGATATAGAAGGAACAGTTCTATTGAAGAACTAAATGGAGCTTGTAAGGAAAAATAGAGAGTAGGTGGGAGAATGATGGTTGTTTTTTCATGGATTGGGGGTATTTTTCTCGTCCTCTTGACAGGGATTTTGGTCTATCGAGTATACATTAATTATCAGCTGAAACGATTAGCGTCAGAGAAGGTCTCCTCTGCGGTTGCGAGAAAGAAGCTGCTTTTTATTAAACAAAGAGAACAGGAAAAACACGTACAGAGCTTGTTCGCTTGGGGAATAGGAATGACTTGTTTCCTCTTTTTCCTGTTTTATTTTACATTAACTCTTCAACAAAAAAATCATACCCTTACGAATCAATTGATTCAGGTAAATGAGGAAGTATTACGTTTGAAGACGGAACAAAAACAATTCATTCAGCAGCTACCGGTAATGGCCTATCCTGAAAAAGGACTGAGTATCGAAACAAAACAATGGAAAGCATTGCTTTCAACAAAAGATAATCGAAAACTTCAAGGAGAAATGGAACAGCAGCTTGCTCAAAAACTCGCTCCCTACCTTGGGCTATCAACGGTTGTTCTAAGTGTTGATCGTGCGGCTAATCAGATTGATCTGTCTATTCAAAATGAAGAGCGAGAAGCATTGAATATGAAAGACGTGACGTCTAAGATTATCAAAGATTTCGTTAAGGTGGGAGAAGTGAAAACGATTCACTTTCAAACCGTTGCGCTTACAGATGAAAAGATACAGCCAATCGGACAGTGGCAGTATTCGCGTAAAGATACGGAAGCATTTGTTTTGGTATCTGATGCACAATAATCGATGAAAGAAGGCCGAAAACATGGGAGGAAAGAAACGTGATGGATGGTTTTTCACCAAAAATATCCTAGAGGAGATCAATGAATTACCTGATGAACATTTTGTTGAGAATACACCGCAAGGGGCACCTAAAAAAAAGTCAAAAGAAAAGGTGAAAAAAGGGATAGTAATTAATGGGGAAGAAAAAGTAGACAGTACTCATCTATCAGAAAGCCAGTTGGAACGACAAGTTCTTGAACGTGAGCTGAAAAAGTTGCGTAGGGAAGTCCAAAGAATGAAAGAAGAGGCGAAAAATACGCCAACGATTTCATTAGATACCTTGGCACAGACGCAACGAGAGTACGAAGAAAAGTTGACAAAACTAAAAGAAGAAAATCGATTACTAGAAGAAAAGACACACCGCTATAAAAAACGGGAAGCACAGCTTTCAAACGAATTAAACGAGGCACAGAAAGCATACAAAGAAGTCAAAAAAACACTTCCTTTTTTATCCTCCCAAATGGAAGTGACAGAAGAAAGACAAGAAAGTCTGGCTCATACCCTCGACCAAGTGTTACAGGAATTGTCTGATGCACAATCTGCGTTGGAAGAAAAAAATCAATTACTAGAACAAAAAGAAAAAGAGCTTGCTGAAAAGCAAGAAGCACATGAAACGATGCAGGGAACACTCCATCAGTTGGAGAGTCAACTGAAAAAAGAGCAGGACCAAGTTGTTCACCAAGAAAAGCTGCTTCATGAACAAGAAACCAAGTGGTTATTTCAGGAGCAGGGAGCCGATGGAAACTATGAGGAAGAAGTGCTGCAATTAAAGAGCCAAGTAACTGAATTGACGGCACTCAATGTCTCATTGACGGAAGAATTAAATCAAGCAAAGCAAGGTATTGGAGAAATCCTCATTGCTGCCAAAAAGCAAGCGAGTCAGTTTATAGAAGAAGGCAAGGTTGAAGCCGAACAGCTGATTTATTCTGCCAAACAAGAAGCGGAAGCACTCACAGGGCAAGCAAAGAAAATTTCAGCTGAACTCACACAATCTCGTCAGACTGTATCCGAATTATATGATGGATTACAAAGAACTGTCGATGAACTTTTTGAAAGTAACGAACAAGAAGAAACGAATCCCTCCTCTTGAAGGAGCGGAGGGCAAACCCCAACGTAGAATGTCCCTTGGTTTTAAGCAACTTTCTTCGTGGAAAAAAAGAACAAAAAAACGATAAAAAAATGTGAATAAGTTAGGAGTAATAAATATGAAAAAAAGTATAAAATTAATGGCTGCACTCTCTTTATTAGGGGCCATCTGTCTAACCAGTTTCCCTAGTCAAACACAAGGCTATGCTGCTACAACTGCTGCTGCAGCTACTACTTCTGGAACGATTATTATTGAATATACAGTGAGGGATACTGGCGAAATTTTAGATAAAGTGACCTACGCTGCAGGAACCTTAACTGTTGGCGACACGCTTCCTGTGGTACTAAAATCTTTTGCGGGCTATCGGTTAACGGATGCATGGATTTCAAATCCAACGACTGAAATTAAAATTAGTGAATTAGATAAAACGTTAACGGTGATGTATGTAGTGGATGAAACAACGGAACCAAGTACAACGGAACCAAGCACAACGGAACCAAGCACAACGGAACCAAGCACAACGGAACCAAGTACGACAGAACCAAGCACGACGGAACCAAGTACAACGGAACCAAGTACGACAGAACCAAGTACGACGGAACCAAGCACAACCGAACCAAGTACAACGGAACCAAGCACAACCGAACCAAGTACAACGGAACCAAGTACAACGGAACCAAGTACGACGGAACCAAGTACAACCGAACCAAGCGTAACACCTGCAAGTATTACTGTTTCAGATAAAGTGATGACAGTAGGGGACAAATTAACCGAAGAAATGATTCTGGACTGGGCAACGTTCAGCTATGAAGGGGATTATATTAGTGGGTTTGAAGTCATTGGCGAACCCATTCAAGTAGATGGAAACTCAAATAAACTATTGGAGGCCGGCAGCCATCAGATTCGTTACTATCTGACAGATCTTGACGGAAAACTGTTAGCAGAAAAAACCATGACCTTGACGGTTAATGAACCAACTGCTGTAGTACCGGATGAAGAAGCAAAGGATTCAGGAAAGACACCCGAGAAGTCAACGACTAAAAACCCTGTAGAACCAACAAAAGAACTGCAAGGAACGAAAAAAGAAATGACACAAAAACGTAAAACGCTCCCTGCGACTGGCGAACAAAAAACAAATGGCATCATTGGTCTTTCAGGTGTTGTTGGATTAGCCTTGGCTGGAGGAGCTCTTGTTCGTAGAAATCGTCAAAGAAAATAGGGAAAAAAGTTGACGAAAAAAGGAGCGAAGATATGAAAAGAACCTTATTTAAACGGATCTCGCTGTCAGCAATGATTCTTTTAGGCGTTACGCCAGCTCTTGGAACGATTCAAACCGTTTATGCTGTCTCACAAGAGGCAGCACCAACGGAAGAAACGAAGACTGTAGAACAAATGAATACAAGTGAGTCCATACTGGAATCAAGTTCAGGAGTAGAAGAAACATCTGAAGACAAACAAGATTCAACGAATAGTAGTCAAACGGAAGAGGGAACCGCCAGCAGTAGTCTTCCTGATTCTATCCCTGATTCGAGTGCAATAATAGAATCTGAGGAGACAACACTGGAGGAAACACAACAATCCATAGTACCTACAGAATCATCTACAGAAAGTTCTACACCAGCGATTCAGCGGGCAGAGGCAGAGATAACCGGAACATGGGGAACAACGACATGGCAGTTAGATGATGCAGGTGTTCTTTCCATTTCTGGAGGGACAGTTGACCTAAATACAGCACAAAAACCATGGGATGGGACACTGAAAGATAAAATTAAAGAAATTCATTTTACAGGAATGGTTTATTTAAGTGGTTCGGCTCAACGATTATTCGATGAAATGCCTGAACTTACAAAAATGAACGCCAATCAACTCAACACAAGTCAAGTGACGAATATGACAGGGATGTTTTTTGATACAAGCGGACTGACTGAACTAGATGTGAGTCACTGGGATACGGGAAAAGTGACATCGATGAATTCCATGTTTTTAGGAATGACTCATTTAAAAACGCTAGACTTAAGTCAGTGGAATACCTCCAATGTAACGAACATGACACAAATGTTTACCAGAGCAAGCAGCCTTACCTCTTTAGATTTGAGTCGATGGGATACCTCTAAAGTCACGACCATGTTTTCCATGTTTTCGAAAGCTAGTAGTTTAACCACCCTATTAACAGATCAATGGGATACGTCAACTGTTCAAAACATGGGACAAATGTTTATGGATGCTAGTAGTTTAACTACAACTAGTATGGGGAAGTGGAATACAAGCAACGTTACAAATATGTCGCGCATGTTTTATAATGCCAGCAGTGCAGAGACACTCGATGTCAGTAGCTGGAATGTTTCTTCTGTAACAACGATGGAGAATATGTTTTATGGGGCAAGAAATTTACAAAATTTAGACGTGAGTCAATGGGATACATCGGCTGTCACTAGTATGAAGGGCATGTTTCTTGGCGCAAAAAGCCTGACCCAATTAGCCGTGGATAACTGGGATACGTCAGCTGTAAAAACAATGACGTTATTATTTGCGGGAGCTACAAACTTAACAACCTTGAATTTAGGAAATTGGAATACACAAGCTGTAAAAAATATGAGTTCCATGTTTGCGAATACCAGTTCGTTACAAGTTTTGAATGTAAGTAACTGGGACACAAGCCAAGTAGAAGATATGCGGTTGATGTTTAGTGGCACTTCGTCCTTGACAACTGTAGATTTGACTCAGTGGAACACTCAAAATGTGCTAACAATGTACGCTATGTTTGAAGGAGCCAGTAGCTTGACCCAATTGGATCTTTCAAATTTTGATACATCTAAGGTAGAAGACACAAGCTATATGTTTAGTAAGATGACGAATTTGGCACAGTTGGATGTAAGCAGCTGGAATACGGCGAGTGTGAGGAAAATGAGTTTCATGTTCCGAGAAATGGCTAGTTTAAAAGAATTAGATGTGAGTAGCTTTGATACCGTTAACTCGGATTGTTCATGGATTTTTTCTAATACTCCTTTAGTGAAGCTCACATTGGGGACGCACTCTATCTTTACGAATAGTGGAAACTTTACGGATAGTGGACTGCCTAATAAGGTAGAGGGCTATGCAGATCAATGGGTGGGTGTGAACACAGAGAATAGTTATGCTTCGAGTATACTTTTTTTAGAAAATTACGATGGAACCATTCCAGATACGTATATACGCAAAGAAGATTCTACCCAACCTACAACAGAACCAAGCACGACCGAGCCAAGTACAGACCCAACAACAGATCCGAGCACCGACTCAACGACCGAGCCAAGTACAGACCCAACAACAGACCCGAGTACTGACTCAACGACCGAGCCAAGTACAGACCCAACAACGGAATCGAGTACGGGAGCAACGACCGAACCAAGTACAGACCCAACAACGGAATCGAGTACAGGAGCAACGACCGAGCCAAGCACAGACCCAACAACAGACCCGAACACCGACTCAACGACCGAGCCAAGTACAGATTCGACTACCGAATCAAGTAGCTCTAGCTCGGCAAAAGTAGGGCAAGGTTCATCTAATAGTGGGAAACCAGACGGGAACACTTCCTCTAAAAAGAAACAGCAAAGTATCCTGCCAAAAACAGGAATGCAGACGGTAAACTCCGTTATTTCAATGGTTGGCGGACTATTCGTATTTTTCTCTTTTAGTTATTTTGGGATAACAAAAAAGAGATATCAAGGAAAGCACATCAAAAAATAAATAGATAAAAGTAGTTCGAGTAGTCTGTTGCAGTAAAAAAATTTATTTGGTGGAAGAGTCTAGTGCATGTGCGTTAAGTAATGTTCTAGACTCTTGAAACCGAAATAAAATGAGGTACTCGCTTAGCAATCGCTAAAAGTAGTAACTAGCAGATGAAATGACTCACAAATGGAGACTGCTTGTAAAGAGTCAAAAAAAATTACATAAACAGTGAACTAATTTCTATAAGAATGAACAATCTTGTTATCCTTCGTTATAAATTAAACTTTTAAAGTGAGCTTGTGTGTAAATCAAAGAAATCAAAAGAATGAGCGTCAGAAAATAATCGCATTAAGTAAGACGTTGCGGAAAATAAATATGTTTAGGTGTAAAGGGTAGCTGTATGATGAAAATTTTCAAGAAGAAAAAACTATCTGAAAACCCCTTTCAACAAAGTAGTTTTAAAAAATATTTTGGCTTATCTATAGGGTTTTGGGAGCTTTATTCAAAAATAGATAAAGAAACAGGAGTAAATATTTCTAAAGAGACTGTCCACAAAATTTATAAACAAGTACTTGCCTTACAAGAAAAAAATGTTGTATTTGACCCTTCTATTGAGGAATATGATACAACCTTAAAAATTCATATGAAAGATGGACTTCTAATCATCTATGGCAATTGGAACATGAATGAAGAAGAGACCATAGATGAAATTATTGGTGCGAGACTGTATGAGTATGAAGATAGGACATAACTAATGTCACTTCGTAAACTCTTAATAAAGATTTGGGAGATGTAAAGATGTACCTACTTGGTGTTGCAAATCACGTAATTCCACTTCTAAAAATGCACAGTACCTGTTATCGGAGCTGAACACTTCTAATAAGCTGATAGGAAAGTTGCCGATAAGAGAATAGATGGTAGGAAGATGAAGTCAAATGAACGCTAGTCGAAAGTTCAAGAAAGGCTTTTAATGAAGTTACTAATCATTTAGAAAGATAGACGAAATTATTATTACGTGAATTCTCGTAGTTGAAATAGACGAAAGACAGGAAAAGACAAATGAAAAAATATACAGATGAATTTTTTATCCAGCAGGCACAATCTTTTTACAAAGAACATCAGAGACTTCCAAAAACACGAGATTTTTCATGGGGGAGCACAGCATTACGCCGATTTGGTTCATGGAACTATTTTTTATTAGCAGCTGAGTTAATTTCACCCAGTCAGGAATTAGATGAACAATTAAAAAGAAAAAAAGAGAAGTTGTGGACAGAATTACTTCAAATTACGTATCTTGAAGGTTGGTATGAAAATGAGGAAAATACACGGAGAGTCAGTCATTTAAGAGAAGAAATCGATAAAATAAATAAAAAGCGATGAAATTATTTTTCGTTGAATCAATAAAAAAGGGATGAAAATAGGGACAAAGGAATCGAGGTGAAAAAAGATACCGATGAAATCAGATAGACAAAAACTTTTAAAGAGTGGGTGCCGAGTAGTCGAACAGGTTGGATTTAGAGGCTTGACTGCACGAGCTGTAGCAAAAGAAGGGGCAATATCTACTCAGCCTATATATCTGGTGTTTGATAATATGACAGAATTGCGAGATGAGGTGAGAGACTACATCTTTTCTTTGATACGAACAAATTACTTTAAAGAGAATAAGACAATTTCTTCCTTTTTACAAAATTATACCAAATTTATTCAAGAGCATCCCGAACTCTATCTTGCTTTATTTTTAGATCAAAAAGAGATACGCCTTCAGGCAGAAACTTTTTTCCATCGTTTATTGAAAGAAAGTCTTGAGTCACAAACAGATAGAGTAAGTGAAGCGGGGAGTACCTTTTTACTTTCAAGGATAACAGGAATGGTAGCAAGCTTGATAGAAACAAATGAAATAAAAAACAGACCAGATGTGATTGAAGAATTATTGAAAAAAACGGTTATGCATGACCTTCAAACGTTTAAAGAGTGTATGGAAAACTGAGAGTAGTAAAGAAGTAAAATCAGCTCATAGATGAGAAGGTGGGACATAACTAATTAAGTTATACCCCACCCTCGAACATCATTATTTTTAATCCATCTACTAGACGATTGGAAATAATTCATCCAACGTTACAAGTACTCCATCCTGATTATTTGAAGGGCAGATATAGTCTGCTGCGTCCTTAACGTTGTCTGGTGCATTTTCCATGGCATAGCCCCTACCACAATACTTCAACATTTCAAGGTCATTCCCGCCATCACCAAAAGCCACACATTGTGCAGGTGTAATTCCCCATCTCTGAACCAGTCTTTCTAAACCAGAGGCTTTATGGCAATCTGGAATAATTAAGTCAACTGAGCCATGCCCACTACTGGTAGGAGTTAAGGCACCATCTAGTTTATCCTGAAATAATTCATAAAATTTCTCTGTTTGTTTTACTGGAACAGTGGTTGCAAATTTTAAAATCTGATCTTCTACCTGCTCAAAGTCATCCACCCATCTTATTTTACGATAATAGACACTTGTTGAGTCAAAAAATTCTTCACTCATTTTTCCATGCTCACAGTAGGCACTCTTTAAGCCACACATGACATTTTTCACTTCAGGGTAATCCTTACAAAATTCAAGAACGGATAGAATCGCTTCTCTTGAAATATCACCTGCAAACACAAGCTGATCTTTATCTTTTACGAGAGCACCATTTTCAGCAACAAAACTCAATTCATTATGATAGTCAGGAAAGTGAGAACGCAATTGTTCATACTGATTTCCACTAGCAGCAACAAATTGACAGCCCACTTTTTTCATTCTGGATAAAGCAGCTTTGAATCTTGGAATGTCATAAGTATAATCACCTCGTACAAAGGTTCCATCCATGTCTGCAGCAACTAATTTAATATTGTAGGGGTTAGGATTCATTAGAGTTTCTCCATTCATTATCGTTTTTTTGAAAATGCTTTCTTTACACGAGCGATTATACCATTAATATATATAACTTGTATGTTTTTTTTGTATTAAAAAATGAATTATAAGGAGCTCTTAATGATGTTTCAATATTCAAATGGAATTATTTAATTGAAACAAATGCAAAAAAGAATCTGACTATTTTTATAAATGAAGTCCAGATTCTTTAAAATTGATAGAGTCGCTTTGAAATGAAGGAGAGGGGAAAAGCAGTACTTACAGAGTGTTTTCGTTAGTTGCTTCTTTTACTAATAGAACGGTTTCAAAAATAATTTCACTTGCAACACTAAGCATTAAGCGCGAACGAAGTTTTTTTCTTTTTTGAATAGATTGGTGAACCAATAATGAAATATCACTTAGAGTAGCTAAGGGATTACTTGAAAATCCAGTAATAGAAATAATTTTTGCGCCTTGGACTTTGCATTCCGAAACAACATCTACAATTTGTTTTTCGTTTCCACTGAGTGAAAATAAAAGTAGACAATCTTGTTTGGTTGCAACATCAGGAATGTCGCGGATAGGGAAAACTTCGGTATAATCATTTGACCATAGACCGATATTTTTTAATTTTCGGTTTAACGAATTCACGACACTTGCACTTGAACCAATTCCAACACAAAAAATTCTTCTGCTTTCAAGAATAATGGTGGCAATATTCAACAAAGTATTCTTATCCATCATTTCAATGGTGCGAGCAAAGTCTAAGGTAGTGAGATGAATCATTCCTTCAAAGGTTTGTTCAGAAGAAGTTTTTGCGTCTAAAGAACGATTATTGATTAATGCATACTTAAATTCAGTAAAGGATTGGTATTGTAGTTTCTTTATGGCACGTATAATAGTTGGTGCAGAAATATGTAAGTTTTCTTGAATGATTTTTAATTTTAAATTAGGAACGTCATCGTATTTTAAAATGAAATCAATGACAAGTTGTTCCGTACTGGAAAGTTCGTCGTAATGATTTTGAATTTGGTTAAAGACAGACTCCATCCTAATCCCCCTCCTTCTTAATAATTGTTATTTATAATAGTATAGCATAAAAGAAGAAATTAGATTTATGAAAAAAATTTGAAATATTAAAACAGCGTATTTTTTTAGTATAACTGATTTTTTTAAGAAAAAGGGATCAACTAGATACAAAATCAATGTATCAGAAAAAGGGAAACTAGTTATCTAATAAAAAATAAACAAGAATAATCTATTAAGATAGTTGTTATTTTTTGATAAGCTTAAAAATATTTCTCAAACTTGACTATGATCAAGTTTTTTTGTTTAGGCAATTGTTATACTGCAAACGTAAAAGGAAGGCGGTAAAGTTTATGCAGCGATTTGTAGTAAGTAAAAAAAATCAGATAACTTTTTTAAATGGAGGATTTCTTTTTCTTGCATTGATGGGACATTTTTTGTTGAAAAATACGTATGTAGTTATGGGGGCACTCATTTTAGCATCTGCCATAGGCGTTTTGCCAATTCTTATACAGGCAGGTCAAGCACTTCGAGTCCACGTAATTAGCATTGAATTGTTGGTGAGTATAGCAGTTATTGGTGCGTTTTTCATTCAAAATTATGAAGAAGCGGCAATGGTCACATTTTTATTTTTGTTTGGTGCATTTTTGGAGCAGCGAACGCTAACAAAGACGCGTTCAGCGATTAAGGAGCTAACTGAAATGGTACCAGAGAGCGCAGTTCTCCAGCTATCAAATGGTACGTTTAAAGAAATTGGCATAGATGAGGTGGAAAAGGGTGATTACTTGCTTGTAAAAACAGGTGCCAAAATTCCTGTTGATGGAACTGTTCTAAGCGGAGTGGGTCATGTAAATGAAGCAAGCATCACAGGAGAAGCTATTTCTTTATCAAAAACGATTGGAGATACGGTATTTGCAGGAACTATTTTAGAAAATGGGACAGTTACTATTCAAGCAAACAAAATTGGAGAAGAGACAACCTTTGGAAAAATTATTGAGCTGGTTGAAGAAGCGCAAGATTCAAAGTCTGAAACAGAGCGATTCATCGATCGTTTCTCCAAGTATTACACACCGCTAGTCCTTCTATTAGGTGCTTTTGTTTTTGTTGTTTCACGGAATTTGTCTCTTGCTATTACAATTTTAGTATTAGGCTGTCCAGGAGCATTAGTGATTGGTGTTCCTGTTTCAAATGTTTCAGGGATTGGAAATGGCGCAAGAAATGGAATTTTATTGAAAGGCAGTGAGGTTGTCACACAGTTTAGTAGAGTAGATACAATTGTTTTTGATAAGACAGGAACCTTAACTAAGGGAAATCCAGAAGTAGCTGAACAAATTTGCTATGGAGAAGAAGAGAAAGCATACAGCTATTTAGCTAGCATTGAACAAGAATCAGACCATCCTTTGGCAAAGGCAATCGTTGCTTTTATTGGGAAAACGCCAAAGCAAAAGATAACTCATACGGAAGTTATAAAAGGAGGCGGGATTCGTTCAGAGATAAATGGACAACAGGTACTTGTAGGAAATGAATTTTTAATGAAGTACCATCAAGTAAATCTAACAGAACAGATGAAACGACAGATGAAAGATTTTGAAGAAAAGGGTGATTCTATCGTAGTTACAGCAATCGACAATGAAGTAAAGTTATTAATGGGAATTAGAGACACTATTCGTCCAGGCGTAAAAGAGAATTTAAAAAAATTGAAAAAAATGAGGATAAAAAATCTAATCGTACTTTCAGGGGATAATCAGGGAACGGTGGATTTGATTGCCCAAGAGCTGGAGTTGACCCAGGCACATGGGAACATGCTTCCTGAGGAAAAGGCACAGTTCATTGAGAGGCTGCAAAAAAATGGACAACAGGTTGCTTTTGTTGGAGACGGCGTAAATGATAGTCCATCCTTGGCAATTGCTGATATTGGGATTGCGATGGGAAATGGGACAGATATTGCTATAGAAACCTCAGATGTTGTGTTGATGAATTCAGACTTTACTCGTTTACCTCATGCCTTAGGGTTGAGTCGGGCGACAGCAAAAAATAGAAAAGAAAATATTGTGATTGCAGTGGGAGTGGTTCTTTTTTTGCTTGGAGGCTTATTATTTAGTCAATGGATGAACATGACTATAGGAATGCTGGTTCATGAGGGAAGTATAGTAGTTGTTATTTTGAATGCTATGCGATTGTTAGGGTACTCTGTAAACTAAATAAGAAAACTTGATAGTCATCAATTTTTTATTTTTCATCCTTATCTATACTAGAAAATAGAAAGTGTGTATCATTTGGAAAAATAATGTATCAAAAGTACATTGATAAAATAAAAGAAAGCTGGAATAGATATGTCAAACGTAGCCACATTTTTAATAGAGAACCAAGAAGCACTAGATCTATATACTACGGCAATTACACGTGCACATGGCGCACATCATCCAGAGGTGTTTGAAGTACAATCTATCTATAAAGTTATTCAAGAGAAAATCCGCAAAGGGGAAAATATAAAGGAAGACTTTGTTAAATTACGTGAGATTACAAATGAGTTCTTCATTCCAGATGACGTGTGTCAAACTTTTGAAAAGACCTATAAATTATTTGCGCAAGCCGATAAACTAACTCAAGAAAATTAAGGAGCGATTCTAATGAAAAAAGCAGTAATTACCTTAGAAACTTTAGCTTGTCCAACCTGTATGCAAAAAATTGAGCAGGCAGTCAAACGAGTTGAAGGTGTGGAGAAAGAGAGCGTGAAAGTCTTATTTAATGCAAGCAAATTAAAAGCAAATTTTGATTCAGCAAAGACGTCTCTTTCTACAATCCAAAAAGCGATTGAAGGCATTGGTTATCCTGTGATTAAGGCAGTTGAGAAATCTGCCTAGTTGTACATTTTTAAGAGCAAGTGTTAGGATGGTGTCGGATTCGTTTCTATAAGGGAGGAAAGCTCATGAATAAGGAACATCTTTGTGTGACTCTGGTGCCATTATTTAATCATTTGGAACTAGACGAACAAAAGAAAATTAATCAACTGGTTACCCATCGATTTGCAGAAAAAGGAGAACAAATTTTTACACCAGAATCCGATGCTCAATTAATAATTGTTGCAAGAGGAGCGCTGAAAGTCTATCAGTTATCTGCAAGTGGAAAAGAACAGCTGCTTCGTGTTGTAGAGCCTGGTGGTTATGAAGGTGAAAATCAGTTATTTGGTGCTGTAAATGAAGTCATTTTTGGTGAAGCACTAGAAAAAACAGAAATTTGTATATTAAAAAAATCTGATTTTACTGAGCTTTTATTGAAGTATCCACAAATAACCTTAAAGCTTTTAGAAATAAATGCAGATAAATCATTAACACTCGAACAGCAAACACAGTTTTTAATGATGGAGAAGGTGGAGGAGCGCCTAGCAACTTATCTGCTTAATTTAGGGAAGGCAACGCGCAAAAGTCAAGTCCACTTGCCAATGAAAATGAAAGAACTAGCTGCCTTTTTAGGAACAACACCTGAAACACTCTCTAGAAAATTTAAATTATTGGAAGAAGCGAATCTGATTATTCGTGAAAAGAAAGAAGTTGAGTTGATAGATTGGGACGGTTTAGAAGACATAAGCTTGATATAAAGAAACGATGAGTCGAGAAGACAATACTTCTTGTTAAAATAAATTATAAAGTGATACAAACACGTAAACACGGTGTCGATGCAAATGGTTTTGCACGTGTTCATAGTTTGTATCACTTTTTTGTAGAAACTAACTGCTACTTGAATCTGTTGGCATTCAGTTACAGCGGAAAACTAAAGAACGTTTTGAGAGTCGTTAAGCATTTTTTTCAGTTTTCACTGAAATTATTGACCAAAAAAAAGAAGTATTCTCTCCTATAATCAATGTATAAAGAACGAGGAGGAAATGCCGATGAAATGGTATCAATTATCAGTAAAAGATGTAATGAAGCAAACCGATACAACAACTACAGGATTAACTCCAGCTGTACGAGTGAAACACTTGGAAACAGATGGTTATAATAAAATGAATGAACGTGAGCAGTTAAAAACTTGGCAAAAAGTAGTGAAGCATTTTACCGATTTACTTATGCTCGTTTTACTTGCAGCGGCGATTTTAAAGTTTGTTACAGGGGAGTATGTAGAAGGAAGTATTATTTTACTCGTAGTGATTGTCAACGGCTTTGTTGGTTATTGGCAAGAAAGAAAAGCAGAAGAGTCTTTGGATGGCTTGAAACAAATGATGGGACAAGATGCAGTTATTCTTGTTGAGGGAATGAAGCAAACTGTTTCGGTGGAAGAGCTGGTTAAAGGAGATGTTGTTTCTCTTAAAGCTGGGGATGTTGTTCCAGCCGATTTACGATTGTTTGATGTTCATGAGTTATTAGTAGAAGAGGCTATATTAACAGGTGAATCTGAGCCTGTGGAAAAACATAGTCAGCTGATTCAAAAAGAAGCTCCTGCTGGAGATCAAAAGAACATGGCGTTTTCTGGTACATTGGTACAGGCAGGATCGGCTTTGGGCATTGTGGTTGAAACAGGAGATACAACAGAAATCGGGAAAATTAATCAGGCATTACAATCCGTTCAGTCACAAACAACGCCTTTAGTTAGAAAAATGCATCAGCTTAATAAGCAGATTTTCCGAGGGATTATTGGATTGATTGTCTTTCTTCTCTTCTTTACTGCTTTTCGTTATGGAATGGACTGGCAGTTTATGTTTTCAGCAATGATTGCCTTAATTGTTGCGATGATACCAGAAGGGTTGCCAGCGGTTTTAACGATGATTTTATCAATGGGTGTAAAAGAGATGGCTGACGAGCAAGCGATTATAAAAAGTATGCCATCTGTTGAAACGTTAGGAGCGATGACGGTCATCTGCTCTGATAAAACAGGAACATTAACGAAGAACGAAATGACTGTTATGGACGTAATTACGCCCAATCAAATGCGCGTGACAGAAATTATGAATAATTGTCAGGAGCTTAAATTATCTGATGACCAACTGGTAAGTGAGTTAAAGGGAAATCCAACTGAACTTGCTTTACTGCACTATGTTGAAAAAAGTGAGAAATCGCAATCCTTACGCCTTGTAACAAGTAAGATTCCTTTTAGTTCAAGCTACAAATACATGGCCACTCTTCATCCAGAAGGGGATGAGGCAGTTATTTTTGTAAAGGGAGCACCAGAAGTTTTACTAGGAAAGTCAGCTATGACAGAAAAAGAACGAAATGAGTGGGAAAAGGAAGCCTCAAAATTAGCGAAAAAAGGGCAGCGGGTATTAGGATTTGCTTATAAGCTTATAGCAAAAAATCAGGAACTGACCCATGAGTGTCTTACTGAATTAACGTTTAGCGGGTTAGCTGGAATTATCGATCCACCTAAAAAGAGTGCTATTCAGGCAATAAAAGAGAGTCAGGCAGCTGGAATTGTTGTGAAGATGATTACAGGTGACCACAAGGATACAGCGCAAGCCATTGGTCGTGAAATAGGTTTAAAGCATACAAACACTGTATTAGAGGGCATTGATATCGACCGTATGGGAGAAGAAGAGCTTGCAAAAATGGTTCAAACAGTAGATGTGTTTGCTAGAACAACGCCAGAGCATAAGCTGCGGATTATCACTGCCCTACAGGCAAATGGAGAAGTCGTTGGGATGACGGGAGATGGCGTAAACGACGCGCCAGCACTGAAGAAAGCAGATATTGGGATAGCGATGGGAATTAAAGGAAGCGAAGTCAGCAAACAAGCAGCAGATATGGTTCTTGCAGATGACAATTTCCATACGATTGCTAAAGCAGTAAAAGAGGGCAGAAGAATTTTTGATAATTTGAAAAAGACGATTAACTTTTTCCTCCCAACCTCTTTAGCACAAGGATTAGTCGTAGTATTCGCGTTATTGTTGAATCAGCCTTTGCCATTAACCCCTATTCAAATCCTGTGGGTGAACATGGTGAGTACCATTACTCTTTCTTATGCATTAGGCTTTGAAAAGGCCAGCAAAGATACGATGAATCGACCGCCAAGATCAGCAGATGAAGGGATTTTATCAGGATACAGCATGTTCCGAATTATCTATGTGTCACTCCTCATCATGATTCCAGGTTACTTGCTAGCTATGCAGTTCACAGGAGAGTCCGTTCAGCAGACGATTCTTTTGCAGAATATTGTTCTTGCTCAGGCAGTCTACATGATTAATTGTCGAGAGTTGACAGAGCCTTCATTAAACAAAGGTCTCTTTAAAAATAAAGCTTTGTTTATCTCACTAGGAATCTTGGCTGTCATTCAAGCTGGTGTAATCTATTTACCAATCGTACAACAATGGGTAGGAACTACTGGCTTAACTGGACAACAGCACTTGGTTATTTTAGCCAATGTTCTGCTACTGTTTCTCATTGTTGAAGGAGAGAAAGCCATAAGTAAACGACTATCGGCAAGACAAACACAACGGTCAAAAGAACAACGTGATTGTTTATAAATAGTGTTTAAGAGTGAGCTCGGTTAACTGCCGCAGCTCATTTTTTGTCGGCATGGTAGAAATATAACAAATTGGGACAGATACCTCCTCCAAAAGAAAATTTGAAACAATCAGGTCCTGTGGTTGAAAAAGAGTCTGTGCCACTTGGGAAAGTTCAAGTGAAACCATGGAGACTCTTCGACCCAACAAATCTGTTAATTCTTGTTGTAGAAAAGCTTTCCAAGCAGGCTCACCTTGGAAAAGAAAGTACACAGTCATAACTTTCGGCTGATAAGCGAATAGTGCTTGCTGCTCTAAAAGTGAAATTAGATTCATGAGATAGGCAGGATTTTCTAAATGAACAGTATCTTGAATGATTGTTAGGATTTCCTCATCGTTTTGATGGCGGTCACTCTGCTTTCTATCGGTTAATAGCTCTTGATACTCTAGTTGAAACTGTTGAGAAAGTAAGGTAGATTCATTATATTTTAAGAGAAGCAGTGTAAGATTTTCCGTTAGCTTTGATTCTTGTAAAGGAATATTTGACCGGCAAATTACTTGCTGAGTTAATTGGTCTGCAACAGAATATAAAGTGGGATACATACTATGCAAGTTGATTTTATTTCCAAACGTATTGTTGTAATTCCAGCTTTCCAAAAAGCAAAAGAAAGCAAAGAAGCATTCTTCATTTTGCAGATAGATTCCTTCTGTTTGATATAAACGGGTTAGAGGAGCCGCATATAGGGCATATAGTGAGTCCTCTTCGTGAAATGAAAAGGTGTTGATTCGACAATTTGCCTTTATACGGATGGTGTTAATGAAAAACCAGCAGGCACCAAAGATTTGTTCCGTATCTACTGATAAATCTGATTGATTCAACCGCTGTAAAAATTGGAAGTAATGCTCTTCGTGAATCGAGTAATCATCAAAAAAATAGTTATTGTGAGTGAAGGGGAGAAGCAGTCTATGATAAAAAATCCGAATAGCACTTTCATCTCCACGAAGTTCAGCGGTCTTTGCACCTATTTTAATTTGAATATCAAATTCCTTTAGCTGCTTATTTATTTTTGCTGTATGTCGTTTCAGGGTCTCCAGTGATAAGCCATTTTCGTATAAAAAAGAAGGGGTAGAGAGTGTCTGGGTGAACAATAGAGATTTGATGAGCTGCACGCTAACCGATTGAGTAAGAAACACGGTTAATAGTTCGTTGGCTAGTTTTTTCTCTGTATTTTTTAGCTGAATTCCTTGACTGCTGGAGTCAATAAACCAGCCTGTTGGCAGTTGATCACGAATTAGCTGAAGATCAGAAAAAATGGTTCGTTCGGTTGTCTGTAATTCTTGAGCTAGCTCTTTTGCTGTAATGCTAGGATAGTTTAATAACTGCTCTAATAGAGAAATTTGACGGAGCATATCTTTTTCAGTAATGACTTTTTTTAGCATGGAATACATTGAAAAACCTGCCTTTCGATTGAAAATCTAGAGTTGGAAAATATTACTTATAAAATAGGAAAATTGTTATGATTCGCCTATTTTTTAACAAATAACTCATAGATTTTTTCGTAGTCCCAACGCGTCTAAAACTTGCCTCTATTATACTGAATAAAGGGGAGAAAGGGAATTTAAAACAAGAAAAAACTAAGTATAGGAAAGTCGTAAAAAATGCATAGTTTCTATTACTATTTCATTAACACATTGGGAAATAAAGGATTATAATAAAAACAGGCAGAGTAGAAAAGTATAAAAAGTGCCTGAGGGGTTGCATCAGGAGGAATTATGATGAAATTTTTGAGTAAATATGGTTTTTATTTTTTCTTAGCGGGCATCCTAAGCGATTTATCCACCCCCTATATTCTAGGCATGTTTTATCCTGGATTGAATCAATTTGAGCGTGTAATTAGTACCTTTGGGGATGTCGCCAGTCCTGTTCGAGGAGCTTTTCTAATAGTTTCTGTTATTTCCGGCAGCCTATTACTACTTGCCGTTCCGGCAGTTTATCGAGTATTTAGCCGACATTCTGTAAAGCTGGGTGTAATTGCTTTATTGAGTCTAGGATTTTATGCGATAGGTGATTGTATTTTTACAGGACTATTTAGTATAAATACACAACAAGAAACGTGGGGAATTTCCACATGGATTCATAATATTGGTTCAGGGATTGGGTATGGAGGATTTTTATTATTTCCATTTTTAATCGTTATTTATTATTTGAATAGAGAAGAAGATAGCAAGAAGCGATTTTACTCTGTTTTGCTGTTGATGAGTTTATTTTTTGCAGCTGTTTACGGGTTCGCCCGTGTACCAGAGGTCAATCATCTACCTTTTCTAAATCAGTTGGGATTATGTCAGCGAGTAAGTTATTTATTTACGTATCTTCCAGCAGCATTCTTCGCATGGAATCATCTACGTGAAGCAGGACAAGAATTGTCTAATGAAGAGTAGCAAAATGACTAATGAGTACAGAGGGACTAGGGATGAATGTAGATGCTTAATTTCTATATAGAAAATTAAATGGAACAGAATAGAAACAAAAAGTAAATTCTGGGAGAGTCTATACGCTTCAATAGACAGGATACTTGTAGTTGGAAATGTTGTTATTGAGAAGTAGACGTACTAGAAAATGTTCAAAATAGTTATAAAGCTCAGTTGAGATGTGAACTTTACTTTCCGAAAAAATAAACAGATAATAGATATTTCAGGAATACCTATAGATTTTATTTGATAATAGGATTTTATTTGCAAGGAGTGAGTGTATGGAAAAAGAAGAGTTTACGTTTTTTTGGGAACTCAATATTGAAGAATTTATTTTAGAAGAACGACAAAAACAAGATGAAAGTCGAGCAATAGATGAAAACGATGCTCTTCTTATAACACATATCTATGAATATTGTCGGGAAATAAAGACAGTGATTAAAGAAGTGAGTCCTGAAAATTTTAGTGATTCAGCAAAAAAAATCTTTACATTGGATGCAAAAATTTCTTATTATCTCTTCTTTCTAATCTATGATTGTGTAGTCGATGCTGAAACATTAGAGAAAAATAGTGATCGAGATGCGATTCGTGACTATTATGAGACAAATGATATTTTTGAAAATTTAGACTTAGATAAGCATAAAGCAATAAATTGTGTACGCTATCCAGAACAGGTAAAACGCTGTATTTTTGACGAGGTGCAAGAAGATACTAGATTTCGGTAGAGTAACAGTAAACGATATTTTTATAGGATTATAAGTGATGAAAAAAGAGACGACAAAGAGTGATTCTTGAGGTATTCCTCTAGTTAGATCAAGAAAATCTAACTAGAGGAACACCTTATCTTTGCTGCCTCTTTTTTGAATTTAAGAGAAAAGTGTTCCAATAAAATAAAAGACGGGATAGCCTACCATCAATAAGGACATACTTTTTAGAACCAATGGAAAGGTTGTTCGTTTCTCTTGTTTGTTGAAATATATTTTTAGTTTTGGCAAAATAAATGGAAGAAATCCTACTAAGAGTAGAACAGACCAAGGCTCTTTTTTGAGAGAAACCTCAATAGCAATCCAAATAAAGATAATTGCTGTAGATAGATGAAGAAGAAGGACGCTTGATTTCTTTCCTAAATAATAAACGAGTGTTTTTCGTCCATTTCGAATATCCTCTTCCAAGTCGCAGGTGTTATTTGCCAGCAGGTTGTTGAACATGCAGAGAACCATTGGGAAAAAGGCCAAAAAGCTATTCAACAGAAAAGAACGATCTAAAGTGACTGCATCATAGCTTACCAGATAAGCACTCATCATAGGAATCATGAAGCCGCTCAAGACAGCAGGAACTGTTTCAGCAATGGGCAAGCTATTGATTGGTCGTCTGCCATAGGAATAGCCCAGACCCACATAGTAGCCAACGACACCTAAAATAAGGACATAAAAATCTGAATAATACGATAAGAGTAGTCCGCTAATAAATGAAAGACCAAGAAAAAGAAAAAAGATATTTCGAACAGACCTTAATGATAGATGCTCACGACCAATAATGTTCGTTTCTTGGCGGTAGGCTTGGTCTTTTGCATTTTGGTAGTCCATGTAGTTATTAAAGATGTTCACAGCGATATGAATGAATAAAAGCGTAATGGTAAATAGCAAGACACGCCAACTGAAAAAAAGCCCATAGTGAAAGCTTGAATAGGCCATCCCTAATAGAATCAGAAATAAATTGAGCGGAGCGGTATAAATTTCACCTAGCTCCCATAAAATCTTAAATGACATAATAAAATCTCCTTATAGTAAAAAATTGGGTTGAATGAGCAAGGCGAACGTACTATTCAATTTTCGTCCAGTCCTCTATAGTTCTTCCAGAAGCATCTTTTAGCTCTAACCAGCTGTTAGTCCCGGCAAAATAAAGAAATAAACCTACTTCATTTACACTTTTCAAAACTAAATCTTCCGTTGTGATAAATTTTTCAAAGACAGAAGCGTTGTCTGCTCTGATTTTTTGCCCCATTTTTGCAGAGAAACCAAGCGAACCATCTTTATTTAATGGCGGCTCAGGCATCATAACTGCCCCTTTTTTTATGAGCATTTCATTGCGCTTTTGCCAAAGAACGGTTGCTTTGCTTTGTCTGGTATCTACAAAAAATTCTATTTGACTAACCTCTTTACTCCATTTATGACGTGTTTTTCCAGTTTTTTTATTTTCTATAAGTGACAGATTTTCAAATGTATAACCAAATGTTGAAAAAACAGATAAAAGCCAATCTTTTGTGTTAGAAGCTGTAACCTGTGCATTTTTTGGGATATTTATTTCAGGAGATAGTTTTTTCATTAATGTGTGTGCATCTTTTGCTTCATCAAAGATCACCTGTTCAAGGTAGTCAAGTTCGTCCTCCCAAGAAAAAGAGACTGTGATAATCTGGTCAAAGTCAATTGACAGGTTTTCTGTTAAATCACTTGTTTTTCCGATAGCGAGAAATTGTCTTTTTTTCAATAAAAAAATTAGCGCAGGGGTTGATTGAGCTGTTGGGAAAACAGGCGTATCAACAATTGTGACAGTCGGTGAATTTTTTGACGAAATCACCGTTTTTGCGTCAGTTACATTTACAGTTAAAGTAAATTCCATAATAACTCCTTTGTATTCATTGATGTAGAAATAGAGGGGTCCATCAGAGAAAACCTCTGCCTGATTTTACCACGAAGGAAAGGATTCACCTAAAATTATGCAGTAAAAATAGCAGCTGAACAAACGAAAAATTCCTTAATAAAAAGGGAATTTTGATTATAAAAAAACATATTTTTATGTAGTTTTTGAAGTAGATAGTTAAGTAAGTATCGTGAAAATTCCCTACTAAAGTTGACATTTAGAGTTGAACTTGTTATATTCTTCTTGAGAATAAATCAAAGACCTAGAGAAGAACGGGGACTGTTTTGTGAGTGTAATAGGTATCTAATTCATAAGTTGAATAGCTAATAGACCAGATGGTTTATTTGGCGTGCTTATCAAGTGATACCTGTCGATTATAAAAAATGATTGTATTTTACAAGTGCAGAGAAGACTTCTCTCATCGTTTCTTGAAATACAGATAATTATTTAGACTGGGAGCATAGTGATTTCCAGTCTATTTTTTTGTATACCACTCTAGGGCAATGTATTTATTTAGACGGGTATCTCTTTTTTGAAAGGATGAAAGAGATGATTAACGAACAAACTATAAAAAATTTACAATTTGACCAAATGATTCGAGAAGTTCAAATTCGAGCAATTGGAGAGTATAGTAAACAACGAATTGAGCAGATGGACCTCCAAACGAGTGTCTCTGCTGTGGAATCAAGACAACAGGAAACAAGAGAAGCGAGGCTGATTATTGATAGTGGTCAGCATGTCCCTTTTATGGGACTCACTCAGATTCACCGATTAATGAAAGAAGTAGAAAAAGGTCTGCTTCTAACACCGGGTGAATTAATTGAAGTTGCTGATTTTTTAAGGAGTAATCGAATGATTCAAACATTCTTTGAAAAAAATCAGTATCAAACACCACTTCTTTATATCTACAGTAAAAATTTATCAAGTTTTCTAGCTATCGAGGAAAGTATTTATCAGAAAATTCAGGGACAACGGATTTTAGATGATGCTTCAAAATCGTTAAGACGCATTCGAAAGCAGCTAAATGAAAGTGAAAGAGCAATCGAAGAAAAACTCCTAAAATTCTTGCGACATCCAAATAACAAAACGATGATTCAAGAAACGATGATTGTAAAAAAAGGAGAGCACTACACGATACCCATTAAGGCAAGCTATAAAAATAAGATTTCAGGGAGCATCATTGAACAGTCTGGAAAAGGACAGACCGCATTTATTGAGCCTGCTGCTGTTGCAAAGCTAAATGAACAAATTGCGTTGTTAAAAGCAGAAGAAGTAGCAGAGGAGTATCAGATTTTGGCAGAGCTGAATGGTCTCTTAAGTGAACATGAGCTGTTAATTACCAATGGAATTGAAGCTGTTACAACGTTTGATATTATTTTTGCTCGAGCGAAATATAGCAGAGAGCTTGATGGAATCACGCCAAAAGTAAATAAAGAAGAACGGATTTCTATCAAACAAGGAAGACATCCTTTACTTCCTCCAAATGCTGTTCCTCTTGATTTTCAAATTGGTGCAGACTATCGTGGATTGGTGATTACAGGTGCAAATGCCGGGGGAAAGACACTCGTATTAAAAACAGTGGGGTTACTGACGTTAATGACCATGTTCGGGTTGCAAATTCCTGCAGAAGAAGGAACTGAGATTGCCATTTTGGATCATTTATTTGTTGACATTGGTGATCAGCAAAATCTGGAAAATGCGTTGAGCACATTCTCTGGACATATGAAAAATGTTGCGGCCATTTTAAAACAAGTGACACGGCATACCCTCGTTCTTCTTGATGAAATTGGAAGCGGGACAGAACCAAATGAAGGAGCGGGGCTAGCTGTTGCGATTATGGAGAGTATGTATCAAAAGGGTGCACTAGTTGTTGCAACGACACATTATGGAGAAATCAAACGTTTTGCCGAGGAGCATGAAGATTTTGTTCCAGCAGCTATGGCGTTTGATCGAGAAACGCTGACGCCAAAGTATCTTTTACAGGTTGGAAAAGTAGGAGATAGTCAGGCGTTATGGATTGCTAAAAAAATGGAAATGTCGGATGCATTAATTCAGCAAGCTGCCAGCTATATTGCTCATAAAAAATATCCGACAGAAAGAAAACTATTTTCAGCAAACAAACAAAAAAAGACCTTGAGTGCGCAACGACTCGAATATGAAGAGCGCTATCACAAAGGGGATAGAATTGTTTTAACTGAAACAAAAGAAGTCGGACTTATCTATGAAGATCATGGGGAATTGACAGTAGAAGTATTTGTAGCGGATCAAATGCGTACCGTTCAACGACGAAGAATTCGGCTAAAAGCCAAGGCACAAGAGCTATATCCCGCTGAGTATGACTTGGAGAGTTTATTTGTAGACTTTCAAACAAGAAAAAGGAAAAAAGATATTGATAGAGGTTCTAAAAAAGCACAAAAACAGTTAGCAAAAGAAGCAAAAGAGCGGATGCAACGAAATCAAATAGAATAAAATTCGTAAAGCTAATAAACAGATGTGTAAATAAAAACTGAATTTTAAAAAGCACAGGTGAGAAAACTTCACAGCGTTTACCGAACGTTTGCAACGATAAAAAGACTCAATGACTACAAAATCTCCTAAAAACGAAACAATCAGTTTAGTGGAGGATAGTCTATTGAGTCTTTTTTTATTGTAAAAATACTGACTTTCTAGGAAAAAATGAGGAGAATGTCTGTCAGTAAGTTGGGTTTATTTCAATCGTTCCGGCATCATTCCTTGCAGAAAGCCCCATACCCCATTACTGATTTTTAATTCTTCTCTATCGTATGAGGACAACTCTCGGCGAATGAGATTTTCTTGGTTATCCAAAATTTTTTGTGCCCAATGCGGATCAATTAATACAGAACGTCCAACAGCAATCAACTCTGCATGAGTTAATACGTTTTGCACATCGTGTTTTGTTCGAACATTTCCTACCCCAATTAATGGTAGTTTTCCATTGATTCTTTCATGGATATAAGCAAGAATGGTTTTTTCTTTATAGTCTTCACTTACCGAAATACGTGTATAATCATTCAATGAGAGATGCAAATAATCTAACGGCTTATTAGAAAGCTGATCCACTAAATAAAAGGTGTCAGACAAACGAATCCCCGGTTCTTCATATTCTTCTGGTGAAAATCTATATCCCACAATAAAATTTTTCACACCAGACGCATCCACAACGGAGGTAACACCATCCACTACTTCATTAATAAATGTAAAACGTTTTTCGAGTGTCCCACCCCAAGCATCAGTTCGTCGGTTGGAATGTGGAGAGAAAAATTGTTGAAGAAGATACGTGTTTGCCCCGTGAATTTCAACGCCATCAAATCCTGCTTCGATTGCTCGGCGAGTGGCGTCTTTAAAGCCTTCGATAATTTCTAAAATCTCGGTTTCTGATAATTCTCTAGGCATTTGTGCATCGGGTCTTTCGGCAGGTACCGCACTGGGAGCTACGATTTGGGCGCCGCCTAACACCTTAGAATCAGTCATTCTGCCACCATGAAAAATTTGAAGGATAGCTTTAGTATGATTTTTTTTAATGGCAGCGGCGAGTTTTGCTAAACCTGGAATGAAGCGGTCATCATAGGCACCTAACTCCCCTTCCCATCCTTTTCCACTTTCATGAACATTAGCGGCAGCTGTTATAAAAGCCCCTACCTCGCCTGAACGTAGGGAATAATAATCTAGTTCATCTGTAGTGATAACCCCATCGTAAAAGGACATTTTGGTCGTCATAGGTGCAATCACCAGTTTATTTTTTAATTGAAGTCCACGTTTGAACGTGAAAGGTGTATCAAATTCGGTCATAAGAAGAGCCTCCTAAATTTTATGTATGCACATGCATGTATAATGTAATAAAAAAAAGACGAAACGGCAAGCATTTAGTCTCTTAAAGAAATTCTTTTTGCAGCAGCATTTCAACTTCTTCTTGAACAGCAAGTAGTTCTTTGGCCCCTTCGTCTGTCAAAGTAACGTAAACACCACGTTTATCATCGGTGCAAATAGTTCGTTTCATTAACATGGGGTGTTTGTCTTCTAATCGCTTGATGAGACGTGAAAGAGCGCTTTGACTTAAACAAAGATGTGTTTGCAAATCACTAATGCGCATGTGTCGTCCGTGTTGGTTTAATTGATAAAGGGCATAATATTCGCTCAATGAAAGCTGGCTTTTTTTCTTCAATAAGGTCTCTAGATGTCCTTCAATCATCGATTGTTTCTTAGCATAATCAATCCATTGGGAGATAATTGGTTCTTTCATATCAACAGTCCTTATGTATATTTCCAATAGTTAGGTTAGCTCTATTGTGCTTGTTTTTTTAAGGAATGTCAAAAGGAAGTGTTTCTTATTCTTCGATAGTAAAATCTGGTTTGCAAAATAAAGGATTGAGAAAATCCCAACAAAAAAACCAATCCCTTTCATATGAGAGAGGATTGGCTTTTTAAAGAAAATACACGATTGTGGCTGGCCGTTCATTTACTGACTGTTAAGGAGTAAAGTAGCCTATTTACGGACTAAATAACTAGACTTTCACCTAAATATGTCCATAAAATGATGCCATCTATTCAGAATAGAATATTCTGTGTCTTCAAAGAGACAAAAGCCAGTTTTTCGAAAAAAACTGGCTAACCACCGTTATTGAAGGGTGAAATCTTTTTTTAGTTTCTCTTTATTACCGAAAAGTTTTGATACTTCAACTGAGACAGGAGAAGTGGTATCCGATAATTTATAAGGAACTTTCAATTCAAGCGTTGCGCCAGGCTGAATCTCTGTCATTGAGTCTACATATCCGCTGTCTGACATAATTGCTAGAGAGAGACCCACCCCATTTTGAAAGGCTTTGTCAGAAATTTCAGTCATGAACATCGCATTTTCATCACCATTATTTGTAAATTCATAGGTTACAACCCCAACATCTGACCCTTCGTAGTCTTTTGCCAGTTCAAGATTCTTGATGGTTACATGATAATCGCCTAAATCTCCCGTGTCAGTTGCTGCAGGTTTTTTTGATTCTTCTGTTTTATCAACAGATTCCTTATTCGTTTCTTTTTTTGTTACCGTTTCTTGCTTTGCTTTTTCTGTCGTTGGCTTTTCCTCATCTTTTGACCCCAAATTTGCAATGATTCCAATAACGACAATAATTCCTAATCCAATCAAAATCTTTTTTTTCATTGTTTTTCAATCTCCTCTTGTTATTTAGTCCGTGTTGCTGACTAAATCATACAAAAGTAAAAACAGAAAATCTTATGCAAAATGCATAACTGAGAATGCTTAGCTCAAATTTGGAGAGATGGCAACATAAATAAACCAAGCGATAAACCAAGCAAGAAAAAATAAACTATAAGCTAATACATGATCTCGCTTTCTGTTTGATTGTAGAAGGGGGGTGTAGAGACGAATCGTTTTTAAGCTTGTAAAAAAGAAATAAGGCGCGAAAATTAAAATAAATACGCCAAGATACCAAAAGAATGTTTCGTTAGGTGTAAACCGTTCTTTTACTCCTCCTATAGCACCCATCGCTATCAGTACGTAACCAAAAATAATGACTGCTTTTTTAGGAAGAGACATTGAACGAAAGTCGTCAAAATAAGTAAATAGAATAGATTTGGTTACTTTTTTCTCTACTTGTGTTTTTTGGTAAAGGCGTTTAGAAGCATTCTGTTTTTTACCTGCAGGTGACGCTTGATAAGTCTGTTCTGTTGGTTGCGATTTCGTCTGGGCTTTCTCATACGGCCGATTGGCTTGTGCTTGTACAACAGATTGGTAAGAGGCCAGGTTTATTTTGATGGCACGCTTCATTTCTTCTGCGGTTTGGTAGCGGTCGGCTGGATCCATTTTTGTTGCATGAAGAATAATTGCTTTTAGTGCGTAATTATTTGGCAGCTTTGTTTGAGGATACTCTTTTACCGCACAAACATTCATTACAACACCTAATGAATAGAGGTCACTTCGGCTATCTGTTTCAGCAAATCCAAATTGTTCGGGAGAAGCAAAGCCAACAGTTCCTAGTAACGTAGTGTCATTTTCTTTTTTACCATTAAATTGTCTAATGGCATCAAAATCAATCAGTTTTATCCGATCATCATTGGAAATCATGATGTTTGAAGGTTTGATATCTCGATGAATGAGTCCTGATTTATGTAAAGAAATTAACCCATCCAACAATTGAAGACTCATTTCATAAATAAACTTAGTTGACAAACCATCACTTGATTGAAGAAGGGTATTTAGGTTTTTTCCATGAACATATTCTTCGTAGACGTAGATGGTTTCTTCTATTACGTGAATTTCTTCAATTTTTGCAATGTGTGGATTACGGATTGTCATTAACGTGCGTAAATTTGCTTCGAGTTCTCTAGGATATTTTTTTTGCACCCAAAATTCACCAGATTGGTTATTCCGGACAAGAATAGGGCTGTCAGGCTCCGCCGTTAATGGCTCCAGTTCTTTATATTTATCTGCCTGCCATAATTGATCCATCGTTTCGCCTCCAAGAGTCATAGTCCAATTCATTATAGCAAATAACGAATAGTTGCGATAAGTTTTTCTCGTAGTATACTTGAAAAATAAGTGAATAAGTGGAAAAGGAGAGTAAGATGAAAGAAAAAAGTACAAATGAGTTACTTCATTCTTTGAAGGAAGCGGATAGTTTTAAGCGAGTCTATGCTGAAACTCAGCCTTATCTCATCAATCAATCCGTAAAAATACAGTTGGGTATTTTACTTGAAAAAACAGCAAAGACAAAAGCCGCAGTGATAAAAGCTGCAGCAATTTCAGAAGCAACAGGCTATCAATATTTTGATGGCAAACGAATTCCTCCAAGAGACAAGATGATTGCACTCATTCTAGGTTTTTCATTAACACTGGCACAAGCCAATGAATTATTGAAAAAAACTGGCTTTGGCATGCTCTATGCAAAGCATGAGAGAGATGCCGTCTTTATCTATGGTATCTCTCATCAGCTTTCTGTGTATGAAGTGAATGATTTGCTTTATGAAGAAGGGCTGGAAACGTTGTAGCAAATAAAAATGGCACTCATTACGCCCCAATTGTTAGAGAAAATGCTGACTGGTTTGTTCATTTGTCGTAAAAAAATTTTTTAGTAGACTTTTTTATCTGGTGAGAAAACAGCTAGCTAGATTGTTTAAGGTTACAGGAAAATAATTCGTTGAAGCAAGCCAGAAATGAGAGAAAAAAGTAAGGAAACGAATCTAGGCTGTTGCGAATTATTGTCTGATGTTTCATCGTTTAAATTCTAAAAATAACAATTTATCCCTTGAAAAAGCTATCCGATAAGCGTAGATTAAATAATGGATTGTGAGGGAACAGGATGGGACAAAAAGAGGGTCATGAATTACAAAAGCTAGATGGTACAAGGATTCTTTTCATAGGAAAGGGAATGATTGTCGGAATTTGTGTAGGTGTAGTGGTTACGCTGTTTCGATTTTTAATTGAGAAGATTAGTGAGCTGGTTGTTCACTGGTACTTATTTTTTCAGAAGCAACCAGTATGGATTATTCCGTGGGTGGTTGTCTCTATTTTTTTAGCAATTATTGTTGGACGATTAGTAAAAAGTGATGGAAATATCAAAGGAAGCGGGATTCCACAAGTAGAGGGTCAGCTTCAAGGGATAATTGATGTTCACTGGTTTTCTGTTCTATGGAAAAAGTTTCTTGGAGGTGTTCTGTCAATTAGTGCAGGGTTGTTTTTAGGTAGGGAAGGTCCTTCTATCCAATTGGGTGCAGTAGTGGCTCAAGGGGTGAGTGAGCAAATGAAAAGTACGAAGGCAGAAGAAAAAATTTTGATTTCTAGTGGAGCGAGTGCAGGGCTTTCTGCTGCATTTAACGCGCCGATTGCAGGACTTCTTTTTGTTTTAGAAGAAGTGTATCATTCATTTTCTCCACTGGTTTGGCTAACGAGTTTTTCTGCTGCTATTACGGCAAATTTTATTTCATTGTATGTATTTGGATTAAAGCCTGTTTTATATATTGGCACTATTGAAGCATTACCTTTACGGTATTATTGGACCCTTCCTGTTTTGGGAATTTTATTAGGTATTTTAGGCAGAGGGTATCAGCTTGTGCTTCTTCAATTACCAAAATGGTATGCAAAGATTCCTTATTTATCGCCTAATTATTATGGCGTCGTACCATTTTTAGCGATTATTCCTATTGCGCTCTTGTTTCCACATTTGTTAGGAGGCGGCAATCAAATTGTGCTAGCTCTTGCAGAAGCCCCATTCAGTTTGTGGCTATTGATAGGCTTATTTGGTTTACGATTTATTTTCTCAATGGTTTCTTACGGCTCGAACTTACCTGGTGGAATTTTCTTACCTATTCTAACTTTAGGTGCTGTTATTGGGACAATCTATGGCGTTTTTTTAACCAATTTTTTTGGCATGGAAAGTCTATTTATTAAAAATTTCTTGATGTTTGCCATGGCGGGTTATTTTGCTGCTATTGGAAAAGCCCCCCTTACAGCGATAATTTTAGTGACAGAAATGGTTGGAAACTTTTCTCATCTGATGTCAATTGGTGTGGTTGTTTTGGTTAGCTATGTAGTTGTTGATGTGTTAGGCGGACATCCAATATATGAAACCTTATTGGAAAGACTCGTAAAGCCAACCTTTCGGGATATTAGCGGACGAAAAACGATTCTTGAATTTCCAGTTCATGCAGAAAGTTCATTTGATGAGCAGATGGTTCGGGATATTAATTGGCCAGAAGACATGTTGTTGGCCTCTATCCGAAGAGGAGAATCAGAGTTGTTACCACACGGCGATACACTCATTCATAGCGGAGATACATTGCTTGTGTTGACAGATGAGTTGATTACACAAAAAGTAAAAATGGAATTGAAGAGATGTGAAAAAGCAGGAGAGGTCTGAACACTTCTGAGCTTCCTCTGTATCATTAAAAATAGAAAAACATAGTAACATTGGAGGGCGGACTGATTGGTGAATCAGTTTACGCTCTTTTTTAGGGGCAGGAAGTGAGCAGATGGATTGTGGTCTTTTGAATTTCGAGCTCTCATAAAAAAATGAGTTTCTTCGCAGTCGTGTTAAAATCTGATTTAAGTAGGAGCGTTGAGTATTCGTATAGGAACAATAAAAAATCTTTCTCCGTCCCGCTTTAAACGAAATGGCTCGCATTTTTTTCGTTTATGATACAATAGAGAAAAGAGGAGCTAAATAGAATGTATCCATACGCTGAGATAGGCTGGTTCATTCATGGTTTCATTAACAAGTACGAATATCTATGGTCTGCTTCTGCTTATTTTATGGTCTCGGATAAAAATGGCAAGTCAGATGATTTGTTGAAAATAACTGTGTCACCCTCCTATTTGTTTTAGAGGCGCGCAATAGTCAAAAAAGGAGACGTGATTTCAAGAGTCGTAGACTTTTAGAAAGCTTTTATCTATCTTTAAAATGTAAGCGCTTTATATTTTGTTGCTTTTTAAAGAAGTAGAATACACATAAAGTCGGATGGAAAAATTTGTTTTTATAGAAAGCGAGGTAAGAAAATGAGTATTGAAGTAGTCGAAGGTGTTCAAACGATGACAATCGACATGGTAGCAACTGCAGCTTTAGCGGGGTGTCTTTTGATGTTAGGTTATTTTATCAGAGAGAAGGTCCCGTTATTGGAACGTTTATGTATTCCTGCTCCTGTAATTGGCGGTTTTATCTGTACAATCGTTGTTTGGGGATTACGAGCATCCGGCACATTATCGATTACCATGGATACAACGCTTCAACTTCCTTTTATGCTAGCATTTTTTACTTGTGTCGGATTTGGTGGTAGTTTTAAACTTTTGAAAAATGGTGGTCGTCTTCTGGTTGTTTTTCTCGGTTCTTGTTGGGCGTTAGCAATTATTCAAAATGTGGTTGGTGTAGGATTGGCAAAAGTTTTAGGAATTAACCCAGTGTTAGGTGTAATGGCGGGGACGGTTTCTCTAGTTGGTGGACACGGGAACGCCGCTGCGTTTGGTCCTGTTGCAGAAGAATTAGGTGTTACGGGCGCTACAACTGTAGCAATTGCGGCGGCAACATTTGGCTTAGTTGTGGGAAGTTTAGCTGGTGGGCCTGTAGGAGATTTCCTAATCAAAAGAAATAAAATTAAAGCGGAGGTTCAAGATGAGGACGTTGTTGTGGAAGGTGGGAAACAGGTTGAACAAGGCGAGTTTACAAGTAAGTCATTTTTAGCTCATTTGACGATTGTTTTTGTATTTATGTTCGGTGGAATTTTAATTTCAAACTGGGTAGCAGCATTAGGTATTAAGAATTTTGCGTTACCTAACTATGTTGGGGCTATGTTTTTGGCTATAGGATTTAGAAATATTAATGATAAGCATGAGTTATTCAAGCTGGATTTTAAGGTAACAGACTTAATTTTGGATGTGGGATTAGGTTTCTTTTTAACGATGGCAATTATGACATTAAAAGTTTGGGAACTTGTTGATTTAGCAGGACCATTATTCATTATTCTAATTATTCAGTTTATCGTTTTGTTACTTTTTTCTGTATTTGTTGTTTTTCCACTACTTGGGAAAAATTATGACGGAGCAGTTATGACTGGCGGATTTACTGGTTGGGGAATGGGGATTGCTGCAACTGCCGTTGTGTGTATGAGCGCAATTTGTGAAAAATATAATGTTCGCTCGACCAAGGCATTTCTCATTGCCCCGCTTTGTGGTGCTGTGTTTGTGGATGTAGTCGCCATACCAACAATCATTTTCTTTATAACAAAATTTGCTTAAAAATAGAAAGGACGGATAACTATGGCAAAAATTATCGAATGTATTCCAAATTTTAGTGAAGGACAAGATCAAGCAATTATCGAAGGACTTGTAACTGTTGCAAAAGGGGTTCCTGGGGTCACATTGTTAGATTACTCTTCAGATGCGAGTCATAACCGAAGCGTATTTACTCTTGTTGGGGATGTAGAGGGGATTCAAGAAGCCGCATTTCAGCTTGTTAAATTTGCTTCTGAAAAAATAGATATGACGAAGCATCATGGAGAACATCCTCGAATGGGCGCAACAGATGTCGTTCCATTTGTTCCAATTAAAGATGTTACAGTTGCTGAATGTGTAGAGGTTTCAAAGAACGTAGCAGAAAGAATAAATCACGAGCTTTCAATTCCAATCTTTTTATATGAGGATTCTGCTCAAAAACCAGATAGAGTAAACTTAGCACGAATTCGAAAAGGGCAATTTGAAGGAATGACTGAAAAACTAAAACAACCTGAGTGGGCGCCCGATTATGGAGAAGCTAAAATTCATCCTACTGCAGGGGTGACTGCTGTTGGTGCTCGTATGCCGCTGGTAGCATTTAATGTGAATTTGGATACAGACAATATTGATATTGCAAACAAAATTGCTAAAATTGTCCGTGGGTCAAGTGGCGGATTCAAGTATTGCAAAGGGATTGGGGTTATGCTGGAGGACAGAAACATTGCACAGGTTTCAATGAACATGGTGAATTATGAAGGCACGCCATTGTATCGCGTAGTTGAGACAATCCGTTTTGAAGCGAAACGATATGGCGTCAATATTATTGGTAGTGAAGTGATTGGATTGACACCAGCTAAAGCGTTGATTGACTCTGCAGAATATTATCTTCAAATTGAAGCGTTTGATTATGGAAAACAAGTATTGGAAAATCATCTTTTAAATTAAGGAGAGTAATGGAGGAAACAACATGAAGTTAGTAGACATGAACGTGGCAGAATTTATTTCTGTACTGGGCTCGGATGCCCCAGCGCCTGGCGGAGGATCGGCATCTGCATTAGCGGGTTCGATGGGGACAGCATTAACAATGATGGTAATGAATTTAACAGTTGGCAAGAAAAAATATGAAGAATATGATAGCCAATCCAGAGAAATTTTGAAAAAAATGACGAAACTCAACAAGCAGCTTGTAGCGATTATTGATAGAGATACAGAGGCGTTTGAAGGGGTATCTGCTGTCTTTTCTATGCCTAAACAGACAGAGGAAGAAAAAGAAAAACGACGTGAAGCGATGCAAGCTGCATTAAAAACGGCAACACTTGTTCCATTTGAAATGATGGGTATAATGGTTGAAGCTGTGAATGAAACAAAAAAGGCGGTAGGTAAGTCTAATATAAATGCTGCGAGTGACTTGGGTGTTGCTGTATTGAATTTAAAATCAGGGATACAAGGCGCTTGGCTAAATGTGCTGATTAACCTTTCTGGTGTTAAGGATGAAGAATTTGTAGAACAATATCGAAAAGAAGGACAAAAAAGATTGGATGAAGGCTGCAAAACGGCAGACGAGGTTTATGAGGAGATTCTAAAAATTATTTGAGGAGATAAAGAGACAAACTTTCTTTTTACTGCAGAAAAAAGGGGATAATTAGGTTGATTCTTCTGTTAAGCATCGTTGAAAAAGCTCAGCGAATGGTTTTGTAAAAATAGTGGTCTCGTCTACGGATGGACGTGAAGGACGAGAGAGTCTTTTTTAGAAGGAAGAGGGCACTGAAAAATAAGCACAGATAGAGAATACAGGAAAATGATAGACTAAGAGAATGATAAAGGAGATTCGGCAGTGGTTGTCGCAATCTCCTTTTTATTTGTACATAATTCATTCTAGTAGCTTGTCTATGGAAATTTTGTATGGATAGGAAAAAAGCTGTTCAATAGATTGCAGTATGTTGAAAAGGGAATGTTCGTCTTTACTCTTCTTTTTTATTTCTTTATTTACTTATTGTCTTGTTTATTATATGATTATACACGTTGTTTTAGTTATATAATGCACTTTTTACGAACAATTTTTTGATTGTTTAACACTAGGGAGGATATTTAGAAAATGGAAAAAGTTCGTTCATATTTTGAACTAAAAGAGCTAAATACGACGGTAAAACGTGAAATTTTAGCTGGCTTCACTACCTTTATTTCAATGGCTTATATTTTATTTGTAAATCCAACAGTGCTAGGGGCATCTGGCATGGATGAGGGAGCAGTGTTTACTGCTACAGCACTTGCAAGTGCATTGGGTTGTATATTAATGGGGATTTTTGCTAAATATCCAATCGCAACTGCTCCTGCATTAGGAATTAACGCATTTTTTGCTTATTCTGTTTGTATTGGTATGGGCATTCCTTGGGAAACTGCTTTGGCAGGTGTTTTCGTTGCTTCACTTATTTTTATTTTAATTACCGTATTTAAGCTACGTGAATTAATTATTGATGCGATTCCTGCAGACTTGAAATATGCGATTTCAGGTGGTATCGGGTTGTTTATTGCCTTTTTAGGATTGAGTGAAGGAGGAATCATCGTCGCAAATGATTCTACATTAATTGCCTTAGGCCCATTAAATGTTGGCTCTACTTGGTTAACTATTTTTGGACTAACGGTTACAGCAGTTCTTTTGATTCGCCGAACACCGGGTGGTATTTTTATCGGAATGGCTGCTACAACATTATTAGGACTTGCAACAGGTTTGATTCAAGCACCCGAAAAAATTATTTCAGCTGCTCCTAGTCTGAAGCCAACGTTTTTGGTTGCTTTAAAGCATGTCGGGGATATTAACTCGCTGCAGCTTTGGGTCGTTGTCTTGACGTTCTTGTTAGTTACATTTTTTGATACAGCAGGCACGTTAGTTGGGCTAGCGAACCAAGCAGGTTTTATGAAGGATAACAAGATGCCACGGGTTGGGAAAGCATTAGCTGCTGATTCAACAGCGATGTTAGCAGGATCTTTATTAGGAACGTCTCCTGTAGGTGCTTATGTAGAATCTTCTGCCGGAATTGCGGTGGGTGGTCGTTCAGGACTAACAGCTGTAACTACAGGGTTCTTCTTTATTTGCGGGTTATTCTTTTCTCCTTTACTATCAGTTGTGACGTCTCAAGTAACTGCACCGGCACTGATTGTCGTGGGTGTTTTAATGGCACAATCACTCAGCCACGTCAAATGGGGTGAAATGGAAATTGCGATTCCATCCTTCTTGATTTTATTGGGGATGCCGTTGACATATAGTATTTCTGACGGGATTGCGTTAGGCTTTATTTTCTATCCAATCACTATGATTGCTGCAAAACGTGGGAAAGAAGTCTCCCCAATTATGTATATTCTCTTCTTTGTATTTATTGGCTTTATGTGGATATTAAATGTGAAATAAAAAAAATCGGCGTTTGTTGAGGAGGTCTGTAAAAAAGACCTTCTTCAACTGCGCCGATTCTTTTTCCTGTTTTTCTATAAAAACTTATTCTGCACGTAATGCAATAGCGGCATCTTTTTTCGCAGCCATTCTTGCTGGAATATGTCCACCTAACATAGTTAAAATAGTACTAATGATGATTAACGTAATCGCATGTAGAGGATTCAACTGCGCAACATTTTTTAACTCTGTCACGTTATATAGCACATAGTTAATTGGGAAGGTGGAGAGCCAGGCAATGACTACTCCCAGCGTTCCAGAAGCAATCCCTAAAATACATGTTTCTGCATCAAACACACGAGTGATGTCTTTTTTTCGAGCCCCTAAGGCTTTTAAAACACCAATTTCTTTGGTTCGTTCAATGACAGATGTATACGTAATAATACTAATCATAATCATACTTGTAACTAAGGAAATAGCAGCAAAAGCAACGAGTACATAGGTAATAGCATCCATTAATCCGCCAGTAAGTTCTGTCATTGTCCCAGCTAAATCCTGATAAATGATAGTCTCTTCTTTTTCTTTGCCTTTATTCCAATCATCAAGGTACGTTAAGATTTCTTCTTTATCTTTAAAATTATTTGGGTAAATCATAATGCTGTAAGGAAGACTTTCTCCACCAAGAGAAGCTAAAAATGCTTTCTTAGATGAAGCATCTATTTTTTCATTGGTCATGACATTTACGTCGCTACCTTGTTGGGCAGTCACAATTTTTGATTCTTTATTTTGATCGACAATTTTTGTTGTTAACTTGTCACTATAAGCAATTCCTGGTGCTAAAAGATTCATTGTAGAAGAAGATTTTACACGTAAAATTCCAGAAATCTTAATTTCTTCATTTCCTGCATTCTTATAAATGGATGCATAATCTGTATTAGGAATGAAGTTTCCTGTAGGAAGTTCTGTGTAATAGCTGTCATTTGGGATTAGCTTCATCGACGTGCCAACAATTTTATCAAAATCAATTTTTTCATCTTCTTTTAAATCGAAGCCTAGATTTTTTAATGCATTAATATTTGTATTATTATTTCCATCGACAATCAAGACAATATCATTTGGAGAAGCGGGATAGTTTCCTGCTAAAAGAGAGTAGTTGTCTTTTAAGAAATTTCCGCTATTTTCTTCAAGCTGTGTTGGAAAAGAAGAAACACCGATTCCTGTCATGGAAGTCATGGCAGAGGTCATAGCACTTGACGCACTATCTGGTGAATCATTTGAAAATTTGACTGGTTGAACTTCTCCATCAACTTCTCGTAACAAATTCATTCCTACCATACGGGTAAACCCAATATTATTACTTAGCTTTGGATCAATATTTTCTACATAGTCGACATATTTCTGGTCAATTTTATTTGTGTGCTGTGCTTTATCCTGCGCACTTAATTTTGCAGTGACTGTTTTTTCTTTAGGATAAGAGCCTTTAGATGCACCTAACGCGTCTTTTTGATTCATATCTTGTTCAGCAGCTACTTGGGAGATAGTGATAGGAAACTTCGACATGGTTTCTGATTGTGTTTTATCTATCTGAGCCTGAAATCCATTAGACAATGCGAGAACAATAGCAATCCCGATAATTCCTATGCTTGATGCAAAAGAGGTTAGGATGGTTCTCCCTTTTTTTGTTCGGATATTATTGAATGAAAGCTTTAAGGCAGTTGTAAACTTCATGCGTGTATGCTTTAGGTTAAATTGATCTGGTTTAGGTCGTTCGATATGTGGTTTGGAATCATTCTGAATTTTTCCATCTGCAAATTCAATAATTCGATTGGCGTACTGATGGGCTAGTTCTGGATTATGGGTGACCATTACGACCAGTTTTTCTTTGGAAAGCTCTTGAATCAGCTTCATGATTTGTACACTAGTCTCTGTATCCAAAGCACCAGTTGGTTCATCACAAAGAAGAATATCAGGGTCATTTGCCAACGCACGAGCAATAGCTACCCTTTGCATCTGACCGCCAGAAAGCTGGTTTGGCTTTTTATGCATATGCTCTTTTAGACCAACACGCTCCAGTGCTTGAGTTGCTTTTTTGTGTTTTTCTTCTTTAGAGACACCACTTAACGTCATGCCTAGTTCAACATTATCAATGATTCCTAAGTGGCTGATTAGGTTGTAACTTTGAAAAACGAAACCAACGGAGTTATTTCTATAAGCATCCCAATCGGAATCTTTAAAGGTTTTGGTTCCTTTGCCGTTAATAATCATATCGCCAGAATCGTAGTTATCCAAGCCGCCAATGACATTCAACAGAGTGGTCTTCCCAGAACCACTTGGTCCAAGAATGGCAACAAATTCCTGTTTTCTAAAGGCAACAGAAACACCATCTAAGGCTTTTGTGGTTGTTTCTCCTACTTTATAATGTTTTTTAATATCTTTTAGTTCTAACATTAAAATCCCCCGCTTTCATTTCTATCTTAGAAAGAATCTATGAATTAATGTAAAGTTTCATGAATTTTTTTGTAAAAAATCGTGAATCTTTCATAATAATTTGAAGTGTAGCAGGGAATTATTAACTGAATGTGAACTCGTTCATGTTTGATTCATAATGTAATGGTAAACTATAGGCGGGAGGGTGAATGTATGAATACAATTCTCATTATTGAAGACGATAAACATTTATTAAGACTCTATGCTTCGGTTCTTAACAAAGCACATTTTAAAACAATTGAGGCTTTGAATGGTGAAGAAGCGTTTGATATTTTAGATAAACAATATGTTGACTTGATTATTACGGATGTCATGATGCCAGAGATGGATGGATTTGAATTTTCCAAATTGTTAAGAGAGACGGGGAATAAAACACCGATTCTGATGATTACAGCTAAAAATACCTTTGAAGATAAGAAGCGCGGATTCAAATTAGGTATTGATGACTATATGGTGAAGCCAATTGATGTGAAAGAAATGGTGTTAAGAGTAGAAGCACTGTTAAGAAGGGCGAAAAGTTTCTATGCCCAAGAGCTTGTGGTAAACACCACTTCCTTAAATCAAGAAGAGCTGACGGTGACACAAAATGAACAGATAACAGTAGTCCCGCAAAAAGAGTTTCAGTTACTATATAAATTATTGTCGTATCCCAATAAAATATTTACCAGACAGCAGTTAATGGACACAATTTGGGGATTAGAGACGGATACAGAGGAGCGGACGATTGATGTACACATTAAACGTTTACGGACTCGATTTGAGAAAAATACGGACTTTCAGATTGTAACGGTTCGAGGGTTAGGCTACAAAGCGGTGATTACGTATGAGAAATAAATTACGTTCCAAGCTTTGGATTTATTTAGCGAGTATCATTTTTTTGCTTATTTTAACGACGTTTATCGTCTTCACATTCATTATTTATTTGATTGCACGGTTTAATTTATTATCAGGTCAGGAAAGATTTTTTCCAATATTTATCTTTATTTCAGCATTTAGTATCATCATCAGCTCAGGTGTCTCAGCGATTGTTGGAAAAAGAATTCTGAAACCTATTGCAGAGCTTAGAAAAAGTATGAATCAGGTGACTCAGGGAGACTTCTCCATTCAAATGAATCAGGTCTACACGATAGATGAAGTGAGTGATCTATACACAGATTTTAATATTATGGTCAAAGAATTGGGGAGTACAGAGACATTAAGAAATGACTTTGTTTCCAGTGTTTCCCATGAATTTAAGACACCTATCACAATTATTCAAGGGTATGTTCAGCTTTTACAGGATTCTGAGTTGACACCAGAAGAACGTGCCGAATTTTATCAGCGGATTTTGGAAGGAACACAGCAATTAGCTACATTGTCAGATAATATTTTGAAATTGACGAAACTAGAAACGCAAAATAGTGAGATTGAGAAAGCAGACTTTCGATTAGACGAACAAATTCGAGAGGTCATTTTGTTTTTACAGCCTAAATGGGAAAGACGAAACTTGAGTTTAGACATAGAGTTGCCGAATGCTGTTTATAATGGAAGTGAAGAATTTCTCTATCAGGTATGGTTAAATATATTGGATAACGCCATTAAATACAATAAGGAAAATGGACATATTTCAGTGAAGCTGGAAGAAAAATCTTCTGTATTTTTAGTAGAAATTGTTGACTCTGGAGTAGGGATGACTGATGCGGAGGCTGAAAAGTCTTTTGATAAGTTCTATCAAGCAGATAGAAGCCGAAAAACAGAAGGAAACGGCTTGGGATTATCGCTATCTCAAAAAATTATTGAGCTTCATAAAGGGCATATTCGTGTAAACAGCAAGCTAGATATTGGGACGGTATTTGTGATTGAACTACCGAAATAAGAAAGAAGCAGTTTTAGAAGAAATATAAGTTATCTGCTATGGAGGCAATGTGCTATGCAAAAAAATATATTTTTTCAAGAAGACATGCGACAATGAATAAAAATGAATCGAGGAGGAGCGAAAATGGCAGATCATAAAATCTTTCATATGAGTTTTGCGAGTGTTTATCCTTTATATATCAAAAAAGCAGAGCGAAAACTGCGAACAAAAGAAGAAGTGGACACCATCATTTACTGGTTAACTGGTTATGATGAGGAAAGCTTGAAACAACAGATTGACCGTGCTGTTGATTTTACGACTTTTTTTGCAGAAGCACCAAAGATGAATGAGGCAGCACCGCTAATTAAAGGAGTAGTCTGTGGGGTACGGGTAGAAGAAATTGACGATCCACTTATGCAGAAGATACGGTATTTAGATAAGCTTATTGATGAGCTGGCAAAAGGGAAAAAGATGGAGAAAATTTTGAGAAAAGCATAGTTTTTTTCTAGTCGAGATGATGAAAAATTCCTCCTTGTTAGAAAGAGCATTTTAACAAGATATTTAGAGGAACTTGCGAAAGATAGTTTGTCTTTTACTTTATAAGTGAGGGTGCAGATGTCTTATGCATATGGACGATTTTTAACTGAGAAAGGGATAAAACCGATAAAGATAGGAGGAGGTCGGGACAGAAGTGTTCAGCTTATTTTCGAAGCCTTCAACTCTAGCATGTCTCATGCGTAGAAGTTGTTGAGAGACAAACGCAGTGGAGACCTTCAACTCTAGCATGTTTCATGCGTAGAAGTTGTTGAGAGCGAAACGCAGTGGAGACCTTCAACTCTAGCATGTTTCATGCGTAGAAGTTGTTGAGAGCGAAACGCAGTGGAGACCTTCAACTCTAGCATGTTTCATGCGTAGAAGTTGTTGAGAGCGAAACGCAGTGGAGACCTTCAACTCTAGCATGTTTCATGCGTAGAAGTTGTTGAGAGCGAAACGCAGTGGAGACCTTCAACTCTAGCATGTTTCATGCGTAGAAGTTGTTGAGAGCGAAACGCAGTGGAGATGAGTTCCTTCTGTTCCCACCCTTTATTAAGATTTTACAAAGGTGTGGAATAACTTAATTAGTTATGTCCCACCTTCTTTCTTTTTTTTATTTGAAAAAAACTTGACGATTTTAAAAAATGTGTTATCCTATATTTGTAAACACTTACATAAAATGGATTTGTTACGGAAAATGCCGGCATGACCTAAATGACCACAATTGTTGTGGCTCATTTGGGTCTTTTTTTGTTTTCAAATGGATGTGTGTTTATATAACTACTCGAGAGGAAGGTGACTGATAACGTGCACGTGCTAAGAAGAATTAATAACAACGTTGTATTAGCAGAAGAAAATGGAAAGAAAATTATTGTCATGGGAAATGGTGTAGGGTTTAAAGTTTATCCCAATGAGTCAATTGATGAGAAAAAAATCGAGCAGACGTTTGTTCCTCAAATGGAAAGTGAAGTGAGCTACTGGGAAGATATTCTAAAAGAAATACCATTAGATGTCTTAACAACGGCTCAGAAAGTTTTGGAACTTGCTAAAAATCAATTAGATAAAGAACTTTCTCAAAATTTAATGGTTACGTTATCAGATCATATTGTATTTTCGATAAAACGACTGGAAGAGGGAATACTGTTAAGCCATCCTTTGTCATGGGAAATTAAGCAATATTATCCTAAAGAACTTGAGGTTGCCAAAGAAACGTTAAGACTCATTAATCAAGAGTTGTCCATTCAACTGACAGAAGAAGAGGTCCCGTTTTTAGCCATGCATTTTGTAAATGCACAGATGAATTATACAGGTGGCGTAGGGTCTGAGGATGTGATTGAAGTCATTCAGCAAAGTGTAAACATCATCAAATATCACTTCCAAATAGAAATTAATCAGAACACCACTTCATTTGCCCGATTCGTTTCTCACTTGAGATACTATATCATTCGTCAATTAAAAAAAGAGCAGTCAGTGAATTCTTTGGACAATGAGCTCATTCAAGTAGTTCAAACAAAATATGCAAAAGAATATAATTGTGCAATAAAAATCGCTAATTATTTAGAAAAAAATTATCATACTCAAACAAATGAAAATGAACTGGTTTATTTGTCTCTTCACATTAATCGATTGGTGAAGGAAAGCTAGTTAAAGGAGGATCGTCCATGGATATTCAAGAAGAGGTGAATCAAATTATCACAGGTGTAGGTGGGAAAAAAAACATTAAAACACTGACGCATTGTGTGACTCGACTACGATTTACTGTAAAAGAAGAGAAAGAAATCGATATAAAATCTATTGAAAAATTACCTGATGTTTTAGGGGTTCAAACGAGTGGGGGTCAATTCCAAGTAATTGTGGGTCCAAAAGTGGACAAACTATATAAAGAAGCGGTTTCTCAGACGGGTGGAGCATTTTCAAATGAAGAGATGCCTGAAGAAAAGAAAAAATGGAAGTTTAGTTCTATATTAGAAACACTTTCAGCCATCTTGATTCCTAGTTTACCACCAATCATTGGTGGCGGGATGATTAAAGGATTTTTATTCATGTTTTGGCAATTTGGCTGGGTGGAAATGGATAGTCAAATTTTTGAAGTAATCAATATCATTTCAGATGGAATGTTCTATTTTTATCCGTTCTTACTGGCGGTGAGTGCTGCCAAACGTTTTAAAACAAATGAATACATGGCACTTGCTTTGGCTGGCTCTCTCATGTATCCATCGATTATTCAAGGAGCAGGTGAGTCTAGTGCACCTATTCGTATTTTAGGAGCCATTCAAATTCCATACATTGACTATAGTTCTTCAGTCATTCCAATCATTTTATCCGTTTTTGCTATGAGTTTTGTTTATCGCTTTTTCAAAGACCGGATACCAGACTTACTGAGTACTATATTTACGCCGATGCTTACATTAGCAATTATGATTCCAGTAGAACTCGCATTATTAGCACCGCTTGGGTTTTATGCTGGTGATTACGTGGCAAAAGGAATGCAGGTTTTACTTGATTTTTCACCAATTCTTTCAGGATTTGTTATTGGAGCAACTCGTCCATTTCTCGTGTTGACAGGGACACATCATGCAATGAGGGCGATTGTACAACAGCAAATATCTACCTATGGGTATACCACAATTGGAGCAATGAACTATATGTCAGTTATTGCACAAGCAAGTGCTGCCTTAGGTGTTTTCCTAGTTGTAAAAAATAAAAAAATGAAAAATATTTCGTTTAGTTCTGCAATTTCAGGATTTTTAGGGGTGACTGAGCCTGCACTTTATGGGGTCATTGTAAAATATAAAATTGTTATGATTGCAACAATGATAGGAGGAGGTATTGCGGCTTCGATTACCTCGTACTTTGGTTCAGCAGAATACGCGATGGTTATGTCGAGCTTGCTAACAATCCCAGCTACGTTTGGTAATGGATTTATTGGAATTGTTATTGGCATTCCAGTCGCTGTTCTCATTACATTGGCTATTATTTATATAGGGAAATCATCTATTTTGAATGAAGATAAGAAACGACAAACAGAGAAAGCACCAGCTGCTGCAGTGGAAAACAAGCAGACTGTCGAAATTAAAAATCCTGCAAATGGAACGGTCTTACCTTTGTCTGTATTAAAGGATAAAACCTTTGCTAACGAGATTATGGGAAAAGGAATTGCAATTGCCTCAAGTGATGGGATATTGCGCGCACCTGTTAATGGAGAAGTCACTGCCATTTTTCCAACTAATCATGCAATCTCTATTATTGGGGATACAGGAGTTGAGGTGCTTCTTCACGTAGGAATGGATACAGTTAACCTTAAAGGTCAGTTTTTCCATCCAAAAGTAAAACAAGGCGACAGCGTAAAGATTGGAGAGGAACTACTGCAGTTTGATCAAGAGAAAATCAAACAAGCGGGGTATGACGATATAGTGATTATGGTTATCACCAACACGCAAGAGTATTTAGATGTTTTACCAAATAAAGAAGATGGGCTTGTCAGCGGTCAAGAAAATCTCTTGACGGTTTTAGCATAAAATTTGAGGAGGAAGAAAGATGAAATTAATTATTGCAAACGATGAAAAAGAAATGAGTGCGATTGCGGCACAACACTTGCTAGGATATATGTACAAAGAAGAAAGAGTGAATCTTGCTATTACAGGAGGAACATCACCGAAAGGAACCTATGAGATTCTTGCACCTCAAGTAAAAGGGAAACCCTATTTTTCAAATGTTCATTATTACAATTTTGATGAGATTCCTTATAAAAAGGAAGACAGAGAGGGTGTAACCCTTTCTGAATTACGGAAATTGTATTTTACGCCGGCAGAAATTTCAGATGAATTTATTCATCCATTAGACCAGCACAATTATTTAGATCAAGATAAACGATTAAAAGAGGATGGCGGCTTAGACGTCTTATTCCTTGGTGTTGGAGCAGATGGCCATTATTGTGGGAATCTACCCCAGACTACAAAGTTTGGTGATCTCACTTCACGAGTTGAAAATGACGACCGATTAAAAGCGCGTATTTTACCAGAGTTTAACAATGTGGAAGAGGATGTACCTGACTACTATATTACAATGGGGCCTCGAAGCGTGATGGCGGCCAAGCATTTAATTATGATTGCAACAGGAACGAAAAAAGCAGCGATTATTGAACGTTTACTAAATGGTCCAGTAGATGAGAATGTACCTGCAACACTCTTAATGCTGCATCCTAATTTAACCTTAATTATTGATAAAGATGCGGCAAGTCAATTAAAATGAAACATTATTTAATAGTTAATGCAGATGATTTCGGCTATAGTCGAGGAACTAATTATGGCATTTTAGATAGTTTCCAGCAGGGAATTGTGACCTCTACAACTATAATGGCGAATACGCCGGGCTTTATGCAGGCAGTTGAAATAGCTAAACGTCATCCTAAGCTAGGTGTAGGAATTCATTTAAATGTCACGTTTGGTCAACCACTAGGAAAAGGCTACAAAAAAATAATTGATTTCTCTGGTAATTTTCCAGCGTTATCTCCAACGAATACGTCACAGTTAATCGTTGATGAAAAAGAGATGGAGAAGGAGCTGCGCTTACAAATTGAACGCGTGTTAAGCGTGGGAATTGTCCCGACTCATCTGGACAGTCATCATCATTTCCATAAAGAAGAAGACGCAACGAGGCTAGTTTGTAAGCTAGCAAAGGATTATGGACTACCCATTAGATGGGGATATGGATTGGATTTACCGGAAGATATAAAAAAGGTTGATCAATTAATTTTAGATTTTGACTTTACGATTATGGAAATCATGAATCAAGCAAATGCTCAATGGGATGAACAAATCTTAATGTATATTCAACGGATAATAAAAGAGATAAAAATGAACGGCTGGGACTATACAGAAATCATGTGTCATCCTGCTTACGTAGATAAGTATCTCTATGAGCATACCTCAATGGATAAGGTTCGTGCGTTTGAAACAGCCGCTCTTTCTCATCCTTCAATAGCTAAATTGCTAGAAAAAAATGAGATTTATTTAACAAATTATCAATCATTGAAAAATGATGGAACCAATTTCTGATAAATAAAAGACCCTGAAACACTGAGCTGATGAAGCTTTTGTTTCAGGGTTTTTTGAGCGGTTCTATTTCTTGTTGAAAGAGTGCAAGAAGTCGTTGATTTCAGATAAGTTTCTTTTATTTTTAAAAATTTTTGAAATAATATTTCTTTAAATAGAGTTAATAGTTGAAATATAATTTCATAAGATGTATACTCTTTTTTGTAAGAGATTCCATTTAGGATGTGAGTGCATGTTAGAGAAGCTAGCAACGGAGAAGCGTAATGAATCAACAATGAATTTAGACAAGCTATCCGTGAGAGAAATTGCAATAAAAATGAATGAAGAAGACGGCAAAGTAATACAAGCAATCAAACAAGAAATAGATGCAATTGAGGAAGTGATTGTTAATGTTACAAATTGCCTGAAAAAAGGAGGGAGATTATTTTATATTGGCGCGGGTACAAGTGGTCGTTTAGGCGTGCTTGATGCAGCGGAGTGCGTCCCTACATTTAATATTAATCCAGAGATGGTTCAAGGATTGATTGCTGGCGGTCAAAAGGCAATGACTGTTGCGGTTGAAGGAGCGGAGGATTCACTTACCTTAGCGGAAGAGGACTTAAAGGAACGAGGGTTAACAGAAAAGGACTTTGTATTAGGAATCGCTGCAAGCGGGCGAACACCTTATGTCATCGGCGGATTAACCTTTGCCCGTAAGTTAGGGGCTAAAACAGGAGCACTTTCCTGTAACAAACAGGCAGAGATCAGTAAGTATGCTGAGTTTGCAATTGAAGTAGAAGCAGGTCCGGAGGTGTTGACAGGCTCCACACGGTTAAAAGCAGGAACTGCCCAGAAATTAGTATTAAATATGATATCAACAGCAAGTATGGTCCAATTAGGAAAAGTTTTTCAAAATTTAATGGTAGATGTTCAACCGACCAATATGAAATTAGTTGAACGCGCAAAGCGAATCATTATGGAAGCTACAGGCGTTTCATTTGAAAAGGCATCTTTTTATTTTGAAGATTCCCAGCAACACGTGAAATTAGCAATCGTTCGAATATTAACGGGAACGTCGAATGAAGAAGCAGCGCGTCTTCTTGAAGAAAACCAAGGATTTGTTCAAAAATCTGTTGAAGACCACTAAGTCTTGGTCATTGCTAGAGAGTATGAATCAATAAAAATCGTATCACCAGTAAAAAAATATTTGCACTAATAAGTATATAACTACAAGAAGCATTTATGGATACAAAAATAATCATCAATTAGGAGATGTAAAGAAATGAGTAAAGTTTTAAGTTGGATTGAACTAAAGTTAATGCCTCCGATGGCTAAATTTGCCGAACAACGCCATATGAAAGCAATTCGTAACGGGGTTATTTCAACATTGTCTTTGATCATGATTGGGACACTATTTTTAACAATTGCCAACTTGCCTATTCCGGGATATGTTGACTGGATTAAACCTTATACAGCAGACTTAGCCATTCCGTTTAGAATTACGATGGGACTTTTAGGGATTTATGGTGCGTTTAGCATGGGCTATAATTTAACGAAATCCTACAAGTTAGATGGAATTACAGGAGGTATTCTTTCGTTAGCTACTTTTTTAATGCTGACAATTCCAGTAAATGTCGATGAATTGTTGCCAGAGGGTCAAGGTCTTGGTTGGGTATTGCCAATGAACTACTTAGGTGGATCAGGAATGTTCTCAGCTATTTTAGCAATGCTCTTTGCCAGTGAAATGTATCGATTATTCACTACACACAATATTACAATTAAGATGCCGGAACAAGTGCCGCCAGCAGTTGCCCGAAGCTTTGAAGCCCTAATTCCTGGTGCATTTATTTTAACCGTTGTTTGGGTGGTTCGTGTAATTCTTGGACTAGATATTAATAAAATGCTTTTAGATTTATTTGCTCCTTTAGTGGATATTATGGGGAATAATCTTATCGGTGTTCTTTTACCAATGTTCTTTATCCACTTATTATGGGCTGCTGGTGTTCATGGAATGAGTATTATTGGTTCTCTTGTTCGACCAATGTGGCTGGTTATGCTGGATGGAAATGCGGCAGCATTTGCAGATGGTACACCAATTACTCAATTACCTTATATTGCGCCAGAACAGTTTTATCAATGGACAGTAACAATTGGTGGTGCAGGGGTATCTATCTCAATCTGTATTTTACTTCTATTTTGTCGTTCTACATTCCTAAAACAAGTGGGACGTTTCTCACTTATTCCGGGAATTTTTAACATCAATGAAATGTTAATTTTTGGTGTGCCGATTATCATGAATCCAATCTTAGCCATTCCATTTATCACGGCACCTTTAGTAACAAGTACCATTAGTTATTTTGCAGTGAAATTTGGTCTAGTAAACGGATTTATCAGTAATCAGGCGTGGACACTTCCAGCGCCAATTGGTGCCTATCTATCTTCAGGAAATGACTGGAGAATGATTGTACTTGTTGTGATTAATGTCCTTGTTGCTATGGCTATCTACTTCCCATTTGTTCGCATTTATGACAATAAGATGGTAGAAGAAGAGCTAGCTGCTTCTAATGAAAAACAAGTTGTTAATGCATAAGTGAGGAACATACCCTCCTTATTTAAGCATTTTATAATCCTCCTAAAACCAGCAAGTTCTCAAGACCAATACTTGAGGACGATGCTGGTAATAGGTCTTAGTTGAGAAATGAACGAAAAGAGATTTTGACAGAAGTATTCAGCGCTGAAAATGGAAGAGATACTTCCTACTTTAGAAGCTGTTAACTCAAGCAAATCTCAAGTATAGAAGAGGAGGAGGTCCCTTTTCTACCTCTATTAAGCATTTAGGAAATCTGGAAGTAATTATTATAGTTAGAGCCTGGATTCCAACAGTAAAAAATATGGTTATGAAAGGAAGTAGTGATATGTTGAAATTATTACTTATTATTGGAATTATTGGATTTGTCGTGGCAGGAATGTTATTGACTCATTATTTGGAGAAAAAGAATTGGCTGCCTAACCGTTGGCTTACTGGAGCACTTGTTTTTTTAATCATACTTATTCCAAGCATTCTATTTCCTAATTTACCCATGTTTTTTAAACAAATCCTTTATGTAGTAAGTGGCGTGTTAGCCATTATTTTCTTTGAAACGACTCGATTGATGCTTGAACGTGGTCAATATCGTGGGATTGTTCCAGCAGAGAAAAAGAAGGAATCAAACTAATGAACTATATTATTGGTGTAGATAGTGGGGGAACGAAGACGGAAGCAACAGCATTCAGTTTAGAAGGTGAGCCCTTAGAACAATGTATCACAGGGTTTGGGAATCCGCTTGTAGATTATGATATAGCTGTAAGAAATATAAAAAAAGCACTTCAAACGATTTTTTCAGCATGTGGAAAAGACTGCAAACTAGTGGTTATCGGGTTAGCCGGAGTGGACAGCAGTGGACAAAAGGAACGATTAGAGTCCGAATTTTCCTTTCTTAAAGTACCTATCATGCTAATAAATGACGGAAAACTTGCCCATTTATCTATACTGAAAGGAAAAGAGGGCATCCTTGCCATTTCGGGGACTGGCTCTCTTGTGCTAGGCTATCAAACGAGTCAATGGCTTCGTGTAGGAGGATGGGGGCATCTTTTAGGAGATGAGGGAAGTGCGTATGATATTGCAAAAAAAGCCATTCAACGAGTGCTTTTTGAGGAAGACTCAGGACAGACATACAGTGAATTGAGCGTATCGATTATGAACTATCTGCAAGTGACTGATGTCCTTTCTCTTGTTAAGATAGCCTATCAATTGAATAAAGGAGAATTCTCGAAGCTTGCTGCTGTTGTTGGAAAGCTAAGCACAACAAATGAATTAGCTAGAGGGATTCTTATTAAATCAGCCGAAGACTTGGCAAAACAAACGATTATACTGATAAACAAAATGGGAAATCCCCAAAAGAGGATTTCAATAGGTATAAATGGTAGTGTGATTGAAAAGAATCAACTATTTAGAAAAGCGTTTTTTACCTACTTATCTGATAACAATGTAAAGGTACAGGAGTGTGAAAAAACAGAGCCAACGACAAAAGGGGCTTATTATTTATTCAAAGAAGGATGGCAAAATAAATGAGAAGATTAGGCATTTCAGTATATCCAAATCACAGTAGCGTTTCAGAGATTAAGGAATATATCACATTAGCGGCAAAATATAATTTCAAACGGGTCTTTACTTGCTTATTATCCGTTGATGAAGGAAAAGAAACAATTGTCCGAGAGTTTACAGAGACGATTCATTATGCAAAAAAATTAGGAATGGAAGTTATTGCAGATGTTAGCCCAAAAGTATTCGGAACACTGGATATTAGCTATGATGACTTATCTTTTTTTAAGGAGATAGGTGCAGATGGTATTCGTTTAGATATGGGGTTCACGGGAAATGAAGAATCAATTATGACCTTTAATCCACAGGAATTAGCGATTGAATTGAACATAAGCGCGGGAACAAGATATTTAGAGAATATTCTTAGCTATCAGGCAAATGCAGAAAAGCTATTAGGCTGTCACAACTTTTATCCACATCGTTATACTGGACTAAGTTATGAACATTTTATAGAAACGACGAAAATTTATAAGGAAAAAGGCATTCATACAGCTGCATTTATCAATTCACCAACTGCAACAGTGGGTCCATGGCCTGTAGAAGAGGGCCTTTGTACGCTTGAAATGCATCGAGAATGGCCAATCACTACACAAGCTAAGCATCTATGGGCGACAGAATTAATTGATGATGTCATTATCGCTAATTCATTTGCATCAGAAGAAGAACTACAGGCATTAAGTGAGATTGATCCGTACAAATTGACCTTAGATTGTCAACTAAATGAAGAGATTCCAACACTTGAACGCAAAATTGTTTTAGAAGAATTTCATTTTAACCGTGGAGACGTGTCTGATTTTGTGATTCGTTCAACCCAAAGCCGTGTAAAATATAAGGGACATGAATTTTTACCATTCCATACCCCTGATATGAAAACAGGTGATATCATCATAGAAACTTCTTTATATGCTCATTATGCAGGTGAGCTTCAGCTCGCATTGTTGCCAATGGAGAACTCTGGAAAATCTAATGTTGTTGGACAAGTAGTCAAAGAAGATCAAGTGTTGCTTCCATATATTAAGCCATGGCAAAAATTTGCGTTTCGTGAAGTGAAATGATGAGTGAATTTATAGAAGTCAATTTAGGAGTAAACTGAATAAAATTTAAGCCGTATAAAGTCTGAAGCATAATTCTTTGAGTCATGTTTTAGACTTTTTACCACTTAAACAAGAGGGAGAAAGGTTTGTTCTTGGAGAGTTATTAACGGGTAAGACTAGACAGCTATTTCTGACCGATTAAACGAGAGAAGAGGGGAAAAAATGACGCATTACGCAGTAGGATTAATGTCGGGTACATCATTAGATGGAGTTGATGCGGCACTGGTTGAAATTTCAGGAGTTAATTTAGAAACAAAAGTGAGACTGATTGATTTTCTAACAATTCCTTTTTTACCAAAAATGAAAAAACAGATAGAGAAAAGTCTGTCCATTGAAGAATCAAGCAACGCACTATTATGCAGTTTAAATGTCGAACTTGGAGAGGTATTTGGAGAAGCAGTACTTGAAATTTGTAAAAAAAATAATCTAGACAGTTCAACACTCTTATTTGTTGCCTCACATGGTCAGACTATTTTTCATATGCCTAACGGATTAGATGGATTTGTTCCTTCAACGTTACAATTAGGTGAATCAAGTGTCATTGCAGAAAGAACAAAGACGACAGTCATTTCAGATTTTCGTTATCGAGACATGGCAGTTGGAGGGCAAGGTGCACCAATTGTTCCCTATTCAGAGCTTGTTTTGTATCAGGATGCCAAAGTCACTCGAATTCTACAAAACATTGGTGGTATCGGGAATGCAACGATTTTGCCATCAGGAGGAGAAACTGACACGTTAGCATTTGATACCGGACCTGGGAATATGATTATTGATGAGCTGTGCAGACACTTTTATCAAGTGGAATATGATGATGAGGGGAATTTTGCCAGACAAGGAATGGTGAATGAAGAAGTCTTAGAGTCGCTTATGGCACATCCCTATATTCAGAAAAAAGCACCGAAAACAACAGGTCGGGAAGATTTTGGGAAAGAGTATACAGCAAATTTATTAAAGAAGTACCAGCTTTCAGCGAATGATTGGATTCGAACAGCGACAATGTTTACCGCAAAGTCAATTGCAGAGACCATCGCTCCTTTTGCTAAGGGCAAAACAGAGTTGATTATTGGCGGCGGGGGCAGTTATAATAAGGTATTGATTGTGATGCTAAAAGAGTTATTGCCTGAGATGACCGTGAAGACACAAGAGGATTTAGGTTACTCTTCAGAAGCAAAAGAAGCAATTGCTATGGCTATTTTAGGAAATCAAACATACCATAGGTTACCAAGTAACGTCCCTAGTGCGACAGGGGCATTTAGAGAAGTCATTCTAGGAAAAGTAACCTATTATTCGTAGGAGGGTCATCATGGAAGGGAAGCATATTCATCGCCGAGTGGAAAGTATTTTTAGTGAGTTAACTCAATCAGAAAAGAAAATTGCCCAAATGGTTTTAGAGACACCTGAAGAGGTCATTCAAATGACCGCTAATGAACTAGCAAAAGCCTCTCAAACGAGTCCGGCTTCAGTCATTCGTTTCTGCCGATCCATTGGCATTTCAGGGTTTACAGAGTTAAAGCTAAAACTATCTGCGGAAGTGGATACGCCTAACTATACCTCTTATTCAGACATTTCTCCTGGCGAACCGATTAAAGACATCAAGAGTAAATTACTAGGAAATGCCTATCAGTCAATGAAGGATACAGTCAACTTAATAGATGAGAATGTAATTGATGAGACCAATGAGTTGATTCGAAAGGCACCAATTGTGTATGTCTATGGTCTGGGGGCTTCTTATTTAGTTGCTGAAAATATCGCACAAAAGTGGAATCGAATTGGAAAGACGGTCGTTTGCTTGTCAGATGCGCATCTGTTGTTGGTCATTTTAACTTCTGCTGTAAAAGAAGCTGTATTTATCGGTATCTCTAACTCTGGAGAGACAAAAGAAGTGATTCATATGCTCAAAATTGCAAAAAATTCTGGATTAAAAACGATTAGTATCACGCAGTTTGGTTCAAATACGATTAGTCATTTAACAGATGTCAGCATTCATACAGTTCGCTCAAATGAAGCGGAGTTGCGTAGTGCAGCAACCAGTTCTCTACTAGCTCAATTTATGGCAATAGATGTCTTATTTTATGCGTATGTATCAGAGAGCTATGAGGAGAATATCACACGAATTCGCCAATCCAGAAAAGCCATTGAACAGTATAAAAAAGATTCATTTAAATAAAAGGATTGCTAACGAACCATTCTGTTTCTAAAAAAGCTTTAGGAACAGGATGGTTTTTTCGCCAAATTATCAGACAGATTCGTCTAAGTGTCTGGAGATTTTTTTTTATACAGTAGAAAATGATGAGCAACTCTTGTTATAATTATCTGGAATAGAATCGTTGGAAAGTGAGAGTGGCATAGTTGTGGAGATTAGTGAATTACGGATTCCTTCAACGAATGATAAGAATCAGCTAAAGGTAAAAATATGGCAACCAAAACAACCGGTTAAGGCTGTGTTTCAAATGATTCATGGGATGGTTGAACATATTGATCGATATGGTGAATTTGCTGTATTTATGGCTTCAAACGGCTATTTAGTTGTCGGTCATGACCATATTGGTCACGGAGATTCTGTAACGGATGAAACTGAATATGGGCACTTTGGATCAAATGACGGGCATCAAATTCTCGTGAAAGATGTGTCCAATGTTCAACGTCATTTTTCCGCAGAATATCCGAATGTCCCCTACTTTATTTTAGGTCATAGTATGGGTTCCTTAGTTTTACGAAATTATTTAATTCAATATCCTGATGTTCCGCTAGCAGGAGCGATTATTATGGGAACGACCTATGAGTCAAGAAGTAAGATGAATGCAGCTATTTGGGTTAGCGGTCTAATTGCTAAAATAAAAGGAGCGACCTACCCTTCCTCTTTGTTAGATACTCTAGCTTTTGGTGGGTTTAATCGCTCATTTCGTCCAACACGGACATCAAAGGATTGGCTAACGAGAGATGAAGAAATGGTGGACTTGTATCTAGCTGATGCAAAGACACAGTTTATTTTTTCAGCAAAAGCCTATCAAGATTTGTTTGTTTTAACAAAAAATGCCAGTACTCCCTCCTTGTTAAAAAAGATAAATCCACAGCTTCCTCTTTATTTAATTTCTGGAGCACAAGATCCCGTTGGTCATTTTGGGAAAAATGTTGAAAGATTATATGAACAGTTAAAAGCGGATGGAAAAAATGTCACTCTGTCATTACTAAAGAATGGCCGACACGAAATTTTAAATGAAACGAATGCCTACGAAGTTTATCGAATGCTACTCGATTGGACGGAAAAGAGAAGGCAAGACTATAAATGAGAATGCCAAGGAAAGCCCACTTAAAAAAGGATTTCCTTGGCATTTGTTGAATGAAAAAGATGATGAAGTGCTAGGTATAGCTTGAGGGCTGTCCACTATTGTAATTATTTTCTAGGAGAATGACCATATACTCGCTTATAAGCTCGTGAGAAAGAAAGTGGATTCTGATAACCAACTGCTTTTGAAATCATAGAAACAGTATGATCAGAATTTTCTAATAAAAACTTTGCTTTTAGTAATCGATAATTAATCAAATAGCTTAATGTACTTTGATTAAATGCTTTTTTTATGACCCTTGAAAGATAAGAACTATTCAACGAAAGGTCTGCTGCAATTTTCTCAATAGTAAGATCCGCTCGCCAATAATTCTGACGTATATAAAGAACAAACTGCTCTATGTGCCTCTCAGAAATTTTCATATTTGAATTTAATGAGAGATTTGAACCATCAAGACTAAATCTAGAGATTAATTCTATTAATCTTCCTTGAATAGTCAAAGAACTGGACTCTGAAAAAAAGCTTGATGTGAGTAACTGATTTATCTGTCTGTTGATGTCGTTTGCGTTTGAAAGGTGTCCCACTCTATTTTCTGCGTTATATCCTAAATCATGTAAGACATCATCCACCAAATTTCCTTCAAATCCAAACCAAACATATTCCCATGGAGTCTGATTATCTGCTTGGTAAATTGCTGCGGAATCATTTGGGGAAATCATGAAAAAATCTCCTTTGTTTAGAGAGTACGTATTATTTTCTAGTGAAAAAGTCCCTTTTCCGTTGAGTATATAATGTAAAACAAAATATTCGCGCACTTGAGGACCAAAACTATGTGACGGCAGGCATCTTTCATGCCCAAAATTAATCGTTAGAAAATCGGTTAGTAGACAATCATTGAAGAAAAATTCACTTCTATCTTTGCTTTCTAGGAACATTACATCCGCCCTCCTTAAAATAAGATTGATTAAAAAAGTCAGAAATTGTATATCTATATTCGGAATTAGCTATATGATTATTTATTGTCCAGTATATAATCAATATTGTAAGCGATAACAAAGGAGGAAGCAATATTATGCGAGTAAGAAAAGGAATACTATCGATTTTATCTGTTTTATTTATTTCGGGCGGTATTTTAGCAGGGTGTGGAAACAGTTCAGAATCAAAAGCTGAAGAACAAACGAAGATTGTTTTCTGGTCAGGCGCAACGAAAGGAAATAAAGATCAGATTCATGAAGAGACATTGATTAAAGAATATGCTGAAAAAAATAATTTAGAGGTAGATTATCAGCTATTCAATTGGGATCAGCTAAAGGACAAAATTGTTACCTCAGTAGCAGCAGATGACGCACCTTCCATTACTTGGGGACTCGGAGAATGGTATGGGGAATTTAGAAATATGGGTGCGCTAGCAGATTTATCTACCTTCTGGGAAGCATATGAAGAAAATGATAATTTTTATCCGAATGTGATTGAAGCTTTGTCAACAGACGGAAAGCTACAAGCATTCCCTAATTATATTGCTCCGCGAGCATTAGTTTATCATGAAGAGTTACTAAAACAAGCGGGTTATGAGAATGCGCCAACTACTTGGGAAGAGCTTTTAGCAATGTCGAAAACAGTGAAAGAAAAGACTGGTCAATATACATTTGGGATTGCAGGTACAGGTGATAGAGCACCACAAGAGCTTGCTTCCTTCCTGTTTCAAAGTGAATTGACAATTGCTGAGGATATGGGAGAAGGGGAATATAAAAATACTTGGCAAGATTCAAAAGAAAACTTGAAAACTGCAACCGAAGTTTTTCAATTTTATAAGGATTTAAAGGATTCAGGTGCTATCGATCCTAATTCTACAGTTGGCGGATGGGAAGAGCTTGATACTAATTTTTCATTAGGTAAATATGCAATGGTAAATAACGGTTCTTGGATGCAAAACTATGAAGAAAACAATCCTGAAGAAATGGCAGATGCAGCAGTTGGACTCCCTGCCTATAACAAAAAGCCTGCAACTTTTTTAGAAATTAATACGTACTATGTGTATAACAATGATGAAAAAGAAGTGCGTGAAGCAGAAAAGTTAGTGGAATATTTGTTAAGCAAGGAAAATCAACAGGCAGGTAGACCAGAAGGTTCGCCTAGAACGGATATGGAGATTGATACGAAAAATAAATGGGCAAGTGGCTTTGGAAATCCAGAATTAATTGCACAAGCTCAACCGTTACCACCTATCTCAATGGCAGAAATTACGCAGCCCATGCAGGATGCTATTGCAATGGTTCTTCAAAACGATGAAGATCCAGAGGATGCAGCAATTTTCTTATCAGACAAAATAAATGAGGCATTAAAAAACCAAGAAATTTTATCGGAGTAATGATTGTACGAGGTTGGATCAGAAGTGTGCAGATTATTTGTAAAGTCTTTAATGCTAAAGATATGCCATCTTTAACGTGAAACAAAGGGCAGGCCTTCAGTGGGCTCATACTTCATGAATGAAGAATGAGCCACCTTCTGTTTTCAAACTTTTAAAGAAGCCTGGGTAGAACTTTTGGAGTTATGTCCCAGCCTCATCCCCATCTTTTGAGAAACCTCCAGTATTCTCTAAGGATGAGTTGGAAAATATAAGTATCCATCTCAAAAAAAGTAAGTAGATTAGTTCAAAAAAACAAGCTCAATTTTCTACAAAACTAGGTAAATGATGGAAAAAGCAAGATTAAGAATCGAGACCAGTAATTCTCGATATTTGTTCGTAAGCTAAGGGGGAATAAGGATGAATAGCAGTAAGCTTACAAAAGAAAGATCAAATAGAATTAGTGCAGCTATATTTATGGCACCAGCAATTATTTTTATGATATTTCTTATTGGAATCCCACTTATTCAAGTTATTTGGGATAGTTTTCATGCTAAAAGTTTAACGAATCCTACATTAAATGGATTTGTTGGATTGGATAATTTTAAGAAAGTCTTTTCGGATACTTTATTTGTAAATAATTTAAAAAATACAGTGGTTTGGACTGTTCTCTCTGTAGTTGGAGAATTATTGCTTGGTTTGACTGTTGGAATAGCACTCAATCAAAAAATCCGAGGTAGAACAGCGTTTAGAAGTATGATTATTGTTCCATGGATTGTTCCTATTGCTGTGGCGGGACTAACATGGACATGGATGTTAAATCCAGATTATGGCATCATCAACTATTTACTTGTTAAGACAGGATTTATTGAACAATCTGTCTATTGGCTTGGAAACAAAACCACAGCATTATTGACCGTTACATTGATTAATATCTGGAGAACGTTTCCGTACTGGGTCATTAGTATTTTAGCCGGATTGCAGTCAATACCTGATGATTTATATGAAGCGGCTTCTATTGATGGTGCGAGCATCATTCATAGATTTTTCAATGTGACACTTCCTGGTTTGAAAAATGTCGTAACAACTTTAATTTTTATGCATATTGTCTGGACTTCAGTTAACTTTGACTTTATATGGATTACTACTGAAGGAGGTCCTAATTATGCTTCGGAGACACTTCCAATTATGATTTACCGCTATGCAATGAAAAATTATGATATAGGAAAGTCTTCAGCATTATCGGTCGTGCTTATTATTATATTACTAAGCATATTTGTATGTGTACCCGCGTATCGTTTTATTAAAAAGAAAATGGATGAGGTGAGAGTCAATGGTTAAAAGTAAGACAGAAAAAATAGTTAGTCAGATAGCCACGTATGTAGTACTTATCCTTTGCTCTGTGTTTTCTTTTTTTCCATTTTTATGGATGCTATCGACTTCATTAAAGCCAGATACAGAAATCTATTCAACAACACCTTCATTTTGGTCATCTAATTTTAGTTTAACTAATTTTAGAGAAGTGCTCCAAGAATCAGATTTCCTTATTTTTTTTAAGAATAGCTTTTTTGTTTCTCTAGTAACAACGTTTATTGGACTCGTTATCGCTGTGTTAGCAGGCTATGCATTGAGCCGATTTGGTCGCTATAAATCAATCAAATTTGCAGGCATCTCTTTGACGGTTAGTCAGATGGTTCCAGGAGTTCTGCTGTTGATTCCAATTTACATGATCTTTAAGGGGATGGGATTAATAAACAGTTATTTAGCACTGATTTTAGCCTACTCTACATTTGTCATTCCGTTAAGCACATTTATGATGAAAGGTTTTTTTGATAGTATTCCACTTTCTTTAGAAGAATCAGCTGAACTAGATGGTGCTTCGAGGCTGAGAACCTTAGTGCAAATAATTTTACCAGTATCTATTCCTAGCCTGGTTTCGACAGGACTGTATACATTTGTTACTGCGTGGAATGAATACATGTTTGGTTATGTGCTGATTAGTGATGTAACACACCGTACATTAACACCAGGAATTACATTGTTTAGAGGACAATTTACAACAGATTGGGGAAATCTTATGGCTGCGAGTGTCCTTGCTGTGATTCCTGTAACAATTATTTTCGTATTTTTACAAAGATACTTGATTTCTGGACTTATGTCAGGAGCAGTGAAAGGATGAGTTTGAAAACATGGAACAGATTTATAAATACAAGATTGCAGACACGACAATCGTTTTTAGCGAATTATCAGGGAAACGGTTAAGGTTAATCCACTTTTCACCAGAGCCTTTTTTTGCAGACCGGCATATTCCAGAAGAATTGCTGGAAGCAAGCGCTATTGTAGAATTGCAGATTACAGGAGTTAATCAGCCGGATCATAAAGGAAATAAATTGGGCAATACATTGATTGGTCGAGAGCTAGTGGCTAAAAATATTCATTGTGAGGGGAACAAGATTACTATTATTCAATTTTTCCAATCAGAAGAAATCTATCTAGAAGTTGAAACTGTTATTGATGGGAGTCTTCAAGAAAATATGTTTGTTTGGAGAAGTAAAGTAAAAAATTTAGGGGAAACGATAGGTATTGAATACATTACTTCTTTAAATATAGCCGCTATTAATGATTCTTTTATCCATCATCCTTTTATAGAGGATCGCCTACATCTGCCAACGAATTCTTGGCAAGGGGAGTTGCAGTGGAAAAATGCGCGATTAAACGAGCTTGGCCTTTATTATGGCTTAGATGGTGAAGGACTTCAAGATTCAACGAAGTATATAGGGATAACCAATCAGACATCATGGTCATGTGCACAATACAGTCCATTTGGGTTGCTGGAGAATGAAAAAAATAATCGGATAAGCTTTTGGCAGATTGAAAATAATGGTGAGTGGCATTGGGAGCTAAGTGACTGTGGGTTTGGAAAATATCTTGTATTAAGAGCAGGTGGACCTACTGAACCCACCAATCATTGGTGGAAAAAGCTAAAGAAAAATGAACAGTTTGAAACAGTACCTGTAGCTTATGGAACTATTTTTGGAAGATACTCAGAGGCAATTGAGCTCTTAAATGAATATAGAAGAAGCATACGAAGAGAAAATGAAGACAATCAGACCTGTCCAGTCATTTTTAATGATTATATGAATAGTTTGATGGGAGATCCAACAACTGAAAAAGAATTACCTATGATAGAAAAAGCTGCAGAGGTTGGTTGCGAGTATTATGTGATTGATTGTGGCTGGTACTCAGATGGCTACTGGTGGGATAACGTGGGTGAATGGAAGCCATCGAAGCAACGATTTCCAGAAGGACTAGCATTTTTAACTCAGCGTATTCTTGATAAAGGAATGGTTCCAGGACTGTGGTTAGAGATTGAAGTCATGGGAATCAACAGTGAACTAGCTAACTCATTACCGGACGAATGGTTTATTTGCAGGCATGGGAAGCGTATCAAAGATCATAGCCGATATCATTTAGATTTTAGAAATAGTGAGGTTCAAGCATATGCAACAGCAGTTGTTGATAGGTTAATTTCAGAATTTAAAATTGGGTATATTAAAATGGATTATAATACCCCAACAGCGGGAAGTGATGTTGACGCAGACAGTTATAGTGATGCGTTGTTAAGTCACAATCGTGCGTATCTGGCTTGGGTGGATCGCTTATTTAAGAAATACCCGAAATTAGTTATTGAAAATTGTGGAAGTGGTGGCATGCGGCATGATTATGCAATGCTTTCACGTCATAGTATTCAATCAATAACAGACCAAACCAACTATCTAAGAAATGGCGCAATCGCAGCGATTGCAGCAACAGGTGTAACACCAGAGCAATCAGCAGTATGGAGCTATCCTTTAAAAGAAGGGGACAACGAAGAAGTGATTTTTAATATGGTGAATACGATGCTTTTACGAATACATCAGAGTGGACATTTAGCAGAGCTTAATAACCAGAGAGTATCCCTAGTGAAGGAGGGAATAGATGTGTATAAATCTATTCGACAATATATTCCCCTTGGAAAACCTAGATGGTATACGGGCCTTCCATCTTTAGATGATGAGTGGTTCAGCTTTGCTTTAGAAACACCAACGGATATTTATATAGCTGTTTGGCGAACAAAAAGCTTAGATTGTCAGTTTTCTGTCTCTTTACCAATGGATGTAAACGAAGTGCAACAATTATATCCAAAAAAAGAACTGGGTTCAGCGAACTTTTTCTTCAATAAAAATCAATTAATCGTTGAATATAGCAAAGACAAAATGGCACGTCTATATAAAATAAAAAAATAAAAAGATTATGGTGAGTTTGGGAGAGAATTAATACCCAGACTCTTTCCCACGATTATTAGTCAAGTGAGAAACAAAAGAATGACTGAAATTACGTGGGACATGATTTAAATATGAAACTCTATGGTGATTCAGTTTCATCATTCCCGAATGGAATAGATAGAGTATTTTCGAAGGTGGAACAGAAGTGCTCAGCTCCGAGAACAGGTACTGTGCATCATCAGAAGTGAAACTTTCGTAATTTACAGCAATAAGAAGGGATTGCTTTTGTTCACAACCTTTATTAAGAATTCACGAGTGTGAGATATAACTTAAATCGTTATGTCTCACACTCTTTTTTTGTGAAATAAAAATCAATATTTAATTTATTTTTCGAGTATTTAATTTTTTTATTAAAAAAACTCTTGTTTCATAATGTTTCTCAATATTTTTTACAAAAATATATTGTGAAAACAGTAACTTGTTGTTGCTTTTTTGGATGTATCGAGTTATAGTAGTCACTGTAGTAGCTACTAGTTAAAAAGTGAGGGTTAATCTATGGAAACGATTATTCAAATTATGAAAAAATATGATTTTTCTGAAATGGAGACCAGGGTGTATACAACATTACTGGAAAAAGGCAATCTTACGGGGTATGAAGTAAGCAAGCATTCAGGTGTTCCACGCTCAAAGGTATATAACATTTTAGAAAAGCTGTTAAAAAAGAATTTGATTGTTGTGAATAAATCAGAGCCTAAGCTTTATCATGCAATATCAGCAGATGAATTTTTAGAGAAATTAGAAAAAAATGTTAAAAATGATCTTTCCTATCTAACAAAAAATTTAGGAATGATTAAAGAAAAAGATGAAGAAGAGATGCTGTGGAAAATTGATGGCGTAGAGTATGTTTTGGATAAAGCAGAACATTTGGTTAAGAATGCAAAAGAGAGCTTACTAATTCAAGTGTGGCACGAAAACTTAACGGATTCCTTCGTAAAATTGCTGCAAGAAGCAGAGAAACGAGTGGATAAGTTTGTCTTAATTTTATTTAGTGCAACGCATGAGTACGAACTGCCCCTAGAAAAATATTATATTCATGGATTTGAAATCGATAAATTAGCAGATTTTGGTGCGAAGTGGATAAATATTGTGGCAGATGAACAAGAAGTGGTATTTGGCACGATTAATGAAGAAACGCAATCAACAGACGTTACGTGGACACGAAACCACGCCATGGTAAATCTCGCAAAAGAATATGTCAAACATGATGCATATACACTTAAAGTGATTACAGAATCTCCTGAAGAACTTAAAGTGAAATATGGTAATGACTTTGAGGGAATCAGGGAGATCTACTAGTAGGAGGAATTTTCATGATTCGAAATACTTTGTTGGGGTTAATTGTAGCAATCAACGCGTATTTTATTATTTACTTTGTAAGAGACCTGATAAAAAATAAACAAAGCTTTAAAGAAGAGCCAGGAGACACACGAATTTTACCGTTTACGTCATTTATTATTTTCTTTCTTTCAACATTTGGTATTTCTGACTTTGCTATTGGCACTGTATTGTATCCGAAAATGAACTGGGTAAGTATGAAAAAATTACCTGGGACATTGAATACACAATGTGTTGTACCAGTGGCTGTAATGGCATTGTCTTATATCACAGCCATTAATGTTGGAATAAAAACACTAGCTGTTTGTATTGTTTGTCAGGTAATTGGTGCCTATTTAGGTCCAAGGTTTGTGGTGAAGCTTCCTGAACGAACAATTAAATTATTTGTTGGCGTAGGATTACTTGTTGCTGCATTTTTAATTTTTGCAGGACAGATGAATTGGATTCCTTCAAATGGAACAGCTAGTGAACTATATGGTGGCAAGCTTGTTTTAGCTGGATTCTTACTATTTGTCTACGGTGCATTAAATAATATCGGAATTGGTTCCTACGCATTAACTATGGTAACTGTGTATTTACTAGGATTAAATCCAGTTGCAGCATTCCCAATTATGATGGGTGCTTGTACATTTTCTGTCCCAATTGGAAGCGTACAGTTCATCAAATTCAATGAATATAGTCGGAAAATTACGCTATTTACGTCAACATTTGGTGTGTTAGGTGTACTCGTTGCCGTATTTTTAGTGAAATCATTAAATACGTATATGCTTAAATGGCTTGTTATTTTTGTCTTATTATACAGTGCGTATACAATGTTAGGCAGCCAATTAAAAAAAATGAAATCAGTTAACTAAGGAGCGAGAAAAATGTTGTTTTTGAAAAAAGAGGATATCATCAATAGTTTTTCAATGAGAGAAGCCATCGATGCAGATAAAGAGGCATTATCCATGTATTCAGCAGGCAAGGCGAGTGTTCCCTTACGGACGAATATTGATGTGCCTAAAAGTAAAGGGCAAAGCTTATACATGCCTGCTTATGTCGATGGAGCAAACGGTGCATTAGGTGTGAAAATTGTTTCTGTTTACCCTGAAAATATAAAGAAAAATTTACCAAGTGTTCCGGCAACAATGATCGTCCTTGATCCAGAAACAGGAATCGTTTCAGCCTGCTTAGATGGAACCTATTTAACTCAGTTAAGAACAGGTGCGGTTCAAGGAGCAGCAACAGAATTACTTGCACGAAAAGATACGAAGATAGGGGCGCTGATTGGTACGGGTGGTCAAGCCCAATCTCAACTGGAAGCGATGCTGACAGTCCGAGAATTAGAAGAAGTTCGAATTTTTGATATTGATTTTGAACGTGCGAGCCAATTTGCAAAAGAGATGGAAGAAGTATTTTCCGTTTCTATGCGACCAACGAAAACGAGTCAGGAATGTGTGGAAGGGGCAGACATTATTACCAGTGTCACTACCTCAAAACAACCCACTTTCTCAGCAGAATGGGTTAAAAAAGGCGCACATATCAATGGTGTAGGAGCGTATACCCCTGAAATGTGTGAAATTCCTAGAGAAATTATCAAGAAAGCAGATGTCATTATTTTTGATACCATGGACGGAGTTCTTGAAGAAGCAGGTGATTTTATTTCACCACTAAAAGACGGCTATGTTCAAGAAGAAGACTATCAAGGGGAACTAGGTCAGCTTGTTAATGGAAAATTAATTGGGCGAACAAGTGATGAACAAATCACTATCTTTAAAACAGTCGGCTCAGCAGTATTAGATGTCGTTGTAGCCGCTGAAATTGTGAAAAAAGCAAAAGAGAAACATTTAGGAATGGAAATCTAATTGTTTGTAGATAAAAAATGAACCAAGGAGAAGGACTCCGGGGTTCATTTTTTTTTTACTTTTATTTTGGAACGGTGAGGAATTTTGGTAAGATTGGGACTCCTTCTAGTATTAAATAGTTTTCATTCGACAAGGGAGTACCTGTCAGCTGATTGTGATGAGAGTTGTCTTACTTAAATTAAACGAGTAGGGAGGTGGTTTATAGGAACTATCTACCTATTTTTTTACGCTAAAAATTTGACTAAAGAAAGTTCTCTATTCGATGAAGGCTCAGTGATACTAGTTATTTTTGTTTGAAGGAGGGGAAGGGATACATTGAACCTAAAAATACAGTTGTAAACTCTGACAAGAACTTGTTTAATCGATGATTGGGTTACTTGTTTACCAGTTGATAGGAAAAAAACATCGTTTTGTTACAAGCGTTTTCATACTATCTTATAAGTGAGGAGGGAGCGTATGAGGGAAAATCAAATGATACAACTATTAGCAAAAAGCGATGGGTTTCAATCAGCAGCAGAATTGGCTAACTTATTTGATGTTTCAGTTCGTACAATATCGAATGATATAAAACTAATGAATTCAACATCTGTAATGGATGGATTTTGCATTCAATTTATAAAAGGAAAAGGCTACTATCTTGAGGTGATTGAAGAAAAAGCTTTTCAACAGTATCTAGCTTCATTAATAGAGGGGACAAGTTCCAAAATACTCCCAGCCGATTCTCGAAAAATCAGCATTGCTCTTTCGCTACTTTTTGCCAATGACTATCTAACTATCAAACAACTATCTGATAGATTAGAAGTAAGCAGTTCAACAATTAAGAAAGATATGCTGAGTGTAAAAAAGATTTTTGAAGAACGAGAGTTAGCCTTATATTCTAAGTCTCATTATGGATTTAAGGTTATTGGTTTGGAAGAAAATCGAAGAAAAGCAATTATTCAGCTTTTACGTAATGAAATTATTCATCCAAAGCTAACAAGCGAGTATGAAAAGTTTCGGACGTTTTTTGATGAAGAAGCTTTTAGAAACTATATTGTAGATCAGATTGCTTCGTTAGGAATCAAGATGAATGATCTCGTATTGGAAAACATTGTTCAACATGTTGCGTTGTTAGTTTTTCGGATGAAACAGCACAACTTTCTAAAAGAGGAAATTTTTCACAATGAAAAAGAGACAACTACAATATTCACTACATTGACTGAACGGATTGTTGCTTACATTGAGGAAAAGGAATCTATTCATTTTCCAATGAATGAACAGAAATATCTTAGTAAACAACTATATGGGAAAATTATTGCGGTTGATGAACTAGCAGAATCAGATGAGCTCTTCAAATATATTACGCAGGCATTGAAAATCGTTGATAGTAAGTATCATACATTATTTAACCAGGATACGGAATTGAAGGATGCGTTAACGTTACACGTTGCTCCTTTGCTACAGCGTTTATATGGAGGACACCAACTTGAAAATCCAATTATTGAGGATGTCTACACCCGTTATACGAACGTTTTTAATATTGCTTATGAGTTTATTCAATTAATTGGAAACGATTTAGATTTTACTATTTCAAAAGACGAGATGGGCTATCTCGCAATCTACTTTGCAGCTAGCTTAGAGAAACAAACTTACGATCAAATGAATCAATACAAAAAAATAGCGGTGATATGTGCTACAGGTGGCGGGTCTTCCTTTTTTGTAAAAACAAAGTTGGAGCAAGTATTTATAAACGCCAAAGTCAAGACAGTTTCCACAATGGAGCTTCATAAAATTGATGAAACATTTGATTTAATTATTTCTACTATTCCAATCAAACAGGAATTCGGCTCAATCCCTCTGATATACACTCAGGCTTTATTAAGTGAAAAAGAGATTAAAAAAATTCAAAAGGATCTTCTCCTTGTTAATGAAAATAAAACTGTTGAGAATGATATTAATCAACAATTATTGAACCTTTTTTCAGAAGAAAATTTTGAAATTAGTGAAGAAACAGACTACCTAAAATTACTTATGGCAAGAGGAAAGCGTCTAGAAGCCGAAAAATTTTCAAAAGAGGGGTATGCAGAGCTGGTTATTCAAAGGGAGAAGTTAATTGATACGATTTATAAAAATGGGGTTGCAGGACCGCACCCTATGGAATCGAGGGCAATCAAGGAGTGTGTTGATGTTGTATTGTTACATACACCTATTCGGTTTAAAGAAAAAGAAGTTAAGCTACTATTCTTGATTAATATCAGTAACGAACATTTATTTTTGCATAAAGAAATCAGTCGATTGATGATACGAATAATGGAAGATAGCGACTTAACAAGGCAGTTAAACAAATTTAAAAATTATCAAGATTTTTCTCAGTATTTAAGAGAAATCATTCGGAAGGGATAAAAAATATGGATGAACAAGAGAAGAGTATTTTTCAAATAATCTCTGCTTCAGGAGATAGTCGAGGCTCGGCATTTGAGGCATTGCGATTAGCTAGAAAAGGTGCATTTGAAGAAGCTAACGAGAAAATGCAAGAAGCAAAAGAAAAAAGTATCATTGCTCATGATGAACAAACTCGATTAATTGCAAAAGAGATAAATGGGGAAAAAACAGAAACTACACTATTAATGGTTCATGCTCAAGACCATTTGATGAATAGTTTATTAGCTAGAGATTTGATTGAAGAAATGATTGAAATTTTGAAAGAACAAAAAATGAAATAGAAAAGGAGTAAAAAAAATGAAAACTTTATTAGTCTGTGCAGGTGGATTTTCGACAACAATGATGATGGAGGCTATGAAAAAAGTAGTGAAGGGATCAGAGAAGCTGGCGATTGAGGATTATCCAATGGAAGCAATCGGCGTGGATAAATTAGAGCGTTACATTGATGAATATGACGTGATATTAGTTGGTCCACAGTTAAGTCACAAATATGAATATATTGCACAGGAGGCTAAAAAGAGGAGGAAACCGACAGTTTTATTAACATCTGATATCTATGGGTCAATGGATGGAAGTACAGTAATGAAACAGGCAATACTTGCTTATAGAAAGAACCAACAATCAAAATCATAAAGGAGAAAAGAGATGGAGAAGAAAAAAATATCTACTTTTGACAAAGTAGAAGAGTTTATTCGAAAAACCTTAGTTCCAATTGCAAATAAGGTAGACAACAATGACTATTTAACAGCAATAAAAAAAGGGATGGTTGTTCTTACACCCGCATTGCTGCTAGGTTCGATTGCAGCTATTTTCCCATCAATTCCAGAATTTATAAAAGTTACCGCTGTTCAAAACTGGTTTGAGCAGTATGGGTACGTTTTTGGTTTACTGTCAAAAGTTTCTTTAGGGTTAGTCGGGTTATACGCAGTCTTATCTATTTCCTACTTTTTAAGCGAACAATGGAAGCTCTACACAATTGGCTCGATGATTTTATCTGCTATCGGCTTCTTGTTAATCTCTATGGATCTAGATGAAAATGGGAACATTATAGCCTCATATTTGGATTCCAAGGGGTTATTTGCCGGAATTTTTGTTGCAATTATTTGTGTAAAGATTTATCAATTTTTCACGAAGCACAAATTGGTTATTAAAATGCCAGAAGGTGTGCCAGATTTTGTCTCTAGCTCATTTGAATTGATTACACCTACTGCTGCAATTGCTATTTTATTTGTTGCACTACGCACTGTGACTGATGCTTTGAGTGGAGGAGTGTTGCTGCCGCAGGTAATTATGAATTTATTGGCACCAGCAATTGGCGGGCTAGATTCTTTTTGGGTGATTTACTTTGTGCTAGTGCTGCGCTTAGTTTTCTGGTTCTTTGGGATTCATTCTGCTGTTTTGTCCCCGATATTGTCCCCTATTATGGTTCAATATTTATCAGAAAATATTGCCGCTCATGAAGCGGGCGAACCACTGAGCCATGTTATTACAGGCGGAACAATGTCCGCCTTTGCAAACTTTACGGGTTCAGGAGTCACTATCGGTTTAGTTATTGCAATGCTGGTCAGTAAATCTATGCGTTATAAAAAAGTCGGCGCGGTTGCTTTATTACCTTCATTATTTGGAATTAATGAGCCTGTACTATTTGGTGTTCCGATTATTTTAAATCCAGTTCTAATGATTCCTTTCATTTTTGGCGGTGCCTTTGTTGGAATGATTCCGATGATTTGTATGAAACTAGGCTTATTAAATTATCCAATTTTTGATCCGCCTTATGTTCCTGTATTTATGGAAGGATTCTTAACAGGTTTTGACTGGCGTTCTATCATCATTCAAGTGATACAAGTAGCGTTGTCTTTTGCTCTTTATCTGCCATTTTTCAAAGTATTAGAGCGTCAGGAGTTAGATCAAGAGAAAGCAAATATAGAGAAATCTTCAATTATCAGTGAAGAAGATGAGGCGTTATTGGGGGATTTAGACTTCTAGGAAAAAATTTATTGAATGGATAACAGAGGTACGTAGCAGGTAAATAGAGTGGGAGCGAAAGTAACTTTCAAGTTAGAATTTGCTCCCTATTCTTTTTGGAGGAAAGATAATGGAAAAACGGATAGAAAAATTACGAAAAAAAATGAAACAAGAAATGCTGGATGGTCTGGTAGTTACAGATAAAGTGAATCGTCGCTATTTAGTAGAGTTTACCGGTTCAAATGGACTCCTGTTTATAACAAATCAAGAAAGCATCCTATTGGTTGACGGTCGATACACTGAACAGGCAGAGAATCAAACGTCGAATGTTCGAATTATCACCACTGCTCCAGAGAAAACTGTCTATGAATATTTGGCTGAATGGATTAAAAAAGGGCAGAGAATTGGCTTTGAAAAAAAGTCTATCTCCTACGAAGAATCTATGGAGTTTATTCAAATGTGTACGTCAGTTGATTGTCAGTCAGTGGAAACTAGTAACTTTATTGAACAATTACGAATGGTGAAGGAAGAATCGGAAATAACCAATTTGAGAATTGCGGCTGAATTGGCAGATCGTACATTTTCTTATATTCTAACTATTTTGAAACCCGGAATGACTGAGCTAGATGTTGCAAATGAAATAGATTATTACAGCAAACGAATCGGTAGTGAAGGACCAGCTTTTGAAACAATCGTTGCTTCTGGAAAGAGGACAGCTTTACCACATGCCCATGTATCAAAGAAAATAATTAATGAGAATGAGTTAATTATGATAGATTTTGGGTGTATTTATAAAGGTTACTATTCTGATATGACGAGAACATTTTCTTTGGGAAAAGTATCAGAAAAAATAAAAAATGTCTATACGGTATTGCTTGAAGCACAAAAACTAGCAATTGGGAGTATTGCCTTAGGGAATCCATTAGCTTCTTTAGATCAGCTTGTTCGAGATGTGTTGAATAAAAATGATTTGGCTGACTATTTTACTCATGGATTAGGACATGGAGTGGGTCTATCTTGTCATGAGTATCCATCAGTTAATCAGGTAAGTAAGGAAACAATTGAAGCGCTCCTTTTGTTTACTATCGAACCAGGGGTGTATTTTCCAGAGAAGTTTGGAATTCGGATTGAAGATGATGTCTTGATTCATGAAGATGGTCAGGTTGAAGTTTTGACAAAAACCAGTAAAGAATGGATGGAAGTAGCATGGATGTAAAAGGAAAAATTATGGAACTATCAACACTTGATGGTATTTCAGGCAGAGAAGACAGCGTTGGGCTGGCATTATCTAAAATGATTTCTCAAGATAATCAAAAAGATGCGTTTAAAAACTATTATTATGGAAATCTGAAAACAACAAAGAAAAAAGTTGCTATCTATAGTCATTTGGATGAAGTTGGTTTTTTTGTGAAAAGTATTGATGAGTCTGGTTTCATTTATTTTCAAGAAATCGGTGGCTGGTGGGGACATGTTATTTTGGGACAGAAAGTCCGAATTACCGCACGTGCAAATAAACAAGTGTATAAGGGAGTTGTAGGTACACTACCAGAAGGTTCAGTGATGGATGAGCATGTGGTGCCAATTTCAAAAATGTATATTGACCTAGGTGTTATAAATAGAGAAGAAGTAGTTGAGTTGGGAATTCAGATTGGTGATATGATTACACCTGACACAAAAGCAGAAGAAACACAAAATGGTCAGTTTATCATGGGAAAAGCACTAGATAATCGAGTTGGTTGTGGCATCATGGCAGAAGTATTGAATACGATTCAGGATAAAACATATGAAAATCTAGAAGTAATCGGAGTGGCGACTGCTCAAGAAGAGGCAGGAACTAGGGGCTCTAAGATTGCTGCTAAAGTAGTAAAAGGGGATATAAATTTAATTATTGATGTGGCTAATGGAAAGGATACACCTCGTGCAAGTACCTCTAAAACGCGTATTTTAGGAAAAGGACCCGGGATTTGTTTATATGATAAAACGGCATTAGCGAATATTGAACTGGCAGATTTTTTGCAAAAAACGGCTGAAAAAAATGGAATATCATATCAATTTGATCAATTCGCAGGAGGCGGAACAGATGCCGGCTCAATTCAACTTTATGAAGGAAACCCAACGATTGTTTTAAGTATTCCAGTTCGCTATTGTCATTCGTGGCACTCATTGGTATCAATAGGTGATTGTGAAAAATTAGTAACATTGATTTGCTGTTTTCTTGAAGAATTAGATAAAGAAAAGGAGCTGGAAAATGGTCAATTTTGATAAAGTGATTTCAAGATATGGGACTTATTCAACGCAATGGGATTATATTCAAGATCGTTTTGGAGAAAAGAATCTCTTGCCTTTTTCTATTTCTGATATGGATTTTGAGCTACCTGAGGGGACAAAAGAGGTTTTGATTCAATCGGCAGAACGGGGGCTATTCGGTTATACCCGATGGAATCATGAAGATTTTAAAGAGGCAATTACAGGCTGGTTTGCCAGACAATTTCAGACAAAGCTAGAGAGAGAGTCCATTGTTTATAGCCCTAGTGTTATCTATAGCTTATCTGTTTTGATTCAATTACTAAGTCAGTCTCAAGGGAAAATTGTTACATTTACCCCTTGTTACGATGCTTTTTTTCAGACGATTAGCGAAAACGACAGGAGACTTATTGGCTTTTCGTTAAAAAAAGAACAGAATAAATTTTCCATTGATTTTGAAGAGCTTTCGCTTTTATTTGAACGAGAAAAACCTGAGATTTTCTTGTTGTGTAATCCTCATAATCCAACAGGTAGAGCATTTACTGAATTGGAGCTAGTAAAAATGATTAGTCTATGCAATCAGTACCACGTTGCGATTATTAGTGATGAAATTCATATGGATATCCGTAGAGTAGGGATAAAACATATACCTATTTTGAAGCTATCCAGTCAAATAAAAGTACCAGTTGTTTTATTATCTTCTGCATCTAAAACATTTAACTCACCTGGGCTAGGGTGCTCATATGGAATGATTCCAAATAGGGAGTTAAGAGAGGCTTATCTTGCTATCTTAAAAAGAAGAGATGGGTTGTCCTCAGCAGCTTATATGGGTCTGTTAGCACTACAAGATTGTTATAATAATCAAGAAGAATGGTTACGGAATCTAAACAAATATATTGATGGAAACTTTCAAATGGTGAAACAGAAACTTCAAGATGCGCCATACATCTCGTTTGATATACCAGAGGCCACTTATTTAGCTTGGATAGAGTTAACAGGTCTTCCAGTTAGTATGGACCAGCTGCAATCTGTGCTTGTACATGAAGAAAAAGTAGCCATCATGCGCGGCGATGCATATGGAATAGAAGGAGCGCATTATTTACGTCTAAATCTAGGTGCACCACGAGAAAAAGTTGAAGAAGGAATCAATCGGTTGCTGCGAGGAATTGAAAAGGCAACAAATGAAAGACTAGAAAAGTAGATAGAGAACAGGGTTAAAAGAAATGATACAAGTACCTCCATTTTTTTTGATTCTGGGAAAAATGGGTTATTGAATACTTAAAAAATGTCAAAAAATGTAGAGAATAGATGAATCATCTTAACCAGCAATTCTTTAAGTGTAATAGAATAATTTGAAGAGATTATCAGCTTCATTCCCACCCTTTTCGTCACCTTGCCCATATTTATTTTTTGATGGGCTTGATACAATAAAGAGAATAAATGAAACTGAGGTGACTGGAATGAGTGAACAAGTGAAAGCTCTTACGAATGAAGGGCTACCATATGATGATATGGATGAACAGGTGGAGGCTGCGAGAAGTCATGCAATTAAAGAGTGTCGAAGATATAATTTTTTAGTGAATTCAGAAAATAGATATGATTTGTCAATTTTGAAAAATCTATTTCATTCAATGGGAGAAAATGTATATATTGAATCTAATTTTCAATGTGAATTTGGGTTTAATATCTCTTTAGGAAAGAACATTTATTTTAATCACGATATGATTATTTTAGATTGTAATGAAGTGACTGTAGGCGATGATGTGTATGTGGGACCAAGAGTTGGTCTGTACGGTGCCAATCATGCAGAGGATCCGATAGAGCGGTCAGAACACGTAGTTTATGCAAAGCCTATTCATATTCAAGATAAGGTTTGGTTAGGTGCAGGAGTTCATGTTCTCCAAGGAGTAACAATTGGGGAAAATACAATTATCGGTGCAGGAAGTGTTGTGACAAACGATATTCCAGCCGACGTGATTGCTGCTGGAAATCCATGTAAAGTGATACGGCCGATTAGAAAAAAAGATCGTGAAGGATTGAAAAGATAGGTTTTAAAAGAAAAAATTTCTCTACTTATTTCGTTGCTAAATGTTATTATTTGACGAAAGAAAAATAATTGATTGGTAGAGTGGTCAAAAAAATAACTGTAAATTTAGTTTTTTCTATTGCATAGTAAAAAATAGTCGGCTATAATGTAATCGTATTCAAAAGGTTTCAATAACTTTATAAGATAAGTGTAACTATTAAATTAGGCATAATCAGATTCAAGAACACCTCTACAGGTGCGCTTGATTTTGATTGTGCTTTTTTTGTTGCAGAAAAGGAGGTGACGCTGTTTGAGAATTGTACAATCATTAAATCAAAACGCATTGTTAGTTTCTGATGAAGGACAAGAATTTATTATTATCGGCAAGGGAATAGGCTATGGCAAGAAGAAAGGAGATCTTGTTGAAAATGAAGAGGTAAGCAAGTATTACAAAATAAAAAATAGTGAAAATGAACAACGTGTGCAGGCAATTCTGGAAGAATTAGACGAAGAAGTTGTTTTGATGGCAGAAAGAATTGCAAAGCATGCACAAGAAGCACTTCAAAAAGAATTAAATGAAAGCTTTATTTTTTCTTTAGCTGCACATATTAAGTTCACAGAAGAAAAGTATCGGCAAGATATTGAGATACCCGAGCCATTTCACTATGAGCTTCGCTATCTCTATCCCAAAGAGTATAAGGTTGCTGAATGGGCAGTAGATTTTTTAAACAGTGAGTATAATATGAACCTTCCCAAGGTTGAGATTTCTTTTTTCATTTTACATTTTGTGAATGGGTTGCTTGAAAATGAACAGGTAAGTAATGCGGTTGAGTTAAGTGAAATGTTAAATGATCTTGTTGAAATTGTGGAGCACTCATTAGGTTGTTCGTTAGATCGCAATAGTCTTGAATTTTCCAGATTTATTATTCATATTCGTTATTTTATTCTTCGGACGAACAATAAGGAGAAGAAAATTAGAAAAAATAGTGAGAATATGGATAAGCTTTATGGAATGACGACAGCAATTTATCCGAAAGAATATGCAGTTGTTCATGAGATGAAGCAATTGTTAAAGCAGATGTATGGTATTGAGTTTGGTGCAGCAGAAGATTTTTATTTGCTACTACATCTTGTACGACTATCAAATTAATAAAGGAAGAATGAAAATGAATGAAATGAGAGAAATGTTTCAGTTAGAGTTAGTGAATTTAGATGTAGCAGTTAAAGACAAAAACGAATTTTTTCATGTAGTTGCAAAGAAGCTGTTAAAAAAAGGATATATTGAAGAAACGTTTGAATTGGCGATTATCAAACGAGAAATGAGCTATCCGACAGGACTGGGGCTAAAGGATATTGCAATCGCAATCCCCCATACAGATGTTGCACACATAAAAAAGGCGTTTGTCAGTGTTAATCGCTTATCTGCACCAATCGAATTTGTTCAGATGGGAACAGATGACGTTTTTTTACAGGTAACAGATATTTTTGTGCTGGGGATTAGAGAACCCAAAAAGCAAGTTGGATTATTGGCAACATTGATGGAGCTATTTTCTGATGAATCTTTTGTACATCGCTATAGTCAGGCATCGACAGAAAAAGAAATAAACCGCTTATTTTTAAGCTATTTATAAACAATTAGGAGGAAGTTATTATGAAAAAAATTATTGTTGCATGTGGATCAGGAGTGGCTACTTCACAAACCGTTGCTTCAAAGTTAGCGAAGCTGTTGAAAGAAAAAAATGTTCCTTGTGAAGTTGAAGCGGTGGATATTAAATCTTTGAAGCATCACGTAAAAGGGGCAGATGGCTATGTATCAATTGTGAAAACAAAAGAGGATTATGGTATTCCAGTATTCAATGGGATTGCCTTTTTGACAGGTATGGGTCAAGAACAAGAGTTAGAAAAAATAATCAAATTAATTGAGGGGTGACTAGCATGGAAACACTACAGACGGTTGTAAATTATATATTAAATGATTTAGGGGCGGCGGTTTTCGTCCCAGCACTTATGTTAATTATTGCGTTGTGTATGAAAATGAAGTTTTCGGAAGCATTTATTTCTGCATTAACGCTAGGGATTGCATTTACAGGAATGTCATTACTTATCAATTACATGATGGGTTCCATGGGTGATGCAGCTGCTAGTATGGCAAAACAAACGGGAATCAATTTGCCGGCAGTTGATGGTGGTTGGCCGGGCATGGCATCTATTTCGTGGGCATGGCCTTATGCGTTTTTACTGTTTCCTTTGACTATTGGAATTAATATTCTGATGCTGATTTTTAATCAGACAAAAACGCTGAATGTGGACATGTGGAATGTCTGGAACAAAATCTTTACTGCGGTGATGGTTTCTTACATTTCTGGGAATGTTTTATGGGGATTTGTTGCGGCCAGCATCCAGATTATTTTAGAGCTGAAAGCGGGAGATATTTTTGGTCCAGAAGTAGAACAATTGACAGGGATTCCAGGTGTGACTGTTCCTCATTTTATCACACTGATTGCTGTTATTTTACATCCTATAGATGAACTGTTGAAGAAAATTCCCTTCTTCAATAAACCAATGGATGCAGATTCTTTAAAAGAAAAAATTGGTATTTTTGGAGAAAATTCTGTCATGGGGGCGATTATTGGATTTCTATTGGGATTAGCTGGAGCCTATGGAATTGCAGGATCATTACAATTAGCCGTCCAAGCGGCAACGGCGATGACTCTCTTCCCAATGATTTCTAAACTTTTCTCTCAGGCATTGTCGCCAATTTCAGAAGCAATTTCTGAATTTATGAGAAAACGATTCTCAGGTAAAGAAGTTTATATTGGTTTAGACTGGCCGATTTTAGCTGGTCGAAATGAATTATGGGTTGCAGTAATCATTACAATTCCAGTTTTACTTGTGATGGCAATCATTCTTCCAGGAAATAAAGTTCTTCCGTTTGCAGGAATCATCAACTTATCCTTTGTTGTAGGTGCGTTGCTATTAACCAACGCAAACTTAGGACGTATGATTTTCCATGGGGTTGTATCTGCACCCATCTTTTTGTATGGGGCAACGTATTTTGCTCCTTATATTACAAGACTGGCTAATGAAACAGGAGCAGCAGAAGTATCCTCAGGAAAAATGATTTCATGGAGTACATTTGAAGGACCTGATTTTAGATATCTACTATCTACTGCATTTTCAGGAAATATCCTAAGTATTGTTTTGTTTGTTGGATGGCTAGGATTGTTCTATTGGCTTGTGAAAAGTAGAAATAAATATAATGAAACACTGAAAGCAGCTGAATAAAATGAAAAAGAAACTCTTTTGGATTCTTTGTATTTTAGCAGATTTAGTATTACTGGTAATTGGTTTTATAAAAAGTAATTTTTTGATAAGCATGCTTGCTCTGGGCTTGATTTTATTCATTAAACAAAAGAGCTACCCATTGCTGTTTCAAACGTTTGATGAAGAGTGGGATAAGAAAAGAGCTGCATTCAAAGCAAAAAGGAGAGAAAACTATGAATAATAATTTTTTGAATAGCAAGGCAGTAAATGAAGTAGCAGATTTAACCTATACCATGTGGCGTATGGGATGGGATGAAAAAAATGGAGGAAATATTAGCTATATTCTTTCTGATGAAGAGGCTTCACAGATTGAAGCATCAGCTAGTCGATTTGTAGAGCTAGAAAATATTCCAGAAAACATGATAGGAAAGTATATCTTAATTACTGCTTCAGGTAGTAATTTCCGACTTGTAAAAGAGGATATCATTCATACTTTGGGTGTAATCAAGGTGGAAAAAGCAGGCTACTCTATTTGTTGGGGATTTGAAGAGGAGAATCGGCCTACCAGTGAGATTTACATGCATCTTTTGTCTCATAGTGCACGGTTGAAGGTAGATTCAACACATCGGGTCGTTGTTCATAACCATGCAACAGAAATTTCTGAAATGACTTTTGTTCATCCGTTAACGGATAAGGCATTCACACGTACTTTGTGGGGAATCATTACAGAATGTATCATTGTTTTTCCAGATGGGATAGGCGTGTTGCCGTGGATGGTCTGTGGAAACGAAGAGATTGGTCAAGCGACAGCAGAGAAATTAGCAGACTGTCGAATTGTAGTGTGGGCACACCACGGAATTCTTGCCACAGGAAATAGCTTAAACGATGCATTCGGTTTGATTGAAACAGTCAACAAGGCAGCAAAAATTTATATGAACACGTTTGATAAGAGAATCACTGATGGAATAACAACAGAGCAATTAAAAGAAGTGTCAGCATTCTTTAGTATTCAGCCTAGGGAAGAATTTTTATAAGGAGAAAAATAATCAGAATTAATGCACTATCTGTCATGGATGAGGGAATAAACAGTTTTATGAACGAAGTCGAGATAGAACTTTTTGAGTTGTGTCTTGGCTTCTTTTTTAGTTAAAGAATCCTTGCTTGAGTATAGACTATAGGGGAGTTTTATCAAAAAGTAAGTTTGGAGAATAGCTATCTATTTATAATTCTGTAATAGATAGAAAATTTTTGCTCAAGATGAGGGGCAGAGTAAAAATTTATATGTAAACGTTGACAAAGTGAAATGAAGGTGCTATTCTGAGCTTACAAAAGTTAAACGTTTTACCTATCGTAAAGGAGTGGTTGTGTGGAAAAAGTCACAATCAAGGATATCGCAAGAGAAGCAGGCGTAAGTATTGCGACTGTCTCTAATGTGATTAACAATAAAGCAAATCGAGTATCAGAAAGAAAGAAACGGGAAATTCGGGAGTTAATGGAAAAATACCACTATGCGCCCAATTTGAATGCTCGTTCATTAGTTGCTCAGGAGTCGAAAATGATTGGAATTCTTTATTATTCAATTAAGGAGGAAATTGATTTTGGTGATCCTTTTATTGCAGATTTAATGACTGGATTGGAATTTGAAGCAAAACAACAGGGTACATTTATTCTGTTTCATGGATTTAATGAGCTGAAAGATATAGATTTACTACAGCGAAACTGGAATTTTGATGGGTTCATTATTATTGGTGCTTTTGAAAATATTATTACTGAACTAGTTAAGAAGATTAAAAAACCAATGATTTTTATCGATAGTTACTATAATCTGCCAATTGAACGCGAACAGATTTTATTTGTGAATAATGATGATCGTAAGTTATCTTATGAAGCAACAAAATTTTTACTGAATCACGGACATCGAAAGATTGCTTTTTTCAGTCCGAAGTTTTCACTAAATGATGATGGAGTGGTTCCACAACGTTATCTAGGCTATATTGATGCTTTAAATGAGTTTGGCGTAAAGCTAGATGAAAAGCTTCTTTTTTCAGAGGAAAAATTAGCGTTATTTGTCGAGGAAGAGAAGAAATATACAGCATCAGTCATTAATTCAGATTATTTAGCCGCGCAGTATCTCTACAAACTTAGAGAAAGAAAACAAGCCTTTAAATCACTAGTTAGTTTCGATAATAACTTGTTTTCTCAACTATTGGATCCCTCACTTTCAACTGTTGACTTGAGACAGAAAGAAAAAGGGAGGTTAGCAGTAAATCTGATTAACGAAATGTTGCAGAAACAAACTTCTGAAAGAGAGAGAAATATTATGGTTGAAGGAGAATTTATTAATAGGGATTCAGTACTAGAGAGGATAGAAAAAAATGACGAAAGTATCAAGTAGACAACCCATTATAGGAGAACAGTACCGTTTTACTGTACTGACTCCTTATCTAGTTCGAATGGAGTATTCTAAAACTGGGCTGTTCATTGATGAGCAGACACAGATGATCGTTAATCGAAAATTCCCAGAATTTGAATTTGAACTAGAAGAATCCTCAGAATTGTTAGAAATCTATACAGAGGCATTTCATTTGGTTTATGATAAAAAAGAGTTTTCAAATCAAGGATTACAGATTAATATGAAATCAAATTTTACCGATTTTAACAATCGCTGGTTCTATGGTGAATCTATCAATACCTTAAAAGGAACAACGAGAACTTTAGATGCTATTGATGGAAGGACAGATCTTGAAGAAGGAATTATTTCAAGACAAGGCTATGCAACATTAGATGACTCAAAATCATTTATTATCTCTTCAAATGGGGAACAAAAAGCACGGTTAGAGGAGTCCATTGATCTTTACTTTTTTGGTTATCAGCATAAATACAAGCAAGCTTTACAAGACTATTTTCGTCTAACTGGTCCAACGCCAATCCTTCCTCGTTATGCATTAGGAAATTGGTGGAGTCGTTTTTGGGCATATACAGAACAAGAATATTTGAATTTGATGGATCGCTTCAAATCAGAGGAAATCCCACTAGCTGTGAGTGTTATTGATATGGATTGGCATGTGAGAGATGTTCCAAGTCGATTTGGTAGTGGTTGGACAGGATATTCTTGGAATAAGAAATTATTTCCCAATCCAGAGAAATTTTTAAAAGCTTTACATGATCGAGGATTAAAAGTTACTTTAAATGTTCATCCAGCAGATGGTATTCGGGCATTTGAAGATTGTTACGAGAAAGTTGCTGAACGATTAAAGTTAAACGTTTTACTTGAAGAGCCCGCTCAATTTGATATAACAAACAAAAATTTTATAGAGAGTTATTTTAAAGATGTCCATCATCCTTTAGAAGAGCAAGGTGTTGACTTTTGGTGGATTGACTGGCAACAGGGAACTAAAAGTAAAGAAGAGGGTTTAGATCCTCTTTGGCTACTTAATCAGTTACATTTTGAAGATATTCAAAAGAATAAAGATGGGTTAATTCTTTCTAGATATGCAGGTCCTGGAAGTCATCGTTACCCTGTAGGATTTTCAGGAGATACTATTATTAGCTGGGAATCATTGCAATTTCAACCATATTTTACTGCGACTGCTTCAAATATTGGCTATTCATGGTGGAGTCATGATATTGGGGGACATATGGGTGGTCAGAGGGATGATGAACTAACCTTGAGATGGCTCCAATTCGGGGTGTACAGCCCAATTAATCGTTTGCATAGCTCATCAAGTCCATTTAATGGAAAAGAACCTTGGAATTTTTCTCCAATGATTCGAGAAGCGATGAAGGAAGCCTTACAAGAAAGACATCGCTTATTGCCCTACCTTTACACAGCAAATGTTGAACTAAGCGAGCAGGGACAGCCACTACTACAACCGTTGTACTATGAATATCCAGAAGACAACCAGGCTTATACTTATCAAAATCAGTATTTATTCGGACAGGAGTTATTGGTTGTTCCAATTGTTCATAAGTCAGACGCAATTTATAATTTTTCACAGGAAGAGATTTGGTTGCCTAAAGGAAAATGGTATGACTTCCACACAGGGAATCGTTATGAAGGAGAAATAGAGATTCGGATTTTCCGAAAGCTAAATGAAATGGCTATTTTTGCAAGAGAAGGAGCTATTATTCCAACTGATCCTAATATGTTGGTGACGGAGGCAAGTCAACTACCAGAAATTATTGAGTGGCGAGTATTTCCTGGTGAATCAAATCAATACGAACTAATTGAGGAAATAGATGGTAAACGTTGTGTGACGACCTTCAAACTGGAATGGAACAATAAACGGATTACTATTGATTTATCTGGGGATTGCTCTATTTTACCAAGAAATCGGAAACATTTTTTGGTCTTATATGGTGTTGAACAGTCTAATGGAAAATCTCTTTCAAAAAATATTTTTAAAGAAGAAATCAAAGGAACTCTTGTATTACCAGTCAAAGAAATTGAAAAGCAATCAATGACTGAAATGATTTTTGAGAGAATCAATTTACCAAATATTTCTTATAATCTGAAAAATGAATTGTGGGAAACATTAGGAAGTCTTTCAGATTTCAAGAAGAAGCTCTTATTTGTGAAGAGGTTCAAGGATGACTTACTAACGGATTTATTGTCTGAAGCATTCTATATAGAAGAAAGTTGAGGTGGGAGGAAGCATGATTGGTTCTAAGAAAAACAATATACTTTGGATTTGTTTGTTTTTACTACCAAGTTTAATTGGATTCCTAGTGTTTATTATCTATCCAGTATTCTATTCATTGGGGGTCAGTTTTACTGATTGGGATCTTATTAACCCCATGAAATTTATAGGACTCAGGAATTATCAGACACTTCTTGCAGATCCTAAGTTTTGGAATTCATTAAAAAATACTTTTCTGTTTATTCTTGGTTACTTGCCTTCCGTTATGATTTTAGGTTTGGCAGTTGCACTGCTTCTAAACGGTAAACTACGCTTAAAACCATTTTTTCGAGGAGTTTATTTTCTACCAGTAGTGACTTCTTGGGTAGCTGTCTCATTAGTTTGGAAATGGCTGTTTAATCCAAAATTTGGCTTGATTAATTATTTTCTTTCATTAGTAGGAGTACATGGACCGAACTGGCTAAATGATCCTAAGGTTGCAATGTTGGCGATTATTATCACGAGTGTTTGGAAGGATATCGGATTTATTATGGTACTTTATCTGGGAGGACTACAAAATATTTCTCCTTCACTTTATGAAGCAGCCAATATTGATGGGGCAGACAAATGGCATCAATTTTGGAGAATTACCTTACCAATGCTAAAGCCAACAACTTTCTTTGTTTCGATGATCTCACTGATTAATTCCTTCCAGGTATTTGATCAAGTAAACATTATGACAGAGGGGGGACCAGGCGATGCGACGACAGTATTAGTTCAAAATATCTATAACTCTGCGTTCAAGTATTCAGAAATGGGTTATGCAGCTGCCATGTCTTGGATATTATTCCTCATTATTTTGGTAGTTTCATTAGTGCAAATGTGGGGAGAAAGGAAGCTGACAAAATGAAAAAAATAAGTCTGTTGACTGTGTTAAAGTATCTTATTGTGTTGCTAGGCTGTGCCATCATGGTTCTGCCATTTCTATGGATGGTCTCCACTTCATTAAAAGCACGAGGTGCAACTATGGTATTTCCACCAGAGTTTCTCCCGAAAACGCCTATGATAGAAAACTATCAACAAGTGATTGAACGGTTTCCGATGTTAATCTTTATGAAAAATTCAATTATAGTTTCATTAGTGACAACAGTTGGAACAATTATCGTAGCTTCAATGGCAGCATACGCTTTTGCACGGATGCGTTTTAAAGGAAGAAATATTTTATTTCTTCTCTATTTAAGTACCATGATGATTCCTTCGCAGGTCATCATGATTCCACAGTTTATTTTACTAAAAAATCTTGGCTGGATTGATTCCTACCAAGGTTTGATCCTACCCAATATTTTCGGTGTTTTTGGGGTATTTCTAATGAGACAGGCATTTTTAACTATTCCTACGGAGTTAGAGGAAGCAGCTTTTATGGATGGCGCAAATCATTGGACAGTCTTTACTAAGGTGGATTTACCACTTGTAAAACCAACGATTGCTACTTTGTTTGTCTTTACTTTTATGCAGTCTTGGAACAATTATTTATGGCCACTAATCGTCACTAGCAGTCGAGAAATGGCAACTTTACCTCTAGGGCTTTCGCTATTACAGGGGCGTTGGAGTACAAACTGGAACCTAGTGATGGCTGGAGTCGTGATTAGTGTGATTCCAATTTTAGCGGTTTATCTTTTTGCACAGAAATATTTCATTCAAGGGATGACCATGAGTGGGATGAAAGAATAAAAAATGGAGGAAATAAAAATGAAGAATAAGTATCTATTGATGGGTATGGCAACGATGACAGCACTTGTACTAGGTGCTTGTGGTGGTGGGAAATCTGTTTCTGATGAAGCCAAGACAGAGATTAAGTATTACAGTTTTTCTGCAACACCAGATTATGAAGAGCAATTAAATGAGATGGTTGACAAATTTGAGGAAGCCAATAAAGATATTAAGGTTGACGTAGAGCTCGTTCCTTACAGCGATTATTTCACAAAATTACAAACTTTAATGGCCGGTGACCAGGCTCCAGATGTTTTTGAATTAAATTATGAGAATTTTGTCTCCTATGCAGATAAGGGAGCATTGCTTGATTTAGATAAGTACATTCAAGCGGATAAAGATTTTGATTCAAATACACTGAATAAAGAAGCCTTTGAAGCGTATCAGTATGATGGAAAACAATATGGTATGGTAGAGAGTTTCTCTAACGTAGTTACCTTCTACAACAAAGATTTATTTGATCAGGCTAAAGTGGGCTATCCAACAAAGGACTGGACTTGGTCTGATGAAGTGGCAGCTGCAAAAAAATTAACAAATACAAAAGATAGTATTTACGGGACTTACGCTCCAGTAACGATGAATGAGTTTTATAAAGTAGCTGCACAAAATGGTGGCAAGCTAAAAGATGATGCTGAAAATTGGACAATTAATGATCCAAAAAATGTTGAAGCATTAGAGTATATGGTAAGTAACGTAACTAAAGAAAAAATTTCTCCTTCTCCAGAAGAAATGTCTGGTCAAAACTCAGAAGATCTTTTCTTAAATGGACAGCTAGCAATGGTGCATACCGGGATTTGGATGTTTGGACAATTCAAAGAGGCTGATTTTGACTGGGATGTTCAAATAGAAGCTGGGAATACGCAAAAAGCTACCCACTTTTTCGCTAATGGCTTGGCAGTTTCTAAAGATACTAAGCATGCTGAGGCAGCCTATAAATTTACACAATTTATGAGTGCTAGTGAAGAAGCAGCAAAAATTCGTGTAGATAGTGGTTGGGAATTACCAGCAGTCACTGATGAAGCATTATTGAAACCTTATTTAGAGCAAACTCCACCAGAAAATAGGAAGGTAGTTTTTGATTCACTTGATTACTTAATCTTGCCTCCTGTAGATGCTAGTTGGAGTAAAATTAGTGACAGTGCAGACAAAGAATTTCAAAAAGTTCTTTTAGGATCAGAAACAGCGAAAGACGCTTTAGACAATCTACAAGAAGAATTTGGAAAATAAGAAGAAATAGACCCAGAGTTTAAGAACTGAGCAGACTAGCTCTGGGTTCTTTTAAGAGAGGAAATTTATATGAAGTTAACTGAAAAGTTCTCAAAAATACTTTCATTGTATGATGCATTTCTCAATGGAAAATTGTCTCCTGAAATCAGTCGACTCCACTGGTTGAATGAGCAATTGCCAATAGCAGCAGCTTCTGTTTGGTTGAAAGTGAAGACTGGTATCATACTCGAAGAAGTAGATTACACGATTGTTCATAAAATTCAGCACGAATGGTCAAAAGAAACAGAGAATGTATTTAATGAAGCAGCTGATATTTATACTTCTAACTTGGCTATTTATTATATCACGTTATCGGAAGTAAAAAATGAGTATCAATTATTTGAGTTGCAAAAAGAAATTACTGAAATTCGTGATTTTATTTTTGCTCATATGATTCGTCAAGGATCATTAATTTCATCTCTTAAAAAGAAAATACCAGCTGTTGATTTAGTCTTTAGCGTTTTGCCATTTGGTCTTTTTGCACCAGAGGATCTTGTTATGGTTTCGGGAATTCAGGAAGTAGTATCCTCGCAATCAGAAAGCCTTTCTGTATCGGAGACGGCACTTTTGGGTATTTACTACACTGAAAAATATGATTTTGGTAAAGCTGATATGTATTTAAGTATGGCAGCTACAATTTTAAATGATGATGAGTGCATTCTTTTATCACTGCTAGAGACCTATTTGCGTCAGAAAAAAGAAAGTATTTCGGCAAATGCATTCATCCATAAACCACTAGGAAATGGGAATGTATATGACACACTTCCATATGAGCGTGCACCTCATTATCCAACAGCTGGAGGGACGTGCAAATTCAATGTCCAAGTGAATAGTCAAACGGTAGAAAAAGTTTTCATGAAGCTAGATGGCATTGCAGAAAGAATTCCGTGTTTGCTTGTGGATGAGGCTTTACATATTTATCAAGCAGTCGTTGAATTACCAGAAGAATATGTTGAAGGTTCTTATTCATTTATAGCAATCGGAGAAGAAATAGAAACCTCAGTAGATTACGAGTTAACGATAAAAGAACAAGTAATTGTCCGTAAAGTTGATTTTATAGGATCAACTTCGCATGAAAATATATATCAGGCAGTAACTAATCATCAAACCATATTTTTGAATCTACAGAAAACAAAGCTGCAAATGTCATTGAATAAACCAGCGATAAAATCAAATAAGCTGAACGAGCAGTGCTTAATCATAGATTCGACAGGAGCTATTACCACTAATGATGGACAAGTGATTGTTACGTTTTTTGAAGATATGTTAGAAATTCAAGAGCTAATTGGTAAAGGAATTTTCAGCATTTCTCTAAAATTTTTTGATGACGCTGAGATTTATTATGGTTTTGGTGAACGATACAACGCGATTAATCAGTTTGGGACCATCATTGATTGTTTTGTTTATAACCAATATCGTGACCAGGGGACACGAACTTATATGCCAATGCCATATTATTTTACTGATAAGGGCTATGGTTTGTCCATTGTTACAGATTATTACACACGTTTTGATTTACAACATAGCAATAAAGGAATCGTTGAGTTGACGGTGGAGACAGAACCAACAGATTTTATTTTCGAGATTGATTTATTACATGGAAGTATGAAAGAAATGATACAGCAGTATATTCAAAGTACAGGACAGCCTAGGATGGTACCTAGCTGGGTATTTGGTCCTTGGATGTCGAGTAATAATTGGGATCGAGACAGTGTTGTTCGTGAGCAGATTAAGTTAACAAATGAGCACGGCATCCCGTCAACAGTTATCGTGCTTGAACAATGGAGTGATGAAACAACTTATTACATGTTTAATGATGCACAATATTCATTACTTGATCCGGGAAAGAGTCACTCATATGATCAGATGACCTTTCCTGAATGGGGACGGTGGCCAGACCCTAAAGGACTGATAGAGCACTGTCATGAGAATGGATTGAAATTTATTTTGTGGCAAATTCCTATCGGAAAATATTTAAATCAGCAAAAGCATCCATTAAAAGATCAAGATGAAAAGTTTATGATTGAACAAGGTTATGTTGTAAAAAATTCGGATGGAACACCATATCGAATTCCAGAAAATTGGTTTACAGATAGTCTTTTGTTAGATTTTACTAACAAAGCAGCTAAAAAGTGGTGGTTTGAAAAGAGACAGTATTTGATTGAACTGGGTGTAGATGGATTTAAAACAGACGGTGGTGAGATGGTCTATGGTGCAGATGTTCAATTTTCAGATGGTAGTAATGGACGTAAAATGCGAAATAATTATCCGAAAGAATACATTAAATCTTATTATGAATTTGCTCAGCAAAATCAAGGAATTACGTTTAGTCGAGCAGGATACACTGGTGCACAAACTTATCCAGCACATTGGGCAGGAGATGAGCGCTCAACATTTGATGCATTTAAACGCCAACTGATTGCGGGAATCAATTCTGGTTTATCTGGAGTGATTTTCTGGGGATGGGATTTAGGAGGATTCAATGGTGACATTCCAACGGCTGAATTGTTTATGAGGTCTGCTTCAATGGCAGCTTTTTGTCCCATTATGCAGTACCATGCTGAGAGTAAGGGAGAATTCAACCAAGACCGAACGCCTTGGAATATTGCTGACCGAACCAATACACCAGAAGTAATTGATGTTTATCGTTTCTTTGCGAATACTCGGATGAATCTATTGCCATATATTTATGATCAATCACAAAAAGCGGTAAATAATTGTCTGCCGTTGATGCGTGCATTGAAAATAGATTATCCTAGTGAAGCATTTGATAATTGCTACGATCAATTTATGTTTGGAGAATCCTTATTGATTGCTCCTGTGATTAGAGAAGGTGAACAAAGTAGATTTATTCAGTTTCCAGAAGGAACATGGACTGATTTTTGGACACATCAAGTAGTTGAGGGCGGACAGACAATAGAAGTTCATGCAAAGGCAGATCAAATTCCCGTTTTTATCAAACAAAATTCCATAATTTTGTTAAATCTTGGAAATTCGGGGATAATTGGTGAGCAAATTGGCAATAATATAAAAAGATATACCAGACCTAAACTAATTGTAACAGCAAAAGATGATTTTAAAGAAATAATTGAGGATCATCTTGGCAATAGCATTCATGTAACAGTAGATAAGGCTGAGAAGAGTGTAATGTATGATAGTAATCTAGAGATTGAAATAGAATTTATCGACTTGTAGGGGGACAAAGTTATGGAGAAAAAATGGTGGCATAATTCAGTAGTTTATCAAATCTATCCTCGAAGCTTTCAAGATACAGATGGTGATGGAATCGGTGATTTAAAAGGAATTATTCAACATTTAGATTATCTAGAAAATTTGGGGATTGACGCAATCTGGCTTTCTCCAGTCTATCAATCGCCCAATGATGACAATGGCTATGATATTAGTGACTATGAAGCAATCATGAAAGAATTTGGTTCGATGGAAGACATGGAGTGTCTGATATCAGAAGGAAAGAATCGCGGCATAAAAATAATCATGGATTTAGTAGTGAACCATACATCTGATGAGCATGCATGGTTTGTAGAATCAAGAAAGAATAAAGAAAATAAGTATCGTGATTATTATGTTTGGCGTGATGCAGTTAATGGCGAGGTTCCAAATGGATTACGTTCAACTTTTAGCGGAACTGCTTGGGAATTTGATGAAACGACAGGTCAGTATTTTTTACATTTGTTTAGTAAACGCCAGCCAGACCTAAACTGGGAAAATCAGAAAGTCCGACAAGAAATTTATGATATGATGAATTTTTGGATTGATAAAGGTGTAGGCGGCTTTCGGATGGATGTCATTGATTTAATCAGTAAAGTACCTGATAAAGAAATTACTGGAAATGGACCAAAAATTCATGAGTATCTTCAAGAAATGAACAGTGCGACATTTGGCGGGAAGGATCTGATGACTGTTGGTGAGACATGGGGGGCAACTCCAGAAATCGCCAAGCTATACTCGAATCCAGAACGAAAGGAACTGTCTATGATTTTTCAATTTGAACATGTTGGATTGGATCAGGAACATGGTGAGGGAAAAGATAAGTGGGATTTACGCCCGTTAAATGTTCCAGAACTAAAACAGGTATTGTCAAAATGGCAGGTGTCACTAGGAAATGATGGCTGGAATAGTCTATTTTGGAATAATCATGATTTACCAAGAATCGTATCTCGTTGGGGAAATGATACGATTTATCATGAAAAAAGTGCTAAATTATTTGCGATTTTATTGCATATGATGAAAGGAACTCCTTATATTTATCAAGGGGAAGAAATTGGAATGACTAACTATCCAATTTCAGATATTTCAGAAGCTGAGGATATAGAAACAATCAATATGTACAATGAACGACTTGCATTAGGTTTTGCCAAAGAGACACTTATTGAATCAATTAATGCCAAGGGACGTGATAATGCACGGACACCAATGCAATGGGACAATTCAACAAATGCAGGTTTTACAACAGGAACTCCTTGGTTACATGTAAATCCAAACGCAAAAGAAATCAATGTTAAAAAAAATCTAGAAAATCCGGATTCTATCTTTTACACGTATAAGAAATTGATTACGTTGAGAAAACAACATGATCTCATTGTGTGGGGAGAGTACGAGCTGTTAACAGATACACCAAATGAGATTTTTGCGTATAAACGAATATTTAATGGAGAAACTTGGCTTGTTGCTGCAAATATTAGTACAGAACCACATAGTCTATATATACCAACTTCTGTTAAGGAAACGATTATTTCAAACTATGATATATCTGAGATATCTTCTGGAACATTCCAATTAAGACCATATGAAGCTTTTGTAATTCGTATTTTATAAATAAAAAGATTTTAACCAGAGTAATATTTTTATGCTAGTTTTCTGTTAAATCGAGCGTTCAAAAACTACTTTCATTTCAGGAAAAAATAAATATACTAGTCACATGAAACGTCGAGAACCGAAGCAACGCCTTCTGTTCCCGACGTTTATTAAGATTTTAAGAGGGTGGGAGATAACTTAACTAGTTATGACCCACCTTTCTTTTGCTTTTTTTTCGAATTACTTAACCAACAGAATTCTAAACGTCACTAATACATAAAAAAAGAGGGGCTGGCATTTTTAGTGGATCATAGTTAATCAGTTTTCTGTTATTTTTTTCCTTCTTTATTTTTGATAGGATTATTTGAAGGACCAATTTCTTTATTTTTTAATGGGGACAAGATAACTAAGCTTGTCTTTCAATGAGTAATGATGTCGAAAGATTCTTTGCTAAATCAGGTTTCTTTGCGCTTTGGTCCAATCAATTTATTAATGCGCTTTCAAGTTGTGCCCAAGTGTTCTGGGGTTATCACAGGTCTTATTATATATTAGGTGTGGGGGAAGGAAGAATGATTAATTACAAAATGAGTTATCTTATGTCTGGAGATGAGACGGAATATTCGATTGATGAAGTACAAATGCGTACTGGAATGAAAAAAGAAATGCTTATGTTGGAGATAGGAAAAGTAAATGAAGTGATTTACCAGATGGCGCTTCCAGAAATTAGTATGGAGGAGAACGTTCTGCTTATCCCAAAAAACGTGAAAAAGAAATGGCTGGATATTTTATTTGAAGAAAAGGAGACGGAGATTGTCTACACAGAAACAGAAAGACAATTAATGATTTATCTTCTTGTATTTATGGAGGAAGAGGAATATTCGGTATTCCATTTTCAAGAATTCTTCTCTGTGAGTAAAAATACCATTTTAAGTGACTTACGTAAGTTAAGAGAGAAAATTTCAAAAAAACAAATAGTCTTAGATTATTCGAGAAAACGTGGGTTTGTATTGAGTGGTTTAGAAATAACAATCCGTTCAACAGCTTACCAGATGTTAGGCGAGTTGGTAGGTGCTAAAAATGGAACACGATTGGTAAATAAAGGTCTTTTTACCAAGTCGATTTGTTTATATGCAGATGTTCGAACTGATTTTTCCAAAACGATTGAAATCTTTGGTTTGTCAGTTGTTCCAAGCCGATTTGAAGAAATGGTCTACTTTATTTCGTATCTATTTTGTCGAGTAAGTGGTCATGAAATCACAATCAATCAGGAGGATAAATTATTACTGGAAAAACTTTTGTCTTATCAGGCTAGTAACTATTTTTTAGCTAATTGGACAGAAATAAAAAACAAAACGAGTGAGGCTTTTTACTTTACCATCTTGTTTATGACTGTAATCCAAGGAGAGATTCAAGATAAATCCTTAGAATTTCTGCTTGAATGTGCGGGAGACATGATTCATGAAGTGGAACGACTAGCAGCAATTGAATTTCAGAATTACCGAAAGCTTCTTTTAGATTTGTTTTATCATTTGGTCCCAGCTTATTTTCGGATTCGATTTCATTTTCCATTAGGTAATGTACTAATTGATGAGATTAAACTGCAATATAGTGAAATATTTGAGATTACGAAAGTGGCACTTTTTCCATTAAAAAAGTTAATCCAACAGACAATACCTGATGAAGAAATAGGGTACTTTACCATTTTATTTGGAGGGGAAATTAGAAGCCAAAAAGAGCGAAAAGAGGATATTCAGTTACGAGCGTTAATCTTGTGTCCAAGTGGAATTAGTTCTTCGTTAATTATGAAATCTGAGCTGCAAGAGCTTTTTCCGCAAATTGATTTTCATGAGGCACGTTCTGTAGAGTCATTTAAATCAGAAGGCTCAGAAGCGTTTGACATGATTTTTTCAAGTATACCTATCAAAACACAAAATAGGCTGTATGTAATTAAACCGATTATGACACAGCTCGAAAAGAACATGTTGTTGCGAACGGTTCAAGAGGACTTCTTATTTCCAAAAATATTAATTCCTTCAGTCAATGAGATTATTGATATTATTCTCCCTCATATTGAGTTGAAAAAAGGAGTCTCAAAAGAAAAATTGTACAAGGCGGTTCAAAGAAAAGTAAGTAAAGAGATGAAGAGAAGGGAAGACGATAGACCTATGCTATCCGAATTATTAACACGTGACATGATTCAATTATCCGATGAACCAATGAACTGGGAACAGGCAATTGAATTCGCCGCACAACCACTAAAAGAGAACGGAAAAATTGAAAGTAGCTATGTGACAGCGATGATAGACAAGGTAAAAGATTATGGTCCTTTCATTCATATTGGTAAAGGTGTTGCGTTGCCACATGCTCGCCCGGAAGATGGGGTGAATCAATTAGGGATGTCCCTGTTGAAAGTGAAGGATCCCGTCTTATTACTTGATGATGAAAAACATGCAATTCAAATTTTTATCTGTCTAGCTGCAGTTGATAACGAAGTTCATTTGAAGGCGCTAGCAAGTCTTACAAAAATTTTATCAAATAAGGAAAAGTTAGAGGCTTTATTATTAGCAAGTTCACAAGAAGAGATTTATCAAATTATAACTAAAGGAGAAGAAGAAGAATGAAAGTAGCAGCTGTTTGTGGATCAGGATTAGGATCAAGTTTTATGGTGGAGATGAACATTAACTCGGTATTAAATGAATTAGGTGTAAGTGGTGTAGATGTTGCTCATTACGATTTAGGGAGTGCTGCACCAGAAATGGCCGATGTTTTCTTTGTTGGCAGTGATTTGGCTGACAGTGCGCAGCATTTAGGTGAAGTGGTTGTTTTAGACAGTATTATTGATCTTGATGAATTGAGAGAAAAAGTCGAAGCGCTATGTAAAGAAAAGGGACTATTATAAAAAATAAACAACGGAGGACAAAAAGATGAGTGGAATCTTGGATATTTTAATTGATATTGCTAGTACACCAGCGATACTCGTTGCATTAATTGCGATTTTAGGGAATATTTTGCAGAAAAAAGATATTGCTACGATTGTTAAAGGTGGTATTAAAACGTTTGTTGGGTTTCTAGTAGTGACAGCGGGTGCAGGAGTGATTGAAAGTTCTCTAGCCCCTTTTGGAGAAATGTTCAAAGTAGCGTTTAATATGCAAGGAGTGGTTCCAAATAACGAAGCGATAGTAGCGCTTGCTTTGACAAAATATGGTACGTATACAGCTCTCATTATGCTAGCCGGTATGGCTTTTAATATTTTGATTGCACGTATTACTCGTTATAAATATATCTATTTAACGGGTCATGCCACACTGTACATGGCTTGTATGATTGCGGTTATTTTAAGTGTAACAGGCATGGGAACTGTAAGCCTTGTGTTATTTGGCGGACTTGCATTAGGTATCTGTAATACCATCTTCCCGGCAATTGCTCAACCATTTACACGACAAATTACAAAAAATGATTCAGTTGCTCTGGGACATACAGGAAATTTTGGTTATGCGTTAAGTGGACTCATTGGGAAATATGTCGGAAATAAAGAAAAATCTACTGAGGATATCAACTTTCCAAAAGGGTTATCTTTCTTACGTGATTCAACGGTAAGTATTACCATCACAATGGCTGTGGTGTATGTGATTGTTGCTTTGTTTGCAGGAAGCCAATTTATTACTGAAAATTTAAGTAATGGAACAAATTATATTATTTACTCTCTTCAACAAGCTGGCTCATTTGCTGCAGGAGTGTTTGTTATTTTAGCAGGGGTACGTTTGATTTTAGCCGAAATTGTGCCTGCTTTTAAAGGGATTTCTGAAAAGTTAGTTCCAAATTCTATTCCAGCACTAGACTGCCCAATCGTCTTTCCTTATGCGCCAAATGCTGTTTTAATTGGATTTTTGACAAGTTTCGTTGGAGGGATTGTTAGTTTAGTAATCATGGTTTTAACTGGGACAACGGTTATTATTCCAGGTGTAGTTCCTCACTTTTTCTGTGGTGCTACAGCGGGTGTATATGGAAATGCAACAGGAGGGGTTCGCGGAGCAGTGATTGGTTCTTTTATCCATGGAATCATTATCAGCTTTATGCCAATCTTGTTAATGCCAGTTATGGGAGACCTTGGTTTCCAAGGTTCGACATTCTCTGATACAGATTATGGTGTAGCGGGTATCTTCTTAGGAAACTTGGCAAACATCGGCGGACAAATTGCAGTTATTTCTGGGATTGTTGCAGTTCTTGCGGTGTTACTTGGCTTGACTATTTTTAAAAAGAATAAAACAAACGCAGTTTCTGAATAAATGATAGGGGGCATTTCTTGTGACAATCGATGACAAACAGTTGGCTGAACTGGAGCTATTGGCGACAAAGATACGATTAGATACCTTAAAAAGTATTAAGCATATGGGGCAAGGACATTTAGGAGGATCATTTTCCATTGTTGAGTTATTAGCTGTTTTATACGGAAAGCAAATGAACATTGATCCTGAAAATCCGCAATGGGAAGAACGCGATAGACTCGTTTTATCAAAAGGTCATGCAGGTGCAGGATTATATAGTGCATTAGCAAATAAAGGATATTTTAGTAAAGAATGGTTATGGACAATTAATGAGGGGGGAACAAGGCTTCCTTCTCATCCAGACAGACAAAAAACGCCTGGAGTTGACGCAACTACTGGCTCATTAGGACAAGGGACATCCATAGCAGCTGGCATGGCTACGGGATTTAAAATGGCTAACAAAAATAATTATGTGTATTTAATTGTTGGAGATGGAGAGTTAAATGAAGGTCAATGTTGGGAAGCTTTTCAATATATAGCACATTTCAAATTAAATCATTGCATTGTGATTATTGATGACAATAAAAAACAATTAGATGGACCCACAGAAGAAATTATGAATCCATTTGATTTGCAAAAAAAGATGGAAGCATTCGGATTTTATACACTGAAAGTGAAAGGATCAGACATCAGAGCAATTGATGATGCAATTGTTTTATGTAAAACAATTGAAAATCAGGCAGTTTGCATTGTGCTGGATAGTATAAAAGGGCAAGGAGTTTCTTATTTTGAAACACTTGATGCAAACCACTCGGTGAAATTTAATACAGAAGAAGTAAATCAAGCGGCTGAACAAGCGATAAGTGAGCTGCAGCAAAAAATTGAGGGGATGATAGAGGATGTATACGCTAAGTAAAACAACAACAGTAGGAAAAGAATTGCGTACCTGTGTCGTCGATACACTGAATGAGCTGATGCAGGAAAACAAGAAGATTGTCGCATTAGACGCCGATTTAGGTGCCGCCAGCGGATGGACTAATTTAGCTAAAAATAACCCAGAACAATTTATCAATATGGGAATTGCTGAGGCAAATATGGTGGGGGTTGCAGCTGGACTTAGTTTGACAGGCTATACTCCATTTATCCATACTTTTGGTCCATTTGCTACCCGGCGAGTATTTGATCAACTGTTTATATCTGGCGGATATGGCGGAAATACAATCAATATATATGGTTCTGATCCAGGATTTGCAGTTGGGACAAATGGCGGAACCCATACAACCTGGGAAGATGTTGCCTTAGTAAAAGCAATCCCTAATTCCATTGTTTGTGATGCAGCAGATGAAGTTCAGATGGAGTGGATTATTAAAGAATTCAGTCAAATGAAAGGAATTCACTATGTTCGAGGCAATCGAAAAGGGGTTCCAACAGTTTATGAAAAGGGCTCTACCTTTCAAATAGGAAAAGGCAATATTCTACGCGAAGGAAAAGATGTACTCATTATCGTCGCTGGACAACTGGTATTTGAAGCATTACTGGTTGCAGAAAAATTAAGTAAGCAGGCAATAAGCTGTGAAGTAATTGATATGTTTACAATCAAGCCAATTGATAAAGAGCTAATTATTCGCGAAGCAAAAGGGAAAAAACAAATTGTTTCAATTGAAAATCATTCTATCACAGGTGGTTTGGGAAGCTCTGTAGCTGAAGTAATCTCAGAACAAGGAATCGGTATTCCGTTGAAGAGAATTGGTGTAGATGAACGATTCGGACAGGTAGGGTCACCAGATTTTTTACAGGAAGAATTTGGGCTGACGGAAAGGGCGATTGAACAAGAAATAACGAAATTGCTGTCTAAAGTAACTGGATGAATCTATTCTTTTAGACAGGAAACATAAAAAGAGGTAGGGACAAATATCTATGAGAGCTATAGCCCTCATAGATATTTGTCCCATTCTTTTTGTTGATATATCGACTTCAGTTACGAGATGAGCTAGCTATAATACACCCGAAGCTTTATGTCTTGATCATAGTCACCAAAGCCACGACCAAAGATAGTTAGTCCACCGACATTCACCGATTCTTCTTTAACCTCAAATCGAATTGTCCAATTTTTTGAATTATCTTGGAATTCTTTCACTGTCACATCTGACAATTTTTCTCCATTCATAAAGGTTCCCTCATGAGTGATTTGTAATGTTTTTAATAGACCGTACTGATTCATATCATTGGGCCACCATTCAGGATTTATTTTTCCGCGACGATCAGAATAATCCCCCAAGCTTGTCCAAGTACCTAATAGAATATCGTTTAAGGAGAACGTGATATCAGAAGGCCAATTATCCTTGGCAAAAGGATACTCTGAAGAAATCTCCATACTAAGTTCAATTTTTTGCAGAGATTCATCAGGGTTTAAATAATTGGTCGCCTTGTATTCTAAAAATCCTTTTGTAAACCAAACAATTTGTGCAGAAATCCGACTAGAATCCATAAAAAACTTTGGCATGTCTAATTGACCAATAAATTTGTTAGCAGATGCCATGCCACAGGAAGGAGCGATGTCATAATCAGTAAATTGCCCCAAAGGAATGTCAGCATCATAGTAATCGAAGGCTTCTTCAATTTTTTCGGGAAATTGAACGGTTAGATTCTCCACTTTTAAACTAGAAACTTTTTGTATTCCAGATTTTCCAGGAATTTTTCGAGTAGTGATTAAATCAGCCGCTTCTAGTTTATTTACATGCATCGTAACAATAGAGTTGCTGAGGCCTAGTGCTTTAGCAAGTTCTTTTATATTCATTCTTCTTTTAGCCAATAGTTGAATAATCTGTATTCTTACAGGACTATCTAATGCACTGAATACAGGTAAAGAGCTTTCGGAAAGTTCAATTTTCATAATTTTTCATCCTTTTTAGTAAGTATATATTAAAAATGAACGATTTTTAGAAATCACTAATTAACAATCTGTAACAAGTCACTCTAGTTCCATAGTAAGTGAAATGTAGGAAAAAATAAATGGATTTCTATGAATAGTTTTTAGTTCAAATTTTTCTATCTATTAACATGATAAACATAAATGTGAATTAAATCAATGGTTACGCCCGAATGTTTTCGGGAAATAAGAAAGTCTTTAAATTTCTAAAAATGTTTATTTCTTTGTTGACAACGGTTTCAAAAAATGCAAATATATAAATGTAATTACGTAAATGTTTATTTAGTTAATGTTTTTAAGAATCAAAGGAGGAGCAGTTGTGAAAGCAAAATTGAAAGTTAGCGAAGGGTTTGAACTAGCAAAAATTGATAATCGCATTTATTCATCATTTGTTGAGCACATGGGGAGATGTGTTTATGGAGGAATTTATGAGCCGGGCAATCCATTATCAAATGAATCAGGGTATAGAGAAGATGTAATTGAAGCGATTAATGAATTGTCTGTGCCCATGATTCGTTATCCAGGAGGGAATTTTGTTTCCGGATATAAGTGGGAGGACGGCGTTGGGCCAAAAGAAGACAGACCTAGACGAGTCGACCTTCACTGGAGAACAGTTGAATCGAATCAGTTTGGAACAGATGAATTTATGGACTGGATAAAAGAAGTAGATGCAGAAACAATGATGGCGGTTAACCTTGGAACAAGAGGGATCCAAGAAGCTTGCGATTTATTGGAGTATTGTAATTTGGATTCAAATTCTTACTGGGCTCAAAAACGTAGAGAGTATGGAAATGATTCGGCTTATAAAATTAAAACATGGTGTTTAGGAAATGAAATGGATGGACCATGGCAAACAGGCCATAAGACAGCCTATGAATATGCACGTTTAGCGAATGAAACGGCGAATGCGATGCGCTTATTAGACCCGTCGATTGAGTTAGTAGCATGTGGTAGTTCAAATGAATCGATGCCTACGTTTGGTGAATGGGAAGAGACAGTACTTAAAGAATGCTATGACAATGTAGATTATATTTCTATGCATCAATATTTCGATGCGCCGAAGAAAGGAACTTTGCATCACTTAGCTAAATCTGTTCGTATGGATAAGTTTATTGACTCTGTTGTGGCTATTTGTGACTCAATTAAAGCAATGAAACGTTCAGATAAAACAATGATGATTTCATTTGATGAATGGAATGCATGGTACCATTCCAACGAACATGATGCGGCGGTGACTCCGTGGCAAGAAGCACCAGATATTTTGGAAGATCAGTATACATTTGAAGATGGACTATTAGTTGGCTTGGCACTTATCACGCTTTTAAAACATGCAGATCGTGTGAAAATTGCATGTATGGCTCAATTAGTGAATGTGATTGCCCCAATCTTTACCAATGAAACAGGATTATTTAAACAAACAATTTTCTATCCATATGCTCATGCCTCAAATTATGGTAGAGGAACAGTTTTGCAGTCAATTATTGAAAGTCCAGAATATGAGGTAGAAGAATTTGGGAAAGTACCTTATTTGGAAAGTGTAGTGATTGACAATGATGATGAACATCTAACTATTTTTGCAGTCAACCGTAGTCTAGATCAATCGTTGGAATTATCGTTGGATTTTGTCGGCTATGAAGCCTATCAGTTGGATGCTCATATTGAATATAGTTCTACAGATCCATTAGTGAAAAATTCATTCACTTCCTCTATTGAACCTATAGAAGTAGAAGTGAACCCAGAAGCTAAACAACTGGATATTAAACCACTTTCTTGGAATGTCATTCGATTAAAAAAATAGGAGGAAGAAAAGATGAAAAAAATGAAAAAACTGGTAAAAGCTGTTGTAGTTTTTGGTGCGTTACTTGGCTTAGCTGCTTGTGGTAAGGGAGAAGAAACGAAGTCAACAAGTTCAGACGAAGAGCTAACTGTATGGTGCTGGGATGCTAATTATAATGTCAGCATGGTAAACAAAGCAGTCGAAAGATATAACAAAAATGAAGGAAAAAATCTTAAGGTCAACATACAAGATATTTCTAGTGAAGATGTTAACCAAAAAATGCAAACGATTTTATCCTCTGGCTCAACAAAAGGACTGCCAGACATTGTTTTATTACAAGATGCGGATGGTCAAAAGTTTTTATCAACCTATGACGGTGCATTTGCAGATATGTCGGACTCGGTAAAATTGGATGACTATTATGACTTCAAAAAAACAGCCGTTAGTTACGAGGGAAAAACATATGGTTTACCGTTTGACACAGGGGTTACTGGTTTATTTTATAGAACCGATTTATTTGAAGAAGCTGGTTATACAGAAGAGGATTTGACAGACATCACTTGGGATCAATTTATAAAAATTGGTGAGGATGTTTCAAAGAAAACAGGCGTAAATTATTATGCAGATCAATTTTACACAGAAACACGTATTGAACAAATCATTTTACAATCAGCAAACAGTTGGTTTAATGATGAATCAGGCAAACCATCGATTAAGGGGAATGAAACGTTAGCTTCTACTTTAGAGGTAGCCAAAAAATTAAAATCATCATCCAATGTAACGAATGTTAATGGTTGGGATAGTTATTTAAAAGTGACGAATAATACAGAAACAGCTTCTATTATAAACGGTTGTTGGTTTGTTGATTCTATTAAACAAGCAGAAGATCAATCCGGTAACTGGGGTCTAGCAACAATCCCTCGTCTAGATGCTGATGGTGCAACGAATTATTCAAATACTGGCGGAGCAAGCTGGTTTGTTTTGGATGGTTCAAATAAAAAAGAGGAAGCCATTGAGTTCTTAGTATCTACGTTTGGAGAAGATACAGAGTTTCAACAACAAATTTTAACTGAAAATGGCTGTGTATCTTCTGCAAAAGCTGCTGCCAAAGGTGAAGCTTATCAACAAGAAGTTGCCTTTTTTGGAAATGAAAAAATCTATGTGAAATTAACAGACTGGTTAAATAAAGTTCCAGCTGTCTACGAGACAAAAGAGACACCTACGATTAAAGATACGTTGAAAGAAAATTTACAAACCATTTTAGATGGATCGGTCCCTATTGAAAAAGGACTAAGTGAGATTCAATCATCTGTAGAAAGTAAAATTCAATAATAAATGGCTATGTCTAGGTTTATTTCATAGAATGAGCATGTTCTAGACTTAATGAAACGAAGCGGCTAAACATGTGGTATAGGAGTATCTGAAAGCAGAGGCGCTAACTTGCTTCAAAGAAACATCCCCGTGCTTAGCCGTTTTAATAGGGGGACTATCATGAAAAAAGTACTTAGTAATAAAAAAGATTTTTATGGATGGTTTTTTATTTCTTTTGCCGTAGTTTTAGCAGCAATTTTTATCGTTTATCCAGTAATTAGCTCTTTTTTGATGAGTTTTCAGTCAATAAAAGGATTTAAAACAGAGTTTGTGGGCATCGGTAACTATCTTCGATTGTTCAGTGATAAAACATTTCAAATCTCAATGATGAACAGTATTTTCTTTTTAATTGTACAAGTACCGATTATGCTGTTGTTAGCATTATTACTGGCTTCGTTATTAAATTCTAAAATGTTTCGGTTTAAATCATTTTTCCGAACAGCTGCATTTATCCCGTGTGTCACGTCACTAGTTGCTTCTTCAACATTATTTAAAATGATTTTTGCGAATGATGGATTAATCAATAATCTCTTGTTAAAATTTGGACTCGTTTCAGGTCAAATTCCTTGGCTGTCAGATGGTCTACTTGCAAAAATTGTTATAATACTTGTGCTGTTGTGGCGATGGACAGGCTACAATATGATTTTCTATCTGGCTGCAATGCAAAATATTCCAACTGAAATCTATGAGGCAGCAGAGATGGATGGAGCGAGTAAAATAAAACAATTTTTTCATATTACTATTCCGAATTTGAAGCCGATTATTTTAGTGACAGCAATTAGTTCTACGATTGGCACACTACAATTATTTGATGAGCCGATGAACTTGACAAAAGGTGGACCAGGAACTGCAACAACAACTATTTCACAATATATTTACAACACGTCATTTGTGTATTCACCAAACTTTGGCTATGCTGCAACGCTTTCCTATGCCATCGTATTTATTGTGGTTATTTTGTCGATTATTCAATTTAGAGCAGGAGGGAAAGAGTAAATGAAAACAAAACAAAATTTAATGAAAGTCTTTGGCTATGCATTTTTAATTATTTGGACAATCATTTCTTTATTTCCCTTTTATTGGCTTATTGTGGGGTCAACGAATAAAAGTGTCGAAGTTTCTAAAGGAACATTGGCAATTGGCGGTCATTTAAAAGAGAATCTGTCGAATTTAGTCCAACAATATGATATTTGGCATGTTTTTTCTAATACGATTATGATTACAGTCATCTTTAGTATTTTGTGTTTACTGGTTTGTTCGCTAGCCGCGTACGGATTCTCAAAGTTTTCTAGTAAAGGGAAGCGAGTGATTTTCGCTCTTTTTCTTCTGACAATGATGATTCCTTTTGCAGCTCAAATGATTCCTCTCTATCGTTTGATGTCTAAACTGAGTTTAAATGATTCCTGTGCGGCTATTATTTTACAAGGACTAGTATCAGTATTTCTTATTTTCTTTCTATCACAAAGCTTTACTAGCTTTCCAGATGAAATCATTGAAGCCGCAAGAATTGATGGTGCTTCAGAGCCTTCGATTTTCTTTCGAATAGTGTTGCCTGCAATGAAATCTACAATGGCTGCAGGTGTTATCTACGCATTCATGAATCAATGGAACAACTATATGTGGCCACTAATCATTTTACAAACAAATGAAAAGAAAACATTAACACTGATGATTTCTTCCATGGCAAATGGTTACTATATAGATTATGGGGCATTAACGCTAGCGATACTGATTGCCACTTTACCTATGATTGTGATTTTTTTGACTTTACAAAAACAATTTGTTCAAGGCATGACTGGCTCTTATCGATAAAAATAAATCCATTTCAGAGGCTAGGGGAAAAGACCTAGTCTCTGTACGTTTAGAAATAGATTGTAACAAAACAAGGAGAGTGTAAAAAATGTTTAAGAATCATCAAATTTTACATGAAAATAGAGAGAAGCCTCATAGCCATTTTCATTCATATGAATCAAAAGAAGAGGCAGTATCGTTTGAAAGAAAAAAATCAATGGGTTTTCAACTATTAAATGGCGAGTGGTCATTTAGCCTAACGGAGCTTCTTGAACGGGTTCCAGAAGGATTTTTTGGTGAAGAGACATTATCTGATAAATGGTCAGAAATACAAGTTCCAGGACATTGGCAACTGCAGGGCTATGGCAATCCACACTACACAAATGTCGCTTATCCTTTTCCTGTAGAACCCCCTTATATCCCTACAAAAAATCCGACAGGTTACTATAAACGAGAAGTGTTTTTTTCGAAAACTTCGTCAGAAAGAAAAACGATAATTTGCTTTGAAGGGGTAGATAACGCGTTCAAACTATGGGTGAATGACCAATATATTGGGTATAGTACCGGAAGTAGGACTCCTGCTGAATTTGATTTAACGAATGTTTTAGTGGAAGGAAAAAATAGTATCCAAGTACAGGTCTGTCAATGGTCAGCGATGAGTTATCTGGAAGATCAGGACATGTGGTGGCTGAGTGGGATTTTTCGAGATGTGTATTTGTATGAGCGTCAAAAAGAGGGGATTTATGATCTCTTTATTCGACCGGAATTAGATGATTCGTACACAGTAGGACACTTAGCTATTGATTATTGTTTTAAAGAAAGAAAGGATGAGAAAGAGTATACCATTAAGGTTGAAGTGACGGATCCTACCAATTCTTCAGTGATGCTAGATGAAACCATGAGTGCGACAGGTAAAGAGGTTTCTCATCATTTTAAGATTGATAATCCAAAGCATTGGACAGCAGAAACACCGCATCTCTATCAATTAATTATTGAAGTATATAAAGAAAAAAGACTTATTCAAGTGATTCCACAAAAGATTGGTTTTCGGACGGTGGAGGTAAAAGACGGACTCATCCAAGTGAATGGCCAGCCTATTTTGTTTAAAGGGGTCAATCGTCATGATTGGCATCCGACACTTGGACGAGCAGTTCCACTTTCCTACCTTGAAAAAGATATTCAATTAATGAAAGAGTTTAATATCAATGCAGTTCGTACAGCACATTATCCAAATGATCCGCGTTTTTATGATTTGTGTGATTTTTATGGTCTATACGTGATTGATGAAGCAGATATTGAGACGCATGGAATGGATATCGTTAACAGAAGAAATGAATTAAGTGATCACATTGATTGGCAGCCAGCGTATTTGGATCGAGTGAAACGAATGGTTATCAGAGATCAAAATCATCCCTCTATTTTAATTTGGTCATTAGGAAACGAATCAGGTTTTGGGCAGAATCATCAAGCGGCAACAGACTGGATTCGAAGCTATGATCAAACAAGATTGATTCACTATGAGGGAGAGTCTAGACATATTTTTGAAAATGAGCTTGAACAAAAAAATCATGCGACTGACCTGTTTTCAACAATGTATACCTCTGTTGAAAAGATGCAAATAGAAGGAAAAAAAAGAGCACTTGAGCAACCACATATTTTATGTGAGTATGCGCATGCAATGGGGAATGGACCAGGCGGACTGAAAGAATATATGGATTTATTTTATAAATACCCTAGGCTTCAAGGAGGCTTTGTTTGGGAATGGATAGATCATGGTATTCAGCAAACAACGCCATCAGGTGAAGTGTATTATGCATATGGAGGAGATTTTGGAGATAAGCCAAATGATAGTAACTTTATTATTGATGGCTTAATTTTCCCTGATAGAACGCCTTCTCCTGCACTTTATGAGTATAAAAAAGTAATTGAACCAGTAACGATTGAGTTTTCTGCAGATAACAGACAAGTTCATCTAATCAATCGTTTTGACTTTAGAAATTTAAATACATTATCCGCACAATTTGTTTGGAAGATGAATGGACAGATTCTTGATGTAGTAGCTGTGGAAAATATAGACATAGAGCCTAGGGAAGCTGCCACAATTTTGGTTCCTAAACCCACAGCTGATGTTACTCATTATGAAGGAGAAGTGGTGCTATCTCTTATTTTTAAAGAACCAAAAGGGCGGTTTATTTACTCTGATAAGGTTGCTTGGAAACAAGCGATAGTAAAGTCAGCTTTGCCTAAACTAATAGAGAAAAAAGCATTTAGTTCTATGGTAGAGGATGAAAAATTGACAATCTCAAGTAATGATGTTCAGTTATGCTTTGATTTGAAGACAGGTCATATGTTGGAATGGACTTATAGAGGAAAGCCGTTAGTGACAGGACAGCCCAAGATTAATTTTTGGCGAGCGGTAACAGACAATGACCGATTAGGACAAGACGAATTCTATACAGCACCTATGACCGATGAATGGTATGAATATGGGATTCATCAATTAGCAGAGCGAGTCGAGTCTGTCCAAGTCGATGAACAAGAAGAGGCGATGTTAATTGTAATAAACAGCACTCAAGCCGCTGTTTCCAGAGATTGGGGAATTAGACTTGAGAAGACGTATCGTATTTTTGGAAAAGGTGCGGTAGAGATTTCAGTAAAAGGGATTCCTTTTGGAAATAAACCGAAAACACTGCCAAAAATTGGGTTACAGCTGTATTTAGCAAAAGAGCTCCAAACGGTTAACTGGTATGGTTTTGGACCAAACGAAACCTATGCAGACAGTTGTCAAAGTGGTTATCTAGATAGCTGGGAAAAGTCAGTAAACGAGATGTTCACTCCGTATGTTCGTCCGCAAGAAAATGGGAATCGAATGGAGACAAGAAATGTCACTATTCGTAACGAAGCTGGAGTGGGGGTCACTATCTCTGGTACGCCATTTCAGTTTAGTGTTCGAAATTATTCAACAGAACAGTTAGACGAAGCAGAACACACTTATGAGTTGACTGAGCTAGATGCTGTCGAGTTAAACTTAGACTACCGGCAATATGGTCTGGGGTCAGCAAGCTGTGGTCCTGAAGTGGCCGAAGCGTACAAGCTTTATAATGAACCATTTAATTTTTCATTTGTGCTAGACTACGCGGATTAGGTAATAAATACGTAGAAAAGATGATAAAAAGCCAGTCGATTTGTGTGAATGGAACACAAATCGACTAGCTTTTTGGTTTTTATTCGTGAAGAGACACAATCTCTTCTTTTATCAGCTTCAACTTTTTAATGTTCAAAAAGTTTTGTGCAGAGTTAGCGAATGCACCGTAGAGGGTGGCGCTTTTTTCTAAGAATGTATTTCGGATAAGGACATCTTTTGAAAATCGGTTCTTTATATGGGCATTGATAAATGGAATCATCTCAGGAATCTTCCTATACAGAGAGCTGTTAATCACCACAATTTCAGGATCATACATCATGATAATATTGTTGATGCCTATACTTAGAAGCTCTGCATTTTTTTCTAAAAGGGCAATCGCACGGTCATTTTTCTCTTGGAAGGCTTGTTGAAGCGTATCTGAATTTACGTAATCTAAGCCTTCTTGTTTTGCATATTCTTGATAGGTTGCTTTGTTTGAGGCGTACTGTTCCAGACATCCTAAATTTCCACAAGGACATTCTTTTCCATGCGGATAAAGAATAGAGTGACCGATTTCTCCGGCACGTCCTCGATAACCCACTTGAAGATCCCCGTTTTCGACAATCCCTGCACCAATTCCGCTATGAATACTAATAGAGACCAGATTTTGATAATGAGAAGAAAATGTATACTCACCCAAGGCTGCTAGGTTTGCTTCGTTTTCTAAAAAGACGGGGAAATCACAGATTGCTTGCAGCTCTTCCCAAAGGTTTCCTTTATCCAGATTATAATAAGGCGTAAAATGTATGACGTTATTGTGTACCTGTCCATGGATTGCGGCTGTCAAACCAATGATTCCATGAGGGGTTTTTGGTTGAATCGACAAAAAATGATCAATTATTTCCTTCATTTGTCCTACTACATTTTCTGCGGAAACATCGATTCGGCGTTTTCGGATACTGTCAATGATAGTACCGTCTATATAGGCAAGCATTGCTTCAATATAGTTATAGCCAAGGTCAAAGGCAATGACTAAAGCTGACTGGCGATTAAAGGTAAGCATAATTGGTTTTCGCCCACCGACATTTGACGCATCGCCAATCCGTGTTTCGCTGATAAATTCATCCTCAATCAGCTTCTTTGTAATCGCAGAGACAGAGGCTTTATTTAGTCCAGTCAGAGTTGAAAGCTCTGCTCGAGAAACTTCATTTTTATCAATAATGACCGTTAAAATTTTTGCTTCATTTTGTTCTCTAATTGTATATTTACTAGATATCATAGGTAAACTCCTAACTTCATATTCACTAATTTAATAATAAAGTGTCTGTAAGCGCTTGACAACTAAATTCGTATGATTTATAGTATCTTTGTAAGTTAGTTTATCGTACTAACAAACTTAAATCAAGTGATTTATTATTAGGAGGAAGAAAAATGAGCTATTTTCCAAATGTAGAAAAAATTCAATATGAAGGACCAACAACTGAAAACATGTTTGCTTTTCGCCATTACAACCCTGAAGAGCTAGTGATGGGAAAAAAGATGAAGGATCATTTGCGTTTTGCAATTGCTTATTGGCACACAATGACACAAGATGGTTCCGACCCATTCGGTAATCCAGTAAACCAAAGAACATGGTTTGCAGATACACCTATGCAAACAGCAAAGAACCGTGTAGAAGCTTTCTTTGAAATCTGTGAAAAATTAGGCGCTGAATATTTCTGTTTCCATGATATTGACATTGCTCCTGAAGGTGAAACTCTGGAAGAATTCTTTGCAAACATCGATGAAATTACTGATTTAATTAAAGAAAAAATGGATCAAACCGGTATTAAATTATTATGGAATACAGCCAATATGTTTTCAAATCCTCGCTATATTAATGGGGCGGCATCAACAAATAATGCAGATGTCTATGCATACGCTGCTGCACAAGTAAAAAAAGGATTAGATATTTCCAAAAAATTAGGTGGAGAAAACTATGTATTTTGGGGTGGTCGTGAAGGTTACGAAACTTTACTAAATACAGATATGAAATTTGAGCAGGATAATATTGCCCGTCTATTCAAGATGGCTATTGCTTACGGTGAAAAAATTGGTCACAAACCTCAATTCTTATTAGAACCAAAACCAAAGGAACCTTCAAAACATCAATACGATTTTGATGCAGCAACAACAATGGCCTTTATCCAGCATTATGGATTAGAAGGTGATTTCAAACTGAACTTAGAAGCAAACCACGCCACTTTAGCTGGACATACTTTTGAACATGAAATTGCTGTTGCACGAAGCTACAATGCATTGGGTTCATTAGATGCTAACCAAGGCGATGTTTTACTTGGATGGGATACAGACGAGTTTCCAACAAGTATTTTTGATACAACCTTAGCATTGTATGAGGTATTAGAAAACGGTGGGATTGCTCCTGGTGGAATTAACTTTGACTCAAAAGTTCGTCGTTCTTCATTTGAAATGGAAGATTTATTACTTGCGCATATTGCAGGGATGGATACGTATGCACGTGGTCTAAAAGCTGCTGCGAAATTAAAAGAGGATCGTTTCTTTGATGAATTAAAAGAAGAACGGTATGCATCATTTAAAGAAGGAATTGGGGCAAAAATCATCAAGGATGAAGAAGACTTAGAGTCACTGACAGAGTATGCGTTAGGTCACGATCATATTGAATTAAAATCAAGCCATATTGAATACGTGAAGAGTCGTCTAAACGATTATTTAGTTTAATCTGTTACATTTACAGGGGCTAGAAAAATTTTACTTTTCAATTACGATAGGTTTTACCTATTCAGTAATAAATAAAGGCTGCAAAAAAGGGCACTTCAAAAAATCAAGCTGGAATATCCGAAAGCGCCTTGCTTTTTTGAGATATTCCAGCTTATTTTAAATGAATATTTTTTTGAAGGAGTTAAGTTTACAAATAAGTATCTTTGATTAGAACCATGACTTATTTTAGGAGGAAAAGCATGTCTTATGTTTTAGGTTTAGATTTAGGAACGAGCTCATTAAAGGGGCTGTTATTTCGTCAAGATGGAGTTTTAGTTGGTGAAGCTAGTGCAGATTATCCTTTATTAACGCCACAAGCAGGTTACAGTGAACAAAATCCAGCGGAGTGGCGGCAGGCTGCTCATAAGGTATTGAAGACACTAGTTTCTGAGCATGAAGAAATCAAAAAAGAGCTAGTGGGCATTAGTTTTTCTGGTCAAATGCACAGTCTTGTTTTATTAGATGAATCAAATGAAGTCATTCGCCCGGCGATTTTGTGGAATGATGTTCGGACGACAAAGCAATGTCGAGAAATTATGGAAACAGCAGGAGACCGTATTCTCAATATCACAAAAAATGTTGCGTTAGAAGGGTTTACCTTACCTAAAATTTTATGGGTACAGGAAAACGAGCCGGAAAACTGGTCAAAAGTTCAACACATGATGCTTCCAAAAGATTATCTTTCATTTTGGCTTACTGGAAAGTACTCAATGGATTATTCAGATGCAGCAGGGACGCTTTTATTAGATGTTGAAAACAAATGCTGGTCTACCGAAATTCTAAGTACGTTTTCCATTCCACAAGAGATATTACCAACCTTATATGAATCCTCAGGTGAGGTGGGTGTAATCACTGAAGCGTTGAAAAAAGAATTTGGTTTTGAACAGGATGTGAAGATTTATGCAGGGGGAGCAGACAATGCATGTGCAGCTCTCGCTTCAGGAATCATTCAAGAAGGTGCAGGAATGGTCTCAATTGGGACAAGTGGCGTATTTTTATCCTTTGAGCAATCCGATAAGGTAAATTACAATGGCAAGCTTCATTTATTTAGTCACGCTGTGAAAGATAAAGTTTACTCAATGGGTGTAACACTTGCGGCGGGAAATTCGTTAAGCTGGTATCGAGATACCTTTGCACCAACCCTTGATTTTGGGGAATTGTTAAAGGATGTTGGAACAGTGAAACCAGGATCAGATGGGCTACTATTTACACCGTACATTGTCGGTGAACGTACGCCTCATACTGACAGTCAAATCAGGGGCAGTTTTATAGGAATGGATACGCATCACCGTTTGCCGCACTTTGGTCGTTCAGTGTTAGAAGGAATTACATTTTCTTTAAAAGATTCACAAGAAATGATGGAAACTACAGCAAAACGAACATTTACGAAAATTGTCTCAGTCGGAGGAGGCGCAAAAAATCCTGACTGGCTGCAAATGCAGGCGGATATTTTTGACTCAACAATTGTCACGTTAACGACCGAGCAAGGTCCAGGAATGGGTGCTGCGATGCTTGCAGCTGTTGGAAGCGGCTTGTTTCCAGATGTGAACAGTTGTGTAGGCACCTTTGTAAGCTATGATAAGGAAATCGTACCTATTCAAGAAAATGTGGCAGCGTATAAGAAAATCTATGAGATTTACAAACAAGTTTATGGAGCAACAGCGGATATTTGTCATCAGCTAGCAGAAATTCGTTAAAGAAATAGTTAAAGATGAAAAACAGTGAATGGGCGAAGGAAAGGTCGTCTGTTTGCTGTTTTTTGTTTTGTAAGAAGTCTGGTCTCTATGGCGTTCTTCCTCATAAATCCAAGAATGAACTAGGGAGGCTAGACATGACGGACGTTTTTTCCTTTCTTTGAACCGTAATTGGCTGACAATAATCATACATAAGTCCTATTTAATCGTTTTCAAAAACAAGGTATACTTTTACTACAAAATGGTATAAGGAGGTGTTGGTAATTCGAAAGAACTACCCAATGTTAGATATTATTCGATATGTGGCGGCAGTTTCCGTCATTCTTATTCATTGTGGAAAATTAGTTGATAACGAGCTTGTTCATTTTTTTCTTAAAAGCACATTTGCCAGACTAGCAGTTCCACTATTTCTTATTTCTACAAGTTATTTTTTAAAAAAAGGAATGAACACTCATCCTGAATATGGAAAAAACTATTTTTTTAAACAGGGCAAACAATACTTGTTTTGGAGTCTAATTTATTTACCTTATGGAATCCACTATCTTTATGCGATGAATCTTTCGCCCGTACTTTATCCAATTGGCTTATTGGTAGGGCTTCTTTATATTGGAACATGCTATCACTTGTGGTATTTTCCAGCGTTGTTTTCGAGTATTTTTTTAACAAATTTTATCAAAAAAAGAAGGAACTATCTCTTTTTATTAGCAATCAGTGGGGGATTGTTTCTTGTTGGTGCTTCTGAGACATATTCTTCTTTTTTAGAGAATACGTTTCTTCAAACATATTACACTAGCCTACATAACTTTGTTTTGACTACTAGAAATGGTTTGTTTTATAGTTTTATCTATGTGGTATTAGGGTATCTTATTGCTGATTTTGAACAGTCAAAATTTTTTAAAACGAGAGTGAATCTGAAGCTGTTTCTATCACTGGTTCTTTTTTCTCTGGAATGTATAGTCATTTTTAATAACCAAGGTGCAGACAAGAATTTTTCACTTTCTTCACCATTTGTGGTGACATTTCTATTTATTTCACTGCTTCAGTCAAATACATTAAAGAACAGCAACTTCTTTTTACTAAGGCAATATAGCCGCTATCTATTCTTTCTTCATCCTTTATTTTTAGAAGTAATCAAGTGGTTTATTGGCTATTACGGAATACAGGTAAATGGGCTTTCTTTATTTTTCAGCACATTTTTCCTAACAACTCTTTTTTCTGCTGTCATTTTGTATAAAGAGATAATGACTGTTCCAATAAAAAAATCTCTGTTTTTATGGAGTAAAAATAAATTATCTGCTCTATCACTGAAAGTTCAAAAAAGAGTGAGAAGCATTGAGTAAATTTAACTGGTACTAATCGTTTTTTCTCAGTGCCTTAATCGATAAAAAAACGATCTCTGCTTGCGATTTACTAAGCAAGTAGAGACCGTTTTACTATTTTTAACGGATAACAAAAAGTGATGAACGCTTCTGGAATAAGCTTCCTTTATTTTACTAATTTTAAATGTAAAATTGGGTATGGTTTTCCCTGATCGTCCAAGTCATCTCTTGAAATAAGTTGAAAGCCAAGCGTTTTATAGAAGGCCGCTGCCCCCTTATTTTGTTCATTTACATCCACAGAAGTAACTTTTTTTTGCTGAATTAATTCTTCCAAGATGGCTCTCCCGTAGCCTTTTCTAAAAACGGAAGGTGAAAGAAACAGCATCTCTAAGTTTCCCTCATTTGTTCCAGAAAATCCAATTAGTTTTTCTTCCACCATCCATACAAGTAAGTCAACATGTGCGAAATAAACAGGAAGATTTTTTTTGATTTCTAGTAAATCGGATTCTTCTAAAAATGTATGTGTTTGTCTAACGGATTGTTCCCAAATATCAATTAATTCTATATAGTCTGATTCTACGGCTTTTCTTGAATTCATTATTTCTATTCTCCTTTGTCAATTTCTCTTATTATACATGAAAATATAGAAAAGAGTATTTTTCCTGGGCGTCTTTTTCGGACCATTTCTCTTCTTTTACTGACAAATTACTGGTGAGAGAATAATTGTCAGAGGTTGTTAGAAAGCTCATAGATAGCCTATTCTATAAATATTTTTTTAAATGATAACCTATATAATAGACTAAGTTCTTTTATGCTATACTAAAAAAGAAAAATGGGCTGTCGAAAATGATGAGAAATGGGGAGTCATTTGCAAAGGGGCCTATTGGTTAAGGGACAGCAAAAAATAAACACGTGAGCCAGTTGATTGCAGTAAGCTATCGAGTGGTAGTCATGTAAGCTTGTGGCATGGATGAACGAAATCCTCATTTAATTGAAACAAGAGTTTTTTGTAAGTTGCTCAACATAAGGGAAACTATAGAGACGTCATTTTAAGACAAAAAGGAGAAGTGTATGACAGTTTTTGGCATTGATTTAGGGACATCAAATAGCTCAATTAGTTTTTGGGATGGAGAAAAAGTACAGTTAGTACCCAATCAGCATGGGGAACGATTAACGCCATCTGTGATTAGCCTAGATGAAACAGGGGAAGTATTAATCGGAAAAATTGCAAAAGAGCGTTTATTGACACATCCGGAACGAACGGTTTCTACTTTCAAACGGTTTATGGGAACGAAGAAAAGCTATAAAATTGGGGATACATCATTTACACCAGTGGAATTATCTTCTTTAATACTAACTTCATTAAAGAAATCAGCTGAACAGTTTTTAAACGAACCCTGTGAAGAAGCAGTGATTTCAGTTCCAGCTTATTTCAATACAATCCAACGGGAAGTGACGATGGAAGCTGCAAAACTAGCAGGACTAACTGTGACAAATCTGATTAGTGAACCGACAGCTGCCGCAGTAGCGTATGGTCTGACTAAAAAAGAGGATCAAATGATTCTGGTTTTAGACTTAGGAGGAGGGACATTTGATGTGTCTTTGCTTGATTTGTTTGAGGGAGTTATGCAAGTTGAAGCAACCGCTGGAGATAATTATCTTGGTGGAGAAGATTTCACGCAAGTATTAATTCAAGATTTTTATGAGAAAAATCAGATTGAAACTAGCACGTTAAGCCTACAGGAGCAAGGAAAAGTCTATCAAAAAATGGAACAAGCAAAGCGCGAATTAGGTCAAGATAACGCGGTGAATGTATGTTTAGAATTGAATCAAAAAGAGTACACCTATCAATTAACACCCTCGGAGTATGAACAACTACTAGAGCAGCTACTTCATCGGATGAAGCTGCCAATTAGCCGTGTGTTAAAAGATTCAGAAGTTACTTTAGCGGAGATAGACCAAGTGATTTTAGTTGGAGGGGCTACACGTCTAAATCTTGTTCGACGTTACTTCGCCAAGCTGTTAAAAGTATTCCCTAATAGTCATTTGAATCCTGATGAGGTAGTGACATTAGGTGCGGCAATTCATGCAGAGCTAAAGCAAGAAACGATAAAAAAGGAACTAATTCTGACAGATGTTAGTGCGTATTCTCTAGGAGTAGATGCGGTTCGTCAAACGGAAAATGGTTATATTAATGATGTATTTGTGCCGATTATTGAGCGTAATACAACCATTCCGGCAAGTAAGATGAACTATTTTTATACAGTAGTAGAAAATCAGAGGAAAATGGCATTTATCGTTTATCAAGGAGAAAATGCGAAAGCCAGCGAGAATCTAAAGGTTGGAGAAATCGTCATTGATCTTCCTAAACGTACGCCCAAAGATTACCCAGTTGCTTGTCGGTTTACCTATGATAATAATGGAATTATTGAAGTGATTTTAGAAGATGAGAAAAATGGTCATAAAGAGAAGCTCATTATAGAAGAAAACCCTGGAAGCTTAACTCCAGAAGAGATTCAAGCATCATTGGAGAAACTGGCAGCATTAAAAATTTTGCCTGAAGATCAAGCAGAAAATCGGATGTTGCTGGCTAGAGTTGAACGACTCTATAGTGAGACATTAGGCAATAGGAGAGAACAGATTCAAGGATTGCTGTTTGATTTTCAAGCAATTTTGAAGACGCAGGACCGTAAGCTGATTCAGCAACGTTATCGAGAGCTTTCTAAAATTGTTGATGAGTTGGAAAGGGATATATGGCTATGAACTGCTGGGAGATATTAGGGATTGAGCCTACAAATGATATAAAGGCAATTAAGAGAGCCTATGCAAAACAATTAAAGCAAATCAATATGGATACAGAAATTGAGCGATTTCAACAATTAAAAGAAGCGCTCGATTTGGCTAAACACTTTGCTAAATTCATAACTGAAGAAGATGAATCAACTCTGGATGGATTTCTTGAAGAAGCTGATGAAGTGAATAGCCAACAGCCAGAACCGGTACAATCAACCTTTGACGAAGGATTGAAAGAAATACTGGGGGATACCTATACATCTATTTTTGACGAAACGATTCAACCAACAGATTTTTCAGAAAAGGAAGTAGAAGAAACAGTTTCTGTTGAGTCATTTGAAGAGGCATTGACAAAATTTTATAATGAACGACGTTTTTTTGACGATGTAGATGGATGGAGAGCTTTTTTACGTCCGTTTATGAATTTGGATATTGAGTCATTTACTCAGATTCAGTGGACTTTAGAACGATTTTTGCGGGAAAATTATTATCTGATGGGGAATAATGTCCGAAACTATTTCGCTGAACTTTGTCAAATAGATACGTCCGCACCTGAAAATACGGAGTTATTTGATCCTCCTGCATTGGATTTTTCTTTTTCAGAGGAGATACCATTTCACCAACGACTTGACTACTTTATCAAACGAAATCAATTATATACGCAACTTTTGGATGGACAGTCAGGAAAAAATCTAAGAGGCGTGCTAAGCGCTTGTCAGCAAATTTATAAAGAGGATTCAGATTTAGCTTTACTTGAAAGTTTTCTATTGTTACTTGAAGATTTCCGATTAAATGATGCAAAAAAACGAGAAAGACTATTAGACTTGCAATCATTTTCAACGAATTCAATTCAGTGGACATTCCTGACATCATACATGGATTTTATGACCGCGTATCGAAAAGGAGAACCAGACCCACTGGAACCTGCTTCTTTTTATCAAATGGAACAGCAAGGAATCCCTAAGAAGATTTACTGGTTACTAGCCGGAAATTATGCATATTTGACAAAAAATAAACGACAGACAGTAATGTTTTGGTACGGACTTCAAGAAGAATCGCCAGAGCTGTTTACAAAAAAAGAAATTCAGTATACCCAAAGAGGCGTATGGAGTAAACCAAAGAAAAAGAAGTCATTTATCCAGGAGTGGCGAACGCTTGTCTATGGCTTCTTAATTGTGCTTGCCATATTTTTGATAGGAAAGTATATAGTAGATACACCTACCAAGAAGCCTGAGACATTCACTTATACTTACGATTCGTTGAATCTTGAAGATTTTGATTTTAAGGATCTGAAGATACCATCTGTACTTCAATCCAACGAGTCATCAGAGGAAGAGACAACCTCATCAGAGGAAAAAAAAGTCGACTTTGAAAAAAATATGACGCTGTTTGCTGTAGATCCTAATGATAAAGAGCCAGTTAGTTATGAATCCTATGAAACGGGTGGATTTTCAGCAACTGTCCCCGACTATTCTCATTATAATGAGCAAGACGTCCAAAAAATCTTAGGAAAGCCGGATAAAGTTGTAACGAATGCAGAAGAGTTGAACGACTTATTAAAAGAGAAAGAGCTTGAGCTGATTTTAGAAGAGATGAACTCAGGAAAATTAACCGAAGAGCAAGCGAGAGCCTTTTATGCACAAGCTATAGATTATTCAATCGTATCTGGTGGGGATATGCGTGCGTTGTTATATTCGGGTGAGAAACCCAATGTCTATATTTATAACGGAAAAGTTGGCTATATTACACCTAAAACGAAATATGTTCAGTTTTATGGAAAAATAGAGGAGTAAAATATTTTATTCTGATAAGACAATCAAATAAGCGTGCCCTTTTCAAAATGAACGATTTGAAGAGGGCACGCTTTTTTTCGTTGTATCTAAATGACGAGTGCTTATTTTGCTTTAAGAATTTCTTCCTTGCTATGGATTAGCTGTGTTAAAAAATCGCAATAGGGAGTTGGAATATTGTATTTTTTTCCTTTTCTAGAAATTGCTCCATTGATATAATCAATTTCTGTTAAACGATGATTGGTTATTAAATCCTGATACATAGAAGGATAATGCATACCAATAGTCTCTGGATTAAAACATTCTTCTACATGCTCAATAACCTCTGGAATATCTAACATGACACCTTCGTGAGCAGCCACTGCAGCAAATTCATTCACGATGGTAACCACCATGTCATGGGCAGGGCGTGTTTCGCCTAAGCCAGCCATATTTGTGTCTAAGATGGTGCATAGTCCATTCATTGTTCCATTGACACATGCTTTACGGTAGATAGAATAATGAATATTGTCAGAGTATTTCGCATTTAGTCCAGAATCAGAGAGAACACTTGCCAAGTCTATTGCTGCTTGTTCCTGATTTTTTCCTAGATTTTGAAGCTCTACTGAGCCGTTCCCAAACAATTTTACTTTACCAGGACCTTCTAAACCAGCTGTCCACATAGTGTTTCCAATAAAGATATTTTCCATTGGAACGTATTTTTCAACAATATCTTCATGGCCAATCCCATTTAATAGGCATAACACGTTTGTATGCGCGCCAATTAACGGTTGAATATCTTGCAGCATTTTATCTAGCTGCATTGCTTTGGTAAATAAAATGATTAAATCTGTTTTTTCTTCTGAGTGAATTTCAGATTGTAATTCGACAGGTAGCTGAACCGTGAGTTCTTCTCCATTGAAATTTGCTTGAAGACCATGTTCTTTTATTTGATTTACGTGTGCAGGCCAACCGTCAACAAGGGTAACCTCATTTCCACCTTTGTGTAGCATTAATCCGAATCGGCTTCCCATCGCACCTGCACCAGCAATTGTAATCTTCATTTCTCCATGACCTCCTGTGATGTTTTTTATTACTTGTCAATTGTACGTGGAGAGAAGAAGAAAGTAAATGAATAACGCCTCAATTCAGTAGCGTTTCTTGAATTATTTGTTGAGAAAAAATAGCTAAGAAAATGAATGAACTTTATATAAACTACAGACAGATGTATTTATTTACTAAGATTTATTTCTGATGAAACTTCAAAGCTAGCTGCAGTGCAAAGGTATGTTTTTTATCTGTGATATCCATTCCTAAAATATCTTTCATTCGTTCAATCCGATAGAGCAAGGTGTTTCGATGAATATACAGTTCTCTTGATGTGGACGCAATATTTAAGTGGTTGTCAAGATAGACTTCGAGTGTTTCAAGTAAGTCACTGCCATTTTTTTCATCATAATCAATAAGCTTATGCAAAAAGTGGCTGGTAAAGAGATCAGCTTCTTTTTCTGGAATTTGTTTAGAAAGAAAGGTTTCTAAATAAAAATCGTTTAAGAAAAAAATCCCTGTTTGAGCAGGCTGAATAATGGTTAACATATTAGTCGCTTCCGAGTAGCTTTTGTGAACGGAAAAAAGTGATTGGGTTGAACCAACGACTATTGAAAGTTGAACTTGATTTGCTGATTGAGCTTCTAAATAGGCTTGCAGGTTCATTAGTTGTTTTCTTTGGCGAATAGTTACCTCTTCAAAAGAGAGGTTTTTTTCTGTACCCAAAAGGCCGATTAACAGGTTTCCTTGTTTAAAAATGTGTGTGTCTAGAAAATTGTTCTTTATATATTTATGACTAGCAGAAAGAAGAAGCTGCATGAGCTGTTCTTCTTTTTTTCTTGTCTCCACGAAAGAAAGTTCCTCTTCATTTAGAAAGTTTGTCTGAACGATAAATGCTGAGTAGTTCAAGCTCTCATTTATTTCGATAGTAAATGAGTTCAGCGCCTCAAGATCCAGCTCATTTCCAGATAACAAGTGAGTAAAGAAATCGCGGTGAATGCGATTGTTTACGCGCTCTTTTTCTGTCTGATGAACAATTTCTAAGGCAATTGACATTGTACAGCTTTCCAACACTATGTAGTCAATATTTGAAAGTGGTCGTTGCGTTAGATAAACAATGATATAGCCGTAGTTTGTCTGATTAAAAAAGATGGGTAAAATACAACAAAGAATCGGCTGATCTTGAAAGACAAGATTTCGGTAGATTGGATGCTTCAACTTTTCCACGTTCATAGGTAGGTTTTCTAATGCTTGCTTGGGAAAGATAAAGTCATTTTCCTGATAAATGAGCGTATTTTTGAGTGCTTCATCAAATCCTTCTAATGTGAGTGCCTGCCAGTTTCCAGAAGTGATTAACACAGGATTTTCAATAATTCGGCTTAACTCCTTAGCTAAATAATCAATTCCTCCACCATTTAAGGCAGTCTCAAAAAACTGGGAATGCACATCTAAAGCAAATTGTTTTTCGCTATCAACACTAGCTGATAGCTGGTTCATTACGGTTTTTAAAATTTTTGAGAAAGCTACACCATAAGGGATTTCAATAAGAGGAATTTGAAATTCATTACAAAGAGCAAGTAAGTGTTCAGGGATGACTTCAAAAAATATATGGGGCTTGATACAAACAGCAGCGATACTCAACTCTTGAAAACGCTTAAAATATTTTGCTTGCTGTTGTTTATCCATCCCGAAAAAATAGCCGGAGGTTACTAACAGCTCACCAGCGAATAACCAATCATCTGCATGGGGATTATCCATAATATTGACACTCGTTATCGTCCTATTTAGTCCGTTCTCCCCTGCAATTAGCCGAAATTCTTGAGAGCTGGGTAAGGATAAAAAATCTGCTACATTCATTTTCTTTCTCCTTTGATTATAAGAATGACTAAAGTATAAGTGATTTGGTTAAAGTATACAAATGCAACGATTGTAATTGAGATAGTTCGTACGTATTAAAGCGTTTACATAAGAGGTATCATAAATCCATAATCAGAAATAGAAGAAGGTGAGGCAATGGTCTATCAAGAATATTTAGTGAAATCAGGTACGTTTTCGGATACTCAGCTTGCACAGCTAGAAACTTATAGGGGAAACGTACATAGCATTTTCCATCGTACAATGAATCTAATAGACGAAAATGAGACGTTACTAACCTTGTCTACGGATGAATTAGATGCCGCTCCTCAAACTTTGCAGCTTTCCAATTTTTTTCCTAATGAATCCATTCGTCAGGGGATGAGAGTGGTAGGTGGAAACAATTGTTTACTTGTTGATTCAAAATGGCGGTTTGATTTTAAAAACATGGTGAGTCAAGGGATTGAACAGCCTACGTTTTTCTTTCATTCGGCGCTGTCTTCTCAACTGGTATTTGTAACCAAACAGATACATCAAAAAAAGAAAGAAAAAGTGGGAGTAACAGCATTTGAGCAAGCTGTTTACTCTAAGCTGGAGGAAGTGACAACAGCATTTGAACAGGCGATTTTGGTAAATGATAAAAAAGAAATAGAGAGACAAATAAACCAATTAATTGGACTTGGGATTGGGCTCACTCCATCTGGTGATGATTATTTAACAGGATTCTTTTTAGTGACAGGGATGAATCGGTATCCCTATCCGTGGGTGAATCGACTACTGAGTGAGCTGTTTTCTAAGAGTGCTGGCAAAACAAATAGTATTAGTCAAACACAGATGAAGCTTGCATTAAACGGACAAGCTAGAGAACGATTAGTCCTTTTTTTAAAAGAAATGATGCAAGAGACAACCGATGTTCAGCTGGAAAAGCGAAAAGAGGAGGTTCTAAAAATTGGTTCATCCTCAGGTGAAGATATCCTGAAGGGCATGCTTGCTGGAATAAAATTAACCATTCAACTAGGAGGAAAAAAATAATGACGCTAACTGTAAAAATTATGGAAAACCGATATGTAGACTCTGTTTCTCTTATGGCTTTATCAACAAGAGCCAATGAACTAGATGGAGTAAATGAGGTAATTGTGGCTATGGCAACAGATATGAATAAAGAAGTAATGGAAAATGTTCATTTGTTTAACGAAGAAATTAAACAAGCAAAGTCCAGCGATTTAGTGATTGCAATGACCGTTGAAAATGCGGAACAGTCTGATAGTCTTTTTGAACAAATTGAACAAATGATGAATGAGAAGAAAACCATCACGCAAGGACAATCTGAACAAGTTTTTTCAACCATTGATACGGCAGTTGAGGCTAATCCAGAAGCGAATTTAGCATTGATCTCAGTGAATGGATTATTTGCAGCAAGAGAAGCAAGAAAGGCTTTAGAAAAAAATCTTCATGTCATGATGTTTAGCGACAATGTAGCAGTAGAAGAAGAGATCAGCCTGAAACAATTTGCACATGAACGAGGATTATTCATGATGGGACCAGATTGTGGTACGGCAATTATTAACAACAAGGGATTAGGCTTTGCAAACAAGGTTCGCTCTGGATCTATTGGAATTATCGGGGCTTCTGGTACTGGTTCACAGGAACTATCTGTTCGCATCCATGAATTTGGCGGAGGGATTTCTCAGTTGATTGGAACGGGTGGACGTGATTTGAGTCAGGCAGTAGGCGGGTTGATGATGCTGGATGCAATGGACGAGCTGGAAAAAGATGAGCAGACCAAAGTGATTGCGCTTATTTCAAAACCGCCAGCTAAGGAAGTAGAAAAGAAAATCATAGACAAAGCGAAAATGATGAGTAAGCCTGTGGTTGTCTGGTTTGTTGGTAGTGAGAAAGAAAGCCAAGAAGAAAATGTCTATTTTGAAAAATATTCAAAAAATGCAGCGCTAAAAGCAGTCGAGCTAGCAGGAATTGATTTATCTACATTAGACCTTCATCCATTGAACTGGCCACTCATTCAAGAGGTTCGAGAATCTTTTGGTTCAGAGAAAAAATATATTCGCGGTTTATTTGCAGGAGGAACCCTTTGTGCAGAAGCGTTGACAATTGCTGAAGAAACATTAGCTGATGTTTACAGTAATATTTCTCATGAACCAGAAAAACAGCCAGACGATTTGTTCCATAGTAAAGGACACACCTTTATTGACTTTGGGGCTGATGAGTACACCAATGGGAAGCCGCATCCTATGATTGACCCAAGCAATCGAATTGAGCGGTTTAGAAAAGAAGCAAGAGATCCAGAAGTGGGTGTAATTATTCTTGATTTTGTTCTAGGATTTGGTGCACATCCTGATCCGGTAGGGATGATGGTGGATGAAATAAAACAAGCAAAAGAGCAGGCAAGAAAAGAAGGCAGAGCTTTAGAGATTTTAGGTTATGTTTTAGGAACAGAGTTAGATGAACAAGTGCTAACTAAGCAGATAGACCAATTGATTGAAGCAGGTGGTATTTATGCAAGCAGTAGCCAAAACACAGGACTTTTAGCTCGAGAATTTGTGGGAAAAGGAGAACATCATGAATAATTTATTTGGATCAGAATTAACAGTCATTAATGTTGGCATTCAACAGTTTTCTGAGGATATTAAAAAACAAGGTGGAAAGGTTGTTCAGCTTGACTGGGCACCTCCGGGATTTGGAAATTCAGAAGTATTGGAAGCATTAGCACGAATTGAAACACCTGAAAATATGGAAAAAATTAAACAAGCCAATGAAGAGGTTTTTCAACGGATTACGAATGGGCGCATCTTTTTAACTGGCTATCAACAAGCCATTGATGTTGTTCCTAATATGACAAAGAATACTATCCTACATGCAGGACCGCCAATTACATGGGAAAAAATGAATGGGCCAATGCAAGGAGCAGTTTTAGGCGCAATCGTATTTGAAGGGCTGGCAAAAGATTTAGAGGAGGCACGAGTTGTTGCCGAAATGGGCGGAGTTATTTTTTCTCCTTGTCATGAACATGATTGCGTAGGCTCGATGGCGGGTGTAACATCTGCTTCTATGTATGTCCACATTGTTGAAAACAGAACCTATGGAAATATCGCTTATACCAATCTAAGTGAGCAGCTGTCAAAAATTCTTCGTATGGGAGCCAATGACCAATCAGTTATTGATCGCCTGAACTGGATGCGCGATGTATTTGGCCCTATGCTGAGTGAGGCAATGACCTTGAATCCTACAGGGATTGATTTAGGACTTCTAGCAGCGCAGGCTGTTCACATGGGAGATGAGCTTCATAATCGAAACGTGGCTGGAACTACCTTGCTGATTCAAGCATTGACGCCGTATCTCATACAAACAAACTTTTCTGTTGAACAACAAAAAGAAGTTTTTGATTTTGTTGCAAGCAGTGACTATTTTTCAGGACCAACATGGATGGCATTTTGTAAAGCAGCACTGGATGCGGCGGCTGATGTTCCTTACAGTACCGTCTTAACAACAATGGCTAGAAATGGGACAGAATTTGGTATTAGAGTTAGTGGTCTTGGGCAGGAGAATTGGTTCATTGGTCCTTCTCAAAAAGTGCTTGGGCCAATGTTTGCAGGTTATAAAGAAGAGGATTCAGGTTTAGATATAGGAGACAGCGCAATTACGGAGACGTTTGGTTTAGGGGGATTTGCGATGGCAGCAGCACCTGCAATTGTCGCCTTAGTTGGCGGAACAGTTTCAGATGCTATTGACTACACAATGAAAATGGAAACCATTACTACTGGAAATAATGTAAACATCACCATTCCTGCCTTGAACTTTTTAGGTTTGCCAACAGGAATTGACTTGCTAAAAGTAGTTCAAACTAATACCTTACCTCTGATTAATACCGCTATTGCGCATAAAGAAGCAGGTATCGGTATGATTGGTGCAGGAATCACGCATCCACCAATGGAAGCTTTCCAAAAAGCGATTATTGCCTTTAGTAAACAATTTGATTAAGAGAAAGGAGGGCTCTTTAATGAGGTCAAATGCTTCAATTTTTGAAGTAATTCAAGAGAATCAACTAGAAAAATTAGAAGAACACTTAAAGAATAAAGAATCGATACATTTACTGGATTCTATGGAACGCTCCCCTTTGATGCATGCAGTTTTAGCAAATAATTTGGCGATGACTGGTTTATTAATAGAAGCAGGTGCTAATCCGAATCAAAAAGATGCTACTGAATTATCTCCATTCATCGCTGCAGCGGCTAATGGGTTTGATGAGGTGTTTCAACTACTCTTAACTGCACAGCCAGAATTGACCTCTGTGAATCGCTTTGGGGGGACAGCACTTCTTCCTTCCAGTGAAAAAGGCTATTTAAAAACGGTTCAGTTAGCAATTGGTGCAGGTGTTCCAGTGAATCATGTCAATCGATTGGGCTGGTCAGCATTGTTGGAGGCGGTTATTTTAGGCGATGGAGGATTTCTTTACCAAGACGTGATTCGTACGTTAATGGCAGGGGGGGCAGACATCTATCAAGAGGATGATGAAAAGCAACATAGCTTAGATTATGCAAAAAAACGAGGACAAAAAGAAATAGTTGCACTATTAGAACAAACAGATGCTGATGGATATGAACAAATTCGCACTAGTATTCGTCAAAACGACTGGATTTCGGCATTGGCAAAGCTCTATGTAAAAATAGAGGAACCAAAAAAACAATTTTATTTAGGGTATGTGTTTGAACAGCTGAAGAACTACGAACAAAGTCGTTATTATTATCAGAAAGGCGCACAGACAGAAATACAATTTTATTTTTACTTGGCTATTTTAGAAAGAAAACTTGGGCATAAACAAGCTGCACTTTCTTATTTTGATAAGGGCGCAAAGCAGGATCAGGGGAGTTTTTTTAGTTATCATAAATCTAACTATTTACGAGAGCTTGGTGAACATGAGGCAGCTATTGAAGTTATGGATACTTTACTTAAAAAAAATCCTAACCGAGTTGACTATATGTTCCATAAAGCAAACAGCTTGCGTAGCATAGGAAAATTACAACTGGCGGTAGAAACGCTGGAGCAAGCCGCACAATTGGTACCAGAAAATGAACTCTATCAAGAACAGGCAGAACAGGTGAAAAAAATAATCGTACAAGGAGAATAAGACCATGACAACAACTGAAAAGATCGTTGCCACTGACCAACTGCTCCAAGAAGCAGAGGAGAAAAAAATCATTCAGCTTGATACAGAGAGAAACACCGAATTTTCTAAAGATTTGTTGCCAAAAACTGGAGAGGATAAGAATTGGGGAATCTTACAATTTACTACCTTATGGATGGGGCCCGTTCACAATATTCTATCCTACATGACCGTTGCAGGATTCTTTATCTTAGGGTTAAATACAAAACAAGTTATCGCAGCTGTCATGACTTCAGCCGTCATTGTGTCTTTCTTTTATGTTATTAATGGGATTGCCTCTGCTAAATATGGAATTCCATTTGCGATGTTGATTCGTTCCGTCTTTGGAATTAAAGGATCTATTTTTCCTTCGCTAGCCCGTGGATTGATTGCGGGTGTCGTATTTTTTGGCACACAGAGTGTTATTTCAGCACAGGCATTTGACGTGATTTTTGAACGGTTAATTCCAGGTTATATGACTATTGGCGGTTCAGCGACGATTCTAGGGTTCCCAATATACAGTAGTATCAGTTTTGTACTTGTATGGCTAGTGACTGTGGGTCTGTTTATTGGGGGAACAAAAGTATTGGATAAACTAGGAACGTATGCTTCACCAGTTGTCTATGTATTTATTATTGGCGCAGCTATTTGGTCAATCAATATCGCAGGAGGCTTTGGAAATGTCTATAATTTTGAACCAGAAAATGCACAGTTTTCTATTCCATTATTTATTGCTTGTGTCAGTGCGTTAGTTTCAAACTGGGCAGGTCCAATCGTGAATATAGGGGATTTTACACAAAAAGCCAAAAATTTAAAGGCAATGATTATCGGGTTGCCGTTAGGCTTTATCGCTTCTTATATCTTGTTTGCTATCACCTGTGTAGGCTTGATTGCAGGGACTCAAATTGCTTTTAATCGTCCTATTTTTAACATTGTAGAAGCAATTGATAAGATGCAGAGCACAGCAGCTGTTATCGTGTTGATTTTAGCATTAAATTTAGGGGCAACGGCCTTTGTTGTCTTTGGTAATCTCTTTCCAGCAGGATTACAACTAGCAAGTCTGTTTCCAAGTAAACTAAGCGTCATAAAAGGTGGAATACTGACAGCCGTTATCGGCACACTTATCATGCCGTGGAAGTTAGTGGAAAGCCAAGAAACACTCTTTTATTTTTACAGCTTTATCGGATCAATGTTTGGACCGATTGCGGGAATCATGTTGTCTGACTTCTTTATTGCTAAAAAGCAGAAAATAGAATTGAAAGCAATCTATGTAACGGAAGCAAATGAAAACCAACTCGCAAAAAATTATAATAAACCAGCTATGTGGACACTGGGTATTTCGTTTGCTGTCTGTATGATTGGCGCCTTTTTCCAAAAAGTAGAGCTGTTGAAGCTTATTAATGATTTTGCCTTTTTCTCAGGATTAATTCTTTCATTTATTTTATATACTGGCTGGACACTAACAAAAGAAAAGGAGTAGGAAGATGACTGATTATTTAAAATTAGCGGTGGATGCGACGTTGGAAGGAATGAAGCGTGGAGACGGTGGTCCATTCGGTGCTACAATCGTTCGTAACGGTGAGGTAATTGTAGCCGTCGGAAATACAATGATGCGAGACACGGATCCATCTGCCCATGCAGAAATGGTAGCGGTTAGAGAAGCTTGTAAAAAACTGGACACGATGGATTTATCTGATTGTGAAGTCTATGCTACTTGTGAACCTTGTCCAATGTGTGTAGGAGCGATGATGTGGGCAAATATTACGCAGGTATATTATTGCAGCACCAGAGAAGATGCAGCAAAACATGGGTTTTCAGATATGCATTTAAGAAACTATTTGGACGGAAGCGACAAATCAGCACTAACAATGGAGAAAGTAGCGAACAGAGAAGACTGTGACCATTTATGGGAAGCTTTTAAAGAAAGATAAGAGAGGAGTCATATATGGAAAAACAGACGATTGTTATTGCATTGGGAGGGAATGCTATTTTACAACCTGGACAAACAGGAACCTTTCAGGCGCAGATGGAAAATATTGAGCGGAGTATGAAAAGTATTGGTTCACTTATAAATGAGGGGCATCGAGTAGCAATCGTTCATGGAAACGGTCCACAGGTAGGGCAGATTTTGCAGCAAAATGAACTCGCAAGTCCTGTTATTCCGGAACAACCATTGGCTGCGTGTAGTGCTGAATCACAAGGATATATAGGGTATATGATTCAAGAATCATTCAAAAATTTATTTCCGACAATAGAAGCGGCGACACTTGTTACACTGACAGAAGTTGATCCTTCAGATGAGGCGTTTCACAATCCAACCAAACCAATTGGCACCTTTTATTCTGAAGAACAGGCACATGAGTTGAGAAAAGAAAAAGGCTGGAACATGCAAGAGGATGCAGGACGTGGGTATAGAAGAGTCGTTGCTTCTCCAGCACCTATCCGAATTCTTGAAACACCTATCATAAAAAAATTATTGAATCAAGACATTGTAGTCGTTTCTACTGGCGGTGGAGGAATTCCTGTTGTAAAAAACGAGCAGGGAAACTATTTAGGAGTTGCTGCTGTAGTGGACAAAGACTTATCTGCATTACAGTTATCAAAAGATATTGAGGCCGATAAGTTAATGATTTTGACGGATGTTTCCAATGTTTATATTAACTATGGAAAACCGGAACAACAAAAATTAGAGGCGATTACTGTAGAGCAGGCACAAAAATATATGGATGAAGGACAATTTTCAAAAGGAAGTATGGCGCCAAAAATGGCGGCAGCGATTGACTTTTCAAAACAAGGAAAGACAGCAATCATTTGTTCATTAGAAGATGCCTTTGCTGCACTAAAAGGTGAGGCGGGCACTCGAGTGATTGGAGTGTAATAAAAAAGACCTTTCATGATAAGAAATCAACGGTGTGTATCTGGACTCGTCGATTTCTAAAAAATGAAAAGGTCTTTTTTTTGTTGCTTGAATAATGATTGTTTAACCTAAAAATTCAAATACATCTTTCCGATGATAAAGTTTCAGAACTTTTTCAAAAAGAAATTGAGCTGCGAGTGCGCAGATGACGGGAATCACCAACCAGCATAAGAGAACCAGTCCGCCATTTAATCCCTGCTCTAAGGAAGCGAGCGGGCCTACGATTCCTACTAAGCCAAATCCAGCAGAAGCGGGTGTTCCTGAAATAGAGAATAAAGCGACAGGAATTGCTGAAAGAATCGCTGTAAAGAAACAAGGAACTAAGATGATTGGTTTTCTAAACAAATTAGGCATCATCATTTTCATCGCGCCTAGAGCAATGGCAAAAGTTACGCCCGGTTTATTTGTTTTAATAGAATTCACAACAAGGACAACGGTCGTTGCTGCAACACCCATCGCCGCTGCACCTGCGGAAATTCCATTTAATTGAATCGCCATTCCGATAGCAACGGTTGAAATAGGTGAGATAATTAGAAGGGCAAACGAACAGCTGATAAGGATACTCATTATTATTGGCTGAAGTGTGGTAAAAGTATTAATCCCATCACCAATCGCTGCCGTAAGCTTCGCAATATAAGGATATAAATAAAACCCGATTGTTCCTGCCCCAATTCCAACAAGCATAGGGGTTAAGACGATAGCAACAGAACCAAATCGATCACCAATGAGTTGAATCAATAAAACTGCAATCGCAGAAGTAATCATGGTATTGATGATATCACCTGTTCCAGTGCCTATATAGGCGCCTGTTTCTCCTACTGCTGGGTTAAACTTCACTGCTCCTGAGCCAACAAATGCAGCACCGCCGACAACCATCATAGGCATAGGTTTAAAATCAAACTGATGAGCAATAAGCGTACCAATAATTAAAGGAGTTGCTAATTGAAAAATAATGGCAGATTGTCCAATCGTTACAGCAAGTGAATTATCACCGAATAATTTTAAAATAGCAGCTAACACTGCATTTGGAATGAGACCGACGATAATTCCTGTGGCTGTTCCTGCTAGGACTTTATTCAAAAAAATTTTTGGAGTTGTTTTCATATTCATAGTACACCTACTTACTTTCTATGTTTTTTATCAGTTTAAATCAGTTTCATTCTATGAGTGAGTTGTTGATGAAAAACAGTTTTCATTTTTTATGTAAAATAGAAAAATGTGCTCTCAAACACACGTCTTTTTTTATCCTCCTTGAATTCTCATATTTCTGACAATTTCTTACTGATTTATAAAAGTATTGTCAGAATCTAAAAGGTTATTTTTAATAGTATATGAGAGTATACAGTGTAAATCAAGCATTATTTCAGTAAAAAATAAAAAAATTCCGAATGTTCAGAATAATTATATAACGATTAAAAATAAAAAAGAAAAGTAGGCCTGGTTATCAGCGGGATGGATAGGTTTATCCTTTTTTCAAAATGATTCAAATAGTTTTCATGAAAATATCGTTTCTATTTGGATCATAGAACAAAAAAGGAACCACTATTTTGAGTTCTTTATAGAAAGAAAAAATAAAATAAAAAATCCTTTATTGAAAGCGTTGACAAATTTAAAGTTTAACGTTAAACTTATTTTTGTAGTTTAACGTTAAACCTAAAACTAAGGAGGAACTAAAATTATGAAGAAACGAAAAATTTTTACGACCATGATGACCTTATTGATGGTAGCGACACTGGCAGCTTGTGGAAGTTCAAAAAGCTCGGGAAATGCAAGTGGAACAACAGATTCAAACGAAGATAAAGGAATGGAAGTTCTAGGGGAGAACGTAGTATTTGATCCCAATAAATTAATAAATGATGGAAAACCAATTGATATTGAATACTGGACATGGAATGAGGGAGATCCAGCCATTACTATGGCCAAAGAATATGAAAAAATTTATCCAAATGTAAAAATTAAAGTGGTGAATCATCCTTGGGAAGATTATTGGACAAAGCTTCCTTTAGCCTTAAAAGGAAAGAATGGTCCAGCTGTATTTAATATTCACAACTCTCAAAACGATATATTGATGCCCTACTTAGCTCCTTATGATATTGAAACTGAGAAGTTAACAGCGGACTTTACTTCAGTAGAGCCTCATATTACAGATGGAAATGTCTATTATATCGATAGTATGATTAATACAGGGAACATTTATTATAATAAGACACTTTGGAAAGAAGCTGGGTTGACTGATGCTGATATTCCTAAAACTTGGACTCAGTTTGAAGAAGTAGCAAAAAAATTAACTAAAAAAGATGGCGAAAAAATTACACAGGCAGGTTTTAACTGGAATGGAGAAACTTACAGTGCCTTGTATCAAGGCTTGAATTATCAAAAAGGAGAACTGCTATTTAAAGATGGTGGAAAAACAGTAAATTATGATAATTCAGTGACTAAAGAGAATCTGCAATTTCTAATTGATTTATATGAAAAAGCAGGTGTCGGATCAAAAGATTTTGGTGCGGAATCTTCTCAAAGCTTTGGAAATGGACAAAGTGCGATGGTTTACAAATGGGGCTGGTATTTGAACGAACTAAACACCAATTATCCAGATATTGATTACGGAGTCTTTGCTACGCCCACACCGACGGAAGATGTGCCTTTAGCTTATGACCGTTTTAATGGTGAGAGCACTCCAGGAATTAACAAAAATCAGACAAAAGAACAACAAGCCGTCGCTCAGGATTTCCTAACTTATTGTTTAGCGAATGATGAGTATTCAAAAACAGGTGCGCTAGCGTTAGCTTCATTCCCTACGAAAAAATCATTAGCTGAAGATGCGGATATTTTAGCAAATCCAGTGTTGAGTGCAATTGCACCACGGGTTGATCGCTTAATTTGGCCAGGACCATTCCCTGCAACTGTTGAATCTACTGCTACAGAAACGATGGAAGATGTCTTGTTTAACGGAAAAGAATTGAGCGCTTCAGTAAAATCAGCACAAGAAAAAATGGAAAAAGATATGAAGGATACAGAATTTACTTCATTGGAAGATAGTTACGCGTTTATTAATGAGAAATAAATAGAGTAATGTAATTCAATTTTTTATCAAATGTGCTGGAATAAATAAGGGTGAATAGATTATTTATTCCAGCAACTACTCTAAAGGAGGAGCATGTAGTGGAAAAGATAAAAAAGTCGTCTTCATTTTTTAATTTAAAAACAGTTGCCGTAACACTGTTAGTCATCTATTTTGCCATTTTTCTTGTATACCCCATTTATAAGGCGTTTGCTGGAAGTCTTCATAACTGGAATCCACTGATTGATAAATATGATTATGTAGGATTTGAAAACTTTAAGGATGTTTTAACAAGTGGATTATTTTGGGATTCAATGAAAAATACGTTTGTCTTTGCCTTTTTCTCAGTCTTGTTTCGAATTGTCATTGGACTAGGGCTTGCGTTATTGTTAATGTCGAAGCTTACTAAAATGAAGACGGTATTTCAAGGATTGTTCTACTTGCCAACAATTACCCCGCTTGTAGCTGTATCATTTGTTTGGATGTGGATGTTTGATCCACAGTTTGGCTTGATTAATAAAGTGTTTCATTTAGATATTAACTGGTTGAAAGATACTCATTGGGCGTTACCTGCCATTATCATTATGACCATTTGGAAAGATTTTGGTTATGCAACTGTTCTATTTTTAGGCGGATTAATGGGCTTGCCTGAAGATGTTTTTGAAGCAGCAAGAATTGATGGCGCAAGTAGCTGGCAAACCTTTTGGCGGGTAACGGTACCTTTATTAAAACCTACTACACTGTTTGTGATGATTACATCATTAATTACTTATCTTCAGGCTTATATCCAAATTTTGATTATGACGGATGGAGGTCCAGGAACGTCCACGTATGTTATTTCTTATTTGATTTTTGATGAGGCATTTGTTAAATACAATTTTGGGACAGCGTCAGCTATGGCGATTATTTTATTTGTGATTATCGGTATTCTAACTGTCATCATGTTTAAAGTAACAGCAGAAAGGAAGGAACTCTCATGAATCTGAAAAAAACAAGAGCAACGCTATTAAATGTTGTTTTACTTATTCTTGCGGTGATTACGATTATTCCGTTTATCTGGATGTTCTTGTCTTCTTTTGCACCAAATAGTGACATTGTAAAAATAGGCGGATCCTTATTTCCTATTCCTTCGACTGTTTCAAATTATACTGGGGTTCAAGAAAAATTTGATTTTATGCGGATGTTTTTAAATAGCTTGTTTATCGCCATTACAACGACTGTAATTATCATCTATACTAGCGCATTAATGGGCTTTGTATTTGCAAAATTCCGATTTAAGGGAAAGAATCTTCTCTTTGGCGTTGTACTAAGCACAATGATGCTTCCTTGGGCGGTTACGATTATTCCCAAGTATGAGATGATGGTTGATTTTGGTTGGTTAGATACGTATAAATCTTTGATTATTCCATCTATGGTAAGTGGATTTGGCATCTTCATGTTTCGTCAGGCAATTTCTCAGATTTCTGATGAAATGATAGAAGCTGCACGTGTTGATGGAGCCTCAGATTTTTACATTTTCCATCGAATTATTTTACCAATGTCACAAAATACAATTGCCAGTTTAGCAATTTTTCAATTTTTATGGAGCTGGGAAGACTTTTTATGGCCGTACCTCATGATTAATGATGAAAGCAAACAGCTTTTGTCCGTCGGGCTACGTCTATTTAATGGACAATATGGAACGGATTATGGGGGACTATTTGCTGCAACCTCTATTTCAATTATCCCAGTAATTATCATCTACATTATTTTCCAAAAGCGTTTTATAGCTGGCGTTGCAAGTGGGTCTATCAAATAATTGATAGAAATTGGCTCTAACTGAGGTATAATAAGCTTAAACTTTACTGATTGAAAGGACGATGAGCATGAGAGTAACAATAAAAAAAATTGCAGAAGAAGCAGGAGTGAGCGTTACCACAGTTTCTAACGTAATCAATAACAAAGCCCATCGTGTATCGAAGGATAAAAAAGAGCTTATTCAATCAATCATAAAAAAATATAACTATTCACCAAATATGAATGCAAGAGCCTTAGTTAAGTCTTCTTCTCGATTAATAGGGCTACTCTATTTTTCGGAAAAACCAAAACTTGATTTTTCAGACCCTTTTGTTACAGAGGTACTTGAAGGAATTGAGCGAGTGGCAAAAGAGCGCGGATTTTTTATTCTTGTTCATAGTGTCAGCTCATTTGAAGACATTGAGGAAGTACAAAAGAATTGGAAGTTTGAGGGATTTATTGCTGTTGGATTTAGTCAGCAGCTATTCAAAGAAGCAAATGAAATTGTTCAAGGGCCAATTGTCTTTTTAGATACGCACTTAGAGGCAACTCTTAACAAAACAATAAAAAACTATCCGAATCGCTATTTTATTAATACAAATGATTTTCAAGCAGCTTATGATGCGACAAGCTATTTGCTTAATCGCGGACTGACATCGATTGCATTTCTTTCCTATGCCTTTGATGAAAATCAAACAAGCGTAATTCAACAGCGATATCTAGGGTATAAAGCTGCACTTGCACAGAATAATCAAGGAATCAATGAACAGCTTGTCTTTACCGATGAGGAGCAAGTAGATATGCTGAAAAAAATTGATAATTATCAAGGAGTTCTTGTAACGGCAGACTATCTTGCATTGAAATTCATTCATTTTTTAAAACAACATGGGGCGTATGATAAACAAGCCTTATCGATTATTGGATTTGATGATATTGCGTATTCAGAATTAAATGATCCACCTCTATCTACTGTTCGTCTAGATCAAATTAGCAAGGGCGAAAAGGCGATGCAAATGATTGTGGACATCTCTGAAAAACAAGAAATTGTAAAGCAAGTGACTCTGCTAGAAGGAGAACTTATTTTACGAAAAACGACGAACTAAAGAAAGGTTGTTTAGTGATGGCGAAAATTGCTGATATCTATTATAAATTAGATCCTTGGGTGATTACAGAGCAAGGATTTGATAAAAAACGCAATGAAGTTTCGGAGTCTATCTTCTCCTTAGGAAACGAGTATTCCGGAATTAGGGGCTATTTTGAAGAAGGTTTTGGCGGAGATACTTTATTGGGAAGTTATTTTAATGGGATTTATGAAAACAGTCCACAAGAAAATCGCGTGCAATACAAAGGAATCGTGGCTCGCAGCCACTTTATGGTGAATGCAGTCGATTGGCTGTACACGCGTATCACTTTGGATGGAGAAACGTTAGATTTAGCGCAGGCGAATGTGTCTGATTTTGTCCGAACATTAGATATGCGTACAGGTGTTTTATCACGAAGTTTTGTATGGCAAACTAAGAACAAGAAAAAAGTAAGACTTCATTTTGAGCGATTTTTAGATATGACGCATGCTCAATTTGGTTTTCAAAAAATTCAAGCAGAAGCTCTCAATTTTACAGGAGAGGTTACCTTTGAATTAGGTGCAGATTTTAATACAATCCATCAATCACAGGAACAGAATTTTTGGCAAGAAGTTTATAAACAAACGAATACGCTAACTAGTGCAATTATTGGCAAGACGATTACAACGAATCAAAAAATTTATTCAGGCTTTAAACTGAAAGCAAACCAATCCCTAGAAACAGTTTCTGTTGAGAGGGATAAATTTATCGGTCATAAGTTTAACGTTAAACTTGAAGAGCGTCGCTTGTTTGAGGTGATTCGTTTTTCAACTAATGTAGCAAAGAAAAAAGACATTGATACGGAGGAATTGTTAGAAATCGGTGAAACATTGCTGACTGAGCAGATAGAGACCTATGAAGAAGCAAAGATGAGACAAGCTGCTTATTGGGCAGATATATGGCAGAATTTGGACATTATTATTGAAGGGGATGAACTTAATCAACAAGGGATTCGCTTCTGTATTTTTCAATTGCAACAAACTTATCATGGACAAAATCCATCTAATAATATTGGGGCAAAAGGATTGACCGGTGAATCATACGGGGGGCATGCATTTTGGGATACGGAGACGTGCTGTTTGCCTTTTTATCTATTAAATAATATTGACGCTGCCAAAAATTTACTGGAATTTCGATATCAAACTCTTCCTGAAGCGCGTAATCGAGCGAAAGAACTTGATTGTAAAGGAGCTTGTTACCCAATTGCAACTTTAAATGGAAACGAGGCGAGTGATTTATGGCAGCATGCAAGTCTTCAATTCCAGCCTAGTACAGGAGTTGCTTACGGTATTTGGCACTATATGCAAGTGTCTGAGGATCAGGATTTTTTAATGAGTCACGGGATTGAAATGCTGATTGAAATTAGTCGATTTCTACGAACAAGAGGAGATTGGTCTCCAACGGGTGAGTTTGGGTTCTTTGGTGTGATGGGACCAGATGAGTTTCAGATGATGGTGAATCACAATGCGTATACAAATTATATGGCGAAAAAAACGTTTGAGTACACACTGGAAAGTCTAGAAAAAATAAATGATCAGTTCCCAGAAAGATTCACTGAGCTGGTTACTGAATTTGCTCTTACAAAAGAAGAACAAATGGATTGGGCTAAATGTGCGGAACAGATGTTGATTTTAGAAACAAAAGACGGCCTCATTGAACAACACGATGGCTTCTTTAAACTGCCTCATGTAGATATCAAAAAGATTCCAGTAGAGGAATTTCCTTTGTATCATCATTGGTCTTATGATCGGATTTATCGAAATGACATGATTAAGCAACCAGATGTATTAATGTTCCAGTTTTTATATAATCAGGATTTTAGCCATGAATCAAAGCGAATCAACTATGAATTTTATGAACCAAAAACAATCCATGAATCCTCTCTTTCTCCCTCAATTCACTCAATTCTTGCAGCCGAACTAGGAAGAGAACGAGAAGCGTATGAGTTTTTTGGATTTGCGACTCGAATGGACTTGGATAATTATAACAGAAATACAAGAGAGGGTTTACACACCACTTCGATTGCTGCTGCGTGGATGAATATTGTTTATGGATTTGGCGGGATTCGAACAGATGGAAAAGAGTTGGTAGTGGCACCGATGATTCCTAAGCAGTGGACAAGCTATTCGTTTAAGCTGACGTATCATCAGACACTGATTTCCATTCATGTGGAGCAAGACACCGTAACTCTTACTAAAGTTAAGGGAGAACCAATCACACTGAAACTTTACGGAGAGTTCATAGAGATTGCTTCAGAGCCAGTCATCAAAACGATTCATTTGTAAAAGGAGAAGATAGTGAATGTGGAAAATAACAGATTCATTCGATAAAGATCAGATAACAAACTTTGGAAATAAGTATCTTCTGGCAAATGGATATATGGGGTATCGCGGAACAATGGAGGAGTATGGCAAAGAAGAACTGGTAGCCAATACGATTCTAGGGCTGTATGACCAAGTGGGGACAAGTTGGCGAGAGCCTGTTAATGCGCCCAACGGGTTGTTTATAAAGATGAGTTTTGAAAACGAAGAGCTTAGTTTACGGACAAAGAAGCCATTGAAACATCAACAAGAGCTGAATATCTATGAAGGATTGCACAGACGAGAGACAAGTTTTTCAGTTGAAGGAGGTCAAGTGACACTTTCAATTGAGCGATTTTTGAGCATGGCCTCTGTCCATTTAATGGCAGCTAGAGGTGAGTTAATCAGCAGTGTTCCAATCACTCTTACTTTACAGGTGGGTATTGATGGGAATGTTTGGGATATTAATGGCCCACATCTTATAGGGACTCAACTGTGTGAGTTAGATGAAACCTCTCTACTTTTTGAAGCACAAACAAATGAGGAAAAAAAGAAGCTTTCTGTAGGACAAACAATTACAGTTGACGGAAAATCCAGGTATATCAAAACTGAAAAACAAGGCTTTCATGAGTATCTGATTACATTAGAGCCGAATGTTCCTTTTTCTTTTGACACTTTTTCTGCCACGTATAATGAAAATGATGGAGAAAATCCAACTGAACAAGTGGTTAGTTTACTTAATGCAACAAAAAAAGAGGGGTATCTCTCATTGAAGAAGGCGCACCGAAATATCTGGGCTAATCTTTGGAAGAAATCAGATATTGAAATTCTTGGCGATGAAGAAGCACAGATTGCTTTGCGTTATAGTATCTATCACTTGTTATCAATTGCTCCTCGTCACAGTGATAGGCAATCCATTCCAGCAAGGGGCTTGTCTGGTCAAACATATAAGGGGGCTGTTTTCTGGGATACAGAAATGTTTATGGTTCCTTTTTTCCAAAGAACAGATCCGCAGATTGCACGAAATCTATTGATGTATCGAGTACACACCTTAGATGGCGCACGAAAAAAGGCGAAAAGTTATGGTTTTGACGGTGCATTTTATGCGTGGGAAAGTCAGGAGTATGGACAAGATGCGACCTCTGATTATAACGTGACAGATGTCTTTACAAACCGGCCGATGCGTACCTATTTCCGTGATAAGCAAATTCATATCACAGGAGATATTGCCTACGCGATGTGGAATTACTATGAATATACAAATGACGTTTCCTTCTTGTTAGATGGAGCTGCAGAAGTTATTTTTGAAAGTGCAAAGTTTTATGTTTCCTATAGCTACTTCAAGGAATCAAAAAATAGATATGAGCTCTTGGACGTGATTGGACCTGATGAATATCATGAACGTGTAGCAAACAATGCCTATACAAACAAGTTGGCTCAAGTGACTATTTCGATTGCGTTAAAGGTTTGGTCATTTTTGGAAGCTCACTATCCAAATGAATTGTCTGTTCTTTTGCAAAAAACAAAATTAGAGGAACAAAAAAATCTGTTAGAAAGGTTTCAACAACTCATCTATGTTCCTGCTCCAGATGAATCTACTGGACTGATTGAACAATTTGACGGGTATTACCAACTAGAGGACACTTCGGTTGCTACGGTAAAAAGCAGGCTCTTAAATCCTCAGGAATATTGGGGTGGGGCATATGGTATTGCATCAGACACACAGATTCTTAAACAAGCAGATGTTCTTCTCTTATTGAATCTGTTTTCTTCATCCTATGACAAAGAAGTGATAAAACGCAATTGGGCGTACTATGAGCCTAGAACGGAGCATGGCTCTTCATTAAGTCCATGTATCTATGCAATGGCTGCTTGCAAGTTTGACAATCAAGAATGGGCATATCCTTATTTTATGAAGACTGCAACGGTGGATTTGACTGGAGAGACGAAACAATTTGCTGGTACCATCTACATAGGTGGAACGCATCCTGCAGCAAATGGGGGTGCATGGATGGCAGCTATCTTAGGATTTGCTGGATTGAAGGTGACCGATGGACAACTAGAGGTAGACCCCAAGCTTCCTAGTCACTGGGAAAAAATGAAATTTCAAACCATCTATCAAAACGAATATTATACAATTGAAATTACCCAAGGAGGTCAAAAGATATGGAAAAATTAAAGGGTGCTTTATTTGATCTTGATGGTGTATTAGTGGATACTGCAAGTTATCACTATTTAGCTTGGAAAGAATTAGCAAACGAATTGAATATTCCTTTTACAAAGGTCGATAATGAGCGGTTGAAAGGGGTATCGCGAATGGCGTCACTGGATATCCTGCTGTCTTTAGATAAGGAAAACAGGCTGTATACATCAGAGCAAAAAGAAGCGATGGCAACGCGTAAAAACGACTTATATGTTCAACTGATTCGCCATATGGATGCATCAGAAATATTACCCGGTGTAGTATCCCTTCTGAAAATGTTAAGAGAGCAAGGCGTTAAGATTGCATTAGGGTCTGCTAGTAAAAATGCACCTAAAATCATGGCCTCAACAGGGCTATCTGCTTTTTTTGACGCAGTGATTGACGGAAATGTTGCAGCAAATGCGAAACCAGACCCTGAAGTGTTTTTAAAAGGGGCTGCTGCCATTGGAATAAGTCCAGACGAGTGCGCCGTGTTTGAAGATGCCGAAGCGGGTCTACAAGCTGCAAAATCTGCTGGTTGTTTTGCAATAGGCGTTGGAGAGTCGGTAAATCTACCTAGTGCCGATGTTGTATACTCTGATTTGACTCTATTTGATTTATCTGTTTATTTTTAACTTTTTTGACAAGAAGAGATTCAGCTTCTATAGCACCATTTATTAAAAGGGTGTAAAAGAAGAGAATGAGACGTTCCCTTTGTCTCAGCAACTGACTATCTGTTCTTGTCTTTTTTTATTAAAGTGGCAGGGATGGAGCGAAGTACGGAATCAACATTACTGGCTTATTCTAAATTCTTCGGGTATTCTTGGTTTATAAAGCGGATACAAAGGAGTTTTTAGTAATGGAGATTATTATTATCGGAGCATCGTTTGCAGGAGTTAGCTGTGGACTAAGAGCAAGACAGCTTTATCCTAAAGCAAAGATTACCTTGATTGAAAAAAATCAGGTTTTAGGATTTATTCCAAGCGGCTTTTTATTATATATCACAGGTAGAGTATCAACTCTTGAAGAGGCAGTATTTATTAAGCAAGATGTATTAAAAAAAGCAGAAATAGAAGTTCGGTTAGATGAATCACTGACGAATTGCTATCCAGATCAACATCGTATTGAGACGACAAAAGGAAGTTATACCTATGATCGGCTTGTTTTAGCTTATGGATCTGCTCAAGAATCACAAATTTTGCAAGTAGATGATTTGTCAGAAACAGAGACACTTCCTTTGGTGTATAAGGATTTCCCATCTGCCAAACGTTTAGCTGAAAAAGTCCCTGCGGCAAAAACTATTTCGATTATTGGCGCGGGTCAAGCAGGCATGGAGGCAGCAAGTGCTTTTGTTCAGTTAGGAAAACAAGTGGAGCTATTTGAAACCATGGATTACCCCTTGTTTAAATATTTTGACCAATCCTTTTTGGCCCCTTTTCTAGTTACCCTAAAGGAGACAAAGCATCTTCACTTGCACTGTAATACGAGTGTGAAGACAATTACGCAAGAAAATGGGTTTCATCTTGAAACGAATACACAAACACAAGCAAGTGATCTAGTACTGACAACGGTTAACGTTCATCCAAAAGAAAATCCATTCTATCAAATTTTTGAAAGTCACAGTGACTATACCTTAAAGACAGACGCATATTTAGAGACCTCTCAGACAGATGTGTTTGCAGTGGGAGACTTGATTCAAATTCCAGCGCTAGCACTAAAGGAACAGTTGTATATGCCGTTAATCAATAATGCCATTCGTTCAGGTCATATTGCAGCAGAAAATTTGGAACAAAAAAGAAAGCCATTCAAAGGTGGATTACGTACTGTGGGAACGCATCTGTTTGGCTGGTATTTAGCAAGCACAGGATTGCTGGAGGCAGAAGCGTTTAGTTATCCTGGAAAAATTGCAACCAAGAGCTGTACACTAAATGCTCATTTGTTTGATGAGGCGGTCATCCATTGTAAAATAACTTTTGATCAAGAAACACGTGAAGTATTAGGCGTTCAACTATTATCGAAAGAAAACTGTTTAGAAAAAATCAATACAGCCGCTTTAGCGATTGAAACAAGACGCACATTGGAGGAGCTTGCACAAAAAGATTATTTCTTTCAACCAATATATACCCCTGCATTTGACGTGTTGAATCATCTTGGATTAGGAAGTGATTCAGATGAGAGTTGAAGAGCTGTTAGAAAAAAAAGAAGCCAAACAAATGGGTCTGCTTAAGACGCTTGTGATGACTGGTGGAAAACAGCCGATACAAGAGATGGCAAAGCAGCTTCAAGTGACCAAAAAGTCGGTTGAGAACTATGTGGATGATTTGCAGTATATATTAGCTAGCTATAAAGACAAGTGCTGGCTAGATTATGATGGGTATTACTTAACATTTTCTATGGTGCCGGATTTTTCAGTTGGCGAAATTGAATTTCGGCTCTATCAGAAAGCTCAAAAGTTTCAAATTTTACTTACCCTTTTAAAAGAACGAGAAATTGCATTCGTTCGTGTTTCCCAAGAGCTGCAAATTAGTGAATCGTCTCTTTTTCGGAAAATTAAAGAGTTGAATGTATTGCTAAAAGAATTTGATTTGACGATTTGGCAAGGAAAACTTGAAGGAGAAGAAGCACAAATTCGCTATTTTTATTTCCAGCTCTTATGGTATATAGGAAACCCGATTGATGAGGTCTCTGAACGGAATAACCGATATGTGGAAAATATTGAACGCGGTCTGGGGATTCATTTAACACAGGAAGCGAAAAAAAGAATTTTGTTATGGCTTAAAATTACAAAGCTTCGTTTGAACGTCCCTAATCAGGTATTTACACGACTAAATCAAAAATTTCAGCCGTATGTGAAAGATCCAATGTATCAACAACTAAAACAGATTGTTTATCGTTCATTTGGGTATTATGCAGTGGAGATTCGCGAAGAGGAAGCCATGCTTCATTTTTGTTTTTTATTAAGTATGTCTATTTTGTCAGAAGAGGATTTTCGAACGTATTCGTTAGCTCGTTCTCGATTTACTCCTACAGGCTTAGTAGATACGATTATATTAGAAAACATTCTCAGATTCTATCGTCCGATAAAGATTCATCATGAAATTGAAGCAACTTGTTACTACTATCTTGCACAAATTCATCCCCAGCTGTATTTTTTTAAAGGAGATGTGGAGATTTATAATCGTGAGAATATTTGGGCGATGGAACAAGAGCTGTCTAGTAGAGATATGAGGGCGTTGTGTCTGAAGCTATTGGCGATTACACAAGAGGAGTTTTCAATCCCTGAGGATGAAAAAAATAGTTTGTTGGCAATGACAGCTGTTAAATATTTGAGTGTCTTGGCTGTCTTGGATTTTCAAATGAATCGAGAGGTACGTGTAGGTATCCACTTAAAAATGGAACCACTCTTTAAAAATGCAACGATTACAATGCTTATCTTGCACTTAAAAAATATAAATGGGGTTGTTGTAGAGGCGTGCCGGACGAATCAAACCTATGATTTGATTATTAGTAATGAAAAATTGCATACGAGCACCCCAGTCTATTATTTTTCAGAATTAGGAACAAAATATGATATTGATCAAATAAAAAAGCTCATTCGTGACTTATAAAAGCTGCGAATGAGCTTTTATTATCAGCATTTTGTCAAAAAATGCTAAAAAAGAAAAAAACTTGACGGAATATTTTTACAAACACGATGTAAGATACAGATGTAGAAAGAAAACGCTAACATTAAAGGAGAAGAGAACATGACTGAAAAAAAATATATTATGGCAATTGATCAAGGAACGACAAGCTCACGAGCAATTATTTTTGATAAAGAAGGACAAAATGTAGGAAGCTCACAAAAAGAATTTACACAATATTTTCCAAATTCTGGTTGGGTAGAGCACAATGCAAATGAAATCTGGAATTCTGTGCAGTCTGTAATTGCAGGAGCATTTATTGAATCTGGGATTAAGCCAAGCGAAGTTTCAGCAATAGGAATCACCAACCAGCGTGAAACTACTGTTGTGTGGGACAAAAAAACAGGCTTACCAATCTATAATGCGATTGTTTGGCAATCTCGTCAGTCTTCTCCGATTGCAGATGAATTAATTGAAAATGGACACAAAGATCTGCTTCATAAAAAGACCGGATTAGTGGTGGATGCGTATTTTTCAGCAACAAAGATTCGCTGGATTTTAGATAACGTAGAAGGGGCACAAGAAAGAGCTGAAAGAGGCGAGTTGCTATTTGGAACGATTGATACTTGGTTGGTATGGAAGCTGACAGATGGGCAAGCACACGTAACGGACTATTCTAACGCAAGCCGTACAATGCTTTATAATATTCACGATTTACAATGGGACAAAGAAATTTTATCTCTTTTGAATATTCCGGCTGTGATGTTGCCTGAAGTGAAAAGTAATTCAGAAATTTATGGCTATACGCAAAGCTATCATTTTTATGGAAGTGAAGTTCCTATTGCAGGAATGGCAGGAGACCAGCAAGCGGCTTTATTTGGACAAATGGCTTTTGAGCCAGGTATGGTAAAAAATACCTACGGAACAGGTTCATTTATTGTTATGAATACAGGAGAAAAACCGCAGCTTTCATCGAATAATTTGTTGACAACCATTGGCTATGGAATTAACGGAAAAGTCTACTATGCATTAGAAGGAAGTATTTTTGTTGCAGGGTCTGCGATTCAATGGTTACGTGATGGCTTGCGAATGATTGATTCTTCCGCAGAGTCAGAAGAGATTGCAGCAAAATCGACTGGTGGCAATGAAGTGTATGTTGTCCCTGCATTCACAGGATTAGGCGCACCTTATTGGGATTCAGATGCACGAGGATCCGTATTTGGCTTAACACGTGGAACGACGAAAGAGGATTTTGTGAAAGCAACCTTACAGGCAGTTGCTTACCAATCAAGAGATGTGATTGATACGATGAAAATTGATTCTGGGATTGACATTCCCGTGTTGAAGGTAGATGGCGGCGCTGCAAAAAATGACTTATTAATGCAGTTTCAAGCAGATATCTTAAACACAACGGTTCAAAGAGCAGCAAATCTTGAAACCACTGCATTAGGGGCAGCGTATCTAGCAGGATTGGCAGTTGGATTTTGGAAGGATATCGATGAATTAAAGTCTATGCAAAAAGAAGGGCAACTCTTTGAACCAAAGATGGATGAAGACACCCGAACGGATTTATATGATGGCTGGAAAGAAGCAGTTGCAGCAACGAAGATGTTCAAACATAGAGTAAAGAAGGAAGGGATTTAAGATGACATTCTCCTATGAGAGTAGAAACCAAGGAATCAAAAAAGTGAAAGAATCCACCGCCGATGTGTTGATCATTGGTGGGGGAATTACAGGGGCAGGCGTTGCATTGCAGGCAGCAGCCTCAGGAATGAAAACCGTGCTAGTTGAAATGCAGGATTTTGCAGAAGGAACCTCTTCTCGCTCAACAAAATTAGTGCACGGCGGGATTCGCTATCTAAAAACATTTGACGTGGAAGTTGTCTCAGATACCGTAAAAGAACGGGCAAATGTTCAAAAAGTAGCACCGCATATTCCAAAACCAGATCCTATGCTCTTACCTATTTATGATGAACCAGGTGCAACATTTAACATGTTTTCGGTAAAAATTGCTATGGATTTATACGATCAGCTGGCAAATGTTACCAATACCCCCTATGCAAACTATGTATTATCCAAAGAAGAAGTTTTAGAAAGAGAGCCTCAGTTAAAACAAGAAAATTTGTTAGGTGGTGGGGTGTATCTTGATTTTCGTAACAATGATGCGCGTCTGGTCATTGAAAATATCAAGCGTGCTCATGAAGATGGCGGTGTGATGTTAAGTAAGACAAAGGTCATTCGTATTTTGCATGATGAAAATGGCAAAGTAAATGGCGCCACAGTTGAAGACCTCTTAACAGGAGAACAGTTTGATATTCATGCGCATGTGGTCATTAATACGACAGGACCATGGTCAGATGAAGTTCGTGCGATGGATGAAAAAAATGAACTTCCTCATCAGATGCGTCCAACAAAAGGCGTTCATCTGGTTGTTGACAAAGAGCGATTGAGTGTTCCTCAGCCAACGTATTTTGATACAGGAAAAAATGATGGACGAATGGTGTTTGTTGTTCCTAGAGAAGGGAAAACCTATTTTGGGACAACAGATACGGATTACACGGGTGATTTAAAACAACCAACTGTTACGCAAGAAGATGTGGATTATTTACTGGAGATTGTAAATAGTCGTTTTCCAGAGGTTCATTTAACAATTCATGACATTGAAGCTAGCTGGGCGGGACTACGTCCATTAATTTCTACAAATGGTGGTTCTGATTATAACGGTGGGAATAATGGCAGTTTATCCGATGCTGGATTTGATAGTATTGTTCATGCTGTTGAAGACTACCTCGCAGATACAAGTAAAAAAGGAGAAGTTGAAAAAGCAATTAAAGATGCGGATGCTGCTTTAGCAGAAGGAACTCTATCTACTTCTCAAATTTCTAGAGGAAGTGCGTTGGAACGTTCTAAAGACGGCTTGTTGACCTTAGCGGGTGGAAAAATTACTGACTACCGATTAATGGCAGAAGGAGCTTTGAAGTCTATTCAACAGATTTTACAAGAAGAGTTCCAACAATCGTTTGAGTTGATTGATTCCGTAAATTATCCAGTTTCTGGTGGAGAAATTGATCCGAATAATGTTGAGGAAGAAATGGCTCGTTTGGCAAAAGGAGCGCAAGCAATTGGGTTAGAGGACGCAGATGCTATGTATCTTGCAAATCTATACGGATCGAATCTTTCAAAAGCCCTGACTTATAACGAGCCTGTTGAAGGATTGGGATTACGTGAAAGTATCGCTCTTAACTATGCGCTAAATGAAGAATTAGTATTGACTCCTGTGGATTATTTACTTCGTCGGACGAATCATATCTTGTTCTTTAGAGACGGCTTGGATGAAATAAAGGAACCTGTTGTGAATAAGTTTGCTGCATTTTATAAGTGGAGTGCAGAAGAACGAAAGGTGATGGAACAGCAATTAGAGGCAGTTCTTGCGGAATCTGGTTTGACTAACTTAAAAAAGGAGAATAAGAAATGAGTGATATGACACAGATTTTTAGTGAATTTTTGGGAACAGCGATGCTTGTACTATTGGGAGGTGGGGTCTGTGCGGCTTCTAACTTGAAAAAAAGTAAAGCAGAAGCTTCTGGTTGGATTGTAATTGCGATGGGCTGGGCGACCGCTGTTACAATTGCCGTATACGTTTCAGGATTCATGGGTCCTGCACATTTGAATCCAGCCGTTACAGTAGGGATGGCAATTGCAGGTAAGTTTTCTTGGAGTCTTGTTTTTCCATTTGTTATCGCTCAAGTTGTTGGTGGGATTGTTGGAGCAATCGTTGTATGGTTAGCTTATCTGCCTTTATGGGATGAAACAGAAGATCAAGGAGCGATTTTAGGAACCTTTGCAACAGGGCCTGCTGTACGTAACTTACCAGCAAATACAATGACCGAAGCAATTGGTACCTTTGTATTAGTATTAGGATTACTTGCTTTTGGAGAAAATAGTTTTGCAGAAGGACTAAATCCAGTTGTCGTTGGTATTTTAATTTTAGCAATTGGTTTATCTTTAGGAGGACCTACAGGGTATGCCATTAATCCAGCCCGTGATTTAGGCCCAAGAATTGCTCATCAAATTTTGCCTATAAAAAACAAAGGAACCTCTGATTGGAGCTATGCACTTGTTCCGATTGTCGGTCCTGTGATTGGGGCCGTATTAGCTGCAGGATTATACCTTGTTTTACCTTTATAAATAATCAGTAAAAGAATCTGATGAATCTTTAACAAATGGCATGAATCATTTGTTAAGAAAGTCAGATTCTTTTTTGAATACAACATAACTATGTTCGCTTCTCTACCTATGATAAAATAAGAAGATAAATTAAAAAAAAGAACGATTTCTTATAAAAAGAATCATAGGTCACTCCTTTAACATGGGTGAATCGTTTTAAGAGATAGGGAGTTTGTTGTGGAAAATCAATTAGTTATTGAGGGGATGTTACTGTCTAGAAAAACGGTGACAAATCAGCCTATTAGTCTCACCCTAAAAAAGGGGGAAGGAATAGGAATTTATGGCCCTAACGGATCAGGAAAATCTACATTGTTAGATAGCATTAGCGGTATTTTACCTTTAGCAGAGGGGCGAGTAACCGTGAATGGCATTTTGAGTTATGCAATGCAATTCGATGGATTTCAGGAAAATTTAAGCTGCTTGGATAATTTATATTTAGAAGCAAATTATGCAGGAATTCCAAAAAATGAACGAAAAGAACGGATTACTAAGCGTGCACAAGAGTGTGGAGTGACTTCGTTTCTGAAGAAAAAAGTAAATAAGCTTAGTTCAGGAATGCGGGTACGTTTGATGCTGGCGGCAAGTCTGCTAGTCAACCCAGATGTATTGCTGTTGGACGAGGCGTTTAATGCACTAGATGAAGAGACAATTGTCAGTATGCAGGCAATTTTACACAGAGAAAAACAAAATGGTTTGAGTATTCTTTTTGTTTCACATAATAAATTTCATTTTGAGTCTATCTGTGAGTCTATTTTACTCTTTCCAAGTTTAGAGGTAGAAGCGTTATGAGGATGAAACAGTTGCTGGTTGGTGAAATTTATCAAGGAAAGAAATCTTTTTTCTTCTTTTTACTCATCCTTCTTCTCACGCTTGTGGCTTTTATGACAGCTTTGCCATTAGAGATGCTTCAACGAAATTCAGCGGTACCTTCAGTAAAAATCGCGTTATCAATGCCTGTGAATAATCAGGAGATAGCTGTAATGGTAGGGGTTCTCGACAAAAATGATTTGGTGGAAAAGTTAGAGGTTGTTTCCCCAAAAGAGGGTAGATTTGGGGTAGCAAAAGGGGCTTATGATATGTATATTGAGCTTCCTGAAAATTTTGAGGAGGCGCTGTTTGAGCGACAGACAGGAACGATAAAACTATATGCAAAAAATGCACTTGTAGGAAATGTCGTATACCAAATTATTTATGAAATGGTTCAAACTTTAAATAATCTGCAAAGTCTATCCTTGGACTATTATCAAGTGCTGCAAACAGGAGAGGCAACCTATAGTCAAACGCAAAAACTGAGTCGCAATTTTGATATGACCCTTATTCAGATGCTTCTTGAAAGGCAGGATCTATTGAGCATTCACGGGGGCATCTCACAATATCCGCTACAGCTAACTTCATTGTTTTTATTTTTAGCACTCTCTGGGATTAGTATGTTTAGCGGACTTTTGAGTAATCAGCAAATTAATCAGGGAACAATGAAAAAACTTTTATTTTATAACTATCCGCTTTCTTTTATTTTACTGGTAAAGTATGCAATAAGCTGGCTGATTTCATTGCCATTTTTATGGGTGTTATGGAAATTATCTGACTACTTTGGAATTCAGATAGATGCACTTCGATTGCTTGCCGGATCAAGTGTTCTGCTGCTCTTTTTGGTGCTGCTGACGACACTTATTGCCTTTTTATTTGGGCGTACAAAAAAAGAAAACCGTCTCTTTTTACTTTATGCAAGTGGGGCGTTTCTCATGTTGTTTTTAGGAGGGCTTATCTATCCTCTATATAGCCAGCCAGCCTTTATGACGCAAAGTAATCCTGCTTGGTATGCACAAGTTGTGATAGAGCAGTCGATTCAAGGAGCAGAGTGGACTATTCAATGGATGCTGCCTTTGGTAGTAGGAAGCGGTATGCTTCTAGGCATTCTTTCTTGGAGGTGGAAAAAATCGAGTTAGTAAAGATTTATCTTAAGAGAATGTGGCTGCCCTTGGTCTTTCTTTTGTTATTACTTTGTGGCCAGCTGTTAACCACCCGAATGAATGTTTATTTCACAAAGGGGGCGTCTATTCCAAGTGCAATTGAAGTCGTTGACTTAGAAAAAAGCCCGCAAACTATTGAATATATCAATCGTTTAAAACAAACGCCTAATCTGAAGGTCCATGTGACAACCCGCTTTGAAAAAGAGCAGTTGAATAAAAGTACGATTCAAGGGATTCTCGTTTTGCCAAAAAACTTTAGCGAAGTACTGGTGAAAAATGAAACCGAGCTGTTAAATTATTATACGGCAACTGGTATTCAAGATACTCGTCATATTCAGGAAGTGATGCTGTCAAGTCTTTTACAAATGAAGGGCGAGGCACTTTATCATAACGCTCTTGAAGAAAGTGGCTTGGTAAAAGGAGAACGTGAACCGGAGCTTTCAGAACTATTTCAGGTGGTCTATTACAATGCCTCTGGTTCTGTCGTCACTAAAAAGACAGACAAACCACTTTTTACATTGGGATTAGCTGCATTGTTTTTATTGCTATCCGTTCTGTATTTGCAAAGCTACCTTCCAGGAGAGGATCAGAGACGCTTGGCGTTTTATGGAAGGAAGACATTATACCAACAACAAGGTATCATTGGTGGAATTCTTTTAGCTAGTTGGCTAGGAATTGTAGGTCTTTTCCTCTTTCTTATGCCTAGATTTATTGGTGGAACGTTCCCCAAAAATAGTTTTTTACTCTTATTAGGTCTGTTATTGTATTGTTTTTCTCTAAGCTTCTTTTTTATTCACTTAGGGAAAAGAAAGTGGCTAATCGTACTTTTTGTTCCATGGTTTATTCTGAATATGACAATGGGGGGGGCTGTTTGGGGTGTACCAAGCGAGAATGTTCTGCTTACAGCTTTTCTTCCAGTTTCTTATGTTATAAAAGGGCAAGTGTTACCACTCTATCTTTTTTCTGGACTGTTTTGTTTAACGGCATTGGGACTGGGAAGCAAACACAAGAAAAAGCGAGTAGAAACTAGAACATAAAAAGAACCGTCCAATGACGAAAAAACTAAGATAGATGTTCTCTAGCTAGCAGATTTTTCGTCAAAGGATGGTTTTTTTTTTTATGAGCAGAAGGGTCTACCTATTTCATTGTAACAGGGATATAGATAGAGAATGGATCTGTAGACTCTAAGATAAAGCAATCAACCACTTCCAATAAATAATGACCACTTACTTGAAGTTCTGAAGACTGATAAAGTTCGCTATAAGAAGAAGCGATAAATGTGTCAGCTTCCGTTCGATTAGCCACCGTTTTTGAAAAAACAGCGTAGGTACCTTCAGGAAACTCAAAAGTATTCAAGTCGGGAATGACTCGATTTGATTTTACACCAACAAGATAATGCGGGGATGCCGTTGCATCGTTAACTGCATAGAAGTGGCGGTCAATTGCTTGGGATTCCAAGTCTTCTTTTATCTGTCTTAAATTTGCTAGCTGTTCTAGTTTATGTGCACTCATTTCAGAAAAGTCATTGGGGTCTTGTGGAATCGACACTAGGGTTGAGAAACCGACAACGTACGTTTTTGGACATTCTTTCACTAAAAATGACATGTGGCTCATCTCCTTTACTTGTCTCTTTAACAGCAACCTATTAAAGTTGTCTTGAATATAACATAGGCAGTAGAAATTAGATAAATATTTGCATTAAAAAAGATGAAGTCAAACGAGTAGTGATTTGTGTTCCGATGCTTATTAAGATTGAGGGTGGGCTGTCACTTAAAATTAGTCATGTTCCCACCTCATCTTCTTTGATTCTTACGTATACCAATAAGCTAATGAAAGGGTCTTGGTTAGGTAGAAGATGGGGCGTATGATAAAATAAAAGAAAGGAGGCGGTAAAAATGACCAGTCGTTATGAAAATATCCTCGTTGCTGTAGATGGATCAAAAAATGCGGAAAAAGCGTTTGTTGAAGCTGTCGAGCTGTCAAAAGAACATCAGGCCCATTTGTATGTTGCTTATGTGGTAAATGAAATTGAAATGACACATAGTGCTTACGCCTATTCTAAGCTGTTAGCTGAAGAAGAAGCTCATGTAGAAAAGGTATTGTTGGAAAAAGTTGCACATGCTAAACAAGAAGGAGTAAACGAAGTCACCCCTCTCTCTCAAATTGGAAATGTCAAAAAGGTTTTAACAGAAACGATTCCAGAAGCATACCCTTTAGATTTATTGATTGTAGGGGCCACTGGAAAGGGGGCTATTCAAAGAGCTGTTGTAGGCTCAACAGCGTCCTATGTAGTCAATCATGCGCCCTGTAACGTGTTGGTAGTTAAGTAAAAAGTAAGTAGAAAAGCTCATCGGTGAAAAAATCATCGATGAGCTTTTTTTGTTAAAAAACAGAAGACTAGTGATGGAAGATGAATTTTCACAAGTGTTGAATTCTTATAAAATTAGTTGAAAACATCTATTTTTTTCGTTAGATAAATTGTTTGGTCAATTTTATTGTAAGAGGTGTCTTGCTTTTTTGTACACTACTTTCCTTTTGAAAGAGGATAACGTATGATGACAATGAAGAGGTGGTGTGAATCTATGCGTCTGATTATTTTAGGTGGGAGTGGGTTTGTCGGTCAGGCAATTGCCAATGCAGCTAGCCAAAGACAAATAGCTGTTATTAGTATTTCCAGAGGAGGAAAGCCGAAACATGCATCCTGTATTTCAAAAAAAATCACTTGGGTCTCTGCAGATGTATTTCAGCCGGAAAGCTGGGCAAAATATGTTCGAAAAGGCGATGTAGTAATTGATGCGATTGGTATTTTTTTCCAGCAGTCAAGAAAAGGAATCACGTACAAACGAATGCACTATGAGGCTGCAAACTTAAGTGCACAGATAGCAAAAGACCAAGATGCTTCCTGTTTTATTTATATTTCAGCCGCGCATAGTATTCCTATTTTTAAGGATTATTTTGTCTGGAAGCAAAGAGCAGAAAAAAGTATTCAGGAAATTATGGGAAATGTCTTGATTTTTAAACCGAGTCTCCTGTATAGTCAACATCATCAATACTGGATGGCAAAAGGAATTCTTATGGCGAAAAAAGTTCCAGTACTGCGCTTCTTTTTTAAGAAGATAAATCCAATGGAAATCAATGAATTTGCGAATAGCTTGCTTACCAAGATTAGCTAGAGAGACCATCATAAGGACACTAAAAAGAATGAAGACGGGTGAAGGATTTTATGCAAGCCAATCAATTGACGAATGCGAAGAAGTTTATCCAATTCTCAGATGCAGTGAGAGAGTTTTATACGTATAACAAAGACGGACTGGCAAAAATAGATTTGACAGTGACTCAAGCAAGAACCTTACATGTTCTTTCAGATTTTGAAGGAATGAGTCAGCAGGATGCAAAACGTTTTCTAGCAGTGAGCTCTTCCACGTTATCTGAAATGATTACAGTGCTGGAAAAAAAAGAATTCGTTATCCGGAAAATAAATAAAGAAAACCGAAGATTTACACTTATTTATTTAACTGAAAAAGGGCAGAAGGTCATGACTGAGTTGAATCGATTATTTGAAGAGTATTGTTCAAAAATGACAAAAAAAATGACTCAAGATGAGGTAGAAATATTTGAGCAACTGTTAAATAAATTGACATTGTCTAATAAAATAGAGAAGTAACCGAGAGGGTAGGATAGAAATCATTCTTAACCTTTATTATAAAATTGTAAGAGGAGGTCGGGACAGAAGTGTTCAGCTCCGAGAAATAAGAAGGAATTCACGAAGATTGTTCCTCAAATCTTTGGGAATTTCAGCTTATTTTCGAAGCCTTCAACTCTAGCATGTTCCATGCGTAGAAGTTGTTGAGAGCGAAACGCAGTGGAGATGAGTTGCTTCTGTTCCCGCCGTTTATTAAGATTTTACAAAGGTGTGGAATAACTTAATTAGTTATGTCCCACCTTCGCTCCATTTTTCGTCAAAATGTTCATTTTCTCACAATTGGTTTTTTTAGATAGTTTAAAATAAAAATTGACTATTCATTGAAATAATGGTATTTTTTGAGTATACGGTTCGGAAAACGAACAGTTAAACTTGATTAGTTTGTCAAAGGAGTGGGGAAAATGGGTTTATTTGTGAAAAAAAGAACAATGTGGGCTGTTGGGATACTTTCTATCTTTTTGCTAGTGGGTAGTGGCTGTCAAACAGATGAAAAACGTGCAAATGAAGTGAAGTCGGGAACCTATTCAGCAACAACCAAAGGGTTCCACGCAGACGTGGGTGTCGAGGTAACTGTTGATGATAAGGGGAAAATTACGGAGCTTGTAGCAGATGTTGGTGGAGAAACACCTGAATTGGGTGGGGAAGCTGGACCAAAAGTTGCAAAAGAAATTATTGAGAAACAGAGTTTAGACATAGAAGCAGTATCTGGTGCTTCAATTACGTCAAAAGCGGTTGTTGACGCGACAGAAACTGCATTAAAAGAATCAGGCATGGATACTGAAAAACTAAAAGGCAAGAAGCAAACCGCAGGAGAAAATGAAGAAATTACGACAGATATTGTGGTTGTAGGTGCAGGTGCCTCTGGAACGGCAGCCGCTGCTGCTGCAATTGACGGTGGAGCAAAGGTTGTTATGTTGGAAAAAACAAAAGATGTCGGTGGAATCAGTAAATTTTTTGCTGGCGGTCCCTTTGCGGTAGAATCACATTTACAAAAGGAAGCTGGAAAAGAATATGACATTAAAAAAGAAGATGTGCTGCAAACACTTAATGATTATGCACACTACATAAATTATGGACCTTTGACAAAAGCGATTGTTTATAAATCTGGAGACACGATTGAATGGATGGAAAAATGGGGTGTTGATTTTCATGTAAATGAAGAGACACCGCAAATTGCTCATCAAGATGATGATATGAAATGGCGATTGTACCATTGGTATGATTTATTTAGTTATGAGCCGACAGATAAAGCAGCGATTGATGTTGTTCACGAAAAATTAGCAGATGCCGGTTTAGAGGTTAAATTTAATACGACTGCAGAGAAACTTCTAAAAGATAAAGAAGGAAATGTAATCGGTGTTGAAGCGACAAAAGAAGATGGAAGTAAACTTACAGTTCATGCTAAATCCGTTATTTTAGGAACTGGAGGCTTTGCAGGAAATCCAGATATGATGGAGGAATATTATAACACGGATGCATTAGGTCAATGGGGAGAAGATGGTGCGGGTGTAAAAATGGCTTGGGATGCAGGCGCAGCAAAATGGGATACGGCGTCTTCTTTACTTCACGGAAATGGCATGGTTGCACCAAGCAAAGAATCGGATGTTACTCTTTCAACAAGCCCATTTAATCAAATTGTTCGTTCCCCATTACTGTGGATTGATCGAGGGGGCAATCGCTATTGTAATGAGGAAGCAGTTTGGGATACGGCGCTTTCCTCAAACGCAGCCTATTCTGTCGGAGGAATTTATTACATTGTTGTAGACAAGGCAACGTTAGATAGCTATACAAAAGGAAAACCGCTTGTAATGGATACGGCTGTTGGAGGACCAAATATGGACAAAGCAGATTTTGTAGAGCTAGCAGAAGAGGGAGTAAAGCAAGGGATTATTACAAAAGGAGAAACCGTTGAAGAGCTTGCAAAGGGATTGGATGTTGAAAAATCTACATTGCAAACAACAGTTGAAGACTATAATACTGCTGTCAAAACAAAAGAAGACGCCTATGGAAAATCAAAAGATAGTTTAGTCTATGGGGTAGAAGAAGGTCCTTTTTATGCAGTGAAAATGCAAATTAGTAATCTGGGTACATTAGGGGGCGTTCGGGTAAATGATAAGCTGCAAGCAACGGATGAAAATTTAAAACCTATTTCAGGTTTATACGTTGTCGGAAATGATGCTGCAGGTTTTTATGGAAATAATACCGCCTATCCGCCATATGAAGGTTTAGCTACAGGATTCGCCTGGAATTCGGGACGTATTGCAGGAGAAGATGCTTCTTCAAGACTTAAAGAATAAAAAATAGAAGAGTTGACTCTTAACTAGCCATTCCTAGAGACTAGATAAGAGTCAATTTCTTCGGTGTAAAACAGAGAATAATAAAATCGTTCTTGACCATTAAAATACATACGTTATAATATTTCATATAGCTTTTTTATAAATAGATTTCCAACTGTCTGATAGAGACAAGGAAGAATTCGGAGTGATTTTTGATGGAAAGTACACATATAAAGCGAGTTGGGATATTATTATTTCCCCTAATGCAAGTGTTTTTTTCAGCTTGGGTAGGTCATCAGCACCAGCAAACTGGTAAAATGATGCTCATTGGAAATATATTTTTCTTTTGTTGTTATTTATTTATTCATTTTTTCTTTTTAGATACCTTTCAGAAATTTATAGATAGAGGCAAATCCTTTCCAATTGCTATCTATGGAATCAAAGTAGTCGTAGCGTTTCTTTTTTGGTTTTTAATGGGGAACTATCGAATCAAATATTATTTTTTGGTCTTTTTTTTAGTGGAGCTTTATCAAATCCTTCTTTTCATACCAAAACTAATGCTTGGTCATGACTGGATACATATTGTTGTGGAAAGCTTTTTTGCTGGGATGTTATTTCCTGTACTTCTTGCTCTGGAGAAACCATTTTCTATTCAGCTTCATTTTTTATGGCAATTTATACCTGCTTGTCTCTTCATATACTTAGTGAAGGGAATTGGCAGAAATCTTTCTATTCGTTTAGAGAAAACAAATGTAAAGGGGCTTTCTTTATTAGTTGTTACGGCTGGCTTAATCCTTTTACAATTGTTTACTAAAGGGCTAGTAAATGGACTGCTGTTTTTATTATTGATAGTCGCTTCTTTTGTTGTCTACAAACGTTATCAACAGTCGATTTATAAACAATACATACTTAGTACACTACTTTTTATCGGGACATTTTTGTTATAGTAAGGTGAGGCGGAAAATGAATATACAGAACAAACAACTGAATTTACTCATTGGCTGTGGGCTGATAATTTCTTGTCTATTGGCTCTATTTGGCATCAGTCAATTTGGAGAGCATGTTCAAGCTGAAGAGAAAAGTAGTCTGCAGCTTCAGCAAAAAAAAGAAGCAGAGAAACAACAAGCGCAATTTAATCAAGAAGTTGAGACATTCTATCAGCAAATTCGTACATCAATCGATGAGGAAGAAGCTTTAAATTATGAATCTATCGGGATTAGTTTTTATGATTTATCCAATGAACGAGAAATTTCACTAAACGGAGATGTTGTGTTCGAAGCAGCAAGTACAACGAAAGTGGCACTCGCTATGCTTATTGCTGATATGATTCAGCAAGGGGAGGTTTCGCGTGATAGTGAGCTTACCTATGAGTCAGAGGATTATGAAGACGGGACAGGATTTATTGTCAATCACCAAATTGAAAAAAGCTATTCGATTGATACGCTGGTTAATTATATGTTAGTGTATTCAGATAATATTGCAACCAACATGCTCTATCGAGAAGCTGGTGGAAGACCCGCAGCTAGAAAATTGATAAAAGAAAAGTATTTACCAGATTTTGATGCGACAGATAATTATCTAACTGCAAACCAGGCAAGAGATTTACTTATTCAACTTTATGAAAATTTAGATGAGAATCCTTTGTATACAAAAATTATAGAATCATTACAGCAAACGGATTTTCCTGTTCGATTATCAACAGACCAAACGATAGGTCAATTAGCGCATAAAGTAGGATCAGTAAATAATAGTATCCATGATATTGGCTTGTTTAATGTAGAGCATCCCTATATACTGACATTTTATTCAACGGGACTTACAGATGCAGAAGAAGAAATTTCCAAGCTTTCAGATAAGATTTATCAATTAATGACACAAGAGTATCCGATAGAAAGTAAATAAAATACCTGCTGACTTGTAAATGTATGTAGATAGATACTGACAAGTTAGCAGGCTTTTTTAGAGAAAACGATTATGGTAAAATAGAAGCGATAACCTGACTTCTTTTTGTAGCAACAGGTATTTGTGAAATCTTTAAATAAAAGAAAGCAACTGGGGGATATGATGAATAATAATGATATTTTAATACGTTTACGCTACGCATTGGATTTGAAAAACCAAGAGATGCTGAAAATTTTTCAATTAGGCGGCATAAAAATGGATCAGGAAACACTAGGTGAGTTGTTAACAAAACAGCCAGCAGATGAAGATCTTCCTAGAGATGCTGTTTGTGATGCGAAAACACTAGAGTCATTTTTCAATGGGTTAATTATTTTTAAGCGTGGAAAACAAACAATTAAACCAGGAACGACACCGCCGAATCCTTTCCAAATAACGAATCAGGCGAGTGTAAATAATGTTCTTTTGAAAAAAGTTCGGATTGCTTTATCTATGACAAGTGATGATATTTTAGATGTTTTACGTTTAGCAGAGGTCTATGCATCGCCAAGTGAAATTAGCGCAATTTTACGAAAAGAAGGGCATAGAAATTATGTGGCATGTGGGGATCGATATGCAAGAAACTTCTTAAAAGGATTAACCATTCGATATCGAGAAAATTAAAGTAAAGGCTTAAAAATGTGTGAAAAACATTTTTAAGCCTTTTATACATAAGATTTATCAACTCAAAAGAGAACCTGTGATAAAATAAGAATTATCAAACATAGGAAAAGGTGGGATACTCTTGGAACAACTCGTCGACCAAGATTTATACATAACAATAACAGGCACACATCATTATTTTGGCATGAGTCCTTTTAAAGTAGGAAACTTTTTGTCTTTAGTAAAGGAGCCTGAAAATATTTTTGATGAAGAAGCAATTGCTGTTATGGCACCTGTGATTGGAAAAGTAGGATATGTTGCAAATAGCCCGCATACGCTTGCCAAAGGCTGTTTAAGTGGAGGAAGAATTTATGATTTATTACCAAATGAATGCTTGGTAATTCCTCGTTTCATCACGCAGACAAAAATTATTGCTCGCGTACATCCCGATAAAAAGCTAGTGACGCACACTGAGATTACAATTGCAGATTCAAATGAATTTAGAGAAATGAGCGACTTTTACCGTAAATTAACTGAAGAATAAAAAAGTGAGGGAAGTATATGCACAATAAAATATATTTAGTTGAAGATGATGAAATGATTCGTCAAACCGTATCTACTGCGCTGGAAAAATGGGGATTTACTGTTTTTTGTGTAGAAAATTTTCAATATGTGATGGAGGAATTTCACGAGATTCAGCCAGACCTTGTTTTGATGGATATCTCACTTCCTTATTTCAACGGGTATCATTGGTGTGAACAAATTCGAAAAGTATCTAATGTACCAACGATTTTTCTGTCTTCTGCGAGTGATAAGATGAATATTGTGATGGCGGTAAATATTGGGGGCGACGATTTTATCAGCAAGCCCTTTGATTTAGATATATTAGTGGCAAAGGTGCAGGCTGTTTTAAGAAGAACGTATACCTTCAATGAACATGATCAACAGGTTACCTATAAAGAATGGTCTCTAGAATTAGCAGAAAATCAGCTAGTTTATGGAGACCAAACACTTTCTTTGACTCCAAATGAAACCAAAATTCTGGCGTTGTTGTTTGCAACACCTGAAAAACCAGTCTCAAAGGAAGTCATTATGGAAAAACTCTGGGAAAGCGAAGAGTTTATCAGCAAAAATACGTTAACAGTGAATGTAGCACGTTTGCGAAAAAAGCTGTCTGAACAAGGTATCCCATCGATTATTCAAACGGTGAAGGGGAAAGGCTATATTTTGGTGGCATCAGATGAAGAAAAATAGTGCATTTATTGGTCAACTGATTCGTGATTATATCTGGCAGATACTTCTTTATGTGCTGATTCTTGGGTTAGTGACGGTCACGTTTTATCTCCATAATCTTCCCTGGACAGCTTATCAAGATGCCATTTTATTTTCATTTCCTCTCGTATTCGGACTGTTTATTATAAAGGTGAGCGTGGATTGGTACAAGCACAAAAAGCTTCAACGTTTAGCTGAAAAGGACTGGCAAGTGGAGTCTCTTGATGAGCTTCCTAGGCAAACCCTTTTAGAAAACGATTATGCGCGCTTGTTAGAAAGTCTATCGAATAGAGTCGGGCAAATCAGCTATCAAAAAGAGCAACAGCAAACAGAACTAATCGACTACTATGCGCTGTGGAGCCATCAAATAAAAACCCCATTAGCAGCCTTGGACTTAATGATTCAGGTAGAGGAGAGTCCTAGAAAAAAAGAACTGAAAAATGAAATTTTTAAAATACAGCAATACCTAGATATGATGCTTCAATATTTACGTATGGAGTCGATGGAAAATGATTTTGTTTTTAGAGAGCTATCTTTAGAACAGGTAGTGAAGCCTATCATAAGAAAATTTGCTCCCTTTTTTATTGAAAAGGACTTAGAGCTTGATTTGCAAATTGAAAATGTTCATCTAGTATCTGATGAAAAATGGTTGAGCTTTATTTTGGAACAGATTATTTTTAACGGAATCAAATATACAAAAACAGGGAAACTCACGATTAAAAGTGAAACGCCGTACTCTTTTATGATTCGTGATACAGGACAGGGAATCCTTGAAGAGGACATTCCTCGTGTATTTGAAAAAGGGTATACAGGTCTCAATGGACGAACAAATCAAAAGGCAACAGGTTTAGGCTTGTATATGAGTAAAGAAATTGCAGACAAGTTAGGAATTCAACTGACATTAACCTCTAAGATTGGAAACGGGACAAGTGTCCTATTTTCTTGGAATCAAGCTGGAAGTAAAGAATAAATTCAAAAAGCTGTGAAGACATACTCACTTGGTTCTCAGAGTTACCTATCTCTGCTTTGCCACGTAAATGTTTTCCAGCTTTTTTCATGTAGTCCTACAAAAATGTAAGCTTGTAGCATAGAACTGTTGGTGGTATGAAAGGCTGGTTCTTAGTAGACTAAAAGAGAACAACAGGAGGAGGAACCACTATGGCATTTTTACAAGTGAATCATATTCAAAAAATTTATAGCAGTCGTCACCAAGCAACACAAGTAGAGGCATTAAAAGATGTTACTTTCAGCGTGGAAGAAGGAGAGTACATTGCCATTATGGGTGAATCGGGGTCTGGAAAGAGTACGTTACTAAACATTCTCGCGACACTAGACAAAGCTACAAAAGGCGAGGTTCTATTAGAAAGTCAGGAGCTTAGTCAAATTCCAGAAGGCAAACTTGCACAGTATCGACGGGAGCATCTGGGGTTTGTTTTTCAGGATTTCAATTTGTTAGATACCTTTAGTGTACGAGATAATATTTTTTTACCACTCGTTTTATCTAGAGTAAAAGTACAAGAAATGGAAAAACGCTTGAAGCCTTTAGCTATATCTTTAAAGATTACAGAGTTGCTAGATAAGTATCCTTATGAAATTTCTGGCGGACAAAAACAACGAGTTGCGGTTGCTCGTGCCTTGATTACAAATCCAGATTTGGTTTTAGCTGATGAACCAACAGGGGCGTTAGATTCCCGTTCGGCGGATTCTTTACTTGAGTTATTTGAGGACGTGAATGAAAAAGGTCAAACTATCTTGATGGTTACCCACAGTGCTTTGGCTGCAAGCCACGCAAATCGTGTTCTATTTATTAAAGACGGGCAAGTCTTCCATCAAATTTATCGTGGGCAGCAAAATAATCAGGAGTTTTTACAGAGTATTAATGATACTATGACCGTCCTGCTTACAAAGGGGGCGTAAGACATGTTTTATTTGAAATTAAGCTGGAACAATCTAAAAAAGAATAAAACTACCTATCTTCCGTTCTTGCTTTCAATGATTTTTTTAGTCATCCTGAATTTATTAATGCAGGTGATGATTGGAAACAAAGGAATGCAGACAATTCCAAGAGCAGCAACAGTTCAAAGCATTTTTGGTTTTGGAAATAATGTTGTAATGATTTTTTCTCTTATCTTTGCATTTTATACGAACAGCTTTCTTATTAAACAGCGAAAAAAAGAGCTTGGCTTGTATAATATTTTAGGGCTAGGTAAGAGTTCGCTAGGCTTTATGCTGTTTGTAGAAACAATGCTGAGCATGGTAATTGTGCTGATTACAGGAATAATGAGTGGCACAATTTTTTCGAAATTTTTATTTTTAGTGATGAAAAAGATGACCGGTTTTGGTGAGGATTTCGTCTTTCAGCTTTCTACAACTATGTTTGTTTCTGTTTTTATTTTATTTGCAGGTATTTTTGCTATCTTGTTTTTCTATAATTTTATACAAGTGATAAAAACTAATCCCATTGAGTTGTTGCACGGAGGACAAACGGGCGAAAAAGAACCCAAATCTAGATGGATTTTGTCGTTGGCAGGTGTGGGCTTATTGGGCACAGGTTACTATTTGTCGCTCACGATTCAGTCACCAGTTGAAGCCATACAAATCTTCTTTCTAGCGATTGTTTTTGTAATTGTAGGTACCTATCTTTTAGCGATAACAGGTAGTGTTACTTTATTGAAATTTTTAAAAAATAGAAAAAACTATTACTATAATCCAAAGCATTTTGTGAACGTTTCAGGAATGATTTATCGGATGAAACAAAATGGGGCGGGACTTGCTAGTATTTGTATTCTTTGCACAATGGTGTTGGTGACCGTTTCTTCGACAGCGGGACTGTACTTTGGAAAGGAAAATGTGTTACGAGGACGAAATCCATTTGATGCTTCAATTACCACGCAGGGAAAAGTACCAGAAATTCAAGAAACATTTGAAACTCTTGCAAAAAAGAATCATCTTGAAGTGACAAAAAGTTTTTATTTAGAGCTTCCAAGTAGTATTGGTGTTATAAAAAAAGGAACCACAGTGATACCTATGAAACAAGGAGAAATGAACTTTTCTTCATTTGCGCTTCTTCAGTTTATCCCACTTGATGAATACAACCGTCTAACAGGTGAAAAACAGACTATTTCAGAAAATGAGGTGCTCGTATACGGAGTAGCGGGAGAGTTTGAGGGAGAGGAAATTCAATTTCCTGAAACCACAGTAAAAATAAAACAGCGCATAAAAACGATTAATTTTCTGCCAAGTATAGCGGCTATCTCTCAAGCCTTTTTAATTGTTACTCCCTCGTCAGAGATTTCTAATCAGCTAATTAAGCAAATTGAATTACCTGAAAACTATGAGAAGTCAATTCAGCTTCAATCAGAGATGGCTGGAGATTTTAAGGGGACACAGGAAAATCGTATGGCGTTTATTCAAGCGATGGAAAAATATACAAAACAGCTGAATCAGCCAGAAAGAACGGATTTACCAAAGCCAAGTATGGCCTATGCAGAATTTTCTTCCATTGATATGGATCGATTAGAGACCAATGCCTTTGTTGGCGGATTTTTATTTATCGGGTTAATTTTTGGGCTCAGTTTTACTTTAGCTACGGCGTTAATTATTTATTATAAACAGATATCAGAAGGCTATAGCGATGCACGAAGATTTGAAATTATGCAAAAGGTTGGGATGAGTCACAAAGAAGTACGTCAAACTATTGTCAGTCAAATTTTAATGGTCTTTTTGTTTCCTATTACATTAGCGGCAATTCATCTAGCGTTTGCCCTGCCAATCATTCGTAAAATACTTGTGTTGTTTGGTTTGACAGATAACCAGCTCATCACTATCGTAACAGTGATTTCGGTTGTACTATTTACCGCTTGCTACCTATTAGTTTATCTGTTTACGTCAAAAGTTTATTATCGAATTGTAGAAAGAAAATAAGAAGATGAGGGTGGGGTATAACTAATTAAGTTATACCCCACCTTTGTAAAATCTTAATAAACGGCAAAAAAATGAACTCGTCTTACTCTCAATTATTCTCCACGTGTCTGCTCATAATACTCTTCAAAAATCTGATGAATCTGTGGATGGGTCTTTTTCAGACGAATTAGACGCTGTGTTTCAGCAGATAAAAAGCAGTGGCTGCTGGTACCGGTAGTCAATACTTTTTCACTATTTTCTGGATGAATCGTATAGTCAAATGTGAGTCTTGTGCCTGTATAGGACTGAATGGAGATGGCAATCCGAATATCATCACCAAATCGAATCATTTCTTTATAGGTACAAGAAACATCCAGCACAGGAATAATAATTCCTGCCTCTTCAATTTCCTTATAGCTACAGCCAAGATAATTCAGCAGCTGAACTCTGGCTTCTTCAAACCAGCGAATGTAGTTGGAATGATGAACAATCCCCATCTGATCTGTTTCATAGTAATGCGGGCTTCTTAGATAGCCGGGGTAAGTTGACATAGATAGCTCTCCTTTTCTACTTTACTAAAACTAGCATAACGAGAATTAAAAAAGAAAGCAAGTTGAAAAAAATTATCATTCTCAATAATAAACTCCAATTGAGAATATCAATGTTTTGTATACGTATGTTTGGGAATATAATTTCAGAATAATTTAAATTAATTCTAAAAAGCTATTGACTTTTCAACCGATAAAAGGAATAATTTTAGTATAGTTGTTACTATAGAATTTATATTATCTGGGAGGAAAAATACATGTCATTAATTGGAAAAGAAATCGAAGAATTTGCAGCAAAAGCATTTCACAAGGGAGAATTTATTGATATTCAGTCAGAAGATTTAAAAGGTCACTGGAGTGTTGTTTGTTTCTACCCAGCCGATTTTACATTTGTATGTCCGACTGAATTAGAAGATTTACAAGAACAATATGGTACATTAAAAGACTTAGGTGTGGAAGTTTATTCTGTTTCAACAGATACACACTTTACACATAAAGCTTGGCATGATCATTCTGATGCGATTAGTAAAATTGAATATATTATGATTGGTGACCCAAATCATAAAATTACACAAATTTTTGATGTATTGGATGAAGAAGAAGGACTAGCACAACGTGGCACATTTATTATTGATCCTGATGGTATCGTTCAAAGTATGGAAATCAATGCAGATGGTATTGGACGCGATGCCAGCATTTTAGTTGATAAGATTAAAGCGGCTCAATATGTTCGTAGTCATCCAGGTGAAGTGTGTCCTGCAAAATGGAAAGAAGGCGCTGAAACATTGAAACCTAGCTTAGATCTTGTAGGAAAGATTTAAGGGGGAGAATAGAATGGCCTTAGAAGCAGATATTAAACAACAACTTGCTCAGTATTTAGAGCTGTTAGAAAAAAATCTTGTGCTGACCGTTAGTGCAGATGACAGTGAAAATGGAAAAGAAATGGTTGCTTTTGTCGAAGAGATTGCAGAAATGACGCCAAAAATTCGCGTTGCGTCTGGTACACTTGCAAGAACACCTAGTTTTAGTGTGAACCCAGAGGATGAAGATAAAGGGATTGTCTTTGCCGGCATTCCTTTAGGACATGAGTTTAATTCTTTAGTACTGGCACTCCTACAAGTAGGCGGACGTGCGCCAAAAATTGAAGAAGCAGTTGCTAAACGAATCAAGACTATTTCAAAACCATATCATTTTGAGACATATGTCAGCTTAACTTGTCATAACTGTCCAGATGTAGTCCAAGCATTGAACATTATGAGTGTGTTGAATCCAAATATTACACATACCATGATTGATGGCGGTTTTTTCAAAGAAGAAGTTGAAGCAAAAGAAATTATGGCAGTTCCAGCAGTTTTTCTAAATGGAGAATTCTTTGCTAGCGGACGTAGTTCATTAGAAGAAATCTTACAACAACTGGAAGGCTCAGATGTGAGTACGGAAGAATTCGATGCCAAAGCGCCTTATGACGTCTTAGTTGTTGGTGGTGGTCCTGCAGGTGCGAGCGCTGCAATCTATGCGGCACGTAAAGGAATCCGCACAGGGATTGTTGCTGAAACATTTGGTGGTCAAGTAATGGAAACATTAGGTATTGAAAATGTTATTGGAACAAAATATACCGAGGGACCTAAGTTAATTGCTTCTATTGAAGAGCATGTGAATGATTATGATGTAGACGTCATGAAGCTGCAGCGTGCTAAAGCAATTGAGAAAAAAGACCTTATTGAAGTGACTTTGGAAAACGGCGCGACTTTAAAAACAAAAACAGCGATTCTTGCTACTGGTGCTCGCTGGCGTAATGTCGGAGTTCCTGGAGAAGCAGAGTTTAAGAATAAAGGAGTGGCATATTGTCCTCATTGTGATGGTCCTTTATTTGCTGGAAAAGAGATCGCTGTCATTGGCGGAGGAAATTCAGGGATTGAAGCGGCGATAGATTTAGCTGGCGTAGTTAAACATGTTACTGTTTTGGAATTCATGCCTGAGCTAAAAGCAGATAGTGTCCTTCAAGAACGACTCCATTCACTGCCAAATGTTACCGTTCTAAAAAATGTTCAAACTAAAGAAATTACTGGTGACAGCAAAGTCAATGGAATTACGTACATTGATCGTGTGACGAATGAAGAAACACACCTTAACGTAGAGGGTGTATTCATTTTGATTGGCCTTGTACCCAATACTGAATGGGCAAAAGAAACCATCGAGTGCAACCGATTTGGCGAAATTACAGTAGATAAAAAAGGTGCGACAAATGTACCAGGGATATTCGCAGCTGGGGATTGTACAGATAGTGCCTATAAACAAATTATTATTTCAATGGGCTCAGGTGCGACAGCCGCTTTAGGTGCATTTGATTACATGATGCGAAATAGCTAAAAGCTACGAGAAGAAATCGAAGATGGAACAGAAGTGCACTGCTCTGAGAATAAGAAGGAAAAGTTGCTTCTGTTCCCGCCGTTTATTAAGATTTTACAAAGGTGTGGAATAACTTAATTAGTTATTCCACACCTTCATTCTCTTTTTTATGGGGAAATTGCCGAAATAAATATCTTATCGGATTTTTCTTGCATATACGTTGCCTTCCAGAGAGAATTTTTCTATGATGAAGAAAATAAGTTCTCACTTTTTCAGACATTTTGAAAGAAGAGTTAAAAGAAGGAAGGAAAGAAAATGAACGAGTTTGATGCGTATTTAGCAAAGCTTGAGGAAATACAACGTCCACGAATGACGGAAGTTTTACAATGGGTTCATAAGGAGTTTCCTGAACTATCGACAAAAATCGCATGGAATCAGCCAATGTTCACGGAACATGATACCTTTATTATTGGATTCAGTGCGTCAAAAAAACATATGTCCGTTTCTCCTGAGGTAGCTGGAATTACCCATTTCGCACCAAAAATAGAAGCGGCAGGATATGACCATACAAAAAATATTATGCGTATCCCATGGGAAGTAGACGTAAACTATGACTTACTGCGTGAAATGATTCAGTTCAATCAATTAGAAAAAGCAGACTATACAGCTTTTTGGCGAAAATAAACATGATACCCTGTGCAGCAGAGAACCGTTCTTCTCTTGCACAGGGTATCATTTATTTTTTTGTTAAGGTTCCTTTTTCTAATTGATAGGTTGAGTCTGCAATAGCTAAGGTAGTTTCACGATGAGAAATCAGCATCACCGTTTTTTCCTCAAAGCTGTTTTTTAAACTGGATAAAATTGCTTGTTCATTTAAATAGTCCAAATTGCTAGTCGGCTCATCTAATAATACAAGTGGCGCATCTTGTAAAAATAAGCGAGCCAACCCAATTCGTTGACGCTCACCGTCGGATACACTGCGGAAGCTTCCACCAATTTTTGTCTCATAGCCTTCAGGAAGTGAAAGAATCCATTCGTGAATAGCTGCTTTTTTTGACGCTTCTTTAAGAGCTGCATCTGAAGCACTAGGATTTCCTAATCGAATATTTGCAGCAATCGTGTCCTCAAAGATAAAGGTGGTCTGCTCCATCACTCCTTGCGTATGGTGCAAGCTAGACTCAGTGTATATGGATAAATCCTGTTGATTCATTTGGATTTTTCCCTTATCAGGATCCCAATAACGCATGAGAAGTTTTACTAATGTGCTTTTTCCATTCCCGCTTTCTCCGCCAATCCCAATTTTTTCTCCTTTTTTTATAGAAAGAGAAATATTTTTAAGGAGCGTTTGCGTATTCTTATAAGAGAAGTTCACTTCTTGAAACTCAGCTGAGTTAAAGGTATCACTTTTAATGTTTGAATTCTCAAAGGAAACAATGGGCTGTTCTTGTGTGAGGGCATAAAGACGGCGCCCACTTGCAAAAGTAGTCAATAAGGCACTGCCTAAGCCGCTGAGAGCTAACACGGAACCAAAAGAGCTAAGGCTAAGGACCGTTCCAACTAAGACATCTGTCCCCTTTAAATGAAGAGAGGAGCCAACTAGGAAAAGAAGCACTGCAGTAATGACTAAAACAAGCTCACTACTGACTCTTAGCCAGCCTTCTTGTGTGAGTCGGCGGCGGTATTGCAGGTTCAAATTCTTGCCTGCTGTTTCTAAATCAGTAAGACGTGTTTCTTCAAGGGAATATTGAGCAATATCCTGAATGCTTGAGACATCCTCCATTATCTGCTGGTTGAGCTCAACAAAAGCAGTTTGATAATCATCTCCTAAATGTTGGCTTTTTTGATAGCCAAGGATAGGGAGTAGAACGCCAACCAATAACTGACCGATCAAAAGAATCCCAGCTAAAAGCAAATGATAGCTGGCAAGAAATCCAATGGTGACGAGGGTTGTTCCAAACGCAATTAAGATAGGAGAAATCGTATGAGCAAAGAAAACCTCCAAAGCTTCAACATCACTTGTAATTGCGGTGATTAGATCGCCGCTTTTTCTACCAGATAGTTTTGCGGGTCCAATTTTTCTAAGGGTTTCAAAGATTTGATCGCGAATTCTTGCTAACAAACGAAAAGCAATATCATGATTTAAATACTGCTCTAGGTACCGGGCAATGCCACGTATGAGTCCACAAATAATCATATAAAGAAGTGTTCTCTGTGGGGTTGCTGTATGTTTAGCAAGTTCAAACAAAGCTTGTAGTCCCAATAAAGGAATTGCAATGACAGAAAGATTACTGATTATTCCAAGTGCAGCAGCAAGAAAAATCTTTCCGCTCATTGGGCGCACAAAAGAAAGTAACCACTTGACTAAATCGATTGTTTTCAAAATTCTGTCCCTCCCGATAGTAGCACTTGTTCATCCTCAAAGTAATCTTTAAAGTAAGCAGAGGTATCCTTTAGTTCAGCAGGTGTACCAGCTGCGACTAAGTGGCTATTTTCAAATACAAATACTTGATCTGCTTCAAGTACGTTATAAAGTCGATGCGAGATAAATAGAACGATTCGTGTTTTTGCTAATTCTTTTAGACAGGAAAGAATGATTTTTTCACTTTTCAGATCCACGCCAGAAGTTATCTCGTCAAATAGGTAAAAGTCTGCTTCTTTTAATAGAGCGCGGGCTAGAAGTAGGCGTTGGCGTTGTCCACCCGAGAGATTTCCACCATTTTCATAAAGAGGCTCCTCTAATTGATGAGGAAGCTGTTTTATAAATGAAGTCAGCTGTACTTTGTCTAAAATTTTCCAGATTGCTTCATCAGATGCATGACGATTTCCTACCAACAAATTTTCTTTAATGGTTTTTGGATACAGGTAGCCATGATTATCAACTAGCAATGCGTGTTGCAGTAAGGTTTGCTTAGAAAGCTGGCGAAGCTCTGTCTGGTTCCAGAAAATTGCTCCTTGGTAGTCCGTTAGATGATGAAGGATCAATCGAACGAGGGTACTTTTTCCAGAACCTGATTTTCCCACGACAGCTGTAAATTCACCTTTTGCAAGGGAGAGGTTTACTGAGTCTAAGGCTGGAGAGTTTTCTGAGTAAGAAAAGCTTACATTCTCTAATTTAAGTGTTTCAACAGGAGTTTCTAACACTGTTTTACCATAAGCAGGCTCTGTTCGTTCTAAGTAATCAAATAACTTTTTACATGCGCTAATACCGTTCATTGCCACATGGAATAAAGAACCCAGTTGTCTCATGGGAATGAAGAACTCTGCGCTTAACAACAGAAACATGAGCATTCCTTCAAAGGATAGATTTCCTTGCTGGTAGGAAAATAAAGCCACACCAATACCGGCTGCTGCACCACAATAAGAAACAATATCCATAATCGTAATCGAGTTCAACTGCATTGAAAGAAGACTCATGGTGACTTTTCGGAATTTTTCTGCATTGCTGGAAGCTTCAAGTTGTTTTGCTTCATCTTGATTGTATGCTTTTAGTGTACTGAGCCCACTTAGGTTCTCGTGAAATTTTACCCCGAGGTCTGTATAGGTGGTCCAATAGCCGCTTAATATCCGTTTTGCAATTTTCATTACTCCCATAATAACTAGAGGAATCAACGGCATGCAAAGAAGCAAGAGAAGTGCGGGCTTCCAAGCAAACATTCCTAATGTAAAAAAAATCATGAATGATGCGAATAGACAATAAAAAAGTTGTGGTAAAAACCGGGCATAGTAAATTTCTAATTGTTCAATCCCATCCACAGAAAGCTGAGCAAGGGTTGAAGAAGGAAGTTGATTTTGGCTTTTTCCTAAACGAAATGACTTTGCTACAATTTCTTTTCGCAAATGTAATCGAAGCTCCGATGAAGCTCGAAATGTAAGTATTTCTTGGCATTTAGACAAAATAATTTTAAGGATACACACACCAAACAGCACACTGACAAGGAGTGCGCTATGGCCAGTTTTCGTATAAAAATAATTGCTTAATTCAATGGAAATTGTCCACCACAATAAGATTGATGAAAATAAATTCAGTAAACGAACAACGACAAGTAAAATAAGATTCTTTTTTTCAGTTAGCTGGAATAAACGCCGATCAATCATTCATCTCACCTAAATCGGAAGCCTTGGGTTGTTTTTTTTCTTTTCCTTTTAGATACCAAGTTAAACCGATGACATGTGCGATATAGACGACTGTTAGTGAAATACGCATGATTAGGTTATTCACAAGAATTCCTGGAATTAAGAAAATTACCAAAATCATTAAAAACATTTTTATCATGCCTTTATTCGTAATTTTTTTCTCAATTAAAGTTTCTTTAATATATTTTTGGTAGTTTTTTGACTGAATAAACTTTTGGTAGAGTTTTTCAGAGCTTCTGAGCCAGAAGAACCCTGTCAATAAGTAGAATACAGTGGTGGGAAGAAATGGAAGAAAAATTCCTATTGTCCCTAGTGCAAATGTAATTGATCCTAATGCGATAAATAGCCATTTTTTCATATAGTTACTCCTTAGAGATTCATTTTAAGGATTGTTTGAACAATCTGGCTAAGTATAACATACATTTCTTTAATTGAGAATGATTATCATTTTGAGGTTTTGAGGGAAAGAAGGGGGACTGATAAGTAAGACTACTGTTAAAACAAGAATTAGAATTTTATTATTTTATTTTTTAAAGTACAAAATAGGTCGTATTTCTCCTTTTTGTTTTGTGAAAAATAATTTATGGGTATTCTTTTCTTCCAACTATACATATAAATAGCAGTGAGTACGAAAATGTGTTGAATTTCCTGCTCACTACTATCAGACGCATTGATAATACCAGTGTGGAGTATTTTAATGGGGGAAATAAGCTGAAACGCAATATGTAAGTCATTAACTGGTACGTAATTACAGAGTGCCAAAATAGCTGCTTAATGAAAGATTTAAGAGAGTAGCAGTAGAAAAAATAATCGCTGCTAATGGATAGTTCATACGAAACAAGCAATAGGCGATAACACCAAAAAGCAGACATTTAACCAATAGTAACCATAATCCTTCAAGACGATGGGCAGAAGAGGGAGCGCACCAAATGCTCCAAATACTCATCATTAGTATAGGTGCTAGTATGCCAATAGATACACGGATTCCTTTATCTACTTGAAGTGTAAATCCCCAATACCCTAAGATAATTAGGGAAAAGAGTTCCAGTAAAAATGCGAGTGCAATATTTCCATTTTTTAGTAGATTCATTTTATTCTCCTTCTTTATGAGCTAGTTCGAGTATATAATAATAGGATAAACAGGACAATTACGCACAAAAAAGTAAGTACCTAACGGAGGTTGAAAGTTGAAATCAGAAACGGAAAATAACTGTCTTACAGGTGATTATGGCTTTGAAAACATAGAAAGATTAGTAACGATGATAGGAGGCAAATGGAAAATACAAATTATTTACCATTTGAGTGGAAATCCCAATATTCGATACGGTCAGTTAAAACGAAAAATTCCTGAAGTGAGTCATAAAATATTATCTGCTCAACTAAAGGATTTGGAGAAAGATAAACTCATTTTGAGAATAGAGCATGATGAAGTTGTTCCTAGAGTCGAGTATCTGCTTACAGAGCTTGGTCGTAGTCTTCTACCTGTGTACGAGGTGTTTGGAAATTGGTGTGATGAAAACAAACATATTTTTCGACGTGTGGAAATATAAGAGGCGTTTTTTTACCTAACCTTTGACTAGATCACGACCAAATGGGTAGTTGTATTATCGCAGGGGGAGAGGGTCAATAGTCCTAGGTGAATTATTCTATAGGTATGTGCCTTTTTTATAAATGGTTGAAAATTTCATTTTTTCTATGGTATAGAACAGATAGATGAAAAGACATTTTCAGAAAAATGAGGATTCTTTTGTCACTTTTTTTAATAAATGGTATGATTAAACACGAAAGAGAAAGAAGTGGAGGAAGTAAAATGACAATTGATTGGAAAAAAGAAGTCGAAGCACGTAAAGATGACTTAATGAAAGATTTAATTGATTTATTGCGCATCAATAGTGAGAGAGACGATTCAAAAGTTACTGTGGATGCTCCTTTTGGTCCTGGACCTAGAGACGCATTAAAACACATGCTCGCTTATGGGGAACGTGATGGCTTTACAGTAAAAAATGTGGACAACTATGCTGGACATATTGAGTATGGCGAAGGGGACGAAACATTAGGAATCTTTGGTCATATGGATGTTGTTCCTGCAGGAGATGGCTGGTCTACAGATCCTTACGAGCCTGTCGTAAAAGATGGGAAAATTTTTGCTCGTGGTTCAAGTGATGATAAAGGACCTAGTATGGCTGCGTATTATGCACTAAAAATTATTAAAGATTTGGGTGTACCATTATCTAAAAAAGTCCGTTTTGTTGTGGGTAGTGATGAAGAAAGCGGTTGGGGAGATATGGATTATTATTTCCAACATGAAGAAGCCCCAGATTTTGGTTTTTCTCCAGATGCAGAATTTCCAATTATCAACGGTGAAAAAGGAAACATCACGTTAACGTTGAATTTCAAAGGAACAAACGATGGTGAAATTCATTTGGTAAGTTTTAAATCTGGCTTACGTGAAAATATGGTTCCTGGAACAGCTACAGCTACGCTAACAGTTGCGGATGAAGCATTGAGTGCAGAAATTGAAAAAAGCTTTACGAATTTTACAACGGCACATCCTGTGAGTGGAACAATCAAAGTTGATGGAACGACCCTTGCTATTGAGGTAGTCGGAAAAGGTGCTCATGGTGCTCATCCAGAAGCTGGAATGAATGCGGGGACATTTTTAGCACTGTTCTTAGATCAATTTGATTTTACAAGTGGGGCAAAACAATTTTTACACACGGCGGCCGCTTACGTACATGAAGATTTTTATGGAGAAAAATTAGGTGTAGCTTATGAAGATGCAAAAATGGGTAAATTGACTATGAATGCAGGATTATTCTCTTTCACTGAAGGAAGCGATGAAAACTATATCCGCACCAATTATCGTTACCCTCAAGGAACAGATGCGGATACGTTAGTTGCTGGCTTAGAAAAAACACTAGGCGCACAAGGGGCAACTATCACACGTGGAGAGCGCAATATGGATCCTCATTATGTACCAATCGATGATCCGTTGGTAGCAACCTTACTGCAAGTGTATGAAGATCATACAGGACAAAAAGGTTTTGAACAAATCATTGGCGGTGGAACCTATGGACGCTTACTAAAACGTGGCGTAGCGTATGGCGCGATGTTCCCTGGCTATACAGATACCATGCACCAAGCGAATGAATTTATGAGCTTAGACGATTTATTCCGTGCAACAGTCATTTATGCAGATGCTATTTATCGTTTGGCGAAGTAAATAAAAGCTTGCCCTAAGTAATTTTTTTGCAGCTTTTGACTACCTGTCTGATTTGTAAGACAAGGGTATAAATAGTGAAAAATTAAAATGAATAGACCTGAAAGTAGTGAGATTTTTGAGTAGAACAATCAAAATTCTCACTACTTTTTTTGTAGCATTTTTTATTCACTTAGATACATTCTTTTTAAGAACTGTTAAATGGGTAGAAGAGAGCTCAAGTCTAGAGAGAGCAGTTTATCAAAAAAATAGTGTTAGTTGCTTGTATAAAAAGTTTAGAAAGAATACAGAATAGAGGATTAATTCTATGTGGATTCTAACGTTATAATAACTAATTACTCCTATGCGAAACAAAAATTAAGTAAGGGACAGAAATAATAAAAAAACACTTATTGTTTTATTTATAATATTCTGATAACATTAGTTATTATTAAGGTCGTAATTTGAATTTTATCCAAAAATGTATGTTTATTTTTCGAGGTATCTTTGAAATGGAAAGGATAAGGGAAAAGGAAGTATCATATTTTTGGAATCGCTTACTTTTTTGGTAGCCGAGATAGAATTCGTTTATGATGAGGAGGTGAAAAAATGAAAAAATTTAGTTGGGTTATTTGTTTGTTGTTCGTATTTTTACTTGTTGGTTGTAGTCAGAAAAAAGATGGAGAAATTGATTCACGCGTTTATAAGCTGGAAACAGATTTTAAGGAGAATTATCAATTATGGGTTGATATTAAAGCAGATGGAAGCATCCAGTACAAAGAGTATGCTTTAGATATTAAATCAACAGGAAGTGAATTCAAACGTATTGGGAATTTAGCGAAAACAAGTACGTATAAGAAAATGCTCTCAGAAGGTGATCAAGAAATTTATGAAACTTATCGTTTACTAGGTAAGGATATCTATGATGTGGGGTATAACTTGTATTACGGGAAAAAAGAAGAGGCAAAAAAATTATATGAAAAAATTTTGAACGAAGAAGAAAAACTAAAGGAGTAGGATTATGGGGAAATCATATTTGAAAAAAGGGTTGGTATATATATTGGTTCTTTCTCTGCTATTTAGTGGGATTCCATGGCAAGTAGTTTCAGTATTTGCTGATGAAACAACCACTTCATCTAGTAGTAATCATGAACCAATAGAAGAAAAAGAAAAAGTTACTTTAGAAGATTTACCAGAAGAAACACAAAAAAAACTAGAAGAAGTAAGTGCCAGTGAAGAAATACCAAACGAACTGGATAAAGAAGAATCAGAAGAGTTGATAGATTCTAAAGAAGAAATTCAAGAATCATTTTCAATTTCTCAAGCATTACTTTCTGATTTCTCTGAGAAAAAAACAACAATAGTGAGTCAATTAAAAGAAGAACAATTTGATTCTGGTAAAGAAGAAGTGGTTGAGGAAAGGACAGAATATTCTAAGACATTCATTGATCCAAAAACAGAGATAGGGGAAACGATTCTTTTTACGTCACCTGTACATGAAAAAGACCAGCAGGGTAACTGGCAAGAAATTCAGGCTACGGTGAAAGAAGCAGATCAAACCATTCAACTAGTTGACGAAGCAACTGTCACGATTCCAAAAGAGGTGACAGAAGAATCAGCTATACAAGTGACGGATATAGAAACACCATTTGAGCTGAGTCTACTGCATGATCGTTATGAAGTGGTAGCGACGAATGAAAATCATGTGTTACTTCAGTCAGAGAAAGAGAATGAACCAATTGAAATTTCAGTTAATCAAGGAATAACAGAATTTTCTCAATACGTAGACACACAAACCAATCTGGAAGAATTGGACTTTAAGTTGAATCTATCAGACGGCCAGACTGCTCGTTTTAATCAAGAAGTGGGTGGAATTGAACTCTGTAAAGAGGACAATATTGAAACGATTATCCCCTATCCAACACTAGTGAGTGTGGATGATCAAGTAATCACACCACTCACATTTTCTTATGAGGAAGAGACTGGAATAATACATATAAAGTCGATAAAAAAAGAGAGTCTAGAACAAGTTGGAAAAGCAAAAATATCTTTACGAGCGGTATTGAAGACAGATGTTACTGTAAAAGGGCTCACATCAACTAGCATCCGTCAATATGATGACAAAATGAGTTATGCATTCCAAAATTATATGATGGTTGGCTATGATAATGGTTTTTCTTCAGGTGATGAAGGAGCTGCTCATTTTCAAACCTATGGAATAGTAAATATTCCAAGTGAACCATTTGATGAAATTAGCCGTACCCATGAAATTATGTCTGCGACACTTAAGTTAAAACGAATCGGACAAGTTGGCTTTTGGGGAGATACTGCAAAAGATAGCAATGGAAAAATAGTAAGTCGATTATTTGAAGCAGCCCCATTAACTAAAGATGTAGGTGCATTTTCTACATTGACTTATGATAAATTTATTTCAAAATTAGGTTCACCATATGGAGTGCCTTCAAATGAAGATGGAAAAGAAACGAAACTCGCAGGGTTAGAGCCAAACAATCGATGGGTTGGTTTTGATATCACTAATACTGCAAATGATTGGAAAAATGGAATAAAAAATTATGGTTTGTTATTAAAAAATAATAAAATGTCCTCACACGAAATGCCTTATTCACAAGCGGAGGTATTTGGAAGCAATGGATACGCGAATGCAGAGCCATATGTGATATTAACTCATCAAGAACGTCCGCCAATAGATAAGAATATGCCACTTAAAGATACAACGTTGCAACTTCGTCCTTTTGTTCAAAGTGATAATGACGGACTTCTTCAATTTTCTGCGTTAGGGCTAGACGGAACGGGTCGGCCAGAAGCAGAAATTACCTATCGTATTAAGGATGCAAACGATGATAATAAAATAGTATATACAGGAAAAGAAGCATCTATCGGTAGAGAATATATCTATCCCAATTATCCTATTCTCTACAATAATGCTCAAAAATATCTTGAATTATCTAGTAATTGGCAAACTAATGATCTTTTGACTACGGTATTAAAAGAAAATCATTTGTATCAGGCTGAGGCAACGATTACGTATACGAAAAATGGAAAAAATGAATCTGCAGAAAAAAAATATGATACGTTTCAGTTATATAAAGTCTCTAGTCAAGATACTCTTTCACGTTTACTTTCATTTTATGGATTAGAAAAGAATCGAGTAAGCTTTATGAGAGATAACAACATGAAAGATGAGTTGTTATCTCAAGGAAATTTTGTTTTTATTCGTAATCCAAAGAAGAATGCAGGAAAAGCCTATACAGCAAAACCATTAACGAATGCTGAAAAAATTCGTTTAGATTCGCTAGCAATGGGACGTGGAAAACATTGTCAATTTGGTTTTGAACCAATTAATATAGGAAGTGGAAATTTTTTATATGACACTACGGATAATACATGGTTTGTAGGAGAGACCGAAGAGAGTTTCACGCGTACTTACAATGCTATGGGACAAGGTCAAGATAGTCCCATTGGCAGAAATTGGACAGTGAATCAGATGTTACAATTAAATCAGCTAGCAGATAAAGGAATGATGTTTACTCTGGCTGATGGTGGAAAAGTGTTTTTCACTCGAAAAAGTGATGGAAGCTATCAAGTCGAAGATGTGTTACCCTACACCTTGAAAAAAAGTAAAGAGATTGTAGACAAAGTAGAAAAAAGACTTTTTATTTTGGAGGATACTTCCCAGCGATATACTTACACTTTCGATGCTACAGGCCAGATCCGTTCTATAAAAAATGCTTATGGACAGGAGAAAAAGTATATATACGAAACGGAAACAGGTCTTTTAAAGGAAATATCATTATTTAATGACAAGACCCTTTCTTTTAAATGGAACAGTGATGGACATTTGACAGAAATTGTTTTTCCTGATGGAACAAAAAATAACTATAGTTATAGTGATGGTGGAGATTTAATAAAGGCAACAGATTCTTCAGGTGCCATTTTTACCTATGTATATGATAATCAACATCGAATGACTAGTTATGCAGGAAATGATGGAAAAGATATTTATAAAAATGAATATGACACACAAAATCGTGTAATTAAGCAAACAGATGCTGAAGGTAATGTTGTTATGCTAGCTTATGGAGAAGGCAGTGTGACAACGACTGACGGAAATGGCGTGAAAACAGTTAGTACATTTAATGACCATTATCAGCCAACAAAGACAGTCTACGAAGATGGCAGCACAGAGGTAAACAGCTATAATGAAAATAATCAGCTTGTTAAGTCGGTAAATAGAAAAGGAGAAAGTACTACTTATACGTATGATGCTCATGGTAATTTGACCAGTACCAGCTATCCTGATGGAACTAAAGAAACAACAACCTATAATCAATCAGGGTTACCACTTATAGAGACCAACAGACAAGGAAATACAGTTACGCGTGAATACGATAAGCAAGGAAATGAGATAAAAGTAATTGATGAGAGTGGCTACACAACTGTTTATACGTATTCAAATCAGGGAGAAAAATTAACTGAAACAAATGCCATGGGACAAACGATTACCTATACGTATGAAAATGGCTGGTTAAAATCTGCAAACGATGAACAAGGATTAATGTATGCCTATACGTACGATACTAGAGGTTTGTTGGCAACAGAAACAGATGGAAACGGCAAAACAAAGAGTTACATCCGAAATACCCGTGGAGAAGTAATCAAAGAAACTAATTATAATGGGGCAGTTAAAACCTATGCGTATGACACTGAAGGAAACAAGATTAGTGAGACAGACTATAATGGAAATGTAACTCTCTATACATATAATAAAATAGGAAAATTAGTAACAGAAACTAATCCTGCAGGTGGTATAAAAAGCTACAAATATGACGGAAATGGCAATGTGATAGAGGAAAGTGATTATCTAGGAAATGTAACTAAAATGACGTATAACTCAATGAATCAGAAAATTTCTCTTACCTTACCTAACGGTTCGAGAACATCATATGAATATGACATTCTTGGAAATCTGACAAAACAAGTTTCGCCAAATGGGGACACGATAAAGTATGTGTATGACTTAAATGGCTACTTAATCAAAGAAACAAATTCTCAAGGACATGAAACCGTCTATGAAAGAAATATATTTGGTCTGCCAACAAGAATTATTTACCCTAATATGACTGAAGAGTTATATACATATGATGCACAGGGAAATATGTTGACTCATCAAGCACAAAATGGACAACTCACCTCCTATAAGTATAATGCAAAAAGGGAAACGATTACTGTTACTATTGGAAAACGCGTAACTAATCAAAAGACAAATTCTCGTGGCGCAGTTATAGAAGTAACTAACCCATTAAATCAGACAGTAAAAACAAACTATAATACAAGTGGACATGTAAAAGAAATTATAGAAGTTGACGGAACAGTAATCAGCTTTGAACTAGATGGGGAAGGAAATATTCTAAAGGAGATCGCTGCGGATGGTGTTGTCTCTCAATATAACTATGATGGAAATGGAAATAGGATAAAAGAAATCTCTCCAGAAGGACAGATTACAGTCTACACGTATAATCGTTTAAATTTATTAGAAGCTGTCCAATATCCTACAGGAGAGATTGAACAATATTACTATGATTCAAACGGGAATATGGTCAAAAAGATTGATCCATTAGGTTATGAAACTGCTTATCAGTATACTCCAAATAATGAACTTTCTCAGACAACGGATGCATTAGGAAATAGTTCCTTATTTACTTATGATAAAAATGGCAATGTAGCAACGTATACTGATGCATTGGATCGAGTAACAACTTACCAATATAATGGTTTGAACCAACTAGTAGAAGAAACAACTTCTACAGGACTTTCCACAACTTATTCTTATAACAAAGCAGGTCAGCTTGTACGCATGGAAGATAGTGCCAATCGTCTAGAAACCTATACCTATGATGCTGTAGGCAATCTCACTTCAATTACAGATAGCTTAGGTCGTAAAGAGTTATTTGCGTACAATGAGTATGGTAATAAAATAAGTGAAACGGATATTTTGGGAAACCAGACAAAATATATCTATGATGAGCTTGGCCAATGTATTAAAAAGATTTTGCCACAAGGATCTGAAGAAACAACAGTTTATGATAGTAGAAACCGAGTAAAACAGGTAACTAATCCTAATAGCAGTGTAGTTACTTATGAATATGATGTAGTGGGTCAGTTAGTTAAAGAAATTAATGCTGAAGATAAGTCAAAAGTCTATGAGTATGATAAAAATAGACAATTAACTCGGATTATTGATGAAAATGAGAATAGTACAAGTATTACCTATGATGATTTAGGAAGAGCGATTCAAACCGTTGATAGTACAGGGACTATTTTAACGCAGCATTATGATGGCAATGGGAATGTTATAAGTGAGATAGATGGTGAAGGAAACGAAACAACCTATGGTTATGATCAATTGAATCAATTGGTTGAAGTAGTTGATGCACAAGGGTTTAAAGAAACTACTTTTTATGATGCTGTTGGTCGAACGATTCAAACGACCGATTTTAATGGAAATATTCAAAATTATACCTACGATGATGCGGATAATCTTATTGAAACTATGGATGCATTAAAGCGGAAAAAATCATTTAGCTATGATGTTAGAAATCAATTAATACAATCTGTAGATGCAATTGGAGCAAGTACAAAGTATACATATAATGTTGATGGTACGGTGGCTAGTGAAGAGAATGCTAAAGGGTATTTACTGACGTATACTTATGACGAATTTTCACAGCTTGTTAAGACAACGGATACTATTCATGAAGACGCATTATATGAATACACCTATGATAACTATGGCCAATTAGTCAAGGAAACTCGTTCAGGAAGTCAAACGACAGAAATGAGTTATGATTTAGTAGGGCGTTTAGTCCAGATGAGCTATCCAAATGAGACTAAGATTCATTATACTTATGATGAATTTGATCGTGTAGAAACGATGATTGATGCTCGTGGAAACGAGACTAAGATTGTTTATGACAATGTAGGGAATATTACAGAATTAATTGCACCAAATGATGCACATACCACTTATACGTACGATGGGAATAATAATTTATTAAAAACAACAGATCCCTTAAAGTTTGTAGAGAGTTTCACTTATAATAAGAACAATCAAGTTGTTGAAACAACAGATGCAATTGGATCGGTGACTAAGAAAAGCTATACTTCTCGATTAGAACTTTCGAGTCAGACTGATGCAAGAGGAAATAAGCAAAGTTTCTTTTACGATGGAAATGGTAATCAGACAGAAGTTGTTGATGGGAAGGAAAATAGCACGAAGTTTTCTTATGATAATGTGAATCGATTAATTCGTACGACCAACCGATTAGATAAGGTAACGGAGTACGGATATGATGCTCAAGATAATCTCACATCAATCAAAGATGCAAACAATGGGATTACAAAGTTTAATTATTCACTCGTAGGCGAGTTAGAGGAGCAAATTAGTGCAAATGGCAAGGTAGAGTCTTATAGTTACCGCCTAGATGGACAGTTGGAAGAAACAACCAAAGCAAATGGAGAGACGATTACATATAGTTATGATGAACTGAATCGTATGATAGGAAAGCAGTTAAATAATGAAGATTTTATTTATGCATATGATAAAAACGATGAGTTAGTTCAAGCAGAAATTTCGACTGATTTCGACCTTAGCGAGTTAGATAATGAAGTTTTACAAGAAAAGATACCAAACAGTCACAACTTAACTTTTGAACGAAATGAACATGGGGATATACTCACAGCTGTGACAGATACAGATGAAACAATTAGGTATACTTATGATAAATACGGACGTCAAACATCAATTACTTATCCAAATGGTGAAGTGATTGAGTATAAATATGATAAGAAAAACCAATTAATTGAAATTATTAATGGCGATACAACAACTTCTTATCAGTATGATGGAATGGGTCAAATTAAGGAAATTAATCATGGAGATGGAACGAAATCTAGCTACCGCTACTTAACTACAGGAGAAATAGCAGAAAGTGTCACAAGTCAGTCAAATGGGGGAATTTTATCTAAACAAGTCTATGACTATGACGAGAATGGTAATTTGATTCAAGAAACACTCGATTATCCAAAATTTTCATTAGTCAAAACGTATGAGTATGATATAGAAGATCAAGTGATACAGGTAACAGAGGAAGAGAAAGGTATGGTTCGGGTAACGAAATATATCTATGATAATGTTGGAAATCGGCTAGCAAGTTCTCTTGAAGTGAATGGAAAATCAAAAAGTTATCAGGAATGGACACAAACGAGCGATAACGAATTGATTTCAGTAACAGGAGACCAGGATGCAAGCTATGAATATGATAAAAATGGTCATGTAAGTAAAAAGATCTGTGTAACAGGGGAAGTTTTTTCTTATATTTATGACTCGGAAGGCCGACTTATTCAAGAGAGCTCAAACTTTGGCAGACAGACTTACTATTATTACGATGCGTTAGGAAACCGCGTGACAAAAGCGACAGGTAAAGAAACAGACCGTAAGTTAAAAACAGACTTAATGGAATGGATGAAGGGCTGTGATCGTGAAGCTCAGTTGCGTTTGGTCCCAGAAGATATTACACTTGAAGAAGCGTTAAAGGCAGTAAAGGAATTAAAATGTTTGCCTGTAAAAGACCGAACATGGATTATTGATCATACAAAAAATCGGCGAGAAGTGGTGGAGGAAAAACAGAAAAAAGCGATTCCTGCGAATACAACGTTAGAGGTTGTTCATTATGTTAATGATTATACACAAGAATACGTCAGCCCATTACAACAAACAAGCTCTATCTATGAAAAAAAGAAGAAAAAAACGACGGAAGCAACGTTGTTTTATGATCAACGCGGAACGATCGTCGGGGATGACTTAGATACTTATCATCAAGACGGGTTAGGGAGTTTACATACCCAAACACAAAAAGTAGATGGGACTCTTTACTCGAATAATTTGTATCAAGCCTATGGTCGAAGTGAGCGGCCGATATACGATCAAGTCGGATACCGCAGTCAATATCATGAGGATTGGAAAAAACAACATTTACGCGCTAGAGAATATGATACAACGGTTGGTCGGTTCCAACAATTAGATACGGTTACCGGAGATGTGTCAGATCCGTTAACGCAACATAAATATATCTACGCTAAGAATAACCCATTAAAATATCGTGATGACGCAGGGCGAGCAAGCTGGTTGTCAAAAACATGGAATAGTGTCAAGCGTAAACTAATAGGGCAACCGGTGAGGAAAATCGGTCAATCCATGGCGAAAAAATTAAGGCAAACGGTCAATACGGTCATGAGAAAGGTTGTTCCGCCATATTATCGAATATTTAGAGAGGCACATGCTGCACTTCGTTCAACAGGGATCAGCAAAAAGATGAAAGCAGGAATAGGGACAGTAGGGGTCAGTTACAATCAGAACTCTTCAACTATGGCTGGAGCAAGAGTGGTTTGGTATGGAAATCAACCATATAATCTAAACGACCCAGAACAATACAAAAATTACTCTAAAAAAACAAATATTGACTATACGACAAGACGTGCAGCCTACCAAATTAAGAAACTATGTGAACAAGCAGAGAAGATATATACCCAACGAGAGCAACAAGTGAAGTACTTGGAAAGCACATTAGGCAAAGCCAATTCGCAAGGCCAATATTATTTCCCAGCTATGTCAGGTGGCGGGATATGGATGGACTTGGATGAAGCCAGAGCGTATATTAATGAAGATAGTAAACGAAAGAAACAAGTAATCGGTGTAGCAGGAATAGGGTTATTAACCATTTTGGCATTATTCCCGCCAGCAGCAGCACTCCCAGGATTCTCAGTAACAGCTACCTCTGGAGGCGAGCTAGCACTGTCTAAAGGTGGCGTTCTCGCAAATGGTGCTGTAGCAAGTGTAGCAGGGACGATTAGTATAGCAGGAATAGCTGGAAGTGGTTCTGGAGATGGTGAGCCGGAACAGCCATCTAATAAAGAAAAAGTAAATGACAACTACTTGAAAAATAAAGGTTTTGATGGGCACAAGGTAAAAGAAGAGACGAGGGGAACAACAAAAGATGGTTCAAAGTATGATATTTATGTTGATAAGGATACTGGCCAACTGTGGGTATTCAGAAAAGGTGGTAAAGGAGAAGGAATACCAACAGGAGAATATATAAAATAGGAGAGATATAATGAGTGCAACTAGAGTTAAGGTAAAACTAACAATTGAAGGCGAAGATTTGGATCCGAATATTGTAACAGAAAAAATTGGACTGACGCCAAATATCACACATAAAAGAGGCGAGAAGTTAAAAAACAATAGAACTAGAAGGCATGGGTCTTGGGGAATTATACAAGAGTTTGAAGAATCTTATGATATCTCAATCCAATTAAATAAGTTATTAGGATTAATAACTAATAAGGAAGATAAACTTTTATATATAAAAGAAATGTATTCTTGTACTATTATTGTTTCCGTTATTATTGAAATAGAAAATAAAGAAGTTCCTGGAATTGTTATTGAGGAGGGTTTTTCTAGCTTGGTTTCAAAAATAGGTGCTGATATAGATATAGATATTTATATCATGTCATAAAAATTCTTCCATTACATATGATATCGAAAATGTAAATGGGTACAGAAGCACTAACTAATCAACTAAAAAAATCTAGTTGTATTCATATTCATTATTAAACATGGCTCCTATAACTCTTACAGTATTTTTTAGTCATACATGGTCAGAAATTACCAGAATGCATGGTGGAACAAGTAGCTTGGACGAAAATTCAAACCTTAGAAACCATAGAACTCCGTAGAGGAGGGACTTATATAACAGGAATACGTTATGAGGGGTTAGCTAAATGGATAATCCAAGAAAATGATATAGTTGATATAGTTTCGCTTTTCCCACCAGATATATGTATAAAACCAATCTCTGATATAGATAATAGTTAAACTATATACTTTTGAGCAAATAAAAAAGAAACGATTGAACTCTGTCGTTTCTTTTTTTACATCGATATATCAAAAATGTCAAAAAATGAGATTTTGAATAGTCTGCCTGATGGATGAAAGTATACAGAAAATAATGGATTTATACATGTTAGAGATTCGACTGGTAAAGTTAGAATGAAGATAGATCCACCAGATAAAATTACTGAGTACGATCATGTACACTTATTTGACAATAATGGAAATCCAATAGATATAAACGGAAATATTGTGGGTTGGAAGAGTAAAGATGCACATATTCCATTTGGGAATTAGGAGGAAATATGGAAAAAATAATAGAAGATACAAAGTATTGGGATGCCAGAGTACTTGATTTGAAATCATTGTATTTTGGGGATGAGATTCAAGTGATATTTGAAGATGAAGAAACGGATGTGTATATCCTTGAATTTATACATTGTTATAAAGTGTCATATGAAAATAGTTTTACTCCAGAGAGTAATATGAAAGTATGTGATATGAATAAAGGGCAATTAGGTTACTTTATGCAAGATGTATCTGTCTCTAAATATGATAAAGACGATGAGTTTATAAAATTTTTTCTCGACTTATCAATCATGACAATGGAGATAGTTTGCAAAAACATTACTGTTAAAAAAGTGCCTAAGGATACAGTATCATTTTTTTGGGAAAATAATTAAAAAAGGCACTTCACCACAAAACTGATAATCAAGTTGCCAATAGATAACAAAAGCTAGCTGTATTTATTGTGAAAATTCATTGTTGAAAAAAGAAGCGATTGAACTTTGTCGCTTCTTTTTCTGCATTTAGAGTTATTTTCTAGTCTTGAGAAAGTCAGTTGGGCTGGAAAAAGCATAGAGATAGTAAAAAAAGCAAAATACTAACTACTTCTTAATCTCAGTTTTGCGAGTGAACTGCTACTGTGGAGATGGTGAAACATCCACATAGAAATCAATGGGAGTAAAGCACGAAATAAATAAGAAATGCTGCTGAATCAGTTTCTCTTGTTTTCTTCACTAGTAGTCTAGGTATTTTTAGGGAGAGTGGAACGATAGTCCTCTCTTCAAAAGAAAATAAGTCCGATTTTGATTATTAATATCAAAATCGAGCTTATTTTTTTGTAGTTGATTACATCAAACAAGCTTTATCTACAAAAAAGAACGACGGCAGCAACGTTGCTCTATGATTAGCGTGGAACAATCGTAGGGGATGATTATCATCAAGACAGGTTAGAACGTTTACAAGTAGAAGGTTAATGGTTTTTCTAGTTCATAACTTTGCAAAAAATGGCTAGAGACTACTTTATCACAAAGAAATAGTAGAATTAGTTTTTTTTTGTGATGAAACCGCATTCAAAGAGAAGGCTGTTTCAGCTAAACTATAGACGTGATAAAGAAAGGAGCAAAAATTATGTTAATGGAAAAAGAGCGCAATCAAATAGTTTCTTATGGGAAAAAGTTAATTACTAGCGGACTAACAAAAGGGACGGGGGGAAATATTAGTATCTATGATCCTGATTTAGACTTAATGGCTATTAGTCCAAGTGGAATTGACTATTTTGAAACTCAGCCAGAAGATGTTGTAGTAACAAAATTATCTGGAGAAATAGTTGACAGTCCAAGAAAACCATCTAGTGAACTAGACATGCACCGTATTTATTACATGAAGCGACCTGAGATTCGTTCTGTCGTACATACACACTCTCCGTTCAGCACGACACTAGCAACATTAGGTTGGGAATTGCCAGCTGCAAATTATTATATTGCAATCGCTGGGGGAAACACTATACGTTGTGCAGAGTATGCTTCTTTTGGTACTTGGGAGCTGGCAGAGAATTCGTTTAAAGCAATGGAAGACAGATATGCTTGTTTCTTAGCCAATCATGGCTTGTTAACCTGTTCTTATGACTTAGCTAATGCATTTTCAATTGCTGAGGAAACAGAACGTATGGCGGAAGTATACTGGCGGTCAAAATCAGTTGGAGAGCCCAAAATCTTGGTAGATGCAGAAGTAGATTTTATGTTGGAAAAATTCAAGACTTATGGACAAAAGTAAGTTGGAGGTATTGCGCATATGTTAGGTGGGGTGGAACGTTGAATTTAAAAAGGTTATTGAAAAAAGAGATGATGTATCCAGAAATTCATTTTACAAGCCAAGAACAACTTTTTGAATTTGTAGGCAATGAATTAGGACGAGCAGGTTATGTTACTCCAACTTATAAGGAGAAAATCAGCGAACGGGAAAAGAGCTTTCCGACAGGGCTGAGAACTAAAACAGTAGATGTGGCAATTCCCCATACAGACCCGGAAACTGTGAAAAGAGCGTTTATTATGGTCATGAAGTTAACAGAAGGAATTCCCTTTAACCAAATGGGTACTTTTCCGGAAGATGCAGTGATTGTGTATCCTAAGTTGGTCTTTGTTTTGGGGTTTGATCATGGGGACATTCAATTAGAACTGTTGCAGGGGTTGATGACGTTGTTTAATAATCAGCTGGCAATGAAGAAGCTGCTTGAGGCAACTTGTGCCGAACAGCTATTGAATATTTTGGAACAAGAGTTAGTGTTAATTGCTAAATAAATGTAAGAAATAAAAGTAAATAAGAAGGAGTAAAAAAGATGAAAAAATTAAGTATTATTTCTGTCTGTGGCTCTGGTACCGTCACTAGTTCAATGATTGCCAATAAGGTAAAGGATTTATTGGAGGATAATGGCTATAGTGCGAGTACGGTGGAAGTCAATCCGGCGGGGGTTGATGCACTACTAAGTTCAGGTACCTATGATATTATCGTCCATACAAGTCCCTTACTAGCAGACTATGATTTGCCTACAATTAATTCAGTTGGTTTCCTGACAGGAATGGGAGAAGAAGAGTTTATTGAAAAGTTATTGAGTACAGCTAAAGAGATTGCTGGTGAATAGAGTTAAAGGAGGAGAGAGAATGTTAGATCTGTTATCAAATATCATGGATTCGTTTGGTGCAGCAATCGTAGTTCCTTTTGTGATTTTTGTCATTGCTTTATTCTTAAAAGTAAAGCCTAAACGAGCCTTTCAGGCAGCATTAAATGCAGGGATTGGTTTAACTGGTTTTAGTATGTTGATAGGAGCGTATACGCCAATTGTAACGCCGGTTGTTAATCGAATGGTGGAACATACAGGAGTCAATTTACGTATTTTAGATACAGGCTGGCAAGCTACCAGTGTTGTCGCATATTCGACAGAAGTAGGTATGATTTTTCTAGGATTAGGATTATTGATTCAGTTAATTTTATTCCTGTTGAAATTTACCAATATCTTTATGCCATCTGACTTATGGAATAACTATTCTTTCATGTTGTGGGGATCAATGCTTTATATTGTTACTAAAAACTTGATTTTGTCCATTGGTCTTATGATTTTAGCGAATCTGTTTACATTGTTATTCACTGAAGTATTAGCAAAACGATGGAGCAATTATTACGGCTATCCGGGAACAACCATTTCAGCACCACATGACGTGACTCAAGTACCGTACGCGATTTTAATGGATTGGGTATTAAATAAATTAGGGGCTAATAAAATTCAATGGAATCCGACTAGTGTACAAAAACGTTTAGGATTTTTGGGAGAACCAGTGACATTGGGCTTTATTTTAGGCTTGTTCTTAGGTCTGGCTGGGAACTTTATGCGCCTTGGTGAACTAGCTGCATGGGGTGAAATTGCCAGCGTGGGTGTGGCTACAGCGGCGATTATGGCTATTTTTCCTAAAATTGCTGGTATTTTTGCTTCAGCATTTACAAGTATTACGGATGCAACTAAAAAATCTGCTAAAAGCTCTGGTAAAGGGAGAGAATGGTATTTGGCTATTAATGATGCAGCAGGATATGGCGAGCCTGCGACTTTGCTGACAGGCTTGATTTTAATCCCAGTTATTTTAGTACTTGCTATTATTTTACCCGGTAATGAAACTTTGCCTATGGTTGATTTGATTGCAATTCCATATATTATTCAACCAATTATTGCAATTTCAAAAGGAAATATTTTTAAATCTTTAATTTCAGGAACCATCATTTTAACAATTAATTTATATATTATTACCGCAGTAGCACCAACATTTACTGAGGTGGCGAAAAGTGTGGGCGTAACAATTCCAGCAGGAGCGTTATTGATTGCTAGTTTTGTTGTTTTGGGAAATTATTTCTTAGGCTCATTATTCTTGATTTTCTTGACTCAAAATCCAATGTTGATTGGACTAACTGTGATTGTCTACTTAGTTTTACTAGTTTTTGTGAAAACGAAGAAAGAAACAATTGTAAATTATTTAGAAGAAACTGGAAACTTGAAAAACAATGAACTATAGAGGTGAAGAAAGTGAAAGTTGTTGTAATTGGAGATACACTGGTTAATAGTCAAACGTTAATAGAAGCTGTTAATGAAATGAAGTTAGGAGGAACCATTGAAGAAATTGAGTCTTTTGAATGGTATTCCGATTTAACAAAAGATCAATTTCAGGAGCATATTTTAGCCATTGAACGTGGTGGACCCGAAGCAGTAGAGATTCCAGCAGGCATTATCGAAGCTTTGTCAAATGCTGACTATCTATTTGCGCATTATGCACCCATTTCAAGAAAAATGATTGAAGCAGGACAACGATTAAAATTAATTGGGACCTGCCGCGGTGGGTTGGAAAACGTGAATTTAGAAGCGATTAAAGAAAAAGAAATTCCGCTAGTACACGTGATTCGAAACGCAGAACCGGTTGCTGATTTCACCATTGGCTTAATGTATGCCGAAACTAGAAATATTGCACGCGCTCATTGCGCAATACAACAGGGAAAATGGGAAAAGAGCTTCTCAAACGATTCCTATAAAACTACTTTGGCAAATTTAACTGTTGGGATTGTTGGTGTAGGTTACATTGGTAAGCAAGTCATTGAACGTCTAAATGGATTGAAGGTTTCAGTTATTGCTTACGATCCTTTTGTTGATAGGGAACGTTTAGCTGCAGATGGTTTGAACGTAACGCTCAAAGAAAATTTGACGGATCTTTTTAAAGAAGCGGATATCATTTCACTTCATATGAGAGTTACTCCTGAAACCAAGCAGATGATTAATAAAAAATATATTAATTTAATGAAGCCAAGTGCGTATATTATTAATACGGCTCGAGCAGATATTTTATGTAAAGAGGATTTAGTTGATGCATTAAGAAATAAAAAAATTGCGGGTGCAGCGATGGATGTTAGCTGGACTGAGCCAATTCCAACAGATGATCCATTATTAAAACTAGAGAATGTGACACTAACAACGCATATTGCGGGGGATACAGTTGACGCGATTCCGAGATCGCCATTTCTATTGAAAAAAGTAGTGAATGATTATATGGAAAAAGGGTATAGTGACATGCTTATTAAAATAGAGTAACAGGTGGACATGGCTTACAGAAACTTTCTGTTTTTGTGAGCCTTTTGATATAGATGAGGACTTGTTTATTAAATAAAGAATAGGTACTTGAAGGGAGGAAAATGCTAAATGGATGAAACGATTCTTACTATTTTGAAGGAAGCAGTCGCTTCTCCAGGGATTGACTTAGTAGTGATTGAAGAAAAATTGCAGCTTAGTAAAAAAAAGCTGGAATATTATTTAAAAAAAACGAATCAGCTGCTAGTGAACCATAATTTTCCAGTTGTTTACAGAAAAAAACGTAAGATTTGGGTGTCATTAGATAATGTGGATTTAAACAAACTTATTTCAGAATTGAAAGAGGAACAGCGTCATTACCTATCCCTTGGGCTTCGAAGGAGTATGCTGCAATTAATCATTTTGACAGTTCCTAGATGTTCCTTAAGTTTTTTAGCAAGTAGAGTAAATGTCAGTAAAAATACTGTTGTAAATGATTTGACTGCAATCAGAAAAAGTCAGAAAAAAGGAATTATCTTAAACTATACAAGAAAATCTGGCTATTATTTTCAGGGAGAAGAGATTTCTATAAGAATTCTACTTATCCGTCAATTGCATAGGGTACTAGAAGCTGGCTTAGATGCGCAGTTTTTAAGTGATTTTCTTCCTCTAAATTTACTTGAGCTGAGTTCACTGAGAGAAGCCTTAATTCGCTTTGAACATCAGTTAAATACGCAGTTTTCTGATCGCCAGATGAAGTTGTTACCTATAGTAATTGCTTTGATGAAGAAACGGGCAGCGGCAGGCCAACTAATTACAGAATCTGAGTATAGAAAAATTAAAACAACTGTACTTGATTCAGATTACGATCGAATTTCTAGCCAAATGAAAAAGATTCACTTTTTGGAGGAGCTCCCAAAAGCGGAGCAATCGTTTTTAATTATACAGATATTGAGTGCTAATGTAGTAAAAAGTAAAATCATGCGTACCAATCAGCTAGGTCAATTAATCGATCAAACGATTCGCCTATTTGAGATGAAGGCGGTACTTTATATCGAAGACAGAGACAAACTAAGTCAACTTCTCTATCAACATATGGGACCGGCAATCTATCGACTGAAATATGGTATTCCATACGAAGATAATGATATCGAAGAAATTATTCAAGAATACAAGTTAATTTTTCCACTTGTTAGAGAGTCACTTAAGCCAATAGAAGAGGTTTACCATGTTCACTTTACAGAAATCGAAATTATTTATGTTGGTTTGATTTTTCAAAGTTTTTTGACGAAAGGATATTTAAAAGGACAGAAGAGAAGGATTCGAGCGATTGTGATTTGCGAAAATGGGATTTCTGTATCTAATCTGCTTTTTGAAACATTAATAAAAATCTTCCCAATGATTGATTTTATTGCAAATCTATCTGTACGAGAATTCTATGATAATTCTCTTATCTACAGTGAAATTGAGGTGATTTTTTCAACTATTTATTTGGAAACAAATCAACAAGTGTTTACCGTGACTCCTTTTTTGACTGAATTGGAAGAGAATCGTTTGATTGAACAAGTGAATCAAAAGTTGTATGGTAGGACAGCTCGTGTAGATATTCAAGAAATTATGAATATTGTCAAACGTAAGGCAAGTACTTTAGATGAAGCGGGTTTACAAAGTGAGTTGCACCGATATTTTCAAAGAAGTGTCTTTGTGGATAAAATGAACGTGGAAAAATCAGATTTTAATCGTCTTTTACCAGTTGAGCGAATCAAGGTTACGACAAGAAAGTTTACTTTTCAAGAAGCGATTCAGGCTGTGGGGGAGCCGCTGTTAAAGGATAAAATAATTGAACAACAATTTATTGATACAATTATTCAAAAATACGATGAGCGATACCCTTATTTTGTTATTGCTCCACAAATTGCTATTCCCCATGCTGGATATAACGATGGTGTAAATCAGTTGGGATTTAGTTTATTAAAATTGAAGCACCCAGTTCGCTTCTCACCACGCCTGAATGTTTCAGTTTTATTGATGATTGCCCCCATTGATAATAAGAAACACCAGAAAGCGGTACAAGCTTTTTATGATTGTGTGTCTGATGAAGCGAATCATCAAGAGCTATTACGTCAGCAAACACCAGAACAGTTAAAAAAATTTTTTGAAAGAAAAATGAAATAATTTACTTATCGCTATTTTATAATTAGATCGCTGTTGGATTGGATATATCCTAACCTTAATTTAATGGAGATTACCTACCATAAATAAACTACAATTAGTATAGTTCCTTATTTTTGTGAAGAGAAACATATTTACTAAAACCACCAAAAAAAACCAAATGCTCGTAGCTTTTCCTACCGTGCATTCGGTTTTTTGTTGCCTTTTCAGGGTCAATCCTCTATCACTAACCCCAACCCCATTGCAATCACAATGGCTTGTTCCTGATTGACAATCAGCCCCTTCATCCACTCCTGAGAAAGCGCAATACTATCAAATGTGTTGGTTGAAAGATTCAAGTGAGCGAGCTTTGTGTGAAACCAGCTAGAGCCAGTGAGCTGATTTTCTTCAAGTACAAGCTGCTTCCAAGTAACTTCAACGAATTCACTGTCTGTTAACTCACAGTTTGAAAACGTAACGGTTTTTAGATTTGTATTACTAAAAGAAGAAAGTGTTGCAAGACAATTGTCAAATTGACAGTCTCTAAGGTAGCTTTCGGCAAAATTTGTTCCGGTTAATTTACATTGTTTAAACAAAACTTGCTGAAAACTGCCAGCAATCCATTCCAAATTTGATAAATCACAATTTTCAAAAATGACATTACTACATTCAAATCGTTCTAGCTGTGTTCGCTGCATGACCAGCCGCTGTAAATGGGCTTCACGAATGACTAGGTTACTGCATGTGTCATAGCTTAAATCTAAATCGGCTGCATGAATCCCTTGAAAGATCGCCTCGTCTTCAAGATAAATATCGCTGTTCGTTAAAGCGGGAAGGATGGGTGCAGCTGGAGTTGTTTTTTTCATAAATCCAGTTCCTTTTCGTTTTCTTCTATTATAGCAAATTCTGGTAGCAAACTCTGTGTATGAAAAAGTAATTCAAAAATGAATATAAAATCGTCGTGTTTATGCGTTTTTTTAACGGAGTATAAATGAAAAATCACTGAAAAATATCGGAAAATAGGTGTAGGGTAAAATCGGTCTAAAGGACCATTTCGAGAATGGCTGGGTATGTGAGAATAAAAGAGTAGTGAAAAAGCGATACATAGGGAGGATAACATGACAGTTATTGAAGCAAAGAACTTAAAAAAGATTTATGGAACAGGGCAAGCGACATTTTCGGCCTTGAAGGGTGTCGATATTCGCATTGAAAAAGGAGAATCCGTAGCAATTGTAGGAAAAAGTGGTTCAGGAAAATCCACTCTTATGCACATTCTTGCACTTTTAGATAAACCGACATCTGGGGAAATTTTATTACTTGGAAAAAATACGACAGAAGTTAAGAAAAAAGAATTAAATAAAGTGCGGAATGAAACATTTGGGTTTGTCTTCCAACAATTTTTTATGAATCCAAAAGATACCGTATTAGAAAATGTCTTGCTTCCTTTGAAGATTTCGGGAATTTCTTCAAAACAGAGAAAGCAAATGGCGATGGAGGCGTTGGCAGCGGTTGAATTAACTGATAAAGCAAAGAATAAAGCCAATAATTTATCTGGTGGACAAAAGCAGCGTGTATGTATTGCCCGGGCATTGGTGAACAATCCAGAGATTATTTTTGCAGATGAGCCGACAGGCAATTTAGATTCTGCAACAGGTGAAAAAATCGAGCAATTATTATTCAATTTAAATCGAGAAAAAAATATTACATTAATTGTTGTGACGCATGATTCAGAATTAGCGGCGCGATGTGATCGTCAAATCTATATTAAAGATGGGGAAGTTGTTTCCGGGGGTGCAGCATGAAAATTACAGATATCTTAAAATCAGCTAGTTCAAATTTATGGAGAAATAAGGGGCGAACAATCTTAACCATCGTCGCTATTTTCATTGGGGCGTTTACTATCTCATTGACTACAGGAGTTAATATCGGTGTGAATGATTACATTGATAAGCAGGTAAACGGTGTTGGTGGAGAAAATATGTTAATTGTCCAAAGCAATTCAGGGATGGGCAACCCGACAGACGGACCTGAGGAATACAGTGAAGATAAATCATCTGCTGTGCCGGATATGATTACAAAAAAAGATATGGAAGACATGACCTCTATGAAAAATGTGGAGAAAGTCGAACCTTTTTTACAGTTAAATGTTGATTATATTCAAGCAAAAAACGATAAAAAATATGTATTCTCTGGATCAAGTGCCGGTGATTTAACGATTGATTTGGAGGAAGGTCGTCCTGTTTCAAATAAGACCGAGGACTATGAAATAAATATTGCACCTGATTATATTAAAAGCTTGGGCTTTTCTTCTGCTAAGGATGCACTTAACAAGAAAGTAAAACTAGCAGTCTCTTCACAAGCAACACAAGAACAGACCATTATTGAGGCAACCATTGTAGGGGTTCGTACACAAAGCTTGGTTAATAATGGTGATTCCATATTTAATCCAGCATTAGAAGAAAAAATTTCTGAAATTAATCAGAATAATTTACCTGACACAATGAAAAATAATTATTATGCGGCAACGATTACAATGAAAGATGATTTGAGTGAAGCGCAAGTAACGAAGCTTAAAGACACATTGTCAGATAAAGGGTATATGGCGATGACTGTAGAAGATCAAATTGGCATGATTCGCCAAGTAATTAATGCGATTACAGGGGTGTTGACGATGTTTGGTGCGATTGCATTATTAGCGGCAAGCTTTGGTATCATCAACACACTGTATATGTCTGTTCAAGACCGTACAAGAGAAATTGGCTTAATGAAAGCAATGGGGATGAGCAATTCAAAGATTTTCTTAATGTTTAGTGCCGAAGCTCTGTTAATTGGATTCTGGGGATCTGTTTTAGGCGTGCTGGGTGCCATGGGTACAGGTATACTTGTCAATAATATAGCGGCAACTTCTTTCTTAGAGGGGTTAACTGGTTTTTCATTGGTGCAATTTTCATTACCTTCCATATTGATGATTATGGTGATTATCATGTTGATTGCATTCTTAGCAGGAACTTTCCCTGCAAACCGAGCAGCAAGACTAGATCCTATTGACGCATTGAGGTATGAATAATCAAGTTTTATTGAAAATCTCTTCACTGTTTTCTAAAAATGACTTGACTTTCATGGAAGTTCCTAGTAGTTTATAAGTAATATTAAAAATCAGTGAAGGAACGAGTAAGTGTCAAGCGCTTAGTAGAGAGAACTGCCAGTGGCTGAAAGCAGTTTAAGACTTGTAGCTGAAAAGACAATCTGGAGATGAGTGCGTGAAAAGCCACTCCGTTACGAGCGTTAATCGTTAGAGGAAAACAACCTGTAAAGGGTGTTTTCAAAAATTAGGTGGTACCACGTATGACAGTCATTCGTCCTTGTTCAATTGAGCAAGGACGAATTTTTTTATCTAAACGAAAAGAGGAGCGAATACTATGAGTTATCAACGTCCAAAAGGGACAAATGATATTTTACCTGGAGAATCAGAAAAATGGCAATTTGTTGAAGAAACAGCACGATTATTATTTAGAGATTATCAATTTAATGAAATCCGCACCCCTATTTTTGAGCATTATGAGGTGATTGCTCGAAGTGTAGGGGATACGACGGATATTGTTTCAAAAGAGATGTATGATTTTTATGATAAAGGGGATCGTCATGTTACGTTACGTCCTGAAGGAACAGCACCAATTGTGCGCTCTTATATCGAAAATAAACTGTTTGGTCCAGAGTTTACGAAACCATTTAAAACTTTCTATATGGGTCCAATGTTTCGTTATGAACGACCTCAAAAGGGGCGTTTGCGTCAATTTCACCAGATTGGTGTAGAAGCGTTTGGTAGTCAAAATCCCGCAACGGATGTGGAAACAATGGCTATGGCGCTAGATTTTTTCAAACAGTTAGGCATTCAAAAAATTCGCTTAGTAATAAACTCATTAGGTGATCAGGAAACCCGTCAAAATTATCGTCAGGCGTTGATTGATTACTTGGCTCCTCACGCAGAAGAATTAAGTGAGGATTCAAAACGTCGTCTGCATGAAAATCCACTACGTGTATTGGATAGTAAAGACAAAAAAGACAAGCAGTTTGTGGCAGATGCGCCTTCTATTCTTGATTATTTAAGCGAAGAAGCAAGCCGTCATTTTGAAGAAGTAAAAGCAATGCTAACAGCGCTAGATATTCCTTTTGAAGTGGATAGCAATATGGTTCGAGGCTTAGATTACTATACGCATACTATTTTTGAAATTATGAGTGATGCACCAGGAATGGGTGCGCAGTCTACTATCTGTGCCGGCGGACGCTACGATCATTTGGTTGAAGAGCTGGGCGGACCTGAAACTCCAGGATTTGGTTTTGCTATTGGTATTGAGCGTGTACTTATTACGCTTGAAGCAGAAGAAGTAGTGATTCCAGCATTGAATGAACTGGATGCATACGTTGTTGGACTAGGAGAAGCTACGAATATTGAAACATTAAAAGTGGTGCAAGCTATCCGTAACTTTGGCTTTTCAGCAGACCGTGACTTTATGAACAGAAAAGCAAAAGCCCAGTTTAAAACAGCAGATAAAGCGAATGCTAAGCTTGTTTTAACGCTTGGAGAAGATGAGTTAAAACAAGGGATTATCAATATTAAAGTCATGGCAACAAGAGAAGAAAAAAGTTTTACATTAGAAGAAATTTATCAGCAGTTTGATGAGGTTTATGATGAAATGCTGACGGAATTATTGGATTAAGGGAGAGAATGAAGGATGGCAAAGAGAACGGTTTATAATGGTTTAGTTTCAAATGAACAGCTAGGCCAAGTAGTTACATTAAAAGGTTGGGTACAAAAAAGACGAGATCATGGTGGCGTTATTTTTATTGACTTACGTGATCGTGAAGGAATTGTGCAAATCGTCTTTAACCCAGAAATTTCAAAAGAAGCGTGGGAAATTGCGGATAAATGTCGTAGTGAATATGTCATTGAAATAACAGGAACCGTGAGAAACCGTGACGCAGAAGTGATTAATCCCAAAATGAAAACAGGCGAATTTGAAGTGATGGCAACGGAAATTACTGTATTGAATACAGCAAAAACACCGCCGTTTACTATTGAAGACGATCAGATTATCGGTGACGAAATTCGTATGAAGTATCGCTATTTAGATCTTCGTCGTCCGAAAATGACCAAGAATATCAAGCTAAGAAATGATACGACAAAAGCAATTCGTCATTACTTAGATGATCAAGATTTCTTAGATATTGAAACACCTTATCTTGGAAAATCAACTCCTGAAGGTGCCCGTGACTATTTGGTTCCTTCTCGTGTGCATGCGGGACACTTTTATGCATTGCCGCAGTCACCTCAAATTTTTAAACAGTTGCTGATGAATGCTGGATTTGATCGCTACTATCAGATTGTTCGCTGTTTCCGTGATGAAGATTTACGTGGAGACCGTCAACCTGAGTTTACGCAGGTGGATATTGAAACGACCTTCCTGAGCACTGAAGAAATTCAAGAGCACACCGAAGCATTAATTGCAAAAGTCATGAAGGACGTAAAAGGAATCGAAGTTACTCTACCATTCCCAAGAATGACGTATGATGATGCGATGGCTCGTTATGGTAGTGACAAACCAGACACACGTTTTGATATGGAGCTCATTGATATCAGTGAAACTGTGAAGGATGTTGAATTTAAAGTGTTCCAAATGGCGCTGGAAACAGGCGGCGTGGTAAAGGCATTGAATGCAAAAGGTGCTGCAAACAATTATTCACGTAAAGACATGGATCAATTAGGCCAATACGTTTCTCAATTTGGTGCCAAAGGGCTCGCTTGGCTAAAAGTGGAAGAAGATGGATTGAAAGGTCCGATTGCAAAATTCATTACAGAAGCTACCGAAGATATTATAAAGGTAACAAATGCAGAAGTTGGCGACTTGTTGATGTTTGGTGCGGACAAAGCGAATGTTGTCGCTGCAGCTTTAGGGGCTATTCGCTCACGTATGGGTAAAGAGCTAGGTTTAATTGATGAAAGTAAATTTAACTTTTTGTGGGTAACAGACTGGCCGCAATTTGAATACGATGAAGAAGCAGGTCGGTATGTTTCTGCCCATCATCCATTTACAATGCCTAAAGCAGCCGATATTCCTCTCTTGGATACTGATCCTGCGGCAGTGTATGCAGAAGCTTATGACATAGTCTTAAACGGTTATGAATTAGGCGGAGGTTCTTTACGTATCCATACACGTGATTTACAGGAAAAAGTATTTGAAACATTAGGGTTTTCAAAAGAAGAGATGGAAGAACAGTTTGGCTTCTTGCTAGAGGCGTTGGACTATGGGTTCCCTCCTCATGGGGGAATTGCATTGGGGCTTGATCGCTTTGCAATGCTATTAGCTGGCGAAGAAAACATTCGTGAAGTGATTGCTTTCCCTAAAAATGGAAAAGCAGTTGATCCAATGTCTGCTGCACCAAGTACGGTTTCTCCTCTTCAATTATTTGAATTAAATATAGATGTAACAGCAATTGAAGAATAAACATTAAAAAACACGAAATTTTGGGACAACTTCTAGGGTTGTCCTTTTCTTTCGCCATGAAAACTCGTATAATGTGGGGAGAAATCAATAAAGTGAGGCTTTTTCATGAAAAAAAAAGTAGAGAGCTGGGCCCATCATGATTACACAACCAAGCTCTCAGTTGCCATTGTCTACGCATTATTAGCGTCTGTTGCCATTAATTTCTTCTATCAGCCAGGAAACATTTATTCTAGCGGGATTACAGGATTAGCACAAATCTTAACCACGTTATCAAAGCAGGTTGTTGGATTCAATGTTCCTATCTCAACAACTTTATATCTGCTGAATATTCCGTTATTTATTTTATCATGGTTGAAAATTGGACGAAAATTTACAATTTTTACAATCATTACTGTAACGCTTACTTCATTCTTTATCCATATTGTTCCGGAGACAGTCTTGTCTACTGATCCAATTATCTGTGCCATTTTTGGTGGTGCGGTTATGGGTGTAGGGATTGGGTTTGCTTTAAAAAATGGATTATCTTCTGGCGGCTTAGATATTTTAAGTATTACAATCCGAAAAAAAACAGGGCGCTCTGTCGGCTCAATTTCTATTTATTTTAATGTACTGATTGTATTTGTTGCCGGAATCTTATTTGGCTGGCAATATATGTTTTACAGCACACTGTCCATCTTTGTGAGCGGAAAAGTAACGGATGCTGTCTTTACAAAACAAAAGAAAATGCAAGTGATGATTGTTACAAAGCATCCTGAAAAAGTAGTTAATGAGATACAAAAGAAGCTTCGACGCGGAATTACCATTATTAATGAAGCTGAAGGTGCGTTTAAGCACGATAAGCAGACGGTACTGCTGACAGTTGTGACACGATTTGAGTTACCTCAATTAGAGGTAGCCATGCGTTGTTCAGACCCACATGCCTTTGTGAGTATAGCCGACAATGTTCAAATTTTAGGTCGATTTTATGAAGAAGATCTTTAAGATATGTATGTAAAGAGGTCAGTACAGAAGTATTCAGCTCTAAAAAAGAAGGAGTTGCTTTTCTGTTCCCACCGTCTATTAAGAGTTTACGAGGGTAAGAGATAACTTAGATAGTTATCTCTTACCTTTTTTATGAATACGTGATAGTTTTAGCAGGGTTCTATACAAAAATCGTTATTAAATGAAGTGTTTAATCATGGAAATACTCAATATTGTTAAAAATTGAACAAATTGTTTGATATAAAAATTGCCTGAATTTTTAAGTATACGAATCCATTTTAAAACGAAAGTTCTTTTAAATTATTAAAATTTGTTAAATTATTTGGACAGACTATAAAAAAATGTAAAATATGCTCCTTTTTTTAGTGAATCTATGGGAATATAGAGAAAGGAATCATTAAAAAAAATTCATTGCTATTCTAGCAAGTAAACCGTATATTATGGTTATGAAATAAATTGAAAAGTTGGAAATCACCGATGGAAAAACAAAAACGATTGCATTCTAGCCGCTATATCACAGGAATTGACGGTCTTCGTTCATTAGCTGTGATTGGCGTTATATTATATCATTTACTTCCTTCATCTATGAAGGGTGGGTACCTGGGGGTGCCAGTTTTTTTTACTGTATCAGGTTATTTAATTACTGACTTATTATGTCAGGAATGGGACCAAGATAAACGAATAAATATTGGTCAGTTTTACGTGAGGCGGATGAAACGGCTCTATCCAAGCTTAGTTTTCTTACTTGTTACGGCTTCCGCTTATATTACGTTGTTCCAAAGAAATTTATTGAGTAATTTGCGAGAGATTGTCTTTAGCTCGTTAGTATACTTGAATAATTGGTGGCAAATAAATAATGGCATGTCTTATTTTGACCGTTTTGCAAATGAGTCCCCCTTCACCCATATCTGGTCGTTGGCAGTAGAAGGACAGAATTATCTTATCTGGCCAATTTTGTTCTATTTATTAATGAAATTTGTTAAAAGAAGAGATTGGGTATTTTATTTTATCATGGTGCTGTCTATTGCTTCTGCGATTTGGATGGCCGTTCTTTACACACCAAATGCGGATCCAACACGGGTCTACTATGGAACGGATACGCGTTTCTTTTCTATTGGGTTGGGAAGTGCACTTGCACTTGTTTGGCCAAGTACACGGCTGAAAAAGGAAATTCCTGTACAGGCAAAGAAATTGATGAACTATGCAGGAATCATATCCTTTTTACTTCTTGCGTTAGCTTTCTTATTTTTCGATGCACACTATGACTTTATGTATTATGGCGGGATGTTTTTGATTAGTCTCATTTGTGTGGTGTTAGTCGCTGTAACTGCTCATCCAGGGGCAAGTTTAAATAAGTGGCTGACGAATCCGGTCTTTACGTGGATTGGAAAAAGAAGCTATGGCATTTATTTGTATCAGTTTCCGGTTATGATTTTTTACGAAGCAAAAATCTCTAATCTAGGAGACCATGTTTGGCTTCATACACTAATTGAGCTGATTCTGATATTAACGATTAGTGAGCTGTCATATCGATTTATTGAAAAACCATTAGGAAAATTTAACTACGGACAGTTGATTACAAACATGAAAGCGCGTCTGAAGACTCCTTTTTTACCAAAAGAAATTGCGGTTTTGGTCGTTTCAGGATTAGTTTTTTTAACCGCTGTTGTTGGGTGGGCGATTGCACCAGAAACAGAGCTTACAGCAGATCAGAGCAAGCTTCAGCAACAACTCGCAGCCAATAAAAAGGCTGCAGAGAAAAGTAAAACTTCAGGGCAAGAAGCAGTTGATCCAAAGAAACTAACAAAAAAATATGAATTAACCTCAAAACAGGCAGAGCAAGCAAAAAATCTGCCACTAACCTTATTTGGGGATTCGCTCGCACTAGGAGCTACCGCTGACTTACAGGATGTTTTTCCCAATATCATTGTAGATGGTGAAATTGGTCGTCAGCTCTATGATAGCCCGCCAATGCTGCAGTCTTTAATCGATAAAAAGTTATTGAAAGACAATGTATTGATGGTGTTGGGAACAAATGGGTCATTTACTGAAGCGCAGATGGACAGCGTAATGACGACAATTGGAAAAAGAAATGTCTATTGGGTGAATACTCATGTGCCGACAAAGCGTTGGCAAAATGAAGTGAATACCATGTTGGAAAAAGCAGAAAAAAAATATGATAATTTAGTAGTGATTGACTGGTATGACTACAGTAAAGATCACGATGAATGGTTCTATGATGATCGGGTTCATCCAAATGAAGAAGGAATGGACCGATATGTATCATTTGTTTCTGCAAAGATACTGGAAGCTGTAGAAAAATAACTTTAGTAAAGCTCAGGTCATTTCCTGAGTTTTACCAAGAATCTGGGGGTTGGAGCTGAACATTGCTGTCCAACCCCCTTTTTTTATTTATTAGGTAAGCAGACGAATGAACTAAAAGAAGCGTTTTGATGTTTAAAGGATTCATCGTTGATTTTGTATCTTCTATAGTTGGAATTGCTAGAAAAAATATCGGAAAAAATGTGGAATAAAGAGAGGCAAGGATAAAAAAACAGTAAATATTTTATTGGAATTCAGTGGTTGCGTTTTCAAAAAAGATATGGTAGTATCGAATTAATAAAACAGGCATGTGACTGGTAATGCAGGCAGGACCTAAATAAAAACAAATATGTTTAAGTATGCTCATATTTGATTTTATTTAGTTTCTGCCTGTTTTTTTGTATTTATTTGGCCAATAAATACAAAATAATTAAGTAAAGGAGAAAATCAGTGGATATTAATCAGACTGCAAAACAAATTGTTTCATTCATTGGTGGAAAAGAGAACGTTGCACATTTAGAACACTGTTCTACGCGGCTTCGTTTTACGCTAAAAAATGATGATTTAGTAAAAAAAGAGGAACTAGAAAAAGTTGATGGAGTTATTGGTGTTCGACAAAATGTCCAATGCCAAGTTATTATCGGGAATGATGTAGTTGAAGTTTATAAGCAAGTACAAAAAGAATTAGGCGAATTAGAGACTACTGGCGTGAATAGAAAAAAATCTAAACAATCATGGGGAGCAATCTTTTTGGATTTCATTATCTCTATTTTTCAGCCGTTAATTCCAGCTATTGCTGGAGGGGGAATTTTAAAATCCTTACTCTTATTAGTTTCTGTTTCAGGCGTGATGAGTACTGAAAGTCAAACCTATCAAATTTTAAACTTAATAGGGGGCGCACCACTTTACTTCTTACCTATCTTGGTGGCTATGACAACAGCTAAAAAGCTAAATGTCAATCAGCTAGTTGCTGTTTCAGCAGTAGGTACGCTTCTTTTACCAGAGATGACTACACTGTTATCCTCAGGAAGTACATTCTTAGGGTTTGGTGTTGAAAATATTGCTTATGCTTCTCAAGTATTTCCTGCAATTTTGACCGTTTTGTTTTATTCTCAAGTAGAGCGAGTGTTCACACGTTTTTCACCTAAAGCTATTCGTATTTTCTTTGTTCCAATGATGAGTTTATTAATTACCGTACCAATAGCATTATTGATTTTGGGACCTTTAGGTTACAATGTTGGGATGGCGTTTTCAGGCGTAATTGTTTGGCTATATAGTCACTTAGGCTGGCTCGCAACGGCTATCTTAGCGTCAGTCTTGCCTTTAATGGTAGTAACAGGCATGCATAAAGCAATGGTTCCTTATGCAGTATCATCTATGAGTGAATTAGGAGCAGAATTACTTTATTTACCTGCTTCTTTAGCGCATAACATTGCAGAATCAGGTGCATGTTTTGCCGTGAGTTTGAGAACAAAGGACAGCAAACTGCGGTCAACAGCTATTTCTGCAGGCATCTCTGCACTATTTGGCATCACTGAACCTGCACTATATGGTGTCACTATTTTACATAAACGTGTACTTTATAGTGTGATGTTTTCTAGTTTAATTGGTGGAGCAGTTGCAGGAATATTTGCCATTAAATCATTTGCCCTAGTGGGGCCTGGATTAGCAAGTATTACCATGTTTGTGGATGCAGACAACGCAATGAACATCGTCTGGGCTTTTGTAACCTTGGCTATTTCATTTGCTGTTGCTTTTGTGACAGTGCTAGTGTTCTTTAAAGAACAGGCAGAGATTTCTTTGGAAAAATCAGTAGATGAAGAATTCTTAACAAGCCCCATTGAAGGGAAAGTCATTGCTTTATCAGAAGTTAAAGACGATGTTTTTTCAAGCGGTATGGTGGGAAAAGGAATTGCCATTGTTCCTGAAACTTCTGAATTAGTTGCTCCGGAAGATGGGGAAGTAACTATGTTATTTGATACGTATCATGCATTAGGATTTAAGACGGCTAATGGAGCGGAAATTTTATTTCATATTGGCATTGATACGGTTAAATTAGAAGGCAAGTATTTTGAATCATTTGTTAAAGTAGGAGACAAAATAAAACGTGGAGAAAAAATGATTCATTTTGATTTACAAGCAATTCAAGAAGCCGGTTATGATCCAACAGTTATCTGTGTGGTGACAAACCAAGAAAGCTATCAAGTAGATTCGTATCATGTATATGAAACTGTCTCAAATACTGCTGAAGTATTGTCTATTTCACCAATCAAATAAAAAAACTATGAAAAGAAAGAGTGAGTCTATTATGAATGAAACATTTCCAAAAGGATTTTTATGGGGTGGCGCTATTGCTGCAAATCAGGTGGAAGGTGGTTGGAATTTAGATGGAAAAGGACTATCTGTTGCAGATGTGGCTACGTACAAACCACACGTGGACAATAAGGATTATTCTGCTCACGCATCAATCACAAAAGAAGCGATTGAGCAAGCAATGAGTGATCCTTCTGATCAATGGTATCCAAAAAGAAGAGGAATCGACTTTTATCATCGTTATAAGGAAGATCTTGCTCTATTTGCAGAAATGGGATTTAAGGCACTGCGTTTATCAATTGCGTGGACAAGATTATTTCCAACTGGAGAAGAATTAGAACCTAATAAAAAAGGTGTTGAATTTTATCGCAACGTATTTAAGGAGATGAAGCGTCTAAATATTGAGCCAATTGTTACTCTATCACATTATGAAATGCCTTTGTCACTGAGTATTAACTATAATGGATGGGTAGAACGGCGAGTGATTGACGATTTTGTCCGATTTGCTTCGGTATGTATAAATGAGTTTGATGAGTATGTAGATTATTGGCTTACATTCAATGAAATTGATAGTATTCATCGTCATCCATTTACAACTGCAGGAATTTTATCGGAGTTATCCGAAAAAGGAAAAGAAGAACAAGATGTCTATCAAGCATTACATCATCAATTTGTTGCGAGTTCACTGGTAACAAAAATTGCTCATGAAAAAAATTCTAAGAATAAAGTTGGCTGTATGCTGACAAAATTAATGACGTACCCACTTACTTGTGCACCAATAGATGTAGAACTTACTCAAAAGAAAAATTTAGAAAATAATTTTTATGCAGATGTTCAGGTAAAAGGGGAATATCCGAGCATGATCGAAAAGGATTTAGAAAATCGGGGAATTTTTATTAATATGGCAAGCGATGACCGTGAAATTCTAAAAAAACATACAGTCGATTTTCTATCGTTTAGCTACTATATGTCAATGGCAGAATCTGGAAATCCGGAGGCTGAAAGAACGCCGGGAAATACAGTTCTGGGTGTGAAAAATCCTTATCTCCCATCCACTGATTGGGGCTGGCAAATTGACCCCAAAGGTTTAAAAATAGCATTGATAGAATTATATGATCGCTATCAAGTCCCATTAATGATTGTTGAAAATGGAATGGGAGCAGTTGATAAAATTGAAGAAGGAAAAATTCATGATGCGTATCGAGTAGCTTATTTTAGCGAACATTTTAAGCAGATGAAAGAGGCAATTGATGTGGGTGTAAATCTAATTGGCTACACTAGCTGGGCGCCTATTGATTTAGTTAGCGCCGGCACTTCTCAAGTATCCAAGCGGTATGGGTTCATATATGTTGATGCAGATGATGAGGGAAATGGGACGTATAATCGTATGAAGAAAGATTCGTTTGACTGGTATAAAAAAATTATTCAAACAAACGGAGCAAGTTTGAATGATGCCTAATTTAAGGGGTGATCATCAATGATTTCGGTTAAAAAAGTATTAAATTCAAGTGTTGTTCTTGTTGAAAAAGAAGAGCAAGAATTGATTGCGTTGGGAAGAGGCATTGGCTACGGAAAAAAGCCGGGAGATTTCATTTCAGATGAAGAGGTGGATAAAATATTTTTGTCCATTGATACAATGAAGTCTGCACAATTTTTTGAATTGATTGATGAAATTCCTATTCAATATTTTGAGATGACTAAATCAATCGTAACACTGGCAGAGAAGGCATCGTTAAATAATCTGAATACGAATATTTATTTGACTTTGTCGGATCATTTACATTTTGCTGTTGAGCGATATGAAAAAGGCTTAAATGTATCGAATCGGCTTCAATGGGAAATTTCTAATTATTATCCAAAAGAATATGAAATCGGACTGCGTGCGATTAGTGTTTTAGCTGAAGCGTTTCACTGCAAACTACCGGAAGAAGAAGCAGCTAATATTGCTTTTCATTTAATCAATGCTCAGACGGATACTACTGTGGTTTCCAATGGAATGGAAAAAGCGAAACTAGTTGGAACCATTATTAGTATGGTTCGTTACGCAGTTATGCAACCAATAGATACTAATTCAGTGCACTATAGTCGATTTGTAACACACGTACGCTATTTTGTAGATCGTTATTTTTCTCAGGGATTAATTGATGAAAAAGAAGATGAATTGTATCGTCAAATGTGGTCTTTGTATCCCAATGCAATGGACATTGCAACAAAAGTTAAGGCCTATATTGATAAAACTTACGATACTCAGATTCCTGAAAATGAAATAGCTTATCTAGGGGTTCATATCAATCGATTAATGAATCATTCATCTATGAATAGCTAGTTAAATAATTAAAAAAACGAAAGTGAGAAAAGATAGTTATCGATTATCTCTTCTTGCTTTCGTTTCTTTTTGGTACCGGATAACAACTTTTTGGTTTCTTTAAATAGGCTTCCTTTTGTTTACGGGATAAACGTTTAAAAGTAGCTTCTGCACTGGTTGCTTCACTTCGAGTTGAAAAAACTTCTGCGTGAATCATTTCCAAGGGTCTGCGACTTTGCGGGTGGGTGTATTTTGCCCCAGTCCCCTTGTTGTGTTCAGCAAGACGACGAGTTAAATCTGTAGTGTATCCTCCGTAAAATGTATCGTCTTTACAGTGAAGGACATAGAAAAAATGAGTATCAGCGACCATAAAGCATCTCCTTTAACTCTTTTGTATATTCATTTGTTTCATCATACGTAAATAGTGGGGGGAGAATTCGAAAGCCATCCGTCTTTCCATCTTTTATTCCCTCAATTAGCAGGGCGTTGGCTTCTTTTCCAACTCTAGGATAAACAAACTGAACTTTTTTTGGTGCGATTCTTAACAGCTTCATTTCTTCAATAATTTCTAAAAAGCGGTCAGGTCGATGAACCATAGCCAAGCGCCCATTTGTTTTTAAAAGCTTAGAGGAAACATCAATTACATCATGTAAGGTTGTATGAATCTCGTGACGAGCAATAGCAAGGTAAGGATTCGGGTTCTTTTGACTAGTAGGAAGTTCTTTAAAATAGGGTGGATTACACACTACAAGGTCAACGGAATCCGGTTTTACTTTTTGACAGGTATCCTTTAAATCCATTTCGTAAACCTGCATTTGCTCTTCTAAATGATTCAGCTGGACATTTCTTTGCGCCATGTCCGCCAAACGAGGCTGTAATTCAATTTGAATAATTTCTGTCGCTGTCTTTCGACTTATAAATAAGCCCACTGCACCATTTCCAGCACAGAGATCAACAATTCGTCCTTTTTTAGGAAGAGAAGGAAAATTTGCTAAGAGTACTGCATCAATTGAAAAAGAAAATACGTCATTACTTTGAATAATTTGGATATCTTCAGCATAGAGCTGGTCAATTCTTTCGCCGTCTTTTAGCATAGGATTCATTTCCTCCTTGAAAATTGATAAGAATGACTTAAAAAATTCATGCTTATGTATTATACTACGTTTAGTGGAGAGAAGAAATAGTCAAAAGAATTTGAAATATAGTTCATTTTTTGACAGATTGCTCCAAGGAGAGGAAGAGACGATGTTTTTTAGATTTATGCGAGGGGTTGTCCGTGTTGTTTTCTTTATCATTAACGGCAATGCCCACTATCAAAATAAAGAAAAATTACCCAAAGATGAGAATTATATTTTAGTTGCCCCACATAGAACATGGTGGGAACCCCTTTATTTAGCTGTTGCAGCTGCACCCAAACAGTTCAGCTTTATGGCAAAAGAGGAGCTGTTTAAAAATCCGGTTCTCTCATATATTTTAAAGCATGCCAATGCGTTTCCAGTTAACCGTGATAAGCCTGGACCTAGTGCAATAAAAACACCTGTAAAGCTTTTAAAATCAACAGAATTAAGTTTAATTATGTTTCCAAGTGGAACCAGACATTCCTCAGAATTAAAAGGAGGAATGGCATTAATTGCAAAAATGTCAAAGACGAAAATTGTTCCTTCTGTTTATCAGGGACCATTAACACTAGGTGATTTATTTAAGAGAAAACGTGTAGTTGTTCGTTTTGGAGACCCCATTGATATCAGCGACATTAAAAAAATGGATAAAGAAGGTTTGGCAGAAGTGGAACGCAGAACGCAAGAAGCCTTTGATCAATTAGATAAAGAAGTTGATCCAAACTTTGTTTATGATGCAAAGAAATAATGAAATGATTGAGCAAGACGTCTGTAGAAGATGTTGAGAGAAAATCGAGGTAGAGACCTTCAATTCTTAAAGTGCTCTTTCTTTCTATGATATGGTCGCAACCTTATCCTTTTTGGGTAGAGGTTGCGTTTTTGATTTGTAATAGTAAGTGGACAATATGATTTGAAACAATGGCTTGTTGGCAAATCATGTTTTTTCGTTTTCTCCTCTTATCTTTTACTTGATTGTATCCATTGAATAAGGCGTTTATTAGAGAATACTAAAGAAGGATTCGTCTCCGAAAGAAAAAATGTCACGAAATTCATGAAATTTGGTATAATAGTAAGAAGCCCTTTTTTGGGGAGACTGGAAATCAAAGGAACGAAAAAACTGGTAAACAAGTTGAGGGTGAAAAACATGCGATTTTTACATACGGCAGATTGGCATATTGGGAAAAAACTTCATGGCTATGATTTATTAGAAGATCAAAAAAAAAGCATGCTGGATATTCTTTCTATTGCAAAAAAAGAGAATGTCGATGCGATTGTGATTGCAGGAGATTTATATGATCGTTCCGTTCCTTCTGTAGAGGCAGTTGAAGCCTTCAATCAGCAGCTAATAAAAATGAATTTGGAAGAGAAATTCCCGCTATTCGCTATTTCGGGCAACCACGACAGCAGTACTCGTTTAGAGGCTGGCGCTCCTTGGTTTTCTCAGACAGAATTTTACTTAAATACACGTTTAGAGCAAGCGTTTGTACCAATTGAATGGGAAGATGCACAGTTTTTCTTACTCCCTTATTTTGAGCCGATTGCCGCTCGACTCTATTTTGGCGACGAATCAATTCGAACACTCCCACAAGCGATGGAAAAAATTATCTCAGAAATGAAGAAAAAATTTTTACCAGATAAAAAACATATCTTAGTTAGTCATTTTTTTGTTGCAGGAAGTGAAAAGACTGATTCCGAAACGAAAATAGAAGTTGGGGGGCTTGATGGTGTTCCTGGGGGAATGCTGAAAGATTTTGACTATGTGGCATTAGGACATTTACATGGAAAAGATGCACTTCACCAAGAGAATGCTCGTTATAGTGGCTCGCCGTTAAAATTTTCACTTTCAGAGATGAACCAAACTAAAGGCGTATGGATTGTTGAAACACAGCCCAGCATTTGCTACAGATTTGTTGAGCTGACGCCACTTCATGAAATGACAGAGGTGACTGCCAGCTTTAATGAGTTAACTTCACCAGCATTTTATCAGGAGATGAATCGGGAGGACTATCTTCAAATTCAATTAACCGATCGCGCTATCATTCCGAATATGATGAACCAGCTGCGACAGATTTATCCACGTATTCTCAGTGTAGAGCGAGTTAATGGGCGAGAGGAAGGAACAAAAAGACAGATAACACTCCAGAAAAAAAACTTAAATCCTCAAGAGCTGATTGCAACTTTTTTTGAAGAAATGACGGATGAAAAACTGACTGAGCGTCAGAAAATCTGGATAGATGAAGGATTACAAAATTTAAATGATTGGGAGAGGAAAAAATAGATGAAACCGAGACAGCTTACTTTAAAAAATTTCGGGCCGTTTATCGATGAAACACTAGATTTTTCTAGGCTTTCAGAGTCCTCTCTTTTTTTGATTAGTGGAAAGACAGGCTCTGGAAAAACTACTTTATTTGATGGGATGACCTATGCGCTGTTTGGGGAGACCTCTGGACGACTACGCTTAGGAAAAGATATGCGTTCTTCGTTTGCAGCGCCGTCTGAAGAGACCTCTGTTTCCTTTCTTTTTGAACATCAAGAATTGTTCTATCTTGTTGAGAGAAAGCCTGAACAGATTTTAGCGAAGAAAAAGGGCGAGGGTGTAAGAACACAAACAGCAAAAGTTTCTTTAACTATAATGGACACCTCTGAAAAAGAGCTAAAACAATATACTAAACGAGGTGAGGTAGATCAAACGATTAAGGAGCTTTTGCACTTGGATGCGAAGCAATTTTCTCAAATCGTTTTATTACCTCAAGGTGAATTCCGTAATTTTTTAATTGCAAACAGTAATGAAAAAGAAGCGGTTTTAAGAAATCTATTTGGTACACAGCTTTATCAAAACATGAATGAATGGCTGAAGCAGCAGCTAAAAGAACAGCAGAAATCCTTAGACCATTTAGTTTTGGAGACGTCGCATTTACAGCAACAATTTGTTTGGCAAAATGAGCCGGTTTCCACAGTGTCCACACAAGAGCTTATACTTGCGTGGGAGACAGAGCTAGAACAGCAGCGGGCAACAGTTGAGGAAAAGGACCAACAGTTTGCTACGCTGAAAAAACAACAAGAAGAAGCTGAAGAACTCTATTATCAGTCAAAAGAACGAGCAGATGCCTATAAACGATTAGCAGAAATTGAAGAAAAACAGCAAAGAAATGAAGAAAGAAAACAAGAAATTGCTCAGCTGAAAGAGAAAGAACAGGCGTTGCGTTGGGCAGAAAAACAGAGCATCTTAGTGGAGAAACAACAAGATGTACAACAGCATCTACAAAAAATTATGAGTCAAAAAGAACAGCTGTTGCACTTGCAGAAAGAAAAAGAAGAAGACTTCTCCAAATGGACAAACCAAAAAGAAGAGAGTGAACAGCTTGTTCAGCAAGTAAAAGAAAAAAAAGAGCGTGCACAAAAAATTCAGTTTTTACTGCCGATTGCAAAAGAATACGATGATTTAACTCAGTTGAAACAAGAGAAAGATCAACAGCTTACAAGTTTAAATGAAAAGAAACAAGCGATAGAAGCAAGTAAAGCAGCGTATGGAAAAAAGTATCAGAAGCTTGAAGCGATAATTAAAGAAAAAACGAATTGGCAGGAAAAAAAACTCTCTTTATTTGAAACAGAACAGATGGTTAAACAAACGCAACAGTTAGAGGAATCCTGTGAGGAGCAACGAGTAACAGAAACGCAATTACTTGAAGAACAACAAGTAGTAAAAGAAAAACTCCATTTAACAACGGAGCACGTTCAACAAAGTAGTGAAGAATTAGTAGAAATAAAAAGCGAATGGGCAAAAATGCAGATTGCGCGGTTAAGTCTATTGCTTGTTCCAGGGGCGCCTTGTCCAGTTTGTGGTGCAACAGAACATCCAAGTGAGGGGACCACTCATCAAATATATTCATCTGAAACGATTAAAGAAAATGAAGAGGCGCTTACTTTAGCGGAAGACCAGCTAGCACAAGAACAACAACTACTTCAGCATATGCAGGCGCAATCCCAACAACTTGAGACTCGTATTTTAGAAAATCAGCAGGGACAAAAAGAAGTTCAACGACAGTTAGAAGAACAAACACAACTTCTTGAACAGCAAATCCAAGCAAATTATAGTCTATCTTTGGAAGTCCAGCAAAATGGCAAAGAAGGGTATTCAGAAATTCTTCAGCAGCTAAAAAAGGCACATGAAGAACAAGACATCAATATTCAACAAGCAGAAGAAGAAGCGCTTGAATTAGAACGCGCGCGTTTACAGATTATGGAAGAGCAAACGGAAGTGGAACACTCTCTTGCAGTAAAGACGAATGAACTGGGTGAGATAGAAGGACAAAGACAATCGTTAGCCAAACAAACGGAGGAAGGTTCTTACCAACAGCTAACGCAAGAATCTGAACGACTGAAAGAGTCCATTCAACAATTGGAAAATAATCTGATGAGTTACGAACAAGAAGGGCAAATGCTACGTGAAACTTTGCTGAAATTAAACGAGCAAGTTCAAGGGCTAGAGGAACAAATCACCAATCAAATTGATGAAGAAATGAACGTAAGAGCCTCTCTGGAAAAAAGAATCATTGACTCTCCGTTTATAGATGAAGAAAGTGAGCTGCTAGCACTTTTTGAAGAGGTTGAAGTGCTTGAAACTATTCAACAAACTATTCACCAATATGAAGAAGAACAAGCAGTTTTGAAGAGTCAACATCAAACAATTAGTCAGCAGATTGGTGAAAAAGATCTTCCTGAATTATCCGTCATTCAACTTGAATGGGAAGAAAAGAAACAACAGATGTTAGAGAGCCAAAAACGTGTGGTTCAAGCACAAGAGCAATGGCAAAGAAATGAAGAGTATCGCCAACAGCTGGCAGCTCTCTATGAAAAAAGTCAGAAACAACTAGACGAGATTAGTTTATTTCAACAGCTAGCACAAACTATTAATGGTGAAAATGCATTTAAGACAAGTTTGGAGCGCTATGTACTGCAGGCATATCTTGAAGAGGTATTACTTGTCGCTAACTTGCGTCTAGGAAGATTAACCAGAAATCGCTATCAGTTTGAGCTTTCTGATGGCGTTGGTAGTTATCGTAGCAAAACGGGTTTGGAAATTAATGTGTATGATGACAATGCGGGAGCGACGAGAAGTGCGCATACATTGTCTGGAGGAGAAAGTTTTATTGCGGCACTTGCTTTAGCTTTGTCTTTAGCCGAAGTGATTCAAAGTCAAGCAGGTGGTGTGACTATAGAGGCTTTATTTATTGATGAAGGGTTTGGCTCACTAGATGAGGAATCCTTAGAAATGGCCATGGAGGCGTTGGAAACGATTGAAAATGAAGGACGAATGATTGGTATAATTAGTCATGTTCGTGAGTTAAAGAGCCGAATTTTACAGCAAGTGTTAGTAAAAAGTACGGGTACGGGTCAAAGTACCATTGATTATCAGTTAAATGACTAGAGAAGGGAGGGAAAAAAATGAAATGGAGTATACCAGAAAAAGTGATTGAGCGTGGACGGACCTATTTAAATGAAGGTCGTGTTTTGTCAGTGACACCTGATTTTGAGAATAGAGTATGGCACGCAGAGGTTTTAGGTTCGGAGTTGTATCTCGTAGGGTTAGATGGAACGGCCAAAGAGAACGATTTGTGCCAATGTCCTTATTGGCAAGAGCATCATTACTGCAAACATACGGTGGCAGTTGAGCTTTATCTTAGAAAACAAACAATTTCTCGTGTGATGAAGGAAAGTCAGCGTCTTCCGGAATCAAAGCGGGTATCTACTTCAGATATGTTTACAAAAGGATTTGCACGTCTGCAGGAAACAAAAAAGGAGCCAGAAAGTACTCCGTTGTTTTCAGAGTTTATTGTAGAATCAATTGAAACAAATCAATATCATCCAGAGTTTTCAGTATTAGGAATTTCATTAAGAGTGGGTTATGCCACAGGAAAGAAACGTAGTTATGTAGTGAAAAACATCTATGAGTTTTTGCAAGCTGTTGAGGAAGAAAGAATCTATACAGTAAACAAACAGTATCCATTTACTCTGCTAGAAAAAGTGTTTGAACCTAGTCAGTGGGCATTGTTAAAAGAGCTGTCAGAAATGGCGCAGACCCAGCAGCTGTTAGGAACAACCGGACTCCAAGTAAAAGGGAAAATGGATAAACGCTATTTATTGCTGCCTATTCAACGAGGAAAAGAACTGCTCGAACGTTTGGCATCAACCAAGAATTTAAAATTGATAGTCGGTGAAGATACCTATAAACAGATTCAATTTACGACAGAAGAGTTACCGCTAAAAATGATTGTTGAAAAAGTGCAGGATGAATTTGAGCTTCATGTAAACCAAACCTTTGATCATTTTTTCAGCTACTATCACTGGGGAATTATTTCAGGAAAATTTTACGAATTGACACCTGCTCAGCAATCCATTTACACAACGCTTGAGCAATTGTTAAAACGAATGAAAGAACCTGTAGTGTCTTATCAGAAAAGTGAATTATCTCAATTATTTAGAGAAGTCTTGCCTGTTTTGAAGAAAATAGGGCAGGTGGAAGTTCAGGAAGCCGTCACTAATGAAGTCAGTGATACTCCGGTTCAGCCTATTCTATTTTTTCGAAAAGTCAAAGGAATGATTCAGGTTCGAGTGGACTTTGCCTATGGGGATGTGGTTTTTTCAACGGATAAAAAACATCAGATCTTACCTGAAGGAAGAAAAGAAGTCCTTCGTGAAACAGTCCGAGAAGAGCAGGTTCTTTCCCTCTTCCCACTGTATAGCTATAAGAAGAATAGCACTGGATTTGAAAAAGCTTTGCCAACTGGAGAACGGCTTTACGCCTTTTTTACAAAAGAGCTTACCGTTTTTCGACATCACGCAGATGTAAAGATTGGAAAGAAGCTTAGAGAATTGTATCTTGATGCCCAGCATTATCAACCTCAAATTGAGGTTAGTGAGGATGGCTCATGGTTAGATGTACGATTTGACGTAACAGGGATTGAAGAGCAGGAAATTGATGCTGTTTTACAAAGCTTACTCAGAAATGAACGCTTTTATACGCTAGAAAATGGACAGGTTCTTTCATTTGATTCAGAAGAGTTTCAGCAAACAAGCACGATGCTGTCGCAGCTGAGAGAAAAAATCCACTCGGAAAATGGCGTGATACAGATGCCGCGAAACCAAGGTCTAGTTTTACAGGAGAAGCTAAAAAGTACACGTACGCATTTTAGCACATCCTTTGATGAAATGGTGACAGACCTCATCCACCCTGAACAGTTTGAAGCAAGTTTGCCTCAGCAAATTAATGCCCAGTTGAGGGAATATCAGGTGACAGGATTCAAATGGTTGAAAATGTTGAGCCACTACCAATTTGGTGGGATACTGGCAGATGAGATGGGACTAGGTAAAACGCTCCAGATGATTACGTACTTGTTATCTGAAAAAGAAGAAAAAGAAACGATTTCTGCCTTAATTGTGGCACCAGCAAGTTTGATATATAACTGGCAGGCAGAAATCAAAAAGTTTGCACCAACACTTACCTCTGTGGTTGTTGGTGGGAACAGGAATGAACGTGAAGCATTGCTGAAGCTTCCTGTTGATATTCGGATTACATCCTATGCAAGTTTACGTCAGGATGAAGATCTTTATCAAAAAGAACAAGTGGGTTATCTCGTATTGGATGAAGCGCAAATGGTAAAAAATAGTGCAACGAAGACAGCTCAGGCTTTGCGGAAAATGCATGCCCCTCAACGGTTTGCGTTAAGCGGAACACCGATTGAAAATAATCTGGAAGAGTTGTGGTCATTATTCCAAACAATTATGCCTGGATTTTTCCCCAATAAAACGAAATTCCGGGAATTAAAAGTGACAGAAATTTCTCAGATGATTCAACCATTTATACTTAGAAGAGATAAAGCGACTGTGCTAAAAGATCTTCCGGAAAAAATTGAATCAAATCTCTATAGTGTATTAACAGAGGAACAAAAGAAAGTCTATCTTGCTTATTTACGTCAGATGAGAGAGCAAGTCAATCAAATGGATGCAGCGACATTTAAGAAAAATAGAATCAGTATTTTAGCTGGTTTGACTCGTCTGAGACAAATTTGTTGTGATCCTAGGTTATTTATAGAGGATTATACAGGTGGTTCAGGAAAGTTAGATCAAGTAAAAGAGATGGTTTTAGCAGCAAAAGAAAACAATCGGCGCGTGTTGTTATTTTCTCAGTTTACAAGTATGCTTTCAATTATTGAAGAAGAGCTGTCAGAGCTTGGTATGACTACGTTTTATCTTCGAGGAAGTACGAAACCTCAAGAGCGAATAACTATGGTTGATGCATTTAATGCTGGAGAAAAAGATGTTTTCTTAATTTCTTTAAAAGCGGGAGGAACTGGATTGAATCTCACTGGAGCAGACACAGTTATTCTCTATGATTTATGGTGGAACCCGGCAGTAGAACAGCAAGCAGCTGGACGTGCGCATCGAATTGGGCAAAAGAATGTCGTGGAAGTTTGGCGAATGATTGCAGAAGGAACAATTGAAGAGCGCATGGATTCTCTTCAACAAGAAAAACGAGAGCTTTTCCAAAAAGTAATACAAGGAAATGATGATCAGCTAAGTAAATTAACAGAAGAAGATATTCGATTAATTTTGAGTATTGGAGAGTAGATAAATAGCAGGAGTAAGAAGGCGTAACCTTTCGCCATCTACCACTCCTGCTTTTTTGCTTATTCCTAAAAATAAAGAAACATTTATTTTGATTCTCTATACAATCACTTATCTTAAGGTGAAACCCATATGAGAGAAGTCCCTGATAGTATTACATGCTAGTGCAGCCCTCCTGAGCTGGCAGTACACTAAATAGTTAGAATCTACTTATCTCGCCTAAAAAATAGATTGAATAGTTTCAAATAATTGTTCAAAGGAAGTTAATTCCATATCAAATAATGGTTGTTCTCCATCTGGGAGCGACCGTTCTCTATGGTTAAACCATAACGAGTGCCAATCACTTTTTTTGGATCCAACAACATCATTTTCAAAGCTGTCTCCAACATAAAGTGTTTTTTCAGCAGTGAAGCCAAATGATTTCTCAGCTAGTTTGAATATCTCGACTTCTGGTTTTTGAAAACCAGTTGCTTGCGAAATGATTACGCGTTCACTAGGTACCCATTTTTCTAAACAAAGCTGCTTTACTTTTTTGTATTGGTGATCGGTTGGACCGTTAGTGATAATTCCGATAGGGATTTGTTTTTCTTGAAGATAGTCGAGTGTTCGCTTTACTTCCTCATGCATGCAAATGTTATCTAATTCTTCTTCATATACTTTTTGAAAATGCAAACCGTCTTCTTCCGTGATATGGGGATAATCCAAGTCAATTAAGGATTGGCTTATTCGATGTGCACGCATATATTCAAGCGTCCATTTGTTTGCCATTACTTTTGGGAAATTTTCATCGCTATGATAGCGAAATCGAATATAAAGCTCCTTCATATCTTCCTCAGTCACTAAAGGAATCACTCGGTTTACAGCATTCTTGAAGGGTTGCTGCTGGTCATAAATTGTGTCATCAACATCAAAGACAATTGCTTCAATCAAAAATAGTCCACGCCTTTCAAAATTTTCATTTATTTTCAAAGTAAAATCCTCATTCATTGTAGTCGAATTTCATGAATAAAAAAAGGGGAAAAATACTGTTAAATAAAGGTTTATATTACCTATTTTCATTAAAGGTTGATAGGTCAAGCAAAGTCAAATTTCAGTTTTTTTCACCGAAAAAGAAATAAATTGGTTTTCTTTTCAGAAAATGTTAGAAAGAGAAGAATTCTTGAAAAATCATTATGGTATACTAGATTTTGTGTGAGAAAATTTACAGGGAAGTTAAGGAGGAAGAAAATGTTAAAACGTTTTTTTAGTTATTACAGACCTTATAAAGGGCTGTTTCTATTAGATTTTTCATGTGCGGTATTGGCTGGGTTACTAGAATTGTCATTTCCTGTGGTTGTCAATCAAGTAATCGACAAAATTATGCCAAAAGAAGATTTTCGCTTAATTGCATGGGCATGCATTGGCTTACTACTCTTTTATATTATTAATACAGCTTTACAATATGTTGTGGTATTCTTTGGTCACAAATTGGGCGTAAATATTGAAACGGATATGCGCCGAGAGTTATTTAATCATCTTCAAACGCAATCTTTTGATTATTATGACAATCAAAAAACAGGAAAACTTATTAGTCGTCTAACGACAGATTTATTTGAAATTTCTGAGGTAGCGCATCATGGACCAGAAGATGTATTTATCACGATTATGACTTTACTGGGTTCATTTTTATTGATGTTGAATATTCATGTGAAATTAGCGGTTGCGACCTTTATATTGATTCCGTTTATTACAATTGCTTTGGTATTCTTCAATAAAAAAATGACAAAAGTAAATACTCGAATTTATGATAATCTTGGTGAATTTAATGCAGGGGTTGAAGCGTCAGTTAGCGGGATTCGTGTGACACAGTCTTTTTCAAATGAAGCATTTGAGAACCGTCGTTTTGAGGGATTGAGTCAAGCGTATAGAAAATCAAAAATTTTGTTTTATAAGGTAATGGCAGTCAGCTCTTCTTATAACTACTTTTTAATTCGTCTAATTAATTTATTTGCGCTGATTTTTGGTGCTTATTATACAATTAATGGAGAAATCACCAATGGGCAATTTGTTGGATTCATCTTACTGGCGAATGTGTTTGTTCGACCAATTGAAAAAGTAAATAACATGATAGAAAGCTACCCAAAAGGAATTGCTGGTTTCAAGCGATTAACAGAGGAGCTTGATAAGAAGCCTGCTATTGTGGATAAGAAAGACGCGGTAGAAGTAACGTCGCTTCAAGGAAATATCTCTTATTCGGATGTCTCCTTTTCCTATAGTGATAAAACCAAAGTTTTAGATCATATTAATTTAGCGATTAAACCGGGTGAAACCGTCGCATTTGTTGGGCAAAGCGGTTCAGGGAAAACGACGTTATGTAACTTACTTCCTCGTTTTTATGAGGTATCTAGCGGGGCTATCACGATTGATGGAATGAATATTCAAGAGATGACATTATCTTCTTTGCGCAGTCAAATTGGAATTGTACAACAAGATGTGTTCTTATTTCCTGGAACCATTCGAGAAAATATTGCTTATGGGAAGTTAGATGCTACAGAAGATGAAATTTTACAGGCGGTAAAGTTAGCACATTTGGAAAAAGTCATCGACCAAATGTCTGATGGTCTGGATACAATTATTGGTGAGCGAGGGGTAAAACTCTCTGGAGGTCAAAAACAGAGAGTAGCGATTGCACGTATGTTTCTGAAAAATCCTCCGATTCTTATATTAGATGAAGCTACTTCTGCATTAGATACTGAAACAGAGCAAGTGATTCAGGAGTCTCTAAATTCGTTAGCAGACGGCCGTACAACTCTGATTATCGCGCACAGGTTAGCAACAATCAAACATGCGACTCGAATCATTGTTGTTAGTGAGGACGGAATTTTGGAAGAGGGGACGCACGAGCAGTTAATGAATTTAGACGGGCATTATCGAGCGCTCTACAATGCTCAGTTTAGAAAATAAGTACACAAATTGAACGTGAGCTACCGGATTTCCAGTAAGCTAAGTATACATGGTGAAGAATGAGTACTCCGTTCATTTTTTATTTACCATACTCCGCCGATCCAAGCTTTTTACGAACAAAAGAATAATTTTTTCTAAAGCAAAAATCCAGAAAATACGTATAAAAAATAGACTTTTTTTCATTTTGCTGATGAGAAGAGTTCATTTTTAGATAAAGTAAAGTGAAAACATTTGATGAAAATAGACAATTTACTGCGTATTTTAGAAGTATCATAAAGAAATAAATATAAGAATATCTAGGTGTTTTTCAAATCTTTAAATAACAAAAATATATTTATATTTTTTGAGTAACTTTTTTAGAAAATCGGAAAAGAAATTTCTCCCTATTTCCAGTAGTGTTTCCTTATGAAATAGTTAAGCAAAAGGAAAATAGTTCAATTTAAAAGAAAAATACAAAAAATAAAAAACAAGAATATCGCAAAATTATTTCGTATATTTGCCTAAATATTGCTAGTGATTGATACAGTTTTTTGTTCTGTTTCACGTATTTTTTTAGATTTTTCTAAAAATTTGAAATTTCTCATTTTCATTATAAGGTTTTCAAAAAAAGATTGATTTTATAATGAAAACTTTTTAAAAAACATTCATTTTTTGTGTGTTTATTTTGAAATTGGCTAGCATTTCATAAAAATATTCGTTATAATAAGAACAGATAGAAGAACGAACTCTTCTTCTGTTCCAAAACTGTGACGTTGTTCACAAAAGGAGTGATGCACGTTGTTAACACTTTTTACTTCCCCAAGTTGTACCTCTTGTCGTAAAGCTCGTGCGTGGTTACAAGAACATGAGATTCCTTTCGTTGAAAGAAATATTTTCTCTGAGCCATTAAATATTTCTGAGCTGAAAGATATTTTACAAATGACTGAGGATGGTACAGAGGAAATCATTTCGACACGATCGAAAGTTTTCCAAAAGTTGAATATGGATTTGGATGAATTATCACTGCAAGATCTTTTGACTCTTGTACAAAAAAATCCTGGGTTGTTACGTCGTCCAATTATGATTGACGAGAAACGTTTGCAAGTTGATTTTAATGAGGATGAAATTCGTCGGTTTTTACCACGTGATGTTCGCCAATTGGAATTACGTCAAGCACAACTGATGGCAGGCCTATAAAATGATTGCATAAGTATATACGGATTGTTTAATAAATAGATGAAGTGGTCGGACAAAAGCGGCTAACTCCTAGAAATAATGAGAAGCTGATTTTTTGTTTCTGCCACTTTATTAAGATTCTAAGAGCGTGGACTATAACTATTTTGAGTTATGGCCATGCTCTTTTTTCATTTTAATAAAAAAATTGTTTATCCTGACATATAATTTTTATCAAATGTTAGCAGCAAAGTTTGGCTGGAATAAAGCTAGATTTGATTGAATAAGTTGAATTTCCCTAAATATTTCCGAGGTTAGAAGTTTTTTCTTTACTTTTAGGGTGTTTCAGCTACAATGTACGTATATCCTATTACTAGGTAGAAGTGAGGTGTGGCTAATATGGAAATGGAACATATTAATGAAAATACTATCCGAGTATTGATTGGCAATGAAGATTTAGCTGCCAGGGGGATCACTTTTTTAGATTTATTAGGGAACCATAAGGAAATAGAAAATTTCTTTTATAGTATTTTAGAAGAAGTAGATGTAGAAGATGAATTTCAGGGAAGCGAAGCGGTGACTTTTCAAGTACTTCCAAAAGGTGACGGATTAGAACTATTTATCAGTAAAAGCTTGTCTGCAGAAGAGTTATCTCAGTTAGATGATATGCAAGGCTCTAGTATGGACGAGATTAGTGAATTTATGCGTGCTCAATCATCAGAAGATGAGCCTGACATGCCTGTTGAAGTAGAAAGTTCATTCCAAAGTGTTATCTTCGTGTTAGATGACTTTGAACAAATGATTGCTTTGTCAAATGAAACATTTTTAGAATCAGCATGGTCAAATCTTTATCGGTTAAATGAATCTTACTATTTACAAGTGAATTTTCTCATGGATGAATTATCTAAGCATGATGTAGATGATCAAATTGCACAGTTACTGGAATTTGCAAAAACAACTCAGGTGACAGAAGAAGTTCTAGCAGAATATGGTGAGTTAATTATGGAGCGTAATGCGTTAGAATTAACTCGTTTCTACTTTAAATAAAAGAGGATGTTCTCCTGTTCTCTCTGCCCAAAGCTTATTAATTAAGTTTTGGGCTTTTTTTGTAAATAATAATCAAATAAAAAATAGAGAAAACTTTTATCAGGGGGACGAACAAAAAAGTTCACAAAACAATGAGGCCGTTGTGGAATCATTGCTTTTTTGCGTACCTTAGTGATGAGGTGAAAAAAATGTTAGTTGCAAAATGGAGAAATCAATTTGTTTATGCCGATGAGGTAGCCTTTCAAAAGGTTGTAGTGAATCGAAAAGAACTTCGTTGTCCAACATGTCAACAGCCTGTATTTATTAAAAAAGGACAATTTAAATCGCCGCACTTTGCTCATCGTAAAAATCAATGTCTATCTTTTAGTGAGGGAGAGACACAAGAACATATTTATTTGAAAAAGCTGTTGTTTCGCTGGTCTAATGAACAATTGGAATTAGAAGCCTACCTGCCAAAACTACAGCAACGACCAGATTTATTATCCTGTCAAATAGTCATTGAAGTGCAATGCTCTATCTTAGCACAAACCCGAATGATTGAACGAACAAGTAATTATTTGTCTCATGGGTATCAAGCTTGGTGGCTGATGGGGGAAAAACTGATGCCCAAAGGAACGCTTACTGCTCTTCAACGAAGCTTTTGCAGTTACAATAAGCTATTGGGCTGTTATTTTTGGTGTATAGATGCAAGGGAAGAAAAGATTCATTTATATTATCATGTGCTGGAATTTCCAAAAGGGGAATTATTTTTTCAAAAAAAAGAATGGGCATTTAAGCAGGAGACACTAGCAGAAATATATGCATGTCGCTTCCAGAAAAGACCGCCAATCTGTCAAACAGAGCTATTTCAGTACTGGGGAGATTATCAGAAAATATTATTCAAGGAGTTGGTTAGAAAGAAAAAGCAAACGTTTGAATTACAAAAGAAACTTTATTTGAAACAAAAGAATCTTCAGGCTATGTCTCACTGGATGTATCAGCCCAGTGCATACTATCTTTTTTTTGGTGTCCAGATTATGTACTACCGTAGTTATTTTGAGGAACTGCTTAATCAACGAAAAAAGATGAATCTAAAAGAATTAAATGAGTTCTTTCAAGTTTGGCGCAAACAAACGACGATGAAAAAGTGGACGTTTCCATTATGTAAAAAAGAAGAGTTGGAAAAAAAGCTCTTTCTCGAGTGTTTAAAACTTTCAAAAATAGAAATTATCAGAAATTTCGAAAAATTGGGAACGAATTGATGAAAGAATGGTAAAAAAAAAAATTATTGTGCTAAAATAGACGTAGATTAAATGAAGGGGTGTATGAAATGAGCGAAACAAAACAATTACCTGATCGTTCTTCACTGGCAACAGACGTTACTTGGGACTTAACAAAAATCTTTGCCTCTGATGAAGTATTTGAAGAAAAATTCCAAGAGCTTTCAACAGAGCTTGAAAAAGCTGATAGCTTTAAGGGGACACTAGCAGCAGGTTCAACACAATTTTTAGCTGCTATTGAATTTTTATTGGATGTGTATCGGAAAGTCGAAGTGATTTATGTATACTCTCATCTAAAAAATGATCAGGATACAGCAAATTCAACTTACCAAGCAATCTATGCAAGAGCAAGTAGCTTATTGGCAAAAACCAGTGCTGCTGTTTCATGGTTTGAGCCAGAGGTGCTGACATTGTCTGATGAACAGATTTGGGCGTACTTTGAAGAAGAGCCTAAACTTGAAATTTATCGTCATTTTGTTAAACAAATGGTTGATAACCGGGCGCATATTCTTTCTTCTGAAGAAGAAGCCCTTTTAGCGGGAGCTAGCGAAATTTTTGAAGCATCAAGTGATACGTTTGCTATTTTAAATAATGCAGATTTAACTTTTCCTGTTGTTAAAAATGAAGAAGGTGAATCTGTGCAGCTTTCTCATGGCGTCTATGGTCAATTGTTAGAAAGCACGGATAGAACTGTTCGAGAAGCCGCATTTAAAGGCTTATATGGTGTCTATAAGCAGTTCAAAAATACATTTGCATCTACTTTAAGTTCTCATGTAAAAGGACACAATTTTAAAGCAAAAACACGTAAATACAGCTCTGCCAGAGAGGCTTCATTGAGTAATAATCACATCCCAGAAAGTGTCTATGATACATTAGTAACAGTTGTCAATAATCACTTACCATTACTTCATAGATATGTAGCACTAAGAAAACGATTATTAGCTGTAGATGAGTTGCATATGTATGATTTATACACACCTGTATTAGGGGAAGCACCTATCAAATTTACGTATGACCAAGCACGTGAAAAAGCGTTAGAAGCTTTGCAGCCATTAGGACCTGAGTACATGGCAGTTGTTGAAGAAGCTTTTGAAAACCGTTGGATTGATGTTGTTGAAAATAAAGGAAAACGCAGTGGCGCCTACTCATCAGGTGCGTATGATACTCTGCCATATATTTTAATGAACTGGCATGATGCGTTAGACCAACTTTACACATTGGTTCATGAAATGGGACATAGTGTACACAGCTATTTCACACGGAATAATCAACCTTATGTTTATGGTGACTATTCTATTTTCTTAGCAGAAATTGCTTCAACAACAAACGAAAATATTCTTACAGAGCATTTATTAGAAACAGAAAAAGATCCTCGGGTTCGCGCTTATGTGCTAAACCATTATCTGGATGGGTTTAAGGGAACGATTTTCCGTCAAACACAATTTGCAGAGTTTGAACATTTCATTCACACTGAGGATGCAAAAGGAACACCTCTTACAAGTGAATTTTTAAATGAAAGCTATGGAAAATTAAATGCGAAATATTATGGACCAGCAGTAGAAGAAGATGAAGAAATCGCGTTAGAATGGTCTCGTATCCCTCACTTCTACTATAATTACTACGTGTTCCAATATGCTACTGGATTTTCAGCAGCTTCAGCTTTAGCTGATAAAATTGTTGAAAATGAACCAGACGCACTAGAAAAATATCTTACGTATTTAAAATCAGGAAATAGTGATTATCCAATTGAAGTCATGAAAAAAGCAGGTGTCGATATGACACAATCAGCTTATATTGAAGAGGCGATGAAGGTATTTGAAGCACGTTTGGATGAACTGGAAGCATTGATTAGTGAACTAGACAAATAAAAAAAAGCTCTCTTAGATTCTGTTTTTCTAAGAGAGCTTTTTTTGTGCTTTATCGATACTAGTAAGAGATAAGAGTGTTTAAATTAAATGTAAACTATGTCCGTTAGTTCCGACTTGGCGCTTATTTTTTTGGTTAAAATAGTCTTCATCTAAAAGATCATAAATTGTTTCAGGAGACTGGCAGAGTTCAAAAATATCACTCATCGCCGCTTTTCCTTCCACTAAGACACCAAAATCCTTATTGTATGAAAAGTTGTAGACAACAGCAGATGGATGTTGGACGATGTCCATTTCTCTGGCAATTTGCTGATCAGAATAGAAGGCTTCCTTAACAAATTCTGATTCTCTGTCTTCTAAAAACATCTCTAAATCACCGCCCGTATCAACGATTAGCTCTTCTACTAATTTTTTTGAGTAGGCTTTTCCATGACAGCCGACCGCTTCTTGCAGACGTAAAAGAAAATGACGTCCTTTTTTCTTTCCTTGAAGCTGAGCTGCCTTATAATCCAAAGAAGCGGAAAAAATCGTTTCAAAAAGATGATTTCTTTTCTTTATATCAGTAGTTGGAATACCTTCACGTTTCATTAAATCCCCAATTGTACGTAAATTAACTAGTGGTATAAATCGAAATTGAATTTTCTTAGATCCGCTTTCTACAAAATCTAAAATTTGTTTTTCTGTGTGATAACAAATACTCCCCAAAGGGTTAATAAATAAATAAATTTCTATCAAATGAATCTCCCCCAAACAGACTCTATGTGACAAACAAGTCAACATGACAATATAACCTTACCAAAAGAAGATGAAAAAAGAAATTAAATGGCTTGTGAACAGCCATGACAGAAGCTTATTGAGTAGCTTCCAGCATCCGCTGAATTTTATTTTTTGCTGGTTGATATGTTAGCGATAATCGAGACAGAAGGTTTCTAAACTGAATTTTTCCAGCGGCATAATCTGTAACTTCAAGTTCTAGTTCATAATCATGAGATTCGCCATACCAGCTTTCATCAATAGCCAACAAGCCTTCCACTACAGGAAACTCAGCGCGCTTTGTTGTCAATTTCCCAATTGATTTTAGTGAGCGGCTGTCGATGTGATAGGTTTGAAGACAATCGTGAACAGCGCCAAAACTTGGAAGACGATCTTCTAAAAGATACTCTTGGGCTTGACTCAGCGTTAGGTCATCCGTAGTTTCCAATAGGCCATCTTCGACAGGTACTTTTAATGTTAACTCGGCGTGTGTTTCCAAGACTCGAATGCGTAAACCCATCTTTTCTTTTTTTAATACATTCATCTCATTATCAAAATAAACATTTGTCTGTGTATGAAAGTCTTTCTTTTCTAATTGGAATAGTTCACAGACTGCCCGGTAGTTTTCAGCAGTCAATAATGTTTTAAATTCAATCTCTAAATTTTCGCTCATGAAAGCACCTTTCTTTCTTTGTGTTCATTGTTACACAATCTAATTTATTCCGTCAATTGAAAGGCCCCATTTTCTTATGCCAATTTTTGGAGATGAATTCTGTAAAATTTGGAAATTCTTAAACGGATTCAGTGAGTGTTTTTTCTTGTTTATGTTAAAATGTAGAGTGAACGCTATAAGATAAGTTGAGGGATTGCTATGGAACGAGATTGGGATACATTTTTAGCGCCATACGAACAAACAGTTTCAGAATTAAAAGTGAAGTTGCGAGGGATTCGTAAGCAATTTCGTGAACAAAATCGCCATGTACCAATAGAGTTTGTTACAGGACGAGTCAAACCAATAGAAAGTATTATTACAAAGTCACAATTGCGACATATTCCGATGCAACGCTTAGAAGAGGAAATGTCAGATATTGCGGGTCTAAGAATTATGTGTCAATTTGTGGATGATATCCATCAAGTTGTCCAAATTATACGAAATCGAAAAGATATGAAGGTCATTCAGGAACGAGATTATATTACGAATAAAAAGGCAAGTGGTTATCGTTCCTATCATTTAGTTATTGAATATCCAGTCCAGCTAGTTGGCGGAGAGAAGAAAATTTTAGCGGAGATTCAAATTAGAACGCTCGCAATGAATTTCTGGGCGACGATTGAACATTCATTAAATTATAAATATCAAGGAGCATTTCCAGAAGAGATGAGTGAACGTCTTCAACGTGCAGCAGAAGCTGCCTATCAATTGGATGAAGAAATGTCAACAATACGTGAGGAAATCCAAGAAGCACAACGACTGTTTTCTCATGGTCGTGGGAAGTCCGAAGACGTTTATTATCATAAGTCAATGGATCAAGAGGAGTGAAAAAATGACAAGCATGAAAGTAGCGATTGTCCAAAATCATGAAGAAAAATCGCAAGTTGTCGCACAAAAATTGCGAGAAATGTTGAAAAAGGCCAATATAAAAATTGATGACCAGAGACCTGAGCTTGTCATTTCAATTGGCGGAGACGGAACGTTGCTTTCTGCCTTTCATCGATTTAATCATCGATTGGATGAGGTTAGTTTTTTGGGTGTTCATACAGGGCACCTTGGGTTTTATACCGATTGGCGTGATTTTGAATTAGAGGAGCTAGTGGATAGTTTAAGTAGTAATCGAGGGAAAAGTGTAAGCTACCCTCTGCTTGACGTACGGATTACTTTTTTAGATGGCAAACCAGACAAACATTTTTTAGCTTTAAATGAATCTACAATTAAACGGGGAAACCGAACCATGGTAGCAGATATTTTAATCAAGGATGAGCTATTTGAACGTTTTCGTGGGGATGGTTTATCTGTTTCTACACCAACAGGTTCTACCGCCTACAATAAAAGTGTTGGAGGAGCCGTGATTCATCCAAGCATCAATGCGTTTCAATTAGCTGAAATTGCTTCATTAAACAATCGTGTGTTCCGAACACTGGGCTCACCTATCGTAATCGCTCATACTGAATGGCTGGAAGTGAAGCTGCAGGACAGTAAGGATTATCTTGTGACCGTCGACCAGCTAGATATTGAACAAGACAATATTGCCTCTGTCTATTATCGTATAGCAGATGAACGAATTCATTTTGCATCATATCGACATATGCATTTTTGGCGTAGAGTGAAAGATGCGTTTATTAGTGAGGGGTAAACATGGAGTTTTCTTGGCAGTTTAAAAAAGAACAATCCCAGCAAATAAAATATTTTTTAAAAGAAAAAGGGATATCTAAAGGATTATTAGCAAAAATCAAGTTTCAAGGTGGAGAAATTAAAGTTAATGGAAAAGTGGAGAATGTCTTGTTTTCTCTTACCTACAATGATATGGTAAAAATTGTGATTCCAGATGAAGGGGAACATGAAACGCTCTTACTCGACGATCACCCGATAGATATTGTTTTTGAGGATGACCATCTTTTGATTGTGAATAAACCAGCTGGTGTTTCTTCGATTCCAGCTCAATATCATCCAAATCACACGATGGCAAATCGAGTCAAAGCCTATTATAAAAAACAAGGCTACGCCAATCAAGTGATTCATGTAGTAACAAGACTGGATCGAGATACCTCTGGGCTAATGCTTTTTGCAAAGCATGGATTTGCTCATGCAAAGCTGGATGTACAGTTGAGGGCAAAGAATTTTGTGAAAAAATATCAAGCACTTGTCAGCGGGGAAAATGAGCATTTAAATCGTCATGATGAGATTATTCAACCTATCGGAAGAGATTATAGTTCATTATTAAAACGTAAGGTAACAGAGGAAGGTCAGTATGCGAAAACAGAATACTGGCTAGAAAAAATACAAGACGAAATCGCACTCGTTGATATTCAGCTCCACACAGGGAGGACGCATCAAATACGCGTGCATTTTTCAGCGATAGGCTGTCCGCTGTTAGGGGATGAAATGTATGGGGGAAGACTAGATTTGGGGATTACAAGACAGGCACTTCATTGTTATGAGCTGCAGTTTTCGCACCCTTTTACGAACGAGCCGCTAGCCTTTTATCAGCCTATGGCGACAGATATGCATCAATTAATACAAGTAGATTAACAGTGAGGTGAGATTGGTTTGGATGAAAATCAAGAATTAGAGGAACAATTTGCTTTTTTACTCAAAGATTTGCAAGAAAATAATATCCAGGAATTTCGGGAGAGATTTTTGGAGATGCACATCTACGAGCAGGGGCAGTTCTATCAATCTCTAACCGATGAAGAACGTCTAGTTGTTTATACCTATCTTTCGCCCAAAGAATTGGCGGATATGTTTGACGTCATTGAAGAAGATAATGAAAATATGAAGGATTATCTTGCAGAGATGCGACCAAGCTATGCTGCGGAAATGCTTTCGGAGATGTATACCGATAACGCAGTGGATTTATTAAATACACTAGATAAGAAACAGATTGCAAAATATCTTAGCTTGATGGATGCTGAGGATGCAAGTGAAATCAAAGACCTGCTTCACTATGAAGATGATACAGCAGGGTCCATCATGACAACAGAATACGTCTCAATTGTAGCGAATCAAACGGTACGATCAGCAATGTATGTGTTAAAACATGAAGCAGATGTAGCAGAAACAATTTACTACATTTATGTCGTCAATCAAGAAAACCAGCTCTTAGGCGTTATTTCATTACGTGATTTGATTGTTAATGAGGATGATACCATGATTTCTGATTTGATGAGTGAACGGGTAATCTCTGTTCACGTAGGTGACGACCAAGAAGATGTTGCGCAAACATTTCGTGACTATGATTTCCTAGCATTACCAGTTACAGATTATGATGATCATTTGTTGGGTATTGTGACAGTTGATGATATTATCGATGTTATTGATGACGAGGCGGCAAGTGACTACTCAGGGTTAGCAGGGGTAAATATCGAAGAAGTCAGCGAAAATCCGTTAAAAGCTGCTTCTAGACGGTTGCCATGGCTGATTACGCTATTATTTTTAGGGATGTCTACAGCTACTCTTATCAGTCACTATGAGTCGTTGGTGAGTGAGGCGAGCATTCTTGCAGTCTTTATCTCACTTATTACAGGAACTGCAGGAAACGCGGGTACACAGTCTCTAGCAGTTGCTGTCCGCAGGCTAGCTCTAGCGGATGAAAAAGATAATAATTTTGCACGTCTTATATTCAGTGAGGTGCTTACAGGTCTGGTCACAGGACTTGTAACAGGAATCACTATTTTTATTATTGTTGGTTTCTGGCAGGGAAACTTTATTTTAGGGTTTGTGATTGGGATGGCGATGCTTTGTGCGATTACAGTTGCAAATTTAGCGGGGAGCTTGATTCCTATGTTAATGGATAAGCTCGGATTTGATCCTGCTGTTGCCAGTGGTCCGTTTATCACCACATTAAGTGATTTGACAAGTGTACTGATTTATTTTAGTATTGCCAGCATGTTTATGAGTTACTTTTTAGCCTAAAGTTAAAAAAGGTCCTTTCCAACTAAGTATAGATTGCTTGGTTGAAAAGGACTCTTTTTTTGTGAATGAAATTAATTTTCAGCTAATTCAACAATCTTTGTTCCGTGGACTTCTTGAACGCCCAGTGCAGAGAGCACCTTCTCTGCATTTTTATAACTAATACCTGCTCCAGGGAGAATGATTAGACGATTATCAGCGTGGGCGATTAATGCACGCAAGTGATCGAAATTCTCTTCAATAGGTGTTCCTGCAGGTCCTCCGTGAGTCAAGATGCGATGCACACCATGTTCGGCTAACCAATCGATTGCCTCAAATTGACGAGCTTTGGGAATTTCATCAAAAGCCATATGAAAAGTAATTTGCAGACCTTCTGCATGTTCGATTAATAACTCTAACGCTTCTTCGTCTAACCAGCTGCTTGGAGTCAAACAGCCGATAACGACTCCATCAGTACCTAATTTTTTTGCTTCAATTAAATCTGTATGCATGATTTTTAATTCTATATCATTAAAAATAAAATCGCCGCCTCTTGGACGAATCATAGTCATAACTGGCACGTGTTTTTCACCAGCATAACTTAACACTTCTTCAATCACTCCTGTGCTAGGCGTTGTGCCACCGACGGCAAGATTGTCGCACAATTCAATTCGTCCAGCCCCTTTAGCAATTGCTTCTTGAATATGTGTAAAGTTTTCAGCACAAAATTCTTTAATCATTTCTTTTCCTCCTTCTAAGCATCTTCCATCGCATTGTATCATATTTTTTTTCATTGCTAAAGGAGAATAAGAAAGGTAAGATTATCAATGAAAGGGGACGAATATATGCTAAAAAAAATTGATCAGGGAGCATTGTTTCTTAAAGAAAATGCCTCCGTTTTTCGTTGTCCTACGTGTCATGGCACTATGAAGGAAGAGAATCATACTTTTTTTTGTCCGTCAGGTCATCGTTTTGACTTATCAAAGAAAGGGACACTTTATTTTTTAAATCATCAAATTCAAACAGAATATACAACAGATATGTTTGCCCCTAGAAGGCGAATGATTGAAGCTGGCATGTATAATCCTGTGATGGATGAGCTTGCTAATATGATAGATTTTCCAGAGTTTATCTTGGATGTTGGTTGTGGGGAAGGCAGTTTTCTTAACCAGTTAAATGAACGAAAATCTCTTGAAAAAATGATTGGATTTGATATTTCAAAGGAAGGTGTATATCTGGCAACTCAACAGCCATTACCTGCATTTTGGTGCGTAGCAGACTTGACCAATCTTCCTTTTTCAGATAATTGTATTCCAACGATTTTAAATATCTTTTCTCCCTCCCATTACAAGGAGTTTCAACGAGTATTAACAAATAACGGTCAGCTATTAAAAGTAGTTCCTCAATCAGGCTACCTGACAGAGCTGCGTCAAGCCTTTTATCCAAACGAAATCGAAAAACAAAGCTATTCTAATGAAGCAGTCGTGAAAAAATTTGAAACAGAGATGCACCTCGTAGAACGTAAACGAATAACATATACATTTGATATTCCAAAAGAAAATCAACTTGATTTGCTGGAGATGTCTCCGTTAGAATGGGGCGTGACAGAAGCAGTTAAGCAAGGATTGAGAGAGAATCCGTTAGAAAAAATTACAGTTGATATAGAAATATTAAAAGGTTCTCATAGTAATCGTTTTCATTAAGTTTTATTTAAGATTGAGGTTGTCAAAGTAACATTTTGATGATATAGTATCAACAAGTTGTTTTTTCATTGGTTTTTATCAGGTTCCTGTTCTGATAAAAGTTAGTGAGAAGAGCTTCACTAACGTAACGACTCGCAGTGATGACACCGAGGCGGTACGTTTTTTTTATGCAAAAAAATAGGAAATCTGGACATATCACTTTAATTTATGCTCCGGATTCTTTACACTTGAATAAATGCAAGGAATAGAAGAAACTTACCATCTTCTTCACATGAAACATGCTGAATTGCAGAACACAGCTCCTTAAGCAACCAGCTATTTCTGAAGTTAGAGACTTCTATCCTACCTCAAAAAAAGGAGAAATCAGTCGTATGACCAATCATATCGTTTTGTTTGAACCACAAATTCCAGCGAATACAGGAAATATTGCACGAACATGTGCTGCAACGAATTCACCGCTCCATTTAATTGAACCTTTAGGGTTTTCAACAGATGACAAACATTTAAAGCGTGCAGGCCTGGATTATTGGCATGACGTAAACATTACCTATCACAAAGACTTAGAGGCTTTTTTACAATTTTTAGGAGATAATAAACTCCATCTAATTACCAAGTTTGCAAATCAAGTATACAGTGAAGAGACATTTAAGGATAATGAAGAGCATTACTTTATGTTTGGAAAAGAAACAACGGGTCTTCCAGAAGCCTTCATGAGAGAAAATGAAGAAAAATGTTTGCGTATTCCGATGAATGATGAGCATGTTCGTTCTTTAAACTTATCTAATACAGTAGCACTAGTTGTCTATGAGGCACTCAGACAGCAAGCGTTTCCTAATTTAGAGCTGCAGCATCATTATAGCCACGATAAATTAGATTAAATTCGGATTTTTTCATTAGGTATCAGTGGTTTATGATAGAATAGAACAGATAGCTAGGCTAGAAAATTAATCTGATAACTATTCAGTGATTATAGGCCAGCATTAACGTTAATCGTCAGAGAGTCAGCAGCCCTTTTAATAAAGAGAACAGGTGCTGCTTCGAATCATCTAGTTAGAATGAAATCTAAAAGAATCTGGCAATCATGCGTTGTTTAGATTCATAGAAGGTAGAAGAGGTCGGGAAAGAAGTGTCCAGCTTATTTTCGAAGCCTTCAACTCAAGCATGTTCCATGCGTAGAAGATGATGAGAGCGAAACGAAGTGGAGACCTTAAACTCAAGCATGTTCCATGCGTAGAAGTTGTTGAGAGCGAAACGAAGTGGAGACCTTCAACTCAAGCATGTTCCATGCGTAGAAGATGATGAGAGCGAAACGAAGTGGAGACCTTCAACTCAAGCATGTTTCATGCGTAGAAGATGATGAGAGCGAAACGAAGTGGAGACCTTCAACTCAAGCATGTTTCATGCGTAGAAGTTGTTGAGAGCGAAACGAAGTGGAGACCTTCAACTCAAGCATGTTTCATGCGTAGAAGATGATGAGAGCGAAACGAAGTGGAGACCTTCAACTCAAGCATGTTTCATGCGTAGAAGTTGTTGAGAGCGAAACGAAGTGGAGACCTTCAACTCAAGCATGTTCCATGCGTAGAAGTTGTTGAGAGCGAAACGAAGTGGAGACCTTCAACTCAAGCATGTTCCATGCGTAGAAGATGATGAGAGCGAAACGAAGTGGAGACCTTCAACTCAAGCATGTTTCATGCGTAGAAGATGATGAGAGCGAAACGAAGTGGAGACCTTCAACTCAAGCATGTTTCATGCGTAGAAGTTGTTGAGAGCGAAACGAAGTGGAGACCTTCAACTCAAGCATGTTTCATGCGTAGAAGTTGTTGAGAGCGAAACGAAGTGGAGATGAGTTGCTTCTATTTCCAACCTTTATTAAGATTTTACAAAGGTGTGGAATAACTTAATTAGTTATGTCCCACCCCCATCCTCTTAGCATCTTAATAAACACTTCTATCCCAACTTCAAACCAACGCTTTTTTATTGATTGATTTAAGGAGTTTATGGAATGAAATTATATTTTACAAGACATGGGAAAACTCAGTGGAATAAAGAGAAACGATTTCAGGGAATGGGAGGAGACTCTCCGTTACTTTCTGAAAGTTATGAAGAAATCAAAGCATTGGGCGTTTACCTAAAGGATGTTCCTTTTGAAAAAATTTATTCAAGTACATCAAAACGAGCAAGAGATACTGCCAAAGGGATACTTTCTGAGTTGCGCTATCCTGTTGAAATCATTTATACAGATGACTTGCGAGAGCTGGGTCTAGGCTCTTTAGAGGGGCAAAAAATTGAAAAAATCAAAAAAATGCATGGGGAAAACTTACACAATCTTCGTCATCATTTAGAAAAATATGATCCGACGCCTTTTGGTGCAGAGCCAATTATGACTGCTATCGAACGAATTGAAACGGTTGTTTCTACTGCAGTTTCTGAGGCTTCAAAAGGGCCATTGCTATTTGTGGGACATGGAGCAGCACTAACAGCATCAATTCAACACATGGTTGGAGAACCGCTAGAAAATTTACGTAAGGCTGGCGGATTATTAAATAGTAGTTTGACTATTGTGGAAACAACTAATCCTTCTGATGAGTTTCCTTATCAAATGGAGCTTTGGAATGATGTTCATTTTTTAGAGAAGCATCAAAAGTAACAAATTTTTATAAAAGGGGGCGAGAACATGCAAAACCAAGCGCTTGATGCAAATTATGTCGTTGGAAATGTAGCAGCAATTTTCTTTCAAAATCCCAGTAATTTTTATAAAGTTTTACTAATTCGGGTAACTGATACGAATACAGACTATAAGGAGAAAGAACTAGTAGTCACTGGAAGCTTTGGCGAAATTCAAGAAGAAGAAAGCTACCGTTTTTATGGAGAATTTGTAGATCATCCGCGCTATGGCCGTCAATTGCAGGTAGATCGCTATCAACAAGAACGCCCCACATCAGCAAATGGGCTTGTTCAGTATCTGTCCAGTGACAAGTTTCCTGGTATTGGGAAAAAAACTGCAGAAAAAATTGTTGAAATTCTTGGAGAAAATGCGATTGAACGGATTATTGAAGAACCAGATGTTCTAAAGCAGCTTCCCGCATTAAATGAAAAGAAGCGTCACATCATCGTTGAAACTATTCGCTTAAATCATGGAATGGATCAAGTGATTGTTGGATTGAGTCAGTATGGCTTCGGAAGCCAGCTTTCTTTTGCCATCTATCAAGCTTATCAAAACGAGGCGTTAGATATTATTCATGAAAATCCTTATCAGCTAGTTGAGGACATTGAAGGGGTAGGTTTTAAACGAGCAGATAATCTTGCCGAGCAGTTAGGAATTGGTGCACAATCTCCTAAGAGAATTCGTGCGGCCATCGTACATCAGATATTTCAACAATCTGTTCAAACTGGAAATACGTATATTGAAGCTAAGCAATTACTGGAGCAGACGATACGCTTGCTTGAAACAAGCCGACCAGTAGAAATTGTGCCAGATGAGGTAGCAAATGTCATTTTACAACTTGTTGAAGAAGGCAAAATTCAACAGGAAGAAACGAAGCTTTATGAAAATAGTTTATATTTTTCTGAGTGGGGAATCGGGAGCTCCATTCATCGATTATTGGCGAGAAAAAAAGAAATCACTTATGATAAAAAAGAAGTGAAAAAGACGATTCGCATGATTGAAAAGCAATTAAATATACAATATGGCGAGTCTCAACAAAAAGCAATTGAAGAAGCGATTCGTTCGCCATTGTTTATTTTAACCGGAGGACCAGGTACTGGAAAAACTACGGTTATCAACGGAATTGTTAATTTATTTGCTGAGCTAAATGGTCTTGATTTGGATCCAACGAAATACAGTCAGGAAGTGTTTCCAATTTTACTGGCTGCACCAACAGGTCGTGCTGCTAAACGAATGAATGAAACTACTGGATTACCTTCTGGGACGATTCATCGCCTTTTAGGTTTAAATGGACGGGAAAAAAGTCCTACAGTCAGTACAAAAGAGCTTGAAGGTGGACTGTTAATTGTTGATGAAATGTCAATGGTGGATACCTGGCTTGCGAACACATTGTTTAAAGCAATCCCAACTAACATGCAGGTCATCTTCGTTGGGGATAAAGACCAGCTGCCTTCTGTGGGACCTGGGCAGGTACTTCATGATCTTCTCCAAATTGAAGAAGTGCCTAAAATGGAGCTGACAGAGATTTATCGACAAGGGGATGGATCAAGTATTATCCCGCTAGCTCATGAGATAAAAGAGGGACATTTACCAAGTGATTTTACGAAAAATCAAAAAGATCGTTCTTTTTTCAGAAGTGATGCTTATCAAATTGAGCCTTTGATTTCTCAAATTGTTGAGAAGGCAAAGAAAAAAGGGTTTACCGCACAGGATATTCAGGTGCTTGCTCCAATGTATCGAGGACCTGCAGGAATTGACGCCTTAAATAAAATGATGCAGGAAATCTTTAATCCAAATACTGGAAAGAAAAAAGAAGTGACGTGGAATGAGACTGTTTATCGAATTGGTGATAAAGTCCTCCAACTAGTTAATTCTCCAGAATTGAATGTTTTTAACGGTGATATGGGACAAATTACAGGAATAATTTATGCAAAGGACTCAGAAGATAAAGTAGATGAACTGGTCATTCAGTTTGATGCCAATGAGGTCTCTTATAAACGGAATGAATGGAATAAGATTACACTTTCTTACTGCTGTTCTATCCATAAATCACAAGGAAGCGAGTTTAAGATGGTCATTTTACCAATGGTCCATCAATTTCAACGGATGCTTCAAAGAAATTTACTGTATACGGCGATTACAAGAAGTAAAGAAATTTTAATTTTGCTTGGAGAAGAACAAGCGTATCAAACTTGTGTTGCCCATGAATCAGCCAGTCGTTTAACCACGTTAAAAGAGCGTATTCTTTCTGCTGGAGAGATGACGTTCACGATAAAAAGTAAGTTAGAGGCTTTTGAGGACTCACTTGTTGGAGATAACCCGTTTTCTGATCAAACGGTGGAAAAAGTAAAAATTCTAAGTCCTGTATCTGAAAAGAGGGACATAAAGACGTCAGATACATCTGTGGCTTATGAATCAGATACCACCAATTTGGAAACGAATTTGCGAGTGGACGAAGAAGTAACATTATTTGACGAGATAGAAGAGACGAGCGGACCACGTGTATTAACACTCCAATTGATACAAAAACAAGAAATTTCGCCAATGATTGGTATGGATGGTATTACACCACAGCAATTCATGGAGGCTAACTAAAAAAATCCAGACTGACGAGAAGACTCGTCAGCTTGGATTTTTTTTATTGATTGAGTTAACACCAAATCCACTGTTTTTTAGTGGCAAAGTGAATATCAAATGAGCGAGCCCCCATCACTTCTCCATCCGCTTGTCCATACTCGGACATGGTGGAGACGATTCTAAGTTTGTTTCCTGTATAGTGATGGAAATTTTTTGAGTTCATCTGTTTTTTTCGTGTTAATAACAAAATTAACCAAAAAATTTTAAAAATATTAATTCGCTCCACCAGGACAAAATCTAGCTGATTTTTTTGAACGTCAGCAGTAGGTGCAATTGCAACGCCTCCACCAAAGTAAGGGTGATTGGTTGTTGTACATAAAAAAGCTTTGGAAAAATTCATTTGTTGTCCATTTATATCCACCATGATTGGAAATCCTTTTTGAGTAAACAACACCTTGATAATAGAAGCCATATAGGCTAACGAACCTAAATTATATTTATTTAGGCGTTTTTTTGTCGCAGAATCATTCGTTGCATGAACAATCGCCGCATCAAGACCGATCCCTACATTGTTTAGCACAAGTCCCTGTTCATCTTGGATTTTTTCATCATAGGTGATGACTGATATCTCGCGCGGAATGGGTGTCTTTACAATTTGCCAAAAGGCTTTTTCGGCTTCTCTAGGCAAGCCGATTCCTCGAGCAAAATCGTTTCCTGAGCCTGCGGGTATGTAGGCGACAGGGATTTCACACTGTAGGCTGTAAAAAGAATTTAGTACTTGATGCAGTGTTCCATCTCCACCAATGACTACCAACAATGGAAAAGCATCCTCTTCATTAAAATTAGTTAGAAATTCTGCTTTCCAAGGAATTAATGCCTGCTCAACTAATTGTTCTGCCAGCTGCTGTTCATGACCTGCATATTCTGTGAAATATTTAGTATAGAGAAACTCTCTTTTTGAGACGATATCGATAATCCGTTTTGCCACTTTCTCGGCACTACCGCTTCCGGCAGTCGGGTTAATTAAAAAGTGATAGTGGAATTTCATAAATTCCCTCCTAAAAATAAACATTTAAAGCAATCAAAGTTTCAAGTCTACATTATAACAGAGGATACGAAAGATAAACATTAAAAAATCCTAGCAATTCATAAATTATCCGTCACGTTGTTTTTATTTATGAGACAATATAGAAAAAGATTTCTTATTTATTAAAAAAAAGACTACTTAAATTAAGAATTATTGCTTAATGGAATAAGTAGAAATAAATGAGGAAGCAGAAATCTTTTGCATATAAGAGTTCTTGATGCTATATAGCAATTTTCACTTATTTGAGATACACTGGTAGTTGTATCTATGTCTCCGTGTGAAGGAGTTACAAACTTATTTTTTTGAAACTTAAATAGAAGAATGAGTAATTACTGAAATAATTGGGTAAAAGGAGCAGTTTATGATTAAAATTACGATGTTTTCATCAGCAGATAAGGTAAAAGGTCAAGGAGTGGGAAGTGCCTATCTCGAGCTGTTGGCGATGTTAAAAAAATATTTTTCAAAAGAATTCTCAATTAAAATTAACAACTATAAAGCAGCCGATATTTCTCATTATCATACGGTGGATCCGATGTTTTATTTGTCTACCTTTTTTTGGAATCGCGGCGTGAAATTAGGCTATGTTCACTTTCTGCCAGAAACGTTAGAGGGAAGTGTGAAGCTTGTTCCATTTATTCAACGAATATTTAACTGGTATGTGATGTCATTTTATAAGCGGATGGATCATCTGGTCGTAGTGAATCCTAGCTTCATAGAAAAGCTAGTAGCGCTTGGTGTCAGTGAGGAGAAGGTCACTTATATTCCAAATTTTGTCTCTCCTAAAGTTTTTTATGAAGCAACCGCAGAAGAAAAGCAAAACTGGAGAAAAGAAGCAAGCCTATCGGAAAAAGACTTTGTTGTACTAGGGGTGGGACAAATTCAGCAACGAAAAGGAATTGATGATTTTGTTCAATTGGCGATTCAAAATCCTGCCATTCAATTTATTTGGGCAGGTGGGTTTTCTTTTGGAAAAATCACAGATGGTTATGAAAAATACCAAAAAATTTATGAGAATCCACCAGCAAATTTACATTTTACAGGAATTGTGGATCGAGACGAGATTGTAAAATACTATAATATGGCAGATTTATTCTTGCTACCTTCATACAATGAGTTATTTCCAATGTCTATTTTGGAGGCCTTTAATTGCGGTACACCTGTCATGTTGAGAAATTTAGAGCTGTATGATTCTATCTTAAAAGAAACATTTATTACAGCAGATGACATAGATGAGATGCAACAAAAATTAGATGAACTGGTGGAGCAGCCAGAGAAACTGCATGCTTTCCAGGAAAAATCACGGCAAGCAGCTGAAAAGTATTCAGAGAAAAATTGTGCAGCACAATGGCTTGAATTTTATACGGAGCTTGCAAGTAAGAACAAATAAAAAATGGCGGATTTAGTTGAAGGCTAAATCCGCCATTTTCTTTATTTTTCTACTGCCTGACTCACACTTTGAGCCACGACTTTAGCTACCCCTTCTTGAAAGGCATCTGGGATAATATTTGTAGTTGTTAACTCATCTTCAGAAATCAAGCTGGCAATCCCTTTTGCTGCTGCAATTTGCATATCTACCGTAATCTTTTTCGCACGTGCATCTAGTGCTCCTCGGAAAATTCCCGGAAAGGCAAGAACGTTATTGATTTGATTTGGAAAGTCGCTTCGTCCAGTCCCCACAATGTAAGCACCTGCTTTTAGCGCTTCGTCTGGGAAGATTTCAGGTGTTGGATTCGCCATAGCAAAGATAACAGGTTTATCATTCATCTCTGTAATCCATTCTGCTTTTAAAGCACCAGGAGCTGAAACCCCCACAAAGACATCCGTTCCTTTTAGTGCATCAGAAAGTGTTCCTGTCCGATGTTCACGGTTGGTAATTTTTGCAATTTCTGCGTGATGAGGAGCTAATGAAGCATCACCTTCGCAAATAATTCCAGCGCGGTCAACAACCGTTACATGTTTGATTCCTGCAGCGAGAAATTTTCGAGTAATGGAAAGTCCTGCAGATCCACCTCCATTGACCACGACTTTGACTTCATCCAATGATTTATTGATTAATTTTAAACTATTAAATAAAGCAGCTAAAACAACAATAGCAGTGCCGTGCTGATCGTCATGAAAGACAGGAATATCAAGCTCTTCAATCAAGCGTTGTTCAATTTCAAAACAACGAGGAGCACTGATGTCCTCAAGATTAATTCCGCCAAATGTTGGGGCAATTGCTTTGACTGTTTGGATAATTTCTTCTGTATCCTGCGTGTCTAAGACAATTGGAATGGAATCAACATTTGCAAATCGTTTGAATAAGGCAGCTTTTCCTTCCATTACAGGCATGGCAGCTTCTGGACCGATGTTTCCTAATCCGAGAACGGCAGAACCATCACTGACAACAGCTACGGTATTTTTTTTAGTTGTTAACTCATATGCCAGCTCTTTATTTTCATGAATTGCCGAAGAAACAGCAGCAACTCCTGGTGTGTAGGCAATACTTAAATCTTCGCGACTTTCAATCGTTACTTTTGAAACGACTTCTAATTTTCCGCCAAAAGTCTTGGCTTGTTCAATCGCTAATTCTTTTACGTCTTTGTTTGACATGATAATCTTCCTTTCGAACTCTTTTATTTAGTATACCTTAAAATAGCATTCTGAAAATAGCAGTCATAGAAATTACAGTAATTGCTCCACCAAGTCGTGTGGCAACCTGTGCAAACGGCATTAAGTTCATTCGATTTGCAGTACTTAAAATAGCTACATCACCTGTTCCGCCCATACCACTTTGACAAGCAGAAACGATGGCAGCTTCTACTGGATTCATGTTCATAAAGCGTGAGACAAAAAATCCTGTAGCAATAACTGTAAAGACAACGCTAATGACAACGATGAAATACTGCCAGCTTAACATACCTACAACATCTTTTAATGGAATATATAACATACCTAAGCCTACCATAAGTGGGAAGGTAAAGTTTCCAGAAATAAATTTATAGAGCTGTTTTGACCCACGTTGCGTATCTTTTGGAACGACATTCAAATATTTTAGGAAAGCAGCAGCGACAATCATTAAAACAGGGCCGGGAAAGCCAGTTAAATGCTGTAACAGTCCACCTGTAATAAATAGCGTACATGCAATTAAAACACCAGAGCCCATAAGCTTTAAATCGATGGGTGCTTTATCTTCTTCTAAAGCATCACTTAAATCATCTGTTCCACTAATTTTGATTAACTCACCTTGACCGGATAACTCTGGACGTTTTTCACCAAGTCGACTCAATAAGCCTGAACACATAATAGCAAAAAAGTTTCCAATAATTGTTGCAGGAATCAACTGACCCACTAACTGTTCACTAGGTAGTCCTGTAATGGCACTGTACCCCAAGGATAATGGAAGGATTCCTTCACCAATTCCTCCTGCTAAAACAGGTGTTACGATATAAAATAAAGTATGCTTCCAGCCAAGCCCAAGAAGTGTTCCTACCAAAGTTCCAACACCCATTGCAAAAATCATGCCTAATGCCATTGGAACGATCATTCGCATTAATCCTTGAACTAAAATTTTACGATTCATTCCTAAAATACTACCACATACCAGACACGCAATATAGAAGTACAAGAAATTTGCCTGCTTCATGAGAATATCGGTTGTTGCTAAGACATTTTGATTTAACAGATTGAAAAAGACCATGATGGATGGAACAAGTAAAGATAAGATAGCAGGTCCGCCAAAGTTTTTTAATATAGGAATATTTCCACCGATAGTTCCTAATAACCAGCCCATTGTTAAAATAATTGCAAAACCACCTAACATATTTACAGGAAGCTGTTCCAGTAGTGCCGTCACTAAGATGATGGCCGAAGTAACGATGTATACAGGCAATGATACTGAGCCGATACGAATGTTTGCTAATTTTTGCATCCAACCTGTTTGTCTAGGTGTGTCAGCAGTTATCTTTTTTTCCATGTTAATTCCTCCTCGTTGTTTGTTACATACTCATCTTATTGAAATCGTTTTCTATTTGATAGGTTATTTAATTAATTTAACTAAACATAAGTTTTTTAAGTAAGCGCACTATTTCTCATATGCTATACTTTACTTAGAAAAATAAAGGAGTTTACTATGAAAAAAGGGGCAAAACTATGGCGGTTACTTTCCGTGATTTTTATCACAACTCTAATTGTGATGATTACTTTTTTTTATGGCGTGATGACCAAGCAGACGATTAAAGAGGTACGAAAAAATCAAGAGGAGTCACTTCTTGCATTAGGAAAACAATTATCCATAGAAGACCAAGTAATCCATGCATTAAGAAATGGTCAGACAACAGAGGCGCTGGAACGGTACACTGTTCAGGTTGGTGAAATTCATCAGTTAGATTTTGTAGTGATTATGGATATGGAAGGAATTCGGCTAACACATCCAGATCTCAAGAAAATAGGAAAACATTTTGAAGGTGGCGATGAGCTGCTGGCTTTAAAAGGAAATGAACATATTTCAGTAAGTAAAGGAAGTTTAGGCGAATCGCTAAGAGGCTTTGTTCCAGTTTTCGACCATGGGGAACAAATAGGTGTAGTTGCTATGGGAATTAAGCTTACGTCTTTATCCAGCTTGGTTAATCGAACGAAAAAAGACTATACGATGAGTGTGGTACTGAGTGTGGGATTTGGTTTGATTCTTGCTGTAGGAGTAGCTTATTATTTAAAAAAGCAGCTTCATGATTTAGAACCACGTGAGATTGCACAATTATTAGAAGAACGAAATGCGATGTTAGAGGAAACAAAGGATGCAATTGTTGTGATTGATAAAGAACAGACTATTTTGTTGGCGAATATTGAAGCGACTTTGATGTATGAAAAGATGCTTAATAAAAAAGCAGAGCTGGTTGGAAGAAAATTAAGTGAGTTACTGATTTTTCAAGAGAGGCTAACGATTGAATCGAAAACAGAGCAGTTCTATCAACAAAATGGACAGGACTATTTTGTTTCCATTGCTCCTATAAAAGTAAGAAAAAAAGATATTGGTCATGTGGTTTTCTTAAAGAACGCAACCGAGACATTTATTATTGCTGAACAGCTTGTTAGCACAACTACCTACGCATCGGCTTTGCAGAGTCAATCCCATGAATTTATGAATAAAATGCATGTTATTTATGGGTTAGTTGATTTAGAAGACTATGCTTCGCTGCAGCAGTATCTGGCAGATATTTTAAAACCGGAAAAAGAGTTTGCCCATCGATTGGCGATACTTGTAAGAAATCCGGTATTAGCTGGATTTTTAAGTGGAGAGAGAATGAAATTTAGTGAGATAAAAACACAACTGATAGTCGAAATCTATCCAGAGATTCCACCCAATCAACGAGATGAGGATACACAAAATCTTTTGGCAATCTATCGCTACATCCATCGATTCTTTCTTGAGCAGCCACTTCCAGAAGAAATGGTTCAAAGGATTGAATATAAAGAGGATACGTTAACCACTACCTATTCATTTGCTTATTCAAAAGAACAGCTTACACGATTTGAGCTAGAATTTTATACCTCGTATTTAATGACACTATTAAACAATGCGCAAGCGACTATTCATTGGGAGAACCAGCAAGATAACTGGCTGCTATTAATAGTCACTGTTCATTATGAAGGAGTAAAAGATGACAAGCGTACTAATCATTGAAGATGATCCAATGGTTTCATTTATTCATCAAAAGTATTTGGAAAAAATCACTGGCTTTCAACCTATTTATTTAGCAGAAACAATAGAAATGGGACTTGAACAGACAAGAAAGAACCAGCCAAAGCTTGTTTTATTGGATCTACATTTAAAAGATGGAAATGGACTGAGCTATCTTACAAGTATCAGAAAAGAAAGAATAGATGTAGAAGTGATTTTGATTACTGCAGCCAATGAGCTGGATAGTGTAAAACAAAGCATGCATTTAGGTGTGCTGGATTATTTAATCAAACCATTTTCTTTTGAGCGATTTGCCAAAAGTATTCAGCTCTATCAAGAAAAACAGGCTCAACTAAGTAAGACTGTCAGCGACCTTTCTCAAGAAACGATTGATTCATTATTTAAGCAGCCTAGGATTCAAGAACCGGTAAAATTAGAAGAATTACCATTAGAAAAAGGACTGACTCAATCAACGTTACATTTACTAATGGAAAAAATCAAACAGTTGCCTCCACAGTTTACAGTTCAAGAGCTGTCAGAGATAAGTCAACTCTCCCATGTCTCTGTTCGTAAGTATTTACTGTTTTTAGAAAACGCCGATATTTTAACGAGTGAGAGTGTCTATCTGAAAGTAGGAAGACCCTATCAATTGTATCGAATGAAATAGATGAACAAAAATTGACATTTAAGCGGCTAGCTCCGAGAACTTCTATCTGACCTCCTATCCTAATTTTAAAGAGAGGGAGGTAAATTTAAATAAAAAAATATTCCATATAAAACTTTCTTCTTTTCAATTATTAATAAAAAGAAGAAAGTTTTTTTCGTTAGAATAAAATGAGCGAATGACAGTTATAAAAATACGGAATTTTATTTAAAAACTCCTGTTTTAAAGTTTATTTCGTTTTAAAAATAACGAATGTTTATAGGTTCTGTCTTTAATAATGTTAAATTAATAATAGATGTTTGAATAAAAAAATAAAATTTTTTTGATTTTTAGTATGTTTCATTTGTGTTTTTGGTAAATATTTGCAACAATGTATGCAGATACAAATTCTCCTATTTTGGTAAGTTGGTTTCCAAAATAGTTTTGAAAGAGAGGGCTGTAAAATTATCTAAATGTTTTTATTGAGGAAGCTTTCAATCAGTATTGGAATTTTAAGAATCAAATCGTCAGAATCAACAAACGAGAAGCTTTTGTTCGCTGGAGAAAGCTTAGATTTCTCGGAATTGTCATTTTTTGTTATTCTTTAAAATAACGGGAAGAATAATAGGTATAGACAATTAAGTATATTTATACTGAATTTCATCATATGTAAAATAACTAAACAGGAAGAAGGAACAACCTATGCATTTATTATGGACACTAATTGTAGGAGCTGTTATCGGGATGATTGCAGGAGCGATTACCAATAAAGGAAACTCTATGGGATGGATTGCAAATATTGCTGCGGGTCTGGTAGGATCATACATTGGAGAAAAGCTATTAGGAGATTGGGGGCTTCATGTCGCAGGTATGGCAGTATTCCCATCAATTATTGGCGCGGTCATATTAGTTGCTATTGTTTCATTTTTCTTTGGACGAGGAAGAGACTAGTGAATAAAGACATTTAGATCGAACGATGACCCTTATGGATTTTAAACAAAAAAACCGAATAGATAACAAACATTTAAACCAACAAGAATAAAATGGATGTTCATCTGATCATTTGGTTACTGATAAAAAACAAAGAGATGAAAAACAGGAACATCTCTAGACGTAAAAAGGACAGAAGAAACTATTTAAAGGAGTGAAAAAATTTATGATATCTTTATATACAACACCTAGTTGCACATCATGTAGAAAAGCAAAAGCTTGGTTAATCCAGCAAGGACTTCCGTTTACCGAAAGAAATGTGTTTTCGCAACCGTTACGAAGAGAGGAACTAAAACGAATCTTGGCGTTATCTGAAAATGGAACAGAAGATATTATTTCAAAACGTTCAAAAGTCTATGAAAAATTAACTGTGGATATTAATGACATGCCTTTAGGCGATTTATTGACATTAATTGAAAAAAATCCTGGCTTATTAAGACGCCCAATTATCATTGATGAAAAAAGACTACAGATTGGTTATAATGAAGATGATATACATTGCTTCATTCCAAGAGAGGTTCGAAATGTTATTTTTAAAGAGCGTCAGAAGTATTTTGCTTATGAATAAAAGATAATTTTAAAGGAGCTAGACAACAGTCGATGCTCTTTTTTTGACTCTTTTCATTTATTTATTTTTGGTTCACACACTTTTTTTTAAGAATTGTTTTGCTGAGTGAAGCTAGAAAAAAACTTCACTAGTATAAATGGTCAGAATTTGCTACAATATGGAAGTATGAGTTTATAGACAAAGGAGAAATTAAAATGATTGCAGTAAGTGATTTAAGAGCTGGAATGACATTCGAATTAGATGGCAAGTTAATTAAAGTATTAGATGCTAGTCACCATAAACCAGGTAAAGGAAATACGGTTATGCGTATGAAATTACGTGATGTGCGTTCAGGAGCAACTTATGATACAACCATGCGTCCAGATGAAAAAGTAAAAAAAGCGCATATTGATACAAAACCGGTACAGTTTTTATATGTACAAGATGATATTGCAAACTTCATGGACTTAGAAACGTATGAACAATATGAAGTACCAACTGAGTTAATTGAAGATGAATTAAAATTCATGTTGGAAAATATGGAAGTAAAAATCCAATTCTTTGGTACTGAAGTTATCGGTTTAGCTGTTCCTACAAGCGTTGTGTTAAAAGTCGTTGAAACACAGCCTTCAATTAAAGGTGCAACAGTAACAGGCTCTGGTAAACCAGCTACAATGGAAACAGGACTGGTAGTAAACGTACCTGATTTCGTTGAAGAAGGCGAATTACTGGAAATCAATACACAAGAAGGTACGTATTTAAAACGTGCATCAAAATAAGAAACACTCGAAACCAGCATTTTTGGTTTCGAGTGTTTTTTTAACACCTTTACAGGAATTCTTTGGATTTTTTTTCTAAATGAATCCACTGCAAATTTACTTCTTTTATGAGTGGAGATAACAAGCGATTAATAAAAATAGTTTTTACTGGTAACAGTAGCTGCCAAGCAGAAAGAGAGGAGTAGGTGATGACTTTTCCTTTTTCTACAGGGGAACATATTCCTTTATTTATTTGTTCTTCTTTTTGTTTACAAAATGTTTTTACTCGCCAAGAAACATCGTAATCCGACAAGTAAAGAAGAAATGTAATTGTTTCGGCCTCATTCCATTGGAGTGTTTGTACAGAATCAGACAATTCATAGAGCTGACTTAGTTTTCTTAAATCTACTATCTGATTTTGAGAGGAATTGAGGTAGGGAGGACGAAGCTTTGTTGAATTAAAATCTGTAATAAGTAAGTTTTTCATCAATCATCAGTCCATTTCTTTACAGCTTCTTTCAGAGAAAGGTAGATTTATTCTTCGTGATGAGCCAAAACAAGAGCAATATCCTTACTATTCTTTGCTTGGTTATCTAACGCTACAAATCCATCCATAACAACTACAGAGAACGTTTTTTTCAAATGTAGGGCAATCCTCATAAAGCGTTCAATCATAGTGTCGCTCAAATTTCCATTAATTATTAGCTTTACCTTTTTTGATTTAGCCATCTCTTTTACTGCTTTTACGTGTGCAGGGAAATTGTTTCGTAATTCTTTATAAGTGACAAAATGAACGACATTGGTCGATTCACAGCCAAGCAAAAGGGCCTTTTCATCAAGCACATTATCCGTACGATGTGCTTGCTCCATCAGATATTTTTGAATAGCATTCATGTAACTCACTTCCTTTTCAAGATAGTGCGGATTGTACTATCTTATTCTTTCGGTTGCGAACGTTCGATTCGCGTTCTTAGAGAGAATCCTCTATTATATATATAAACTACCCCTTAAAGGGATGGTCAAGGAGGAGCCATGAAAACTGATACACTCATTACGATTGGTATGCTGTCAAAAATTACTCATGTTCATAAAAAGGCGTTGGAATATTATGATAAAATTGGTATTTTACCACCAACCTATGTAGATGATGAAAATGGGTATCGTTACTACTCAGCAAAACACATTTATCTTGTAGAAGCGATACGCGAATGTGCAGAGTTGTCGATTCCGTTAAAGCAGTTGAAAAATTTTATCTCTGAAGATGGATCTCAAATTGATTTATTACCTCTGATGGACTTAGGCACTACACTTGCTACTGCACGTCTAAAAGAAGTTGAACAACATTTAGCTACATTAAAATCGATGAAGGAAGAAATAAGCTACTCTGAGGATTTTTTGAGTCAGGAAAGTCTACAATATGCAACCGTCTCTGAAAAAACATACTGGTTAACTCCATATGCTGGAAACCAAGTGAGTACAGATTATCATGTCCATTTAGCACAAACCAAGGAACAAATGCGAAAATTAGGGATTGTACCAGGCTATGAAGCAGGAATGCTGACTTTCTGGAAAGAGGGGCAACCTTATTCTTATTCCTATCAGTCGATCGATAAAAAGAATGCAACCATTAAGAAAAAACAGGTAGTCGTATTTCCTGAAACTACCTTTGCTTTAATGAAATCACCAAACACCAATCATCAGGCAGTCAGTGAAACCTTTGAACGATTACGTGGAGAAACATATGAAAAGGCGATTTTTCAAACAGAAATCTTCGCAAAAAAGTATGATTTTGAATCCCCTCTGTTTGAAATGAAAAGCACCTTACCAGAGGCAAGCTTACTAAAACAGCTCCAACAAATGGTATAAAAATAGAGAAGTGGGGACATGACTAATTAAGTTATCCCCTCTTAATCTCTTAATAAAGTGAGAAGACAGACATGTACCTACTCGGTTCTCCGAGCGGCGCATGTCTGTCTCTTCATTTATTCTTGCGTTTATCCTAAAATAGGTTTGTCGAACGAACCACTGATCTTTCAATCGCTGTCTTTTCTAAACGAATCTATTTTTTGTCACTAGATAGCATACATTAGGAGTATCCCCATCTTAATATTTGAATAGTAAGCCTTCATGTGCAAAAAATTATTTTTCTGCTTTAACCGTTTGAATAAAGCTGAACAAAGGATCAAGCGTTTGTATATTTTGATTGCAAGACTCGCTATCATGGCAAATATAGTTGCCACGTTTTGTATAAGTACCATCCCCGGAAGATTTAATTAAGGATAAGAACATAGATACCTCAGATGTCTTATGACAAATACTGCAAATTCCTTTTGAACTATCAGAAGAAAGGGTTCCATACACACCTGTTAACTTATCCTCTTCATATAAAATGATATATTTTCTTTGGGTTCCAGCATCATTCCAGCCCACGTAGCTATGATTTCTAAGGTCAAGTTCAGCCCACTTTGGAAAGTGAAGCTTTTTTACTTTTCTAAATAGTTTTGTTAATTGCTGTGTACTAGGCTCGCGAAATGGAATTACCTCATTTTTTAAACTTTCTAAATAACTTTCTGCTTTTGCTTTTGTCACTTGGTTATCAGTGATGAGTGCCATAAAATGAGTTACTTTTTCAGGAACCTCTTCAAATAGCCCATTCACTTGTTCAATGGCTGAGTCCTGAACGGTTCTTATCGTCTGTTTATCATTAACAGAAGAGTAAGTGTTTAATAATACAGACACCTGCTGTTTAATAAAATTATACTGGTGTGGTTGAATTGTTGGCATAAAAAAATTTCCTTTCAAATTGCCTATTCTGTAGTTAACAATGTTGTTGGAAGGCATTTTTTGACCAACAACATTGATCAAAAAAGAAACGTTTGGGTAGCTAAATACGATACAGTAGTGTATATCATAGCATCACCCCCTTTATGAATTTTTTATATTTGGGTTTTCAGTAAGAACTAAGCAATTTATTCTATAACAAAATAGAAGGTACCACAAGCATTGTGTAATGACGGGTTGCAAGTTTAATGGCAACGACTAGACTCAATACTCAATAAATTTCGTTTTATGAGATTTTTAAAAGTTTCCTTAATGTTTAAATGGAACATAAAGAAAAAGAAGGTGTTGTAGTTAACAATAGAGCACACCTTCTTTCTTCTTAGCTGTTATCTGTTATTGTCAAATCTTTCATTCCTAAGTAATAGCCCTTCCCGCCAACATAAACGTTTTCTATTTCGTTTTGAGCATTCTCAGCCAACGTTACCACTATCTCAGATGGCGATTGCAATGAGTGACCTTGCTCAAAGAGATAGGTTTCTTTTTTTATTTGTTCTTTATGCAAGTAGCAAGCTAAGGCGCCATTTGAAGTCCCGGTTGCCGCTTCCTCATTGATGTCATATAACGGAGCAAAGTTTCTACATAAAATGCGCTCTTTCGCAAATGTATAGAGATGCATTCCAATCACATCATAAAAACGGCTGATTTCTTTAATCTTTTCAAAGTTTGGTTTCAAAGCGTTTAAGTCCGCTTCCCTTTTTATAGGAACTAATATGTCTTTTAATCCTGTAGAAACTATTTGAATAGGATATTGGGTATCAATCAGTTGACGGTCAAAGCAGTCAGTCAACTCATCTGGTGAAAGAATATCATAAAAGGCTGGCTTCACCTGCTCCATGAAGAAGCGATCATCTTTTATGGTAATAGCGAGGATACCACTTTTTGTTTCGATGGTATAGTGATTCTTTGAAAGAATATCTAAATGTTTTAATATAACAAACGCACCAATTGTGGCATGACCACATAGGTCAACCTCTTCTTTTGGTGTAAAAAACTCAAAAGTATAATCAGCATTTTGGGATTTTGTTATAAAGGCAGTTTCTGCATAACCCAATTGTTTTGCTATCATCATTTTTTGTGAAATAGTCAAGTCTTCTTCAAATAGTACGACACCTGCTTTATTTCCACCTGTATTTTCTATACTAAACGCACTTGCGACATAAACAGATAATTTCATACAATACCTACTTTCTTTTCAATAAATTGTAACACAGGAAACAATCTAATTAAGTGTAATTAGCTTCTTTGATTTAGTTATATAAAAAGAGAGGAATTTTTTGCTAATGAATAAATGACAGAACAGCTTTTTTGAGGATTGTTAATAGAAATACATGAAATGAATAGAAGAGAGGAGAATTGTTTTCCTAAATTTAGGCTAGAACAAACAGGGATAGCCTATAGTTATTCGTACAAGTAGCATTGTATAAAAGTCAAAGTAGCTAGCTTGCGTCCGGTTGGATTTCGGACGCCTGCCAGCTACATGATAGTATAATCTGAGAGTGAGACATAACTATTTAAGCTATATCTCACTCTCGTAAAATCTTAATAAACGGCGGGAACAGAAGTAACTCATCTCCACTGCGTTTCGCTCTCAACAACTTCTACGCATGGAACATGCTAGAGTTGAAGGCTTCGAAAATAAGCTGAAATTCCCAAAGATTTGAGGAGCAATCTTCGTGAATTCCTTCTTATTTCTTGGAGCTGAACACTTCTGTCCCGACCTCGTCTCAAAAACTTTTTAATAATGTTCCAAATCTTTCTCCATTTTTTACTAGTCAAGAAATACGTGGCGCAACTTATCGCTAATTTTTGGTAAATATTCATGTCCGTATTCAGGCAAAGTAAAGAGTTTCTTGGGACTTTGAATATTATTATAAGTAGCCAATTGTGTTTCTGGTGGAACGACAGTATCTTGAAGACCCATTAGCCAATAAACATCTGCTTTAATGCGAGGGGCTAGATGCTGAATGTCAATGTATTCCAATGTCTGAAAAAAGGCTTCTTCTTGTTCATGCAAAGGATCTTTGAACTGAAACCAGTAAGGAATCTCTTCAAATGCGGAAGTCTGTGCTCCCATTTGATAAGCTTTTCGATAATCAGATAAGAATGGGTAGGTGGCAATGATTCTTTTTATTTCAGGAACAAGTGCTGCACAAGCAATGGTTAATCCACCGCCTTGAGAAGCGCCTTGAGCATAAATCTTCTTTTCATCGACTTCTTCCAAAGACATCAAAATTTTTGCGGCTTTAACAGTGTCTAAGAAAACTCTTGTATAGTAAAGGTTTTCTGGTCCTTCTTCTACGCCTCGAACAATTAATCCTTTCGTTACTGTTCCTTTTGTTTGTGTACAATCCTCCGATAATCCGCCTTGTCCTCTAGCATCCATAGCTAAAACAACAAAGCCCTCTGCTACCCAACCAATCTTATCTTGCCAATCTCCGGCGTCCACATGATAGCCATGAAATTGTAACAGACCTTTATGCTGTAATGTTTTCTTCTTGGGAACTAGCAACTGGCAGTGAATTTTTGCACCGCCCACACCGATAAAATATAAATGATAGGCATCAGCAACAAAAGAGGCTAGGTCATAAGGAATCAATTCATAGTCAAATCCTGTGTCGTTTAATGAAGCCAATTGCTTTTCCCAAAATGAATCAAAATCTTTCGGTTTTTGTCCAAGTCCTTTATAGGTTTTCCAATCGTCAATGTGAATCATATGTTTTCTCCATTCGTTTTATTAATTCAAGATACATACGCACGGTATGATAGGGGCCTTTCCAATTATCACTTATGGAAGAGCTTTTAGTAGTACTTTGCTCGTCGGGATTATCAGCACAAAGGTATGCCAACCACTCACTGGCGTGTCTTTTATCGACAAAATAGGTTTGAATGGCTTGCCATAGTGTTTCTGTAGCATCAAGAAATGTTTGCTCCTGCGTTTTTTGATACGCATTATAAAAACCAATCATTGCTTCTGCCTGCACCCACCAAACTTTGGTCTTGTCTGTTGTTAAAAAATCAGTGGAATGATTCATTAATCCCTGAACATCTAGTCCATGCTGAAGTGTGTAATTCGCTAGTTCGATAATTTGCTGGTTTAGCTGTGTCGACTGAGTAATCGCCTGTCCTCTATCCAGCAGCCATGACGTTTCAATATCATGCCCGTATGAAATTTCTTGCGTCATTGAATGCCAATCCCCTGAAAAAAACTGATGACAGTATCCTTCTTTTTGAATGATTTTTTCTTGAAATAGATTCATCAAAAAATGAAGCTGTTGTAACAGTTTTGGATTTGGCCATAGTTCATAAAGCAGTGTATAGGCTTCAAATAAATGAAGGTGTGTATTCGTTGTATAAGAAAGCTCGATGTCTGCAAGACCTACTTCACAGATGGGAATTTCTTTCCAGTCACGAGAAAATTCTTCTGCATAGCCCATCTGGTTGTCACGAAAAGCATGAGTTTCAATCAGGAAGAACAACTCTTTTGCAAGTGCTAAAGCTTCTTCATTTTTTGTTGCTTTGTAGTATTCACTTAACGCATAAAGGGCAAAACTTTGAGCATATAAAACTTTCTTATCTTTTCGCACGAAACCGTCATGAGAAACCTGCCAATACACACCGCCGTATTCCTCATCCCATAAAACTTCTTTTAAAAAAATAAAACCGTGTGCACTTGCTTCTTTCAAGTTATCTGAGGAAATCAGCTGGCTTGAAGCAGAGAATGCCCATAAATAGCGACTTTGCATCACCGAATTTTTAGGCGCCTGCTTGACCTGTTTTAAGTCTTTGTCAACTTCACCAAAAAAACCACCGCAAGCTTCATCTATTTGATTCAACCAAAACGGAAGAATCGTCTGCGTAAGCTGGCTATACAATTCAGTTTGATTCATCGTATCCTCCTATACTTTTTGAAATAAAAAAATGATTCTTTACAAATTGGAAAAAATCTTTCATAATTCTGTTATCGTTTACAATTTAAAAATATATACTTTTTAAATTAAATGTCAATCTATTTTTGGAGGTTTTTTATGGATTATGTAAAAGGAGTTACCTTTGGGTTTATGAGTAAAAAAGGAGAATGGGCGACAAGTCAGGCAAAAGAATCACTTCGGCTAATGAAAGAAGGGTGTGGTGCAGATCATGTCATTTTACCTATTGTGGTAGAGCAAAAAACTGCACAGTCAACTGAAATTGATTGGAAAGGAGAAACTGTATTAAGCGATAGCGAGGTGACAGAGTTGATTACTTTTGCTAAATCAATTGGACTGAAAGTCATCCTTAAACCAATGGTGAATATAAGTGACGGGACATGGCGCGCGCATATCAATTTTTTTGAATACGATGTTCCTTGTGAACCAAAATGGAGTGAGTGGTTTGCTTCATACACAGAATATATTGTGCATTATGCAAAAATTGCAGAACAAACCGCCTGTGAATTGTTTGTAATTGGCTGTGAGTTAGTTAATACAGATCGTCGGGATGCACAATGGCGCAAGCTGATTAAAGAAGTACGTCTGTCTTACAAAGGAGTGATTACCTATAACTGTGATAAATATCAGGAGACCCATGTTACTTGGTGGGATGCGGTAGATGTGATTTCTTCTTCAGGTTACTATCCAATAGATAAGTGGTCACAGGAATTAGATCGAATTGAAGCCGTTGTTTTTAGGGAGAATAAGCCTTTTTTCTTTTGTGAAGCTGGCTGTCCCAGCAGAGAAGGCAGTGAATATTTACCAAATGATTGGTCGCTTACAGGGAAAGTAAATCAGCAATCTCAAGGGAAGTGGTATCAGGCAATGTTTGATGCTTGTCAAACGAGAAGCTGGGTAAAAGGATTTGGATTATGGGACTGGAAAGCGACTCTTTATAAAAAAGAAGAAGCAAATATGGATATGGATTATGCCTTGTATGGCAAGGTTTCTGAAGGAATTGTTCAAAAATTTTACAAAAATATATAATAAATTTAAATAAAGTATATACATTTAACAAAGAAGATGTTATCATTTATTTGCAATCGCTTACTAAAATAATTTTTTGGAGGAATTATAATGAAAAAGAAATCAATTTTAAGTTTATTAGGTCTTTCAGCCGCGAGTTTATTTGTTTTAGGCGCATGTGGTAAGTCAGATGACTCTGCCAAAACAGACAAAGATGGAAAAGAAACCATCACTTTTATTAACCATAAAACCGACTGGGAAGGAAACGGTAAATGGGATAACTACATGAAGGAATTTAACAAGAAATACCCAGATATTAAAGTGGAAATCCAAACAATCACCGACTACGCGGGTCAAATGAAAACACGAATGAACAGTGATGAGTACGGCGACTTACTGATGTTGCCTGGAGATATTCAACCACAAGAATTTGCAACATTCTTTGAACCATTAGGAGAGAAAGAAGAGTTGGCGAAAACATATATGGGCTTAAACGACCGTTCTTACGATGGCGTATCGTATGGGATTCCAACGCAGATGAATGCTACTGGGATGGTTGTAAATAAGAAAGTGTTTGAAGAAGCAGGGATTACAGAGTTTCCAAAAACAACGGAAGAGTTTGTTGCGGCTTTAAAAACAATTAAAGAAAAAAATCCTGATATAACACCACTTTATACAAACTATGCGGCTGGCTGGACACTATCAAACTGGGACTTTGTGCGACCAGGTGCGTCAGGAGATAAAGATTTTACCAATAAAATGACCACGGATACGGCACCATTTGAAGAAGGAAAAGTCATGAATGAAATCTATAAAACTCTATATGATGTTAGTAAAGATGGCTTGATTGAAGCCGATCCAACAACTACTGATTGGGAACAATCAAAAGTAGACATGGCCAATGGAAAAATTGGAGTGATGGTTTTAGGCAGCTGGGCAGTTCCTCAAATTCAAGAAGTAAACCCAGATACAGCAGATGACATTACATTCCAAGCATTTCCAATGACCGCTTCTGATGGAAAACAATATATGGGTGTCGGTGGTGACTATAACTTAGCTATCAATGTTCACAGCAAAAATAAAGAAGCCGCACGTAAATTACTTGACTGGTTAGTTAATGAATCAGATTACGCAGTAGATAATGGCGGACTGCCAGCGGTGATTGGCGGGAACTATCCAACAGCATTGAAATCAAGTCAAGAAGCCGGTGTTGAGTTGATTGAAGAAAATCCCGCACCAGCAGGAAAAGAATCATTATTCAGCGACATCAATAATGAGTCTGAGTTGGGTATTGGCACGACAGACGCTGAAAAACAAAGAATCATTGATGCAGCAACTGGTAATACGAAAGAAAGCTTTGAAGCAATCATGAAAGACTTCAACAAACGCTGGTCAGATGCTATTAAATCAGTAGGCGAATAACAATCGCATAGATAATTTGTTCAAAACAATGGAGCGCTTCTATTGATTTTCTGATTGAACATAAACTAAATGAATCGCTTCATTTGAGTAAGTACAAATGAACAGTCTTAATTGGAGCTGGGACAAAAAGTAAACCATTTGTTCTAGCTCTATCTCTATTCTTTAAATTGCTTTAAACGTTTATAAGGGGGGAACATCTAGTGAAAAAATTTAAGCTTAGTCAAAAAATGGAACAAAGGATTTTAGTCATCAGTTTTACTATCATTCCTGTACTGCTCTTATTAGTTTTTTCTTATTATCCTTTGGTAAAAATGATTCAATACAGTTTTACCAATTGGAATGGTTACAATCCTTCAAGTGAAGCAGTTGGCTGGGATAACTACAAAACTGTGTTAACCAATCCCAACTATTTTACAGTATTTAAAACTAGTCTCTATTACTTTATTGCTACATTCTTCCAATTAGGATTTGCTTTGTTATTTGCAACAATCTTATCTTTTAAAGTGAAGTTTGCTAATTTTTGGAAAGGAATACTCTTTTTTCCATATTTATTAAATGGTGTAGCTATTGGATTTATCTTTCTCTACTTCTATAAAGGTGGCGGAACCTTAGACACTGTACTTAGTAGTTTGGGGTTGGAAAGTCAAATTCGATTATGGTTGGGAGACCGCTCGATTAACAATATTTCCTTAGCATTTACCTCTGTTTGGCGATATACCGGATTTAACTTTTTAATTTTCTTAGGTGCAATTCAATCGGTGAATCCTGAAATTTATGAAGCCGCAGAAATTGACGGAGCCAACCGTTGGGATGAGTTCAGATATATCATCATGCCAAGTATCAAAAATATTATTTTCTTGAATATTATTTTAGGCGTAAGTGGTTCGCTAAGTGTATTTGATATTCCATACATCATGACTGGTGGTTCAAACGGAACAATGACTTTTGTTATCAAAACGATTGATACAGCCTTCAAGTACAACAAGGTTGGTTTGGCATCAGCAATGGCACTTATTTTGCTAGTAATTGTTATATCTGTGACGGTTATTCAACGATTTGCTACTAGAGAAAAGAGGGATGCGTAATGGAACTCATACAGACACAGAAAAAAAGGAAAAAGAAAGTAAAAATTACGCCAGGAAACATTTTTAAATATTTGATTCTACTTATTGGAGCAATCGTAGCAATCTTGCCAATTTTGGTTGTGTTCATTGGTTCGTTCAAATCCAATAATGAGTTTTTAAGTTCAGGTGTTTTATCATTGCCAAAGAGTTTAGATTTTTCAAACTATAAAACAGCATTCATTAACGGACAAATGTTATTGGGATTTAAAAATACACTAATCATTTTTGTTATCAGTATGGTGGGCAAGTTAACGTTAGGATCGATGTTTGCCTATGCCATGAGTCGTTTTGAGTTTCGTTTAAAGAAACTAATTATGGTGTTATTTATGATGGCGATGCTGATTCCGGGAATTACCAGTCAGGTGGCTACATTTCAAATTATTAACAGCATGGGATTATTTAATACCATGTGGGCAGTCATCGTTTTAAACCTTGGAACAGACGTAATTTCTGTATATGTATTCTTACAATATCTAAATGAGATTCCTATTTCACTAGATGAATCAGCCTATTTAGATGGAGCTTCTTATTTTGGTATCTTTTGGCGAATTATCTTACCGAATTTAAAGGCACCCATTGTAACCATGTTGATTATCAGTGGAGTCGGGGTGTACAACGATTTTTACAATCCATTCCTTTATATGCCAGATCGTAGTTTGAAAGTAATTTCTACCGCATTGTTTGCTTTTAAAGGACCTTATGGAACGAACTGGCCTGTAATTTTGGCAGGCGTAATTATTGTTATCTTGCCTATCCTTATTGTGTTCGTCTTTTTACAAAAATATATTTATAACGGTGTTGCTGGTTCTGTGAAATAAGAAGTAAGGGGGTTGCCAATGGAAACAAAACAATCAAAATTAATTCGTGGAGTCGAGTTTTTTTACGAGATGGTGAAGGCAAGTGTCTATTTTTGGTTTCTATTGTTAAAAAATGGACTCGTCTATGGGATTTTACCAGCAGTAACGTACACGATGATGTATAGTACAACAAATGAAAAAAAAGAAGAAAAGTTTTTTAGCGTACTTAAAAAGAGAAGGACAGTGATTCCTTATGGAAAGCTTATATCAATGGCTTGGTTCTTAACAGGAAGTCTACTGGCAGTTACTTATTTTTTGATGAGTCACAAGGACACTCATTCATTTGGTTTGTTTCAAGTGGCCAGCCTTGTTTTCTTCTTTTTATTCACTATCTACCTTTGTTGGGTGGCATGGTTTCATGTAAAAGGGGTAATAAAAATTAACTGCTATGCACTTAGTTTGGATCAGCTTGTCCGTCATCCAGTGAAAAGTTTGTATATTGGCAGTTTAATAGTCACAGCAAGCCTGATTGCTTGGGTCAATTTATTTGTTTTTTGTTGCATCGTCCCAGGTCTATTTTGTTGGCTCGTTGAAAAAGGACTATGTAAAAATCAGTCAGCAACTCCTACAGTGACTGAAATGAGATAAAAATTAGAGGAGGAGCTATCGTGTCACTTATCTATATAAATAAAGAAACGAAAGAATTTCATCTAACTAACGGACAAGTCAGCTATATTTTTCGTGTAATGGAAAAAGTTCAAACACTAGAGCAGCTGTATTATGGTCAAGCAATCACGCACCGTTCAGATTTTTCTTATCTGATTGAACGTGAAATTCGACCGTCTAATAATCAATTTAAAGCAGACCATACCTCATCTTTAGAACACGTTAAACAGGAATTTCCAGTCTATGGAACGACTGATTTTCGGTATCCAGCAGTAGAAGTTAGCTATCCTGATGGCGACTCGATTAGCAGATTTCAATATGATTCCTATGAACTTTTTTCAGGAAAACAAAAAATAAAAGGAATGCCAGCAACCTTTGCAACCGAGTTGGAAGCAGAAACACTAGTTATCCGTTTAAAAGATGAGTATTCGGAGTTAGAACTTCAGCTTTTTTATACCATCTTTGCTGATGCGCCAGTTATTACCAGGCATTCAAAGCTGATAAATCATGGTAGCGACTCTTTTCAAGTGAACCAATTAATGAGTATGAGTGTAGATTTACCAACAAAAGAATATGAGTTTCTTCATCTAACAGGTGCGTGGGCTAGAGAAACACATGTGCGAAGAGAACCGCTGCATTACGGGATTCAGTCCATCTCTAGTACACGAGGAGCCAGTAGTCATGTTCATAATCCATTTTTTGCCTTGTGTGAGCCCGCAGCAAATGAATCTGCAGGTGAGGTATTTGGTTTTAGTCTGATATATAGCGGGAACTTTCTTGGTCAGCTGGAAGTAGACACATATGACATCACTCGTTTGATGTTCGGAATCAATCCATTTCAATTTTGTTGGAAGCTAGATCCTAATACATCATTTTCAACGCCAGAAGCAGTTATGGTTTATAGTCAAGCAGGATTAAATGGGATGAGCCAGATTTTTCATTCCTTTTATCGAAGTCATTTAATTCGTCCAATATGGGCGAAAAAAGAGCGACCTGTTCTATTAAATAATTGGGAAGCAACTTATTTTAATTTTGATGAAGAAAAATTGGAAGAGTTAGTTCAAACCGCTAAAGAATTAGAAATTGAGTTGTTTGTGTTGGATGATGGCTGGTTTGGCGAAAGAAATAGTGATAATTCTTCTTTAGGTGATTGGTCCGTGGATAACAGAAAACTCCCCAATGGTTTATCTGCATTCTCAGACAAAGTACACGAGGCAGGAATGAAGTTTGGGTTATGGTTTGAACCGGAGATGGTTTCTGCGGACACTGAGTTATTCCAAAAACATCCAGATTGGGTGATTGGCCATCCAAAGAAAAATATTTCTCATGGACGAAATCAATTTGTATTAGACTTCAGCCAGTCAGAAGTAGTGGAAGCCATCTTTTTACAGATAAAAGCCATCCTCGATGAGACTACGATTGATTACGTAAAATGGGACATGAATCGTTATATATCAGAAGCTTATTCCTCTCATTTAGAAAAAGAGAGACAAGGAGAGGTCTTTCATCGATATATTTTAGGTGTATATGCACTTTATGAAAAAATTCTTTCTGAGTATCCGACTTTGTTGATTGAATCGTGTGCGGGAGGCGGTGGACGGTTTGATCCAGCACTTCTGTATTATGCGCCGCAAACATGGGCAAGTGATGATACGGATGCAGTGGAGCGTTTAAAGATTCAGTATGGGGCTTCTCTAGTCTATCCTTTGTCCAGCATAGGAAGCCATGTATCTGAGGTTCCCAATCATCAGGTAGGACGAACGACATCTCTCAAAATGAGAGGGGATGTAGCAACTTTTGGCACATTTGGCTATGAGCTGGATGTAACGAAGCTTTCAGAACAGCAAAAAGAGGAAGTCAGATGCCAAGTCCGTCAGTTTAAAGACTCTCGTGAATTAGTTCATTCGGGTGATTTTTATCGCTTATTAAGTCCCATGGATTCAAATGAAGTCGCTTGGATGGTTGTTTCAAAAGATAAACGATCCGCATTGGTGGGCTATTATCAAGTGCTGGCAAAGCCTAATCCTAGCTACAAACGCGTAAAACTTCAAGGATTAGAGAAAAAATACAAGTATCAAATAAACGGAAAAATGAGTCGTTACGGCGATGATTTAGTGCAAATAGGATTGCTGCTTGGTGAAAATTATATTAATCGGGCTAATGACTATTGGGCAAAAGAAAAAGAAGGTGACTTCCAGAGTAAGATGTTCTATCTGGAAGCAATTGATGAGGTGTAAAAGATGAAGACAAAATTTCCAAAAGATTTCTGGTGGGGAGCTGCAACGTCAGGACCACAAAGTGAAGGAAGATTTAATAAGCAACATGCCAATGTATTTGATTACTGGTATGAAGTAGAGCCGGAAGCATTCTACAATCAAGTAGGACCTGATACAGCTTCAAATTTTTATAACAGCTTCAAAGAAGATATTAGATTAATGAAGGAGATTGGGTTAAACAGTGTTCGGACATCAATTCAATGGACACGTCTTATTGATAATCTTGAAGAAGGGACTTTAAATGAAGATGGCGTTCGTTTTTACAATGAAGTGATTGATGAATTTCTTGCAAACGGGATTCGCCCAGTTATAAATCTTCATCATTTTGATCTTCCTGTTGAGCTGTATCATAAATATGGTGGTTGGGAATCAAAGCATGTTGTAGAGCTGTTTGTAAAATTTGCTAAGCAATGTTTCACTTTATATGGCGATCGTATCACTGACTGGTTTACATTTAATGAACCCATGGTGATTGTGGATGGACAATATTTATACCAATTTCATTATCCGAAAGTGGTTGATGGAAAAAAAGCTGTACAGGTGGCTTATAATATTCAATTAGCTTCTGCCAAAGCCATTCAAGCGTTTCGTAAAATCAATAAAAATAAGGAAAGCCGAATTGGGACGATTCTTAATTTAACGCCTTCTTATCCTGCTTCCGCAGAAAAAGAAGATTTAGCAGCAGCAGAGTTTGCTAACTTATGGTTAAATCAAATGTTTTTAGACGCTTCTATTAATGGGGCATTTCCAGAGAAGCTGATTTCTTATTTAACAAGGGATGGAGTTATCTGGGAAGCGACTGCTGAGGAGTTAGCAATTATTCAGGCAAACACTATCGACGTTTTAGGTGTGAATTTTTATCATCCACATCGAGTATCCAGACCAAGTGTTTCTTCTGACAGCTTGGCGGTTGATTGGATGCCGAATAAATATTATGACGAGTATGATATGCCAGGCAGACGAATGAATGTGGATAAAGGCTGGGAAATTTATCCGCAGGCGCTTTATGATATTGCCATTAACATTCGCGATAATTATGGGAATATTGATTGGTTCGTATCAGAAAACGGGATGGGTGTATCAAGAGAAGAACGCTATTTAAATAAAGAAGGAATGATTGAAGATGATTATCGCATTCAATTTATTCAAGAACATCTCTACTGGTTAGCTAAAGGAATAGAAGAAGGCTCAAATTGTTTTGGTTATCACTTGTGGACACCAATTGATTGCTGGTCATGGGGGAATGCCTATCGAAATCGATATGGATTTATTTCTACTAATATTCATACACAAGTAAAGACAATTAAAAAGTCGGGTTATTGGATTAAACAAGTCGCTCTGGAAAACGAAGTGACATTTTCTGAGACTATTGTTAATAAATTCCAAGAATAATCGAAGTTAGATAGACAAATGTTCTTAATACACATATACTTTTAAAGTAATAGAGAAAGTTTTTTCTTGCAGAGGAGGAATAGACGTGCAAAAATATATTCTCATTTCAAATGATATACGAAATAAGATATTAAAGGGTGAATATACAGCAAATCAACAAATTCCTTTTGAAAAAGATTTATGTGTATATTATGATTCAAGTAAGATGACCGTGAAGAAAGCTCTGGACATGCTAGTGACAGAGGGACTTATTATCAAGCGCCGCGGTTCAGGAACATTTGTCAAAGACATTGGTCCAGATGAATTGGAGCGGATGAGTGTCGCAAATCAGTTTAGAGGTACGACCGCTTTAAATCCAGATAAAGAAGTAAAAAGTACAATTTTAAATTTTTCTGTTATTCCTTGCCCGGAAAACGTTCAAAAAAAATTGAATATAGATGCAGATAGTTTTGTTTATGACATCTATCGTGCACGTTCAATTGATGGACAGCCTCATGTAATGGAAAAAATGTATATGCCTATTGATTTAATTCCAGGATTAAAAAAAGCAAATGTTGAAGGCTCTATCTATGAATACCTTGAAGAAAAATTACATTTGGTTATTCAAAGTGCGCATCGAACGATTTCTGTACGAAAAGCGACAGCATATGAGGCGGAATACCTTGCGCTTCAAGAAGGAGACCCTGTAGCCGTTGCTGACCAAATCGGTTATCTCGATACAGGGGCTGCCTTTGAGTATTCAACTTCTGTGCATAGATATGATGAATATTCAGTAGAAATTGTGCTAACAAGGGATAATTAAACAAAAAAGACAGCAGCTAGAAGCTTCTGTCTTTTTTGTTGCCTAAATATGTGTGGTTAGCACGGTGAATTTCTTAGGCAAGATGTTCTTTTTTATCGAGTGCTTCTAAAACTAAGAAAGCGGACTCTTCAATAGATTTATGTGTAACGTCGATGACAGTTACACCAAGAGTATCAAAGATATCTTGGGCATACTGTAGCTCTTCTCGGATTCTATCGCTGTTTGTATATTTAGATAGCTGGTCAAGACCTAAAGATTGCAGACGATTGGTACGGATTTTTTCTAAATTGTCTGGATCACAGGTTAAACCAATAATTTTGTTTGCAGGTACTTCCTTAAGCTGTTCAGGTAGCGGCACTTCTGGAATGAGTGGTAAATTTGCCACTTTTAAATGTTTATTTGCAAGGTACATGCTGAGTGGCGTTTTTGAGGTACGAGAAACACCGAGTAAAACAAGGTCGGCTTCTAAAAAACCCCGTGGATCTTTTCCATCATCGTATTTAACTGCAAATTCGATAGCAGCAATTCTACTGAAGTATTCTTTGTTTAGCTGATGAACGACTCCGGGTTCATTTAATGGTGCCACTCCTGTTTGCGCATGAATCATTTCTGTAAAAGGGGTCATTAAATCAAAGGATTGTAGTCCTGTTCTTTGACAAAATGAAGTCACAGTTTCAACTAATTCAGGATTGACTAGCGTTGTAAGAACAATTGCTTTGTCTGATAGTGCATCTTTTAGTATTTCTGTTAGTTCTTCCTTATCGTTAATGAAAGGAAAACGATAAGTCGGGCTAAATTCAATTGTTGGAAACTGTGCAGTTACAACGGATACTAATTTTTGAGTTGTTTCGCCAACTGCGTCTGAAATTAAGTATAAGGCAACATTTTTTGTCATAATAAAACTCCTATCTATTCATTTCGGTAGATTTTGCTTGCTGAATAATGTAGTCCAACAAACGTGATTTTGTTACTTTTCCAATAACCTTCAAAGGCTGTGTCTCACTGACAATAGGTAAAGAATCTACCTGATACGTACCCAGCAAATCTCCAGCTTCTAAGATAGACATATCTTTTGTACATGTCTTTATATGAGGCGCTCTTGTCATTACTACAGCAACAGGTGTTTTCTCAATGTGATTGCTGAGAGAAGCACGCAACAAATCCTTTCTAGAAAGAACGCCTACTAGTTCTTGTTCCTGATTCGTTACATAAAGAGAACCAACATCATACATAAATAAGGTGGTAATTGCATCATGAATACTAGAGTCATGAGTGATTAGCAGTGGTGGAATCATTATTTCAGAAATCTTTGTAGAGAAAGTTTTATCAAAAAATAAAGGTTCGATTGTCTCTCCAACGTATGTATAGCCAACTTTAGGGCTTGCTTGAAGAATGCCAACCATGGTTAAAAAAGAAAGATCTGCTCTGAGAGTAGCTCTTGAAATAGCCAATTGTTCAGAAATTTTTTCGCCACTAACCGGCTGAAATTCCTTTACGACTGAAATGATTTTTTCTTGACGTTCGGATAAATTCATATGCAACCTACTTTCTTCTATATGTGCACATATATCATCATTACGTCTCATATTATACTCTTTGTTGTTCAATATGCAACACAAAAATGTATTGACTTTTATTATGTGACATATTATATTGTTTTTGTGTTAATATGTGTCACATATAAGAAGGGGGATTTTTTTATGAAGACATGGGTATTACCCTTTAATAAGGGAAACGCTGAACAAAAAGAGTTATTAGGAGGAAAAGGAGCGAATCTTGCAGAGATGACAAGACTTGGTTTTCCTGTTCCACAAGGATTTACGATTACTACAACGGCTTGTTTGGATTATTTAGAAAATCAGGAATATTTAAACCCATCCATCCTTACAGAAATAAATATTGCTATTGCTGCACTTGAGGATGAAACGAAGAAAAAATTTGGGAATAGTCAGAATCCACTACTTGTTTCTGTTCGAAGTGGAGCAAAATTTTCAATGCCTGGAATGATGGATACGATTTTAAATTTAGGGTTAAATGATGAAACAGTTCTTTCTTTAGCAAAAGACAGTGGAGATGAACGATTTGCTTATGATTGTTATCGCCGGTTGCTGCAGATGTTTGGAAATGTCGTTTTTGACATGGATCACCAATTATTTGAAAAAATTGTTGCTGACTACAAGCAAACTCATCAACTTGTTTCAGATAGTGATGTAACAGCAGATGGATGGAAAGAAGTCATTGTAGCATTTAAAGTGTTATTTGTGAAACTGAAACAAAGAGACTTTCCTCAAAATGTAGAGGAACAGCTATTACTTGCTGTGGAGGCAGTATTTAAAAGTTGGAATAATCAGCGTGCAAAGACCTATCGAAGATTGCATGGGATAAGTGATTCTTTAGGGACTGCTGTAAATGTGCAAGAAATGGTTTTTGGTAATTTTTGGGATACGTCGGGAACAGGTGTTGTATTTAGCAGAAATCCTGCAACAGGAGAAGCCGGCTTATTTGGTGAATATTTGATGAATGCGCAAGGAGAAGACGTTGTGGCAGGTATACGGACGCCTAAAAGTATACAGACGTTAAAAAAAGATCTTCCAAAAGTTTATTTGCAACTGAAGGAAATTTGCGAAAAATTGGAAGCGCATTATAAAGATATGCAGGATATTGAATTTACGGTGGAAAAAGGGAAATTGTTTATTTTACAAACACGTAATGGCAAACGAACAGCAAAAGCGAAGCTTGTGATTGCGTTAGACTTATTTAAAGAAGGAATGATTACTGAACAGGAGCTAATCGAAAGAATTGAAGGAAATGATTTAGAAGAGGCATTGCATCCTGCTTTTTGTAAAGAAGATAAGAAAGAAAAAGAGAGCTGGGTGTCTGGTCTCCCAGCAAGTCCAGGAGCAGCAGTTGGACAAATCTATTTTTCAGCAGATCAAGCAGTAGAGGCCAGTAAGCGTGGAGAAAAAGTAATTTTAATGCGTGCAGAAACCTCACCGGAGGATATTGAAGGAATGGCAATTAGCGAGGCAATTGTCACTTGTAGAGGGGGGATGACCTCTCATGCAGCGGTGGTTGCTCGTGGAATGGGCATATGCTCTGTCGTAGGTTGTGAAAATCTGAGTGTGGATGAAAAAGAGCGGGTTGCTTATGCGGATGGTCAGGTAGTAAAAGAAGGAGCGGTACTTTCTGTAGATGGTACAACAGGAGACGTCTATATAGGAGAGCTACGCTTAGAAAAAAACAATACGCAACTACCATTAAAAGAGCTGTTTGAAATGTTAGACAAACAGTCATCAATTGCTGTACGGGCAAATGCTGAAACAGAAAAAGATATTACAACGGCAATGGAATTAGGGGCTACAGGAATTGGTTTATCACGAACGGAGCATATGTTTTTTGAAAAGAAACGGCTCATGCTTTTCCGTAAATTGATTTTAGCGCAAACGCTTGAAGAACGAATTGCTATTTTAGAAACATTAAAAGAAGTGCAAAAAGAGGATTTCAAACGAATGTATTATGTGGCAAAAGGACATCCGATGACCATTCGTTTGCTGGATCCGCCTCTGCATGAATTCTTGCCAAAAAATGAAGAAGAATATCAGGAAACAGCAGAGTTTGTCGGGAAATCTGCAAAAGAAATTAAGCAAAAAGCGAATGCTTTGGCTGAAGTAAATCCGATGTTAGGCTTTCGTGGTGTAAGATTGGGTGTTGCTTATCCAGAAATCTATCAAATGCAGGCTGAAGCGATTATGGAAGCAGCGGTCGAGAGCTATTTTGAATTGAACAACTGGATGGAAGTGGAAATTATGATTCCATTTACAACAGATGCTAGTGAGTTTCAAAGAATCCGTCAACTGCTTGAGGAACGAATTCAAGAAGTCTTTCATAAGTACAATCAGCCAGTTCCTTATATGATTGGAACAATGATTGAAATTCCTCGAGCATGCATTTTAGCAGATGAAATAGCGCAATACGCAGACTTTTTCAGCTTTGGAACCAATGATTTAACACAAATGACGTATGGATTATCCAGAGATGACTCACCAAAAATTATTAATCAATATATGACCCACGGCTTAATGAAAGAGGATCCATTTCAGGTATTGGATGAAAAAGGAGTGGGGGCACTCATGAAGATGGCGATTGAAAAAGGGAGAAAGATTAAGCCTGAATTAAAAATTGGTATTTGTGGAGAAGCAGCCGCACATCCGGATTCAATCGCATTTTTGAAAGACTATGCTATCGATTATATTTCGTGTTCACCGTATCGAATTCCACAAGCCAAATTATTGCTCGCCAAGGGATAATTTGTTTATAAAGGAAAGAGGAGGTTGGGACAAACACCCATGAGAGCGATTGCTCTCGTGGGTGTTTGTCCCAACCTCCTCTTTGAGTAGCGGTCAACCATTCAGCAAAGAGACTTTAAAAAAATTAGTGATGAGACCAAAGTCAATCTGACTCCTCGATAGATAGATCAGTCAATAAATAAAAATAAAACGCATTACTTTTGACACATTTTAGATTTCATTAGATGATAAAGACGTATCAAACCCGATGAAAGGAGACAAAAACGATGTCAATGGTATTTGTAAATTTTCCAGTTACGGATGTTGCAAAGTCAACTGAATTTTATGCAAAGTTGGGTTTTAAAAAGAACGAAGAGTTTTCAAATGAAGCGACCAGTTCAATGGTTTGGGATGATCATTTTTGGATAATGCTTTTAAATCACGAATTTTATCGTCAGTTCATCAAAGAAAAAGAAATTATTGATGCCAAAAAAACAAGTGGTGTGCTAGTTGCAATTAGTATGGATAGTGCAGATGCAGTTAAGAAATTTGCAGAAACGGCAAAGGAAAATGGCGGCACCTATTATTCTGTACCTATGGGTATACCCGAAGACCAAATGTTTAGTTTGGAAGTGCAAGATCCCGACGGCAACATGTTGGAACCTGTATGGATGAATATGGAATAAACGACCTGTTTTTTGTAACCATTATAGGAAGTGTTTGACTAGAAGCTTGTTTTTTTATCAATGTCCAAATGTTTATTTATAAATGTTTAAGAATGAGGGTGGGACATAACTATTTAAGTTATAGCCCACCCTCGTGAAATTTTAATAAAGGTTGGGAAGAAAAGAAACGCATTTACACTATGTGTTGAGGTGGAGAACTCATCGACTTCTACGCATGAAACGTGCTAGAGTTGAAGGTCTCCATTGCGTTTCGCTCTCATCAATCTCTAAAAGCGGGATGGAGAATTGAAGGTCTTCCCTGCGTCTGCCTCTCAACAGCTTTTACTCATGAGACTAGAGTTGAAGGCTTCGCAAATTACGCAGGTTCACTTCCGATGATGCACAGTACCTACTTGGTTCTTGGAGCTGAACACTTTTATCCCGACCCCATTTTCTTTCTTTTAGATAAAGAAAGCTACATATTAGGAGGAGAAACAATGTATCGAGGTATTTTTTTGGTGTTATTTATTTTGTTGGCAGGTTGTTCTCAAACCACTATGTCAACAAAAACACCGACTAGCAGTAGTCAATCATTAACTAGTGAATCAGCAATAAGTGAAGCGAACACCAAAGAAACGGATCAGACATCTGAAACAACACTACATTCAACAACGGAGTCAATCAATCAAACCAGTCAAACTGAAACAGCAGAAACTTCGGAAGTTTGGCGAGCAAAAGTCGGTAGCCTGATTCCAGCTGTCGAATCAAATGCTATTGAAGAAGTAAGGCGGATTCTTCTTGATCCAACGTATCCTATCAATGAAATTAACGAAAAACAGGAGAGTCCGTTACTGGTAGCAACGCATCAAAATAACGTTGAAATTGCAAAGCTTTTGATTGATGCAGGTGCTGATGTGAATCAACAAGATGAAATTCAAGATAGTCCTTATTTATATGCAGGAGCAGAGGGACGAACAGAAATCTTAGCCTATATTCTTGAACATGCCAACCCAGATCAGTCTGTGCGAAATCGTTTTGGCGGGAATGCACTTATTCCTGCAGCAGAAAAAGGGCATATAGAAAATGTAAAATTATTGTTGGCGGATGGAAGAGTAAATATTGATTTACAGAACAATCCTGGGTATACCGCTTTAATAGAGGCTGTTGCTTTACGGGATGGTTCACAGGTCTATCAAGATATTGTAAAGCTTTTGATTGATGCAGGTGCAGACAAAACGCTTAAAGATAATACTGGACGCACGGCAAGTGATTATGCAAAAGAATTAGGCTATGGAAATATTTATCGAATGCTTCAAGAATAAACAGAAAAGACTAATTTTTTGAACAAAAAGATTCTCTCTAATAGTGCGGGGAGAATGTTCAGTGGAAAGTTACTGAATTTATTATGCGGAGGCAGTGGGCTGTCCGCTATTTATAATTAAGGAGGAAAAAATGACTAGTACATGGATTCGAAATATTTCGATTGAAACAGAATATTTAAAAGAAGAAAACTATCTCTATGGAAGTGACACTAAAAAGATTGACATTCAAATAGAGGATGGGAAAATCCTTAAGATTTGTACGCATCATTCAGAAAATATGAGTGGTTCAGACATAGATGGGACAGGGCTACTCATTTTACCCACGATAAAAGAAATGCATTGTCATCTAGATAAAAGTAAATTAGGGGTTCCTTGGCGTCCTGTAACTCCTGCTAAAAACCTGGTTGAGCGATTTACGAGTGAGATTACTGAGTTAGATGCATTGGATCTACCTATCGAGGCCAGAGCAAAAAATTTAATTGAAACAGAGCTGGCACAAGGAGTGACCTTTTTCCGTTCGCATATTGATGTTCATCCTGCAGTAGGACAGAGATACCTTGAAGGTGTGCAACGAGCGATTTCAGATTATGATGCGTCTTTTGATTACGAATTGATTGCATTTCCTCAACATGGACTGTTACGGTCAAATGCCTATCAAGAAGTTGATTTAGCGTTGAAAAATGGCGCAACTTTAATTGGTGGTGTAGATCCTTATTCATTAGATGGACAGGTGGAGAAGTCACTGAGTCAAACCTTTGAATTAGCGGTTAAGCACCATGTCCCTATTGATATTCATGTACATGACCGAGGGGAAGCAGGTCGAAAAACTTTTGAAACTATTCTTTCTTATACAAAGCAAAGTAATTGGCAGGAAAAGGTGTTTGTCAGCCATGCTTTTGGTTTAAATGATTTTGTTGGGGAGCAACGAGCAGAGATGTTCTCTAGCTTGGCAAATGAAGGAATTGGGATTATTTCTAGTATTCCTATCAGCGGGGGAGTTCCTCCTTTAACCGAATTACAAAAAGCTGGAGTAAAAGTGGCCATTGGCTGTGACAATATTTATGATTCTTGGTCTCCTTATGGTACTGGAAGTGTAAGGGAAAAGTTAAACCGTTACGGGGAGATATTTAATCAAAAAACGCAAGAAGAATTGACACAGATTTTAGGTTTAATTACAGGGGGGAAACAAACAATTTCAGAAAAAAATGAAGGCGAGCTATGGCTGAAAGAAGGGGATGCGGCTAGCTTTCTTTTAACCAATGCCTCTTGTGCGGCCGAGTTTGTTGCAAGACAGACACCAATAGATTATAGCTTTTATCGTGGGAAGATTGTGTATCAAGGGTAATGTTATTTTTAATGGAAAGTGTTTGATGAGAAATTGAAATCCTCTTTTGAATATGTTACGCTTTTTTTCAGGAGATGATAATGTATGAAAATTGGGATAGTAAAAGAGCAAAAGAATAATGAGAATCGAGTGGGGATTACCCCAAGTGGTGTCGTTCAATTGCGTAATGCAGGCTATCAATTATTTGTTGAAAAAGAGGCGGGAGTAGGTTCCGGCTTTTCCGATTTAGCGTATGAAGAAGCTGGAGCGGTAATAAGTACAGTTGACGATACATGGGCGTGTGACATGGTGATAAAAGTCAAAGAGCCTCTACCAAGCGAATATCATTACTTGCGTGAAGGATTAATTTTATACACATACTTCCATTTAGCTGCAAATAAAGAGCTGGCTGAAAAATTAATTGAAACAAAAGTAACGGCAGTTGCTTATGAAACCATGCAAGAAGCAGATGGTTCTCTGCCTTTACTAGCACCCATGAGTGAAGTTGCAGGGCGAATGGCTGTCATTGCAGGTATGCAATTTTTACAAAAACAATATGGTGGAAAAGGATTAATCTTAAGTGGTGTTCCTGGCGTTGCCAAAGGAAAAGTAGTCATCATTGGTGGCGGCGTTGTTGGAATTAACGCAGCTAAAATGGCACTAGGACTTGGTGCGCAAGTGACGATATTAGATGTGAACAAAAAAGTATTGCAAAAAATCGATGATTTATTTAATGAACAGGTTGAGACGTTGTTCTCTAACGAAAAAAATATTGATGACGTGGTGACAAAAGCCGATTTAGTTGTCGGGGCTGTCCTTCTTCCAGGAGCAAAAGCGCCTACGCTTGTTACGGAAGAGACGATTGCTAAAATGGTGCCGGGCTCTGTATTAGTTGATATTCCAATTGATCAAGGGGGCATTTTTGAAACAAGTGACCATGCAACAACCTTGGAAGAGCCAGTATATGTGAAGCATGGTGTCATTCACTATACAGTAGCGAACATTCCGGGTGCTGTTCCAAAAACGTCAACAGAAGCACTCACTAACGTGACAATTCCTTATGTGAATGAAATTCTCAACTATTTAAATGGAAAAGAAGTTAGATACGAACGGATGGTGCGCTCTGGAATCAATACAATTGACGGAAAATTAGTCAATGCAGCAGTCGCAGAAAGTTTGGATATGCCATACACAGAAATTATTTAATAAAAAAATGCAAGACACGTTTTGAAACGCTGCGCCAGATCTTTGGGCGCGACGACTTTCAATACGAACGTCTTGTGTTTTTTTTTTGTTGTCAAATGGGGTTATTTTAAAGTATGTCACATTTTTTGAATTCAGTAAAATTCGTCATCGGCATTGATTTGAGGCGTAAAAGTTCGATGAAAGCTATTGATGTGGACTATTTGGTCTCCTTTAAAACGAAGGTATGGTCTTCAAAAACAAAATATAGTCAATTTTTTTGTTTTTGGAGACCATATCAATATGTTAGGAATCATGTAAGAATATGGATAAAGGAGATGAGCAATTTGAAAAAAATACAAACAACAAAATTTATGTATGATATCGGTGCGTTGGCAATTGTTCGAACAGAAACATTTGAGCGAGCAACTGAAATTGCTGAAGGGTGTATCGCTGGGGGAATCCCAGTCATGGAAATGAGTTTTACTTTGAATAATGCAGGAGAGATTATTCAACAACTGAAGAAAAAATATGGTGGCTCTTTATGTGTAGGGGCAGGAACTGTATTAGACTCTGAGACTGCACGATATGCAGTTATGAAAGGTGCTGATTTCATTATTTCTCCTAATTTCAATTTAGGTGTTGCACAAATTTGTAACCGCTATCAGATTCCCTATGCACCTGGTTGTACAAGTATTACAGAGGCTGTAGAGGCGTTAAGTGCGGGTGCAGCATTTATCAAGGCTTTTCCAATATCAGATTTTTATGGTAGCCAACTGATTAAAGTTTTTAAAACGCCAATTCCAGATATGCCAATCTTAGCTAGCGGTGGGATAACGCTAGACAACTTAGAGCAGTGGATGGAAAAAGGTACAGATATTTGTGGATTTGGTTCCTTACTTACCAAAGGAACCTCAAAAGAAATAGAATATAACGCAAAAAGAATTTCAGAGATTATCAAAGAATACAGATAGAAAGAGGAAAAAAGATGATTGCATTAACTAGAGTAGATTTTCGATTGATTCATGGTCAAGTAATAACGCGTTGGTTGAAACAATGTGATATTAATGAAATCGTAACCGTTGATACAGAATTGAGCAAAGATGTTTTTATGCAGGATGTGTTTAAAATGGCTGCTCCAAAAGGGGTGAAAATTAGCGTTGTTTCTTCGGATGATGCGGTTTTGTTGCAAGAAAAAGGGGGAATGGATAAAAAGCGTGTATTGATTTTATTTAAGAGCGTGAAAGAACTGCACAAAACAGTAAACAAAGGATTGAAATTAGAAGAGGTACAAATTGGTGGCTTAGGAGGAGGACCCGGGAGGAAAGCTGTAAATAATGCGATTACATTAGATCGTACGGACGCTGACCAGCTTTTAGAGCTTGAAAGCAAAGGAATTAACATCTATTTTCAAACGACTCCGGACTATCCATCAGAAACATTAAAGAATGCAGTAGCTAAACTATAAAATAAAAAGGAGATTGTCATGGTTATTCAATCAGCGTTAGTAGGTCTTATCTATTGGATTGCAATGGGAAGGGCACAGTATTTCTTTTCTTTTGCTTTTCGTAAACCAGTTGTTTTGGGTGTATTTATTGGCTTAGTTTTTGGAGATGTTCAACAAGGTCTTTTGTATGGAGCAACGATTCAATTAATTTACATGGGTGGAATCGAGGCAGGCGGGAATATTCCTAGCGACCAGGCGTTGGCTGCTTGTATTGCAATCCCAGCTGCTTTATTAAGTAATCTCGATGCAAATGCGGCGGTAGCCTTGGCTGTTCCTTTTGGCGTATTAGGCGTATTGATTAACAATGTACGCCGAACCTTTAATTCTTTTTACAATACACGTGCGGATAAATTAATTGAGGAAGGAAAATATGATCAGCTATCCCTATACTCCTTTTTGCTTCCATGGCTGACAAATGGCGTCTTATATTTCACACCAGTGTTTATCTCAACTCTATTTGGTGCCAATGTCGTTAAGGCGTTTATCAATGTCATTCCTGAATGGCTGATGAATGGGTTATCAAATGCTGGCGCAATGCTTCCGGCTTTAGGGTTTGCATTGACGCTTGTAGTTATGGGGAAAAAACAATATTTGCCATTCTTTGTTCTTGGGTTTTTCGCCTACTCGGTTATGGGCTTTTCGATGCTAACAGGCGCTGTTTTCGCAGTGTGTATAGCAATGATTAGTTCGTTATTCAAACAAAATTCTGATGAGGAGGAATATGCATGAATGAAGTAAGTTCAATTTCAGAAAAAAAAGTTACGCGAATGGATTTATTTAAAGCATGGTGGAAGTGGACTTTAGCAGTAGAGGTACCCGTAAGTTTTGACCGCATGCAGGCCTTGGCTTTTAGCTATTCATTAAATAAAATCTTACAAAAAATATATAAAGATGATTCTGAAGAACTACAAGAAGCAATGAAACGTCACGTTCAAATGTTTAACACCAATTGTGATTGGGGTAGTGTGATTCATGGGATTATCATTTCTTTAGAAGAACAACGAGCGATGGGAAATGAAGAAATCACACCCGAAATGATGGAGTCATTAAAAATTGGCCTAATGGGACCATTAGCAGGAATTGGCGACAGCGTAGATCAAGGAATCGTAGCAACCATTCCACTTGCAATTTTTGTTCCTATGGCATTGGAAGGTTCTATAGTAGCCGCATTCATTCCAGGGTTGATTTATCTTGCTTGGTCTTATGGTTGGTCATGGTTTTTATTTAATAAAGGCTATTCATTAGGAAAAAACTCAGTTATGACCATCCTACAATCAGGAGCAATCAAAAAAGTAATTGATATTGCAAGTATTGTTGGACTCTTTATGATTGGCTGTCTCTCAGCTGCTTATGTCAAATTTGAAACAATCTTGGAATTTGTAAGTAATACGGAAAAAGTTTCTGTTCAAGAAATATTGAATGGTATGCTGCCAAATCTTCTGCCGTTCTGTTTAGTTATGGCCATGTATTTTTATATTATTAAAAAAGGGCCAAAATATTTAAATATTATTCTGATTACGATGGTGTTGGCGATTTTACTAACATTCTTCGGAATTATTTAGAGGAGGAACGTAATGAAAGTCTTAATTACCCCACGAGGGTTTGCCTCTTATGGATTAGATTACGTAGAGAAAATGGAAGCAGCAGGATTAGAAGTTCACTACAATGATACAGGTTTGGCTTATTCGCCAGAGGAATTTGTCGAGCTTGCTGAAGATGCAGATGCAATCATTGTAGGTGTAGATAAAATGGATCAGACAGTAATTGATAAATGCCCGAAACTTAAAGTGATTTGCAAATTTGGTGTTGGTACGGATAACATCGATGTATCATATGCAGAAAGTAAAAATATTTATGTGGGGAGAACGGTTGGTTCTAACTCGAATGCGGTAGCTGAGCACGTCATGAGCTTTATCTACTGCGAGTCAAAAAATCTATGGACGACGATTCGTGATGTAAAAAATCATGGGTGGGAGAAGCCAACTGGTTTTGAGGTACGTGAAAAAATATTAGGAATCATCGGTTTTGGGGCTATTGGGAAGTACTTGGCAAAACAAGCAGTAGGCGTAGGGATGACGGTCCAAGTAAATGATGTGTTCGATATTCCAACAGAAGTATTAGACGAGTACCGAGTTGAAAAAGTCGAATTGGGACATTTACTGGAACGTTCAGATTATATCTCGCTACACCTACCATTAATTAATGATACCAAAAATATGATCTCAACAAAAGAATTTAAACAAATGAAAAACAGTGCTTGTTTATTGAATACTGCTAGAGGTGGAATTGTAGATGAAGAAGCCTTGTATCAGGCATTGACAACAGGAGAAATTAGAAGTGCGTGTTTTGATGTGTTCAGTACAGAACCGCCAACGGAAGACGAGCCGTTGTTGGGTTTGGACAATTTTTTATTGACCTCTCACACCGCAGCAAGAACTGTAGAGTCGGAAAAACGAACTTGCGAATTTTCAGCAAGGATCATCATGGAGCAGCTGCAGGTTTTAAGTTAGGAAGGATGAGAGAAAATAAAATGGCAAAGTTAAACATTATTGTAGCAACACATGGAAAGTTTGGAGAAGAATTGGTAAAGTCAGCGGAAATGATCATTGGACCAATGCAAAATATCTATAATTTGTCACTTCTTCCTGAAAAATCTTTTGAAGATTTTTATCAAGAAGCCAGAGCAATTTTTTTAGAAATCGAAGGTCCAACCATTGGTTTAGTAGATTTATTTGGAGGAACACCTTCCAATGTGCTGACTGCGCTGACGAAGCAATATGAACATAAAGTATTGAGTGGCATCAATTTACCTTTGCTGATTGAAGTGTACATGCAGGGGATGAACGCAGAAAGTATTGATTTGGAACAAGTTATACAAGAAGGGTTTACTATTTTTAATGAGAGCATGATTTTAACGAATGAACGTTTAGAAATGTAGAAAGCCGGAGGTGTTAGCAATGTTTGAAGGAATTATTACACCGATTGTCACTCCAATCAAAAGGAATGAAAAAGAGTGTTTAAATTTAGAAGCAATGAAACAACTGGTCGATTATTTGATTGAAAAAGGTGTATCTGGTATTTTCCCATTAGGTAGCAATGGGGAGTTCCATGTACTGAGTAATCAGGAAAAAATGGATTTTGCCAAAGCAGTGATTGAACAGGTGAATGGGCGTGTTCCCGTTTACGTGGGGACAGGTGCATGTTCAACTTTGGAAACGATTCAGCTATCAAAACAAGCAGAAGCATTGGGAGCAGACGTATTATCAGTGATTACACCCTATTTTTTGAAGCCAACAGATGAGGAACTAATTCAGCATTATACTCAAGTTGCTGCTAGTGTGAAAATTCCCATCATTTTATACAATATTCCAAAAGCTACTGGAGTGAATATCTCTGCAAGTGTGTTAAAAGAACTGAGTAAGGTTGATAATATTTGCGGCATTAAAGATAGCAGTGGCAATCTAGACAATTTAAAAGGCTATATTGAAGCTGTCGAAGGAACAAAGATTAATGTATTAGTCGGCTCTGACTCAAAAATTCTAGCTGGGTATCAAATGGGCGCGACGGGTGCCATCGCAGGGACCAGCAATTTGATCACAGATACCTTGGTAGGTTTGGATCAAGCTTATCGAGCAGGAGAATTCGATAAGGCGAAAAAACTTCAACAGGATATTGAAGAACTGCGGAAAGTATTGCCATTGGGGACTGTTCCTTCAATATTAAAACGAGCGATAGAGATGGCGGGCATTGCAGAAGTGGGTCCTGCACGAAAACCGGTTCAAGAACCAAATGAGCAAGTAGAAAATCAGATTAGGAACATGCTAGCTTATTATCATTTATAAACAAGGATGAGTAGTTGGAATGGTTTTCGAGCGGTGAATGTATCCAAGAAAATGTATGATATATTTAGATCAAAATAGAATTTTTGGTGATCAAAATGAAACTAGGGAAAATTTTTAAAGAGTTCATTCATGTAGTTCAAGAAAACCCCGACTATATCATTGGGTTGCTGAACGAAGAAGGTAGGATAGTATCATGCAGTTTGGAAGAAAAAATTAACCAGGAAGTGGCGATTGACAGCAATAATCCTGATCAGCGAATATATAAAATCGTTGTATCCAACTATCAGTATGGATACCTGTGGGTCAATGGACCAAATCAGGCCATTGATGTTGTTGGTAAGCTTCTTTTTGATTCCTTAAAGACTCGTATTCAATATGAGTTAAATCAAAAGTCTGCTAAAGAAATACTCTCAGTCGACGATAAGCTTATTAAAGAATTTTTAAATGATGAACAATCGAATTACGGACAGCTGGAAAAGTTGATGGCAAAAATTAATTTTGATCGCTCACTTCCTCGTATCCCAATATATATCATTAATGAGGAAAAGTTTGATAAAGAAGAAATTACGGGTTTAAAATATAAGATCAATGATAAGAACACCATTTATTCGTTGCTAGAGCCGAAACATCTATTAATCTATAAATCACTGCCAAAAAAAAATGGAAAATATACGACAGAATACTTGAATGAATTTATCCAGGAAATGATTGAATGGGGCTTATCTGATTGTTATTACGCGGTTGGATCAATCCAAATGGATATTGATTTATACAATTTCAGCTATCAAAACTGTCTTTGGTTGCATCAGAATGTTTTGCTGACGAAAGACAAACCGGTCTATTTTGAGGATCAATTATTTTCTTATTTCACGACGAATGTTCCGAAGGCGTTAACTTCTAATGTTTTTGATTATTACAAAAAGAAAATAGAGCAAATAGATGTAGAAGAATTTATCCAAGTAGTCGATCAGCTTTATGCAAATGATTTCAGTGTTAAGAAAACATCTGAGCGATTATTTTTACACAAAAATACTTTACTATACAAAATAAAACGCTACGAGGAACTATTCAACTTAGATATTCGAGGAAGCTTCCACGGGAAAATGATGATTTATAGTTTGGCTAATTTTTTTAAAAGCCAAAGTCGAAAGCAAGTAGGTGAAAAGTAAATGAGTGTGAAAATCAAATTAGTTCGTGTAGACAACCGATTGCTGCATGCAACAGTAGCACTGAATTGGAATAGCTTTGTGAATGCGAATTTTATTGCGGTAGTTGATCCTACTCATACGGATGATCCTTTTCTTGCAAAAGTTCTTCAGCTTAGTTTTCCGAAGAAAAAAGGGGTGGGAATTTTTTCAGTTGACCAATTGCTTGAATTTCTTCAGAAAGAACGGGAAGAAAAATGTAACTTAATGATCATTTTTAAAGATTTGGAAGTGTTAAAAGAAGCAGTTGACAAAGGATTTGAGATTTCAGAGGTTCAACTACCTTATCCAGCTAGCAGAGTGATGATTAAGCAGTTGGATGCTTATTATAGTGTAGAAGAAATCAAAGCAATCAAATATATGCAGACAAAAGGAACGAGATTTTTCTTACAAACTGCACCTTACGATTCAAAGGACTATTCTATCTTTAAACAAACAATGAAAGATGGTTAATCATGATAGAAAAATTTGAACAAACAATAAAAAACGAGATTAATGAATTATTTGATACATTAGACTATCAAATGTTAAATGATGCAAAAGAGCTAATTTTAGCTTCAGAAAATGAGGGGGGACGAGTTCATGTAACTGGAATCGGCAAACCTTCTTATATTTCTGGTTATATTGCTTCTCTGCTTTCCTCTACAGGAACACCTGCTTATTTTTTGGATGGGACAGAGGCTGTGCACGGTTCAAGCGGACAAGTGAAATCAGGAGATGTAGTAATAGCCATTTCCAATAGTGGTGAAACTGCAGAGCTTTTGTATACCATTCGAACGTTGAAAGCTAATGGAGCTAAAATTATCGGCGTATCTAAAAATCGGCGCTCTTCTCTGAGCAAATTGTCAGATATTTGTTTGTGTGTAAGTATTAAAGAAGAAGGTGATGACTTGAACAAGCCGCCGCGTAGTTCTATTATCAAGCAGACTGTATTATTACAAAGCTTATCAATTCTTTTACAAAATGAACGAAACTTAAGTCCCGATGATTACGTTGCTTGGCATCCAGGCGGAGCGATTGGTAAATCTTTAGGTGCATGAAAAAAAGGGAAAAATAATTAAAGCAAACATATTCGTAAGTGCCTCATAGAGTGGTATCTCAAGCTCTGTTGAGGCTTTTTTTTATCCTAAATCACTTAATAAAGAACTTAAATTAAAATAATAAAAATTCTATGAAGTTACAAAGGTAGGACAAGATTAAGGAGAATTCAAAAATAGTTCCAAGCACATGAAGGGGATTTATATCAATAAGGACTAGAATTAAAAAGTTTGCTGTTAGTTTGTACAATAAAAAATAAGAATAGTAGCAAAAAGGGATATATCCTTAAAAGGATAGCCCTTTTTGATTAATTCAAGAGTCTGGTTGCCTGTAGCAAGAGACAAAAATGGTCTATAAAAATGCCATAATTTCATAGAAAATTTCTGAAAATTAACGATTTGATTGTAGGGCTGAGAGAAGGCGTAATAAGTGTCGAAATGAGCATTTTTTTTGGGGATTTCGTTGATATTTACAAAAAATTTACAAGGTTTTTATCATAGTTTAATGAAAGTAAGAGATAATACAATTTAGGACATTTTTAAGAAAAGCCGAACGTTCATCCATTCGTTTCCTAAAAATCCTAACATTTTTCATAGAAATTTAGTGAAAAATGGTATACTTATTTTGGATGACAAATAAATATTTTGGAGGCTAACTCATGATAGAAGTTATCGACTTAAAGAAAGTATTCGATAATGGATTTGAAGCACTAAAATCAGTGAACTTTACTATTGAGAAAGGAGATCTCGTTTGTTTATTAGGTCCAAGTGGTTGTGGGAAATCAACTATCTTAAATCTAATTTCGGGACTATTGACACCTTCAGCAGGAGACATTCGTTTTGCAGGGAATTCTGTGATTGAAACAGAACCTAAAGATCGAAACATCGGTTTTGTTTTTCAAAACTATGCATTGTATCCACATATGACTGTCGAGGAAAATATTATGTTTCCATTAACGGTGGGCGCGAAGAAAATTTCTAAAGCAGAAGCGAAAGAAATCGCCAAAGAATACATGGCTCTAACGAATATCGAAGAGTTAAAAAATAAAAAACCAGGAACGTTGTCTGGTGGACAACAACAGCGTGTAGCAATTACACGTGCGCTCGTTCAAAAACCAGAAGTTCTTTTATTAGATGAACCATTAAGTAATTTAGATGCACGTCTGCGTTTAAAGATTCGTGAAGAAATTCGACGCTTAGTAAAAGAAGTTGGGATTACGACCATTTTTGTAACCCATGACCAAGAAGAAGCGTTGTCTATTAGTGACAAGATTATCTTATTAAATGAGGGAATTATTCAACAAGATGATGATCCGCAAAACCTTTACTTAGAACCAAATAACTTATTTGTTGCAGAGTTCATAGGAAATCCAATCATCAATATTTTACCGGTAGAAGTGAAAAATGGTGTGATGTATTACGAATCAATGGCGATTCCTGTGGCAAATTTTGTTTCCAACCGATTTAAAACTGATATGCCAGACGGAAATTATCATCTAGGCATTCGACCAGAGGATGTACTCCCTGCTGACTCAGGAGTGTTTACAACAACTGTTCATGGCGTAGAGTTAATCGGAAGAGAACGAATCTTGAATTTTGAAGTTGGTTCTAAACGAATGAAGTCAATTGTTAGTATTGAAACAGGAATTGAAGAGGGTACAGTGATGTCTTTTGATTTTGCTTATCATAAAGCCTTCATATTTAACGAAAATGGGGAGCGAATCTACTAATGTTTAAAAAGAGGAAGTATAACCCAGAAAATCAACCAAAAGCTTGGTTGTTTTTGATTCCTTCATTAGCAGTGATTTTACTGTTTAGCATTTATCCTTTATTCCGTTCGTTTTACATGAGTTTTCAAAAGGGATCATTGATTAATCAAAGCTATGCAGGAATTGAGAATTATCAAAAGGTATTAACTGACCCAGTGTTTGCAAAGGCAATGTTTAATACGGCGTTGTTTGCTTTTACAGTGGTGCCCATTGCGTTAGTAATTTCTTTGGCAATTGCGTGGATTATTTTTGAAAAAGTGAAGCACAAAGGCTTTTTTGAAACTATTTTCTTCATGCCTTATGTAACAAGTACGATTGCGATTGGGATTGTTTTTCGGTATTTTTTTAACGGCTCCTATGGGATTGTTAACTATATTTTATCTATTTTTGGCATTCCAGCTGTGAACTGGCTGGATAATGTAGATATGAGTATGACTACGCTGATTATCTTTGGGATTTGGACAAGTTTAGCTTTTAATATCATTATTTTATTGTCAGGATTCAGAAACATTGATCCAGAGCATTATAAGATTGCAAAAATGTTTGGTGCTACGGATAATGAAATCTTTCGCAGAATTACATTTCCACAGCTCATTCCAACATTAACGTTCTTATTAACGGTTAATATTATCGGAGCATTTAAAGTTTATACACAGGTGTATGCTTTGTTTGCAGGTCAACCAGGTCTTGCAAAAAGTGCGACAACAGCCGTGTACTACATCTATGACAAGTTCCATGTGGCGGGCAGACCAGGTGTAGCAATGGCGGCAACAGTTATCTTGTTCATTGTTATTTTATTGATTACGTTCATTCAGAATAAATTAGTGAAGAGGGTGGAAAAATAAGATGAAAAAAGTTGCAACTGTGATTGCGTATGTGTTTTTAATCCTTTTAGGAATTATCACGCTATTCCCATTTATCTACATGATTTTAGCTGGATTAATGACGTATAGTGAAGCAACTAGTATTCCACCGACAATGTTTCCCAAAAGTCCGCAGTGGTCAAACTATGCAGAGGTCTTTACGAAAGCACCGTTTTTACAATATTTTATCAACACGACGTTTGTTTCAGCTGTCACTACGATCGCAACATTGATTACGGCTGTTTTAGCAGCGTTTGCCTTAACGAACTTACAGTTTAAATATAAAAATCTTGTGATTATGATGATGATTTCTTTATTGATGGTGCCTTATGAGTCGATTATATTTACTAACTACAATACGATTTCTAAAATGGGCTTGTTGAACACCTATCTTGCATTAATCATCCCGTTTTTAACAAGTATCTTTTATATTTATTATCTCCATGGTTACTTAAAAGGGATCTCTCCAACCTTTTATAAAGCAGCAAAAATTGATGGCGCATCAGATTTGGAGTACATTTGGAAAATTTTAATTCCAATGTCTAAACCAGCATTAGTAACTGTAGGGATTTTAACATTCATTTCCAGCTGGAATTCATTCTTATGGCCATTACTTGTAACGAACGAGAAAAAATATCGTTTATTAAATAATGGATTGTCTGCTTTTACAACAGAAAGCGGGAGTGATGTTCACTTGCAAATGGCAGCAGCCACCTTGACTGTCTTGCCGATTTTATTCATTTATTTAGTCTTTAGAAAAGAAATTATTCGAGGAGTGGCAAAAAATGGAATCAAAGGGTAAGACTTCGTTAACTTTCCATAGTGGAATTTTAACCATCGGCGGCACTGTCATTGAAGTGGCGTATGAAGATTCACATATCTTTTTTGACTTTGGAACAGAATTTCGACCTGAATTGAACTTGAAAGACGACAACATTCAAACGCTCATCAATCATCGGTTAGTGCCGGAAATAAAAGATTTATATGATGCAAGATTAGGCTATACCTATGAAGGTGAAAATCAAGAAACGTATGCAAATACAGCAGTTTTCTTGTCCCATGCACATTTAGATCATTCACGAATGATTAACTATTTAGAACCAAGTATTCCTATGTATACATTAAAAGAGACAAAAGCAATCTTGAATTTGTTAAATCGTGAGGGAGATTTTCTTATCCCGTCGCCATTTGAAGGCAAGGGCTTTACTCGAGAGCTTATTGGCTGCGAAGCAAATGAGGTAATTAAAGTGGGGGCTATTTCTGTTGAGCTAGTTCCTGTAGATCATGATGCTTACGGGGCATGTGCTTTATTGATTACAACACCAGATCGTTTCATTACCTACACAGGTGATTTGCGTTTACATGGTTATGACCGTGAAAATACGGTTCGCCTTTGTGAAAAAGCGAAGCATACAGATGCCTTAATTATGGAAGGAGTAAGTATCAGTTTCCCAGAACGTGAAGAAGATCCAGAACAAATAAAAGTAATCAGTGAAGAAGATCTTATTCAACAACTGATTCGTCTTGTAAATGAAAATGAATCTCGTCAAGTGACGTTTAATGGGTATCCAGCCAATGTGAAACGCTTTGAAAAAATTGTTGAGCTGGCTCCAAGAACGGTTGTGCTTGAAGCGTCTATGGCTGCTCTTTTAAAAGAAGTAACCGGACGCAGCGCACATTACTACTATCTGGAAGATAGTCCAATTATTCCTGAATTAGACCCTTCACTGGAAATTTCCTATGAAGTCCTAATTAATGACAATCATCAATATCTGTGGCAAGTTGTTGATCGATTTACCAATTTACAAGGAGGTGGCGTTTATATTCATAGCGATGCAGCACCGTTGGGGGACTTCGACCCTCAATATGCAGTATTTTTGGAGATGTTAGATAAGCAAAAGGTAACCTTTGTACGTTTAGCATGCTCAGGCCATGCATTCCCAGAAGATTTAGATCAAATTATTGCATGGATTGAACCAAAATTACTGATTCCAATTCATACGTTGAAGCCAGAAAAACTGGAAAATCCGTATGGAGATCGGTATTTGCCTACCAGAGGCGAGAAAATTGTTCTTTAAAAATGAATTTACAGGGAGACTAGAAAAATGAAATTGAAAAAATTATCAACAGCCGTATTGGCGGCAGCAGCTGTTTTTGTTCTAGGGGCGTGTGGAAACAGTAATGATAAAGGAACAACTAAAAAAGATGACGGGAAAATCGTTACAGAAATAAAAGACGATACAACAATCACGTTCTGGCATGCTATGAATGGCGCACAAGAAGAAGAATTAACAAAAATTGCGAAAGACTTTATGAAAGAAAATCCAAAAATTAAAGTTGAATTGCAAAATCAGTCTTCTTATCCTGATTTACAAGCAAAAATTAACTCTACATTACCATCACCAAAAGATTTACCAACCATTACCCAAGCGTATCCTGGCTGGTTATGGAATGCATCTCAAGATGAAATGTTAGTAGATTTACAACCATACATGGATGATAAAACAATTGGTATGGATAAAGAAAACCCAATTAAACCTGCATTACTTGAAGGGGCACAAATTGACGGTGTTCAATATGGAGTACCATTTAACAAATCAACAGAAATGTTATTCTACAACAAAGATATGCTAGATAAATATGGCGTTGAAGTACCAAAAACAATGGAAGAATTAAAAGAAGCTTCAAAAACAATTTATGAAAAATCAGATAAAAAAGTTGTCGGTGCCGGATTTGATTCTCTAAATAACTACTACGTTATTGGGATGAAAAATAAAGGAGAAGAATTTGGAAAAGATACAAAAATTGACAGCAAAGCATCAAAAGAAGTAATTAACTTTTATGCTGATGGCGTGAAAGATGGCTACTTCCGTATAGCTGGCTCTGATAAATATCTATCTGGTCCATTTGCTAACGAACAAGTAGCAATGTTTATCGGAAGTATTGCCGGAGAAAGCTTTGTAGCAAAAGATACTGAAGGAAAATTCGTTTACGATGTTGCTCCTCGTCCAGAAGAAATCAACTTACAACAAGGAACAGATGTATACATGTTCGACAGTGCTTCTGCTGAAGAACGTACAGCAGGCTACCTATTCATGAAATATCTAGCTTCACCAGATGTTCAATTGGACTGGGCAATCACAACAGGATATATGCCAATTTTAGATTCAGTAATTACAAGCACTGAATATCAAGAAGCTAAAAATACAAAAATCCCTGCTTACTTGGAAGCTGCAACAAAAGAATTATTCACAGTTCCAGTAGTTGAAAATAGTGATTCTGCTTATAACGAAGTTCGTTCAATTATGGAAAATGTATTGTCAAATACAGATAAAGATACAGATAAAATTATTAAAGACTCACAAGCGCAGTTAGATGACGCTTGGAATCAATAAGAACGGGTAAGCGCAAAGCGTTCAGGATAGAAGAAAGTATTTCTGATTCTACCGTTTATTAAGAATTTACGGGGGTGGGATATAACTTAGACAGTTATGTCCGCCCTCTTTTTTTATGCTTACAGGCAGGTAAAAAAATCTGATAGTGGATGAATAGATTACCTTTTTTTTTACAAGAAGAATGAAAATAAGGAAATATTTCATGAAAAAGTGAGATGAGTGTTATCAAAATCTTATCAATTTGTTTGATTGTAGGAGTTTGACATTTCCTATACCCTTCTTTTTTGTTAAGATGAAGAGAGAGAAAATTAGAGTAGGGGCGAAGTAGAAAATGGAAATAAGAATTTTAGCAACGAGTGATATGCATGGCTATATTGAACCAACTAATTACGCAGAAAAAAATAGTGACTTACCTTTTGGAACAGAAAAAATCGCAACTTTAATTAAGAAAATCCGTGAACAAGCAACGGGACCTGTTCTATTAATTGAAAATGGTGATTTTATTCAAGGCTCTCCATTTAGTTATTACCTAGCGAAAAGTAAGAGAGTCGCTGAACTTACTCAAGTTATTAACACACTGGACTATGATTTAGGCGTTCTAGGAAATCACGAATTTAATTATGGTTTAGCGTATCTAAATTCAGCAATTAAAAGCTACAATCATCCAGTGTTAGCTGCAAATATTTTAAATAAAGACGGACAACCTGCCTTTGGAAAAGCGTATGAAATTTTCGAAAAAGAGGGCGTAAAAATTGCTGTTTTAGGATTGGTCACTCAATACATTCCTCATTGGGAGCAGCCGGCGACAGTCAAAGACCTAACATTTAAAAGCATTGTTGAAACAGCAAAAGAGTACATTCCCCAATTAAAAGAGCAGGCAGATATTGTTGTAGTTGCCTACCATGGAGGGTTTGAAAGAGACTTAGTAACAGGGGAGCCAACTGAGCTTTTGACAGGAGAAAATGAAGGGTACCAACTTCTACAAGAGGTATCAGGAATTGATGCATTGGTTACAGGACACCAGCACCGTGAGATTGCTACACATATCCATGGTGTTCCTGTGATACAGCCAGGTTATAGAGGAAGCCATTTAGGAGAAATCATCTTAGAGGTTGAAAATACACAGGAAGGCTGGCATGTGGTAAGTAGTCAAGCTGAGATTCACGCAACCGCTGGTGTTGTAGCAGATGAAGAAATCAAAGAGCTAATTGCGCCAATAGGTGAAGAGGTTGAAAAATGGTTAGATCAGCCTGTTGGAAAAGTAGAAGGCTCTATGAAAATTAATGATCCGATGGGTGTGAGACTCCATGAGCATCCTTATATTGAGTTTATCAACCGTGTTCAAATGGACGCTAGCGGCGCAAAGATTTCCGGAACTTCTCTATTTAACAATGAAGGGAAAGGTTTTGGCGAAATCATTACAATGAGAGATGTCATTACTAACTACATCTATCCAAATACTTTAGCTGTTTTAAAAGTTACTGGGGCAGATTTGCGAGCTGCACTTGAGCAGACAGCGAACTATTTAGCAGTAAAAGACGGAAAAATTATTTTTAATCCAGAATTTATTGAGCCTAAGCCTCAGTACTACAACTATGACATGTATGAAGGAATCGATTATGTGATTGATATGTCTAAACCAGCCTTTAGCCGTATTACGACGCTGACGTTTGAAGGAAAACCAGTGGAGCCGACCGATGAATTAGAAATGGTTATCAATCAATACCGTGCGGTTGGCGGTGGAAATTATACTATGTTTGAAGCTGGAAAAATTGTTCGAGAAATCCAGATAGACATGACAGAGCTAATTGCGAATTACTTGAAAAAAAATCCGGTGATTCAAGCCGAAACCAATCAAAACTTTACCGTTATTTTGTAAAACGTTCGAGTGAAATATAAAAAAAGCATGTATGTCTGCCAAAAGAGACTGCATGCTTTTTTGTACACATGATATACTAAATAGAAAAGAAATGGAGGAGTGAACATGCGCTTGGCACTTTGTGAGGATAAACAACTCCATCAAAAAGAATTTCAAGCTGTGATTAGTCAAATGAAGGAGGACTATGACATTCAGTTAACTATCTATGACTCTGCAGAAGCATTATTGTTTTCATTGGAAGATACGCCTGTGGATGTCATCTTTTTTGATATTCAACTAGAGGGAAAGTTAAACGGCATGGAGGCTGCAAAGAAGATACGCGCCCAAAACAATTTTACGCCAATTGTTTTTTTATCTAATTATGATGAGTATGTATTTGATGGATACGATGTTGGGGCACTTGGCTACATTATGAAGCCGATAACAGAGCAACAAATGGCACATCTGCTTTCAAAAGTGGCGAAGCTTCAAGAGGTTCCAACGATTCTTGTCAAAACAAAGGGAATCAATCAAAGTATTCCGTTATTTGATATTTTATATTTTGAAATTATGGGACATACCTTGTCTATCGTCACGCAAAATGATGTATATGAATTGACCGGAACACTTAGCATGTATGACGACTGGCTAACAGATGATTTTATAGGAATCCACAGGAGCTTTAAGATTAATTTAGCACATGCCATAGGAATTGACGGGGCGACACTATTGATGAAAAACAATCGCCGGCTGCCTATTGCAAGAAGTCAAAAAAAGCAGGTGAAAGAGGCTTTTCTCTCCCATTATCGGAGGTTGTCTTATGAAAATTGAGGGAATAAAACTAGTCTTAGGCATCCTTTTGTTTATCGAACCATTTTTCTTTCAGCCGAAGTGGAAGTGGATGTATGGGCTTCTGTGGCTGCTTGGCATTTCTTTGATTATGACAAAACTGGCAGCAGTAGGGTACGGGTTGTTTTTTCTTATTAATCTCTTTCTCTTTTGGAAATATAAACAAAAGACGGTGAGTGTGGGGTGTTTATCAGCCATTGGTTTTTTTTTAGCGTTTGGTTTTCCAGAAAGGGAGAAGATTCTCCTTTTGCTCATGCTTCTCTCGGTTCATCACGAGCCTGTATTGCCGCAATTGAATCTTCCAATGAGTGTCTTGAGTTATCTGATGGATGGCTTATTTCTGGTTCTTTTTTTCTTGGGAAGTCCCCTTATGAGCGTTCTTCTTCTCTTTTTGCTGGAACTGTATCTATTCTTTTCTTTTGGTCTATTAAACTACTTGTATCAGGAGACAGATATGGTCTATGCTCGATCACTTGATCAAATTATGGCAAACTACATAAATGAGGTAAACGAACTCTATCAGAAAATTCGTGGCTGGCGGCATGATTATCATAATCATTTACAAACATTAAATGCGCAGTTAAAAAACCATCAGTACGAGCCTGCACAGACCTATTTATCTTCCTTGGAAGAAAGCCTAGGGGAGATTGATCAGATTGTTCGTAGTGGAAATACAATCATTGATGCCGTGGTAAACAGTAAGCTTTCATTAGCTGAAACAAAGAATATTCCGATTCATGTAAAAGTGTTTGTGGGAAATCAGCCAATTGCTCAGGAAGTTGATTTAGTCGTGATTCTTGGGAATTTATTAGATAATGCAATAGAGGCGAATTTAGAAATAGAGGATGCGAGTCAGCAGCTGCTGCGTGTATATATATCGATTCTTCAGCAACAGCTATATATTTCCGTGACGAATGCTCGTCCACTGACACAAGAAATCTCGCCGGACTATGTCTCAACCAAAAATGATAAACGAGGTTTAGGAATCAGAAGAATCAATCATCTAGTAGAAACCTATCATGGAATTGTTAATCGGCAATATGAAGAAGGCTTTTTTGTGACAGAAGTACTTCTTCCACTGGAAATGATTTCAAGCTGACGGTTCACGAATAGAAATAAACCATTCACGTATTAATGGTTTATTTTTTTATAGATGCAGTATGCTGAAGGGGAGGTGAGTGAAATGAAGGAAGGATATACACTAAAAGAAAATTTTTTTTGGTATTTTAAACAGGTTAAGCAATGGTTTCCTATTCTAATGATTAAACTATTTTTAGGGACACTACTCTTTGCGGCAGCAAGTTTTTTAGAAATTTTACTTCCAACAATGTTGGTAAAAGGAATGGTTCAGCTGATTCCTTTAAAAGAGCTGCTATTTCAGCTTATTGTCATAGGCGGAGCCATTGGGCTTACTCGAGCCCTTTTGTCAGAGCTTGAGAATCGGACAACAGCTCATCAAATTACAGTGCGAAGTACGTTAGGACGGAAAATTACGGATACTTTTTTAAGTATGCCTTATGATTTTTTAATTGAGTCAAAAACAAGGCGTGAATATAAAAAGGCAACAGATAATGCAACAAGTACAAACCAATCTGGCGCAGAAGCCTTTTATACGGTGTGTTACCAATTGATAAAAAACTGTGTAACCATCCTTATTTTTGGTTTAACTATTTCTTATTTTTCTCCGCTGTTGTTTTTAGTTGTCGTTCTAGCGAGTCTAGCCAATTATTTTGGGTTAAAAAGAGTGCTCAAAAAGCGTATTCAGCAAAAAACAGCGTTAGCTAAGTTAGCGATGCGTCGTTCATACTTAGAACGGATTTCGTATCAAATAGAAGCAGCAAAAGATTTACGACTCTATCCGACGGGCCCTTGGTTAGAAGAGGAAATGACAATAACGGTAGAACAGATTATGCTGTTAAAACAATCATATAGCTCCACAGTGTTTTTTACTAAGCTAGTAAAGTCTGTTGGCTTATTTTTCCAAACGATTATTTCTTACGGCTATCTTGTATGGGGAATCTTTCAGCAGATTCTTTCTTTAACTGAGTTTACCTTATATGCTTCTATGATTGCCCGGCTAAATCAGTTGGCAGAACAATTAGTCAATGATGTTTATCTTTTACAACAAGCTAATAGCGATTTAAATGATTACCGGCAATGGATTGATACATATGGAAAGCCAACTGCCAAACAGCTACAAGAAACAGATTGGGGTGAAGAGCTGACACTCTCATTTGAGGATGTTTCTTATTGTTATTCAGGAAATACAGAACCTACGATAAAGAATCTATCTTTTACGTTGCAACAAGGACAGAAAGTTGCTTTAGTGGGTGCAAACGGTGCTGGCAAAACAACGATTGTGAACTTATTAACGGGCTTGTTGACGCCAACAACTGGCAGGATTTTGGTAAATGGGCAAGATATACAGACAATTGATAAAGAAGAGTATTATGCACATATTTCTCCTGTCTTTCAAGAGAGCATTGTGTTAGCGACATCTTTGGGCCAAAATATTGCTTTGCAGGAGAACTATTCTGAGGAGCGTGTCTGGGATGCATTAAAGAAAGCTGGCATTGATCAGAGAATTCGTCAACTAGACCTTGGGCTGGAAACAGAACTAACTCGTTATTTATATGAAGATGGCATTGAGCTTTCTGGAGGAGAGACACAAAGATTAATGCTAGCACGCGCCTTATACAAGGGGGCGGAAATTCTTGTGTTGGATGAACCGACTGCGGCGTTGGATGCTTTGGCAGAAGAAGAGATGTACAAGCAATATAACGAAATGACAAAAGAAAAAGCAAGCCTGTTTATTTCTCATCGCCTAGCCTCTACTCGTTTTTGTGATGAAATTTTATTTATCAAAGAGGGAAGACTAGTAGAACAAGGAACACACCGAGAGCTGCTACAGGCTGGAAACGCGTATGCACAAATGTATGAGGTACAAAGTCACTATTATAAGGAGGAGCAAAAATGAGTCAGCTATTCCAGCAATATAAGAAAGTTATTTTACTAATTTATCAGATGGAAAAAAAGACTTTCCTCTACTCCTTTCTTTTTTCATTTACACAAGTTCTTTTTCCGTATCTCTCTTTATGGCTGACTGCTCGAACCGTTTCGTTGCTAGCTGAGGGTATCTCTTTTCAAATGATTTTTAAAGAAGTTCTGTTTTATTCGTTCCTCCTGTTTCTTGACAATATTGCTATGAGCTTTTTTGAAAAGAAACGCTCGGATGTGGAAGAAAGACTTCAATTAAGTTTGAATCAAGCAATTACCAATAAACTACTAAAAATTAGCTATTATCAGCTTCAAGATCCTAGCCTGCGGACAAATTATCAGCGAGCAAAAGAAGGAACCAATTATAATGGGGGAATTTATACATTTGTTCATAGTATGATGGATGCATTTTTCAATGCTGTCGTAGGAATTATTTTAGGTATTTTGACCTTAATACAGCTTTATGGAGGAAAGACACAGAACACGCATCGTCTTGCACAATGGAGTAACAGCGGTGTACTTATAGGGTTGATTATTGGTCTTCTAGTAGTGTCTATTATTATCAATGGTTACTATTCAATTAAAAGCAATCGAGTACAGCAGCAAGCATTTAAAGAGATTACTTTTATTAACCGAATGTTTAGTTATTACTATGAGACTGTTGAAAATTATCGAAATGGTTCTTTTTTCCGATTGTATCAGGTAAAAGACTACTTTCTTCACTTAATTAAACAATTTGATCTCCAAACCTTTCAATTGTTCAAAAAAATTTCAAAAAAGAATAGTCGATATCAGACGATTAATCAAACAGTAACCATTTTTACTAGCACCTGTATTTATGGATTGATTGGTGTAAAGGCTTATTATGAGGCAATTGAGATTGGTGAGATTATTTTATTTTCCGGTTACTTTCTTCAATTTATTCAAGGAATTAATCAAGTGTTTAACAGTTTTGTAGTGAGCAATTCAATTGTTCAGTATTTGGATTTTTACTATGATTTCTTAGAAATGGATGAACAAACCTCTGGAACATTACCAATTGAAAAACGAAATGATAATGAGTATATTATTGCCTTTCATGATGTAAGTTTTAGGTATCCTAAAAGCCACAGCTGGGCACTGCGACATGTTTCATTTCAACTGTCAGTCGGTGAAAAGACTGCAATTGTAGGCCCTAATGGTTCTGGGAAAACGACTCTGGTAAAGCTGATTTGTCGATTATATCCCGTAACTGAAGGGAAAATTACATTAAACGGAATAGAAATTGAGAAATACGATCCAGAAGAGTATCGACAGATAGTCGGGGTTGTTTTTCAGGACTTTAAGTTGCTGTCATTTCCCTTGGCAGACAATGTGGCTACTAGTAAGCAACCAAATGAAGAGCGGGTGAAAGAGGGACTAAATGTGGCAGGGATTTATGAACGAGTAGAACGGCTTCCCAAGGGGATGAAAACGACTCTGTATCGGAATTTAGATTCAGATGGGGTAGATATTTCAGGTGGTGAAGCACAAAAAATTGCGATTGCAAGAGCGTGGTATAAAAACTCTCCCTTTGTTATATTGGATGAGCCAACAAGCGCATTGGATCCTTATTCAGAATATGAGATTTATAAACGATTTGATGAGCTGGTACAGGAAAAAACGTCCATCTATATTTCACATAGAATGAGTTCTGCTAAACTTAGTCAACGAATTCTGGTCTTTGATAACGGACAGATTAAAGAACAAGGAACTCATAATCAATTGCTGAAGGAAAATGGACTCTATGCTCGCCTATTTAATGCGCAAGCCCAATATTATAGAGAAGAACAGGATGAAAAAAATCTCTCACTATTTTTGTAAAAGTATATGAGCGTGTGAACAAGCTCTTTTTTACCACTATTTACTCAGTTTTTTTACGAGGGCTGGAAGTAACTATCATGGTTATGACTGGCTCTTTTTTTTTGACTTTATTTTTATTAAATGAAGTAGAAAGAAAAAAAGGGAGGAAAGATGTCTTGAAAGCTTAATATAAAAGCGTTTAAGCTTGATTTTTTAAATTTTTATGTCGTAAGTACATAATATTATTTTTTTTGTGGACTATTCTTTCTCTCCAAGCACATCGTTAGAAAGCATAAGCGTATGCCGAATTGACGGTGTTTCATCTGTGGTGATAATATTTTCTCAGGTTAACCAGAAATTATTAATGGAGGTGAGAAAATGCTGCAAGTTGATAAAGTACTGGACTTATCAACATTGGTTGATTTTCTAGCAGAAGTTTTGGGGAAAAGAACCGAAATCGTCTTACATGATCTTAAGGATGTAACTACGTCCATTGTTTACATAAAGAATGGAGAACTAACCGGTCGTACCTTAGGTCAAGCGACGACAGATTTTTCCTTACGACTAATTGAAAGCGGAAACACAAAAAAAGTTCCCTACATAACAAATTATATGGGAAAAGACTTAAAAGGAAAGCTGTTTACTTCCTCTACATTTTTTATTAAAAATTTTGAGGAGGATTTAATTGGCTTGCTGTGTATCAATACAGATACTTCTGAGGTGACCACTGCAATAGAGTTACTAAAATCAATGCAGCCAAGATGTTTTTATGAACAAGAACCAGTAGTAAACAAGTCAAAAGAGCAAACACAGCTTCAAGAAGTTTTACAAGGAAACCCTAAAGAAATTATTCAAATGACGGTAGAAAGAGTGATGTCGGATACAACGATTCCTTTTTCTAGGCTAACTGCGGAAGAAAAATTAATTATTTTTGAACGCTTAAATCGTGAAGGTATTTTTTTAATGAAAAAATCTGTCGAACGATTAGCTGAGATTTTTCAAATTTCAATCCCCTCTTGCTATCGTTACATTCGAAAAATAAAAAAGGAAAGTTGATGAATAAGCCTATGTATTCAGTCATTATAAAAAAGAATGGTCTTTATTCTATATCAGGTCAGTTACCTGTAAACGAAGAAGGTGTAGTCATAGGAGACTTGTACCAGCAAACAAAACAGTCTCTGCAAAATATAGAGGCTATTTTGCTGGCGAATAATTTAAAAAAAGACTCAATCTTTAAAATGGGTATATTTACTACAGAAATGGATCAGTTAGAGGTTATTAATCGTGCATATATGGAGTTTTTTGAATCTGTAGAAATAATGCCAAGTCGTTCAGCTGTTGGAATAAATTCGTTAGTTAAGAAAAGTTTGATTGAGATAGATTGTTTAGGATTTTTCTAGGAGGGAAAAAATGGGGAAAACAAAAGAAAAGGCATCTAGTCCATATTCATTAATTATCATTGCGGTACTTGTTCTTTATGTACTGTCGTTTATTATTCCATCAGGAACCTATGAAAGAATTGACGGAATTGTAAATCCGGAAAAGTTTGAATTTATTACAAAACAATTTTTAACCCCTTGGAAGCTAATCGGACTTTTGGGAGGTGCTGCTGCAGAACAGTTTGGCACATTATGGATTAATATGTTTGTCACAGGTGGAACGTTAGCGATTATGACGGAAACAGGTGTATTAGATAGAATCATTACCGCTATTGTAGAAAAATTACAGAATAAAGCATTAGTACTTGTTCCATTTTTTTCTCTATTTATGTTTTTAACAGGAATGGTAGGTACATTTATTAATTCAGCACTTGCATTATTGCCGATAGGTCTTTTGATAGCAAAAAAACTAAAAGTAGATAATATCTTTGCTTTTGGGATTATCTTTTTGTCTTCGTGGGCAGGTCTATGGATGTCAGGAATTAATCCGGTTGCATTACCACTTGCTCAAGAAATAGCGGGTGTGCCTCCATTTTCTGGGGTATCATTTCGTACGTTGTTTGCACTTATCGTGATTGTAGTCATCATCTTATATCTCGTCTGGTATGCAAGAAGAGTTAGAAAAAATCCGGAAAAAACCTTTATGAACAAAATTACATTGAATGAGGTTCATAAAGAAATTGCAAATAAAGGACAGGCAAAAACAAGTGACTTGTTTGCTTGTATTGTCTTTCTAGGGGGGATTTTATTTTTTGGGATTGGGACTATTTTATGGAAGTTTGGAACAAGTGAGTTTACAGGTACGATGCTAGTGATTGGTATCTTTGCTTCAATTGCTACAAAATTGACTTTCCCGAAAGCGATGCAATATTTTACAAAAGGCGCGGCGAGTATGATGGTTCCCGTATTGATTTTGTTTTTCTCGCAAGGCTTGTCTATCATTTTGACTCAAACATCAATTACGGATACACTTATTTATTTTCTGGCAATGCCGTTAAAGCCGCTAGGTGGAATTGCAGGAGGATTAGGGATATTTGGTATCAATAGTTTAATTAATATGATATTGTATGCGTTTGTTCCGCATGTAGCAATGGTTATGCCTATTATGGCTCCCTTAGCTTCAGCTATTCATGTGGCACCAGATACCGCAGTACTAGCTGTTCAATATGGTGCAGGGATTACTGATTTTATAACCCCTTTTAATGGAGTGATGTTAGCAGGTCTTGCTATTGTTGGGGTGAAGTATAAAGAGTGGATGAAATTTATTCTCCCAATCACCTGTATTATAGGAATCATCATGATTGTCGCTTTAATTATCGCAGGAACATTAGGAATGTAGGAGGAAAAATAATGTATAATTTTGATAAAACAATGAATCGAAAAGACCTAAATGCAATTAAATTTGTCCCACAAATAAAAGAACAAGAAGGTGCACTTCCTTTTTGGATAGCAGATATGGATTTTGTTTGTTCAGACGGAATCAAAGAGGGACTGATTAAACGGACACAAGAAGCTAATTATGGTTATACAAAACCAAGAAAAGAATATTTTACTTCTATCGTAAATTGGATGGAAAAGCGTCACAATTGGCAGATAGAACCAGAATGGATTGTTCCAAATCCGGGAATCGTTGCAGCGATGGGCTTTGTTTTTAAAGTATTTGCTGAACCAGGAGATAAGGTTCTTATTCAAACACCTGTCTATCATATGTTTTCTCACATGATTGAAGTATCTGGGGGAATAGTGATTAATAGCGAGTTGAGGTTAACAGATGGTCGCTATCAGATTGATTTTGATGATTTTGAGAAAAAAGCGTCTGATCCCAAGGTGAAATTATTCTACCTTTGTAATCCTCATAATCCGACAAGCAATGTTTGGACTGTGGAAGAGCTGAAAAAGCTAGGAGAGATTTGTGTAAAGCATGATGTTCTCATATTTTCTGACGATATTCATCATGATCTCATTATGCCTACTTATCAATATACACCAATTACTAAGGTTGATACACGTTTCAAAGATATATCAATTATCGCCACTGCCCCAAACAAAACATTCAATATTGCAGGATTTAAAACAGGAAATATTATTATTGAAAATGAAGAATTGCGTTCCGCTTATCAAAAGTATACTAATCAGCAACGTTGGCAAGGGTTAAGTATCTCTTCAATTGAAGCAAATATCGCCGCCTATGGAAATAGTGATGAGTGGTATGAAGAAATGTTAGCGTATGTCATAGAAAACAATCGTTTTTTTGATACGTATGTGAAAGAAAATATACCATTACTGCAGACTTATACACATGAAGCTACCTATTTGAAATGGATAGATTTTACTAAATTAGGTTTTTCTGATAAAGAGTTAAACCAGTTTTTATTGAATGAAGCTCGAGTGTGGCTTAATGCAGGACAATCATTTGGGGAAGGCGGAAGAGGTTTTATGCGTTTTAATATTGCTACCTCCAGAGAAATGATTCATGCAGGATTACAGCGAATAAAAAATGCGGTTGATGCAATTTAAACAGTATAAATAAACCCAAAAGAGGGGATTTCTAAGAAGCTCATTTGATGAACTTTCTAGAAATCCCTATTTTTAGTGGCTGAGCGAATTAGTGAATGACGAGTTGGTTCATGCGTTTGACAATTAGGTGGAGTAATTCTTTTTTTAATCCCAATAAATCCCTTTCCGTGGGTCTCATCTGCCAGTAAAAGATGGGGGTGTTTAACGTCTCGAATAAAGAGTAAAACTGATCTGTGATGATTAGCTCACAGGAAGCATCAAAAACGTCCACTAGTTCAATATGCTGAAAACAATGATTTTTTATTAGATTGAGGTAGTATTTTTTTGGTACATGATCATAGATTGAAAGAATGGAAATTTTTATAGGTTTGAGCTTGAAGTATCTGTAGAGACCTCTTTGTATCCACGCTTGGTAGTAAGGAAAGACTTTTTCTTTTGGAAAGGTAATTTGTTGAAACTTTCTTCGGGTGCGTAATTTCTTATAAAATAGTTCTGTCATATACGCTGCTTGTGTCATAAATTCTTTTTTGTCCGTATCTGTTTTTACTTGGAGTAGCAGAGTGTTGCTTCCACCGAAAAAAAACCGTTCAAAATGAAGCTGAGCCACTTTTTTATACATAGTTGCTTTGTCTTCAGGAAAAGGGATAAAGCGAAATAGTGTCCAATAAGTTTCAAACCAAAACTGAGTCACTTCGTTTGGCAGAAGTGCAAGTTGATAGCAGATAGGTAGATTGTTTGTATTTAAGTTAGGATAAATATCTATGAAGCTTAAAATATATTGATAAAAAAGCTGACATTCTAGCGTACTTTGTTTATCAGATAGTTGATAAGTAGTGAGCATTTGACGATAAGGATGGCTAATTTTTTTATAGAGAATATCTTGTGAAAAGTCTACTGCTATTTGTTTTTGGAGAGGATTTGTTTTAATTTTATCTAAACGATTTAAGGTGATGGATATCCAAAGAGTCAGGTTATGATGATTTTCAAATGACTTTTGTAATTCACTTAGTTGAAGAATTTTTTTAACTAGAACTGCACTCTGTTTCTTCTTTTTTTGAGAAATAATTCGCTCAAAATCTGAAGAGAGAGAAAAAAATAAGTAGGAGAGGTAGCGAATTATTTTTTCATCTCCATACAAAGAAACTATATTTTTTTTAACGAGTTTTATAGAAAAATCATCAAGGATACGCTTTACTTCATTTAGCCGATTATTCACAGATGAAATGCTCAAAAAATTTTTTCTTGAAAAATGAATGCTGTCAAAAGAACCATTGATTAATAGTTCTTTCATAATTAGGAATGTGTCTGATTTATTTAAATAGGTAAGAAAAAACTGACTGTAAGAAAATGAGTGATGTAAAATTAAATGGTATTTCCCATCTGTAAAAGCAAGTTGACTGGCTGAAGAATAGGAGGACAAATCCTCTGTTAATTTTTCTAAATCATTTACAAGTGTTTTTTGATTGATAAAAAGGGAGTCTTTCAATTCTTTTTGGGAATAGGGATTGGTTGTTTGAGCAAGTAGTTGAAAAAGAGCCACTCTTCTCAAAACAGCTGCAGAAAGAAAACGCCCATAAAATTGGTTTTCAAAAGATTCAATCATATGGCTACCTCCAGTAGTTATGAATAAAGGGTTTATAGGCTGATTTTAACATAACGAAACATATTTTTCATGACTTTCTTCATTTTCTCTTGCCTATTCGATAGGTAATTAGGTATGCTTAGATGAAAGAAACTGAGGTGGCTTATGGAAAAGACTGAAATCGAAAAACTGATTAAAAAATATATTGTGATTGGCGCATTCCTTGTAGTTGGAATTATCTACCTACTGCCAATTTTAGGAATTGCAAAGACGATTCTTGGCGCATTTACCAACATTATTTTAGCAGCACTACTAGCTTATGTAATTAACATTATCATGGTAAAGATTGAACATGGGTTTGATAGGCTTTCCTATCCTTGGGTAAAAAAAATAAAGCGGCCGGTGAGTCTGCTGCTATCACTTATTATTTTACTCTTTGCAATCGTCGTTTTTATTGGTCTCGTGGTTCCGAGCATCTTTGAATCGCTAAATGTATTATTTGCTTCTTTACCTAGCTTTTTCAATGATGTTCAGCAATACCTAATCAATGTGTTTCAAAATAATCCTGAGATTAAACAAACGATTGCTGCGCTGGAGATTGATTGGAAAGCACTTTTACAAAATACCCTCTCATTTTTAGGTGGAGGAGTAGCAAACTTTGTTGATGTTGCAATTACGGTCATTAGTGCAGTATTAGGAAGCTTGTTCAATTTTCTGTTAATCTTGGTGTTTGCTATCTATATTTTACTAGATAAAGAACGATTTATACGGGCGTATGAACGGATTGGCAATCTCTACATTCCTAAGCCAAGAAAACGGAGAGTCGATAAAGTATTGAAAATTATTCATCAAACATTCAGCTCTTTTATTGGCGGACAATGTTTGGAAGCAGTTATTTTAGGAACGCTTTGTGCTATAGGAATGCTAATTCTTAGAATGCCTTACGCAGTGATGGTTGGGACATTAGTTGGCGTCATAAATATTGTTCCCATTGTAGGTGCGTATGTAGGTGGGGCAATCGGGATGTTTATGGTGTTTACCGTTAATCCTGTCTTATCCATTGGATTTTTAGTCTACTTGATTATTTTACAGCAGTTTGAAAGTAACATTATTTATCCAAGAGTTGTAGGAAATTCAGTTGGCTTACCTGGTATTTTTGTGTTAGCCTCTGTTATGGTTTTTGGGACATTGGCAGGTATTCCGGGAATGTTTTTGGGCATTCCAACCACAGCCTGTGTCTATAAGCTAGCTAAAATTTACATTTCAGAGAAGGAACAGAAAAAAGCGCTGAAAATTTCATAATCACTTCTTTTAAGTAGAATAGAAATGATAAGAAAAGAATCAATTATAGAAGTGAAAAGACCAAAAATCATATTTACGATTTTTGGTCTTTTTTTGCTAATGAATGATACGACGAGACTAAATAGCAATATTGATACAAGCAATAGGATGTTTTCATAGTCGCAGAAAATAAGTTGTAGGAGGATATTTACTGAATACGTTTATTTAAATCGCATCATTAGTAGGGAGAGTTTGCATAAGCTCAAAGAAATAGGTAGCTTCTCCAGTGCGAAAATAATTATACCAAGCGTCCAAAGTATCGGAACTAAATACATCCAACTGCTCAATAATGTGCTTAGTCCATAACAAAGAAGCAGTGGAATTAGCAGTAATAAGTTGATTAGATGAGACAGAGGGCTGGTCTGCATAAAACGCTTTTCCTTTGTATTGCTGACTAACCATCTCAAGAAAGCCTGATCCGTTACTCGTATGATAGCGATGATCTAAAAGCCCTTGCTCAGCGAGGGCTGCAGTAGCCCCACAGATAGCACCCACAGTCGCTCCAACTGAAAGAAATTCTTTTGCTTTTTTTAGAATCCCATCATGTTTTGGATCACTCCAAGTATCAGCGCCGGGTAACAGAATGGTATTTTCATTACTGACAACAATCTCGTTTGTTAGTAAGTCTGGAATAATTGTCATTCCGCCCATTGTATGAATAGGCTCTGTTGAGTGACTGACAGTTTTTATCGACAAGCTACTTGCTCCTTTTTTAAAGAAACGCTTCGAGTGTAGCTCTGAGGTAAGATGCCCTATCTCCCAGTCAGCTAGAGTATCAAGCACGTAAATATAAATTGTTTTCATAATATCTCCTCCATATAATTGTAATAAACGAATGAATCTACTATGATTATACCTACTGATAGTTGACAACTGTATGTCAGTAATTAAATAGTTTAAAAGGTGATTATTAAATGAAGCTTAGTAGATTAGTGAGTATTATTGTGATTTTGCTTGATAAAGAACGCGTAAGCGCACAACACTTAGCAACAACGTTTGAAGTTTCAACTCGCACTATCTACCGTGATATAGAGACTATTAATATGGCGGGGATTCCAGTTGTTTCAACTTCTGGAGTAAGCGGTGGTTTTGAAATCATGAAAAATTATAAACTTGATAAAAATGTGTTTTCCATTAATGATATTACTGCAATCTTAACCGGACTATCTAGTCTCTCGAATATGGTAAGCCAAGATGAGCTGACAAATGCTACCATTAAAATGAAAAGCTTGATTCCGCAAGATAAACTAGACGAAATTCAGTTTAAAACGGAACAAATACATATTGACTTAAGTCAGTGGACAGGATATAGAAATTTGCAGCCATACTTAGAAACGATTAAACTCGCTTTATCAGAAAGTAAGCTGATTTCATTTGTCTACATTGATCGTCACGGAAATAAGACGAGCCGAAAGGTTGAGCCTTATCAAATTATTCTTAAAGGAAATCACTGGTATGTTCAAAGCTATTGTCTAAAAAGAAAAGAATTTCGTTTGTTTAAATTATCTAGAATATCAGAGATAAAGCTTGAGAAAACGGGGTTTACTCCACGTAGCTATCAAAAACCAATGTTAGAATTCTCTGATATTTTAGAAACGCTGCAAATAAATATTAAGCTGCGTGTGCACAAATCTGTTATGGACAGGATACTTGATTTTTGTATGTATGAACAATGTTTACCAGAGGGGGACGAACACTTCATTGTGGCGCTTCCTTTTGTAGAAAATGATTACTACTACAATTTTCTTTTAAGTTTTGGAGATAAATGTGAATGTTTAGAACCTGTACATGTTCGGGAAAAAATTCAACAAAAGCTAGCTAATTTGGTTGACCTGTATAAAAATTAAGTGAGTACTTATAAAGACGCCACCCATTCATTTCTTTAGGTTATTAAATGAATAGACGATAGAGAAAGGATTGGCATATTCACTCTTAACTGGAATTTAGTTCAATAAAATAATCGTCGTTTATTCTGTTAATTTTTTTAGGGAATGACGCAAGGACTTAAAGAGAGAAAAATGTGAGGGAGGCTGTTTTTTAATTGGTTGGCTTCCCTTTGAAAGTGTAGACGAGAATACCCCCATATTTTTCTGTCACATAATCGATTAACAGGAACTAAGTACGCATCTAACTATAAAAAAGGAGGATCTCATCGTTTTCAGATGTATCCTCCTTTTTTTTAATTCGCTTCTTGATAAAAGAAGGAACAAATAGTATGTAAAACAATGCTCAATAATAGCATAGCTGGAATCCAAGCAAAAATCATGGTAAACATTGCTGGAAATAATAAACCAATCACCAGACAGCCCCCGCCGATATTCATGATTGAAGATAAGCCGATTTTTACTGCTTGATTGGTAGTGAACTCTTTCCAAATAATAGGATAGCCAACCGAAAAAATGAACCCAATAATGATGGAGCAAGTAATTGATAAAAGTAATAATCGGAGAATCTCATTTCCTCCATTAGCTAGTACTAAAATTCCTGTCAACCACCCGAATGTTCCTAGAACTGCTTTTGCTAAACTCACTTGATATTTTTTCATTGTATTTTCCTCCAATAGTTTTTATTTCTTGCTTACAACGTAAGAATATCAAGGAAGTTTACACAGTTAAATAAATTTTCGGTTTGTTGCTAAATATGCTCACTTTGTTGCAAATTTTACGTTTGTTGAAATTTGTAAGTCCATTTGGAATAGGTTGTTTTATAGAAGAGATGGAAAAGCTGTCTATTTTTTTATGATAGTAGAGATAGAGTAAAAATTAGTTAGGTAAATAAACCTAGAATGATGCAAAGAGGTGCTTTACGAGGATGAATTGGTAAAAATTAAAAAATAAATTCTAGGTGTGAAGGATTCTTTAGATAGAATCACTCATTTTTCTGAATGGAAGGAAAGAGGAAGAAACAGCGAAATGAAAGGTTAGACAAGAATGGTCAAACAATATGGGGAAAAGATAGATATTTGTTTGACATATGAATGTTCAATCATATATAATAAACGTATGAAAGATGAATCATATGTATGCTGATGCATGAATGGAGGGGTCAAAATGGATACATCAAAATCAACACATCAACATGAAGCACATGTACACGAACAAGGTCATAATCATTCGCACGAACATGATCATGGAAATTTACCAGTTATCTTATATGCAGTGGGAGTTATTTCCTACCTAGTTGCTTTGCTCTTAATAAAGAATCCACTTTTAGAAAATAGTTTCTATGTGTTAGCAATTGCTACGGCAGGCTATCATGTGATTGTTGAAGGAATTACTGAAACGATTACAGATACGAGAGAAAAAAGAAAATTTATGCCAAATGTTCACATTTTGATGACATTAGCTGCTGCAGGAGCTGCAGCAATTGGTGATTTTGATGAAGGAGCATTGCTGATTTTGATCTTTGCAGGCGCGCATTTTCTTGAAGAGTATGCTGAAGGTAAAAGTAAGCGTGAAATTACCAAGTTGTTAAAATTAAATCCAACAGAAGCACGACTCATTCAGCCAGATGGTGAAACCAAATTGGTGGATGTTTCTACCTTGCGTATTGGAGATGAATTAAAAGTATTGCCTGGAGATCAGGTTCCTACTGATGGGGTTATTTTATCTGGAGGTACGGCTATTGATGAATCTTCTATTACCGGAGAAAGCATGCCAAAAGAAAAACAAGCTTCTGATGAAGTGTTTGGAAGTACCATGAACGGCACAGGCACATTTACGATGAAAGTAACGAAGGATAGTAAAGATACAGTCTTCGCAAAGATTGTTGAAATGGTTAGTCAAACACAGTCTAATATGTCAAAGACCGCAACAAAAATTAAACAGTTGGAACCAACCTATGTTACCGTCGTTTTACTAATCGTACCGTTATTTATACTTGCAGCTCCTTTTGTTTTTGGCTGGAGTTGGGATACGAGTATTTATCGTGGAATGGTGTTATTAATTTCAGCTTCACCGTGTGCGCTCGCAGCAAGTGCAGTTCCTGCAACCTTATCGGGAATCTCTAATTTAGCCAAACGCGGCGTGTTGTTTAAGGGAGGAAGCTACCTTTCTAATTTAGCTACCATTAAAGCCGTTGCGTTCGATAAAACAGGTACATTGACAGAAGGAAAACCCTCTGTTACGGATACTTATTTTGTCAATGAAGAGAAAAAAGAACAATGGATTGAGCTAATTGTTAATATGGAAAAAGAGTCAAATCACCCGTTGGCAAATGCGATTTTAGAAACATTTTCTCAAACAACTGACTTACAATTATCTGTAACAAATGAAATAGGAAAAGGCTTAGTGACTACTTATCAAGGAAACCACTATCAACTAGGAAAAGTAGAAGACACTAGTCAGTTATCAACCGAAATCCAAGAAAGAAATACAAGATGGATGACAGAAGGAAAGACAGTAGTGTATCTCATTGAAAATGATACGACTGTAGGAATGATTGCCATGATGGACGTTCCTAACAAAGCAGCCGAAGGAGTCATTCACTATTTACGTAGTCAAGGAATTGAAACCACGATGATTACAGGGGATGCGAAGGTCACTGGGGAAGCGGTAGCTAAAAAACTTCAGATTGACCATGTACAAGCAAATGTTCTGCCTGAAAATAAATCCTTCATTATTAAAGAGCTGCAAAAAAATACGGGGACTACGGTCATGCTGGGTGATGGAATTAATGATGCTCCAGCATTAGTACAAGCAGATATTGGTTTTGCAATGGGAGATGGGACAGATATAGCTATTGACGTAGCAGATGCAGTAATCATGAATAATGACTTAACAAAATTTAGTTATGCGCACCGTGTATCTAAAAAATTAAATACAGTCGTGTGGCAAAATATCTTCTTCTCAATGTTTATTGTAGCGCTATTAGTTGTTTTAAATATTTTAGGGAAGATGGATATTGGGATTGGTGTGTTGGCACATGAAGGAAGTACATTATTAGTTATTCTAAATGGACTGCGACTACTTGTTCCGTTAAAAAATCAATAGAGACAGCTTTTAGAGAAATAGATCATCGATGTGATGGTCTATTTTTTTGATAAATTGAGTATGACCAGTACGCTCTTTGTTTCGTTTTCAACTTTTCGTAAGATTTGAAGAACACAGGATGTGCTAGGGAGAGAAGTGCTCTGTTTCTGTAGGTTGTTAAGATTATACGAGGGTGGCTATAGCTTAGATAGCTATTTAGTAATCCCCATAAAATATTTTTAGTGGCTAAGCTCAGGAAAAAAATCCAAATTGTGCTTTGTAAAAAACAACAAGCGTATATGCCACTCTGATGAATAAGAAAGTTAAGTAAATCACATTTTTTGTTGAAGGAAAAGAATCCACTTTGTGTAGAAAAAACTGCTCTATTGTAGGGAAACAATGGGAAAAGTCTGTGAAGTTTTTCTGTTAGTTATTGAGAAGTTATTGCATATATGTGAAGAATCGGGTATAGTATGTAGCGAATCTTTCGTGAAGAAATGGGGTAAAAATTGTGGAGAAACAATCCATTTACGGGTTAACTAGTGAAGAGTTGGTTGCGTGGTTTCTAGAGAATGGGGAAAAGAAATTTAGAGCAACCCAAGTCTGGGAATGGCTGTATGAAAAACGAGTTGCAGCTTTTTCTGACATGACCAATTTATCAAAAGACCTAATCAATAAATTAGAAGAAAATTTTGTCATTAATCCATTGAAACAAATGGTTGTCCAAGAGGCAAAAGATGGTACGGTAAAATATTTATTTGAATTACCAGATAAAAATATGATTGAAACAGTGCTTATGCGTCAGGAGTATGGTCTGTCTGTTTGTGTTACGACGCAAGTGGGCTGTAATATTGGTTGTACATTTTGTGCAAGCGGACTGCTGAAAAAACAACGGGATTTAACAGCTGGTGAAATCGTGGCGCAGATTATGTTAGTGCAGCACTACTTTGATGAACGTGGCTTAGATGAACGAGTTTCCCATGTCGTTGTGATGGGAATTGGTGAGCCATTTGATAACTATAATAATGTGATGAACTTCCTTCGTATCATTAATGATGCAAAAGGTCTGGCAATCGGTGCCCGTCACATCACCGTGTCAACTAGTGGACTTGCAAACAAGATTAAAGAGTTTGCTGAAAATGGTCTACAAGTCAATCTTGCTATTTCTCTACATGCCCCAAATAATGAGGTACGGACGTCAATTATGCGTATTAACCGTAGCTTCCCAATTGAAAAATTAATGGAGGCAGTTGACGAGTATATAGAGAAAACCAATCGACGAATTACGTTTGAATATATTATGTTAAATGGGGTAAATGACCGTCCAGAGCATGCTAAACAACTTGCAGAGCTATTAAAAAATAAGAAAAAACTCTCTTATGTCAATCTAATTCCTTATAATGCCGTAAGTGAACACGATCAATATTCTCGTAGCGATAAGGCAGATGTTTTGAAGTTTTATGATATTTTGAAAAAGAACGGTGTAAACTGTGTGATTCGTAAAGAGCACGGGACAGATATTGATGCTGCTTGCGGGCAATTACGAAGCAAACAAATGAAGAAACAAAAAGAAACAGTTAAATAAAATTGAGGTCGTAACAGTAGTGTCTAGCTCCGAGAACAGACACTGTGCATCATCGAAAAGTGAAGCTACGTGGATTTGCGAAGCCTTCAACTCAAGCATGTCCCATGCGTAGAAGTTGTTGAGAGCTAAACGCAGTGGGAATGAGTTCTTCCCCACGCCACACGTAGTGTAGATGAGTTGCTTCTCCCGACTCTTATCAAGAGTTTACGAGGGTGAAGGTGGGACATAACTAATTAAGTTATTCCACACCTTTGTAAAATCTTAATAAACGACGGGAACAGAAGCAACTCCTTCGAAAATAAGCTGAAATTCCCAAAGATTTGAGGAACAATCTTCGTGAATTCCTTCTTATTTCTCGGAGCTGAACACTTCTGTCCCGACCTCCCCTCAGTTTTTTGTTTTCTAGTTGAATTCAACGATTAACGAGCATTGGCGTAAATAATGAGTAGATAGTAAATATTTCGCTTTTTTTCAAGAGACTGGTAAAATGAATCAATGGATTGATGAGCGGAGGGACAACTATGATAATCACAGAATTTGATCGCGAAAGCATCGCATTAAAAAATCAATTAACTGATTTACTGGCTTTAACTTGGCCTAAGGATTATGGAGAAACAGCTTCAGAGAAAGTTGAAGAATTACTTACCGATAATCGGATTGCCGTAGCTGCTTTGGAGGATGACCAGTTGATTGGATTTGTAGGGGCGATTCCCCAGTATGCAATGACGGGGTGGGAGATGCATCCCTTGGTTGTTTCTTCAACACAAAGAGGAAATCGAATCGGTGCGCGTCTTGTTCAATATCTGGAAAAAGAAGTTGCTTCAAAGGGTGGACTTACGATTTATTTAGGTACAGATGATGAAACCAATCAAACAACTCTTAGTGAGGATGATTTATTTGAGAATCCCTTTGAAAAGATTCGACAAATTAAAAATAAGGAAAATCATCCCTTTGAATTTTATGAAAAACAAGGCTATCAAATTGTTGGTGTTTTACCGGATGTTAATGGCTGGAATAAACCGGATATTTTAATGGCAAAGAGGGTTGGGAAAAAAGTTTCCGAATCTAATACAAAACAGGGATAAAAGAAACAGCTGATTTCTATAAGATTGGTATACGAGTAAAAATAATTTTTAAATGCGTCATTTTTTTAGCGTAAAGACAGAAGTCATCAAATAAAAGAGAATGGTCAGCTAGTTGATGAATATCAGCTGTAAATAGAACTAGAGTAGCTCAAAAATCACCTAGAGAAGAAAAAATAGAATCGTTTTTTTCTAAGAAATTTTGAAGAGGAAATACTCACTAATTCTGACAAAAAAAGAAACAAGGAGGGCGCAATTGCCTAGTCCTTGTTTTTTTTGATGAGGATGCATTTAAGAATGCTAGACCGATGTGTTTACTAATCTTTGTCAGTTCTACTCAATAACTATAGCGAATTATTTTTTCCTTCTGTCACTTCAGGCTTTAGCTGATAAATTTTTGAAGGACGCCCAATGCCGACAGGACGCTCGCCAATTTCATCAAAATATTGAAGCATAGCTTTTTTGAAATTGGAGTGATCAATCGAGTGAAAATCGATTCCTAGAAATTTAGCGAATACTTTTCGTGCTTCTGTAATGGTAAAATCTTTTCCTAATACTTGAAGAACTTGAGGTTCATGTTCCATTTTATCTGACACTCGATTGAAGGCTTTTAAAATAATCTCGCTATGGTCAAAGGCTAGCGTATCTTTTCCTGTAGAGGAGCCAGATTTTAAGTCAAGTATTATTTCTACGTCACCGCTAGTAAGGTGAATCTGATTTGCTTTTCGTTCCATCGTAAACCAGCGAACCTCTTTTGCATCATCTCCTGCAATCAAGGGCTCTTCACCGATGAAAGCAAGATAGCTAACCGTCACGACCCAACCACGAGGGTCACGATTAGGCGTACTAAAGGAATGAAGCTGTTCAATATTTTCTTTTGAGATCACCACACCAGTTTCTTCGGTTGTTTCTCTTAGAACACTTTCCCCCGTAGACTCATTTCTCTGGACAAACCCACCAGGCAAAGCCCAAGAGTTTCGATAAGGGTGTCCTTTTCTTTTTATTAATAAAATTTTCAACTGGTCTTCTTCCTTGTTATAGCACATCAAAACGATGTCCACAGTTAAAGAAGGCTTTTCATATTCAGGTAACTCCTGTTTATGGTACCATTCCAGGAACTCAGCTTCACTTGCTTCTTGCTCAAAGTAAAGTTTTTCCTCTGATTTGGAACGAAATTCCACGTTTGAACACCTCTTCTTCATTGATTTTCATACTTCATTGTATCATGAGTGATAAAAAAGCCAAGACTCATGTACTTAAAAATAAATATTAATAAATGCTTGCAAAAATATTTGGAAGCAGTAGGTTAAATAAGAAAAACAGTAAATAAACAGGAACGGTCTTCTTCTCTTTTTGTTGTAAAGAGTAAAGTCCTGCAAAAGCAACACCACAATAAAGTACCCAACGAAAGACGCGAAGTGAAGTCAAAAATGCTGACAAATGTTCTTGTCCAGTAAAATACGCATACATTTGTGGATAGAAAAAGCATAAACCAAGATGTATAAATGAGAAAATAGCAATGAGACCAAGCAAAATGATTGATTGTTTCTTCATAAGATAATGATTCCTCTCTGTTGACATTCTCCAAAAAAATGGAAGGCTTGATTATTATACCACGAGATTGTTTTTCTTGAGAAAGTATTTGAGCAGCTTCATGGAATCAAGTATAGTGAAGATGAGAGAAAAATTAGGAGGAAGATATATGGACTATCGTACGCAAAGAGATTCAATGGGAGAAATTCAGGTTCCTGTTGAAGCAAAGTGGGGACCACAAACACAACGAAGCAAAGAAAATTTTTTAATCGGACATGAAAAAATGCCACAACCATTGATTGAGGCATTGATTTTAATAAAACAAACGGCGGCAGTTGCCAATCTGGCTGTCGGAAAGCTTTCTTCAAAAAAAAGTGAAGCTATCTATCAAGCTGCACAACAACTATTGGATGACCAAACAGCTCTCATGACCCATTTTCCACTGTCGGTTTGGCAGACAGGAAGCGGTACACAAACAAACATGAATGCGAATGAAGTCATTGCTCATTTTGCAACAACTGAGGAGCTATCTATTCATCCAAATGATGACGTAAATTGCTCACAAAGCTCCAATGATGTGTTTCCAACGGCTATCCATATTGCCGCAACAGAATCTGTGGTTCATCGCTTGTTTCCAGTGATGGATCAAGTCATTGGTCAATTAGAAAAATTAGAAAAAACCTATCAGTCTACGATAAAAATTGGTCGTACTCATTTGCAGGATGCAACCCCTGTAACATTTGCACAAGAAGTAAGTGGGTGGCGTGCCGGACTGCAACATACAAAGCAGATGATTGATTCAACCTTGCGTGAGATGAGACAGCTGCCTATCGGTGGAACGGCGGTAGGAACAGGGTTAAATGCTTCTGGGGCTTATGTTGATGCGTTTATTCAACAAGTGAATAAGAAAACCGGACTTGAATTTGTCGAGTTGAAGAATAAATTTCATGGACTAGCAAATAAGGATGCACTTGTTTTCTTAAGTGGGGCATTGAAGGCGTTAGCTGCAAACAGCATGAAGATGGCAAATGATGTCCGTTGGTTGGCTAGCGGACCAAGAAGCGGCTTTGGAGAAATTACCTTGCCTGCCAATGAACCGGGAAGTTCAATTATGCCTGGAAAAGTCAATCCAACACAGTGTGAGGCATTAAGTATGGTTGCAATTCAAGTAATGGGAAATGATGCGGCAATCGGATTTGCAGCTTCTCAGGGGAATTTTGAATTAAATGTCTATATGCCAGTTCTCGCCTATAATTTGTTGCAAAGCATCAATCTTCTTACGGACAGTCTGCGTTCATTTGAAGAAAAGTGTCTTCGCGGTTTAACGGTTAATGAAGAAAAAATGGCGATCTATGTCAATCAATCACTGATGCTTGTCACAGCGCTAAATGCGCACATCGGGTATGACAAAGGAGCAGAAATTGCTAAAAAAGCATTTACTGAACAGCTAACGCTGAAAGAGGCCGCACTCGAGTTATCCTATGTGACAGAACAGGAATATGATGAATGGGTGAGACCGGAATCCATGTTGGGTGAAAACGTCTAATTGATTGATATTGTTCGTTTTTTATGTCATAGAATTTAATATAAAATGGACAAACAAAATAAAAGTTGTGGTATACTAGCAAGGAAACGAATTCGCAGATAGCGATAAAGGAGGAGTAATCATATATGGCTGACAAAGAAACTTTTTATATTACCACGCCAATTTATTACCCAAGCGGCAAATTGCATATTGGGAATTCTTATACAACGATTGCCTGTGATGCAGTGGCCCGTTATAAACGATTAATGGGATTTGACGTGTTTTACTTAACAGGAGTTGACGAACACGGACAAAAAATTGAAACAAAAGCGGATGAATTAGGTGTGAATCCGCAAGAATATGTGGATAAGATGGCCGCAGATGTGAAGAAGCTTTGGAAAACACTAGATATCAGCTATGATAAATTTATTCGTACAACAGATGGCTATCATAAAGAAGCGGTTCAAAAAATCTTTGATCGTCTACTTGAGCAAGGGGATATTTATCTTGGCGAATATGAAGGCTGGTACTCTATTTCTGATGAGGAGTTTTTTACAGAAACACAGCTTGCTGAGGTATACAGAGATGAAGAAGGCAAAGTCATCGGCGGAAAAGCACCAAGTGGTCATGAGGTCGAATTGGTGAAAGAAGAGTCTTATTTCTTCCGTATGAGTAAGTATGCAGATCGCTTGTTGGCTTATTATGATGAGCATCCAGAATTTATTCAGCCTGAATCAAGAAAAAATGAAATGATTAATAATTTCATCAAACCTGGACTAGAAGACTTAGCTGTTTCAAGAACAACATTTACTTGGGGAATCCCTGTAAAAAATGATCCTAAGCATGTAGTTTATGTATGGATTGATGCATTATCAAACTATATCACAGCGTTAGGTTACGGGTCAGAAGATGATACGCTCTTTAAAAAATATTGGCCTGCAGATGTCCAAATGGTCGGAAAAGAAATTGTTCGCTTCCATACTATTTACTGGCCAATCATGCTAATGGCATTAGAATTACCATTACCAAAGAAAATCTATGGTCATGGCTGGTTATTGATGAAAGATGGAAAGATGTCTAAATCAAAAGGAAATACTGTCTATCCAGAAATGCTTGTTGAGCGTTATGGATTAGATGCGCTTCGTTACTATTTATTACGTGCCGTTCCATTTGGCAGCGATGGTGTATTCACTCCAGAGGACTTTGTTGCCCGTGTGAACTACGATTTAGCCAATGATTTAGGGAATTTATTGAATCGTACAATTGCAATGATTAACAAGTACTGTGACGGGTATGTCCCTAAATATGCTTCATTAGTTACGCCATTTGATAGTGAGTTATCCACAACTGCGGCAAATGTTGTTGGACGATACCACGAAGCAATGGATAAAATGGAATTTAGTATTGCTTTGTCTGAAATATGGAACCTGGTTTCACGTGCTAATAAGTACATTGATGAAACGGAGCCATGGGTTCTTGCCAAAGATGAAGAAAAGAAAAAAGAACTGGACAGCGTGATGATTCATTTAGCCGAAAGCTTGCGAATCGTTGCAATCTTATTACAACCGATTATGACGGAAGCCCCTACGAAAATCTTTAGTCAGTTAGGATTAAATCCTGAGGAAATGAGTCTTCAAGGACTACATTTTGGTGAATTTCCTAGTGATACCAAAGTGACGGCAAAAGGAACACCAATCTTCCCGCGTCTTGAGTTAGATACAGAGGCTGAGTATATCAAGAAGAAGATGGCAGAGGGTGCAAAGAGTCCAGAGGAACAAGTGAAATGGAATCCTGAAGAAACAGAATTGGTTTCTGAAAAAGAAGAAATCAAGTATGAAGACTTCGATAAAATTGAACTAAAAGTAGCAGAGGTTATCGATTGTCAAAAAGTGAAGGGCGCAGATAAATTACTGCAGTTCCGCCTAGATGCTGGAGACAATCAAGACCGACAAATATTATCTGGTGTGGCAGAATTCTACCCAGACCCAAGCGCGCTAATTGGGAAAAAGGTAGTCATCGTTGCCAACTTAAAACCACGTAAAATGCGTGGGCAAATTAGTCAAGGAATGATTCTTTCTGCTGAATCTGCAGAAGGAAAACTTGAACTTGTCGATGCACCTAAAGGGATGCCAAATGGATCAATTATTGCCTGAGGGTGATAAATAGTTTACATGAAAAGCTGAGCGGTAACTGAAAAGTTTGCTCAGCTTTTTTGTCTAACTAACCGTTCTTCATGGAAGGTTCTCGAGGGTGAGTGCATCTGTTTTGACTATCTTTTTCATGGTAAAATAAAATCAGCAAAAAAAGATGTGAAATTAGGATGAGTAAAGCATATTTTTCATTGGGAAAATGAGTTGTGTATAAATAAAATAATAAAAAAACAGACAGTTTTTCAGGTTCTAGTATTGGATGAAAAAAAGGAGGCGTATAAATTGGAAAGAGAAAGCTTTATGAAAATTACGGGATTAATTGATGAGGTAGAAAAAGTTGTTTTGGGAAAACGAGAGGTTGTTCAGCTGACAATTGCCGCTCTTTTGGCCGATGGACATGTCTTGTTTGAAGATGTGCCGGGCGTAGGGAAAACAGTGATGGTAAAAGCAATTGCCAAAGCGGTTCATGGAGCCTTTTCTCGGATACAATTTACGCCGGATTTATTGCCAAGCGACATCTTGGGTGTTTCCATTTTTAATAGTCAAACGAATCAATTTGAGTTTCGTAAAGGACCTATATTTACGAATATCTTATTAGCAGACGAGATTAATCGAACAACCCCCAGAACACAGGCTGCATTATTAGAGGCAATGTCTGAAAGCGCAGTGACGATAGATGGGAAGACGTATCCATTATCTGCTAATTTTTTTGTTATGGCTACACAAAATCCTATAGACTACGAGGGAACGTATCCTTTACCAGAGGCACAGTTAGACCGCTTCTTGTTTAAACTGAACATTGGCTATCCTTCTGCTGCTGATGAGCTAAAACTCATGCAAAGTGAGCCACAAACCACACAAATGATTCATCAGGTGATTGATTCTCGTGAATTAGAAGTATTAAAGCGTCAAGTAGAGGAGGTCTATATTGATGAGGCAGTTGCAAAATATGCATTGGATTTGGTTCGTACAAGTCGTATGCATGAAAGTGTTGCATTAGGAGTCAGTCCTAGGGGTAGCATTGCTTTTATAAGAGGTGCAAAAGCATTTGCTATGACCGAAGGGCGCTTATTTGTAACTCCTAGGGATTTACAAATAATTTTTCCTGCCGTATTTTCTCATCGCATACAAATGAAAGCCGCTAGAGCAACCACTGCCCAAGTGACGACTATCCTAAACGAAATTTTAGATGAAGTCCCTGTTCCTGTGAGGAGGTAGCGAGGATGAAAAGAACAACGATGATTGGGCGTTTTTTTCTGCTTGTATTTACTTATCTTGGTGTATTTTTTTATGCACTCGCTTTTACCAATAAAACAGGATGGGCAGTTCTTCTTTTTGTTTCACTCATTCTTCTAATGGAAATTCTTTCTTTAATCAGTCCGCTTCGAGGAGTACAGATAAGCACATCCGAAACGCTTATTGCCCATTTAGGTGAGCCAATTACACCACTTGTCACCATAAAAAGGGCAGTCAGACTTCCTCTTTTTTTCTCCAGATTGTCTATTCATCTTCCATTTGAAAAAAAGAAGCAAACGATTCGCCATTACCATGGGCAAACAATAGCTCTCTCTCTTAGCTGGTCTCCTAAAAAAAGAGGTTGGATAACCAAACAGCCGATAGAACGAATCGGCAGTGACCTATTTGGTTGGTTCGAGAAGACACGGGTAGAAACACTTTCTGTTAATTGGGTGGTATTACCAGCAATACACCCTTATGCAGCTGCAGGTCTTTCTTTCATAGAGTACGTCACGAAGAGAGATTACTTTGGGGACAGCTCCTATACCATTAAAACCTATCGGGACTATCAAAAAGGGGATCCGTTAAAGCAGATTGACTGGAAGACCTCGAGCAGGAAACAGAGCCTTATTCTTCGTGAGTATGAAAAATATGAACCTGTTAAATGGACCTTCATTTTTTATGGATTAGAAAGTGAGTACTTTGAAGAGTTGTTAAGCCTGTTTTACTCTATTTCAAAAATGTATCCACAGCAGGCGGAGTTTTTATTAATAGGAGAAAATATCTCAAGTAATGAACAAAATGAGCTGGAAAACTATGCGCTGATTCAGCCGTTAAAGACTCTGGTGGAGATACCAGAAAGAAATCACCGCAACATTTGTTTATTTTTACCTGAATGGACCGAAGAGGTGGAGAAAATTCTACCTGAGCAAAAAAAGAAGCAGTTTTCTACTGTCGTCTATAGTCAATTTGCTCGTGAATGGGAGGGAGCCTATGAAAAAGAGAATACAAACTAAGCTTGTATTAACCTGTACCGCTTACCTTGCATTTCTGCTCGCTTTTACTCAATTTTTATCTGTCTATTCTGTAGATAATCAATTGGGTAAATATTTCAGCATCGGCTTTATTAGTTTGACGGTTTTGATTATTCCCTCAAAAATTTTTCGTTTCTTTTTTTATCTGCTTAGTTTTTTTCTAAGTCTTCTTTTCTTTTATCCATTTACTGATGGAGAGTTTACGGTATGGGTTCAACGTCTAATGAGTCAAGTGGGTCAAATTCCACAGCTCTTTATAAATCGAGGCGTGGGTGGACAATACACAATGACAGTAATCTTTATCTTACTAATTGTGACTATCTTGCTGATGGAGCTGTTGGTTGAGTATGAGCGCATTGGGCTAAGTATGGGAATGCTGGTTCTCTATCTGCTAATGCTTGCGGTGTATAATAATCAGGATTTTTTTGTTCCAGTTATATGTATTATTGGTATTGGGATTTTTCAAAACTATTATGTAAATAGGTGGCAAGAAGCAGCGAAGCTTAAAACTAAAGGCGCTTTGCAAATTATCTTTCTTATTTCAGCGACAACCTTACTTTCGATTTATCTGCCTACGAGCTTTTTGAGCGGTCTCTTTACGGAACAAAGTACCTCGTTTAGAAATTTTTTAAATGAAAAGGGCTTGTACAGCTACATTCAGCAAAGTGGGCTTCAGCTAGCCAGGACAGGATTTAGCGAGAACGATGAAACTTTGGGCGGTCCTATCTTGGAAGATACTAAAATTGTTTTTGAAGCATTTCAGGAAACGGCGCATTATTGGCGAATTGACAGCAAAGATTTTTATACAGGTGTAGGCTGGAGAGAAAGTCCAGAAAAACAAAATACTCCGTTAGTAGATGTCCCTTCTGCTACGGAGATGCTTGTTACTTTTCCAGGGTTTAGGGGCGCATTTGACTCTGAGGAGAAAATATCGCTTGCGTTTGAACAAGTCGACGCTTATATTCCTCTGCCATACGGAGAAACGAAGATAAGTATTCAAAGTGGAGGGAATGGCTTTGAATATAATCCGGAATCTGGACGATTGAATATAAAAAATTACTCTAACGCGTCTGACTACCAAATGATTTGGAAAAATCCAACATATACGGTAGAAGAGCTTCGTGCTGTTGGGGATGATTTACCAGATGATGCTTCCGCCTATTTACAAGTGCCATCAGATTTACCGCAAAGAGTGGTTAGTTTGGCAAGTAAGCTTGCAGAAGGAAAAACAAGTCGTGTAGATAAGGTGACCGCCATTGAAACTTACTTGAAGGAGTCTGGAAAGTATCGCTATTCTAAAATTGATGCAGTATTTACAAAAGAAGGACAGGATTATGTGGATCAATTCTTATTTGATTCTAAAGTAGGCTATTGTGATAATTTTTCTACAGCGATGGCTGTCATGCTTCGCTCACTGGGTGTTCCTGCAAGGTGGGTGAAAGGCTATGCGCCAGGAGAACAATCCCTAGTGAATGAGCAACGAAAGTATACGATTCGAAATAATGATGCGCATTCTTGGGTAGAGGTTTACTTTGAAGGGTATGGCTGGCTGCCGTTTGAACCGACCCCTTCTTTTACACAGCCCCTTCGAGTAATGCCAGAGAAGGTAAATTCAGACACAAGTTCCTCACATCCACAAGAATCAACGGTACAAGAATCGGAACGTGAGACCAAAACGACAAGTACCACTTCATCCGTGGCCAAAACGCCAACTGAACCTAGTAAAGAAACACCAACAACAGATAGTGACGCTATATCGGTTAACTGGCTGTTTTTAGGCTTGTTTTTACTGGTTGTCACCGGTGGATTTTTGCTCTACAGATGGTCTATTTATCTAACTGTATTATTGATGTGCTTCTTTACCTCAGACCCAATAAAACATGTTTATCCTTATCTGTTGAAAAAGGTAAACGTCGTGCTGAACCGTTCTGACAGCCGTCCATTGCAGGAATATGCAGCGGAGGTTGAGAAAAAAATTCCTGCATTTCATCAGACGTTTAGTCAGCTCACACAGGAATATGAATCTTATTTGTATAGTAATCAAAAAGAAAAAACTGGTCATCAGATACTGTTGATGAAAAACGCAGCAAAAAACATCTGTCGCTGGCGGTTTAAGCAGTTATTTTCTATAAGTAAAAAGTAAAGCTTACAGAGTAAGACTTCATTGTAGCATCCCATAAAACAGGCTAATTTTTAACAGAAACAAGCCCAAGGCAAATGAGAGCTGTCTTGGGCTTGTTTCTGTTTAATAAAAGTCGAAAACAAAAGCAGTTTCGTTTTCAAAATATTTCTAAGGTACTTATTTTTTTATCTCTGAAGAAAACCCCATGGGCTTTCTCCCAAGATTATGTCGCTTTTTAAAGGAACGTGGTAATAAGAGCAGCAGAAAATCATAGGGCAGACTGAATAGGAACAAGGCGACAGAACGACTAAGGGCTTGTTCTTTGTAAAGCCACTTCAAAAGAAAATGAAGTACAGTCAAACCAATGAGTAATGTGGCGAGTAGAAACCATTGAAGATCGTTAAATACGAACTGGTGAAGAAGCATGGTAGTTAATGGATAAAGGTAGAAAAATCCACCGACTAAAAATACCCGCCATGTTTTTGCCAAGTCTCCTATCTGCAACAGGAAGAACAGTAGCGAAAGAGCAAGTGCGAATGGTGGAAACAGACTCACCAGAAAACTATAGAGCACCCCCCAGAGAATCATCAGAGGTCCCTTGATAATGGCACTAAAGCCAACAAAAACAAGAAGAATTAAAAGCTGTTGTATAGGAGAGGCGACGGTTAAACATGCAAACAAAAATAAAGCGCCCCAATGCCAGATAGTATTTTGTTGATCAGGTTTTGATTGACGGCGATAGTTGCTTAACAGACTGGCGGTGTTTGGGTATTCCTTTTGCAGCCTCTTCATCAAATCACTCCTTTCATTATAAGTGAAGTATACTGGGAAATGGATGATTTTCCCTCAGCCTCAAGGATGATTTCTTTAGAAATGAGAAGGAAACGTTTTCTTTGTAATTTAAATGGAAAACAGGTAAATCAACAGGTATACTAGCATGTATAAACAGAGGAAGGTTGGAGGTTATGGAAAATAAATTAAAAAAAGAAATTAATTTATTTGGCGCATTGTCAACAGTTATGGGGACAGTGATTGGTGCAGGAGTATTTTTTAAAACAGCCTCCGTTGTTTCGCATACGCAATCGCCAAGTTTAACACTATTTGCTTGGTTATTAGGTGGGATTTTGACAATTTGTGCAGGATTAACCGTGGCAGAACTTGCGACTGCTATACCAGAAACAGGTGGCGCAGTAAAATATATTGAAGTAGCTTATGGAAAATTGCCAAGTTTTTTATTAGGCTGGGCACAAAGCCTCATTTATTTTCCTGCAAATATTGCAGCGTTATCGATTATTTTTGGTACACAGTTTGTGAACTTATTTCATCTATCAACGACTTATTTACTGCCTGTAGCGATTATCGCAGCTATATCAGTAACAGGATTAAACCTATTGGGGACAAAAGTCGCTTCCACCGTTCAATCCGCCACACTTGTAATTAAATTAATTCCTATTGCAGTGATTGTATTAATGGGTCTTTTTACTACAGGAGAGGTCAGTTTTTCTCTCTTTCCAATTGAAGCTGGAAAAGAGGTTTCTTTTTTTGAAGGCTTGAGTGGTGCACTACTAGCTACTTTATTTGCCTATGATGGCTGGCTCGGTGTGGGCGCAATGGCTGGAGAAATGAAACGACCCGAAAAGGATTTACCTAAAGCAATTATTTTAGGGTTGAGCTTTGTGACACTGATTTACACGCTGGTTAATTTTGTTTTTCTTAAGAGCTTGCCTGTCGAAGTTATTTCTGGGAATTTAAATGCAGCTTCGGAAGCCTCAACGGTGATTTTTGGCTCAGGTGGCGGGAAAATTGTTACATTAGGGATTTTGATATCAGTCTACGGTGCCTTGAATGGCTATACATTGACGGGCATCCGTGTGCCTTACGCAATGGCACTTGAAAATGAGTTGCCGTTTAGCAAACAGTTTAGAAAAGTTTCAAAAAAATATGTGGCGCCTTACGTTGCAGCGATTGTTCAGTTAGTTATTGCGCTGGTTATGATGCAGTTAGGGACGTTTGATTTACTGACAGATATGCTTGTTTTTGTGATGTGGCTATTTAGTGTATTGATTTTTGTAGCAGTCTTTATTTTGAGAAAACGAGAACCGGATATGATTCGTCCATACAAAGTTCCTCTCTATCCTTTTGTTCCTCTAGTAGGCATTGCGGGGGCACTCTTTATCTTAATTGCGACCATTTTGACGCAGACTCTTCTGGCGCTTATTGGTATCGGCGTTACGCTGCTAGGGATTCCTGTTTACTACTATCAACAAAAAACAAAGAGTTAAATTTTTATAAATAGGACTTTCTAAAATGAGGGGACTCAAGTATAGTTAGAGTATTGTTGTAATAGGGAAAGATACAATTGAGTGGAAACAAACTATTTTGCCTTGAGAACAAAAGCTGTTATCAAAAGCTCTCATTTCTAGCGAGTGATGAGAAAAAATATAGTTGGAGAAATCCATTTCTTACTAGCCTTTATTAAGATTTAAAGAGTCCAAAAGATAACTTTTTGAGTTATGCCCTAGACTCTACTGATCTTCACAAAAACAAATGTTTAAGGAGACCATTATGGAGAAACAAAAAACTGAGAGTGTTTTATCACGATTTATTAAAGGAGTTATCATTGCATTAGGCTTTATTTTGCCAGGAGTATCTGGTGGGGTGCTTGCAGCAATTCTAGGAATCTATGAGCGGATGTTGAGCTTTATGGCTCATTTAACAAAGAACTTTAAACAGAACTTTCTTTTCTTTTTACCAGTTGGAATTGGTGGAATTGTCGGGATTGGCGTTTTATCCAAGCCACTGGAATGGCTGTTAGCAAATTATCAAATTATTGTGCTTTGGGGATTTGCCGGAGCGATTATTGGGACGCTTCCTGCTTTATTAAAGGAATCCACCAGCAAGCGAGAAAGACGGCCCATTGACGCTATTTGGTTTGTTGCGACATTGGTTATCGGCTTCTTCTTCTTGTACTTCATGGATGATTTTTTAGGAACGCTTCCAGCAAATTTCTTTGGTTTTGTAATCGCTGGCGGGTTAATTGCTTTGGGTGTATTGGTTCCAGGTCTTAGCCCATCCAATTTATTACTGGTTTTAGGACTGTATGATCCTATGCTGAAGGGCTTTAAATCATTTGATATTGTCGGTGTATTTGTCCCAATCGCTATAGGTGGAATCGTTGTTATGTTATTATTCTCAAAACTTATGGAGTGGTTGTTAGCGAAGTTTCACTCTCAGGTGTACCACTTTATTATTGGGATTGTTTCTGCATCTACACTTTTAATCGTGATTCCTCCTGTTGCAGATTATTCAGGAGCAAACGGTGTAACGCTCATCATGAGTATTATCTTATTTGCGCTAGGTGCATGGCTAGGGCTGTGGATGAGTAAGTTAGAAGATAAATATAAATAAAATGAGCGGTCAGGACAGAAGTGTTCGGCTTGTTAGCGAAGTTTTCAACTCAAGCACGTTTCACGCGTAGAAGTTGTTGAGAGGAAAACGAAGTGGAGACCTTCAATTCTCAATCTTTATTAAGATTTTACGAGAGAAGGTGGGACATAACTAATTAAGTTATTCCACACCTTTGTAAACTCTTAATAAACGGCGGGAACAGAAGCAACTCCTTCGAAAATAAGCTGAAATTCCCAAAGATTTGAGGAACAATCTTCGTGAATTCCTTCTTATTTCTCGGAGCTGAACACTTCTGTCCCGACCTCTCTCTTTTTGTCATAATTCTACACAAAATTAATCACTTCATATTTATTTCAGGTTCATTTTCAATACAAATAGCTTTGATGAGATTGGATGTAAAAGAATAGGCAGAAGTAGGGGGACATGAGATAGTGGATTTTTTCAGTGTATAGAGTGAAAGAGGGGGTTATCCGTATCCGAAAATAATGTATTGAGTAATCTCCTGTGTTATTCCAGTTCTAATACTCGGATTCATATCTGTGCAAAAAATAACCACTTAGCGATGTTTAATCAGTACACACTCCTTTCAAAAGAAGAATTGAGCGCATGGTGGAACTATTTTATCGACTAGCTTATATGAAAAACAGAAGAAAGAGGGCGAAACTGGATTAAGACTGTCTATTGTGAATCAGCGAGTACATCGAAATGAGTAATCCTATACCTTTGAAGAGAGCCTAAACAAGGATGAGAAGGTGTTCATATTCTATTTTGTGAGCTATTTCTCTGGAAAATTCAATGAATAGAATAACGAAAAAATAAAAAAATGAAGCAAGACTATTGACAAATGAATCAATTCCCTATATTCTTCATTGTAAGCTTTAAAACTTTTTAGCGCAGTAGGAAATAGATTCTATGTTCAGAAAGTCGATGGTTGCTGAGAATCGATCAGATCTATTTAACGAAGTACACTAAAATTTTATGAACAACTAAATAATATGTGAAAGAAAAACAAGAAATTGTTTTTAAATTAAGGTGGTACCGTGGAGAAATTCGCCCTTAGCTTATAAAAGCTAGGGCGAATTTTTTTCGTTAACCAAGAGAGGACGAGCAGCATGAACTGTGGGGGAATTATCCGATATCGTTCCAACAATCAACGAAGGAAGTTACGAAATATGAATTGATTGTGAGGAATTGAAAAATGAAAAAAGTAAAACAGCCTAGCCTATTGGAAGCTAGTATTATGTTAATTATCGTGGTAGCAACGATTGCCATTGGAGTTATTGGATTTAAAATATCACCGAATATCTCTATCTTGCTTGCTATAGGAATCGTGATGAGCTACATGGCAATTAGACGTATGCCCTTTGACATGATTCATGAGGGAATTATTGAAGGGATTAAACCGGGAATCATTCCAATCTTTATTTTTATCTTAGTTGGTTCATTAATTGCTGTCTGGATTCAAGCAGGAATCATCCCTACACTAATGGTTGTCGGATTTAAAATTATCAGTGTGAAATGGTTTGTCCCCTCTGTATTTGTTGTTTGTGCGATTGTCGGAAGTGCGGTTGGAAGTGCCTTTACTGTAATGTCTACAATTGGTATTGCGTTTTTTGGGATTGGAACAACGCTAGGGTTAAATCCCGCACTAGTCGTGGGAGCCATTGTATCTGGTGCGGTGTTTGGAGATAAAATGTCTCCATTGTCTGAATCAACCAATTTATCTGCGGCCATTGTTGAAGCTGATTTATTCAGACATATCAAGAATTTGATGTGGTCTACTATTCCAGCATTTGTTGTATCACTGGGCTTGTTTGCTTTATTAGGAGTGAATAATCAGGTAGTTAGCTTATCGAAAATTGATGAAGTCATCCAAGTGCTTGAAGCTAATTTTTCTATCTCAATTTGGTCGTTTATCCCGATTGCTTTAATGTTCATCTGTGCATGGAGAAAAATTCCTGCCATTTTGACAATCTTATTGAATATTGGGGTTGCCGTTGTGATGATTTTTATCCAGAATCCGGGAACGAAAATTACAAGCTTAGGTGCGGTGATTGAATCTGGATTTGTTTCTACTACGGGAAATCAAGAAATAGATTTACTTCTTTCACGTGGAGGAATTGAAAGTATGATGCCAACGGTTTCCTTAATTATCTTAACCTTATCACTTGGCGGGTTATTAATGGAAACAGGCTTGGTCTCTACGGTGATGGAGGTTGTGGCAAAAAAATTAACTTCTCCAGCACGGTTAATTTCAACCACTTTATTCACTAGTATCGGTGTAAATATATTTATTGGCGAACAATTTTTATCCGTGATTCTTCCAGGAAATGCGTTTAAAGAGGTGTACAAAAAAGCCAATCTTGATCCAGTGGTATTAGGAAGAACGCTGGAAGATGGGGGAACAGTTATCAACTACCTAATTCCATGGGGAATTGCTGGAAGTTTTGTTGCCAGCACCTTTGGCATCCCTACGTTAACGTACCTGCCATTTGTATTCTTCAGCCTCTTATCTCCTGTATTTTCACTAGTAAGTGCCTTTACTGGCATTGGGGTAAAGAAACTCGATCCAGACCCTATCCAACCTGAACCAAAAATAGAAATGTAAAGTAGTTTATAGGAAGAGGACGGGACAGAAGTGTTCAGATCCAAGAAATAAGAAGGAATTCACGAAGATTGTTCCTCAAATCTTTGGGAATTTCAGCTTATTTTCGAAGGAGTTACTTCTGTTCCCGCCGTTTATTAAGATTTTACGAGAGTGAGATATAACTTAAATAGTTATGTCTCACTCTCTTTTTTTATTAAAACCCGAACGTTTTTCTTTTTTTGAAATAACGTTCGGGTTTTATCCGTTTTCATTTATTTGATAGAAAAATGAGAAAAAACTTATTTTCTCATTCTAAATATAACATTATGAAAGAAATGGATAAGAATTACTTGATTTCAATGGATAATCAGATAAACACGAACATTAAAACTTATTTTTACCTATATTGTTTTCTTTTTGATTAAAGGTTATAATTCGAATTGTTAGAAATTAATTTTGATAATAGATAAAAAAGGAATGATTTTGTTCGGTTTTAAGAAAATGTTCCTTATTTTCTGTTCATTGCGTTTATTAGGAGGAGTTTATTTGTTGGAAGAAGAACGAGCTATGGGGAAAACGGGTGTATTTGAAAAAATATTTCACTTAAAAGAATCAGGAACGACGATTCGTACAGAGTTTCTTGCGGGATTAACGACATTTATTTCTATGTCATATATTTTATTTGTCAATCCAGATATTTTAGGTGCTGCAGGGATGGACAAAGGTGCGGTATTCACTGCGACCGCTCTTTCTGCCATTATTGGTTGTCTTCTGATGGCCTTTCTGGCGAACTACCCAATTGCAATCGCACCGGGACTTGGTGATAATGCCTTCTTTACATATTCCGTGGTCATTGCTATGGGAGTACCTTGGGAAACAGCGATGGCAGGTGTAATGGTTGCATCGATTCTTTTTATCATTATTTCATTTATGAAAATACGTGAGATTGTTATTGACGCTATTCCACATGATTTAAAGCTTGCGATGTCAGCTGGGATTGGGATTTTTATTGCTTTTGTAGGATTACAAGGCGGAGGACTCATCGTAAAAGACGATTCTACATTGGTTACGATTGGCTCATTTGCTAGCGGAGAAACTTGGTTAACTATTTTTGGCTTTTTTGTGATTATTCTACTAATTGCAAAAAAAGTACCAGGTGCTATTTTTATCGGATTGGTGGCAAGCACAATTCTTGGGTTGGTCACTCAAATTATTCCATTGCCAACACAAATCGTGTCTTCTGTTCCAAGTTTAAAGCCGACGTTTGGTATGGGCTTAAAACATTTGGGAGAAATCAATAATTTTCAAATGTGGGCAGTGGTGTTGCTTTTCTTATTAGTTGCATTTTTCAATACAGCAGGAACCCTAATTGGCTTAGCAGAGCAGGCAGGTTTTATGAAAGATAATAAAATGCCTCGAGTGGGTCGAGCACTTGCCGCAGATTCAGGTTCAATGCTTGCAGGTTCAGTGATGGGGACAACACCAACAGCCGCTTATGTAGAATCTTCAGCAGGAATTGCGTTAGGCGGACGAACAGGATTAACAGCGTTGGTTGTGGCAGGATTTTTCTTCTTAAGCATGTTTTTCTCACCACTACTTGCAGTGGTAACTTCACACGTAACCGCCCCTGTCTTGATTGTTGTGGGCATTTTAATGGCTGAGCCGTTAAAAGGGATTAATTGGCAAAAATTTGAAATTGCCGTTCCAGCCTTTTTAATCGTTGTCGGTATGCCGTTGACTTATAACATTTCTTATGGGATTGCATTTGGCTTTTTGACTTATCCACTCTTAATGGTCGCTTCAGGAAAAGCTAAAAAAGTTCATCCCGTGATGTACGCACTATTCTTTGTATTTGTTCTACTACTTTATATCTTAAATACAGTAAATTAACGAAAAGGAGCACATAAAATGAAAATGACAGCAGAGTTATTAAAAGAGTATATTAAAGCCGGAGGTGCAAAAATTCCTTCTGATACAATTATCAAAAATGGACAGCTGGTAAATGTGATGACAAATGAAGTTTATCCAGCAGATGTTGCTATTTATAAAGGGAAAATTGTAACGGTTGGCAATGTAGAAGGTTATGGCGGAGAAGAAACAACCATTGTTGATGCCCAAGGGAAATATCTAGTTCCTGGTTTAATTGACGGACATATCCATGTTGAATGCAGCAAAATGAGTATGACAAGTTTTTCAAAAGCAGTGACACCTTACGGAACAACCAGTGTCATCTCAGGATTAGATGAGTATATCTCAGTCGTTGGTATGGATGGATTAAAAGAAGTCTTTAAAGAAATCGAAAATCTGCCATTAAGAGTGTATTGGGGCGCACCGTATAAAACTCCTTATACGATTCCTCAATCAACTATTGCATACAACATTACACCAGAAGTTCAAAAAGAAGTACAATCTTGGCCAGAGTGTTTTGGTGTGTGGGAAACAGTTCGTGAAGCTGTTCAAACACTTGATGAAGATACAATGGAGACATTAGCTATTGCTCACAATAACCATTTACCAATTTTTGGCTGTGCTCCTATGGCTCGTGGAAAACACTTGAATGAGTATTTATCAGCAGGTATCCGCTTGGATCACGAGAGCTATGACCATGAAGAAATTGTTGAAAAAGCACGTAATGGGATGCATATTTTGATTCGTGAATCTTCTGTTACGCATTTCTTAAAAGAAAATATCCGTGCGGTTACCGAAGTAAATTCGGCAATTGCACGCCGCACAAGTTTTTGTACGGACGATGTTCATGCGACAGATATTTTAACACATGGTCATGTGGACAACGTGGTTCGTTTGGCAATTGAAGCTGGTGTTGCGCCAATGACAGCTATCCAAATGGCAACAATCAATAGTGCAGAAGCCTACCGTATTGATGACCAAGTTGGGTCAATTGCACCTGGTAGATTTGCAGACATTTTATTTGTTGATTCATTAGAAGAATTCAACATTGATACAGTTATTAGTAAAGGCGAAGTAGTAGCCAAGAATAACAAAATGGTCGTGGACTTACCAGCCGTTGAACGCACACCTCTTCTTGCTTCAAAACTAAAATGCGAGATGACTACTCCTGAAACTTTTGAATATAAAGTTGGAATTCAAAACGGAACAGCAAAAATTCGTGCGATTGAAAGTCACGGGGCCTTTGTCCGTAAAGAAAAATTTGTAACGCTTGATGTGAAGGATGGAAAAGTTGTTTTAGATGTTGAAAAAGATGTGGCAATGGTTTCTGTATTAGAACGTTTTGGAAAAAATGGCAACAAGGCGCTTGGGTTTGTTGCTGGCTGGGGAATGAAACGCGGAGCGATGGCGTCTTCTTCTGCACCAGATGATAATAATCTGATTGTAATGGGTACAAACTCAGAAGATATGTCACTAGCCATCAACACATTAATTGAATGTGGCGGCGGACAAGTGATTGTGGCGGACGGTAAAGTGACAAGCTTATTGAAATTACCAATTGGCGGGATTGTAACAGACGAAGATCCTGAAGTGTTGGTTGCAGCCGAAGCTCAGATGCATAAAGAAATTGCTGTGTTAGGTAGCAGTGTTCCTGATCCAATGTTTTATATGAGCTTCCTGCCAATCACCGCAATTCCAGATTTAGCGATTACAGATGTTGGAAATGTAGACTGTGTTACTTTAGAAATTTTTGATCCAATTACTGAATTAATTGAAGACTAAATTTATAGAGGAGCTGTGACAAAGAAAATGAATAAACAAGACTTAACGAAGCTTATTGATGTAGCTGCTGGAAGAAAACCTGCAGACCTTGTGCTGAAAAACGGCGTCATTATTGATGTGTATCAAGGAACGACTATGCAGGGCGATGTGGCCATTGTAGATGGAAAAATTGCTGGTATCGGTGATGAATATGAAGGAAAAGAAATTCGTGATTTAAAAGGCAAATATATTGCTCCTGGATTCATTGATCCACATATTCATGTGGAGTCGTCATATGTCACACCTGAAGAATTTGGTCGTCTCCTAGTTCCTCATGGGACAACGACTGTAATGGCTGATCCGCATGAAATCGTAAATGTTGCGGGATTAAAAGGATTGGATTATATGATTGAAGCAGCCAAGCATACTGCATTGGATATTCAATATATGCTCCCTTCTTGTGTACCTGCAACGAATATGGAAAACGCAGGAGCTATTTTAACTGCAGCAGATATGGAAGCTCCTTTAAAAGAGGGAAAAGCAGAGGGTCTTGCTGAATTCATGGATTTCCCCGGGGTGATTCATGCACAAGAATCAGTAATTGATAAGCTGTTAGTAGCAAAAAACTTGAATAAACGAATTGATGGTCACAGCCCGATGGTTTATGGGAAAGAATTGAATGCCTATGTTGCAGCTGGCGTGGAAAATGACCATGAATGTTCAACTGTGGAAGAATTACAGGATCGCCTCTCTCGCGGGATGTATGTCTTTTTACGAGAAGGCTCTGTGACTCAAAATTTACGTGCACTTTTAAAAGGAGTGACAACGCAAAACGCACGACGTTGTGTGTTATGTGGCGATGATGTTCAAGCAAAAACCATTTTAGAAAAAGGGCACTTGGATAATAGTGTGCGAATTTGTATTGAAGAAGGCGTTGATCCGATTCAAGCTATCCAGATGGGGACAATCTTTACCGCAGAATGTTGTCAGCTATTTGACCGTGGCGCAGTTGCCCCAGGATTAAAAGCGGATTTAATCATCTTCTCTGATTTATCAAATTTTGTCGTAGAGGATACCTACATCGATGGAAATCTCGTTGCAGAAAATGGAAAGTATACGGTACCGTTTACGAGAGCTGCAATGGATTCAGTTCAATCAAGTGTGCACATTGGTGATTTTTCTGTAGACAAGTTAGTTTTACCACTTACATCTGATAAAGCACGCGCTATTGGGGTTATTCAAACAGAAGCCTTAACAAATGAAGCCATTGTCGATGTCACAAGAGATGAAAAAGGAAACTATCTCTATGATGAAACACAACCAGTTGCAAAAGTGGCGGTCGTGGAACGTCATCACAATACGGGAAATGTCTTTGTAGGACTGTTAAAAGATTATGGCATCAAAAAAGGAGCAATTGGTATTTCTATTGCCCATGATTCTCACAATCTCATTGTTACAGGAACAAACGATGCTGATATGGCATTTGCCATTGAACAGCTTAAAGAGCAAGATGGTGGGGTAGTTCTAGTAGCAGATGGAAAAGTGTTGGGCAGTATGGCGCTACCTGTTGGCGGACTGATGAGCGATTTAACAGGAGAAGAAGTGGTGGCACAACAAGAAGCAGTCAATGACATTGCCCATAATGTATTAGGCATCGCCCTTGATGTTGATCCAATCATGACGCTTGGCTTTATGTCTTTAGCGGTTATTCCTAATTTGAAAATAACAGATTTAGGCTTAGTCGATGTAACAAAATTTGAATTTGTCCCTGTATCAGTGGAAGGGTAAAAGAATACCAATAAACCTTTTGCAAATGTTAGTGCAAAAGGTTTTTTTCATTATTCGAAACATAAAAGAAGTTTCTATTTTACTTGTTTTACTGCGTGGGGAAACAAACATTTCTATACACAAAATCGTAATATACCGATAACCCAGATAAAAGGTTCAGACCGTTGTCTAGGTTATTTGGTCTGCACTTAAAACCTACGAGAAGGATACCTGACACAACAGACTAAACAATAGCAGAAAAATGAGTTCACAAGAGGGGGATAGATAACAAATAGTGGCTGATTAAATTATTTTTTGTAAGCGATTTTACAAAAGTTGCTATCAAATGGATTTGAATTGTAGTAAGTTCAACTTTACTATTTACTTAGGAGTTGAGGACATGATTGATGAAAGAAGTATTACGATTCTTCATGATTTAGTTTTCAGAAAAGAAAGAGATATTTGTAGAATTAGAGAAAAATACAATCTTAGCTATCGACAGTTTTCCTATTCAATACAGAAGATAAATAATTATGTATTAAATCAGGCACAAACGGAGATTGTCTTAGATGATAAGGAGGTCTTAATTAATAAAAAAGATGAACGCTTTCTTCAAGAGTATCTAATCAGTTTAGAAAAAAGACGAGATAGTTACTTAGATAAATCTGGTAGAAAATTATTCATCTTGTTGAAACTTGTTTGTTCATTTGATTACTTGTCCTTAGATGAATTTGTATACATGGTTCGTGCGAGTAAATCAACGGTTTTAAATGATGTCAAAGAGCTTAGAAAAGAATGTGGCACAAAAAAATTTCAAATCCGTTACTCTCGGGAAAAAGGGTATTACGTTACAGGAAATGAGTTAGCTATCCGATCACAACTTATGCAGAGCGTCATCCACTGTCTGTATGAGGATAATGGAGAAATGCTTATTCAAGAGTATATTCAGTGGGAAACGAAGCAGACATTGGCTGAATCAGAGAAAATAATTGCAGATGGAATCAGTAATTTTGCGATTCAGTTTGTTGAAAATAAACGAAAAGAGTTTATCTATTGTTTTCACTTGCTATCTGAACGATTCTTAAAAATGTCAATTAATAATGGAAAACAGATGGAAACGATTGATTATGAGTCAAAGGAATATCTATTTAGTTGCTATTTGTCCGAGCAGAAAGGCATCAAAAATAAAAAGAATATAACGTATATTTACACATGGATGTTGGGATTATCTACAGGAAATGCGGATGAAAATACTCGTGATCAGCCAATGATTAACCAATTGGTTCATCGATTAATTCACCGTTTTGAATCTTTAGCGGGCGTTAAATTTATGGAACGGCAAACAATTGCAAAAAGACTGTATGAGCATTTACGACCTGCTTATTATCGTTTGCTATACCAGCTCCCTATCATTAATCCGCTAAAAGACAAGATTAAGGAAGAATATGCCAAAATGTATTCTTTGGTAGAAGAGGCATTACAGCCACTACATTCAGTTTTTACCCATGAGATACCAGAAGATGAGATTGCCTATCTAACCGTCCATTTTGCAGCATCAATGTATAAACAAAAAGAGCAGCGAGTGTGCAGAAAAAAAGGATTAATTATTTGTCCAAGTGGGGTTGGAACATCAATTATCGTAAAAAGGGAACTAGAAGAATTATTTCCAGATATGGAGTTTTTATTGCAGGATTACCAAAAAAATATTTGTACGAAAGATATTCAGATTGTTTTTTCAACCTCTGTCTCATCAAGATTGCTGACACTGAACAAACCATTTTTGATTTTAAGTCCAATTATGAATGCAAAGGAAAAGTATCAAGTTATTTCAAAAGTATATGATTTGTTAAATGAGGAGGAGTTAGCTGATCCAACACTAAAAAAAGTAATGCTAACCGTAAAAAAACATGTTACTTCAAATCAATATAGATTGATAAAAAATGAATTGTATCAAAAAGAAAAACATCTTTCTAAAATTGTCGGAGAGGAAGGAATGAGCTATCCATTGTTAAGTGAAATAACTTCTGAATCATTAATTAAACTAAATATTGAAGCGGTGAACTGGGAGGACGCCGTAAGAAAGGCTACTCAGCCGTTAGTAGATCATGATAAAGTTAGTCCTCACTATATTGATGACATGATTAAAACTGCAAAAGAAAGTGGGCCTTACATTGTGATAACAAGGCATGTTGCTTTGCCTCATGCAAGACCTGAAGCAGGTGCAAAAGAAATAGCAATAAGTATTTCCACGTTGAAGACACCCATTACATTTGGAAATAAAGAAAACGATCCTGTTATGTATATATTTGGTTTGAGCGCACTTGACAATCAAACACATATTACTGCGATGGCAGAACTAGCGGAGTTATTGGATCAGCCAACATTTTATAAAACATTGAAACAAGCTAGGCATCCAAGAGAAATTATTGACTATATAAAAAAATATGAAAGGGAGTGTTATAAAGGATGAAGCAAGCATTAATTGCGTGTAGAACAGGAATGGGTTCAAGTATGATGTTAAAAATCAAAGTAAATCAGGTTGTGCGAGCCAATAAATTTCCCTTGGATATACAGCACAGCACCTTGGATGATGTAAAGAGTTTCAAGGGCGATTTAGTCATTACAATGGCGGATGTAGCAGATGAAATTCGTGGTCAGGTTCCCTATGTTATTGGTATAAAAAATTTGATGGACAAACAGGAGATTGAGGAGAAATTAAAACAGTTTTTTGCTGAGTACAACGAGGAGTAAGGAGTGAAACAATGGAAATTTTAAAAATTATCGTGTTTGACTTATTAGCATCTGCGCCTATATTAGTGGGCGTCATTGCATTAACAGGGCTCATATTGCAAAAAGAATCAGTGGATAAAATTATATCGGGCACCTTGAAGACGATTGTTGGATTTTTAGTTTTTGGTGTAGGATCAGCTGCTGCGGTAACCGCACTGGATAGCTTTCAAAAATTATTTGCAGATGGTTTTGGTTTAAAGGGCGTTCTCCCGCTGGCAGAGGCAGTAACTGCGTTGGCGCAACAACAATTTGGGACAACCGTTTCTTTAGTTATGCTAATTGGATTTGTTTGTAATTTATTAGTAGCTAAGTTTACACCTTTAAAGTATATCTTTTTAACAGGACAGCATAACTTGTATTTAGCTGCACTTTTGACAATTATGTTTAAAGCATTAGGACTAAGTAATACAATAATAATTATTTTTGGCGGTATTATTCTAGGCTTTTGTGCCGCACTATTTCCTGCTATTGCACAGCCGTATATGAGAAAAGTAACGGGTGATGATGAACTTGCGATGGGTCATTATGTAACGATTGGCTATGCGTTGTCAGGTTGGATTGGTTCAAAAGTTGGCACTCCGGAAAATAGTACGGAAAATTTGAAATTACCTAAATGGCTAACGATGTTTAAGGACTATGTAGTAGGCGTATCAATCACAATGATCATCTTTTTTTACATCGCTGCCATTGCTGCTGGAAAAACATCAGTAGAAACTTTATCTGGAGGTGTGAACTGGCTAGTCTATCCATTATTTCAAGGGTTAAGTTTTGCTGCCGCATTATATGTAATTATTACAGGAGTTCGACTTTTCCTTGGAGAAATTGTGAACGCTTTCGTTGGAATATCAGAAAAATTAATTCCTAATGCAAAACCAGCGTTAGATTGTCCAGTGGTGTTTCCTTTTGCACCGACTGCTACTGTTATTGGATTTTTATCTGCCTATATAGGTGGATTAGTTTGCATGGTAATTATGGGAATGCTTGGTAGTATAGTCATTATTCCTGTCGCCGTTCCTTACTTTTTCATTGGCGCGACAGCCGGTGTATTTGGAAATGCTACAGGTGGATGGAAAGGGTGTATCGCAGGTTCATTTGTTGTTGGGATTTTAATTGCGGTAGGTCCGGCTCTTATTTACCCAATCATGGAGAATATTGGTTTGACAGGGACCTCATTTCCTGAAACAGATTTTAATGTTGTGGGCTTACTTATTTACTATGTTGGAGAATTTATAAAAGGACTATTTTAATTACAAAAAATGGAGGAATTTAAATGAAGGAAACAAGCAGCTCAGTAGCAGCTATTCGTAGTTTAGTTGTTGATAGTGTAGAAAATGCAAATCATGGGCATATGGGGATGCCTTTAGGTGCAGCACCTATGGGGTATGAATTATTTAGAAATCAGATGAAACATAACCCAAAAAATCCTAAATGGTTTAATCGAGATAGATTTGTATTAACCTCAGGTCACGGGTCAATCTTGTTATATATATTACTCCATTTAAGTGGATACGACGTAACAATGGAAGATTTAAAAGCGTTTAGAAAACACGATAGTCGCACACCTGGACATCCTGAGGTTTTTCATACCCCAGGAGTAGAAGCGACTACGGGTCCTTTAGGGCAAGGGTTTTCTATGACTGTAGGACTAGCAATAGCTGAAGCCCATTTGCGTGCTCGTTTTAATAAACAGGACTATCCAGTAGTGGATCATTATACGTATACAATTTGTGGTGATGGGGATTTAGAAGAAGGAGTGGCTTTAGAATCAGCCGCAATTGCCGGAAATTTAGGGTTAGGAAAACTGATTGTTCTTTATGATTCAAATGATGTTACATCAGACGGGCCATTAACCCTTTCGTCAAGAGAAAATATACAAGAAAAATTTCAAGCAATGGGCTGGCAGACACTTTATGTAAAAGATGGCAATGATTTACAAGAAATTGCTCAGGCAATTGAGCAAGCAAAGCAAGAGAAAACGCAACCTACGTTAATTGAAGTGAAAAATATTATTGGATTTGGTTCTCATTTACAAGGAACAGAAAAAATTCACAGCAATCCTGTCGGTAAGACTGAAGCGGCGTATATTAAAGAAACAATAGGCTGGTCTCATGATGAATTTTTTGTTCCAGAAGAGGTCGTAGAGGATTTTTCAGAAGTGCTTCGTAAAGGTGAAGTAGACGAAGAAAATTGGCAGTTACTTATTGAACGCTATGCAAAAGAATATCCTGCCTTGTATGAAGAATTTAAAAAGATGATTGATGAAAAGTGTATTCTTTCTGAGACAGCATTAACTCCTTTCACAGAAGAAACGATGGCTACAAGAACAGCCTCTGGGAAAATGCTTAATCGAATCTATGAAGAATTACCTATTTTAGTAGGCGGATCAGCGGACTTGGCATCATCAAATAAAACAACGATAAACGGGCAGCCTTTTATGGAGAATGGGAATTACAAGGGACCAAATATCCACTTTGGTGTACGTGAATTTGCGATGGCTTCAATTGAAAATGGACTGACCTTACACGGCGGATTAAAAGGGTATTGCGGAACATTTCTAGTATTTTCTGACTATATGCGTTCAGCAATCCGCCATGCGGCTTTAATGGGCGTTCCTGTTACATTTGTCATGACTCACGATAGTATACAAGTGGGTCAAGATGGACCAACACATCAACCTATTGAGCATTTAATTTCTTTACGAGCGATGCCTAATTTAGTTGTATATCGTCCAGCAGATGCGAATGAAACAATCATTGGCTGGAAGTTAGCAATGGAGTCAAAAAACCAACCCTATCTTTTGGCGTTAGGAAGACACGAGGTTCCTGTTTTAAAAGAGGTGGATAAAGAAGGTGCTCAAAGAGGAGGATACATTCTTTCAGAAGACAGTCCAATTCCAGATATTCTGTTAATTGCGACAGGTTCGGAAGTTTCTATGGCAGTAGAAGCAAAAAAAGAATTATCTAAACAATTTAAAGTGAATGTCGTTTCTTTGCCAAGTTGGGAATTGTTCGACCAGCAGAATGAAGAATATAAAGAAAAGGTTCTACCTAGTGAGTGTCCAAATAGATTGTCAATAGAATTGGGCTCTACAATTGGTTGGAGCAAATATGTCGGAAATTTTGGAGAATCTCTAGGGATAGATAGCTATGGAAAATCTTCTCCAGCAAGTGAATTACTTGAAGAGTTTCAGTTTACCGTCAACCATATCGTGAAAGCCGCAAAATCTATGTATGAGAAAAATAAATAAAACGTAAATTTCCTCCGTATGCATCAATGAGGGAGGAAAAAGAAGAGTTCCTTTTCTTCCCAACCTTTATCAAAATTTCATGAAGGCGAGGTATAACATAATTAATTATGTATTACTCACCTCAAAAAAACAGTTAGTACAGGTTACTAGCTGTTTTTTTGCATGGACAAACCGCTATATGGATCAGCAAAAATAAAAAAGGAGCATATGCAAGGCTAAGAATTAAATGAAGACAAAGCAAGATAGAAAGCCGAGTTTCTTGATTTTTAGTAGTAAGAAGTAATCCTAGAGAAATGACAGAATGTGTAAAAAAAGTGACAGGATATGAAGAAAGCGCTAAAGAAAAATTAACGGGTGCTATAATACGAATATGCAAAAAGGGCGCTTTCATAAAGATGAGCTATGAAAGAAAAACCTTAGAAGCATCGTTTATTCTGCAGATAAACAACAGTCTATTGGTAGTTTTTGAAAGCGTTATTTCTTTTTTCTGATAAATAGAAGAAAGGAAGAAAACACAAAAAATAATCTTCCGTAGTGTTAGTAAAACGGGTAAAATTATTTTGGAAGGAATGTGGATATGAAAAAGTATAGAGGTTTATTGATTGGAGCAATTATTGTTCTTATTATCGCAGGTGGAGGATATTTTGGTTTAAATAAATTAAGTCAAGATGGCGTCTTAAACATGGATGACGTGTATGCAACCATTCAAAAAGTGTTGCCTTACTTTATTCCGTTTGCAATTTTATTGGTAATCGTTATTGGTATATTAGTGTTTGTACGTAAAAAAGACAAAAAAATTCGATTTTTAGCAAAGTTTGAGTCAATCATTGCATTGCTGGTTGCTCTTACATTGACGATAAATGTTATTTTATTTGGGCCAATGGCAAATATTTTTAACTTAAAATATGCAGATGCAACTTCTGTAAGTAAGAAAACTTTAGATAAATCAACCGAATTAGTTGAAAAAATTGCAGATGAAGGAACAGTCCTATTAAAAAATACGGATGGAATTTTACCTTTAGCAGCAAAAGAAAACAAACTAAATGTCTTTGGTTGGGCATCAACGAATCCTTTATATGGCGGAACAGGGTCAGGAAATGTTGATACGTCAAGCAGTGTTGATTTATTAACTGGACTAGAAAATGCTGGTTTTGAAGTGAACGCAGACCTAGTTGATTTCTACAAAGAATATAGTACCGTACGTCCAGAGGTTGGTATGTGGGCACAAGATTGGACATTACCAGAACCAACTGTAGATAAATATGATAGTAAATTAATGGATGGCGCAAAGGATTTTTCTGATGTAGCAATGGTAGTTATTTCTCGTCTTGGTGGTGAGGGAGCTGATTTACCAACAGACATGTCAAAAGTTACCTATGATGGAAATAAAGGTGATTTTGATGAGGGAGACCATTATTTATCTTTATCAAAAACAGAAAAAGATATGGTTAAAATGGTGACAGAAAACTTTGATAACGTAATTGTTGTTGTAAACACAGCAAACCCAATGGAATTAGGCTGGCTTGATGAAAATGACTCAATTAAAGCGGCAATCTGGATGGCTGGACCTGGACAAACTGGATTTAACTCTTTAGGAAAAATTTTAAATGGTTCCGTGAATCCATCAGGAAAAACAGTAGACACGTATGTGTACGATTTGAAAACAACACCAACCTGGAACAACTTTGGTGATTTCAAATACAAGAATGAAAAAGATTATACTTTCGTAAATTACAGTGAAAGTATTTATGTAGGCTATCGCTTCTATGAAACCTACTATTTAGAAGACGAAAAAGGGTACCAAGAAGCAGTTCAATATCCATTTGGTCATGGGTTAAGTTATACCACCTTTGAACAAAAGATGGGTGCAATTAAAAAAGGTGACGATGGCGGCATTAGTTTTGATGTAACTGTTAAGAACACTGGAGATGTAGCCGGAAAAGATGTCGTGGAAGTTTACTATTCTGCCCCTTATACAAATGGCGGGATTGAAAAATCAGCAGTTGATTTAGTTTCATTTGATAAGACTGACATCATTGAGCCTGGCGAATCTGAAACAGTGACAATCGCCTTTAATGAAGAAGACATGGCGTCTTATGATACAGCAGTTTCTGGTTCATATATCTTAGAAAAAGGCGATTATGAAATCAAAATTATGGCTGATTCACATACGACATTAGATAAAAAGACATATACAGTAGATGATACAGTAGTTTATGATGAAGGCAATAAGCGAGCAACAGATAAGGTAACAGCAACAAACCAATTTGCTGACTTTACTGAAGGAGACGTCACTTACCTAAGCCGTAAAGACAAGTTTGCAAACTATGAAGAAGCAACAGCAAAACCAACGAATTTCGATATCAGTGAAGAATATGCAAGTCAAATATCAAACGATAAGACGTATAAAATTTCTGAAGACAAAGACGCAAAAATGCCAACAACTGGTGCAAATAATGGCGTGAAACTAAATGAATTAGCAGGAAAAGAATATGATGATCCTATGTGGGATAAACTGTTAGATCAATTAACTCCAAAAGAAATGAATAAATTGATTGCTTATGGCGGTTACCAAACGGTTCCTTTACGTTCAATCGATAAATTGATTACCTATGATTCAGATGGACCAGCAGGATTCAGCAGTTTCTTTACACCAGAACGACATGGTGCAGCGTTCCCTGGTGCAGTAATGATTGCTGCTACTTGGAATGATGAACTAGCGTTGGAACGTGGTCAAGCAATTGGTGATGAAGCTTCTGAGTTAGGAATTGCTGGGTGGTACGGACCAGCAATGAATATTCATCGAAATGCTTTTGCTGGACGAAACTTTGAATACTATTCTGAAGATGGCGTATTATCAGGTGTGATGGCAGCTAACGAAATTAGCGGAGCTGCTGAAAAGGGTGTATACAGCTACATGAAACACTTTGCGTTAAATGATCAAGAAGTAAACCGAACAGAGTTGCTTTTAACTTGGTCAACAGAACAAGCGATGCGTCAAATCTACTTGAAACCATTTGAAATGGCAGTAAAAGATGGTGGAGCAACTGCAGTGATGTCTTCATTTAACTATATTGGCACGAAATGGTCTGGTGGTTCTGAAGAGTTATTAAACAATGTGTTACGTGATGAATGGGGATTTCGTGGAATGGTCTTAACAGACTACTTCGGCGGATATGGCTATATGGATGCTGATAAAGCCATTCGTTCTGGAAATGACATCATGCTTTCAACAACTGGTGAAAGTGGTGCTTCATTAGATGACATGACGAGTGCTACAGCAGTTTCAAGTATGCGTACTGCATCACACAATATTTTATATACGGTTGCAAACAGCAATGCGTATTATGATTATGAACCAGGATGGCATTTACTTGGCTGGATGAAGCTTGTACTTTCAGTTGACGTAGCTGTGGCTATTGTCTTAATTGGCTTACAAGTAGTAGCGATTGTTTTATACAGAAGAAAAGCAAAAGTATGACATCTAAACAAATAAGTTGTGAATAGAAAACAACTGTTTTACTATGGGGCTGTGGGTGCAAGGAAATTGCACCTGCAGTCTTTTTAGTCAAAAAATGAAAAAATTCTTTTTTTAGACAAACTTTCTTTGAAATGCTGTAGACTAGCAAAATAGATACAAAAAATTGAGGGAGGCAGTATACAATGAAAATTGCTCTTGTAGAGGATAGTCATCAAGATCGCTCTAAACTTAGACGAATGATTGAAACCCAAGCGAAAAAAGATCATCTATTAATTGAGATTGACGAATTTTCAGATGGTATTGAATTAATTGAACACTACAATAAAGGATATGACATTGTATACTTGGATATTGAAATGGCAATTATGGATGGCATGACTGCTGCTGAAAAACTACGTAAGCAAGATCAAGATGTACTGATTGTCTTTATTACCAACTTTGTGCAGCATGCGATTCGAGGCTATTCTGTGAGTGCTTCTGATTTTTTGTTGAAACCGTTAACGGTCTTTAACTTTCAAGAACATTTTAAACGGATACTAAAAAAGCTGGAGGGAAAAGAAGAAATCTTCCTTTCTGTAAAAAGCAGCAATGAGATGCGTCGAGTAAACATTGATAACATCTACTATATTGAAAGTCAGGGACATTATCTGTACTTGAATTTGAAGGATGAGGTTGTCATTACAATTGATACCATGAAAAATATGGAACAAAAACTAGAAAATCAAGGGTTTTTCCGTAGTAATAATGGCTACATTGTTAATTTAAAGTATGTTCGCGGGGTAGAAAAAAATGTGGTAGATGTAGGAGGACACAAGCTGCAAATCAGTCGCCCAAGAAGAAAAGCGTTTATGGAAGCATTAACGGATTACATAGGAGATGAATTAACATGATTGGCGAGTTTCCAAATATTCCTCGAATCTATACAGCACTGGCTGAATGGCTTGCATGCTTAGTAATTATTTTTCCAAGTTTAACCAAACCAATCCCTGTTAAAAAATATGGGTTGATGCTTTTTGCAGGAGTGGGACAGATTGCACTGCAATATATCGCAGGTATGCTCCCGCTTTTTTTCTGGGTGTTCGGTATGGGAATCAATATTCTCTGGATGTATGGGACTGTCTGGTTTCTTATGGAGAAACACCCAAAGGATTCTCTGTTTTTGACTTGTAAAGCAGTAATTATTGCTGAATTTTCCGCTGCGATTGGGTGGCAAATCTATTGTCAATTTTTCTGGGTGGCTCAAAAACGAAGCGGTGTGATTGAAGCAATCTGTATGGGGATTACCTTCTTACTAATCTATGCCTTTTTCTTTGTCTTAGAAAAGAAAACGAGCAATCAAGGAGCTGATTTTCGGTTTCGAAATAAAGAAATTTGGCTGGCGATATTCACTGCGCTGATTATTTTTACCATTAGCAATATTGGATTTTTACTTTCTAATACCTCTATAAATATTGGCGATTCGATTGCTATTTTTTCTATTCGAACTTTTGTTAACCTATCAGGTATCTGTATTTTATATCTGCAGCAAATTCAGACAAATGAAGAATACTTAAAGCGTGAGCTGTTAGCCATCAATAACATGTTTAATAGTCAGTATGAACAGTATGTTGCCTATAAAGAGAATAGTGATATTATCAATCGGAAATGTCACGATTTAAAGCATCAAATTGATGTGATTCGATCGGAAAGTGATGAGGAGAAGCGAGAGATGTATCTTGCGGAGATGGAGCTTGCGGTGAATAATTTTAATTCCACCGTTGAAACAGGTCACCCAGTGCTGGATACTATTTTAACAAGAAAAAATCTCTACTGCCTGGACCATGGAATAACCCTCTCCTGTTTGGTGGATGGTCGATTGTTGTCTTATATGAATGTAATGGATATTTGTAGTTTATTTGGCAATGCGCTAGATAATGCGATTGAATCAGTTGAGGAAATTGTGGATAAGGAAAAAAGACTAGTCAATCTGCGGGTCAATGAAAAAGGACGCTTTATTTTAATTCGATTAGATAACTACTCTCAAGGAGAAAGAAATTTTGTTGACGGTATTCCAGAAACGACAAAAGTTGATAAGGATTCTCACGGTTATGGGATTAAAAGTATTTCTCAAGTAGCCACACAATATGAGGGAACAATGACGCTCTCTCATGATGCTCATTGGTTTACGCTAAAGGTTTTATTACCAAAAAAATAAGTGCAGTTTGAGAATTGACTAGTTTTAGGGAAATAGCTGGTAGGGAGCAGTTCTTCGCTTAAGTTGATTTATTGATGGTCCGTAAAATAAAAAAGAAGAAAGCGAGGATAGACGCAGCGTCTATCCTTTCGTAAGATTTGAGGAGTCCAAGACGTAGCTAAAATAGCGTTATGTCTCAGACTCTTCATTTTTTATTTAAAGGTTTTTTTTATAAATCAGGAGTGGAGCATTCAGCTTTCAAGGAAAATATGCTAAAGTAGGAGAGAACTCATGAAAGAGGAGACGAAATCAATGATTTTTGATACACATACACATTTAAACGCAGAACAATTTAATGATGATATTCCAGAAACCATTCAACGAGCAGCTGAATTAGGTGTAACCGAGATGGCGGTAGTCGGTTTTGATACACCAACCATTGATAAAGCATTGTTGCTGAGCCAAGACTATGAACACATCTACAGTATTATCGGCTGGCATCCAACTGAGGCTGGAAGTTATACGAAAGAAATTGAAACACGGCTACAGCAACAGTTAACCTTACCAAAAGTAGTAGCTCTAGGAGAAATTGGGTTGGATTATCATTGGATGGAAGACCCTAAAGAGGTTCAAGATCGCGTGTTTCGCAGACAGATGGCGATTGCCAGAGAAATGAAGCTTCCTATCAGTATTCACACACGAGAGGCGTTAGAAGATACGTATAAAATTTTAAAAGAAGAAAATGTCCATGAAATCGGTGGGATTATGCATAGCTTTAGCGGAGATGGAGAATGGGCAAAGCGCTTTTTAGATTTAGGGATGCATGTTTCCTTTAGCGGAGTGGTTACATTTAAAAAGGCGTTAGATGTTCAAGAAGCTGCAGCACAAGTACCTTTGGATAAGCTTTTGGTAGAGACGGATGCGCCATATCTTGCACCTGTTCCTTATCGAGGAAAACGAAATGAGCCTGGCTATACACGCTATACAGTAGAAAAAATTGCAGAGCTAAGAAATATGCCCTTTGAAGAATTGGCAAAAATCACCACGGAAAATGCTCACAGACTTTTCCGATTGGAGCAGCTATGAGTAAGATGACCATTGAAGAAGTGATTGTAGTTGAAGGAAAAGATGATACGAGACGCTTGCAAGAGGTGGTTAATGCCGATACGATTGAAACGATTGGTTCAGCAATCAATGAGGAAATATTAATGCAAATTGAGCATGCACAAGAAACACGCGGAGTGATTATTTTCACGGACCCTGATTTTTCTGGAGAGAAGATTCGTAAAACTATTATGGAAGTGATCCCTGATGCCAAGCATGCGTTTCTTCCAAGAAAAGAAGCGGCACCAAAAAAAAGAGGAAATAGCTTGGGTGTGGAGCATGCAAGTGATGCAGCAATCATCGAGGCATTGCAAAAGGTAGTTACTCCGGTCATACATCAGGAGACAGCCCCCCTCATCACACGTGAAGATTTAATCGATTATGGATTAATTGCAGGCGAGAAAGCTAAAGAGCGCAGAGAGCGATTAGGTGATGAGCTGAGAATAGGGTATACCAATGGCAAGCAGCTGGAGAAACGATTGAAAATGTTTCGGATTACGCCTGCTGAACTTTCAGCAGCAATGAAAAAAGTGGAGGAATCAATTTGACAGACTATAAAGAAATCGCAACCCCTTCAAGAACAAAAGAAATATTGAAAACACATGGTTTTCAATTTAAAAAAAGTTTAGGTCAAAATTTCCTAACTGAGCCCAATATTTTGCGTAAAATTGTTGAAACAGCACAAATTGACAAGCAGACAAATGTAATTGAAGTAGGCCCTGGGATTGGGGCATTGACAGAACAGCTTGCGTTACACGCCAATAAAGTGCTGGCATATGAGATTGATGATCGATTGATTCCCGTTTTGGAAGATACGCTACAACGTTATCCAAATGTAAACGTGATTCATCAAGATGTGTTAAAAGCAAATTTAATAGAAACAACGCAAGAAAACTTCCCGGAAGAGTTTCCGATAAAAGTAGTTGCGAATCTGCCTTACTATATTACTACCCCAATTATGATGCACTTTCTTGAATCTGAGTTAAATGTATCTGAAATGGTAGTTATGATGCAAAAAGAAGTAGCTGACCGTATCTCTGCTAAACCGGGAACAAAAGCGTATGGCTCATTAACAATAGCTGTTCAGTATTTTATGGAAGCATCTATCGCATTTATCGTACCGAAAACAGTTTTTATCCCACAGCCAAATGTGGATTCAGCGATTTTGAAGTTGACGAAAAGAGATAAACCCGCTGTTGAAGTAACGGATGAAAAAGAATTCTTTAAACTAACAAAGGCTTCATTCCAGTCCCGAAGAAAAACTTTATGGAATAATCTTCAACAAACATATGGAAAAACAGAGGAAGTAAAAGCTTGGTTAGCAAAAAGCTTGGAAATCGCTGGAATAGACCCCGGTCGTAGAGGAGAAACACTGTCGTTAGCTGAGTTTGCTGCATTAAGTAATGCGATGGAAGAAAATAAATAAGTCAGTGAGGGAGAGGTCGGAACAGAAGTGTTCAGCTCCGAGAACAGGTACTGCGCATCATCGGAAATGAAACTTCGTGGATTTGCAGCCCCAAGTAGGTACTGTGAATCATCGAAAGTGAAACTTCCGTGAGTTCCAGCAATAAGAAGGCATTCACGAAGATTGCTCCTCAAATCTTTGGGACTAGGTACGTTTTCTACATCTATTTCAGCTTATTTTGAAGCCTTCAACTCTCGCATGTCCCATCTTTGCTCTTCTGATAAACTTAAAAATGTCTTGGATGACTGTGAAAGCCTATTTCATTTATCCAAGGCATTTTTTTATTTCTATGTTATAATGGAAGCAGTTACTAGGGGAGTCTTTTTTTGACTGAGATGTTCATACGAACGGACCCTTTGAACCTGTAAGTTGAGACTTGCGTAGGGAAGTAGTCTAAAAATCATTCATGAATTCGTAGACACTTCATGCAGGGATGCCCTGTTTGTGGTGTTTTTTTGATTAGAAGCTTCTTTCCAAAAAAATTGAGGAGGAGACTATGTTTACAGAAAGAATTAGAAAAAAGGCAGAACCAATTTGGCAAAAGAGTATGGCGCATCCGTTCATAGAAGGATTGCAAAAGGGGACGTTATCAAAAGAAAGCTTTCGTTTTTATTTAATTCAAGATTATTTTTATTTAAAAGCATTTGGTGAGATTCACCAAATTGCGAGTCAAAATACCAATGATCCAGAAATAAAAGAATTATTTATGAAAAACATTGCAGGGATAGAAAGCTCTGAGATTTCTGTAAGAGAGACATTTTTTAAAGAACTAGCAATTACAGAAGAAGAAATTCGTCAAACGGAAATCGCACCTAATACGTACCATTACATTACTCATATGTATAAAGAAGCCTATTCAAAAAGTGTGGGACGAACGGTTGCCGCGTTGCTGCCCTGTTACTGGCTCTATCAAGAAATAGGAGAGGCATTAATTTTAAAAGGCTCACCAGATTCTTTGTATCAGCGATGGATTGAAACCTATGACAGTTCAGGATATAAGGCAACTGTAGATAGGCAAAAGAAGGTGACAAACAAGTTAGCAAGTGTAGCATCAGAAACTGAACGTAAGCAAATGGAACAGGCGTTTCTCATCAGTAGTTATGAAGAGCTGTATTTCTGGGAAATGGGCTATCAAAAAGAAGAATGGAGCGATAAGTATGTATCCCTATAAATTAGTTGATGAAGTAAGAGAAAAAAATCCATTAGTGCACAATATCACCAATATCGTGGTGGCTAATGATTCTGCAAATGGTCTTTTGGCTATTGGTGCCTCTCCATTTATGTCAAGTGCGGTTGAAGAAATGGAGGAAGTGGCATCTATTGCTAACGTAGTCGTTTTAAATATGGGTACGCTAAGCAAAGAACAGATAGAAGCTATGGAAATCGCTGGGAAAACAGCAAAAAAATTAGGTAAGCCTGTGGTATTTGATCCAGTAGGAATTGGCGCAACTACCTTTAGAAAACAAGAAGGCATTCGATTAATTCAGGAAATTAAGCCGACACTGATTCGAGGCAATGCTGGGGAAATTGCAACACTTGCTGAAGTTGAGTGGGCAGCTAAAGGAGTCGATGCAGGTTCTGGTGAAGCAGATGTCGTTGAAATGGCAAAAAAAGTAGCAAAAAATTATCAAACTTTTGTTGCGGTAAGTGGTGTAGAAGATGTGATTACAGATGGCGAAAAAACTTATTTAGTAAAGAACGGTACGGAATATTTTCCTTATATGACAGGTGCAGGCTGTCTTCATTCGTGTGTATGTGGGGCGTACCTTACACTAACAGAGCATCCTGAGATTGAACAAGTGGTGATTGCTAGTACGATGTATGCATTAGCTGGCGAATTGGTTGCTGACTTGTTGCCGATTTTGGCGGTAGGTACCTTTAGAACGAATTTACTAGATCAGTTGAGCCAGATTAGTAGTATAACAGTAGAAGAAAATGCACGAATTGAAAGGATTGAATAAGATGAATGGAACAACACAAGCATTAACGATTGCAGGATTTGATGGCGGTGGCGGGGCAGGGATGCAGGCGGATCTGAAAACATTTCAAGAGCGCTTTGTTTTTGGCACCTCTGTACTAACCGCTTTACCGATTCAAAATACTAAAGGGGTCACGAATGTCTTTGACTTGCCGATGGATGCAATTGAAGAGCAGCTGGTGAGCATTAAAGATGACTTTCGCATATCGGCGGTAAAAACAGGCATGCTGTTTACTGCCGAAATTACCGCACTAGTTGCTGAGTTTTTAAGAACAGCTGATTTCGGTCCGTTAGTCGTTGATCCAGTAATGATTGCAAAAAGCGGACATGCTTTATTAAAGGATTCCGCTGTTCAGGCGGTCAAAGAAGAATTGCTGCCGTTAGCATATGTGGTAACACCTAACGTTCCAGAAGCGGAAGTGTTAACTGGGCGAACAATTACAACTAAAGAAGAAATGATCAAAGCAGGAAGAGAAATTCAGCAAATGGGTGCAAAAAATGTCGTTGTTAAGGGTGGGCACCATCTTGAGGGCATAAATTCAGAGGATATGCTTTTATTGGAAAACGGACAAGTTGAATGGCTTTTCGGAAAGCGGATTGATACGAAAAATACACATGGAACAGGCTGTACATTTTCAGCTTGTATCACAGCAGAATTAGCAAAGGGGTATAGTGTCTTTGAGGCTGTTACTACCGCTAAAGCCTATATTCAAGCGGCTATTGAAGATGGGCTTTCTGTAGGGAACGGGAATGGACCAACTAATCACTGGGCGTATCGAAAGGTTGAAAACAATGAGTAAAGTAGAAGAGATGCTGGCAGTTTATTTTATTTCCGGGACACAAGATATTGTTAAAGGGAGTTTATTTTCTGTTTTAGAAGAAGCATTGAAGGCGGGGATTACATGCTTTCAATATCGTGAGAAAGGAAAAGGGAGTCTAAGTAATCCCGTTGAAATTGAGGAAACAGCAAGAACCTGCCAATTGCTTTGTCAAAAATATAAAGTTCCTTTTTTAATCAATGATGATGTGGAGCTAGCACTAAAAATTGGTGCGGATGGTGTTCATGTTGGACAAGGAGATCAAGCAATTGAAGAAGTACTTGAACTGTTTCATGGGAAAATTGTTGGTTTATCTTGCGAAACACAAGAACATGTAGAAATTGCGAACCAGCTTTCTGAAATCAGTTATTATGGGATTGGACCTGTTTTTGGCACGATTTCTAAAGCGGATGCTGTTCAGCCAATTGGACTTGATAAATTGGATAGATATGCGAAGCTTGCTGAAAAACCAGTGGTAGCCATTGGTGGAATTAGTATGAAAAATGGGCAAGAAGTGCTAAATACTGCGGTGGCGGGAGTCTCTGTCATCTCTGCGATTACACGAGCAGAGTCAATTAGTGAAGCTGTTCATGCATTCAAACGAAATAAATAAACTATTTTTCACAGCTAGTGTTGATGAGGAGCGGCTTAGAAAAAGGAGCTGTTTTCTACTTCTGATATTTATTCAGAGCCTATGAGAGTTGGCGTAACTATTGTAGTTATGTTCAGCTCTTTTTGTTTCCATTGCCTTATGAATGTTTTACACACCATTTCTTAGACAATTAGCAAATCGCGTTCCTTGCTTGGAGAGAAAATTTTTTTTACTCATAGTATGTGTCTTGACACATTTTCGATGGTGGCGTAGAATGGATTTTAATTAGGTGTCTTGACACCTATAAGATAAAGGTAGGGAGTTTTATAGATGAAAAAGAATTCAGTTCGACAGCTTACGATTACAGCATTACTAATCGCAATGGGAATTATCATTCCTATGGTGATGCCTAAAATTATGATTCCACCCGCTTCATTTACATTAGCAAGTCACGTGCCATTATTTATTGCGATGTTTTTTGCTCCTGGAGTTGCGATAGCCGTTGCTTTAGGCACCGCATTTGGTTTCTTTTTATCCTCGCCTGTGATTATTGCATTACGCGCGCTATCACATATTGTTTTTGCATTGATTGGTGCATGGTATCTGAAAAAAAGACCAGAGATTGTTTTGGTCAATGGAAAATTTTCATTTGCGAATCTTCGGTTTCAAAGTTTCAATCTGATAATTGGTCTGATTCATTCAGCGGTGGAAATGTTGGTTGTTAGTATATTTTTCTTTATGGGGAATATGCCGGATACTTATTATGCAGATGGATACTTTTATACAGTATTTGTATTAATGGGTATTGGCGGTTTGATTCACAGCTTTGTTGATTATAATATTGCTTATTTTGTTGCCGGAACTTTAAGTAAACATTTTGATATTCCAATCTTTACGATGGCAAAAAAGAAAAGAAACGATTCAGTGATTCCTTTCCCAAATAAAGTGAACCCTTCCCGCTGATAGGATAAACGAATGAAAGAAGTTTCCTAAAAAAATAGAGGAGTAAAAAACCGATCAAATTTCTTTGATCGGTTTTTTAGGTGTACATTCGTGATAGAGAAATTGCTATTTAGTCATTCCGCTTCTCTTTTTCCAAGTCAAGTAAGTAACGTTTTCGTTCAATTCCGCCCCCATAGCCACCTAGCTCTCCATTTGTATTGATGACGCGATGGCAAGGGATGAGTAGGGCAATTTTATTGGCTCCATTAGCATTTCCAACTGCACGGACTGCATTTGGATTATTTAGCTGTTGAGCAATTTTTTGATAGGTAGAGGTTTTTCCAATTGGAATCGAATTAAGTGCCTGCCAGACCCTTTTTTGAAAAGGAGAGCCATCAAGAAACAAGGGAATCGAAAAATGAGTTCTCCGCTTGGTAAAATATTCCTCTAGCTGGGTAGAGAGCTGCTGATTGATGTCTGTTTTACCGGGAAGAATCCGTGCGTTTCGTTTTTTTCTCAACTGTTCAATTTCACGTTCTAATCCTCGTCTATCCATGAATTCTAGTAAGTAGAGAAAATGCTCGTCTGACAAGCTGAACATCCGCCCCAAGGGTGTAGGAATAATGGAGGCGTATAGAATCGTTATTTCTGCTTTCTTTGGTGGATTTCCCATAATTTTTGTAAAGGCATCGTTAAACCCGCTTGCAGAATCGTAGCCTGTAGACAGCTGTTGGTCAATTACTTTTGCCCCTGATGAAAGCTCTTTAAACGCAATACCCATCCGACGTGAGCGTGCGTATTGAACAAAAGTCATACCATATATTTCTTTGAATTTTCTTCGTGCAGTGGCTGAATGTATTCCTAACTTTTGAAAGTCGCACTCTTGCCATCTTTTTTCAGGATTCTTTTCTACTTCTAAAACTAACTGTTTGATTTCATCTGGAATTTCCTTTGGATAAGATAAGGGATGACAAATTTTACAGGGACGAAAGCCTGCTAACAAAGCTTCTTCTGCAGTGTCGAAAAACGAGCAGTTTTCAATTTTTGGTTTTCTAGCAGTGCAGGTAGCGTGACAAAAGATACCGGTCGTTTTGATTCCTGCAAAAAAAATACCATCATAGTTTGGATTTTTTTCAACTAAGGCATGATAATATTCATTTATTTTTTCTGTTGAGGTAATCATGGTTGATGTCTCCCTTCATTTATAAAACTAGTATAAAGGAAGATACCGAAAAAAACTTCCGAAAAATGAACAACTATTTTTCTTAACAGTAGTATAGCTAAAATAAAGAGAAAAGGAGGATCTCAAGAGAAAAGACCGAACCATAAAAAATAGACCCCGCTGTTGTGAAACAGCAAGGCCTAGAAAAGGGGGACCGTGGGTTAAGGTAACTTGATCACATCTTCAGAATCTTTATCGAAGAAGTGAGCTTTACTAATGTTGAATGCTAAGTCAACAACTTCGCCTGGACGGTGGAAGTCACGTGCATCAACTTTTGAAATGAATTCAGTGTCGCCTAATTTTGTATAAAGCATAGTTTCTGCTCCAAGTAATTCAGAAACGACAACTTCTGAGCGAACAACGGCTTCAGGAGTAGCATCTAAGACAACCTGTTCACTATGAATATCTTCAGGACGAATACCAAAGATTACTTCTTTGCCATCGTAGCCTTTTTCAACTAAAATTTTATTTTTTCCTTCTGGAATGCGTAATTCTAAACCATGTCCATCAGAAATCACACCATTTTTCAATGTAACATTAAAGAAGTTCATTGCAGGTGAACCAATAAAGCCGGCAACGAAAACGTTAACAGGTGTATCATATACTTCTTTTGGAGAACCAATTTGTTGGATGAATCCGTCTTTCATGATAACGATACGGTCAGCCATGGTCATCGCTTCAGTTTGGTCATGGGTAACGTAGATAGTTGTTGTTTCTAAACGTTGATGTAGTTTTGCAATTTCAGCACGCATTGCTACACGCAATTTAGCATCCAAGTTTGATAAAGGTTCATCCATCAAGAACACTTTTGCATCACGAACGATTGCACGTCCTAAGGCTACACGCTGACGTTGTCCACCAGATAATGCAGCTGGTTTACGTTTTAAATATTCTGTTAAGCCTAAGATTTCCGCCGCGTTATCTACACGTTTTTGAATATCTGCTTTGTCATATTTGCGTAGTTTTAGCCCGAATGCCATATTGTCAAATACAGTCATATGTGGATATAAAGCGTAGTTCTGGAAAACCATTGCGATGTCACGATCTTTAGGTGCTACATCGTTCATCACTTTTCCACCAATTTCTAATTCGCCTTCTGTAATATCTTCAAGTCCTGCAATCATACGTAAAGTTGTTGATTTCCCACAACCTGAAGGGCCTACGAATACGATAAATTCGCGATCTGCGATATCTAAATTAAAGTCAGTTACAGAATAGTTTTCTGCGTTGTCGTATTTTTTATAAACGTGTTTCAATGCCATTTCTACCATATTGAATTCACTCTTTCTGTTTATTGATTTTTTATTATATTGAAAGTATAGCTGAAAGCGTTATCTATATTCAATGGTAACGTGCACAAGAAAATAGATTATTTTTCGTCAGATTGACAAAGAAAAAAAAGTTTTTGGGCAAAGTGCCTACCGCTTTGGTAAAATAGATAAAGAAGAGATGAAGGAGGAGTACTTATGAAAATTGCATTAATTGCTCATGATAGAAAAAAAGACTTAATGGTAAAAATGACAACTGCCTACAAGCATATTTTAGAAAATCACGAATTATTTGCAACGGGGACAACTGGACTGCGTATTGAAGAAGCGACAGGTCTACCTGTTCATCGATTTAAATCAGGACCACTTGGCGGAGATCAGCAAATTGGAGCGATGATTTCTGAGGATAATCTGGATATGGTCATCTTTTTACGTGATCCATTAGCTGCACAGCCTCATGAACCAGATGTAACGGCATTAATTCGCTTGAGTGATGTTTATGAAATTCCATTAGCGACAAATATTGGCTCAGCAGAGATTTTAATTCGCGGATTAGACGCAGGCTTCGCAGACTTTAGAGAAATTATCCACGAAAATGACAATCGGCCTATTTCTATATAAATGTTTACTATATAAGTAGAAATACATTCAATAAACGGATTACCGAACAATCTAGCAGTAAAGTGATTCTTTAGAGCCTATTTTATTGCGTGTGAGAGAAGGACTATGCTATATTCTTTGTAGGCTTAGGCCTAAATAAAATTCAGAGTAGAAAACGAAGCGTTAAGTGCTAAAAGGATGGGATGTTGCCTTTTGGACGAAGAATGGATTCATTCGCGGTTTTGTTTTCGCATTCGCTGCATGTTTATTGTGTAGCAACTCTTAGAGGAGATGCTAGAAATGAAAAAGAAGATTGATGGTCGTATGATCTCAGTTATGGGACTACTGATTGCAATGATGGTTGTCCTTTCACAAATTTTAGGATTTGAAGTCCAATTTCTAAAAATCACGTTTACCTTTGTTCCAGAACTGATTATGGGTTTATTATTTGGCCCATTGTGGACAGGAATTGGGGCTGCGATTGCAGATGTGATTGGAATGATGCTGTTTCCTAAAGCTGCATTTTTTATTGGCTTCACAATCAATGCCTTTATCGGTGGATTGGTGTACGGGTTCTTTTTTTACAAGAAGGAAGTTACCTTACTTAGAGCTTTTTTATGTACGTTGACCAACACCATTATTATCTCACTGATACTGACCCCCCTATGGTTATCCATTATGTACAATGTTCCACTTAACAGTTGGGCTATTTGGGCACCGCGTCTTATGAAGATTTCGGTTATGCTTCCACTAGAAACTGTTATGTTGTATCTTGTAGGAATTGCGTTGCCGTACAGAAGTTGGATTAAGCGATTCGCATAAAATAGATGATTCGTCAAACATCCCAAGACGAAGAGACACCGGCAACATTCAGTAAGCGCTGAATGTTGCCGGTGTTCTTTTTATTAAACCCTATTTATTCGATAGACTGTGCCGTAAATTGGGCTTCGTATAGGCGCTTATAGTAGCCGTCTTGACGCAATAATTCTTCATGACTGCCAATTTCAACGATTTGACCATTATCAATGACAAGAATTTTATCTGCACTACGAATAGTTGATAGACGGTGAGCAATCACAAAGCTTGTTCTTCCTTGCATCATTTGTAAAAAAGCATCTTGAATCTTTACTTCCGTTAAAGTATCTACTGAACTAGTCGCTTCATCTAAAATAAGCATAGGCGGGTTACTAATCATCGTTCGGGCAATGGTCAGCAGTTGACGTTGACCTTCTGAAATTTTTAATCCTTGTCCTCCAATGACAGTGTCCAGTTTGTCTGGTAGTCTCATTACAAAATCATACATGTAGGCTTTCTTTAATGCCTGATAGATTTCTTCATCTGTTGCTGTATCGTTTCCATACTGTAAATTTTTACGAATGGTGCTTTCAAACAGCCAAGTGTCTTGAAGAACCATACCAAAGTTTCTCCTCAGATCCTCACGTATAAGTTTTCGAATATCTGTTCCATCAATTTTAATCACTCCTTGATCGACGTCGTAAAAACGCATCAGTAAGTTAACTAAAGTTGATTTTCCTGCCCCCGTTTTACCTACGATGGCAATTGTTTGACCAGGAAAGGCAGTAAACGTAAAGTCTTCAATTAAAGGTCTTTTCGCATCATAAGAAAAGTAAACATGCTCGAATTGTATTTCGCCTTTTACTTCTGTTAATGAAGAGGCATCAGAGCAGTCGGGCGTTTCAATTGGCTGATTTAAAATGTCAAACGTCCGTTCAATACCGGCAAAAGCTGTCTGAATTTGTGTGGTAATTCCAGATAACTCAATAAAGGGTTTTGAAAATTGGGTAGAATAGATAGTAAAGCTGGAAATAACACCTACCGTGACAAAATCGTTTCCTGAAAGAACAATCAGTCCACCTACAAATCCAATCGCAACATAGGCAAGATGATCTACAAATCGAGACATCGGATTCGTCAGAGAAGAGGAGAATTGCGCTTTTTGTCCTCGAATATAGAGTTCTTGATTTAATGACTCAAATGTTTCCTGAGTATGACTTTCCTGTTGAAATGCTTTTACAATTTTTTGATTGCCAATCATTTCATTAATGTAACCCGAAATCGTTCCGACCACTTGTTGCTGTGCAGAAAAATTTGCTTGTGAGGCCTTTGCAATCAGCCAGTTTACAAGAAAAATAATCGGTGTTGAAATCAGCACAACAAAGGTTAGCAGCGGACTTAATCGTATCATAAAGAAAAACGCAACAAGAACAGTGGCAAAGCCTGAAAATATTTGGTTAAAGACAGCCGAGCAAGCAATAGAGATATTGTCCATATCATTGGTAAAACGGCTGACAATATTTCCATGAGAAGTTTGATCGTAATATTTTAAAGGTAATTGATTTAAATGGGCAAATGCGTCTTTTCTTAAATCAGCTACTGCAAGATAGGACACGCGATTTCCTAGACGTTGTATCAGCCACTGACTAACAACAGTGAGAAGAACAATTCCGGAAAAAAGAAGAAGAATCTTTGAGAGTAACTGAAAATTGACTTGTCCGATACCAATCATTTGATCAACAGATTTTCCAATTTCATAGGTCATAAGAACAGAGGTGATTCCGCTGATTATCCCTAATAAGGCAGCCACAATGATTTCTTTCGGATATGCCCAAAGATAAGGAACAAACTGAGAAAAAGCTTCGAAATTCAATTTTTTAGGATTCATGCTGTTTGTCCTCCTCTTGTGACTGAACGATTTCTTGGTAGGCGACTGATGTTTGTAAAAGCTCTTCATGAGTTCCTTTACCGACAAGCTTTCCACTGTCCATCACAAGTATTTGGTGTGCCTGCTGAATAGAACGTATCCTCTGAGAAATAATAATCACGGTCGTGTGTAAATCTTTTTGAAGGGCATTTCGCAAATCTAAGTCTGTTTGATAATCTAATGCGCTAAGAGAATCGTCTAAAATAAGTAATTCAGGTTTTGCGATAAGCGCACGAGCAATTGTTAGTCGCTGCTTTTGTCCACCAGAAAAATTCTTTCCGTTTTCTAAAATCATTGTATCTAACTGATCGGGAAGTGATGTGACAAATTCCTTACACTGGGCGGTTTCAAGTGCAGTCCAACATTCTTCATCTGTTGCATCCTGTTTGCCCCATTGAAGGTTTTCTCGAATAGTACCGCTAAACAAGACAGCTGTTTGTGGGACCATTGAAATTTTGCTACGCAGCTCTTTAATAGACCAATCTCGAACGTCTAAATGATTAAAAGAAACAATTCCGTCAGATACATCATAAAAACGAGGAATTAATTGAGCAATTGTTGTTTTTCCGCTACCTGTAGGTCCGGTGATTCCTAAAATTGTTTTCTTTCGTAACTGAAAAGTAATATCCTCAAGGGATAGTCCAGACTCCTCTGTATAGCGAAAGTCTACATGAGAAAAATCAACGAGAACAGGTACCTGTGATGAGGTCTGTCTAGGGCTTTTAGGCTCATTGAGAAGGGTCTGGGTATCAAATACTTCGTTTACCCGACTAGCCGAAGCTGCTGCACGAGTGAAGATAACTACTAGATTTGAAACAATAATTAAAGCAAGGAGCATTTGATTCATATAATTAATTAAAGCGAGCACTTCTCCTTGCTGTAATCCGCCTACATTAATTTTGATTCCTCCAATATACAGTAAAAGAATAATTCCGGCATTCATAATCAAAGTAGTTAAAGGACTTAGTAAAGCAGAGATATTTGTCACGCGGACATAGACATCTGACAGCTCATCTGTTGTCGCATCAAACTGTTTTGTTTCTGTCTTTGTTCGAGCAAAGGCGCGGATTACACGAACCCCGCTCAAGTTTTGATTAACAAGTTCATTTAAGCTATCAAGTTTTTTCTGAACCGTTTTATATAAGGGAACCGTTTTTTTGATGATGAAGTATAAAATAATACAGAAAAGCGGGAGCAGTATCAAAAAGAGTAGACCGATTTGCCAGTTAATATAAAAGGCCATAATCACTGATCCTATACTAAGAAAAGGTGCGCGAATGACCAGACGTATCAGCATAGCTAAGGCTAGCTGAAGTTGATTAATATCATTTGTCATTCGTGTAATTAAAGTGTCCGTTCCAAACTGATTCAACTCAGAATGAGAAAAGGTATTGATTTTTTTCATTAGTTGATTTCTTAGCTCAGTTCCAAAGCCCTGAGAAGCAACAGAAGCATAATATTGGCAGATAATCGCAAAAATTAGTCCCAAGACGGACATGACAACCATCCATAAACTAATTTTAATCACTGTTGCTCGATCTCCTAACTGAATTCCATTATCCACTAATCGTGCCATTAAGAGAGGCAAGACAAGCTCAAAAACAGCTTCTAAAAATTTGAATACCGGACCCAAAATAATCTGTTTTCGGTAATTTTTGGCAAAACGAAGTAACTTAATCATCTAATTCCTCCATAACAGTTTTCTCGTATTTCTCATAAGTCATCTAGTAATACGAGCTGTAATTCTATTAAAAAAGTGTTTTATCACAATAAAAAGAAATGTATCCAGCTAACAATCACTGAAAAGAACAATTCTCTCTTTTTCAAGAATCATTTCTTTTATTGTATCCCAATCGATTCTTCAGATAAAGTAAAGGAGTATTTTTTTTATTATTAGTAGGGATTTTTTTTGTTCTTTGATACAATGAATTTTAGGAAAGGAGCATTTTATGCAAGAATTTATTAAAGTAGTACTATTATTTTTTCTTTATTCCTTTGTGGGGTGGCTATGGGAAACCGTTTATTGTTCTCTAAAAGCGAAACATTTTGTTTATCGTGGCTTTTTAGTGGGACCAATTACCCCTATTTATGGTTTTGGAATTTTGGGGGTCCTCTATTTTATTGAGCCATTTCAAAAAAATTTGATATTGTTATATGTCTTATCTATCATCTTAGTGACTGTTCTGGAATATCTGACGAGTTATGTTCTAGAAAAACTATTTCATGCTACATGGTGGGACTATCATGATGTTCCTCTCAATTTGAATGGGCGGGTGGCCTTACCAGTTTCTTTGTTTTGGGGTGTGGGCTGTGTATTGATTGTACGAGTGATCCATCCTAAAATGTTAGGCTTAGAACAATTTTTATCTGATAAATTTAGTTTTTACTTGCCTGTACTGCTGCTTGTTATAACAGCGATTGACTTCACCTATACAGTAATGAATATGACTGCTTTTAAGAAGGCAACCCAACAGTTAGGAGAAGCCATTGAACTACGCAAATCTGAGCTTCAGGAAAGCTTTGATGAAACAAAAGGGGAATTTACGCAAAAACTTGAAGCTGCAAAAGAAAACGCAGCAACACACTTTGATAATTTAGCAAGTGAAGTGACAAGCCGAACAGAAAAACCAACCACTTGGCTACGTTCTTTCCAAGAAAATCCTAAATTAAAAGCAAATTTACCTAAATTAAACTTTACACAACGTCGATTACTAAAAAGCTTCCCAAAATTAAAATTAACGGATGTAAAAAGTACAGAAGAAATTCGTCAGTTAGTAGAGCTGTTGAAGAAAAGAAAATGAATCTTGCCCCTTCTTTTTGAAAGACCTTCACTGATTCCTTCCAATTCTTCCTATATGCGTATACACGGACGCGAAGTCCTTGAGGTCTTGTTCAACCTAACTATACTTTCTAATTATACTTTGTAAAAAAACGAGGGTGGGGTGTAACTAATTAGTTATACCCCATCATTAATAAAGGTTGGGAAGAAAAGCGCCTCATCTCCCCTGCGTTTGTCTCTCAACAACTTTTACGCATGAGATATGCTAGAGTTGAAGGCTTACAAAATAAGCTGAAATTCCCAAAGATTTGAGGAACAATCTTCGTGAATTCCCTCTTATTACTGTGCATCATGGAATTTTCACTCCCGATGATGCACAGTACCTGTTTTTGGAGCTGAATACTTCTATCCCGCCTTCTAATCTTAGTATATTTTTTTGCAAGAAAAAGAACGTTCTTTTTAGTTGTACTAGAAAAATGTAGTGTCGGATGAGAATTTTTTATTTAAGTGAAGGAAAAGATGGGTTACAAGAAAATTACGCCAAAAAATTCTCAAAATAAGTAAAAGACCTCTTTTTTTGCTCTCATTTTTCCGTAATATATAAAACAAAAATTAAAATATTGTTACATAAATTGTGTATAAAATAGAAACTGTAACAAAATGTAATCTTTATGAAACATTTCTAAGAGGATTCATTTGTATAATAGGGAAGGTGGAAATCATAGGAAAGGTGTTGGATTCAGTGAAAGCAAAAAAAATTAAGGCAATAGTCACCTTGTTGGTTACAACAAATTTGCTATTCCCTATGTTTGCTAGTGCAGAATCGCTCGATACTTTAAATGAAAAAGAGAGCGCAGCAATGCGCCAAGGGGAAGAAATCAGCCTACAGGTCCAAGCGACATTAGATGATGTCAATGCGAAGTATGCTGAGGTAGAGCAGCTGAAACAAAAGATTTCTGAAAACGAGAACTCTTTAAAAGAAGCGCAGAGCGAAATTAAAGTAACGGAAGAAAATATTGAGAGACGTAAAGATGCGATGGCAGAACGTTTGCAAGATATTCAGTTAAACGGCGGGGCAGAAAGAAATTTCCAAGCTCTGTTGGAAGCTGAGAACTTCAGCGATTTTTTCAATCGTGCATATGGCATGTCTGTTATGCAAAATGCTGAAAAAGAAAAAGTATCTAGCTTAAATGACGAGAAAACAAAGTTGGAAGATTTGCAGGAAGAAGTAAAAGAGACGCAAGCAACACTTGAAGAAAATCAGGCGAGTCTTGAATCGGAGATGGATGTGTTGGGCGATAAAGTAAGTAGCCTAAAACAACAGCTAGCGGATAATCAAGAAGTTCTTTCACAAATTGCCGAAAGTAAAGTAGTCGAAGAAGCTAGAATCCAAGCAGAAGCAGAACGCAAAGCTCGTGAAGCGGAGGAAGCGAAATTAGCTCAAGAAAAAGCGGATAAAGAAGCAAAAGAAGCAAGTAAACAAACAAATCCAACAAATAATTCGGAAAAGGCACCTGAAAGTAGCTCTTCAAATTCTGAGAATACCACACCTCCAGCAGAATCTAACGAAAATGCAGGAAGCAATGAGAATTCTGGAAATAACGAAGGAACAGGTAACACAGGTGGAAAAACGATGATGATGGAATCAACTGCTTACTCTTATTCAGAAGCAGGTTCAAGTTTCTTTACTGCAACAGGTTTAGACCTTCGTCAAAATCCAATGGCCATAGCAGTTGATCCAAGTGTTATACCATTAGGATCAATTGTTGAAGTACAAGGATACGGAGTGGCGATTGCAGCCGATACAGGAGGCGCAATCAAAGGGAATATCATTGATGTCCACTTTAAAACAGTAGATGAATGTCGCTTGTGGGGACGTCGACAAGTACAAGTAACAGTGATGTAAATTAAAATAGTAAGAGGTAGTGATGGAAAGCTCTGAGGAACAATAGGGAGTTGCGTCTTTCATAACTTTCATTAAGATTTTAGGAGATCTGGAAATGGCGATTATCGTTATGTTTCAGATCTTTTTTTCTTGAAAAGTGCAGTAGGAAAAGTGTATAGATAGTGTAATAGCAAATTCCTTTCAATAAAAGATAGGGGTATCATCCCAGTCTTTCATTGAAAGGAATTTTTTGTTTAGCAATGACTATATATATGCTCCTTGACTGCAGTACTATCGGTTTAAATCAGAATATACTTGTGAATAGGAGGTAGATGACAGTCGCAAGCTAGTATAGAGAAATGAATATGCAGGGGTTAATTTGGGAAGTAAATCAATGGAAAGAGAGGAAGAATAGTCAGTATATTAAAAGCCTATTTAGCAGTATTGGAGTGCTTCTTATCGGAGGAAATCAAGCTAAAAAAGATCTACTTCTACCTTTTATATATCATAATGTGTCACTTTAAACGAGTAAATTAAGAATCGCTTTGAGGAACCATTGTATGAAACAAGCTGTAACAACAATGAAAATGAAAGTATGTTAGTGGATGAGTTTCTGAAAATCTATTTTTTATAAAAAAATGGTACATTTAGATTTACTTTATCTCAAGTAAATAATGTAGAATAAAAATTTATAGGTATTACTATACAGTATAGTATAACAAGTCATAGAGATCTTATACTGAATAAGAATCCTCAGTAATTAATAGAAGAAAGAAGATTATCGTAGAACTTTTATAATTATATAAGCAATTCAATGAATCCAATATTTTTTTTGTTGGATAAATATGATAAACTATCTAAAGGGTTCTAAATTCAAGAAGCATAACTATGAAAAAAATCAATAATTCATGTGAAAAAATACATTTGTAGAGATAGCAATAGCTATTTTTGAGCACTAGGTGAAAAGCAGATGTACGTTTTGTTGTGGAAAAATTGGAAACAGATGTTATTCAAAGATTGTTGGACTATCTACGTAGTGTGGATAACTTATTCATATGAGAGTAAACCAAAGATAGCCCGAACTTAAATAGTTACTAGCTTAATTAGAAATTAAAAGATGCTAGAAAAAGGTTGTTTTCAAGTGAAAGGGAGAGTAGTTTGAAGGATAGTCATGTGAAGTCTAATGAAATAAGCTCTGAAGTATCCAATCCAATGGTTAAATGTACTAAAAAAAATATTGTAGTGGATAAATCTTTAGTTGCAACTAGAAAAACCTATTATTTTTTCAAACGATTGATGGATATATTAGGAAGTATAGTTGGACTAATTGTATTAAGTCCTATTTTCTTAATTGTATCTGTATTAATGAAACTAGAAGAACCAAGAGGTCCAATCTTTTTTAGTCAAGAAAGAATTGGACAACATGAAAAAAAGTTTAAGATGTATAAAATACGTTCTATGTGTGTTGATGCGGAGGAAAAACTAGATGCATTATTACAGCATAATGAGGTCGAAGGTGCGATGTTTAAAATGAAAGAAGATCCTCGTGTGACACGTGTAGGAAAGGTAATAAGAAAAACAAGCATTGATGAGTTACCACAATTGATAAATGTTTTGAAAGGTGATATGAGTTTAGTTGGTCCAAGACCACCATTGAAAAGAGAAGTTGATGAGTATAGTGCATACGATAAGCAGCGACTACTTGTTAAACCAGGATGTACAGGATTGTGGCAAGTTAGTGGTCGGAATTCTGTAGGGTTTGATGATATGGTAAGCTTGGATATTCAATACATTCAAAAACAAAGCTTAGGCTATGATATTAAAATCATGATTAAAACAGTTGTAGTAATGGCAAGACCAAATAGTGCGTATTAGATGGTAGGGAGATTTAATAAATTGAGTAAAACACACGTTTATATTATCGGTAGCAAAGGGATACCTGCAAAGTATGGTGGATTTGAAACCTTTGTTGAAAAATTAACAGAGTACCAAAAAGATAAAAACATCCAGTATCATGTTGCTTGTATGGAAGAAAATTCTCAGAAATCAGAAATTATAGAGGATGAGTTTATTTATAATGGTGCAGAATGCTTTAATGTTTCCGTTCCAAAAATTGGTCCTGCCCGTGCAATCTACTATGATGTAAAGGCATTAAAATATGCAATCAATAAAGCAAAAAAGAATAAAGATAGTAAACCAGTGTTTTATGTTTTAGCATGTCGTATTGGCCCTTTCATTGGAAGTCTAAAAAAAGAAATTGATGCTGTTGGGGGCAAATTATATGTTAATCCTGATGGCCATGAATGGCTTAGAGAAAAATGGAGTAAACCGGTGCGTAGGTATTGGAAAGTTTCAGAGAAGATGATGGTAAAATATGCGGATTTATTGATATGTGATAGCAAAAACATAGAGCATTATATTAAAGAAGAGTATAAAGAGTATTCACCTGAAACAACATACATTGCTTATGGAACAGATTTAGAAAACTCCAAGTATACAAGAGATACATCTGAGGTCAAAAAATGGTTTGCTGCTAAAGAAATTAGTGAACAAAATTACTATCTAGTTGTTGGACGATTTGTACCAGAGAATAACTATGAAACAATGATTAGGGAGTTTATGAAATCTAGTTCAACTAAAGATTTCGTTCTTATAACAAACGTTGAGCATAATAAATTTTATGAGAAATTGAAAAAAGAAACAAACTTTGACAAGGACTCTAGAATTAAATTTGTAGGAACGGTATACAATCAAGAACTATTAAAATATATTCGAGAACAAGCTTTTGCATATATACACGGTCATGAAGTTGGAGGCACTAATCCATCGCTATTAGAGGCACTAGCAACAACCCCAATGAATCTGTTACTGGATGTTGGCTTTAATAGGGAAGTAGCAGAGCAGAATGCATTATATTGGAATAAAAATAATTTAACTGATGTGATTGAATTATTGGAAAAAAATGATAAGCAAATCTTTATAGATTTTTATCAAATAGCGAAAGAACATGTTAGATTAAGATTTTCTTGGGAACTAATTGTTAAACAATATGAATGTTTGTTTGATGAGTATAAAGTAGGCAATGATTATATAAAAAAAAATCTTTAGGGAGGATTTAAAATGGAGAAACTATTATTTATTCCATATCATGATAATGCTGACTATAGAAGCACGGGAATCATGACTAGAGAGTATGCTATATTAAATTTATTAATGGATATTTATCCTTTTGAGTTATATACAGTGGGAAAGCCACGAACTATATTGGATGATAAAAAAAAAGTAGTAACGATTAAATTGCCGGAAAAATCCATTGAATATCAGATAATGAAATATCTTGATAATAGTATAGAATTTCATAAAAAGAGTTTCTTTGATATACAGTTAATTACACAAAAAAGAGGTTGGTGGGTTAAGGGGTATAAAATGATATATAAAAATATAGGTGATATTATAGATGATAAGACTATAGTATATTCTAATAATCCTTTTGCAGTAGAGTTATTAAAAAAAAGTAAAGAAAAGAAAGCTACTATTATTTTTGATATGATGGATAACTTTGCTATTCACCCTTCTTTGATGGAAATTGAAAAAAAAATAGCATTACAATCGTATAAAGAAATTGCAAAAATTGCAGACTTTTACTCATGTAATGCAATTGAAACTCAACAATTTTGCCAGCAAAAAATTGGAAAAACACCAGTCTTAATAAAAAATGGTGTTTTTCCAATAATTGATTTAAAAAATGAAGATAAAAAATTTGAACATGAAAAAAAAATAATAGAAAAATATAAAAAAAAAGTTGGATATATTGGAAAGCTAGGGCAACGTATAGATGCTGAATTAGTAGAGTTTATCGCTAAAAAAAATTCAGATGTACTATTCACCTATATAGGACCATACTTAAAAGATCAAAAAAACAAAAGATTATCTGAAACATTTAGAAATCATAATAATATAAGACATGTTGAAGCTGTTTCGTCAGCAATGATATATATGTATCTAGATTTATTTGATATTCTAATAATTCCACATGCGGTTGGCGAAAATGAAAATGGTGGGGATCCACTGAAATTGTATCAATATTTGAATACGGGTAAAAAAATAATAACAACTTCTATTCATGGTGTAGAAGAATTCAAAGATGAAATCACTATTACAGATGATTATAATACTTGGGTGTCGGAGATAAAAAAAATGACCAATAGTAATCAGAAATTAGATGTTCCTAAAAAAATATTATGGGAAAACAGAGCTAAAACAATGTTGGATTTTGTAAAACAAAAAATTAATTGAAAAATATTTGTAGCTAGTGAAGGGATGCAAAACAGTGAAATTTAGCTTTGTAATTTTAAATTATAATACAAGTAAAGAAACTGATAAATGTATTGAAAGCATAAAAAAATTAAATTGTTTAGAAGATGAAATATCAATAATTATTGTTGATAATCAATCTACAGATGAAAGTTTCTATTCATTAAGTAGAAACTACAAGAATGAAGAATCAATACGGGTAATTTCTGTCGAATATAATGTAGGTTTTTCAAAGGGAAATAATATAGGGTATACGGTTGCAAAACATGCAGATAAATCTGATTTTATTGTAGTTTTAAATAGCGATGTGTATATTCAAACAAAAAATTTTATAGAGTTGCTAAAATCAAAATATACTCTAGATAGATACGATGTATTAGGACCCAAAATATTAAATTTAAATAATGAAAATCAAAACCCTGTACCTTATATCCATGATACAAAAAACAAAATCAGATTAACTTTGATTAAAAATGCAATTAGATATATTGTTTATTCTTTACCCATTAAAATAAAAAAAACAAAAAAAATAGCAGTCGATGAGCAAAGTTACACAGAAAAAACGAATTGTCCATTACATGGATCATGCGTAGTTTTTTCTAAAAAGTATATTGATACTCATGAGTTTGCATTTTATCCAAATACATTCTTATATGGAGAGGAAGATTTTTTATATTACATTGCAAAAAAAGAACAATTAAAACTCATATATTTTCCTGAGCTTGTAGTTATACATGCTGAGGATGCAGCAAGTAATTCAATCAATAGTAGCTTTAGGAAGCAAAAAAAATTCGTAATCAAAAACTCTGGGAAATCATTAATCGAGCTTTATAAATTTATGAGAAAGTAGGTTGTTAATTAAAATGAATATTTATGAGAAGATAGTCAATGGAGATGAATCCCTAGCACTTATTGGATTAGGATATGTAGGAATGCCAATCGCAATTGAATTTGCAAAAAAAGTAGATGTTATAGGGTTCGATATAGATGAAAAAAAAATAGGACTATATAAAAAGGGGATTGATCCAACTCTAGAAGTTGGCGATGAAGCAATAAAAAATACGACTGTAAAATTTACTAGTGACCCTGTTGATCTAAAAAAAGCCAAATTCCATATAGTTGCCGTTCCGACTCCGATAAATCAAGATAAAACTCCTAATTTAAAACCAGTAGAAAGTGCAAGCAAGTTAGTAGGCGAAAACTTATTGCCTGGTTCAATAGTTGTATATGAGTCAACGGTATACCCTGGCGCTACTGAAGATATTTGTATTCCCATATTGGAAGAGTACTCTGGACTAAAATGTGGAATAGATTTCAGTGTTGGTTATTCACCAGAAAGAATTAATCCAGGTGATAAAGTTCATACACTAGATAAGATTGTAAAAATTGTATCAGGGATTGACAATCAAACAAGAGATGAAATTGCAGAAGTTTACAAATTGGTTATCAATGCAGGTGTACATTTGGCAAGCTCAATAAAAGTTGCTGAAGCTGCCAAAGTTGTAGAGAATAGTCAAAGAGATATAAATATTGCTTTCATGAACGAATTAGCCATTGTCTTTGATAAAATGGGAATAGATTCGATGGATGTAGTTGAAGCTATGAATACAAAATGGAATTCTCTTGGGTTTTATCCAGGGCTTGTTGGAGGTCACTGTATTGGAGTCGATCCATATTATTTTATATCTGAGGCGGAAAAATTAGGTTATCATAGTCAAATAATTTCATCTGGAAGAAAGATAAACGACTCTATGGGTGAGTTTGTTGCTCAAGCAGTTATTAAAGAACTTATTAAAGCAAATAAAAATTTAAAAAAATCTAGAATAGTTATTTTAGGATTTACATTTAAAGAAAATTGTCCAGACATTAGAAATACAAAAGTAACTGATATTTATAAAACTTTAAATGAATATGAATTGAATGTAGAAATTACAGATCCGTATGCAGATCCAGAAGAGGTATTTCAAGAATACGGAATAAATTTAATACCTGAAAGTTCTATAAAAGATGCTGACTGCTTAATTCTTGCCGTAGGTCATGATAAATATAAAAATAAAGAATTCTCATACTTTGATCAATTGTTCAATGATGAGAAAAATAATGTTATGATTGATGTAAAAAGTATATTAGACAAAACTGATTTTTTAAAAAATAATTATAAATATTGGAGTCTTTAAATGAAAGGAATAATTTTAGCTGGAGGAAGTGGAACTAGATTGTATCCACTCACCAAATCAGTCTCTAAGCAGCTAATGCCAGTGTATGATAAACCGATGATTTACTATCCACTATCAACATTGATGTTAGCAGGAATAAAAGAAGTTTTAATAATATCTACACCTGCTGATACTCCTAGATTTCGCGAATTATTAGGGGATGGCAGTAATTTAGGCATCTCAATCGAATACGCAGCACAAGAAAAGCCAGATGGTCTAGCACAAGCCTTTATAATAGGAGAGCAATTTATTGGAAATGATTCAGTGTGTTTAATTTTAGGTGACAATATTTACTATGGTGGTGGGTTATCTAGAATGTTGCAAAAAGCCGCCAGTATAGAAACTGGTGCAACTATTTTTGGTTATCATGTAGTGGATCCTGAACGTTTTGGGGTTGTCGAATTTGATGAAAATATGAAAGTAAAGTCCATTGAAGAGAAACCCGATGTTCCAAAATCTAATTATGCTATAACAGGACTGTATTTTTATGACAATAGAGTAGTAGAAATTGCCAAAAATATAAAGCCATCTTTTCGTGGCGAACTTGAAATTACAGATGTGAATAAAGTTTATTTAGAATTGAATAATTTAAATGTTGAATTATTAGGAAGAGGGTTTGCATGGCTAGATACTGGTACACATGAATCGCTTCTCGAGGCGTCAACATTTATAGAAACAATTGAAAAAAGGCAAAATCTAAAAGTGGCTTGTTTGGAAGAAATTGCTTTCCGTATGGGATATATTAATAAACAACAGTTACTCAAATTAGCACAACCACTCAAAAAGAATCAATATGGTCAGTACTTGTATAGATTAGCAGATGAGGTGCAGTTATATGAATAAAATTAAAGTGAAAAATACAAAACTAATAGATGTAAAAATTATTGAACCAACTATTTATGGAGATTCTAGAGGTTTTTTTTCTGAAAGCTACTCAAAAAAGGAATTTGAAGAAGTTGGAATCACCTGTGAATTTGTTCAGGATAATCATTCTTTATCTGCCGAAGCAGGGGTATTACGCGGCTTGCACTTTCAAAAAGGAGAATCTGCTCAAACCAAGTTAATTCGTGTAGTAACTGGGGCTGTTTTAGATGTAATAGTAGACATTAGAAAAGGAAGCCCAACATATGCGCAATGGGAAGGATATATTTTATCGGAATATAATCAGAGACAATTACTGGTTCCAAAAGGATTTGCCCATGGATTTTTGACACTAACTCCCAATGTAAACTTTTTATATAAATGTGATAATTATTATGATTCTGAAGCTGATGCGGGAATTAGATTTGATGACCCCGACTTAAATATTAACTGGCCAACGGATACAAACAATGTAATATTGTCAGATAAGGATAAAAACCATCCAACGTTAAAAGAGTATGAAGTAGAAAATGATTTTTTTTGGTTACCTATAAACAATGAGTAGATTTAAGAATGTAATAAAAAATATTTCTTATACTGTTACTTCTAATTTAATATCATTATTTGTATCGACTATAGTAACGCTGTTTTTACCTAGGGTGTTAGGTGTTTCAGACTACGGATACTATCAATTATATCTTTTTTATGTTTCTTACGTAGGCTTTCTACATTTAGGATGGTGTGACGGAATCTATCTCAGGTATGGTGGGGAGGAATATGGTAAACTAGATAAACCAAAACTTAAAGGTCAATTTTATTCACTACTTTTCATGCAAGTAATAATATCTCTTGTTTTTTTAATGATTATTTTTTTCCAAAATACGTCAGATCATAATAAGTATTTAGTAATGTATGCTGTCATATCTAATATTGTGATATTAAATATGAGAAATTTTATTTTATTGATTTTACAAACAACAAATAGGCTAAAGGAATATTCGTTTATTACTATTTTAGATAGGTTATTTTTTGTGAGTACAGTAATCCTTTTATTGATTTTTGGAGTGAAAGATTTTCAATTTTTTATATGTGCTGACATATTAGGAAAACTGGTTTCTTTCATCTATTCATTCTTAAAAGTACGGCAAATAACATTTTTTCATAATCCTAATCCAAACTTTGACTTGAAAGAGTCAATAATAAATATTAAGGTTGGAATTAATCTTATGCTTGCTAATATTGCAAGTTCCTTAATTATTGGTATAGTGAGGTTTGGTGTTCAATATAAATGGGATGTAGCCACGTTCGGAAAAATCTCCTTAACACTTAGTATCTCTAATTTATTAATGGTATTTATAAATGCTGTAAGCTTATCAATTTTTCCACTTTTAAAAAAAATTGATAGATCTAAATATAAAACGACATACCCTTTAATTAGAAATGGACTAATGCCAGTAATTTTTATTGTATTATTATCGTATTATCCAATATCTATTGTATTAAGTAAATGGTTACCACAGTATGAAATGTCACTAAGATTTATGGCAATTGCATTTCCAATTGTTGTATTTGATAGTAAAGTTGGACTTTTAACAAATACCTTTCTGAAAGCTATGAGGAAGGAAAAAGAGATATTCAAGATAAACTTAATTACTGCACTATTAAGCTTATGCATAACTTATCTTGCCATAATAGTTTTGGATAGCATTATTTTTACAGTATTAAGCATTGTTATACTAGTAGCTGTTAGAAGTACATTAGCCGAGATTATATTGAATAGAGAGCTGTCTATGAATATCTATAGAGATATTATTATGGAGTACATGTTAGTGATGTTATTTATAATTTCTGGTTGGTATTTCTATGGATTAATTGGAATGCTGATGTATATTTTGGGCTTACTATTATATTTATATTTAAAGAAATCTGACTTAAAGGATTTATTCAAACAATTAACGGGAAAAGGTTAGGTGAAGTATGAACATTATTCTTGTAACTGGTGGAGCTGGTTTTATAGGTAGTAATTTTATCCATTATATTTTAGAAAATCATCCAGATGATCATGTTATAAATTATGATTTATTAACATATGCTGGAAATATTCATAATCTTGATGATGTAAAAGAAAATCCACATTATCATTTTGTTCAAGGAAATATAACTAATCGTGAATTAGTAAAGCATGTAATTAAATCATACAATATTGACACTGTTGTAAACTTTGCTGCAGAATCTCATGTTGATAGGAGTATTCTACATCCTGAAACCTTTGTAGAAACGAATATACAAGGAACATTAGCTCTTTTAGATGTCGCCAAGGAAATGAAGATAAAAAAATATTTACAAGTATCCACTGATGAAGTCTATGGTTCACTTGGACCAGGTGGGTATTTTACGGAGGAATCATTGATAGCTCCCAATAGTCCATACTCTGCTAGTAAAGCAGGTGCTGATTTACTAGTTCAATCATATTTTGAAACTTATGGGATGAATGTAAATATTACTCGTTGCTCAAATAACTATGGACCCTATCATTTTCCTGAAAAACTCATTCCTTTGATGATTACCAATGGGGTGGAAAAGAAGGACCTACCAATTTATGGAGATGGAGAAAACATTCGAGACTGGCTGCACGTTAAAGATCACTGCCAAGCGATTGATTTGGTTCTGAGAAAAGGTAAAAAAGGTGAGGTATATAATATTGGTGGTCACAATGAGCGAACAAATAATCAGATTGTTGACTTAATTGTCGAAAAATTAGGACTTTCAAGAGAATTAATTAAGTATGTTGAAGATCGGTTAGGTCATGACCGTCGATATGCAATTGATCCAACTAAATTAGAAATGGAACTTGGTTGGAGACCAGAATATACATTTGATACAGGGATTATTGAAACAATCGACTGGTATCTCGCCAATGAATCATGGTGGAAACCTTTAAAAGAACGAGCAAACTTAAGTTAAGGGAAGCCTCCAAGCTTTCCTTTTCTTTTTAAGGAGATAAAGTATGACAAAAATTTTGATTACAGGTAGTAATGGTCAGTTAGGCACAGAGCTTTCAAAGCTATTAGAAAATAAACGTAATTTAAATGACGAAATTATTAAAACTGACTCTAAAGATTTAGATATTACAAATAGAGACTTAGTATTGAAATTAATCAATGAAATGCATCCAGAGGTAATTTATCATTGTGCTGCATATACAGCAGTTGATTTAGCTGAAGATGAAGGAAAGACAACAAATTGGAGTGTAAATGTAGATGGAACAAAAAATGTTGCTTTGGCTGCAGAAAAAGTCGGAGCAACACTTATATATATAAGTACAGATTATGTATTTGAAGGTTCTAATTCAAAGCCGCGTAAAGTAGACGACTTAGTAAATCCAAAAAATGAATATGGACGGGCAAAATTAGCAGGTGAAAAAGCAGTCCAAGAGATTTGTTCTAAATACTACATTATTCGTACTTCTTGGGTATTTGGTAAGTACGGCAAGAACTTTGTGTTCACAATGCAAAATCTTGCAAAGAAACACGATACATTAACGGTTGTAAATGATCAAATAGGTAGGCCAACATGGACAAAAAGTTTAGCTGAATTTATGCTGTTTATTGTAAAACAGAGAGCTGATTATGGTATCTATCATTTTTCTAATGAGGGTATTTGTTCATGGCACGAATTTGCATCTGAAATTTTAAGGGATAGCGAAGTGATAGTTAAGCCAATTAGTTCATCTGAATTCTCCCAAAAAGCCAAACGTCCGTCCTATTCAATTTTAGATTTGGATAAAACAAAAAAATTAGGGTTTGATATAATTCCGTGGAAGGAAGCTCTCGCTGAAATGATGCAAGAATTAGATTAGTTGTATCATAAAATTTAACGGGTGAATTATTCCATATGCAAATATATTTCAAGGTTAAATTGGTTTTTAGAACTGAATATGCTTTAATAGTCTTATACACAAATTATTATAATGAATTTAAAGGAGCTTACCGTCATGAAAAAAGTTCGTAAAGCAGTGATTCCTGCTGCTGGTTTGGGCACTCGTTTTTTACCTGCAACTAAGGCTATTGCCAAGGAAATGTTGCCGATTGTTGACAAGCCAACCATTCAATTTATTGTTGAGGAGGCAATTGCTTCTGGCATCGAAGATATTTTAGTGATTACAGGCAAAGGGAAACGCCCGATTGAAGATCATTTTGATGCGAATATGGAGTTAGAGCAGAATCTTTCTTCAAAAGGGAAATTAGAGTTGTTGCAACTAGTGGAGGAAACAACGGACATTAATCTTCACTTTGTTCGTCAAAAGCGTCCATTAGGCTTAGGACATGCTGTTTTACAAGCGAAAGCGTTTGTTGGGAATGAGCCTTTTGTGGTTATGTTAGGTGATGATTTAATGGAGGATGAAATTCCATTAACGCAACAACTTATCAATAATTTTGAAAAAACTGGTTCCTCAACACTTGCTGTCATGGATGTTCCTCATGAAGAAACGTCACGTTATGGCATTATTAATCCTGAGTCTGAGATTTCAAAAGGCTTGTATAATGTATCTGATTTTGTTGAAAAACCGAATCCAGAAGAGGCACCCAGCGATTTAGCGATTATTGGTCGTTATCTATTAAAGCCAGAAATTTTTGAGATTTTAGAAAACCAAGAACCTGGTACAGGTGGAGAAATTCAGTTAACAGATGCCATTAATACGTTAAATAATACACAACGGGTATTTGCTCATCAGTTTACTGGAAAACGTTATGATGTAGGAGATAAATTGGGATTTGTGAAAACAAATATCGAGTTTGGCTTGAAGCACCCTGAGATTTCTGGAGAGCTAAAGGATTATCTAAAAGATTTAGCAAAAGATTTATAGAATAATTTTTTATGAGTTTACTTACATTTGGTTTAAATGTAAGAGAACACGATAGGTAAAAGTGAGTGAGATGCAAGTTTCACTCACTTTTTTTGAATGTCCAACTATGTGGATTGCAAGAATTTAATTCTCATAAACCTAACTCTTATAAATCAAGTCTAGGTTCACAGGGGAATGCTGTAAGGAATTACCATTCATGTAGTTTTCTAAAAGAATTGTAAACTATATGAATGTTTTTTTTTGCAATATTTTTGAATCTTTCCCTTTCTTTGCAAACTTTGATACAATGACTGGATGAAAAAAGTAATGTCATTTATTCTCCTTGCTAAACATAGACAGTGAGAGGGTTTCTTTCACGAGCTGAATAATGAAATCCTTTACCATTTTCAAGTTGGGGCATAAGAAAGTTAGTTTTAATTGAATGGGATTAGTGATGAGGGCTCTGGATTGACAAATAGGGTTACTGAGAACTAGAATTCCGGTCAAGAAATAGTCCCTACATCCTTAGACCGATTTTTTAGTACAGATATTGTAAGAGTTCTATCTATCTATTATAATTAAATCAATCACAAGTGATGCTTCTACCTTTGGTGGGAGTCCTTTTTTTATCTTGTGCGAAGGAGGAGAGAGTATGCTTTTAGATTTTATAGGGTTAACGTTGTATTTTGGAATGGGTCTGCTTGTTGCAAATGGTGTGAGTTTACTTGCGACAAAAGGAAAAAAATTGAAAAGTACAATTGGTTTATTAGTTTTTGAATTAATTTTATTAGGTATCTTTTTATATGTTGCGTTGCCAAGCAAGACACTGTCAACAGTGTTGTGGATTAACTTAGTTGGTGCAGCAGTTGCTGGTGGGCTCCTTGTGGCAAGAAGTTCAGTGAGTGAAGCCGCAACAAAAGCATTAGGTAAAAAGCGAAAAGAAGTTGGTCCTGCGCAGAAGAATGATTGGTCAGGTCGTGTACTTGGTTTAAGTATTCTTGGAATGATTCTATTGTTTGCAATAAGCGCAGTTACACAGCTGACATCAATAGATGAAGTATATAACACTATTCCGTTGAAGACAGAGGAAAAGGCTGAAGTGTTGACTTCTACAAAGGAAACGCCAATTGCGATTGCTCCAGAGACTGCGAAACGAAAAATGCTTCAAAAATTCTCTGTCATTCCAAACTCTAATATGTTTACTTTAGATGGAATTACTGCACAAGTGGTAAATGGAGAGTATGTGTATGTTGCTACCGTGGAATTTAATGGTTTCTTTAAATGGATGAAGCTTGGTGAAGTGCCAGGTTATTTCATCATTAGTGCAACGGATATTAATGCTCAGCCGGAATTTGTTGAAAAACCGCTTGTTTATACACCATCTGCCTACTTTGGAAAGGACGCTGCACGTAAAATTTATGCTGCATTTCCAGGATATGCGGCGACTGGAAAAATTAATTTAGAGATAGATGAAGAGGGAAATCCGCATTATGTTCAAACCTTGTATAAAGAATATGGTGTTTCCGGTCGAATGAACTATGATGAATTTAAGACCGCTGTCTTAAATGCAACAACAGGGGAAGTAAAAGTTTACGATAGCAAAGAAGTGCCAAGCTTTGTTGATGCGCCGATTACAAGTGCAGCAGCAAATAGCATCAATGAATACTTTGGTCGCTACAGTCAAGGCTGGTGGAACCAGACGATGTTTGGTGCCAAAAAAGATGTGAAGGTACCAACTGAAAATGGCATTTATGCTTCTGGTCAAATCACCCCGATGATGGATACAGAGGGACAGCAGTTGTTGTATTTTACAGACTTTACAAGTGGAGATGAAGATCAAGATTCAGCTTTGGGCTACTCGTTAATTAATGCACGGACTGGACAGGTCACTTACTATCGAGATTCAAAAGTAGGAATCATGGACAGTGATGGGGCAATTTCTATCGCTTCAAAAATCTATCCTGAAAAAAAATGGAAGGCGAGTATGCCTGTTCTTTATAACATTGACGGTGTACCGACTTGGATTGTTTCTTTAATGGATAGTAAAGGAATATTCAAAAAATACGTATATATTAATGCAGTAGACAATGATATTGTTGTTGATGCGGATGCTGCGCAGAGTGCGCTAGATGCTTATCGGATTGAACTTGCTACAAAAGGAAGTAATAATACAAGTACAGATGCTTCAAATCTTCAAACAATTAAAGGAACAGTCTCTCGTGTAACAATTGTCGCAGGAGAAGCTCAAACAGTGGTTTCCTTCTTATTGGAAGAAGATAAGACAATCTACAGCGTGACAACAAATAATAGTCCAATGGCTCTTTTCCTAAAAGAAGGAGATAAAGTAGATTTTCAAGCAGTTGTAACCGCGGAAGCTAAAGCAGCAAGCATTGAAAACTTAGTAATCGAAGGACTAGAATAACATATAAAAAAGATATTTAGTCAATGTTAGCCATTGGGTTTTTGGCGTTCTTCTATCTTTAAAGCTTAATAAAAATTGTGATGTATTCGAGTTTAGGAGATGTTTTTTGGTATAATAAAAATCTTTATTGTTTCGAAAATCAGATTAGTGTGTAGCAATAGAAATCATAAAAATTTTTGGAATTATTGGTCTCTACTCAAAAAATAGAATCAAAAAGTATTTTTTATCTTTTAAATCTGATGATATCTAGATACTCTTTTCTTAATTGGGGTTCATCTATTTTTAGTTAAAAAAACAGATGTAGATATTTTTATCAACATCAAAAATAGCTCTATAATATTTGGTGTTGTTACTCAAAATGAGTAGGAGCACTAAATTTTTTATGACAAAAAGCATTTGGTTACTTATTACAACAATGAACAAATGAAAAAGAAGATGAATTGGAAAAGTCTTTTACAGTTTCAAAAAACAATCTAATAATTAATTAAAAAAAGAATAGATTTCTCTACTTCAAAATGTAGTGCATCCATAAAAATGGACCATTTAGGGCTAAGCAATCTTGCTTAGCTTTTTTTGGATATTTGTCAAATGGTATTGTTTTAGTGGCTCTTTGTCAATAAGGACTGATGGGCTGAGTTAAAGGAAATCCAGAATGAAGAGAGTCTTCTTTTTATTATGGATTTTTGTTATTTTATCTCAATCAACCGATTCATCAAAAAGATTCTAATTTTCATGTTCTCAAATGATTTAAATCCATAGGATACGCGTTTCAATGTTTTTATATGTGTATTCTTTGCTTCAATCTTCCCATTGGAATAGGAATAAAGAAGTGCATTTTGTATACCTTCCTTGTAAGAAGGAAGGTTCTGAAGGTTTCTTCGAAACTCGTCATCTAATGTTTCAGGAAGTCTTTCTAGAAGAGAAATAAATACCTCTGACTCTTTTTCTCTAAAGTAATCTGTTAAATCATGGAAGTAGTGGTACGCTTGCTTTAATGATTCTGAATAGTCTAACAGACGGTTAACGACCATGGTTTCTAGTTAAGTAAGGGTATTTAGGAGTGGGGAATCTCAGCCACGTTTTGTACTCTGTATGATTAATGGTTTGCCGATTCTTTGTTAGCATACGCCAATTGGCCTTTAGTTTTTGGTAGCCCTCTCGTTGATGACTACCTATAAGTCGTTTCATTTCACGAACACGAAAGTCTTGAAGGGCTTTATTTAAATGCTTGATAATATGAAACCAGTCAATCACTAACTTTGCTTGTGGGAATACGCTCTTAGTTAGTTGGAAATAAGCCGTATTCATATCTGTCACAAGAAATGCCACTTCTGAGGGATTAGAGAACTTCTGAAAATGCGCAGTTAAAGTGGATAATTTTCTTGAGGGCAAAAAATTCACTAATTTCCCTGTTTCCCCATCTGCACAAATAAAACTCATTTTATCTTCTGTTGAAGTATGGGAATGAAACTTATCCACCATTAATACTTTGGGCAAAGTATTTTTCGATGTAGCAGGCAAATCCACCCCAACTCCTTTAGGGTACGAATAATGGTAGTCAGTGAAACGTGGCAATACTTCGCGATAAAAGTGAGCGACATTTTTTTAGAAAGCCAGTCGATTATTTTGAAGGTCACATGAGTGGCGATTGAATGGTTTGGTAGTACAAAATAACTTTGAGCTATCCAGTGGGTTTGACAATTTTTACAGGTGTAACGTGCTTTGCCAAACGCATAACCATAGGCATATGATTAAAGGGATCAAATCGAACCAGTACTCTTTTCTTTCCGCTTTTGACAATAATAGGCTTTCCGTGTGCATCTTTTGCAGAAGAATTACAGGTTGTGCAAACGTAAGGGCTTGGCGAAAGAGAGGCTTCAATAACTAAATGGCGTTGATTTTGAATAGTTTCGTGAGAAACGCCGGTCACCTCTAAATTTTTGTCTGTTAATCGAAGCCTTTTTTGATAGAATTTTTCATAGAGCATATCGTCCTCTCAATTTTTTATTTTGTGGTGATTTAATCATACTAGAGAACGATATGTTTTTTAATACCTAAAATGAAAAAAGGGGACTGAAGAATCATTTCTGATTCATCAGTCCCATAGATTATAGAGCTGTTATAGTTAAATCGCGAAAGGGAAGTGTTTCGGCACTTCCCTTTTTTGTGTTATTAAATAATTTCGCAGAGCCTTTGTTTGACCATCACTTGTATGCGAAGATGGCGGAAGGTTCTAAAACCAAAAGTAATTGATTTATGACTTTGATTCGATTGTTCTTTCCTTCTAACTGGTCATTGGAGTACGAAAATTTAAGGGAATTGATGATTATTTTTCTATATTTCCTTAAATAGAGAATCGATTTTTTAAAAGCTGAGTCTATTGAAAAAGGCAGCGTATCAATCATTTGATAAAAATCGTCAAAATCTTTGGCATCAAAGATATCTAACAAGTCTTGATAGATTACATAGCTTTGACGCAGCTGTTCATTGGTCGCCAATAAATGATCGAGTACTTCTGACTCAGTCAGATATTTCTTTTTGAATAATGGGTATTGTTTTAATGAAGCATAATTAATTTTAGCGTGTTTTATTTAGAATCGTTCACCAATATTTCTTTAGTTTTCGACAGTCCTTCATTTTTTGAGAATTACTCTTTTTCAGATTATTCATGGCTCGAATTCGTTGTTTATTAAGAGCTTTAGTCAGTTGTTGGATGATATAAAAACAATCAATGGAGACTTTTGCTTTTGGAAAGCCCTTTTTAGTAACTGATGTAACAACAACAAATATCGTAGATCCCTTTTTTGTTATAACGATATTCTTCTGGAGAAAGCCAATTTAATTTCTTTTTTATTCGTTTCTGGTTGTAGAAAATAATCCAGTCATTAATATTTCTTGTTTAAGTAAGCCAAAAAAGTTATCCACTACAGAATTATCGTAACAGTTTCCTTTACGACTCATAGATTGAAAAATGTGATTTTTTTGCATGTATCTATATACTGATACATTTGATAACATCCATCCTTGATCAGAATGAATGGTGCGACGATAAAGGACAGCGTAAAATATTGTGTATAAATAAAAATTTAGAATAGAAAAAAAGAAAGTCCATTCTGTAAAATTAAAGTTACCACACAGAAATTTTATAGGAGGATTTTCGCATGAATAATTTTACTACAGAAATTATGGAAACACTAATCAATAAAGGCGATTTGGATGATTTGTTTCGCCGTCATCTAGAGTTAGCTATTCACTCATTATTAAAAGCTGAACTGACAGCGTTTCTTGACTACGAAAAATATGATAGAGCCGGATTTAATTCAGGTAATTCCCGTAATGGGAATTACTCATGTTTGGTTTAAGTGGTATTGACGATAGTATTCTTAGTATTTATCCAAATGCTCAATTTCAACAATGCTGTGTTCATGTCTCTAGAAACATCGCTCATAAAGTTCGTGTTAAGGATAGAAAAGAGAAATCTGTAGTGATTTTAAAACTGTCTATCAAGCGACTTCAAAAGAGAAAGCAATTGAACAAGTAACTTTTATGACAGAAAAATGGAAAAAGCAGTATCCAAGAATTGTTAAATTACTCTTGAATCCTGCTATATTAACTTTCTATAACTTCCCACCATCAATCAGAAGAACCATCTACTCAACTAACTTGATTGAAGGATTTAATAAACAGTTAAAAAAATATACAAAGAGAAAAGAACAATTTCCTAATGAAGAATCTCTGGAGAGATTCCTTGTTTCTCAGTTCAATGAATATAACCAAAAGTTTTTAGGTAGAGTACATAAAGGATTTAAGGAAATTCAAGATACATTAGAATCAATGTTTTAATTTAAAATAATGAAATGGATTTTCCATTTACACATAATCCTTGACGCAATCCAATAAAGACAATTTGAACTTTTACTAATTACTTCCTTAATGCATTAATAATCGCTCGTGCATGTGTTTTTTTAGTAAGACTGTAAGAGATAACTTACCAATTGAACAAATTAAGAAAAGGATTCAGATATGTTTTTTTTACTACACCCTCTTCATAATATTTAAATTCTGTGGTGTCTATTATCATTTTTGGATGTAAAACAGAGATCTCAAACCTTCTTTTTACAAGACTTTGAGCCACTTTTCCTACAGTTCCTTTATATGAATTATATTTGGGGGATTGATGATAGTTCGTCATAAGTAGTTGAAGCTTTCTCATCACTCTAAGTCTCGTTTTTCATTAATAATTCCCCCTCCCTTTATCAAAATAGCAGTCATCCAGCGATAGCTATAATTATTAGGATGACTCTGACGAATCATTATTAGTTGATTTACTCACTCTTCATCTTTTGTTTCAGAAGTGGGAGGGATGTAGAGAAATAGCTAGATTTAGAGGTACAGAACTTTTAGTCGTTCTGTTAATAGGTATTGATTCCGGGGACTACGAATTATTTCGATTTTTATTTATTCGTTTTTTCTTTCGTAGTCTTTCAAACAATCAATTTCAATTCGGGCTTGTCAGAGTTGTATTTCTAATTCTTGTACACGTTGATTGTCTTTCTTTTTTGATGGCTCTGTGCTTATAAAAGTGTCATCCCCTTGAGACTTTCTATTATTTTTAAAGGCATTTGTCCCTATCGCAGTATATTTGTGTCCCCATATTGCGAGCAGAGAAGGATTATCTCTTCCGAGTTGATTCGCAACCTCACGATAAGACAGTTTGTCATGTTCTGTAATATTGTACCGCTTTTTCCTTGAATTTAGTTGTATAAGAACGTTTTTTTCTTTTGATTTCTAGCTTTTCAAAACCGTAATGTTCATAGACATTTAACTAATTTAAAATAACTCCTTTACTTGCTAACTTATATTTCTTAGCGATTTTCTATGACTACCAAAGCCTTCTAGATAAACTTGAACAACTTGTTTCTTTCATTCGTATAAATATTTGATTATATAAAACACCCCATAACTTGGATATCAGTCCATGTTATGGAGGTAATACAAAAAAGTTTTCAATTCTGTGACGTTTTTTTAAACAATACCATTTGACAAAGAACTCAAAAATATACTGGACAATTACGTTAAACAGTGAAAGAGACTCTTTTTGATTAGTTAATAGTCAGGATATCGGACTTAAAAATAGTTGAAATGGTCATTTAAGGACTTTAATTAATATGTATAACCATATTTTGATCTTCTTTAAAGTTAAATAACAAATGAGCAATTAAGAAAGCTAGCATGACTAAGACAACAGGCCAAGCTTCAAAGAAAATAAATTCAAAATTAATGGTCATGAAACACAAGAAAGATAAATTTACAGTCCAATGTCTATTTTTTTTACTATAAAATTTATAGATGATGTAAAGTATCAAGCTAATATAAAATAACAAACCAATAATTCCGAATTCATAAAATAATGTTAGATAGTGATTATCTGGTGTGGAGAAATTATCTATTAAAATAGGATTATTTAGCATAAATAAACTAACAGTTCCCCCTCCAAATCCCAAGAATATACGAATCAGATTTTGACTAAACATGTGATTAAGTATTAAATTCATAGTAGATAGGCGTTGAAGATTTGACCCACTTGTAGAATTTAGACTTAACGAGTCACCAAATCTTTTTATCACCGAAGCTACAACTGATTCTCCAAATAAAAATATGAAAGCAATGAATAAGAGTAGCAATGAAAATCTAATAATATGAAGTGACAGAGGCACATTAAGTTTAAATAAATTTTTTAATATATCTTTTTTATTAATAGTGATGTATAGTACACAAACAAATATAAAGGCTAACCAAGAACTTCTAGATTGAGAAGTATATATATTCAATATTGCTAGAGATTGTAAAATGATCATAATAGACTTTTTTTTGATTGTGTAAAAATTAATGAAAAATAAAAAAATGAAAAATAAACCACTAATTATCGGATGATTGAATACGGACATGGTTCTAAAACTAGATTCACCAAAATGATAGTAAAAACCTGTTTCTATTAAATCCATATAATCTTTTAGAAGTGGAACTTTGAAAATTGTTTGATACAGATTTGCAACGGAAAATATATTTAGCATAATTGAAAGGCTGTAGTAAGTTTTTTCTGCAAAAAAATAGTCTAATTGTACAAATTTAATTAGACAATAAATCAAAACCAGATAGAATATCATATACCTTTTTAAGACATAATCTATTTCTGATGTAGAAATTACTATCGTATAACACGCAATAAAAGAAGCTAAAATAATCAAATATATATTTTTTTTTTTAGTTTCAATTTTTTTTAAAATGATAGTAGTAAGTATACTAAGAATCAAAAAAAACATATAGAAGTAGACAATGCTAGATGTAATAGTATAACGTATTAATATAGTAGATAATAGTCCAAGTATCACCATATTAAACTTGGGTTTTTTTAAATTAATATTTCTCAAGGTGCTTCCTCCTAATTATTTCTATCTATAATTATATAGTATTAGTGGAGATTTAGGTTAAATATTTTATATTTTATTATGTAATTTTGATTAGTTTCGATAATAAATTGTAAATATTACTGAAATCAAAGCAGCAAGCATTGAAAACTTAGTGATTGAAGGACTAGAATAACCTAAAAAGTTTTATGATGAAACTACACAAAAGAAATGTGTTCTAAAAAACAGCTCTTCTTGAAGAAAGACCATCTTTCTCAGGAAGGCTGTTTTTTTAGTTCCCCAAGGGTGTTCGACAAATGCCCATGGGGATACCTGTTGTTTTTGTAAGCTGATCTTTTAGATAGACGACGGGACTCACTGTGGCTAGTTTGTCTATTTCTTGGAGTAAGGATTTAAAGTCAGTTTGTTTTATAAAAGTTTCTGGATAAAGCATTTGAGTGAACCAGTCACGTGTTTCTAGTGGATAAAGATTGCCAGCAATGCTGGAAAGGCGATTAAATCCTACTGCTATTTTGTCTGATAATTCCTGTTCACCACCAGCATAGATGAAGAAGTCTTTTGATGCGACTTTTTTTATCTCAAGAAGACGAGAGCGGTCTCCAGCTTCTTTGATTCCAATGATTTTTGGCTGTTTTATTAATTCAGAAAAAGCAGAAATAGATAAATTAAAGCCAGTTCTTCTAGGATTATTGTACAAAAGAACTGGTTTTGTAGTTTCTTTCAAAATTGATTGAACATACTGAATTGCTTCTTCCTGTGTAGGTAAGATATAGGGAGGGAAGCCGAGAAGAATACCGGAAACTGTGGCACTTTTTTCAATCTCTTTTGTCAGATGGACTGCTTCTTTTTGTCGAATACTGGAAACACCAAAAATCAGCTCAAACGGCAAGGTCAGTTGAGACTCCTTGTTTACAGCTTCTAACAGTTGCAATTTTTCATCCAGAGTCAGACTGTGTTGTTCGCCCATAGAGCCACAGAGTAAGACAGTGCCTATCCCCATTGCCTTTAATGAGAGAATATGTTGAATCGTAGCTTCTGTATTAAGTGATTCGTCTGGGTAAAAAGCAGTGGGGACAGAAACGTGATAAACTTCGGTTAAAGTCATAATTAATTCTCCTTTTACGAAAGACTGGATAAATAACGATACATGCTTGGTTCAGGGATGTTTAGAAGTTTAGATGCTTCAGAAACTCCTCCTTTTGTATGGAAAACACCGCGTTTTTTTAATTCTGAAATGATAGCTAATTTTTGCTTTTTATTATACTTTCGATGCCCCTCTAGTTGAAGAGTTAGCAAGACTTCTTGAATGATTTCTGAAATAAGTTTTGCAGGTTCATCAGCAGCAGAGGTTAGAGTAGTTGGTTTTTCTTCAAGAAGATGCTGTAAATTCACGAGAGAGAGAATGGTTGCGGCTGCTTCTTGATAGGCTGAAACATCTTGAATGATACTTAATAAACCGATAAGTTTTTCCTCTTCACGAATCAATAAGGTGGAGGCTTTTTTTGTTGGTGTTAATGATGTATCAACATACAGTTGGTCTTTAGGAATTTGTTGTTTAGTTTCTATGAGTTTAGCTGAAAAAAAGGGCAAGGGCGCCCCTTCTTGATAAGTGGGTTTGTCATTAGACCAAACATTAAGGATGGCTGCATTTGAGTCAACTGTTTGAAGTAAAATTTCGCATTTCGTCGGATTTATATGAATAATGAATTGAGCGATTTGTGCCCAATAGTGAATTTGTTTTTTGTTCATTGTTATTCTCCTGCTGATTTTTATAAAAAAATCCCACACTCATACTTCCTATAAAGAATGAGTGAAGGAATCTACGCAGCTCTATTATGATAGTGACTACGTTTCTGTACAGTCGGTGTCTTTTCTAATGCACTTACTTGTTTTCGTTTGTTGTAGTTTACTCGGACAGTTGTATAAAGTCCAAACAACAATATGTAGCTGAAGAATAAAAATCCTTGAGCCGCAACAAAAAAGTAGCCCACTTTTTGAGAAAAAGATGGATCAAAAAAAGTGGAAGCTATAAATTGAATGGCAAATAAAATTAGTGAAAGACCACACATTGATTTAAATAATTTCAAGATTCTACCTCCAACATCGACTAGCTCTAATTTATCACTTTCTTAAGAAAAATGCTACCTTTTTCTCTGGAAATTGGGAGGAAACGTTTGAAATAGTGGCTCATGCATAAAAGAATTGGGAAACGCTTCCTATTTCTGCTCTTACTCTCTCCATTTTTATCATTCATGAAGCGATTCTTTTTGAGAAATTTCTTGATAGCGTTTTGTGAAAGCCCATTTCTTTATCGTATAGTCTGTTTGTGCCAGTTTCTTGAAAATTTTTGAAGTGATGGGTGTCATCCGGACATTTAGATAATCTGCCAAATAGACGTTTTCAAGACGTTTTTCTGGATAAAGGAATTCTTGCCGAATAATTCCCCAAATGATAAACGACCGAGCCATGGAACTTTGCAGACTTCTTCTTTGGATAGGGCTTTGAATGCAGAATTTATTTGAAAGAGTTAGAAGAGTATCCAGTTCAGTAGAAGAGATAGATGAAATTTGCGCTGGATTTATCCAAATAGTGGATTGAGCATGATCAGGAGCTTCCATGGGTAATAGTACATAATCTTTTGTTGCAACAGGTATTTTATAAATATTGTTTGGGAAAAACTGCGCGATGGTTTTGCAATAAGTTATATAGTTAAGAAAATGAATCTGTTTTAATAACATATGAACACATTCCAATGGGCTATGATCGATAAGACTTAGCCGATTTTTATAGATAATGAGGGTTTGTGGATGAGTGAAATTATTTTCTATGGGAAGTAAGGCATAGATTTCTTCAAAAAAGTTATCTGAAAAATGTAGCGTTAAGCGATTGGCAAATTGACTACAGCTATGAATGGAGTGAATAGACTGTGCATGAATAAATTTCTGAAAGGTCGTGTTTGTATGACAAGCTGAATGAGTGACTTGATTTTTTCTAAATCTATAATGTTTATGCATAAGTAATCCCCCTCTAAACTTTTTTCAGAGATAGTGTACCATGAATAGTTATAGAAATTTCTGCAATTTTCCTCCTCTGACTGTTATTTTCCCATTTGTTTTTAGACTACATTCCCTTTATGATTTTCCTACCGGCCGGAGTTTGATAGGGGATGTGTATCATGAATGAAAGAGAATTTGAAGATTTACTAATAAGTTATGAAGGACTATTTAGAGTTGTGTTATTTAAATGTCATATATACAAAAATAATTCCTCATATGAGGATTATTTACAGCGGATAAAACTTTTATTTTTTGAGTTGACAAACCAGCACCATTCTATTGATGAATTTAAAAAAAGTTATCCACTAGGCTATCTTTTTCAGCGATTATCATGGAAAGTGAAGGATCTTCAACGAATAGAAAAAAGACAGATAGACATACGCCAACGAATAATCCTCTATTATCAGGAGCCAGCTGCGCATTCAATAGAAGCAAAAGTTGAAGAAATGAATCTATTTGAAACAGCTTGGCATGGGGCAACGATCGAAGAAAAAGAATTTTTATTAGCGTTACTGCAAGAAACGGATATTGAGTTGTTAGCTAGAAAGTACAACGTAAGCTCACAGACAATACGAAATAAAAAAAGCCGACTGCTAAAAAAATATTTTTTGAGAAAATAGATATTTTCTTTTAATTTCTCGATGAAGAATCGTTACTAATGATGTAGGTCGTGCACAACTTACAAAAATTGAGGAGGTTAGACAAATGAAAACATTAGATAGTACGAAACTAACGGTGGTATTAAAAGAACCTGGAGTGGAGAAGACAAAAAAACAAAACTTAGCAAATATCACACCCAATCCTGAGGAAGCTCAAATTTTTGATCTAGGCGATATTTTAGCTAGTTTTGCTCCGGATGCAACGATTTGCGAGTCGGTCATTAAAACAGAACAAGTAAGTTATAGAAAATAGGAGGAAACAAAATGAAAGAATTACACTTATCTTTTTTAAATGCAGTAGGCGGGAAACATACATTTAAACCAAGCTTGACAAAGGAAGATTGGACTGCAGAAGAAGTTCGTGAAAAAATGGAGGCATTTAAAAAATTAACGATTTTTGAAAAAGAAGGCGTCGCATTATTTCGAGAAGTAAGTGGCGCAAAGTACGTTGAAACGATTGAAACAGAGTTGTTTTAACGAAAACCAATCATTCTAAAATAAGAGTTACTTCTTTTCAAAACCTTTATTAAAATCTTACGAGGGTGGGGTATAACTAAATTAGTTATGTCCTACCTTCTCTTTTTTTACCAAAGAAAAGCTATAACGACGTTAGATAAAAGAAACCAAAATAAAAAAGAGAGACAACAATTGTCTCTCCCCATACACGCTGACGAAAGAGCTTTCCCCAAAACTCTTTACGCCATTATTATAATACAATCGTTATCGTTTGTGCAACTTTCTCGTTTTCTCAAAAAAGAAGTCTGCTTATTTTAAATAGACTAGGGATAATTAAGACTAGTCAACCAAAATAGTTATTCAATGCTAGTTTTGATTTTTTGTTTGTTCAAGTGAGTCTGAATCTGACTATGTAATTGCTCATTTTGGTTAATCGCAGATAGAGCTTCTGCAATTAAGTAATTTTCCTGGGGTGTATATACCCCTCTTAACTGGCCATTTTCTTGATTTTTTCCACGCTCAAAATATAGTCCTTCAAGCATGTGTGTAGAATGATTTTTTTCAGTAAGTAAAATCCCCATAGTACATAGTTCGTAGGCACGGGAATAATTATTTTGGGTTGAGTAAAACTTTGCACTTGTATAATAGATATCGGCGCATTCAATACACTCAGCAGGCACATGCTGCTCCATTAACATTAACGCTTTTTCGTAATAAGTTTTTGCACGTTTATGTTCTCCAGAGAAAGAAAAACAGGCAGCCATCCCATTAATAGATAGTATTGTATATAAATGTTGGAATTCTCCTAATGTGATTGCTCGTTTGAAGTAAATAAAGGCCTGGTCTTTCTCGTTTTTTCCAAGAAGGGTTGTAATACCCAAGTAATAAAGTGCCCGGGAAAGAAGCTGAAAGTCATCAATGGATTCTAAATCCAAATGTTTTTCCATCAAAGTTAAAGCCGATTCGTAACGTGTCTTGGCACAAAGCTTGCCAACAATGTTCAGCAAGGAAAAAGTTTCCCGTAGCTGAGCGTTTTCCAATACATCTGAAATCGTTAAATCTAACCGATAGCAAATCGCCGACAATGAATCTAAACTTTCACATGTGTTTTCCTTTTCAACCGTTATAAGGACTTCTGTTGGACAAATCCCTTTTGTTAACTGTGTCTGAGACAATTGTTTTGCTCGGCGAATTGTTCGTATAAATGTACCATTAACCTCCACATCATACCTCCTATTCAGTAATCCCCATTAAGAAAAGTATAGTATGAAAAGAATAAAATAACAAGTTTATTACTAACGAGAAATGTCATGTTTTGCTTTGGAAAAAGAGAACCTTTACCAAGAGGAAAATAGTCTTGATGAAGGTCCGCGTATTTAAATTCTATGGACAGACTGTCCTTCGATTAAACTGTAGCCTAAGCTAATCTTTTTGATAAGTGCAGGATTAGCAATTTTATCTAAGAGTAATTGAACAGCTCTGTTACCAATACTCATCTGGTCTTGCTGAATATGTGTAAAGGTAAATGCGTTTATATCAAAAATATTAATCGGCGGATGGTCAAAGCACACAATAGAAAAGTCATTTGGAATAGATTTTTCCAATAGCTCGACTGCACTTTTGGCTAAAAGAGCAATATTGTATTCGGTGGATAGGATGGCAGTCATGTCCTTATTTCTTTGAATGAATTCAGAGATCGCCTGAATGTCTTCTGAAATATCACGGGTTGAGTTAGGGACAACAGAGTCTATAGTTGATAGAATCTGTGTTTGATTTACAACAATCCCTTCATCAATATGTGATGATAAAAAGCCATTAACTCGCTCGTCTATAGTTGTGACTTGACTATCGGAAGTGACAAGTCCGATTTTTTTATGCCCTTTTTTAAAAAGATATTTTGTTAGTTCTTTGGTCGCATTGAAATTGTCTGTTTGAACACTACAAATAGGAAGATTTGCCATTTGACGATTGAGCAATTGTCCTATGGAGATGAAAGAAACGCGTGCTTGCATATATTTTATACAGCATGAGACTTAAAAGAAAAACTAGATGAAAGCCGTTTGGATACTTAGAAATCCTGTTATCGAAATAAAAGCTGGTATTTCTTTCAAATTTAGGTTAAAAAATAAAACGCTATTATGAAAAAACAACATTGAAAATAAGTTTTTCTTTCATTATAAAATAGAAGGACTACTTAGTAGAAAAAGAATGGAGCGTTCGTTTAAAATAACATGAAAATAAAAAAATGGAGAATACATTCAAATATGTTCAATTATTTGAATGTATTTGAACGTTTTTCTATATAGTTCATTTTGGTGTATTTAAGCAATCTTGTGAATAAAATAATCATATATCTATAATTTGTTATTGAAATGTGAATGATAAGGAAAATGGATTAGAAAGTTAAAATAACGGTGTATATTAGTGGAGATGCGAAGGAATAGTCCATATACTTGGGGGAAATAAAGGAGGACTTTATGAATGAAAAATAAAAAAGTTGAAAAACTAGTATACAGCTTTATGACACTGATTGTATTCATGCAGTCATTTGTTCCAATTCTAGCAGTAGCTGAAACAAAAGATGAAGGAACAGCACCAGTTATAATAAAGACTGCGGAGTTGTCAAAAAATGATGATGCGTCAGTAAATCTTAAATTAGCGGGGGAAATAACAAATAATGGGGAGACTACGATTGAAGACTCGCTTTCAATTGTTGAAGGGACAAGCTTTGTAGCAAAAGATCCTCAGTCTTTGGGAGTTGGAGAGTCAACTTATACTACCTCTTCAGATAAATTGACTTTTCATGTGAGTGCTAAAAGCAGTGGAACATTCTCAATTACTGCATCTATAGCAGCTGAAACATTGGGTCAGACAATGACGATAAAACTAGATGACCAGACAATACCCGTAACGATTCCGTCTGAAGTGACAGAATCTAGTGTTTCTGAAAGTACCAATGAAACGCAAAGTACCGACCAAACACAGAGTTCGACAGCAGAAGCAACAACAGAAAGCCAGACAGATAATACTGAAACATCGCAGTCAAGCGAGCAGACAGAGTCTTCAAGTCAAAAGACAAATGAAACCACTGATAAAATAAAAGAACAGCAGCCAAAAGCTGCAACGGGCACAGATATCCGCACGTATTTTCCAAATGGTCAAGGAACGATTATTGATAGTGCAGATGTGACTTACTATGATAAAAATGGCAATCAACTGCAGCAGCCTGTACCGGCGGATGCTGAAGTCCGCGTTCACTATGACTGGTCTATCCCAGAAGAAGTTCGTCAACAAATTCAGCCGGGGGATCAATTCACCTTTATGTTACCAACAGGTGTAAAACCCATAGCGGGTCAAACAGGCGAGTTAAAGGATGCTAATGGTGAAGTGTATGGAACCTACGAGATGGACGTAAATGGTCAAGTAGTGATGACATTTAATGATAATGTGACAAAGGAAACAGATATAAAAGGAACGTTTGATTTTAGTACAAAATTTGATGAAGTTCATATTGATGGACCTGGAGATCATCAAATCACGTTTCCAACAGAGGATAAGATTCCACCAGTTGAAGTAACGGTTAAGCCTGCTACCGATACTTCGATTGCCAAAAGTGGTCATTTTGACAGAACGCCAAACCCAACAGAAGTCACATGGGCAGTTGATTTTAACCAGGCAATGAATGAATTAGAAAATCCAACAATTACAGAAAAATGGCCTGCAGGTTTAAGCTATCAATCAGTAAAAGTTTATAAACTTGAGATGAACCTAGATGGAACGATTGAAAAAGTTGGGCAAGAATTATCGCCAAGTGACTATACAGTTGACGCAAACGGGAACGTTACGATTAAAGGAAAAACCTCAGATGCTTATCGTGTAGAATATGTAACGAGTATTGATGAGGATGCAATTCCAGATCAGGGAGGAAAAGTAACGTTTGTTAATACAGCTACGTTGACAGATGATACAAATCCAGATGGTTTGGATGCAAAAGCAAGTGTTACCAATACTTTTGGGAAAATGGTTGAAAAAAATCAAGTGGGGTATGACCCAGATAAACAAGAATTCTCATGGGAAATTAACTATAACTATGGGGAAAAAACAATCGCTCAAAAAGATGCAGTCATTACAGACACTATGAGTAGTAATATGACGTTATCTGGAGACCCTGTCATTTATCCTGTCACTTATGGTCCTAAAGGAGAAGAAATCAAAGGAAGTACACCATTAGTAGAAGGAACGGATTACAAATTAGTTAAAAATCCTAATGGAGATGGCTTTGTTATTGAATTTTTACAAGACGTTACGAGTGCCTATAAAATCGAATACAAATCAAAGGTTGAAGGGATTATTACTGATCCTACAGCAATTGATAATAAAGTAGAAGTGGGCACTGGAGAAACAGGAAACGGTTCAGGAACGGCAGAACAACAAAATGTCATTAAATATTTAGATAAAAACAGTATTGACTATCAAAATAAGACGATTGATTGGATTATTCAAGTAAACAGAAACCATTATGATATGTATGACTTGGTATTAACCGACACCTTTTCACCTGTTCCGGGTTTAGAGCTAGTAAAAACACCTGATTTATCAGGCTATGAATTAACGGTAACCAGCTCTTCAGGGAAAACGTTGCAACAAGGAGTCGATTACAGTATTGTACCTACTCTAAATAGTCAAAATCAGCAGACTGGTTATGAGTTGAAGTTTTTAGGGAGTTACAATCCAACCAATGAAGCCTTTACAATAAAATATACGACGAGCTTTAATTCAGTATTAATTGATCCAAATGATCCCTCACTCGATCATTTTACAAATGATATCAGTGCAGACTGGTTATCAGCTAATGAAGATAAACATCACTCTGAAGATAAAGGCGAGTTTAAACCAGATTCATCTTTTTCACTAAATGCTCAAAAAAGTGGTGCTTACAATGCACAGACAAAAATTATTACATGGTCGATTGCAGTAAATTTAAGTGGAAATATATTAAATAATGCGTTTTTAACGGATAAAATTTTAGATAATCAAAAATATGTTGCAGGTTCTTTAAATGTTTATGAAGCCCATACGAATTCGAATGGAACAGTAGTAAAAGATGACAATACACCTGATAATCATTTAATGAAATCAGTTACTGAACCTACAGCAGCAAATGGGCATACGTTTGATATTCGGTTTCCTGATCAAAGTCAGCACACCTATATTGTTGAATTTGAAACATCTTTAGTTGGACAGGTGATTGATGAATCAAAGGAATACGATAACCATGCAACGTATTCAAATGATGGACGAGATAGAGATGTTCTAGGAAAAGTTACTGTCAATAATGGGGGCGCTCATGTACAAAAATCAGGAGAACAAGATAAGAACCATCCTGATTATGTCAACTGGCATGTTACTATCAATCCTGCTCAGTCAGTATTAAAAAATGTAGTGGTTACCGATAAGCCATCGAATAATCAGATTGTAGACGAACAATCGATTCAACTTTATGAAACAACGGTTGCTGTGGATGGAACGATTACTCCGGATAAATCCAAACCTTTAATACAGGGAGTAGACTATTCCTTGAGTATGACAACTGATAATGTCACAGGAGATCAAGTCATTGAAGTGAGATTCCTCCATGAAATTTCAACCGCATATTATATGGAGTACCGTGCATTAATTAATTCATCTTCGACTGGAAGCAAGGATAAATTAACTAACGAAGCGACGGTTACCGGTGATGGAGAAAAAACGGTCACAGATAATAGTGGAAAAGATATCACTGTAGAAGTGGATCATAGTGGTGGAACTGCTTCAGGGAAAAAGGGCAGTATTACCCTTCAAAAGACAAATGAAGATCAATCAGTTTTCTTAGCAGGGGCTCACTTCCAGTTGTGGGATACAACAAAATCACAAATTCTTCGCGAGGGAGATGTGGACGTTACAGGGAAAATTACATTCGGAAATCTGCAGCTAGGCGAATATTTACTTGTTGAAACAACTGCTCCAGCAGGATACACGATTCCAGATGACTTAGTTCGTGGACGACGAATTTCGATAACAGCAGGTACCTCATCAGAAACAGCAAAACCGACAGCGATCGTCAATGAACCAAATAAAGTAATTTTAACGAAAACTGGTGAACAAGGGGAAAAATTAGCGAATGCGGAATTTCGACTAGAAAAACAACAAGGACTACTATGGATTGATGTGACTCCCGGTCCTTTAGTCACGAATGCACAAGGGGTACTGGAAATTGACAGTTTGCCTTTAGGACATTATCGCCTAACCGAAATCAAAGCACCCGCAGGCTACCTTGTGAATACGACTCCTATTGAATTTACGGTGGCAAAAACAGATCAAAATCAAATTCCAACAGTTGAGCTTTCTATGATTGATTATCAGGGTTCAGCTGTGTTGACAAAATTTACAAGCGATGAGTATACGCTAGCAGGTGCGACATTTAAAGTGATAGATGCTAAGGGAAATACAATCAAGGATAATTTAGTGTCTGATGCAAACGGAAAGGTTTATGTAGATGGACTTGCGCCGGGAGATTATTTCTTTGTGGAAACCAAAGCACCCGCAGGATATGTTTTAAATACAAAAAAATATCCATTTACAATTACCAATCAAGCAGCAGCTAAACCAGCAGAGGTTAATGCAGGACAAGCATTTAATTACAAAGGCTCAGCGGAGTTAATCAAAGAAGATGAGTCAGGAAAAGTGTTAGCAGGTGCGATCTTTAAAGTGGTAGATGCTAAGGGAAATACAATCAAGGATAATTTAGCTTCTGATGTAAATGGGAAAATTTCCATAGATGAGTTAGCCCCAGGGGATTATTCATTTGTAGAAACCAAAGCGCCAACTGGCTATATACTGAATACGAAAAAAATTGATTTTACTATTTCTGCTGCAAGTGATGGAAAACCAGAAGTAGTAAAAGCGGGGACTATCACCAATTATCAAGGATCAATTACCCTTCATAAAGTGAATACAGCAGATGAATTCTTAGAAGGTGCTGAGTTTACTCTTTATGATGATCAAATGAAGGAGCTAGATAAAGTGACTTCTGGAAAAGACGGCTTAATTCAATTTGACCATCTTGCCCCAGGAACCTATTATTTGGTAGAAACTAAAGCACCAAAATTGGCAGATGGCACAGATTATGTAATCAATCCCTATCCCGTAAAAGTTACGATTCCTGATAAAACGGACAATCAACCAGTGATAGTAGACAAAGGAGAATTCCAAAACTTCAAAGGAAAAGCAGAAATTCAGAAAACTGGGAAACATGGCTCAATTGCAGGAGCTGAATTTGCCCTCTATGTTATTGAAAATGGACAAGAGAAATTTGAAAAAACGATTGTAGTTCCTGCAACGGGAATCTTACCCATTGATAATTTGGGCGCTGGACAATATAAGCTAGTGGAAACAAAAGCAGCACCTGGCTACATTATTAATAACCAGCCAATTTATTTTGTAGTGGATCCAAGTATTGAAGGAACAGTCGATCACTTTGACTTTGAAAACTATGAATCAGAAATAATTGGTCAAAAAATAGATGGGGACAAGCTAACTTCAGAAGGCTTAACAGGCGCTGAATTCCAAATCTATGAGCAAAATCCAGATGGTTCAAAAGGAAATGGTCCTATTTCTGTGAGAGATGCTACAGGACAACAAACCGATACGATTACGACAGATAGTAAAGGTGAACTTTATGCTGCGGGTCTGTCTATCGGAAACTATCTATTAGTGGAGACCAAAGCACCAGCAGGTTACGTACTTGATACCACTGAGCATGCATTTGAAATTAAAGAACAAGCAGGAAAACCGGATGCCGTTGATTTGGGCAGTATTGCGAACTATCGTGGAAAGATTGATATTACAAAAACAAATGAAAGTCAAACGCTTCTAGAAGGCGGTACATTTGTCTTAGCAACTGATAAAGCAGGAAAGCAACCTGTCACAGTCATTGGAATGGACGGAAAAGAAACAACAGAGTTACATGCAATCAAAGGTCATATTCAAGCACAGGGACTTGCACCGGGAACGTATTACTTGGTGGAAACGAAAGCTCCGGATGGTTATATTGTGAATACAGAACCGATTGAAGTAGTCATTTCCGAAAAAGCACAGGGACTTGAAGGACTGGAAGTTGAAGGGAATTTAGTCAATTATCAAGGTTCTGTTCTTTTGACAAAAGAAAATGAACAGGGCGTTGGATTACAGAATGCTGAGTTCAAGATTATTGATGCAAATGGGAAAACCGTTCAAACAGGAATAACCTCTGATACAAATGGGGGAGTAAAAGCAGAGGGACTTGCGCCTGGAAATTATCAATTTATCGAAACGAAGGCGCCAAATGGGTATCTATTGAATACAGCGCCTATCGATTTTACGATTAATGACCAGGCAGAAGGAAAACCTGAAACAGTAACTATCAAAGATTCCTTCATTAATTACAAAGGTTCAGTTCTTATGACAAAAGTTGATGAGACAGATAAAGTGTTGGCAGGAGCTGAATTTAACATTGTCGATACAACAGGAAAAACCGTTCAAACAGGAATAACCTCTGATACGAATGGGGAAGTAAAAGCGGAGGGACTTGCACCTGGCGATTATCAATTTATCGAGACAAAAGCGCCAAGTGGGTATCTATTGAATACAACACCAACGGACTTTACAATTAAGGATCAGGCAAAAGGGAAACCCGAAGTGGTGACTATTGATAAACATTTTATCAATTATAAAGGCTCAGTCATTATGACAAAAGTAGATGAGAAGGATAAGGCTCTAGCAGGGGCTGAATTTAAACTTGTAGACAGCAAAGGGAAAACCGTTCAAGACAAACTGATTTCAGATGCAAATGGGGTTATCAAAGCACAAGGAATCGCACCGGGAAGCTATCAGTTAATTGAAACCAAAGCGCCGGATACGTATATTTTGAATACGAAGGCAATCGACTTTGTTATTAAGGATAACGATGCGGGAAAACCTGAAGTGGTGAATATCTCAGAACACTTTATTAATTACCGAGGCATCGCTGAGCTAACGAAAGTAAATGAACAAAATGAACCATTACAAGGGGCTGAATTCAAGGTAGTGGATCGTGATGGAAAAACAGTGAAATCAAACCTCATTTCTGACAAAAAAGGAAAAGTCTCGGTAAAAAATCTAGCCCCAGGAACGTATCAATTCGTTGAAGTTAAAGCGCCAACTGGCTATAAGATTAGCGAAAAGACGGTCACCTTTACGATTGATAAAACTGCTGAAAATGAACCGGCTATTCAAAATGGCGGAGATTTCTTGAACAAGAAGATATCAAAACCTGTTGCACCAAAGCCAACAACGCCAAAACCAATGAATAAGTCAAAAAATCATTTGCCTCAAACGAATGATCAACGAAATACTTCATTTGTAATTATAGGCATCGTGGTATTAGCAGCAGTCGGAATTGGCTATTTTTGGAGAAAGAAAAAATAAAGTAATCTAGTGATAGCATTGAAGAAGTTCGGGACAGAAGTATGAATTAATGTGTTGCTTTTGTTCTCGCCAGTTACTAAGATTTTACGAGGGTGAGATATAACTTAGATAGTTATGTCTCACCCTCACTCTTTTTGACTAATGCAGGGAGCAATGTATGTTGTTAAATCCTAGGTGTATGAAAAAGGAATAGAATTTGAGCAACGTCACATTTTCATCAATAAAACTTTTTTATATGTATAGTTTGCTGGAAAAGTTTGAGATAGCGATGAATTTTTTTGAAAGTTTACGAATGGTTATTCATTTAGTCGAATAGATAGAAAGCAAAAGGGAAAATCCCTCGCAAATAGTAGTATATTTTGCAAAATAAAGAGGAACAACTTATGATAAGAGTAGAAATTTTCTTTTTCTCATCGAGTTACCATGTTTCAAACGAAGAAATCGTGGTATAATTTGGAGTGGTTTTTGAGTTTTTATGCAAAAAGCAATTATTTTTGGATATAGCAGGAGGTAAATGAATGGAAGAAAAAGTGGGAAATATGAAGCCGAAAAAGGATTTCACAAAAATGCGAACACCGCATACATATGTTATTATTTTTGGGGTAGTGATAGCCGCATGGATTTTAACGTTTTTAGTACCGGCAGGTAAATTTAGTACACAAGAAATTGAGTATAAGGATGCCAATGGAGAAACAAGTACGAGAACTGTTTTACGTCAAGACTCGTTTCGTTATGACTATCCATTAGATAAATCATTTGTCTTTGATCAGCTAGAAGAGCTTGCTCAAAATCCAAGTGAGATGGAAAAGTTAGATGTTCCAGAAGAGGGACTAGCGGCTGTTTTGTCGGAGGGAGAAAAAAATCTTACACAAGAAAAGTTGGATGAGCTTTCTTTAACCGATGATGTTTTATATGATGAATATGGAAATAAGATGTATGACACCTCTAAAAAGCTTCATAAAACAGCCAAAATTTGGGGAACTGATGATTTTAATGGGTTTGGGTTTCTGAATTTTGTTTTTGAAGGGCTTGTGTCTGGCGATAAATATGGCTCGGCGGTAGGGATTGCAGCTCTTATTCTAGTGGTTGGTGGTTCCTTTGGGATTATTATGAAAACAGGCGCTATTGATGCTGGAATTTTTGCATTTATTAGTCGAACAAAAGGGTTGGAACGCTTAGCACTACCATTACTTTTCTTTGCCTTTTCATTCGGCGGAGCAACTTTTGGAATGGCAGAAGAAGTGATTCCATTTTCTATGGTGATGGTTCCTTTTGTTATTGCATTGGGCTATGATTCGATTGTCGCCGTCACCGTCACCTATGTGGCTTCTCAGATAGGAAATGCAACTTCCTGGATGAGTCCATTTAGTGTGGCTGTTGCACAAGGGATTGCTGGAATTCCCGTCTTATCTGGCGCGACATTCCGCTTAATTATGTGGGTTGTTGTTACAGGACTATCTGCAGCATATATGATGTTTTATGCAGAAAAAGTTAGAAAAAATCCAGAAGCGTCACTAACACACAAGACCGATCAATATTTCAGAGATCACATTAAGAAGACGGCAGATGAAAAAGTAGCATTTACACTTGGACATAAATTGATTTTAGTCGAAATGTTAGTAGTTTTAATTTGGATTGTTTGGGGAGTTACACAAAAAGGCTATTATATTCCGGAAATTGCTTCTCAATTCTTTGTTATGGGGCTTGCTGCAGGAATCATTGCAGTGATATTCAAACTAAATGATATGAGAATCAATGATATTGCTTCTTCATTTCAATCTGGTGCAGCTGACTTAGCTGGAACGGCGATTGTTGTGGGGATGGCTAAAGGAATCCTATTAGTTCTTGGAGGCTCAGATGCCAATGTACCTTCTGCACTGAATACTATCTTGCATAGTATTGGTAGTCTATTGACAGGTGTACCTGCGATGGTTGGTGCATGGGTGATGTATATCTTCCAAAGTTTATTCAATCTAGTTGTTACATCAAACTCTGGTCAAGCAGCTTTAACGATGCCGATTATGGCTCCATTGTCTGATTTAATTGGTGTTCCTAGACAGGTAGCTGTTTTAGCTTATCAATTAGGAGCAGGCTTTGTTGATGCATTTACTCCTGTTTCTGCTAGTTTGATTGGGGTACTGGGTGTTGCACGTATTGAATGGATTAAATGGGCAAAATTCCAAATTAAGATGCAAGCTTTTCTATTTGCATTAGGAACAATCTTTATTATGATTGCAATTGCTATCGGATTACAGTAATTAAATAGAGCCTTATCCATAAAACAAGAGACTGTTTCTTATGTTTAATGGGTAAGGTTTTTGAGTCCCTAGAAAAAAGGCAGACAAAGGTATTTTTATTGGTTATTTAAGAGTGGATGATTCGCTTTATCATAATTATGATAAAGCGAAACGTTCGCAGTTATTTCTGTAAAGTGAAAAAACATGAATTTATCTGACTGTGTGGCAAGATGACTATGGGAATATTTCAAGAAATGGAAATTGGATGAATATAAGGAGAAAATCGCTGTTTTATAGCATGAAAAAATAGTGGAAAAGAACATTTTTGTTTTACTTATTTTTTATATAGTGGTTTAATCTAAATAGCTAAATTGGCTTAGAAGGAGGGATGCTTTATGGTATGGTTAGAGGCAAACGAACGGATAGAGTTGGAATTATTGGAACGAATTGATTGTCAGCTGACCCCTTATACTATTGAAGGGATTACCAAGGACACAGAGCATTCCAGAAATACAGTTCGCAAATATTTAGAGATGCTGGAAACGAGAATTGATACTCATTTTAAACCAGAAGAGATTTTACTTAAAGTAAACAATCAAAAGATTGATTATTTCCGTAACCGTCATTTCAGTATTCAAAAAGTGTATTTATCTATCATGGAAGAAAATATCACACTTAATTTAATTGAACAATTTTTTTACAAAGAATTTTTTTCATTGGAACAGTTTTGTAAAGAATATTATGTTAGTAACTCTTCCATGCGTCGGAAACTGAAAAAAGTAAATGAATTATTAAAACCAAAACAGTTAAGAATTTCGCTAATTGAACGTGCTCTTATAGGAAAGGAAGAAGATGTCCGCCATTTTTATTTTCAATTGTACTGGACGATTTTTCGTGGAGCAAAATGGCCATTTCATCAGATAAAACGTGAGAAAGTTTTAGCGGTAGTTAAGAAGATAGAGGAACATCTAGACATGTCATTTAGTCCAAGTGCCCGAGAAAAATTTGCTTATTTCTATGCAATTAGCGGGATAAGACGTGAGCAAGGGTACCGAGTAAAACTAGAGGAAGCTATCTGTAAGTTTATGGAAAAGACCACTTTCTATCAACCATTGAAAGAAATTATTCCTCACGTTTATTTAGGAGCTGGCATCTCAACAGATGAATCAGAGTTTACCGCCATTCTCATTGCACTAGAAATTATCCCTGGCATTAAAAATGAAAAACGTCCGTGGAACAGTGTACTTTTACAACATCAAAAGCAAAATACTTCTATGTATCGAGTGAGTCAATTTTGGATTACATCTTTTGAAAAATACTTCAAATTAACGTTTCCAGAAGAAGCAAAAGAAGATATGCTTCAAAAATTAATTCGCTGTCACTCCCGAACCTATCTTTTGAGACATGATTTTCAGTTTGTTTCTCACTATCAATATACAGATGAACTAAAGGAAACACTCCCAATTTTTAATAGCCAACTAGAAGATTTTTTCACTATTTTGCAAAAGTCGGATTATAAGGAAACATTTATCAATAAAGATTATTTATTCCCGAGGTATGCTTTGATTGCATTAAAATATTTAAATCTAGTAGAAAAAGAAAAACAGATTATTGTCGCTATTGAAACGGACTCAGCTATTTTATTTGAGGAACTAATTCAAGACAAACTGATTGCATCCTTTGGAAGAATGTATGATTTGAAATTTGTTTCAATTAGAGAAGCATACGATATTGTTATAACAAACTTTCCATTAGAGGATACAGAAGCAGAAAAAACTATTTTTATTCGTTCGCAGTTAAATACAAGAGATTGGCTGATTTTACAACAAGAATTTGATGATATAATTAAAGCAAAACAAAAGAAACAGCTGAAAAAGAGAAAATGAAATGAGGGTGGAGATCGGGAGAGAAGAGTTCAGCACCGAGAACCAAGTAGGTACTGTAAATCACGAAGTTTTACTTTCAATGACGCGCAGTACTACTTGATTTTCAAAGCTAACTGATTCCGTTTCACCACCATTTATTTACTACAAAAAGCCAATCATTTATATTGACGGATTTCAGGTGCTTCGTAGTCCTCAATAAATTGATGGATTTCATCAAGATCTGTAGAAAATAGAAGTTTTTCTCGATCTTTTTTTGTGAGAAAACCGTTATGAACCATCTGTGTATAGAAATCCGAAATTAGCTGATAGTAATGGTTTGTATCAAAGAAAACTGCTGGCTTTTGATGCTCGCCAACTCGTCCCCAAGAAATGACTTCAGTAATTTCCTCCAATGTTCCAGGACCTCCAGGTAATGCGATAAAGCATTCCGCTAAGTCCATCATTTTCTTTTTTCGGGTATGCATATTATCTACTGTGTAAAGAGAGGTTAGGCCTTGATGGGCAATTTCTCTTTCTACAAGAAATTCTGGAATTACGCCAATCACTTCTCCGCCATTTTCTAAGACAGAATCTGCTAAAATACCCATCAGACCTGCATTTCCACCACCATAGACTAACGTATGCTGATTTTTTCCAATCCACGTTCCTAGTCGTAGTGCGTCTTCTTTGAACTCTTTTTTATTTCCAATACTAGCTCCGCAAAAAACTGCAATTTTCATCTTATCCCCTCCGCCAAAATAGTATATCATAGAGAAGACACAAAAAGGAGCGAACAAATAATGAATATGAAAGCCTATCAAACATGGGTGAGTGAGTTTTACAAAAAGCGTGGATGGTATCAGTTAGATCCATTTATTCGAATGAATTTTTTATTTGAAGAAACTGGAGAAGTAGCACAAGTTATTCGCAGTATAGAGATTGGTCGTGACCGTCCAGATGAGAAACCACAGCAAACAGAAGAGCTTTTAGCGCATCTCACAGAAGAATTAGGGGACGTTTTAGACAATCTTTTTATTTTAGCGGACAAGTATGATATTTCACTAGAACAAATTGTAGAAACCCATAAAGAAAAACTAGAAAAACGATTTTCAGATAAGTAAAAGAAAAAGAGGTCGGAACAGAAGTGTTCAGCTCCGAGAAATAAGAAGGAATTCACGAAGATTGTTCCTCAAATCTTTGGGAATTTCAGCTTATTTTCGAAGCCTTCAACTCTAGCATGTTCCATGCGTAGAAGTTGTTGAGAGCGAAACGCAGTGGAGATGAGTTGCTTCTGTTCCCGCCGTTTATTAAGATTTTACAAAGGTGTGGAATAACTTAATTAGTTATGTCCGACCTTCTTTTTTTGATGAAATTGGTAAATGATTTAGTAAAATGTGGTAAACTATACCTAAATTGAATAGAGGTGGAAAATTTGAAAATTAGTCAACGATCTTTTGGAGAAAAAGCAACTTTATTTATTTTAGAAAATGATAACGGATACAAATTGGAAGTGACAGATTTTGGTGCTAGAGTGGTAAACTTTATGGTTCCAACTCAATCTGGTGACAAAAATATTGTTTTAGGTTTTGATTCAGCAGAAGAATATTTGGAAAAAGATACTTATATTGGTGCGACTATTGGCCGTGTGGCAGGTCGAATTACAAAAGGACAATTTGAGATTGACGCAACAGCTTATCAAGTGGTTACACAGCCAGAGCATGGAAATACGCTTCATGGGGGACCAAACAGCTTTGAGGAAGTTTATTGGGCTGCAAAACCATTTGAAGATGAACGTGGGGTACATGTAACATTCACTTATACAAGTCCAGATGGAGAAAATGGGTTTCCGGGCAATTTAGACGCGCAAGTGACTTACACATTAACGAATAAAAATGAGTGGCAGCTAAATTATGAAGCGAAAACAGACAAAGCAACATTATATAACCCGACAAATCATGTGTATTTCAATTTAACTGGAGACGTTACGAAACCAACAGATACACATAAACTTCAAGTGGCAGCCGATAAGTTTGTGGTGGTAGGCGATGATACAACAGCGACAGGTGAAATTCGCTCCGTGGAAAATACGCCATTTGACTTTCAAACAGCACAGCTAATGACGCAAGCGTATGAAGCAGACTACGAGCAAAACGTGTTGGTGGATGGATTAGACCATCCGTTTGTTTTTTCAAAAGAAGCTTCAAAACCACAAGCAACTATTGTGGCTCCTGATGAAAGTATTCGTGTAGAAATGACGACCACTGAACCATCCGTTGTCATTTTTACTGCACAGTTTGGTGAAGATGCACCGGTTATGCGTGGACAACAGCTAGCACAGCACGGCGGAATTACTTTAGAAACTCAAGTACTGCCGGGAGCTGTAGAATTTGAAGGATTTGGAAATATCATTCTTCGACCTTCAGAAGTATTTAAATCAGAAACGGTGTATAAAGTGATTGCTGATTAAGCAAAAAAAGCATGTATTCATATATATGTAGGGCTGACAAAAGAGACGTTTCAAGGTCAAGAACCTTTGAAGCGTCTTTTTTGTCTACTATTTAATCAGGAAAAGCGAAATAGTTGTTGCCAAAATGAAAACATGCTATCTTTAACTTATTAAAAGTAAGTAAAATGAGGTGTAGGGAATGGAATATTTATTTGAAAAAGGAACTGGGAAGCATTTACTGTTGTTACATGGCACTGGCGGAGATGAAACGTCATTAGTGGATATTGCCCGGTTTTTAGATGATAAGAGTACAGTCTTGTCTTTTAGAGGGATGATTCAAGAGCAGGGAATGAACCGCTTCTTTAAACGAAATGGGCTGAATCAATTTGATTATGAAAGTCTTGAAGAAGAGAGTGATAAGCTGTTGGCTGAAATTACCCGTGTGAGTGAAGAACAGGGGATTGCTTTGGAAGATTGGGTGATTGTCGGCTATTCAAACGGCGCAAACATTGCTGCTCATTTTATTTTAGAAAGAGAAACAAAACTAAATAAAGGCATCTTCTTTCACCCAATGTCGTTAGGGGTTGTCAATAAGAAGGTTGATTTATCTGAAAAACAATTTTGGTTATCGTTTGGTGCGGGAGACCCAATTGTGGAAAAGTCTGTGTTTGATGAGTTAGAGAATAATTTAAAGACACAGGGGGCAGAGGTTACGGTTGAATTAACTCAAACTGGACACCAGCTAACAATGCCAGAATTAACTGCTGCAAAAAAATGGTTAGACGAAATCTAAGGATATTTATTTTGTTTATCAGTGTGTCTAAAATTAAAAATGCTTTATTTTTGTTTGCTTGAATAAATCGTGCTATGCTTACTTTATCAAGTAAAAGGAGGCATTTTTGAAATGGCAGATTTAGAAAAAAGAGCAAATGATGCAAAAGACAAAGTTGTTGGTGAAGCAAAAGAAGCTTATGGGAAAGCCGCCGATGATAAAAGCAAAGAGTTAGAAGGAAAAGCTCAATCCTTTGGTGCAGATGTAAAAGAAAAAGCACGTGATTTAGGCGATGATATCAAAGAAGGCTTTGAACACGTGAAAGAAAAATTTACAAAAGAAGATAAATAAAACCAAATAGTGCCCCTACCTAGAGATAGGTAAGGAAACTTGCTGAACATGAAGTAGTGAAAGAAGAGTCTTTCTTTCGCTGCTTTTTTTTGCTACAATGAAAGCGAATTCTATTATAGAAAGGGGAAATGTCAGATGAAAAATACAAACCGTTTTACCATTATAATGGAGGTTTCTCCTATCTAGAAGATGGCCTCCAAATTTTAGGAGGAAATACATGACACAAACGCTACAAGCAAGAGTCACATTTCAAACAAGGAATTTATACTTTGTTGTAACAAAAGAGCAAAAACAATTGACAGGAACAGTCAGTGGTCATTTCCAACAGCAGGCATATACACCCTCAGATTTTCCGGTGATTGGAGATTGGGTTGAAGGAACGCTGTATGATTCTGACAAATTACTGATTACAGCAATCTGTCCAAGAAAGTCATTGATGACAAGAAAAATGGCAGGTCTTACCTCGGATAATCAACCGATTGCTGCAAATGTGGATACAGTGTTTATCTGTATGAGCGCGAACCATGATTTTAATCTTACTCGCTTAGAACGTTATCTTTATATTGCGTGGGAAAGTGGCGCAAATCCGGTTATTTTATTAACGAAAACAGACTTAGTTACCGAAGAACAAGCGATAGAAATGTCAAATAACATACAAGAGGCAACAGCGGGTATCCCTGTTATTTCTGTAAATCAGTTGATGGATATGAGACAAGCGCTTGATTCGTATCTTGCGCCAAAGGCAACAATTGTCTTTGTAGGAAGCTCAGGGGTTGGCAAATCAACCCTAACCAATCAGCTAGTGGAAAATGCCCATCAGAAAACAAAAGAAGTTAGAAAAGAGGATTCTAAAGGACGTCACACAACCACCAATCGCTCCCTATTCTTTTTGAAAAACGGCTGCAGTATCATTGATACACCTGGAATGAGAGAAATAGGAATTGCTTCGGGTTTTGCGGAAAATAGTTCGTCATTTGAGACACTCGAATCACTGGCGCAAACCTGTAAATTTACAAATTGTCAGCATGAGACAGAGCCGGGGTGCGCTGTACAAGCAGCAATCTACAGAGGAGAATTGAGTGAGGAACGTCTAAAGAATTATCGGAAGCTAGAAGCTGAGAAAAAGTATAATGAACGCCGTCAACAATTTAAAGAAAAGCAACAAAATAAGAAAGCAAAAAGAAGAGAGAAGAATTATGAAGAGTAACTGGAAGGACCGATTCCAGCACCGAGAACTAAGTAAATACTGCACTTCATAAAAAACGTAAATTTAGTGGCTGACAGCACTATTAAAGAAAATGACTAAATAAAAAAGGACGTCTCCTCACATTTTTGGTGAAGGGTGCGTCCTTTTTATCTGCTGTTTTATTGTACGTCTATTTTAATTGAAAAACTTTATTTTTCAGTTCATATACAAAGTCACAAGCTTTAGCAACTTCTTGTTCATGCGTAACAATGATGATGCAACGGTTTTTTTCATGCGCGATTTCTTGAAACAGTTTGACGATTTCTTTAGATGTTTGTTCATCTAAGTTTCCCGTTGGCTCATCTGCGACTATCAGTTGGTGATCACAACAAAGCGCTCGAACAATAGCAACACGTTGCTGTTGTCCACCCGATAACTGGGTGATTTTTTGTTGGGCAAGCGCCTCAGGTATGCCAACACGTGCTAAGTTATCTAGTGCATATTGGCGAAGATTATCATGCTGACTGTTGGCAATCTCCATTGCAGTTAAAACATTGTCTAAAGCAGATAAATAAGGAAGTAAATTATAAGCCTGAAAAATAATAGAGACGTCTTTTCGACGATAGTTGCGTAAGCCAATGTTATTGATAGCTTGATCGTTGTAGTAAATTTCACCTGATTTAGGTGTATCTAATCCTGAAATCAACGATAGAAACGTTGTTTTTCCGGAACCACTGGCACCTAGAATGGCGTACATTTTTCCAGCTTCAAAAGAGAGTGTAACGTCTGTATATAAAGGATCGTTTTCTGTTTGGTACCAGTAACTAATATTTTCGGTGCGTAGCATAAGACATCTTCCTAACTGATTAATATTTTTTTTGGATTCATTTTTAAGATACCAATTGAGGCAAAAAAGACAGAGAATAGGCTAATTAAAAAAGCAAAAACAGCTAACAGTCCAAATTCTTTTGGATGGACTTGAATATCTAACTCTGAAATTTCGTCTGACACTTCAAAAGGATTTCCTTGTTGACCACCAAAGCCCCCTCGTTCCATTGAAGAAGGACCTCCTTCTCCTTGATTAAGCTGATCTGGCTGGGTGTCATTTTGAGCTGTTATTGTTTGCTGATCAATTAACTGCTGTCCGACCAAATTTGCTACCAGATTGCCACTAACACCAGCAATACCTAAAGCAAAAATCATACAGATAGCCATTTCTGTGAAAAATTGAAGAATTACTTTTGTCCTTGCTTCACCAAGAGATAACAGAACACCAATTTCAAAACGGCGTTCTCGAATGGTCATCATTACAATAAGGGTTAAGATAATCACACCGGCAACGGTAACCAAGAGAACAATATTTTTAGAGAAATCGGCAACATTATTTAATGGTTGCAGCATTTGCTGATAGGCCTGATCGTTTGAGCTGATGGTAAAGCTTTCTGTGTCGATTAATTTTTCGGCTTCTGAAACGAAGGAATCCATTTCCTGAGGATCATTTAATGTATAGACTGCAGAGTCAATGGTATTTTCAGAATCAGCGCCATTCATTGTGTTTGCTAGTGTATAGGCAGCATAAATTGTGTTAGAAGGGTTTAAAAAATTAAAACGCATACCCATACTGTTTCCGGAATCTGTTGTTTGATAGATGCCTTTCACAGTGACATTATAGCTAGTATCTTCATCATCAGGATTCGTAAGTGTGAAGGAATCACCAACTGCTAACTCATTAGCTTGTGCCAAACTTGTTTCAATCACGACGTTGTTTGTCTCCAAATCCTCTTCAGTTATCCCTTGACCATCAATAATAGTAGAGGTTCCTTCACTGAAGCTACTTTCTTGGGCAGTCGCACTTACTCCACTAATTTGAAAGTCGCTTTGTGTCATGCCGCCACCCATCATTTCACCGCCACCCGGAAACCCCTGTACTTCTTCTGGTGAATCCTCTTTTGAGTTGGGTTCATCGGAAGTTGATGTGTCCTCAGTATTTTCTGTTGAATTAGAGCTGATTGGCGTGATATTGCTTCCAGCCATAGCAGAAGCAGAAGATTCAAAAGAGTAAGTTTTTACGCCAGATAAGGCAGCAATTTTTTGTGCGTCCTCTAAGGACACAGGAGTTAAACTAAAACTTCCAGGGTCTGGTCGCTCTGATTCAGATGAATTCTTTTGTTGTTTAAAAGCCGCTTCCCTATTTGCGCTTAACGTAACTGTTGCGCCAACGCTTTTTTTCGCTTCATTCGTTGCAGAAAGAGCGGCACTCCGAATGGTCAGACCTGCAAAAACAAAAATAAGGATGGCGGAGAACACAGCTAATAATAAAATGGTTCGTCCTTTTTTACTCCAAGTACTTTTTAGTGCACGTTTGATAAAATTCATATGAAACCTCCTAATAAGTTCGTACAAGAAGACTCTAAGGGTATCAGCTTAAATGAAACTTAAAAGAAATCGAACTTTTTGTGAAAAAGAAATGGATAAAATATGATTCGTTATTAAAAAGAAAGAGAAAAAGCTGTTTGCCTTTTTTGGCAAACAGCTTTACGTGTGTTAGGTGAACTAGTTAGTCAAGTTATACAAGGCGCTCAAAAGGATCGCTACTAATTCCTTCTTCAAGCACTTTTTTTGCATATTCCTGTGCGGAGAACAACGAATGGTCTCGATAATTTCCACATTCTTTGGCAGAAACGGCAGGGACAAAGTCAGTTCCTACCACATGCTCTTTTAAGACTTTTTTCAAGGCATCACGAATTTCTTCAGGAGAATGTTCTCCCCAAACGATTAGGTAAAATCCTGTACGACAGCCCATTGGTGAAAGATCGATGATGCCTTTTACCTCATCTCTAAGATTCACTGCTAACAGGTGTTCTAGCGTGTGGATTGCAGCAGTTGGAAGTGCATCTTGATTGGGCTGTAAAAAACGTAAATCATATTTCTGTATCAAAACGCCTTGATTGGATTCACTTCCTGCCAGACGAACATAAGGTGCCTTTACTTTTTCGTGGTCTAATTCAAAACTTTCTACGCGTGCCATATTTTTTCCTCCTAAGAATTCATTCATGAAAACTATAGCAAAAATAAAAGAGTCTTTCAATGCATGAAAAAAAAGTAACAGAGTCTATAGTAATCATGGGAATTGTGGTAAAATGAGAAAAGCATGTTTTTATGAAAAAATGAAGAGGGTGTAATAATGGAGAATGGATACCATGTTGCGGTGGTAGGTGCAACAGGCGCGGTTGGAACAAAAATGATTCAGATGCTTGAGCAGACAACGTTACCTATAAAAAAAGTGAAGTTGTTAGCCTCTAAGCGTTCTGCTGGCAAACAGCTATCATTTAAAGGGCAGTTAGTAACAATTGAGGAGCTCGTTGCCGACTCTTTTGAAGGCGTAGATATTGCGTTGTTTAGTGCAGGAGGCAGTATTTCAAAAACTTTTGCACCAGAGGCAGTCAAACGCGGAGCAGTGGTTGTTGATAATACCAGTCACTTCCGAATGAATCCAGAGGTTCCGTTGGTTGTTCCTGAGGTAAATAAAGAAGCCCTTAAGGCACACAAGGGAATCATTGCCAACCCGAATTGTTCGACTATCCAGATGATGGTCGCTTTAGAACCGATTCGTCAAGCAGTAGGGTTAGATCGAATTCTTGTATCCACCTATCAGGCCGTTTCAGGAGCAGGAGCAAGTGCGATTGAAGAGTTGCAAACACAAGCAAAAGACTATCTTTCAGGTAAGCCAGCTGACGAGCTGAAGGCGGAGATTTTGCCTGCTGGAGGAGATAAGAAACATTACCCAATTGCATTTAACGCATTACCTCAGATTGATGTTTTTGGTGAGCAGGACTACACAAATGAAGAGTGGAAAATGATTCACGAAACAAAAAAAATCATGTCTGATGATTCGCTAAAGGTGGTTGCTACTTGTGTGCGGATTCCTGTAGTGATGGGGCATTCAGAATCGGTTTATATCGAAACAAAGGATGCGACAACTGCGGATGCACTGAAAGAACTGATGAAAAAGGCACCAGGTGTTGTTTTACAAGATGATCCAAGTCAGCAGATTTATCCACAGGCTTTAACAAGCATGGGGAAAAAAGAAACGTTCGTTGGACGGATTCGTCAAGACATAGATGTAGAAAATGGCTTCCATCTATGGATCGTATCAGACAATCTATTAAAAGGTGCAGCATGGAACTCTGTTCAAATTGCTGAGACCTTACACGAAATGAATTTGGTCAGAGTGTAAATGTTTTTGGGAGGGAATAAGTATGAAATTGACAAACGCATCAATTATCACGGCGATGGTTACGCCGTTTGATGAACACGGGGAAATTGATTTTTCACAGCTGCCAACACTAGTAGAGCATTTGCTAGGCAGCCACACAGATGGAATTATATTAGCAGGAACAACGGGAGAGTCACCAACACTCACCCATGATGAAGAAATCACATTGTTTGAAGAGGTGATTCGAATTGTGGACAAGCGTGTGCCAATTATTTGTGGTGTTGGAACGAACGATACACGAGATTCAGTTAATTTTGTAAAAGAAATCGCTGAAATGGAAGGAATCGATGCCGGTCTTGCTGTTGTTCCTTATTATAATAAACCGAATCAGGAAGGATTATACAGACATTTTGAAGCAATCGCCAAAGCGAGTGATTTACCTATTTTGTTGTATAATGTACCTGGGAGAACCGTTGCAAGTTTAGATGTAGAAACGACGCTTCGATTAGCTGAAATTGATACGATTATTGGAGTTAAAGAATGCTCTGGAATGGATGCTATCACTGAGTTGGTAGAAAAAGCGCCAAAAGATTTTCTTGTTTATACAGGAGAAGATGGTTTGGCCTTTGCAACAAAAGCAATTGGCGGACAGGGTGTTATCTCTGTTGCCAGCCATATCTATGGGAATGATATCTATCGTATGTTTCAATTATTAGCTGATGGAAAGTTGTCGGCTGCTGCAGAAATTCAGCGAGAATACCTGCCGAAAGTTCATGCTTTATTTTCTGTGCCTTCACCAGCACCAGTAAAATTAGCATTAAATGAGTTAGGGATTCATGTTGGCGGTCTGCGCCTACCTCTTGTTGCTTGTACGGAGAAAGAAAAAGAGCAAATATTAAGTATTTTAAATTTATAAAAAACGAGAGGTGAACGTGTTTGAGTACCATCAAACTAATTCCTCTTGGTGGCGTACGAGAAAATGGTAAAAATATGTACGTGGCTGAGGTAGGAGAAGACATTTTCGTTCTTGATTGCGGATTGAAATATCCAGAGAACGAATTACTAGGAATTGACATTGTCATTCCAGATTTTACGTATTTGGAGGAGAATGCTGATCGTGTGGCAGGCGTCTTTTTAACGCATGGGCACGCAGATGCTATTGGGGCTTTGCCTTATTTTCTTTCAAAATTAAATGTTCCTGTATTTGGAACAGAGCTTACGATTGAGCTTGCGAAGTTAAGTGTAAGTCGAAATGAAGAAACAAAGAACTTTAAAGAATTTCATGTGGTGGATGAGCATACAGAAATCGATTTTGGTGAAACAAGTGTCAGCTTTTTCCGCACGACACATACAATCCCCGATTCTGTTGGAATTAGTCTAAAAACCAAAGAAGGAAGCATCGTTTATACTGGTGATTTCAAATTTGATCAAACAGCAATTCCTATGTATCAAACTGACTACAGCCGTTTAGCTGAAATTGGAAAAGAAGGGGTTCTGGCGCTTTTAAGTGATTCATCAAATGCCGAAAATCCTGCACCGGTAGCTTCTGAGCTGCAAATTACAGATGAAGTTTTAGAAACAATCCGTTATTGGGAAGGTCGTATTATTGTCGCTTGTGTTGCAAGTAATTTACAACGTGTTCAACAAATATTGGATGCAGCGTATAAATCTGAGCGGAAAGTAGTATTAACCGGACAGGACTTCGAACGAATTATTCGTACAGCAATGCGCTTGGAAAAATTACAATTGCCGAGTGAAGACTTGTTTGTCACACTAAAAGAAATGAAGAACTATTCGCCTGAACAACTGTTGATTTTAGAAACAGGACGCATGGGTGAGCCAATTAAATCGTTACAAAAAATGGCGAATGGCACGCATCGTTCTTTACGAATTGAAAAAGGCGATTTAGTCTATATTACAACAACACCGACAACAGCGATGGAAACAACTGTAGCAAAAACAGAAGACATGATTTACCGTTCAGGTGGCGATGTCAAACAAATTTCTGATAACTTGCGTGTTTCAGGTCATGCAAATCCAAACGATTTACAATTGATGATGAACTTCATGAAGCCAAAATACTTTATTCCTATTCAAGGTGAATATCGTCAGCTGGCAGCCCATGCAGATTTAGCTCATGAAATTGGTATGGCTTATAAAGATATTTTCATCACAGGTCGTGGAGATATCTTAGAGTATAAAAATGGCCGTATGAGTATGGCTGGCACGACACCTGCTGAAAATGTGATGATTGATGGATTAGGTGTTGGAGATATCGGAAATATTGTTCTACGAGATAGAAAAATTCTTTCTGAGGATGGAATATTTGTTGCTGTAGTAACAATTAATCGCCGCGAAAAGAAAATTGTTTCAGCACCTCAAATTACTTCAAGAGGATTTGTCTATGTTAAGACAAGTAAAGATTTGTTAAAAGAAAGCTCGACAATGATTACTGAAATCGTTGAAAAGCATCTTCAAAATGACGATTTTGAATGGAGTAAACTAAAACAAGATATACGAGACCAGCTTAGCCGCTATTTATTTGAACAAACAAAACGCCGTCCAGTTATTTTGCCAGTCATCATGGAAGCAACACAAAGAAGACGTTCAAAAAACTAAATTAAAATGAAACGTGTTTCCTTCAGACGAGAGCCTACGTGCTTTTGTCTGGAGGAAGCACGTTTTTGTTTTATAGAAGAAAACTGATTGAGAAAAAAAGTGAGTAGCTTCAAATGTATTTCGCATTGTTTAAGAGAAATCAATTTTTTGACCACTTGTTTATAATAGGAATTTGGACTAGTTGATAAACAAAGTGATATTTCTGAAATTTTGTTATTTAATAATATCTCTACATATTGTGTTAGAAAGAATTATTTTATAAAGATAAATTATTTTACAATAAATGTTGCTATCCGAAACGTTTCGGATTATAATAAAAGTGAAATTAAAACGCTTTCAAAAACAGGAGGGGCAAAAATGTCAAAATTATTTAAACGTGTTAGTGTTTCTTTGTTAAGTGTAGGAGTGTTATTTAGTTTGGCAGCTTGTGGAAATGGTAAAGATGACAAGACAAAAGGTAGCGGGGAAGATGCAGGAAAAAGTGATGTAACATTAACCGTAGGATTTTGGAAAGGTGATTCTACAAGTGAAGATTCAGCTAGGAAAAAAGCTTTTGAGGGGTTTACCAAAAAAACAGGTATCAAGGTTCAGGAAAAAGTGTACAACGATTACGATACACAATTAATGACTGATTTAGTAGGTGGAACTGCACCAGATGTCTTTTATGTAGACGTTTCAAATGTACCAAGTTTGACTAGCCAAGGGGTCTTGGAACCATTAGATGACTATATCAGCAAGCAAACTGATTTTAATCAAGCTGATTTTTATGAACCAATTTTTAATGGGTTTAAAGCAGAAGATGGGAAACAATATGGCGTGCCAAAGGATTATTCTACTTTAGGCTTTTACTATAACGAAGATTTGTTGAAAAAAGCTGGGCTTACAGCAAAAGATTTACCCAAAGACTATGATGAGCTGGAAAGTTTTTTAACAACACTTAAGGAAAAACTCCCAGATGTTCAGCCTATGGTATTCTCCGCGTTATTAGCTCGGCAGATGTATATTGCAGAATCTGATGGAGGAAAAATCACAAAAGAGGATGGTACAGCAAATTTAGATGACCCTAAAGTGGTTGAAGCATTGGTACCATTACAAAAGCTATATGAAAAAGGATTAATTCGAACACCAGAAGATTTAGGTGATGGCTGGGCTGGAGATACCTTTGGCCGAGGTGGTGCAGTTATTTCTGATGAAGGTGCGTGGATGGTTTCTCACTTAAATACAAACTTTCCAGATTTAAATTGGGGTGTGCAAGAACTGCCGATTTTGAATGGTGAAAAACGAAACATGGTATTTACAGTAAGCTACTCGATGAATGCTGCAACGAAGAATAAAGAAGAGTCGTGGGAATTAATCAATTATCTAACTAATGATGCAATGAAAGACTATGCCCAAGAAGCCTCTGTATTGCCATCAAGAAAATCAGTGGCAGAGGAATTAAAGATTGATACAGATGAAACGATGTCTGCTTTTGCAAAAGCTGCAGATTACGCGACTCCTTGGCAAGACGGTCCGTATTTGAGCATTATTACATCACGCTACGAAAACATGATTCCGTCTGCGCTAAAAGGGGAAATGACGCTAGAAAAGGCGATGAAAGAAGCGACAACCTCTGCAAACCAAGATATTGAAAACCAAGTGAAATAGGGATAAATAGAGTCTGGGAAGTCCGTTGTGCTGTGAATTCAAAAGAGTTGTTCGTAAATCATACAACTTTTGCAGATCACTTCATTATGTCCCAGACTCAACTTCTTTAAACCACACAAAATGAGGAGAACGCAAACAGCAGTTTTAAAAAAGAAGCGGCTGGCGTTCTAACATTACGTTTAAAAGAGAGGTGTGTCATATGAAAAAAAATCATCGTGAGAAGCTTCAAGGAATTATGTTCTCACTTCCAGCGGTTATTATTTTAGGTGTTTTTACCTTATTGCCAGTGATTTATTCTTTTTATCTATCCTTTAATAAAGTTTCTTTAATTGGAGAGGTTTCTTATGACTTTGTAGGATTGAGAAATTATATTAGTGCATTAAAAGATCCTCGTGTCATGATTGCTTTACAAAATACAGCAAAGTATGTTGCGATTGTTGTTCCGGCACAAACATTGCTTGCTTTGTTGCTAGCATCAGTTTTAAATTCAGGGATTCGTTTCCAAAATGGCTTTCGGACACTCTTGTTCTTACCCACTCTTACCTCTAGTTCAGCGCTAACTATGATTTTTATGTTTTTATTTAGCGTCAATGGACCGGTTAATAAATTGTTGTTGCAAGTGGGTCTTTTGGATAGTCCAATAGGTTTTTTGAATGAAACGTCAACGGTTCTTTATGCCATTATTATTATGAATGTTTGGTCAACAGTGCCTATGTTTATGACTATCTATCTAGCCGGGCTGCAGGATATTCCAAAAACGATGTATGAAGCTGCAGAGATTGATGGAGCAAATGCATTTCAGCGTTTAACAAGAATTACGATTCCACAACTTGTACCTGTAACAAATTATATTGTTATGGTTGGTCTAGCTTCAACCTTTCAATTGTTTGATCAAACGTATATTGTTTCAGGCGGCTCAGGCGGGCCCAATAATGCTACATTAACTTTATCTCTAATTATCTATCAGTATGCGTTTAAAACGTTTGGAACGATGGGGTATGCGTCAGCGATTGCTGTTTTACTTACTTTATTTATTTTTGTTATTTCTATGATTCTACGCAAATTTACCAATGAAGATGTGACAGGAGAGGGAGGAGTGTAATGATGAAGAAACGTTCTGCTTCAAAAATTTTTTTATATCTACTATTGATTGTCTACACAGTCATTACGGTGTATCCCTTTGTCTGGGCACTATTTGCTTCGATTAAGCCCTACAGTGAAATTGTCGGAAGCGGGTTGAAGCTTCTTCCAAAAAATCCAACAATCGCAAACTTTACTTATATATTTACCGAGGATCCGCTGTTTCCTCTATGGGTAAGAAACTCGATTATTATTTCTGTTTTAGGTACAGTGATTAATGTCATCTTCAACAGTATGTGCGGATATGCTTTAGCAAGATTAAGATTTCCGGGAAGAAAGGCTCTATTTCTGATTATTATGGTTTGTATCATGATTCCTGCACAAATCTTATTGATTCCAAATTATCTTATCATGAAACAAATCGGGCTTTTAGATAGCTATTCTGCACTAATTATTCCCTCCGCGATTAACTTTTCGTATATCTTTATGATGCGACAGTTCTTTATCTCGTTTCCAAAAGAAATTGAGGAAGCTGCGCAGCTAGATGGGCTAAGCAGACCGAAAATTTTCTTTAAGATTGTCATGCCAATGGCAAGAGCATCTGTAGGGACACAAGCAATTTTTGTTTTCTTGGCCTTTTGGAATGATTTTATGAAACCGTTACTTTACATTACTTCACAGGACAAATATACATTAACCTTGGGCTTGCAGTCTTTCCAATCACAACATGCGACACAATGGAATTACATTATGGCAGCAGCAGTAGTCACTATTGCACCCATTGTCGTTCTCTATATCTTGTTGAATAAATACTTTATGAAGGGAATGAAGATAGGTGGGGATAAATAAACCGAGCGTAATAAAGATGACAAAAGAGGAAATAATTCTACCCTTCCGATCTTCTGTCGAAACTGACGCACAAGTCTATGAATTAGATTTTTCTTCACAAGAAAATGAAGAATACATTTCCGGGACTGTTCAGTTTCCAATTCTTGGCTTTTCCCATTTCTGGCACCCAGCGAGTGAGTACGACTATGCCTTGCCTACCGCTTGGTCAGAACCGATCGTAACAAAAGTGAATGATTCGATGCCGATTTTTACTTTTTTTGATGAATCTAATCGAAACAGACGAACGCTTGTCTTTTCTGATAGTATTCATAAAATTAAAACCGTAGTGGGTGTTCATGAAGAAACGGCCACCATCACTTGCTCTTTTCAAATGAAAAGAGAAGATTTAGGAGAGCAGGGCTTGCAGCTCTACGTACTGGATGAACCGCTGAGTTTTTCACAAGCAGTTATCAAAGCAAGAAATTGGCTTTATGTAAAAGAAGGTATTCAATCATTTTCTGTTCCCAATGCAGCCAAAAAAAATGTTTATTCAACATGGTACAGCTATCACCAGTTGATTTCTTCTGAACAATTAGCTTACGAAGCGAAAAAATTTTCTGAATATAACTTGCAGACAGTCATTGTGGATGATGGTTGGCAGACAGACGATGCTTCAAGAAGGTATAGCTATGCAGGAGATTGGGAAATTTCAAAGAAAAAATTTCCCGAAATGAAGAAAAGTATTGAAGCGTTACAAAAAGATAAGCTGAACTATCTGTTATGGATAAGCTTGCCTTATGTTGGAATGAAATCCAAACACTGGGCAGAATTTAAAGAGAAATTCTTGTATATTGACACTTTTCAAAAAGCAGGAATTCTTGATCCGCGCTTTCCTGAGGTAAGAGAGTATCTTGTGAATAAGACCGTTCAGCTAGTGAGAGAATTAAACTTAAACGGAGTAAAGATTGATTTTCTAGATGTGTTTAAAGAAGTGGAAGAAAAAACGTCTGTTGATGGGTGGGACATAGACCGATTAGAGGGGGCCATACAGCAATTTTTAATTGAATTAAGCGAAGGACTTAAGAAACAAAACTCAGAAATACTGATTGAGTTTCGAGAAGATTATTTTGGGCCGTTTATGAATCAAGTAGGAAATATTTTTCGAGTGAAGGACTGCCCGAATAACTATACAAGAAACCGCATGGGGATTGCTAAGTTGCGCTTACTTTGTCCAGCTGCTGCGATTCACTCAGACATGATTATGTGGCATCCCAAAGAAGATACCGCATTTGCCGCTAAGCAAGTGTTAAATTGTTTGTTCAGCATACCGCAAGTCTCAATGAAACTTCATGAGCTAGCGCCAGAACATCAGGAGATGCTCGAATTTTGGTTAACATATATTCAGTTCAATCAAGAGGTCTTATTGGGAAGTTCCTTTGAAGCGTGCTATCCGCAAAACCAGTTTAGCCAAATTTGGTCGAAAAACGAGAAGAAAACAATTGTAGGTATTTATCAGATGAATCAAGTGATTGATTTTGATGAAGTATTGACGCCTGAAAGTGACCTTGTGAATGCTTCAGATGCTGAGTTGGTTTTATTACAGGTGGAAAAAAAGCGACGTATGGAGGCAGTCGTAAGAGACTGTCGAGGGAAGGTAGTTGAGCATAGAATGTATGAATTTGAGCCAGGAGTTACGGAGATACGGATTCCGGTTTCTGGACTGATTCAGTTGAAGGAGAAGCGTACATGAAAAAAGTAATTCACTATCCAAACGAGTGGGTGATGGAAGAAGCGAGTTTTGATTCTCGCTATATTCAGAAATTTGAATCTACCATGGCACAAGGAAACGGCTATCTTGAAGCAAGAAATACCTTGGAAGAACGATACAAAAAGTCAAAACCGGGGTTATTTGTTTCAGGTATGTTTAATCAATTTTCTTCTCATGAAGTAACAGAGCTTGTAAACTTTCCGGATGTTTTTCTGACAGAAATTTCTTTGAATAAGGAATTAGTGAATTTAGAGTCAGGAAAAATTCTTTCCTATTCTAGACAAATGAATTTCAAGAATGGTGAGTCTGTGCGTTCTGTAGTCTGGAAAAGTGCACAGGGAATCGAACTAAAGCTGATGTTTAGACGATTTGTTTCTATGCATGATAAACATGTGATTGTTCAGCAAGTTAGAATTGACTCTTGTGAATCAGGAGAATTAGAAATTTTATCAGGAATTGACGCTCAGATAACGAATAGTGGCTCTCAGCATTTTGAGGAGGGAGAAAAACGATATTTTGATAAAAAGTATCTTCAGCTATTCACACAAACTACGCAAACCCATCTTCCAGTGAGTGTCACGTGTGGGCAGACGATGAATCACTTGTTTGACAGAAAAGCAATCATGAAAAGAAGACAGATTTTTGAAAAATTTTCTGGTACTATACAGGCAAATGAACCCATTATTTTTGAAAAATATATATCAATCTATACAGGAAGAGACCAAGAATTTGATTCAAAAAAAGAAGAATGGTATTTACGCAAGCAACCGATTTTGGAAGTCCAAAAGAATGTGGATATGGGATATGAGCAGTTAATGGCGGCTTCTGAAGATAGCTGGAATCAGATTTGGCAGAAGGCACCTATTGAAATCAAAACACCGGCAATAAAAGATAAATTGTTGTTAAATTTTGCTAGGTATCATATTCATGCAATGGCGCCTGTGCAGGATAATCGGATGAATATTGGCGCAAAAGGAATGACAGGTGAAGGATATAAGGGACATACATTTTGGGATACAGAGATTTTCCTATTACCCTATTTCTCCTATAATTATCCTGAAAGTGCCAAGCATTTGATTGAATTTCGTCTAAATTCACTTCAAGCCGCAGAGCAAAATGCAAAAAGCAATGGTTATGACGGGGCACAATATCCGTGGGAGGCTGCTTGGCTTACAGATGGAGAGGTTACTCCGGAATTTGGCGAAATTGATATTGTAACCGGTGAACCTACGCCAATTCTTACGGGAAAGCTAGAACACCATGTGACAGGAGATGTTGTATTTGGCGTTAGTCAGTATATAACAATCTCACAGGATAGTGAATTTGAAAAAATGATTTTTCCAATGGTCTGGTCGTGTGCCAAGTTTTGGTGTACACGGGTAGAGTGGAATGACCATAAGAACAGATATGACATTCTTGATGTCATTGGGCCAGATGAGTATAAGGAGCATGTAAACAATAATGCCTATACGAACTATTTAGCAAAATATACGATTGATAGAAGTATTGCACTTTACGCAAAATACAAGGAGTCTTTATCTGAGGAGGAACAGGGGTGGCTGGAAAAAATGCAGCAGGTTTCTCAAGCACTCTACTTACCAGTGCCAGACGAGCAATCGATTTTACCTCAGGATGATGACTATTTGACAAAAACAATCATTGATTTGGCTCCTTATCATCAGGCGAAGCAAGTAGGAACAATTTTCCACGATTACAATTTGGAGGAAGTAAATAAGATTCAAGTGTCTAAACAGGCAGATGTACTGCTATTGATGCTTTTATTTTCGAATCGGTTCACTAAACAAGAGTTAATGAACAATTGGGACTATTATTACCCTAAAACACTCCATGATTCTTCTTTATCCATGTGTGTCCACTGCAACTATGCTTTATTACTTGATAAAACAGTGCTTGCTTATGAACTTTTTAAGAAAACATTTGAGATAGATTTAGGGGATACGAATATGTTTTCTTCTGATGAGGGGATTCATTCTGCTTCTATGGGAGGAATTTGGCAAAATGTTGTTCTGGGGTTTGGCGGATTAGCCATTACAACAAAAGGTATATCCATCTCACCGAAGCTGCCAAAAGAGTGGGAGGAGCTGTCCTATACATTTTCTTATGGAGGTAAAAAAATAAAAGTTCACGTATTTTCTGAACAGATTGTTCTGGAAAAAAATGAAGATTCCGAAATTCCACTTTTCGTGAATGGAAAAAAGGTTATACTTAAAGAAAACGTGACAATTGCGTATTGATTATAAAGGGATGGTAGGAAATGGTAAGTATAAAAGATATAGCAAAGCTAACGGGTTTCTCAGTGACCACAGTGTCTCGAGCGTTGAATAATCATAGTGATGTAAATGAGCAGACAAAAGCCATCATTCAAAAGGCAGCAAGGGAAAATGACTATGCCCCAAATATTTTAGCCAAAAGCTTGGTAAATAAAAATTCCAAGACCTTTGGATTTATCACATCTAATTTTTCTGCGACGACTTTGATGGACAGCTTTTCGTTTAAACTTTTTATGAACTGTGTGAATCGAGCGAATGAATTAGGCTATGAAATTGTTCTTATTCACTACAAAGCAAGTATTCACAACATGAAGAGCTTCGCTCAAATTATCTCGGAACGAAACCTGGAAGGGGCAATTATTCAAGGGTTTGATGAATCTGATCCCTTTTGTAAAGAAGCAGCTGAATCGTCTATACCTACCGTTTTCATTGATATTGAGCGTAATACTGAAAATACAACCTATGTCAGCTCAGACGTAAAAAAAGCGGTAGAAATTGGTTTTTCATATCTTCTTTCAAAAGGTCATACATCTTTTTGCTTTATTCATGGGACGCCTGAATCCTGGATCACGCAAAAATGGCTCTTAGAGGTAGAAGCATTTCGACAAAAGCATACAGCGGCAATTGAGGATTTTTATTTGCTGGATGGTTCGTATGCACTCGAACCGACAAGACAAGTGGTGAAAGAATTTTATGAGAAAAAAGAAAACAAACAGGTAACAGCAATTTTTGCAACAAGTGATGTAATGGGGATTGGGGCGATGAAGGGTGTGGCAGATTGCGGCTTATCCGTTCCTGAAGATATCTCTATACTAGGCTATGACAATATTGTTTTAGCAGAATATGTGACACCTGCTTTGACAACGATTAGCCAAAATTTAGAAGGCGTGGGAAGTCGAGCAGTGGAATATTTATTAGAGCTCACTAAAGGACAAGTAGTGAAGCCGGGAATTCTAGATGTGACGCTTGTAAAACGTGAGTCAGTAGGTGTAAAGCATGATTGATTTATTAGCGAACGCAGCAAGATTTGATTTTTTATCTGTTAAAAAGTCGCCTAAGCAAAAGATTTCTTCCTCCATGCTGATGCTCATTTTCCTAACGATTTTGTCAATTAGCCTTATTTTTGTCTTTCAGCTATCCAAGCTAGATACACCCAGAGCACTTCAGGTGCTCCAAAAAGAATCGTATCAAATTAAAAAAGAGGGGATTTCTCTTTCTGACACAGAGATTCAGCAGTTAAATCAAAAATTGAGTGAGACTGGCTATAGCCTATCGAGAGAAGCCATCTACATGGGAAAAAATAAATTTCTCTCGTTTTCTCAATTGTTAGCGCTTTATCAAGCGGAGAAGATAGACAGTGTACAAATAAATTCCACTATTGATGAAGAGAAAACTTTTATTGAATATTTTGTGTGGTTTTATCTCTATATAAAGGAAAGTGTTACGCTTATTTGGGTGATTTTACTTGGAATTTTTCTTGCACGCATTACACAAAAATATGTAAAACAGACAAAACTTTATACGTATCAGCGTATCTTTGGCTGGATCGTAGCATTGATGATTGATCCGATACTTGTTTATACAGTAATGGGACTCCTTGAAGTGAAATGGTCGTACCGGATATTTATTTTTACATTGCTTTATGTCATGATTGATTTTATTTTTTCTAGATATTTAGTTACCCATGTGACAATAGAAGGAGAAGAAAGGAGCACGCTATGAAGTGGTGGCAAGATAAAGTCATCTATCAAATCTATCCTCGAAGCTTCAATGACAGCAACGGAGATGGGATAGGTGATTTAAAGGGAATCATTGAAAAAATCGATTACTTATCTGAATTAGGTGTAGGGGCCATTTGGTTATGTCCGGTCTATCAATCACCGAACAAAGATAATGGTTACGACATCAGTGATTATCAGGAGATTCAATCCTTGTTTGGGACGATGGAGGATTTGGAGCTGTTGATTGAAAAAGCTAGAGAAAAAAATATTTATTTATTAATGGATCTAGTAGTGAACCATACATCCGATCAACATCCTTGGTTTATTGAAGCGAGGAAAAATAAAGAAAACGATTATCGAGCGTTTTATATATGGAGAGACGGAGACGAGGGAGAAGTGCCAAATACTCTTTCCTCTGTATTTAGTGGCTCTGCCTGGACCTATGACTCTCCTTCTTCTCAATACTATCTGCATCTTTTTACAAAAGAGCAGCCAGACTTAAATTGGAAACATAAGGAGATGCGAGAAAAAATTTATCAAATGATGAATTTTTGGGCTGAAAAAGGAATTGGCGGATTTCGTTTGGATGTGATTGATTTAATTGGAAAAGAACCCGATTTGGAAATAACTGCAAATGGACCCCTTCTTCATGATTATGTGCATGAAATGAATCAAAACGTTTTTAGTAAGTATGAAGATATGCTTACCGTTGGGGAAACATGGGGAGCGACACCTGAAATTGGAAAACAGTTCTCAGATCCAGCGCGTGAAGAGTTGTCCATGATTTTTCAGTTTGAACACATGATGCTTGATCAACAAGAAGGAAAAGATAGCTCCAACAAATGGGCGTTGAAGCCTCTGGAAATTTCTCAGTTAAAAGCAGTTATGAGTAAGTGGCAGACAGCACTTGGAAATATTGGCTGGAATAGTCTTTTTTGGAATAACCATGATTTACCACGCATCGTTTCTCGCTGGGGGGATGATCAGACCTACTGGATGGAAAGTGCAAAGCTGTTTGCTATCTTACTTCATTTCATGAAAGGGACACCGTTTGTATATCAAGGGGAAGAAATTGGAATGACAAATATTGTAGTCTCCAATATCGATCAAGTAGATGATATTGAGAGTCGCAACATGTATTTTGATCGTATCAATAAAGGGTATTCAAAAGAGCAGCTTCTGCATGCGATTAATGTAAAAGGACGGGATAATGCACGTACACCGATGCAGTGGAATGGATCTGTTCACGCAGGATTTTCTTCAGGTCAGCCTTGGCTTTGCGTCAATGATAATTATGAAACAATTAATGTAGAAAATCAGCTACATGATCCCGCATCTATTTTGTCCACGTATCGACAGTTAATTCATTATCGAAAGAATAATGAGCTGATTGTTTTTGGCGAATATGAACTACTGTACACAGAAGAAGAAGTATTTTCTTATCTTCGATATAATGATACAGAAGCAATTTTGGTTGTGACTAATCTATCAGAAAAAGCGCACAGATTTGTCTATCCAAAAAATTTGGTGTTAAAAGAACAGATTATCTCAAACTATCCCAATCAGGAGATTTATGCAGAGCAAATTGAATTAAAACCTTATATGGCGTACGCTGTAAAGGTAGCGATTCAGAAGAAGTGCTGAAGCTAAGTAAAGCGACTCGCTTGCTTCTTAGAAGAATAAAAATTTTATAAACTTGTTGAAAAATCAGCTAGCGCTTCAAGAAGAGTTCGGCACAAAAGTGTTCAGCTCTGAAAAATAAGAAGGAATTCACGAAGATTGTTCCTCAAATCTTTGGGACCAAGTAGGTACGTTTCTCCATCTATTTCTTTCAGAAATAGTGTGCCAGCGCAAGTTCAGCTTATTTTTGAAGCCTTCAACTCAGCATGTTCCATGCGTAGAAGATGATGAGAGCGAAACGAAGTCCCCACTCAACACGTAGTGTAGATGAGCTGCTTCTCTTTCCAACCTTTATTAAGAACGAGGGTGGGGTATAACTGGCTCTTTGTCAATAAGGACTGATGAGTTATACAAAATCAAATCTGGGTCAGAATGAACCTCATTCTGGCTCAGATTTTTTGTTATCTTACTTTGATTAATTGATTGATCAAAAAGATTCTAATTCTCATGTTCTCAAATGATTTAAATCCGTAGGATACTCGTTTCATTGTCTTTATGTGTGTGTTCTTTGCTTCTATTTTTCCATTGGAGTAAGGGTAGATCATTGCGTTGGTGATGCCTTCTTCATAATTCAGAAGGTTTTGAAGCTTCTTCCGAAAACCGTCATCTAGTATTTCGGGAAGTTCTGCCAATAAGGAGAAAAATAAGTCAGGGTCTTTGTCTCGAAAGGCTTCAACTAATTCATGAAAAAAGGGATACGCCTCCTTCAGGGGCGCAGAAAAGCCAAGCAATCGATCAATCATCATTGCTTCAGTAAGAAACGGGTATTTTGGCGCTCGGAAACTTTTCCATGTTTTGTATTCATAATGGTTGATGTTTGCACGATTTTTTAGCAGAAAGCGCCAGTTCTTTCTCAGCTTTTCTGCCAGACTTTTCTGTCCTACTTTACGAAGCTCATTCATTTCACGGATACGTAACTCATTGAACGCCTGATTCATGTGTTTGACAATATGAAACCGATCAATCACTACTTTCGCATTTGGCAAAACACGCTTGGTGAGCTGGAAGTAGGCGGCGTTCATGTCTGTAACCAAGAATTCTACTTCTTCTGGATTGGTACAGCCTAAGAAATAGCTTGTTAATCGAGGTAACTTACGCGTAGGCAAGACATCAATTAATTTTCCTGTTTCGCCATCTGCGCAAATAAAGCTCATTTTATCTTCTATGGAAGCGTGCGAACGAAATTCATCAACCATCAATACTCTGGGGAGAATCTTCTTAGATTGCTTTGGTAAATAGCTTTTAAACTCTTTCAATGTACGAATAACGGTGGTCAAAGATACCTGACAGCTTTTCGCAATAAAAGATAAAGATACTTTTTCAGTCAGTAAAGAAGCAATTTTATATCTGACATGATTTGCGATTGAATGTCTAGGTTGGACAAAAGAACTTTGAGCAGTCCAATGAGTTCGACAATTTTTACAGGTATAGCGCTGCTTTTTTAAGCGCATAACCAAAGGCATATGATTGTATTGTTCAAAGCGGACAATCGTTTCCTTCTTCCCGTTTTTCACTACAATTGCTTTCCCATTTCCATCTACCACAGTAGAACCACAACTTCTACACGCACGAGGAGCAGGCGAGAGAACAGCATCGACGATCAACGTCTTTTCCTTCTGAAAGGTCTCGTAAGAGACCTCTGTAATCATCAAATCTTTCTCTATTATTCTCAGCATTTTTTTGATAGAATCATTCATATAGCATATCGTCCTCTCAGTTGTTTATTTTGTGGTGATTTAATCATACTAGAGAACGATATGTTTTTTAATACCTAAAGTGAAAATGGGACTGAAGAATCAATTATGATTCATCAGTCCCATAAATTATAGAGCCGTATAACTTAATTAGTTATGTCTCTCCCCTCTTTTTTTTGCCTTTTTTTCTCCTAAAAATGAGTAGTTATTTTTTTAAAGTGTCGTTATAATAGAGGACGGAACATAGAAGAGAGGAAGTTACACATGAAAACATATCAAGAAGATCCAAACGTACAAAAAAATCGATGGTGGATACTTATCTCGGTGGCGATGTTTACGTTTATGTCTACACTGGACTCCAGCATTGTAAATATAGCGTTACCGACCATCTCAAAGGATATGAATGTACCAATGAATCAGTCAGAATGGGTAGTGTCTATCTATTTGATGGTCGTCTGCGCCTGTCTGCTGCTCTTTGGGAAAATTGGTGATAGCTGGGGAAAAATTAAAGTCTATCGAATCGGAACGGTGATTTTTGTTTTTGGTTCACTCCTTTGCGGGTTTAATCATTCATTAGGATTTTTACTTTTTGGCCGGATTGTTCAAGCACTTGGTGCAAGCATGACGATGGCAAGTAATTCAGGGATTATTACAGAGGTTTTTCCTTTAAAAGAACGAGGAAGAGCATTGGGCTCAATTGGCGCATTTGTGTCACTGGGTTCTATCGCCGGACCAGGAATTGGCGGACTTATTTTATCAAACTTATCATGGTCTTATATTTTCTGGATTAATATTCCTGTAGGGATTGTTACTATGCTGATTGGGGAAAAATTCTTACCTAAAGATATTACAAAATCACAAGAAAAAATTGACTATTCAGGGTTTGCCACTTTTGCTGTTACAATTATGACCTTTTTTGGCGGAATTTTTATGGGACAAGAATTTGGCTTTGCTTCTACACAAACGATTGTGCTGGTTGCCATCGCGATTGTCTCATTTATCTTATTCTTAGTAATCGAAAAGAAGAAGGAGAATCCGTTAATTCATTTTGCTATTTTTAAAAATAAAATATTTACGATGAGTTTAATCACAGCTGTATTAATTTTTTCATCTAATTTCTTTGTGAATGTAGTCATTCCATTTTATTTGCAGGATGCACGTCATCTAAGTGCAAGTTATGCAGGAATGCTGATGATGGTATTTCCATTATTGATGGTGGTCGGCTCACCTCTTAGCGGGTATCTAACAGATAAAATTGGCCCCTCCATTTTAATTGTTCTAGGCTTAGCGATGTTGGCTGTAACTCAGTTAATGTATATGTTTATGACAGAAACAACACCCATTTGGTATTATGTTGTGGCAACAGGCATCATGGGATTAGGAAATGCATTGTTCCAATCGCCGAATAACACAATGGTGATGAGTAGTGTAACAAAAGATAGCTTAGGTGTCGCAGGTAGTATGAATTCATTTGCCAGAAATCTCGGAATGGTAATAGGGATTGCATTAGCAACAACGATTCTATATGATGCCATGAGTGCTGAATATGGACAACGTGTGACAACTTTTATTGCTGATCGTCCAGATATCTTTATCACAGGAATGCGTATTACGTTTCTAGGTTCATTCCTCATCTGTGCTGTAGCATTCATTCTTACGATTATTCGCTTACGAAAAAAGAATAAGTAAAAAAAAATAGAGAAAATTTATTGAGAAATAGTGTGCATCTTTCTCAATAAATTACCATACTTACCAGTGAAGTATCTGTTTGAAAGAGTATTATTCGCTAATTTTTTAAGGGAGAGACAGGAGTTGCTTCTGTTCCCAACCTTGATTAAGATTTTAGAAGGGTGGAGTATAACTAATCAAGTTATACTTCACCCTCCTCTTTTTTCTCTAAACAAGAAAGATACTTCTACCAGATTATTAAAAATAAAAAAAGAATGTTGAATAAAAAATAAGGACTGTTAGTAAAGGGGCTTTACTTATCAATGAAACAACCAGATGAAAAAAAGCTAGAAATCTATTTTTTATTTGAAGGAAATGAAAAAAAGTAGGAGATAGTAATTGGTGATTCGTGTACTCTCTGTTACAATAGATGAGTAGAACTGTACTATATTTTTGATACAGTATAAGAGAATCTAAATGAATTGAGTAGATTCATTTAAAAAAATTAATAGATGTAGACTGGTTGAAAAACAGTTTTCTAAAGAAGTTTTTTATTAAAAAAAGTCATAGGAGTGGGGAGAATGAAACTAATTTATCATGGGCATTCATGTATTGAAATTCAATTAGCGAGTGGTCAAACGATTTTCTTTGATCCGTTTATTACGGGCAATCCTCTAACTGATTTAATTACAGAGGAAGTGAAGGCAAATTGGTTGTTGATTACTCATGGACATGCGGATCATGTAGGAGATATGCTGCCAATTGCTAAACAAAATGATGCGACGATTGTGAGTATGGTTGAAGTAGCAAACTATGCACAACGTAAAGGCGCTAAGAGTCATGGAATGAATGTAGGCGGTTCTCATACATTTGACTTTGGGAAAGTAAAGTTTGTTCGAGCAGATCATAGTTCAAGCCTTGAAATAGATGGGGTAGATCAATACATGGGCCTAGCAAGCGGAATTATTTTTCAAGCAGAAGGAAAAACAATCTATCATGCTGGAGACACAGCTTTGTTTAGCGAAATGAAGACAATTGGGGAACAATTTTCTATCGATGTTGCATTTCTTCCAATTGGCGATAATTTTACAATGGGACCTGAGGATGCTGTTTATGCGGCGAGATTACTGCAAGCAAAAAAAGTCATTCCCATTCACTACAACACCTTCCCATTAATTAAACAAGACCCAAATGCATTCGTGAAAAATTTGCCTAACGATAGTGGCATTGTTTTAGCTGTCGGTGAGAGCATTGAACTGTAAAGGAGAAACCTATGGCAACAAAACATGATTTAATACTTGCACATATCGAAAGTTTACCGGTGGGGCATCGAATCTCTGTACGAAGTATTGCAAAAGATTTGGGTGTCAGCGAAGGAACAGCTTACCGTGCAATTAAAGATGCTGAAAACATTGGATTGGTTTCAACGATTCAACGAGTAGGCACGATTCGTATCGAGCGTAAGTTAAAGAAACACATTGAGCGTTTAACATTTGGAGAAGTTGTCCGAATCATTGAAGGAGACGTTCTAGGTGGTGAAGCAGGTTTAGACAAGGTATTAAACAAATTTGTCATTGGTGCGATGACAAAAGCTGCCATGCAAAGATACATTACACCAGGATCTTTAATGATTGTCGGAAACCGATTTGAAGTACAGAAGCTTGCACTAGAGGATGGAGCTGCCGTCTTAATCACCGGTGGGTTTGATACTTCGCCTGAGATTTCTAAGCTAGCAGATGCGCTTGAAATGCCAGTTTTACGAACAACTTATGATACATTTACCGTTGCCACTATGATTAACCGAGCATTAAGTGATCAGCTGATAAAAAAAGATATTATGCTTGTGAGTGATATTTATATGTCACTGGAAAAAACGCAGTATCTTTCTGTCACGGACACGGTATTAGATTATAAAAAATTATCTGAGAAAACAGGACACTCACGGTTTCCAATAGTAAACAAAAGTATGCGCTTGGTTGGAATTGTGACGGCAAAAGACATTGTTGGAAAAGTGGATACACAGTTGATAGAACGCGTGATGACCAAAGAGCCCATTGTTGTCAAAAAAGGAATGAGTGTGGCTTCTGTTAGTCATCAAATGATTTGGGATGGGCTGGAAGTGATGCCGGTCGTCGCAGATGATCTTTCTTTGGTGGGGTTAGTTACTCGTCAAGATGTGATGAAGGCGATGCAGCTTGTTCAAAGACAGCCGCAAATCTCAGATACATTGTCTGATCAGATTTCTGGTGAAGTGATTACCATTGAAGAAGATACAGAAGGACAAAAATTGAGCCAACCACAATTTCATTTTGTAGTTTCTCCGCAGATGGTGAACAGTGTAGGAACGATTTCTTTTGGGGTATTAAGTGAAGTCCTATCAAATGTTGCACAAAAAACAATGATGATGAATCAAAAGAGAAATATTGTCATTGAACAAATGAATCTACACTATTTACGGTTAATTCAGCTGGAAAGCGAGCTTGATGTTCGACCGAAGATTCTTGAAATGGGCAGACGTTCAGCAAAATTAGATATTGAAGTTTACATTGAAAACACGATTGTGGCAAAAGCAATTGTTGTTTGTCAAATGATGGAACGATCATAAGTAAGAGGAGTGCTAGAAAAGCTATGGAAGTACAAGAACAAATTCTAGAAACAATTAAACAATATGACCGAATTATTATTCACCGCCACCAACGACCTGATCCTGACGCATTGGGTTCTCAAGTAGGATTAGCCGAGATTTTACGCGCGAGTTTTCCCAAAAAAGAAATTTATCAAGTAGGGGGACCAGTAGAAGGCTTGAACTTTCTAGCTGAAATGCAGCCAGTAGAAGATGCACTCTATGAACATGCATTGGTAATTGTCACCGATACAGCTAATTCGCCTCGCGTCAGTGATGCGCGTTATGCAACGGGAGATAAATTAATTAAAATTGATCATCACCCAAATGATGAACCTTATGGTGATCTCGTATGGGTGAATACAAAAGCAAGTAGCTGTAGTGAAATTATTGCAGATTTTTGTTTCCAATTTCCAGAAGAGTTAACTATGAATAAAGAAGCTGCACGCTTGTTGTATGGCGGAATTGTTGGCGATACAGGTCGATTTTTATACCCAGCGACAACTCCTCATACAATGCAGACAGCTGCAAAATTAATGAGTTTTGGATTTGATGTGACGAAATTAAATCGTGATTTGGACCAAAAACCTATGTCTGTGGCAAAATTATCAGGCTATGTGTATCAAAATATTCAGGTAGATGAAAATGGTGCAGGAAAAGTAATGCTGCCACAAGAGGTATTAAGTGAATACCATGTGGTGGACTCTGAAACAGCTGCAGTGGTTTCTTTACCTGGTTCCATTGACGAGGTGCTTGCTTGGGCAATTTTTGTCCAACAGCCGGAAGGATATTATCGCGTGAGATTACGTTCAAAAGGTCCAGTGATTAATGAGCTGGCAAAACGCCATCACGGAGGCGGACATCCTCTAGCCAGTGGTGCGAATGCAAAGGATTTAGCAGAGGTTGAAGAAATTTATCAAGAAATCCAACAACTATGTAAAGCCTATGTTGGTTAAATAAATGAAAAACGATAGAATCGAACAGTTGGTGCGAGGCCAAAGCGATGCTATCGTTTTTTTTATTCACACAAACTTGATTTTAAGAATCTGCAATAAGAAGTTTACAATTTCCTTTGGAGATTCTTTTTGACCTGTATCCGTCCAGGTTTGTAGGCAACCAATGATTGCGTGACTCATAAAGACAGCGAGATATTTGTCAGTCATTTCTGATTTGTTCGCTAAATCAATGTGGGGAATGATATTTTGTCTCGCATTTTCTTCGAGTATAAGTCTTATTTTCTCACGGATTTCAGGAGAACCATTCTTTGATATTAACAGCGAAAGAATTTTCCCATCATGCTTCAAAAAGTTGAGTGAATCCTCGAGTTGCTCTTCTTGATTATTTTTTGGCAGATGCACAAATGAATTCACCCGTTTATCCAGTAATTCTTTTTGATAAGATTCCACTAAATCATATTTATCTAAGTAGTGAAGGTAAAATCCACTTCGACTAATTTCAGCACGTTCACAAATATCTTTAATGGTGATTTTTTCAAAGTTTTTTTCCTCTAATAATGAAATCATTGCAGCTAGTATCGTTTGTTTTGTTTTCTTGAATCGAAGATCATTTTTCCTTTTTTCCACGGTTACTCCTCCGGTAGTCATTTTTTTCATAATGTTCATTAACGTAAATTTCCTATTGTGTAAAATAAAAATACTTCTATACTGGTAACTGTACAGGATAGTAAACAATGTGTCCATTAAAAATGGGGAGGAAAATGAAATGACAAAAGTAGCGAGTATCACTCATGCCTATAAATCTTTTGAAAAGCGTGAAGTGTTGAAAGATGTAAGTATTGAATTACATTCAGGAAGTATTGTGGGCTTGATAGGTCCTAGTGGGGCAGGGAAAACCACAACGATTCGATGTTTGATGGGGATGGAGAAATTAGATAAAGGGGTGGCTGAAATTTTCAATATAGCGATGCCTAACCGAAAAATATTGGGGAAAGTTGGTTACATGGGACAAAGTGATGCGCTGTATGAAGAGCTGAGTGCAAGAGAAAATCTTACTTTTTTTGGTCAATTAATGGGCGTTGAGGAAGAAACACTACATCGTGCGATAGAGACTTACATGGAGCTGGTCAACCTAAACGCATTTATCGATCAGGCTGTTTCTACCTATTCAGGGGGAATGAAAAGACGTCTTTCTTTAGCGATTACACTCTTGTCAAATCCAGACTTATTAATTTTAGACGAACCAACAGTAGGAATCGATCCAAGTTTACGTGTGGATATATGGAATCAGCTAAGAAGTCTGGCAGAAAACCAGAAAGCTATAGTAGTGACCACACACGTGATGGATGAAGCAGAAAAATGTGATTTAGTAGGGTTAATTATTGAAGGAAGACTATTAGCTATGGGAACACCCAGTGAGTTGAAACGTAGATTTCAGGCGGCTTCTATTGAAGAAGTCTTTTTGAAAGCAGAGGTGGCAGCCAAATGATTCGATTTAAAGCGATTGTTGTTCGAGTAGTCAAAGAGTTACTTCGTGATAAGAGAACACTTGCACTGATGTTAGTTGCACCGATTCTTATATTAACCATGCTGTATTTTGTGTTTGATTCTAACACGGATACGCATCTAACTATTGGTGTGGACGAAACCGTTCCTTCCTCAATTATCGAATCCTTTCCAGAAAAAAGTGTGAAGATAAAGAAATATACAGAAAGTCGCAATAAAGAAGAAATAATCAAGGAGGAGGGATTGGATGCGTTTGTCACATTAACCGACGCAACATTTTTAGTGACCTATAAAAATGAGGATCCGGGTGTGACTGCTCAAACAAGAATTTTATTTGGGAATGCGTTGACGGGAAGTAAGCTGCATGAGCTGGTAGAAGAAGTACAAAAATTCGCACAGCAGACAGGGACAACCATTCAACAGGAGTCGTTTAAAGTGAAAAGTGAGTATGTCTATGGTACAAAAAATAGTACATTTTTTGACAAAATATTGCCAATCCTAGTAGGTTTCTTTGTTTTCTTCTTTGTCTTTTTAATCTCAGGAATTGCCCTGTTGAGAGAGCGAACCACCGGCACTTTGGAACGACTCTTGGCAACCCCAGTGAAACGAAGTGAGATTGTTTTTGGCTATCTTGTGGGCTACGGTATTTTTGCGGTCATACAAACCTTAATTATTGTATTTTACTCCATTTATTTATTGAACTTGCACATTGAAGGGAGCATTTGGTGGGTGCTTGTCACGAACATTTCTATTGCACTCGTTGCATTGGTTATGGGGATCTTTGTTTCTACATTTGCTAACTCGGAATTTCAAATGGTTCAATTTATTCCACTAGTAGTTTTGCCTCAAATATTTTTCTCAGGAATTATAGCAATTGATTCGATGGCAGGCTGGGTACAAAAATTAGGTTATCTGTTTCCTCTAAGCTATGGGGGGACCATCCTCACAGATGTAATGATTAAAGGACAAGGGTTTGAGGCGATATGGAAGAACTTAGGAATGCTGGGCATCTTCGTTATTTTATTTACTTTCTTGAATATTAAGGGCTTGAAACGTTATCGAAAAGTATAAGTTTATTAGATAGCCTAGCAAGTATATATCCAATGAACATACATCTTTTTAGAGAGAAGAGATATATCAATCTGGTTGATTTGGCAGCGGGTGTCTGTTCAAAAATAACAGAGGGCTTTTCAAATGTGTGGGGATAGGCTAAAATGGAGGCTAAAGTAAAAAAGATAGATTAGGAGAAAGAAGATGACAACACTACCAAATTGCCCAGCATGTGGGTCAACGTACACTTATGAAGATAGAGGATTATTTGTTTGTCCAGAATGTGGAAATGAATGGAATGAATCTACTACAGCACAAGAAGAAGAGGGATTAGTTGTAAAAGATTCAAACGGAAATATCTTACAAGACGGCGATAGCGTAACAGTAATCAAGGATTTAAAAGTGAAAGGCGCATCTAACCCAATTAAGCTTGGAACAAAAGTAAAAAATATTCGTTTAGTTGAAGGCGATCATAACATTGATTGTAAAATTGATGGATTTGGTCCGATGAAATTAAAATCAGAATTCGTGAAGAAAAACTAAATTTACGGATTGTTCAAGGTGTCTTCACAAAAATTTCATTGAATTCATGCTACAATTAACGTAGTGTAATTTGAAAAAAATGTTTATTTGAGGAGGAATTTTAGATGTATGGATTAGGTGGTTTTTTCTTTGATCCAACCTACTTTTTAGTGATTATCGGGTTGGTGCTCTCCATGGCCGCATCTGCATATGTCAACAGCACTTTCCGAAAATACGATCAAATAAAAAGTAAAAATCATGTGACAGGCACACAAGCGGCACAATACATTTTGCAAAATCAAGGAATTGGAAATGTAGGCGTGCAACAGATTTCTGGAAATCTAACAGATAATTATAATTCTGGAAATAAATTGTTGAGTCTTTCTGAGTCAACTGCTCAATCGACTTCAGTAGCGGCTATTGGCGTAGCTGCCCATGAATGTGGTCATGCGGTGCAGGATCATACTGGATACAGCCCGTTAAAACTACGTGCAGCCATTGTTCCCGTAGCAAATATTGGATCGATGGCCTCATTTCCTTTGATTTTACTAGGTCTATTTTTAGGTCAAAACCAACTGTTGATTAACTTAGGTATTTTTGCGTTTTCTTTGGCGCTGCTTTTCCAATTAGTGACATTACCCGTTGAATTTAATGCTTCTCGCCGTGCTTTACAAATTTTAGGCGAAGGCGGGTTGTTAACGGAAGACGAGGTTCCTATGGCAAGACAAGTCTTGTTCGCTGCAGCATTAACCTATGTAGCCGCTGCAACAGCGACATTCTTACAATTGCTACGTCTGATTCTATTGTTTGGAGGCAATCGTAGGGATTAAAGAAATAGGGAAATATGAAATACTTAAGACTTGAGTTTTTTAGTGAATGAATGTTAGAAATTGGCTTTTTAATGAAAAGGCAACTTATAGTAAAAAACGAAAAGTGGGATAAGTGTATTATTTTAAAACCTATGATATGATAAACCTATGAAATGAAGGAGCTGATAGGAATGAAAACATCAACAAAAGTTGCCATCGCATTAGGAGTTGCTGCAGCAGCAGGAACAACAGCAACTGTGATTGCATCTGGAAAAGTTTTTGAAAAAGTAAAACATCTTTCTAATCGTTGCAAGGTCAAAAAATTTGTAAATGACAAATTTGACGGCAATGAAAAATTATTAGGAATTGTCGATGATTTGTCAGATTCAGATTTGGACTCAATGATGAGTGTCTTAGGAAAAGTAAAAGACGGCCGTAAAAAAATTTCTGTCTACGGAGAAAATTTAAAAGACTCCACGGAAGACTTAAAGGATCGTTTGCTAGGATTTGTAGACACTATTTTATAAAAGATAAAATAAACGGGTAAGTTATTCTAAAGAATAGCTTACCCGTTTTCTGTTTTCGCCGTTTGTTTTTTCGTATCTACATTATTTTACTTAGAGACTTTATTCAGAGTTTAGGTTCCGTTCCATACGCATGAATATGTCTGATTTTTAGTAGAAATCTATAAGTATGTGTGACTAGTAACCAATTGCAAGTAGACAAGAATTCCTGTGTCTTTTATGTCTGTATGTTATTTGATAGAAGCTGATAGCAGTTTTTATGCAAAATAAAAAGGCCTATTCAGCCCAAAGTGTTTCTTATAATCAGACACATGGCGGCACCCACTTAGTGCTGCTTCCTTCCGGATCTGACACGCTTCATGAGCCCACCATTGTCCTAGCCTTGCGGCAATAATTAGTATAACGTATTTCCGACTGTTTGGCTAGTCTTTCTGAACATCTTCTTGTAATTTTTTTGCTTGTTCCTTAGCCAGCTTCTTTTTCGCACGTATTTCTTGAAAAAAACGGGTAAGCTGCTGTCCGCATAAGTCTTCAAGTATCCCGCCTTCAACGTACGCTCGGTGGTTAAAGCGTTCATCTTCTAAAAGGTTCAACAACGAGCCTGCTGTTCCACCTTTGGGATCATAAGCACCAAAATATACCTCATCTACTCGAGATAAAATCATAGCGCCGCTACACATTGGACAAGGCTCTAAGGTGACAAAAAGCTGCGCGCGTTCTAGTCGCCAGCTGCCAATTGCATTGCAGGCTTCTTTTATGGCAAACATTTCAGCATGAGCAGTAGCTTCTTGTGATTTTTCCCGTAAGTTATGACCTCTACCGATGATTTTTCCATCTAAAACCACAATCGCACCGATAGGAACCTCTGCTATTGCTTCGGCTTTATGAGCTTCTTTCATTGCTTCAGTCATGAAATATTCTTTTTCTTCTTGTGTCAGTAGACTGCTTTTTTCCATTCTGTTCACCTCAACTTACTTTAGCATATTTTATACAATAAATTAAGCAGTTGTAAGTATATACGTGGTAATATAGACTTATGTAAAATTAAAGATTAGGTTAGTTGAGGTGGCAAAAGTGAACAAAAGCCAATTACTAGAGATTTATCCACAAGCGAAAATAAAGAAAATGCAATCTTCAGATTCAGAAGTACTTTCAATTCCAATTGATGGAGAGTATTTGTGGTTAAACAAAAAAGAGCTAACAGATAAAGAAATTCAGTTACTACAAGTGTTCTTTCCTAATGAAAAGAAACAGCAAGGAGAAACACACGAATGGTATGGCATTTTATTTAAACATCAAGCTATAAAAAAAGAAGGCGTTTATCGTGTGATTCAGATTCAGCTTCAAAAAAAAGACGATTTTCTTTTAAAAGAATGGCAACAAAACTTTCAAGCAATGTTTCCTCATATGGTAGATTTATTCTTTTTTACAGAAAAGGACATCTTACTAGTTGAACAACAAGCAGCAACCAATTTTACATTGGAGGAACTAGAAGGTATCTTTTTAACTTTAGATGCAGATTTTGAAACGAGTAGCAAAGTATTTGTTGGCAATTTTTATTCGAGTCAGGAACCATTTGCAGAACTTTTTTTAGAAGAACAGGAAATTTTTCAGGAAGAGTTGCCCTTTGTGAAGGCTCAGAGAGTTTTCGCTGTCGCTAATGTTGCGCTTCATTATTTCACAAAAACAAAAATGCAGGCAAGCCTACTGATTCAAAATTTCAAAAAAAGCTTGGTGATTGATCAAGAAATGTCTGACATCATTCAAACTCTCTGGTCTAATCAGGGAAACATCAGCTCAACAGCAAAAGAACTGTTTATGCATCGAAATACGCTGCAGTATCGACTGGAAAAATTCCAAGAGCTTTCAGGATTAAACGTGCGAAATATGGATGAGCTGATTTTATGCTACTTACTTTTGTTAAATTAATCTAATTAAAAAACACAACTCGCTTGAATACAAAGTGAGTTGTGTTTTTATTAATTTATGGTTAAGAGAATCCTTCAATAAATCATAGAGATAGAAAAACCGTTCAATAAGAATATGCATTTTCAGTTTATCTACAAGTTGGAGATCTTTAGATTTATTGAAGCGAGATACCTTCTAAGAGAAGCAAGGATTTTTTTAGCTCAATACCAGAGGTTCCCATGTAGCCCGTAAGCTGTCCATTTATTCCTATCACACGGTGACAAGGAATAAAAATAGGAAGAGGATTTTTTCGATTTGCTTGACCAATGGCACGAACTGCCTTGGGGTTTTCAATCATTTCTGCTACTTCCAAATACGAATGTGTTTTCCCGTAAGGAATGGTCAATAATGCGTGCCAAACTGCCTGTTGGAAGGGTGTTCCATTAAGAATATCCAGTGGTACAGTAAACTCGGTACGCTCTTTGTTGAAATAGGCGAGGAGCTCTTGTTTCGCTTGAATAAGGTGGGGATTGGTGAGCACTTCGTCTTCTATTTCTATAGGAGTGAATGACGCGCGACAGATTCCCTTCTCAGTCGCTGCGATCCAAAAGTCTCCAATGGGTGTTCTAATTTTCATGAAGTCACGTCCGTTCATCTTTTTTTCTTCTATTTTAATAATATGTTACTATATTTTAGAGGAAAGTAGAAATCGAGGCGAACAAAGAATGGAAAAGATAAGACTTTTACACACCAATGACTTGCATTCACATTTAGAAAACTGGCCAAAAATTCGTCGTTTTTTGGATCAAAGAAAACGGGAAGCGGTTCTCAACAATGAAACTATTGTGACTGTTGACTTGGGTGATTTTGTTGATCGCTGGCATCCATTAACAGAAGCGACTAGCGGACAGGCGAATGTAGAGCTGATGAATCAAATTGGGTATGATGCAGTAACGATTGGGAATAATGAGGGCGTTGGAAGTTCCAAGGACGAGCTGAATCACTTATATGATCATGCCAATTTTGATGTATTGTTAGCGAATTTATTTGATAAAGGAACTCTTCAAATGCCTAAGTGGGCAAAAACCTCTAAAATTATCACGAGTAGAAAAGGGACAAAGATTGGACTGGTTGCATTAACCGCTCCGTTCCCGTTAACTTATAACCCAAATGGATGGGATATTCGGTTTCCAATGGATTTGTTACCTGAATTGGTGAGTGAATTAAGAGATAAGGTAGACATTTTGGTACTGATGAGTCACCTAGGGAAAAATGATGATCGACAAATTGCTCAAGCATTTCCTGAAATAGATATTATTTTAGGATCACATACCCATCATCTCTTTGAAACAGGAGAAGTAGTCAATGGCGTGCAGCTGGCTGCAGCAGGAAAATTTGGTCAATATGTAGGCGATATTGTATTGGAAGTAGATGAGGAACACCGTTTGCAAAAATCTACGGTAAGAGCCGTCCCCACCTCCTCAATGACTGAATTTCCAGAGGACCAGATAGAAATAGACGGCTATCTGGAGAGAGGGCATACCCTTTTGAAAGCAAAAAAGGTTGCGAACATTCCACATAAGCTAACCCTTGGAGAAACTGGGGAGCATTTGTTGATAGATGCAACTTTACAAGCAGTAAAAGAACGGGCAAAGACAGAAGTCTCCATATTAAATACAGGACTCTTTTTATCTTCAATTGACCAAGGAATTGTCAACCAAGATCAGCTACACACCGCATTACCTCATCCGATGCATCTTATCCGTGTGACACTACTAGGAAAAGATGTGATTCGACTTGTCTTAGAGATGGAGCGAAATCGGAACTTTCTTAGGAATTATCCAATTATTGGAATGGGCTTTCGTGGAAAAATCTTTGGAGAAATTCATTATAGCGGAATAGAGTTTGATGAGGTAAATCGTCAGGTGCGCTGGTTGGGTGAGCCTGTTATGGAAGAAAGTGAATATGTTTTTGCTACGGTAGACCATTTCTTATTTATTCCTTTTTTCCCAACAATTGAAATTGCAGGGACTTGTGAATTTCTGTTTCCGGAATTTATACGTAGTGTCTTGGGAGATTCCCTAAAGAGTCACTACCCAATCAATTAAAAACAAGGTATAATGACTTTTAGGTGGTGAAGAGATGACAAAGCAAGAGACAAAAGAAAAGGTTGCTGAAACAGTGACCGAAGAATTAACAGCTGTTCTTGAAGAAATTGTCGAAGAGCCTGTTAAAGAAAAGAAAAAAGGTGAAATTGTTACACCGATTGATGAAAGTAACTTTTTAGTTGGTGAACGCCACTATCGATTAGTACACAATCATCGTGAAGGCTTTGATGCAGATAAATTAGGGGAAAGATACAGTGATGTTCTTTCTCGTTATGATTATATCGTAGGGGACTGGGGATATGAACAGCTTCGTCTAAAAGGGTTTTACAAAGAGGACAACAGAAAAGCTTTTCCAGATCAACGAATCGATACGTTAGAAGACTATCTTTACGAATACTGTAACTTTGGCTGTGCCTATTTTGTTATTGAACAAATTGGCGGTAAACGTGAAAAGCCTCAAAACAGGCGTAGACGCAAAAAGCCTGCCACGCAAAACCAAGCGTACGTTGAAGAAAAAAAGGGACCTGTTACAGCAAAGAAAAAATCTAGACCTGTAATAAAAAAACGTGAAACTGAAAGAGCAGTGTTACCTAAAAATGAGGCAAAGAAAACGAATGAAAAAGCAACTAAAGAAATAAAAAAAAGCGGCTTTACAATTCGTCAGAGAGAAGACTAAATGAAGAACTATCAAGGGTATTTAATTGATTTAGACGGTACGATTTATTTAGGAAAAGAACCCATTCCTGCTGGAAAACGATTTGTTGAACAGCTGCAACAAGCCAAACTTCCTTTTTTATTTGTTACCAATAATACGACAAAAAGTCCAGAGACTGTCGCTCATCGCTTGGCAAAAGAATTTGATATTCATGTGACACCTGAAAAAGTGTATACAGCAAGTCTTGCAACGATTGACTATATGAAGGATACGAATAAAGGAAATAAAGTGTTCGTTATTGGCGAATCGGGTCTGATTGATTTAATTTTAGCGGCAGGCTTTGAATGGGATGAACAGACACCTGATTATGTGGTGGTCGGTTTGGATAGTGAAGTGACGTATGAAAAGTTTGTTTTGGCAACTCTAGCGATTCAAAAAGGCGCGTTGTTTATCGGAACAAATCCAGATAAAAATATTCCAACAGAGCGCGGACTTATACCTGGAGCAGGGGCATTAATTTCCTTGATTGAAACGTCAACGCAGACAAAACCAGTCTTTATTGGGAAGCCAGAAGCGATTATCATGAATAAGGCAGTCTCCCATTTAGGGTTAACAAAAGAGCAAGTGATTATGGTTGGCGATAACTACGAAACAGATATTCAAGCGGGACTGAAAAATGGAATAGATACACTTCTGGTTTTATCTGGATTTACACCTAAAACGGCTGTTCCTGATTTACCTGAAGCGCCTACTTATGTAGTAGATTCGTTAGATGAGTGGGTGATTCATCCATGAATCAAGCGAAAAAATGGCGATGGATAGAAAGAGGAGGAATCCTCTCTTTATTTTTATCAGTCATTAGTTTAGCCGTACTAATAACAATTAATTTTCGTCCTCTGTATCGTTTTGATATAGACTATTTGAATATTTTAGACTACACAACAGTAACAAAAGAGACGCTCATGGAAAATTTTGGTATTCTGATGAGCTATCTGAATAATCCTTTTCAGTCAGTGCTGGCAATGCCTGACTTTCCCTCATCGGCAAGTGGTACGCAGCATTTTTATGAAGTGAAACTATTATTCTTGTTGGATTATGGCGTCTTTTTTATTACATTGATTCCATCGGTTTTGTTTTTACGGTACTTATGGAAAAACAAGAGGAAATGGTTGCTTATTCGACCTTTTCAAGTAGGAATGATTGTCCCTGTTGTTTTTGGCTTCATTATGGCACTAGGCTTTGACCGTTTTTTTGTTACCTTCCATGAAGTCTTTTTCAATAATGATGACTGGTTGTTTGATCCCGTGACTGACCCAATCATTAATGTATTACCAGAATCATTTTTTATGCATAGTTTTATCCTCTTTTTCATTCTGATTGAAGGGCTTTTCTTTCTCTTTTATTTTTTGGGAAAAAGAGAGCTGAAAAAAACTTGAGTCTTACTCGTCTAAATTTTCTATGAAGAAATGTACTTTCATAGAAAAGCTGACGAGAGACTCAAGTTTTTTTATTTTACGAAATCACTTTTTTCCGGTTGGCTGTGAGCTAAACGACTAGCTGCAGCTGCGGCGATAGCACCAACAATATCATCTAAAAAAGTATGAACATGCGGGCCTTCATGAGAATTAAGCTCAGCAAGAATACCGGGTTTTACTTTATCAATGTAGCCATAGTTTGTAAAGCCGATAGATCCATACACATTGACTATAGACAGGGCAAGGATTTCATCAATACCATAAAGCCCCTCATCTTCTTCAATAATATTTTGCAAAGGCTGCAAAAGTTGTTGTTCTTCTGCTAAAATATCTAGCTGTATGCCAGTAATGATTGCATTATGAACTTCACGCTTTGTCAGCACAGCATCTACACTTTCCATACAGGTTTCAATGGATAACTCTGCGATATATTGTTTTTGCAAAAACATCACTAATTCAGCAATGTCTTGTATCCCAACGCCGCGCTCAATCAGCAAATTACGTGCTTTTTTTTCTAAAGTTTCTGTTTGTATTACCATAATATCCTCCAAGCGTTCTTTTTTGATTTCTTAGTCTAATGGTATACTATATGAAGAAGGAAAAGCAAGGAGTGTGTTTAATGGATCCTTTATTGGAGTTTTGTGAGCAAAATTTAGCACAAGGAAGTCAGCTTGTTTTGGATGATGAGGAAATCACTAGTCAAGTAGAGACGCTTACCTATTCATGTATGAATGAGTGTACCTTATGCGCACAAAAATATTTTGCTTTTTTTGAAGGAGAACGTCTAGTAGCTGATTCTCCAGAAGAGCTAAAACAAATTGTACGCAAGGCAATCAAGTCTTGGCAAGAAGAATATATGTAGATAAGAATGTAGTTTATAAGTTCTGTGGTTTAGTAGTACAATCATGAAAAAGCAGATAGTATCCCCAAAGGGTAATCAACAAGAGTAGCTAGATTTTTCTCTAGTCTTGTTGATACACATCAGTAGGGATGCTATCTGCTTTTTAGTGTCTATCTCCAAAGAGACTGGTACTGTGCATAGGCTGCGTTCTATTTTTAGGGTTAATGTAATGAAGAGCATTATTTACCGCAGTCGGAGCTTCACCAAAACCTGTGGCGATCAACCGAACTTTTCCGTCATATTGACAAATATCTCCAGTTGCATAGACCCCAGGGATAGACGTAGACATATCAGAAGAAACGAAAATTGCGTTTCTCGTTGCATCTAATCCCCAAGACTTCAAATGATCTAAAGAAGAGGAGAAGCCATAGTTCACAATCAAGGTATCAACAGAAAGTGAAATTTCCTCATCTGTTCGAACTTTTTTTAGTGTAAGTCCAGACAAACGATTTGCCTCATCTTGTAATGATTCAATAACATAAGGGGTTAAAATGGTAACAGAAGAATTCATCAGTTTTTTTACACTATGTTCATGACCACGAAATTCAGGACGGCGATGGATAAGATAGACTTCTTTTGCAATAGGCTCAAGCATTAAAGCCCAATCAATAGCAGAATCTCCACCTCCTGCAATAGCTACTTTTTTTCCAACATATTTCATCAAATCATTAACATAGTAATCAAGACCACGGTTTTCAAAAGACTCTGCTTCATCCAGTGCAAGTTTTCTAGGTTGGAAAGACCCGTTACCTAAAGATAAAATAACTGCTTTTGAATAGTGGACAGTCTTTGTTGTATGAATTTCAATGATATCATCCACCTTTTTTATATCTAAGACTTCTTCTTCTAAGCAGTAGGTATGATTAAATGTAGTCAGCTGTTTTTCTAAATTATCAACTAAATCTGCAGCCTTAATAGCTGGGAATCCAGGAATATCATAAATGTACTTCTCTGGGTATAAAGTTGAAAGCTGCCCGCCTAATTGAGGTAAGCTATCAATGAGCTTTGTCTTTGCTTCTCTCATCCCCGCATAAAATGCGCCGAATAATCCAACCGGTCCGGCTCCGACAATTGTTATATCGTAAACATCCATTTGTAAATTCCTCCAATCCAAAATAGTCTAACAAAAAATAAGTATTTCTACTCCTTTTTAGCTTGTGAAAGACTTTCTAAAACATTGATTGTCTATTTCGATTCTTAGTTTATCATAGGGAAGAAAAAAACGTGAGTAATTACCTGCGGGAAAAAGTAAAAGCATTATGGAAAAGACAAGAGATAAGAACAAATAAATTTTCTATTCTTTTTTGTTCTGAACAATAGCAATTTTTTGAAATATTCGTTATCATGAAGAGGAAAATAATTTTTAGGAGGAGATCCATGTGTCTCAATTTCCACAAATAGATTTAGAAAATGCAAAAGGACCAAAAGCAACAATTAAAACAAATAGAGGGAATATTACAGTACAGCTATTTTCAGAACTAGTGCCTAAAACTGTGAACAACTTTGTAGAGTTAGCAAAAAAAGGGTACTATGACGGTGTAATTTTCCATAGAGTGATTCCTGATTTTATGATCCAAGGGGGAGACCCAACAGGTACAGGAATGGGTGGAGAAAGTATCTATGGTTCAGCATTTGAAGATGAATTTACCCCTAATTTGTTTAACTTGCGTGGGGCGTTATCAATGGCGAACTCAGGACCAAACACCAACGGCAGTCAATTTTTTATTGTAAACAACCAAAATGTACCTGCAAATATGTTAGGCCAATTAGAAGGAGCTGGATTCCCAGCTGAAATTATTGAAGCATATAAAGGTGGAGGGACACCTTGGCTAGATATGCGACACACTGTCTTTGGTCATGTGATTGACGGCATGGAAGTAGTCGATGATATTGCGGGTGCACAAAGAGGCCCTCAAGACAAACCTGTTTATGATATTGTTATTGAAGGTATTGACATAGCTGAATAAAAAAAGAAGCACAGTTTTCCTTCATCAATGATTGGAAAACTGTGCTTCGTTTCATTTTAGCTAAAAGATTGAACGATTCTACTTAAACCTTCTTCCAGAGTCGCTCTAGGACAGGCTACATTCAAACGCATGTGCCCAGTTCCTTTTGAACCAAAAATGATTCCGGAATTTAAGACCACTTTTGCTTTTTCTATAAGGTGAGTTTCCAATTCTTTATCACTTAAACCAAATGCTGAAAAATCAAGCCACATTAGATAGGTTCCTTCAGGGCACATCACGTGAACACTTGGAAGTTTTTCACTGAGGTAAGTTTTCACAAATTGAACATTTTCTTGCAAGTAAGGGAGTAGCTCATCAAGCCAAGTGCCTCCGTGATTATAAGCCGCTTCAGTACCGATGTAGCCAAAGGTGTTAATTTCGCCTTGCTGATTTCTTTTCTGTGTTTCCTGAAATCTTGCTCGGAGCTTTGGGTTTTTAATAAAGACCATGGAGTTCTTGATGCCTGCTAAATTAAATGTTTTCGTTGCAGCAGTGAACACGAGAGAAAATTCTTCAAATGTGGGATCTGCTAGCTGAAAACTTGTAAAGGTATATGGTTTAAAAATAAGATCTTGATGAATTTCGTCGCTGACTACAAGCACACCGTGTTTTTTACATAAGTTCCCCACAGCTGCAAGTTCTTCTTTTGTCCATACTCGTCCTCCTGGATTATGAGGATTGCAAAGAATAAACAGCTTCACCTGATGAGCGATGATTAAGCGCTCCATCTCTTCTAAATTCATGACAAAATGATTGTTTTCTTCTATTAAAGTGCTTCTGACTAAATTTCTGTGGTTTTCCGTCACTACTGCTGCAAATGGATGATAAACAGGATCGTGAATCAATACACTGTCGCCTTCATCAGTATAGCTTTGAACAGCAAGGGCGATACTAGGGACTACACCACTGGAAAATAGAATTTCTTCTTTTTCTATTGAATAGCCATGACGCTTTTTCTGCCAGTTAATTATCGCTTGATATAGTGAGTCAGGTGTGATGGAGTAGCCAAAGAGTCCTCTTGCACTATAAGATTCAAATGCATTAATAACTGGAGTAGGTGCTAGAAAATCCATATCGGCCACCCATAATGGTAATAAATCATCGGCGTGATAGGTCTGAACAATACTATCCCACTTTACACAATTAGTTTGTTTTCGGTTAATCTGTTCGTCAAATATGGTCATCTGTTTTCATCCTTTCAAACAATCTTTCCTGGAACTTCTTTTTTCTTACTAATTACAGTATAATGAATTGTGCGAAGAGAGGGAAGCGAATGAAATATAAAATTGGACAAATAATTGATGGAAAGATTACTGGTATTCAACCGTATGGTGCATTTGTGTCGTTAGATGAAGAAAATCAAGGATTAATTCATGTCTCAGAGGTACAGGCTGGGTATACAAAAACAATTCAATCATTACTCAGCGTTGGTCAGGAAGTAAAAGTTCAAGTGATTGATATTGATGAGTATTCACAAAAAATCAGCCTATCTTTACGAACCTTAGAAAATTTTGTTCCATCCATTCAACATAGAAGAAAAAGATATTTTACGAACAAAAACAAAAAGATTGGCTTTCAAACAATTGGTGAACAGCTGCCTGTATGGATTGATGAAGCTTTAGATGAATTAGAATAAAACTTTATTTGAAAGTAAAGTGGATTTTTTCTGAAAATGTGTTAGACTTTACTAAAATCATACTAAATTGATCGAGGTGGAAATTTTGGGGGACAAAAGAGTCGCTGGTACAATTATGTTGCATTTGGAGGATGGTTCAAAAAAATTTTTGATGCATTCAGTTGGAAGTTCAAAAGAGTTAGCTATTGCAAATTTTTCAGCAGAGCAAACTGGTTTAGCCAATATTTTAAATTTGTTGACTGAAACGGTTAATATCGATGTAAATGAAATCAATTTAGTAGAATTAACAAACACACATATTATGAAGGAAAATATCCCACTGTTTGTATTTGAGACGCAAGCAGAAAAGCAAACCAATGAGCTTTCGGAAGGGTACGGCTGGGAAGAACCTTCTGTGATGAGAGAAGTTTTAGGATCTTATGACTTTGAAGGTGTGCCATTTTTTTAAAGAGTAAAGAAAAAAGACAAGTCCATTTTGTTGGGCTTGTCTTTTTTTTGAAAAGAATTTACCGAATGTTCTTTTAACATTATAGAGTTTTTTTAATCTAAAGGCATATAATTATATGTTATTCTATTTAATAGAGTGTCTATTTGTTTGAAAGACGAATATTTTAAATAAAGCGAGTGAATGCAATTAAAAATGCTTAGAAAGATAACTAAAAAAGGCTTGACCGAATAGCCTTTCCATGCTAAATTATTATATGTTGATGAGGAGAAAGTATTGCTTTTTTCTGCTCGTTTTTTATTTGAAAAAACTTTTCAAATAATTCTTGACGTTGAAGATTCAACGTGATAGAATAACAAAGTCGCTCGAGAGAGATGACTGGATAACAGTTGATAAATCAATAAAATTTATTTAAAAAAGTTGTTGACAAATAACAACGAACCTGTTATTCTGATTAAGTTGCTGAAACAAGCGCATGACTTTCTGAAAAGAAGTTAAAAAACTTTTGTAAAAAAAACAGTTGACAATCACTTGTCTAGCTGATATGATATAAAAGTTGCTGAAACAGCACGGTAGACCTTTGAAAACTGAACAAAGTAAGACAAACCAAATGTGTAGTGTGTACTTGATTTATCAAGTCACAAACATTTAACAAGCAAGCAATATGCTAGCAAACAAATTGAGCTTAACAATCGAAAGATTGTTCTAACTTTTATTATGAGAGTTTGATCCTGGCTCAGGACGAACGCTGGCGGCGTGCCTAATACATGCAAGTCGAACGCTTTTTCTTTCACCGGAGCTTGCTCCACCGAAAGAAAAAGAGTGGCGGACGGGTGAGTAACACGTGGGTAACCTGCCCATCAGAAGGGGATAACACTTGGAAACAGGTGCTAATACCGTATAACAATTGGAACCGCATGGTTCTAATTTGAAAGACGCTTTCGGGTGTCACTGATGGATGGACCCGCGGTGCATTAGCTAGTTGGTGAGGTAACGGCTCACCAAGGCCACGATGCATAGCCGACCTGAGAGGGTGATCGGCCACACTGGGACTGAGACACGGCCCAGACTCCTACGGGAGGCAGCAGTAGG
>NZ_ASWE01000004.1 GCF_000407505.1 Enterococcus phoeniculicola ATCC BAA-412
TTGTAGTTATTCCGGCATAGCTCAGTTGGTAGTAGCGCATGACTGTTAATCATGATGTCGTAGGTTCGAGTCCTACTGCCGGAGTCAATTAAAGATAGTTTCGACTATCTTTTTTTTGTGTCTAAATTTTTTATAGGATTATGGATTGGTATGCTTTCTCAAATGATATTTTAGAAAGGAAAGCAAGGAGGAGACCTTCAACTCAAGCATGTCTCATGCGTAGAAGATGATGAGAGACAAACGCAGTGGAGACCTTCAACTCAAGCATGTTTCATGCGTAGAAGATGATGAGAGCGAAACGCAGTGGAGATGAGTTTCCCCTCCCCCACCAAAATTTTCAAGAACTGGAAGTAACTACTATAATAGTTATATCCAGCTCTTGTTTTTTTCTATACAAAAGTATTATTTTAGTTTGCTCCGAAAATATGTAGGAAAAGAGCTGTATCTTTACACATCTTAGCCGAATCATAATCAGAAAATGCTACTAAAAGATTATATTTTATGTTATTTAACAAATAAATAAACGATGCGAAATGACTATCCATATCATTTCGCATCGTTTATTATGAGGGGCGTTCTACTTCAATTACTTCACTTAAATGTCCATAGAAATTTCCAGCTAACCTAGAGACGGGCTGTAATTTTTCAGGAAGAATATATTCGCGTTCTTTATCAAAAACGGAATCACTAAAGTAATAATCAAGTACTTCTAAAACAAAAAGATCACTGATTACCTCCTTCTGATGGTCTGTTATTGGTAAGTATTGATGTACGCGAACTTCCATACGAATGGGCGCTTCTTTTATTCCAGGAACGTCGACAGAGTAACTATCTGCTAATGTAACGTTTGTAAGAGATAGCTCGCTTTCTTCAGATGATAAGGATGCTGCTGTAGCATTCATTGCATAAAGAACCTCATCATTTACAATGTGGATAACTCCTTGTTTATTTTTAAGCAAGTTTGCTGCAGTATCTTTTAGCTCATGATTTTTACGATTAATTGAGATGGTAACTAATGGCACCTCTTTTGAAGCAACGGTGAAGTAGCTAAAAGGTGCTGCATTTATGACAGATGTATCTAAGTTTTTTGTTGTAATCCAAGCGATAGGACGTGGAATGATAGAACCGGTTAAAAATTTGTAATGTTGTTTAGTAGTTAGCATTTCAGCAGAATAATGAATCATAAACGTTCTCCTTAATAAATAAAAGTTGTATTCCTTTATTATATGAATATTCTCTCTTTCATGTAAATAAAATTGATTTTATTATGATTATATAAAAGAGAAGGTGGGATATAACTATTAAGTTATACCCCACCCTCGTAAACTCTTGATAAAGGTTGGGAACAGAAATACATTTCTAGGAAGCTAGTCGATTCTGCCCCGTTCTCAATTATATACACTTAAATCCGAAAATTATTTACGTTTTTCATTTGTTTTAGACGTGTCAAAAGGTCGAACATAATCTTCAATTTCTTTTCGTTTAGGTTCCAAGAATGGAGGGAGAGAAAGGATTTCTCCAGCTGTTTCATAGGTTTCATCTTCAAGGAAACCAGGACCGTCCGTTGCTAGTTCAAACAAAATACCGGGTGCTGCTCTAAAATATTCTGATTCAAAATAGAAACGTTGAACAAATCCTGAGTTAGGGAATTCTAATTGATTTAATCGTTTAATCCAAAACTCAAGTGCTTCACGATCTTCAACACGTAAAGCTAGATGGTGAACATTTCCAAATCCTTCCATTGCTACTGGAAGATCAGTCCGATGCTCTACAATGATACTTGCACCATTGCCTCCTTCACCAACTTCAAATAAGTAGAAATCGCCATCGACAGCTGTTTGTTTAAATCCTAAAACTTGTTCCAATACAAGTTTCATATGGTCATAATTTTGTACAGTAACAAATCCAGGTCCTAAGCCAATTAAAGCATGTTCTGCTGGAACGTTTGAATTTTTCCATGGGACACCAGCTGCAACGCCTGTATTCTTTTCATCTGAAATTAGTTGGTAACGTTGATTATCAAAATCCTCAAATTCTAAATACTTTTTCCCAAAGCGTTCACTAATTTCTCCGTGCTCAATTTGATTATCGTCAAATCGTGAAATCCAATAAGCTAAAGCTGCGTCGTCTTTTACACGAAATGAAGTACGTGAGATAGTGTTTGTTCCTTTCACGCCTTTAGGAATGCCAGGAAAGTCGAAAAAGGTCATGTCGGTTCCTGCAGAGCCTAAATCATCAGTAAAATATAAATGATAGGTTTCAATATCATCTTGGTTCACAGTTTTCTTTATTAAACGCAATCCTAAAGTATCCGTAAAGAAATGGTAAATTTTCTCTGCACTAGATGTGATTGCTGTTACATGGTGTAGTCCTAAAATTTGTTGGTTCATTTTGTGTTGCCTCCTAATAAATAAAATAATTAACTTACTAAAAGTAAGTATATTGTAATCATCAATATTTCGCAACTATTTTATCTTCTAAGTAAAAAAGACAGGTATAATAGGGATAGAAAGGTGGAAAATACATGAAAAGAGCTATTTTTTTTGATTTAGATGGAACCCTTATAGATTCAAGTGAAGGGATTTTTTCTTCAATCTTATTTGCTGCTGAAAGATTGAATCTTGAATATCCCAACTCAGAACTACTTCGAAAATTTATTGGTCCGCCATTAAAGACATCGTTTGAAAAATACCTTGGGCTTGATGAGAAATCAGCAAATAAAGCAGTACATGCTTACAGGGAGTATTATGCAAAAAAAGGAATGTATCAAATCAAACCGTATGATGGAATTAAAGAAGTACTTGAAGCGTTAAGTATAGAAAAAAATGTTTATATTGCCACTTCTAAACCAGAAATATTTGCCAAAGAAATTCTTGAATATCTTGGATTTAGTGACTATTTTGTAGGGATTTACGGTGCGGATCTTGATGGAAAACGGAGTGAAAAGTCTGAAGTCATTTCTCATGTACTTTCTCGTCACCCCGAAATAAAGCAGGCTGTTATGATTGGTGATAGAAAACATGATATGGTTGGCGGAAAGAGAAATAATCTGGCAACACTAGGCGTGTTATATGGGTTTGGCTCTGAAAAAGAGCTGTTGTCTGCTGGAGCAGATCAATTGGCAAGAGTACCATCTGATATTTTAGATAAGCTAAAGAAGATAAACTAAAAATTTAATATGTATGAAAAGAACACCAAACATTAGATGCTTTTCCTACATTTGGTGTTCTTTCCATATATGAATCTATTGAGGGAAGTTAGTTTAATCAAACTTAAAGAGTTTTTTTATATTTGCGAATCTTTTTAATTGCCCAATCATAGTGACTGGAAGTGGCAGAGACACAATAACTTCCTAAAGATGTACTGCCTGTCCAAGTAAAAAATTTTTTACTGAATAGCTCTTCGTTACTAAATTCATTGATTACATTCATTACTTTTGCATGACTTGTTTCAAATAGAGTCAATGCTTGAGTGAATGTTGTCTGTTGGTGTGATTCCCAAAATTTCTGATTTAACTCGGGAGTAGTTCGCATGGTGTAAGGAGCAGGGAAGAAGGGAGCCTTTACTCCGTCCACATGATTTGATTGAATTAGATTTAATAAAAGCTGTTGCCATTCATAAAGATGAATGAGCACATCTCGAAAATTACGGTCTCTATCCTCAAACGGAAATGTTCCAATCTGTTCTTCTACAGTAAATTCCTGAATGAGAGAATAAAGCTGTGTATATTTGTTTTGAGAAGCAGTTAATAGTTCTTCTTTATTTGTTGGTCTACTCATCGTTTTTCCTTTCTATTGGGATACATGATTCAGTCACCCATTTTTCAGAATTTTGTTCGGTTGCTGGTGATACGTGATTAACATTAAACATGGGGCCGCTAATTTGATAGGAATGAACTTCAATCCAACGAGCAAGTGCTTCCATTACTTGAGGAAGCTGTGTGTAGGGGCCTGAAAAGGTTACTGAAGCAACAGCCATTTCGTCAATCTTTCTAAATAAAATTTCTGGTGTGTTCATGTATGTACCTGTGACAGTATTTTGTACCTCTAAATCAACATTTTTTTCTTTGTATTCAGGGTCATGGTAGATACTTATACCAAAAAAAGCTGGAATTACCTCTACGTGTTGTTTTTCTACTTCTTCATACAACTTCTGCCATAATGTATATTCATCAGAAGCGTTTGAGATATGTTTTCTAAGAGACATCACTTGACGTTTAGGAAGAGTCTTTTTTACGACTGCATAGTCCAAGTAAGCCATTTTTTTATCAAATAATTGTTGAATAGAGTCAATCATTGCTTGTTGCGTTTTTAAAACTTCAACTTCTTTTTGAAGTTCTTTTTCTCTAATAGATAATTGTGTTTCAAATATTGTTACATTTTCAGAAGAAAGAATGGTTTGAATAGTTGCTAATGAAAATCCCATTTTTTGAAGCTGCTTTATTTGATTGATAGTTGTCAATTGCTGAGCTGTGTAATAGCGATAACCAGTGATTGGATCTTTTTTATCAGGAATTAAAAGAGCCTGTTTTTCATAATGTCTAAGCATGCGACTACTTGTTCCTGAGAGCTTTGAAAATTCACCAATTTGAAACAAATTTAACCACCTCACCTTTCAACTTTAAGTATACACATTTACATAGTGTCAATGTCAAGGAGGTGCAGGGGAGATATAGTAATAGATATATAAAGAACTTATGCGTAAGTCTTGGTATAAAATCCGTACACCAATCAATTTGACGGGTATCTGGTTTATTTTCTGTATAAAAATAAAGGGACATTTGCTAGAATAAAAGTAACCGCCAATTCAAATTGCTCTTCCACCAGATTTTAGTCTTTAATTTTAACTTACAAAAGAAAAGAGAAATCCTTCATAATTTTGCTAGAATTCAATGTTTTTTTAGTTTACCAGTTATCACAATTAAAAAAATAGTGAGGAGAATACATAAATGTATGATGCTATAAAGTTAGCTACAGAGGATGATATAAACAAATTAGAGGAGGAAATATCATTATTTAATAAAAGTAAAAAAAAGGTAATTCAAAATAAAGAATATAAGCAGTTTGCTTATGTTTTAACTGAAAATGAAGAAATTATTGCTGGTTGTATAGGTTTTTCATCTTTATATTATATAGGATATATAGATAGTTTGTGGGTAAAAGAAGAAAGAAGAGGAGAAGGTTTTGGGTCTTCTCTTTTAGAAAAAATGGAAAGTGAAATGAGAAATTATGGATGTCATACTTGCCATCTAGAAACATTTGATTTTCAAGCACCTAATTTTTATAAAAAAAATGGATATAAAAGTTTTGGTGCTCTAGAGTATAAAAAAATAGGTTTAAAAGAATTTTTTTTCTACAAAGAACTATAGTTAATTATTGTTGATAGATGAATATTGATAATGGTAATAAATTTAAAGTGGCTATTTTGAAACTATGAATTTTTTAGACTGAATCAAAATAACGAATGCTATCTGTAAATTTATTTATCAGATAAATTAGTTGCCATTTTTGGAAAATATAGACAAAATCAATAACAAATTTCGGATCCAGTTTGTGATAATTCTATTTCGGAAAAATATTCGACATGTTCTGTAGCGTTATACAAGATCAAAGAAGAGCTCTTTGGCCGTCGCAACATACTCATGCTACATTTTTTTATAAATAGCTGGTGCTAAATCCAATAAAAAAGACAACGTCCGATGAACGTTGTCTTACCAAAGCCACTTGACGGGCTTGAACCGTCGACCTCATCCTTACCATGGATGCGCTCTACCAACTGAGCTAAAGCGGCAATTAACACAAATACTAGGATACCGAATATAGAAGTATTTGTCAATATGACAACAGAAAATTTCATTTATGAAGTTTATTTTATTAATGGCTGTCTTTTTTGCAGCCTATTTTTTATTGAACATTTAAATAAAGAAAAAGGGGGTGGAACATAACTAATTTAGTCATAGCCCACCCTCGTAAACTATTAATAAAGGTTGAAAAGAAGAGGAACTCATCTACACTAGGCGTTGAGTGGGGGGAGAACTAATCTCCACTGCGTTTGTCTCTCATCATCTTCTACGCATGAGACATGCTTGAGTTGAAGGTCTCGAAAATAAGCTTAAATCCCTAATGATTTTAGAAGCAATCTTCGTGAATATTTCTCAAAGCTGAACACGTCTACCCCCCTTTTCTTATAGAAAGGATTTCATTATATTCGTTGATTACTCAATTTCTGTTTTTAGCTTTTTGTAAGTGAGCTTTGTCTCTTTAGGTATTTTAGAAGTGAAGTAATAGTCTCTTTTTTTTGTTTGTATCTTAAGGACTGGACTGGATGAGTTATCAACAAAAAGTGTGGCTGTCCGATTCTCCACTTTAAACTCGCCTAATTGATAATGCTCCGTTCCTGTTCCATTCATACGAATTCTGTCATTTGGTAGCTTATCGAGAAGGACAACATCCTCTATATCATCTATAGGAATTTTTGCATGAGTCAAGGGAGCTTGAAGCTGTACTTCTTCATTTGAAAGGGTTGCTTGGAAAGGATCTTGTCCAAAGTCAATCATAAATAGCGGGATTAAAACTACGAATAATAAACCTGTTACTAAAATACCAAGGATTCCTGCAATAATTTTTCCGGATTTTTTTCCTAGGTTCATAGAGACATTCATTCCTAAGCGATCTGCTACCATCAATCTAGAATCATTTGGGTTAATATAGATGCTAAACTTCCAATAATCATCGTCTCCTGTGTATTGATATTCAGGTGCTTGCTCAATGATTTGGTCTTGTTTTTTTCGTAAATCATAGAGATAGTAGATAGTAAAGATAGCACCCATAATTATAAGAATCATATAGAGCATCATTAAAAGAAACACAAAGTGATAATTCTCTTGTAATGAAGCTACAGGTAGAAAAGAAATTGGTGCAAGTAGCCAAAACAAGACAATTAAGATAACGGACCAGTGATGACGAAACAAGTCATTGTAAAGACCATTTAATTTTTTATCAGTCGTATAGGATTTAACTGGCATGCGACCTAAAGAATAATATAAAGCTATAAAGAGACCACAGACAACTATAGCTGTAATGATAAATATCCAGGTAGTAGTTGCCGTTCCTAGTGTGCGAAAGGTATATAGGCATCCGAAAATACTGACAAAAATAGCGGGTAATAACCACCAAGCAGAAAGCATTTTCCGATTTTTTTCAACAACGAGCGTAGTATCAATAACGAGAGGTGTTACTTCTGCTGTCCAATGGTTCTCAACAATTAATTGTTTCATTTTTCGGATGTAAGTGACTTCACAATAAAACATGCTTGCAATGCTTACCATCATAATTACTATAAAGCCAAGCATCATAATAGAATCATAAGGAGAGAATAAAAGCGGCAAACTTACTAAAGAGAGAACCGCTGCAATTTGTAAAAGACGTCGTTTGTATTCTTGTCGTAATTCAGTAATTTTAGTCTCCTCTAAATGCTCTTTTTGTATGGTATTTTCCAAAATAATGTTTTTGTGGGGATTCCCAGGAACTCTCGCAGATAATGCGATAATAAAAATAACTAAAATTAATATGCCAACTAACATGAAATTCATTTTTCTTCCTCCTTTATAAAAGCTGAAAGAATTCGTTCAACTTTTATAAGAATATCTTCTTTCGTTTGGTTATGTATAACAGCTTCTGCTAAAAGCAATGTGAGTGACTCCTCAAAGCTTGCAGGAAACTGCATGTCTAAAACAGGGAGTGGGGCAATCTTTGTGCCCTGTCGTCTGTCTGTGACGATGTAGCCCTCTTGTTTGAGCTGATTGTAAGCTTTGGATACAGTCATCATATTCACACCAATCTCATCGGCTAGCTGACGTACAGAAGGTAATAACTCATTTTCTGTAACTTCATGTGTTGCAATGCCTATAATTATTTGGTTTCGAATTTGTTGATAGATAGGTTCCTCTGAATTTGGGTTAATTGTCAATAACATTTCATCCCTCCTTTGTATTATATATAGTAATACAGATAATACATTAATGCAACTGAAAGTTTCTAAAGTAAAGCGTCGGCATTCTTACGAGTGATTATCTAATCATAGGAAAGAAGAGATAAAAACTTTATCAGTAAAATAAATAAGTCTGACTTTTCTGAAGAAGGTTGAGTTCATTTCTGAAGAGGAGTAAAATGGATAGTGGATTAAGAATTGAAAGGATGAGATGGATGACAGCAATCAATCAAGAAGTAACAAAGAAATTCAATCAGGAATATCTTGCAAACAATAAGCAACTTGCATTACAACGTGGAGTTGTGAAAAATGGGATTACCGCTTCTGCAGAAAATATTTCCGCACATGTGAATAATGTCCCAGTTTTTTCTGTAGACGTGGCTACAGGCAAAGTGTCTAATCAAAAACAATCAGGCCGCTGCTGGATGTTTGCTGCGTTGAATACTTTCCGCCACAAACTATTAACAAACTATCAGTTAAAGGATTTCGAGCTTTCTCAAAACTATACGTTTTTCTGGGATAAGTATGAAAAAGCAAACTATTTTTATGAAAATATTTTAGCAACAGCAACGGATTCGTTAGACAGCCGTAAAGTAGCATTTTTATTGTCAATGCCTCAACAAGACGGCGGGCAGTGGGATATGATTGTTTCTATTTTCCAAAAATATGGAATTGTTCCTAAATCAGCAATGCCTGAAAGCAGTAACAGCTCAAATTCAAGAGATTTAAACAATTATTTAAACAAAAAACTACGCAAAGACGCGGTAACACTCCGTCAGCTAGTTGCAGATGGTAAAACACCAGAAGCAATTCAAACAGCAAAAGAAGAAATGCTCCAAGATGTTTATAACTTTTTAGCAACTTCTTTAGGTACACCACCAGAAACATTTGATTTTGAATATCGCGATGAAGAAAAAAATTATCATATTGATCGTAATTTAACTCCTCAAAGCTTCTATGAAAAATATGTAGGTGTTGATTTAGATAACTATGTAAGCATTATTAATGCACCTACTGCAGATAAGCCTTATGACAAGTCATACACGGTTGAAATGCTAGGAAATGTGGTTGGTGGAAAAGAAGTTAAATATTTAAATGTAGATATGGATGCATTTAAAAAACTGGCTATTGCTCAATTGGAACAAGGAGAGTCTGTTTGGTTTGGTTGTGACGTGGGTCAATCTTCTACTCGTGATAGCGGTATTATGTCATTAGATGCGTATGATATGAATGATTTATTTGATATTGACTTCACCATGACAAAAGCAGAGCGTTTAGATCATGGAGAAAGCTTAATGACTCATGCGATGGTCTTAACTGGTGTTGATATTATCGATGGAAAATCAGCAAAATGGAAAGTGGAAAATAGCTGGGGAGATAAAGTAGGGGACAAAGGCTTCTTTGTTATGAGCGATGCATGGATGGATGAGTATACCTATCAAATTGTTGTTCGCAAAGATTTACTAAGTCCTGAGCAGTTAGCTGCGTTTGAAGAAGCACCTAAATTACTTGCTCCTTGGGATCCAATGGGCGCACTTGCTTAAACATGAAGGAAAAAATGAGTCTGAGACATACCCATTTCAGGGGATGTTTTGGACTCTTTAACTCTTAATAAATAGTGAGTCTAGAGAAATATATAGCTTAAAAAGGGGGAAACTTTATGGCAAAAAAATATACAACAACGCATGAAGTAGCGTATTATGAGTGTGATGTTAACCAAACAATGACGTTTCCTTCTATGTTAGGGGTCGTTATTAAAACGTCGGAAGAACAGAGTGATAAGTTAGGTCGAGGTTCAGAATTTGTTTCTAATTTTGGCTTAACATGGGTGATTACAAATTACCAGATTTCAATTACGCGCTTACCTAAAGTAGGGGAAGTAGTCAATGTCACGACCCAAGCTCGTGAATACAACAAATATTTTTGTTATCGGAATTTTTGGATTCATGACCAAGATGGAAATGAATTAGTAATGATTGAATCTGTGTTTGTATTAATGGATTTAAAAAATCGGAAAATGAGTAGCGTGATTGAAGAAATCATTGAACCGTACGAAAGTGAAAAAATTAAAAAAATCAAAAGAGCACCTAAATTTGAAAGCATTCAGGAGGGAGCTGTTGTTCCTTACCGTGTTCGATTTTATGACATTGACAGTAATCAGCATGTAAATAATGCCATGTATTTTAATTGGATGATTGATGTTTTAGGCTATGATTTTTTAACAAGCCATGTTCCAGTTTTTGTAAACATACGATTTGATAAGGAAGTCGAGTATGGTAATACGATTGATAGTCATTATGAAATCATTACGTTAGAGGAGCAAGTTGAAACTCGGCATGAAATCCGAATTGGGGAACTGCTCTGCTGTGAAGCGACGATTCAATGGAAGAAAAAATAAGAAAGCACATGAGGAAATCACATTTAGGACAAGAAGACGATAAACAGGGACCTGTTTTGTCTACTTGTTCATAATGGATAGCCATTCATGTGCTTTTAATCAAGATTGCATGAAGGAAATCAACTGCTCCTTGGAGAGAGCATTATTTATTGCAATTAACAGCTTTAGCCGAGCTTTTTGGCTGTTAATACTGTTACAGAAAATAACACCTAGCTCCTGCAGTTCTTTCCCCCCACCTGCATACTCATAAACTGCTTCTGCTATCCCGTTGAAGCAGCGGGAAACCAGAACGATGGGGACTTCTTTAGCTAACAGCTTTTTAATTGCTGGAATAGTCTCTGGAGGGAGATTTCCGGCACCTAATGCTTCTATGACTAATCCATCAACCTCAGATTCTCCAAGTGCTTCTATTAAATCTCCGTGCATCCCGGCATATGCTTTGACAATGGGAATTAATCCAGTCACAGTCTTTGTATCTAGCTGTTTTGTTTCTAATAATTCCTGCATAAACAAAATACGTTGCTTGGTTACGATACCAATGGGACCAAGAGTTGGTGTACGAAAGGTTGCAACGTTTGTTGTGTGTGTTTTGGTGACATAGCGAGCAGAGTGAATTTCATCATTCATAACCACCAGTACGCCTTTTTTCTTTGCTTCTGGGCAAGCAGCAACCCGAATCGCACTTTCAAAGTTGTAAAGACCATCACTTCCAAGCTCATTGCTGGAACGCATTGCACCAGTTACAGCAATAGGGATTTGTTGACCAATCGTGGTGTCTAGGAAAAATGCTGTTTCTTCAAGAGTATCTGTTCCATGTGTAATAACAATGCCATCAAACTGTTGAGAGATTGCTTGTTGAATTCTATTTTTTAAACGAAGCATGTGTTCTGGCATAATATGAGGCGATGGCAGATTGAAAATATCCTCCACAAATAATTCAACTGATTGAGGAATCGCAATTTCGGCATCCATTAATGGATTGATTACATCTGGACTAACTCCGCCAGTTAAAAGGTCTTCTTTCATAGCGATCGTACCGCCTGTGTGTAGTACAAGAATTTTTTTCATTCAGTCACCTTCTATAGAAAATTTTTGCAACAGCTTTAGCACCTATTGTATACTATTATAATAAGAAAAAAAACTGGAGGCCTCAAAATGATTCGAATTGGTTTGACATCCTACAAAGAACATGACAAATTAACTGGAAAACCTAATAATACACTGTATGAGTATGCAGGATTTCTGCCATTTGTCGAACTAGATACGGCTTACTATGGAATTCCAAGAAAAAGTAGTGTAGAAAATTGGATAGAAGAAGTTCCTCATTCGTTTCGTTTCGTGGTGAAAGTGTATCAAGGAATTAGCGGTCAAGGAAAATGGCAGGATTATTATACATCGGAAGCAGAGATGTTCACACGTTTTCTTGAAGCCATGGAACCTATGATTCAGTCGGGAAAACTCTATTGCTTTTTAATTCAGTTTCCATCTACCTTCAAATGTACAAAAGAAAATGTCATGTATTTAAAACGATTACGCGCATATTTTGGCGAGCTTCCAATTGCTATTGAGTTGCGGGATTTTTCTTGGTACTCAGAAAAATTTCTTAAAGGAACGAGAGACTTTATGATGCAACAGCAGTTTTCATTAGCTATTATTGATGAGCCGCAACTGCTAAATACTACTGTACCGTTTGATTCTTTTGTAACGAATTCAGCATTTACCTTACTTCGTTTACATGGTAGAAATGCAAACGGCTGGCAAAGTAACGATGCGGATTGGCGAAAAAAGCGAACGCTCTACCGATATAATGAGCAAGAACTTTATGAACTTGCAGAAACAATCAAACGATTACAGGGACAAACTAAAGAAATTGGAATTATTTTTAATAATAATTCTGGTGGAGATGCAGCAGAAAATGCATTAGCATTAAAAAAAATATTAGATATTACCTATGATGATTTGAATCCTGCACAAATTGACTTATTTTAAGGAGAAACCATGATAAAAGCAATCTTTTTTGATATTGACGGCACACTTGTCACAAGTAACTCAAAAGCATTGGCTAGCACACGACAAGCAATTGCTGAAGCTCAAAACAAAGGAATACTCTGTGGTGTTGCAACAGGCAGAAGCCCTGTGAGAATTCAGAGAGTTACAGATAATCTCAATCTGGACATGTTTGTCACGTATAACGGACAGTATGTTTATACAAAAGAAGAAGTTATTTTTGAAGAGGCCTTCCGTCCGGAAGTGTTGGAGGAAATTGTCAGATTTGCGGATACTAAGCACAGACAAATCATGTTTGGTGGAAAAGATCAAGTAGATGGAAGTACGACGATGATGATGGGCCAAGCGCGTTGGATAAAAAAAGTTAGTACGTACTTGCCAAAATGGTTTCCAGTAAGAACAGTAAAAGTTCTTTTACAAAAATTTAGTCCAAATCGAAGAAAAATTCGTTATGAGCAACTGGAAATACTAAAGCAGCCGATTTATCAGTGTATTTTGTTTAGCCCAGAAGCAGAAGATGAGACCTTACGTAAACAATTTCCTCATTGTACATTTCAGCGGTCAAATCCTTATTCAGTAGACATTATTCCTAAAGGCGGTTCAAAGCTCAGAGGAATCAATTATTTTTTAGAAACACAGGAAATTAAGCTGTCAGAAACGATGGCATTCGGCGATAATTTTAATGATAACGAGATGTTAGCTGGTGTAGGTATTGGTGTTGCGATGGGCAATGGCCGAACAGCTACAAAAAAAGCAGCTGATTATATAACGGACACAAATGAAGCTGATGGTATTGCAAAAGCACTTAAACATTTTCGAGTGATTGACTAGGAGCGAGCGCATATGACAAAACAATCCCCTTTTGAACAAGCAGAAGAATTTCATGAAATTTTTGATCCAAGAAAACCCAAAGTGCCTACCGCATTTTCTCCTGAGGAAGCCTCTTTTCGAGCGGGCTTCAAACAAGAGGAGTTAGTGGAGCTGTTATATGCAGCAAGTAATAATGACTTAGCTCTTTTTGAGAAACTGACAGAACAACTGCAACAAGATATTATAAAAGCAAAGAAAAAAATTTTAGCAAAATCAGAGCCTGTAGAAAACGTGCTGGTTTCAGAAGTGGATGCTCTAGTGGATGTGCTTTATTTTACTTATGGATCATTTTCCTTGTTAGGGGTAGACCCGATGCCTATTTTTGATATTGTCCATCAAGCCAATATGGGAAAGCTCTTTCCAGACGGGCAACCACACTATGATCCCAAAACCAACAAAGTACTTAAGCCAGAAAACTGGGCAAGAGATTTTGCTCCGGAAAAGAAAATTTATGCTGAAATTAAACGTCAGCAGCAAAAGAAGCAGCGGGATAATTAGAATAAAGAAACTGCTCTGTAAAGCGCGCAACAGGCACTTTACAAAGCAGTTTCTTTTCTAGTCAGATTAATCAAAAAATGTATAGTATAGAGCACGAATCGCTTTTTCTTCTTGAACTTCTTGTATACCAAACATAATACTCACCTCAGAAGAGCCTTGGTTAATCATTTCCAAGTTTACATGCTTCCTAGCGAGGGCACTAGTACTTTCAGCGGTAATCCCGACTCTTTGGCGCATACCTTCTCCTACGACCATAATCATGGAAAGTCCATGTGTAATCCGTAACTCATCAGGATCGAGTTCAAAAGCCAATCGACGCATCAGCTCTTCTTCGCTTTCTTTGGTAAGCTGGCGTTCTCTTAAAATAATTGAAACGTCATCGATTCCTGAAGGCATATGCTCATAGCTAAGAGAGAGATCTTCAAACACTTGTAAAATACGGCGAACAAAGCCGATTTCTCTGTTCATTAAATATTTACTAATATATATACTTGCGAATCCCTGGTCACTAGCAATACCCACAACCGGCTGTTGACTGATATCACGCTTTGTTGTAATCAATGTTCCAGGGTGCTGAGGATTATTTGTATTTTTTATAACGACAGGAATTTTTGCACGATACGAAGGCATCAAGGCTTCATCATGAAAAACAGAAAATCCAGCATAGGCCAATTCACGCATTTCCCGGTAAGTTAACTCCTTAATTGTTTCAGGTTCATGAACAAAGCCAGGATGAGAGACATAAATACCATCAACATCTGTAAAATTCTCATAAAGATCTACTTTCATTCCGGCAGCAACAATAGAGCCTGTGATATCAGAGCCACCACGTGAAAAGGTACAAATTTGACCGGCTTCTGTATATCCAAAGAATCCGGGAATAACTAAGATTTCCGACTCATTTCGCCAAGCGTAAATTTGTTCATAAGATTTCTGTAAAATACGTGCATTGCCAGGTTCGTCACTCACAATCATTCCAAGCTCTTTAGGGTTGATATAGCGTGCAGCGACTCCCTGCGTTCGTAAAATTCCTGCGATGAGTTTCGCATTGTTATTCTCACCACTGGCTAAAAATGTATCTGACAAGTGGGGATTGTTAGTGATAGGTAAGGTTTGTAAAGAAAGAATGTTTTCTTTAATTTCAGCCATTATTGCTTTTTCCACTTGAAAAGCGTCTGCAATCTCTTGATACCGCTGAATGATTTCTTGAGTGAATTCAGTCGTAGGTAAGTGAGTAAGTGTTGCTTCGTAGTAGGCAATCAATAGATCAGTGACCTTTATATCATCCTGGGTTCGCTTACCAGGCGCAGAGACAACGACAAACTTTCGCTGTACATCTCCTTTGATGATATGGACGACTTTCTCTAATTGACCGGCAGAAGCAAGGGAGCTACCACCAAATTTTACGACTTTCATTTATTTCACTCCTAGTTTTAATCTTATCCTAAGGATACAAAATTAACCTTGTAAAATCAAGAACGTTTCAAGGTAAATATGTAAAAAAACGAAAAATTTTCATGGGATATTGCGACTTATTTCTTTAATAAGAAATGTTTTTTTTAAAAGAATGAAAAAAACATAGAAAAAAGTAAAGTTTTTGGTGTTAGATAGTGAATGCTTTTTTTGTTTATGATATAATCTAGCGTAGACGTCTTCTGTTTACAGAAGAATAGGAACGAGAAATAGTAGATAATTATGTTGAATGGACATGAGGTTCATTTACTTTATAGGCATATTTGAAAACGGAGGAACCTTAAATGGGAAGTAAAGTTATCATTGGAATTGTAATCGCAATAATTATCGTGGCGGCAGTGTTATATTTAGTCGGCCATTTTATGAGAAAGAAAAATCAAGAGCGTTTAGATTTACTGGAGAAGAGAAAAGAAGACCTGTTTGACTTACCTGTCATTGAAGAGGTTGATGATGTAAAACGAATGCATTTGGTTGGTCAAAGTCAAAATACATTTAGAGAATGGCGACAAAAATGGACAGACATTTCCACTACTTCCTTTGCAGAGTTAGAAACACAAATCTTTGAGGTTGAAAACCTAAATGAGAATTTGCATTTTCTAAAGGGCAAGAAAATGGTCGTTGAAGCAGAAGAAACCATGGATGAAATGGAAAAGCAAGTGGCAGAAATTCGTGAAGGCTTGCGGGAATTACGTGAGAGTGAAGAACGTAACTCATTAGAGGTTCAAAAGGCATTAGATGTTTATGAAGATTTGAAAAAACTTCTAAAAGAAGACAACACTATTTATGGACCAGCTTATTCAGAGCTGCAAAAACAAATTAAAAATATTGAAATTGAATTTACACAATTTGTGACATTGAATACTTCGGGCGACCCGATTGAAGCTCGTGAAGTTCTAGAACAAGCAGAACGTCACACGTATGAAGTGGACGACTTAATGAAACGTATTCCTCCATTGTATGAAGAGTTAAGTAAAACTTATCCTGACCAGCTAAAAGAAATTGAAGATGGCTACAAACGTATGCTAGAACAAAATTACGTTTTCCCAGAGAAAAATTTTGCTGATGATATCAAGCGTGCAAAAAAACGTGTGGAAAATTCAATGAACGATTTAGAAAAAACAGAGGTAGAATCAGTAGAAGTTGCAAATATCGATACAGCCAATTCAATCGATGCGCTTTATGATGTACTTGAACGAGAAATCGAAGCGAAAAAATATGTTGTTCAAAGTCAAAAAGTAATCCAAGATTACATTGATCATGCAACAAAAAATAATCGTCAACTATTGATAGAGCTTGATCACACTTCTCAAAGCTATACATTGAATAATAATCAAGTGGGACGTGCCCGCGGGTTCCAAACAGAAATTGATGAGCTTTCTCGTCGAAATAGTCAAATGGAACCATTACTTGCAAAACATGAAGTACCTTATTCGGATGTTCAGCATTTTTACAAAAATGCATTTAAAGTGCTAGATGATATTGAAGCGCAACAAGTAGAAATTGATGATTCTTTACGTGAACTTCGTAAAGGAGAAAAAATTGCACAGGAAAAAATTGAAAAACTTGAGTTTAGCTTACGTAACTTAAAACGTTTTGTTGAAAAACAACGATTACCTGGTTTGCCGGGAGACTATTTAGAGTTTTTCTTTGTTGCAACAGATCGTATCGAAGAGCTCTCACGTGCGTTAAATCGAATTCGCATTAATATGGAAGAAATTAATAAGCTAGTTAACTTGTGTGAAGAAGATTTAGAAATGCTTGAAAAACGGACCTATGATTTAGTGGATGCTGCTGCATTAACGGAACAAATGATGCAATACGCGAACCGCTACCGTCATACACATCCTGAAATCAAGCAAGCTATTGAAAAAACGCTGGTACTATTCAGTAAAGAATATCGTTATCAAGAAGCATTAGATGAAATTGGTACCGCGTTAGAACAAGTTGAAAGTGGTGCGTTCAAGCGTATTGAAACATTCTACTTCAATAATCAGGATTTAGTATAGATTAGAAGGGGTCAGGACAGTAGAGTTCAACTCTAGCATGTCTCTCTTTTAGAGATTATTGAGAGTAAAACGCAGTGGCGACCTTCAATTCACAACCTTTATTATGATTTCACGAGGGTGGGATATAACTTAAATAGTTATATTTCACCCTCTTCTTTTTTGTCAAAAAGTGAGTGGAAGCATGCGTATCTATTTAAGGATAGACGCTTGAAAGCAAGGGTGACAACAGGTATAATAGGAAAGAATTTCAAAAAAGAGGGGTTTCTTATGATTTATTTTGATAATAGCGCAACAACAGCAATTGATCCTCAGGCACTAGATACATATGTAAAAACAAGCCAGCGTATTTATGGGAATCCATCTAGTCTCCATGATCTTGGAAACCAGGCGAATCGCTTACTGCAGCAAGCGAGAAAGCAAATTGCTGATCAGCTTCAAGTCTCTGTTGATGAAATTTATTTTACAAGCGGTGGAACAGAAGGCGATAATTGGGCTTTAAAAGGAACAGCGATTGCTAAACGAGAGTTTGGAAACCATATAATCATCTCAGGAATTGAGCACCCAGCAATAAGTGAAACAGCAGAACAGCTGCGACAGCTTGGAATAGAAGTCAGCATTTTACCCGTGGATGAACAGGGGTTTGTTGAAGTAGGGGCGTTGGAGTCACTCATAAGAAAAGAGACCATCCTTGTTTCTGTGATGGCTGTGAATAATGAAATTGGTTCCGTTCAGCCAATAAGTGAACTTAGCGAAATATTGGAAAAATATCCTAAAATTCACTTTCATGTCGATGCTGTTCAAGCCATTACAAAAATTCCTCAAGAGCATTGGCTAACCAATCGTGTTGACTTTGCTACTTTTTCTGCGCATAAATTCCATGGTCCTCGAGGAGTGGGCTTTAACTACTGGAAAAAAGGACGCAAATTAGCGCCTCTTTTAACAGGTGGCGGACAAGAAAATAACCAGCGTAGTAGTACAGAAAATCTGCCTGGAATCGTTTCTATGGCAAAAGCATTACGTATTTCTTTCAATAAAAAAGAAGAACGTCCAAATCATGTCGCTCTTTTAAAAGACTATTTAATGGGTGCTTTGGGTGAATATGAAAAAGTAACTCTTTTTTCAAAAAAAGAAAATTTTGCTCCGCACATTTTGTGTTTTGCTTTAAAGGGAATTCGCGGAGAGGTACTGGTGCATGCATTGGAAGAAAAACAAATATACATTTCAACAACGAGTGCTTGTTCAAGTAAAAAGAAGATGTCAAGCTCCACTCTAGGTGCAATGCATGTTGCTAAAGATTTAGCTACCTCAGCTGTACGAATTAGTTTGGATGAAAGTAACACTATGGCGGAAGTAGAACAATTTTTAATTATTTTTCATCAATTATATAAGAAGTTTTCAACAATTAATTAAGGAGCGTATGGCGTGAAGTATACAGAAATTATGGTTCGTTATGGCGAACTTTCAACTAAAGGAAAAAACCGTAAAACATTTATTATGCAGCTTGCTCAAAACACACGTCGCGCATTGTCTGAATTTCCAGCTGTTCGGATTCATGCCGATCGTGACCGTATGCATTTGATCCTAAATGGAGAAGACAGTCAGTTAATTATTCCAAAACTTGAAAAAATCTTTGGGATACAAAATTTCTCTCCCAGCGTTCAAGTGGAGAAAAATGTGGAAGTATTGAAGCAATCAGTTCAAGAGATTATGAAGGAGATTTATACAGGAAAAGAAACCTTCAAGATTAATGCCAAACGCAGCGATCATCAATTTGAGCTAGACAGCAATGAACTAAATCAAGTACTTGGAAATGCTGTTTTTGACGTGTTTCCTGAAATTAAAGCACAGATGAAAAAGCCCGATATTCTCTTACGCGTAGAGATTCGTCAGGATGGTGCCTATCTTTCTTATGAGACACTAAAGGGTGCGATGGGCTTACCTGTTGGAACAAGCGGAAAAGGAATGCTTATGTTGTCTGGAGGGATTGATTCACCAGTTGCAGGTTATTTGGCAATGAAGCGTGGGGTGGAGATTGAAGCGGTCCATTTTGCGAGTCCCCCTTACACGAGCGAACAAGCGCTTCAAAAAGCGAAGGACTTGACTGCTAAACTAGCTCCTTATGTTGGAAGTATCCAATTTATAGAAGTCCCATTTACTGAGATTCAAGAAGAAATAAAAAAATCACTTCCACAGGGATACTGGATGACAGTAACTCGTCGAATGATGTTACGACTGACTGATGCAATTCGTGCGCAACGTAAGGGCTTAGTGATTATTAATGGAGAGTCATTAGGGCAAGTTGCCTCCCAAACACTACACAGTATGGTGGCGATTAATGAGGTTACCGCAACGCCTATTATTCGGCCGGTCGTTACTATGGACAAGCTGGAGATTATTGAATTAGCCGAAAAAATTGATACCTTCGAGTTATCTGTACAGCCTTTTGAGGACTGCTGCACGATTTTTGCTCCACCACAGCCTAAAACACGACCTCGAGTGGATAAAGTAGAAGAGTACGAAAAACGATTGGATATTGATGGAATGATTGCTCGCTCATTAGCTGGGATAAACATTTCTCAAATTGACTCTTCTACTCCAAAAGAAACACTTGAAGAAGAATTTTCAGATTTATTATAAGAAGAATAAAGGAAGGCAGAAGTGTTCAGCTCCGAGAATCATTGTGAGCAATCGAAAGTAAAATTTCGTGATTTGTAGCATCAAGCAGGTGTAGTGTTGTAATTTTAGTTTCTTTCCGAAACTTTTAACTTTCTATCTTGCCTTATACGTAGAAGATGAGTTGTTTCTGCCTGCAACCATTATTAAGACGGAGATCTAGCATATGACTATTCCAGTTATGTGCTAGACTCTTTTTTTATTTTTTAAGGAAACGTTTTATTTTGTGAAGCTTTTCCGCTGAAATTTTTTTGACAATCAGTGAGTCAAATAATTGATATTTAATTTTAATTTTTGAGCAAAAAAAGCTTAGCAGTCATCATTTATTACACCATCCCTAGTTTTTTCTTCTTTTGTTTAGATGAGAGTTTATTTCTTTATAAAAAAAGAATTAGTAAAACAATGTAAAAAATTCACAATCTCTTGCGAATCATCAAGTTCCATGATAGAATCAATATGTGAATTCTGTAACAAAGGAGGGGTTAAATGATTGACGAAAAAAAGTGCAAGGAGCTTCCTAAAGCCACTGCCAAACGGTTACCTTTATATTTACGCTATTTAAAAATTCTTGGAGGATCTGGCGTATCAAGAATAAAATCAAAAGAATTTAGTGAAGTGACACAAGTTCCTTCCGCAACCATTCGTCGTGATTTTTCTCACTTAGGAGAGCTTGGTCGAAGCGGTTATGGCTATGATGTTCCTTATTTAATTGAAGTATTTAATAGCATTTTAAATACACAAGAAGAAAAAAGAATCGCTTTGGTTGGTTATGGAAATTTAGGGAGAGCATTAGTAAATAATAATTTTAGACGAAATGATAATTTAAAAATTGTCTGTGTGTTTGACAATAATCCGGAGCTTATCGGTAAAACTTTTGATGGTTTTGAGATTCATTCAATGGATGAATTTGAAAGAGTCAGCAAAGAACAAGAAGTCGCGGTGGCGATTACGACAGTTCCTAGCCAATACTCACAAAGTGCAGTAGATGTGATTGTTCAAAGCGGAATCACTGCAATTTTAAATTTTGCTCCTGATCGTGTGGTTGTGCCAAAAGAAGTTCACGTACAATATATCGATTTAACGACTGAACTGCAGACATTGATTTATTTTGATGAAAATTTAATCAAAAGCTAAAGCAGCGAAGTTTGTATAGGCTCATGGGTAAAAAATGTAAAATGATAATTATTAGAAAGAAGGTGAGGTCGGGACAGACGTGGTTCGCATAAGGAGCCAGTAATGTTCTGACCTTGTTTTTTTTCAGGTATAAAAGTCCGCTTCTTTGTTTTAGCTAAAAGTGAAGGTTGGCTAAGCAGTTTTCTTTTAAGAATAGCTGTTTTCAACTATACTCAAAGAGAAGGGACGTGATTTTTTGAAAATTACTAGAAAAGGAATTTCGATGGATGTTCCAGGGAAACAGCCAATGGTAGGAGAAAAAGCACCTGATTTTTCATTGGTGAATATAAAAAAACAAATTGTCCATCTATCTGATTTGCTGGGCAAACCTGTATTGATTAGTGTTGTGCCAGATATTGATACGCGAGTTTGTTCAATTCAAACCAAGCGATTTAATCAAGAGGCAGCAAAAGAGACGGACATTCATTTTGTTACTATTTCCAATAATACTAGAGAAGAACAAGCTAACTGGTGTGCTGCAGAGGGTGTCGATATGTTGATGCTCCATGATCCAGATTCTATTTTTGGTCAGGCTTATGGGTTATTTGTTCCTGAAACTGGTCGTTTTGTCCGCTCAATTTTTGTATTGGATGCAAAAGGAACCATTGTTTATGAAGAGTTAGTGGAAGAACAGACAAATGAACCTGACTATCAAAAAGCCTTGGAAGAAGCCAAAGCACTCATTTAAAACTAGAATTGACTTTAAAAATACTTCGTTGTAAAATAAGTCAAGACGAAGAACAAGAGGAGTAGCTAAATACTCATTTTTTAGAGAGAAAATCAGCAGGTGAAAGATTTTCAAATGAATTTAGTGAAGGTAGCTTGGGAGTCTTTGACTTGAAGAAGTAGTAGAGTCAAACGAGTCGTGATCGTTATCACACGCATGAAGTGGCAGGTAATCCTGCAATTTAGGTGGTACCGCGTAAACTACGTCCTAAAATACGAAAGTATTTTAGGACTTTTTTTGTATCTAAAATTAAGGAGGAAAAAAGATGACCGAAGAGAACAATTTATCAACAAAATACAACCCTCAAGAAGTCGAAGCTGGTCGTTACGAAAAATGGCTGGAAAAAGATTTATTTAAACCAAATGGAGATAAAAAAGCTGAGCCTTATTCTATTGTTATTCCACCGCCTAACGTAACGGGAAAACTGCATTTAGGACATGCGTGGGATACAACATTGCAAGACATGATTATTCGCCAAAAACGGATGCAGGGGTTTGATACATTATGGTTACCGGGAATGGACCATGCAGGAATTGCGACTCAGGCAAAAGTGGAAGAAAAATTAAGAGAGCAAGGAATTTCTCGTTACGATTTAGGAAGAGAAAAATTTGTGGATCAGGTTTGGGAATGGAAAGAAGAATACGCCAGTCATATTCGTGAGCAGTGGTCAAAGTTAGGCTTATCTTTAGACTATGGCCGTGAACGCTTTACTTTAGATGATGGTCTTTCTGAAGCTGTTCGTACTGTTTTTGTAAAACTCTACGAAAAAGACCTTATTTATCGTGGAGAGTATATTATTAACTGGGACCCAAAAGCGCGTACAGCATTATCTGATATTGAAGTTATCCATAAAGATATTGAAGGGGCTTTTTACCATATGACGTATCCGCTAGCCGATGGTTCTGGTGTTCTTGAAATTGCGACTACACGACCTGAAACTATGTTGGGAGATACTGCCGTCGCGGTTCACCCAGAGGACGAGCGTTATCAATCCTACATTGGTAAAACAGTTATTTTACCGTTAGTTGATAAAGAAATCCCAATCATTGCCGATGAATACGTTGATATGGAATTTGGAACAGGGGTGGTAAAAATTACGCCAGCCCATGACCCAAATGACTTTGAGGTAGGTAACCGTCACGATCTTCCTCGCGTAAATGTGATGAATGAAGACGGTACGATGAATGATTTAGCTGGAAACTATAAGGGAATGGACCGTTTTGCGGCTCGTAAACTGATTGTTTCTGATCTGAAGGAAATCGGACGTCTTGAAAAAATCGAAACAATGGTTCACAGTGTAGGTCATTCTGAGCGAACAGGTGTAGTTGTTGAGCCACGTTTGTCTACTCAATGGTTCGTGAAGATGGCACCTCTTGCAAAAGAAGCAATGGCAAATCAAGAAACAGAGAATGCGGTTGAATTTTTCCCTCCACGTTTTGATCAAACATTTATTCGCTGGATGGATAATGTTCATGACTGGGTAATCTCTCGACAATTATGGTGGGGACATCAGATTCCTGCATGGTATCATAATGAAACCGGGGAAATGTATGTAGGAATGGAAGCTCCAGAGGATGTGGAAAACTGGACACAGGATGCTGACGTACTTGATACATGGTTCAGTTCAGCACTATGGCCGTTTTCAACAATGGGCTGGCCAGATGAGTCAAATGAAGACTTTAAACGCTATTTCCCAACTAGTACATTAGTTACCGGTTATGATATTATCTTTTTCTGGGTAAGTCGTATGATTTTCCAAAGTCTGGAATTTACTGGAAAACGTCCTTTTAAAAATGTGCTAATGCATGGTCTGATTCGTGCAGAAGACGGACGTAAGATGAGTAAATCTCTAGGAAATGGGATTGACCCAATGGAAGTCATCGAAAAATATGGAGCGGATGCCTTAAGATGGTTCTTGTCAAATGGCTCAGCACCTGGACAAGATATGCGTTTTAGTTATGAACGTATGGATGCTTCATGGAACTTCATCAATAAAATCTGGAATGCCTCTCGATTTGTTTTGATGAATGTTGAGACAATGACTGTTGATCAAATTGATTTGTCAGGTGAAAAAACAGTAGCTGACCGTTGGATTTTGACCCGCTTAAATGAAACAGTTGAAAAAGTGACTGAATTATTTGATCGCTTTGAATTTGGAGAAGCTGGTCGTCAGTTGTATAACTTCATTTGGGATGATTTCTGTGATTGGTACATTGAAATGAGTAAGGAAGTTCTTTACGGAGAAAATGAAGCATCAAAACAAACAACACGCAGCATTTTAGTTTATACGCTAGATCAAATTTTACGCTTGTTGCATCCTATCATGCCTTTTGTTACAGAGGAAATTTGGAGCAAGCTACCACATGAAGGAGAATCTTTAGTTGTTGCAGACTATCCGGTGGTTCACCCTGAATTTAACGACAAACAAGCTGCAAATGGAATGGAAGTACTTAAAGAGCTAATCCGTGCGGTACGTAATATTCGTTCAGAAGTGAATACCCCTTTATCTAAACCAATTACGCTGCTGATTAAGACAAATGATGAAGCAGTGGATAAATTCTTGGTAGAAAATACAAGCTACATTGAACGTTTCTGTAACCCAGAAGAGCTAGTGATAGCCGCTCAGCTAACTGCGCCAGATTTAGCAATGTCAGCTGTATTAACAGGGGCAGAAATTTATCTTCCACTAGCAGGTTTAATTAATATTGAAGAAGAAATTGTTCGTCTTGAAAAAGAATTAGACAAGTGGGATAAAGAAGTGAAACGCGTGCAGGGCAAACTTTCTAATGAAAGATTTGTTGCTAACGCGCCAGAAGAAGTGGTTGCGACAGAAAAAGAAAAAGAAAAAGACTATCTTGAAAAGCAAGCAGCTGTAAAAGAAAGAATCCAAAGTTTACGTACAATCAGCTAGTCGAATGAAACAGGAAATGATACAAAGTCTAAGAAACGAAGCTCTATAGATAATTAAGTTTTATTCGCTCTTTTTCTGAAAGAATGTAGTATTTCTGTTATTTATATTCGTAGATGAACAGAATAATTGATTCAGTCTGAGAACTGAAGTGACCGCCAAAAGTTGTGCATGTAGCCTGCAGCTTTTGGCGGTCTTTTTTATGAACCATTAGGAAGCCGCAGGGAAAGTAAAGGGGGGAGTCTTTTTAAGGTCATTTAAAAGGAGAACATCGCTGAAATTTCTTGATAGGTTTTGTATGCAGGTATATTCGTATCAATTGTTTGCGAAAGAGAGAATACAAATATGTTATTCAACAACAAGATAAGTGAATGTATGTGCGAAATGAACTGTATTTTATGTAGATAACGAGTGTCTATTTGCTGCATTAAATAGCTGTTTTCAATGACGATTGCCACTTATTCACTAGAAATCAGACAGAGTATTTTGAAAGAGTTAGATGTGAAGGAAGTCCCAATTTTTTTAAGCTCTCTTTTTAAGGTGCCTTGTTTGAAAAGAGAGATAATGCTATATTTTGTGTACAAGATTTATATTGAAAGGAGTGATGATTAATGGGAACGCAGCTTCCTTTTACTCTTTCGTTAGTGAAAGCAACCTATATACCAAAACAAACGAATGATAGCCTGAACGTTTTTTTCGTTTTAAATGGATCGATTGAGTTAGAGGTCTCTAATCATGTACAAACGCTTTTTGCCGACGATCTTTATGTGGTTAATCCAATGGAAAGTTATCAGATTTCTTCTAAAGAAAAAAATTTATATTTGTATTTGCGTATTTCAAAGAAACAATTAGAACAGCAATTTTTAGGACCTTGTCTTCCTTTATATGATAGTCTGTTGCTAACAAATGCTGAAAAACAAGAAGAAGTCGGAAAGCTGAGGAAGCTTTTAACCCATTTGATGGCAGCCTATTTTAAAAAAGAAAATCGTTTGGAAATAGAAGTATATCAGTATTTATTCAGTTTTTTGACGCAAATGACCAAAAAATTTAAAAAAGAATCACCTATTCTTTTGACGATGAACACCAATGAAATCGACCCTCGTATTTCTCAGATTCTTGAGACGATTCAATCCGAGTATGAACAGGCACTGACACTAGATGACTTTGCAGAAAAGCATGGAATCTCTTACCATTATTTATCTAGATTATTTAAAGAGCACGTAGGAATGACCTATACCGAATACCTTAATCAGACGCGATTGCTTCATGCAGCCGAAGAGTTACTTTTGACAGATTTGCCCATAATAAAAGTTGCTTTAAATAATGGTTTTTCTAGTGGAAAGAATTTTCATCAGTTGTTCAAGAAACATTATCAAGTGACACCAAGTAGTTATAGAAAAGAACATTCGCTTATCTCAGACTATTCCTTAGGTACATCACGAATGGCCGATTTTGAGGAAGTGAGCAGACCACTGGCTTTACAAGAACTATCCAAGTATTTGGTAGAAAAAGAACTTGAAGATGAGAATGTTGCTGTGGATGAATCACTTTGTCTAGATGTAAAAACGATGTCTTATAAAGAAAGAGTCACGGGAAAGAAAATAATTAAAATTGGTCCCGCGTTTGAAGGGCTGGATAGCGCAGTTCAAGCAGAGCTTCGAATTGTTCAAGAAGAACTTCGTTTTGACTACATATTATTTGAAGGATTTTGTCCGGAAACAAATTTTGAAAAAGAAATGCATATGATTTCAGAATATCTGTTAAATAATCGATTGTTTGATTTTTTTGTGCGTATTCACTTAACACCCATGATTCAACTTTGTTTAGATGAACAGCTTGAAACAAATGATCAGGTGAAAAATTGGTGTGACCGGCAGCTTCAACTAATTCGTCATTTTATAAATCGTTATGGATACAGTGAAGTAGGAAAATGGTACTTTCAATGGAAGTTGCCAAGAAACATTGAACAGAAAAAGGTGGTCAATCATTATGGCTATACTTATTTTTTTAAGCAAGCAAAAATTCTCTTGCCAGAAATACATGTTGGCATTTTAGCAATGCAAACATTAAGCGAAGAGGAATTTGAGGAATATCAACTCTTTTTATCTGAGCAGGAACAGGTACGTGCTCTGCCGGATTTTATTAATTTTCACGCAGATCCATACAAATCATCAGAGATTCGAGCCGAACATGCGATTCATTTTAAAGAATACCAGCAGGCAATTTTATGTAGAATTACAACAACTGTTGAACAAATTCAACAACAACCTCTCCATTCTACTTGGCAGCCAGAAGTATTTTTGACGGATTGGAACACTCTGGTTGGTGAAGGAAACACATTAGCCGGTACTTTCTTTCGGTCTGCATTAATTCTTGAGTCAATTATTGAACTTTCTGAGAAAGTCTCAGGGATTGCTTATTGGTTGAATATTAAAGTAAAAGAACGCAAAACATTGCGTAGGGAAGATAGCAGTTTATCGGTATTTTTATATGGGGAGTTACGGCGTCCTTTGTTTTTTTCCTTAAAATTTCTGAGTCATTTAAAGAAGCGACAGCTTGCTCAAGGAGAAGGATATTTATTAACGAATGAACAGGGTAGCTATCAACTGTTAGTCTATAATTCAAGCTATTTGGATCCGGATTACTCGGTAGACACCGTTCAGGTAAAGTATCAAACAAAAAAACTGAAGATTGCTTTAGACCATTTACCAAAAGGAGACTATCTAGTAAGGCATTACGTGCTTGATAAAGATCATGGTGGAATCTATAACGATTGGATTCGTGTAGGGGGCGAACAGGAAATTGATTCAGAACTACAAAGCTATTTAGAGAAAAAAATAGTCCCAAAATTTGAGTTAACCAAGGAAAAAATTAGTAAGGATACCTATCACTTTGAAACCACATTGACATTGAATGCCTGTCAGCTGTATTTGTTTCAACCAATCTATTAATTCAAGAAAAGAGCAAAAAAAGACATCCTTTATTTGCTCTTTTCTTTTTTTATTTTTTCAAAAATAGAATATTTGGAAAAAATATCATAAATATAGCAGTTAATTTATTAAGAAGATAGCCTATAATTCTTATAGAAAACGTTTTCTTAATAAAAGTTAGCTGGAGGTAAAAAATGGACGTAAACATTGAAAAAACAGGTGCTAAAAAAAATAGCGTAGGATTAGTATTCGCATTGATGGCTGGTTACTCTATGGTTTACATGGATAAGAGCATGATATCAACTGCTGTCTTGCCAATCACACAAGAATTTCATTTAGATGCGGGACAAACAGGTTTTATTATGTCATTTTTCTTTTTAGGATATTCATTAATGCAAATTCCAGGTGGCTGGTTAGCCGATAAAATTGGTGCAAAAAAAGTATTAATGCTATCACTAGCAATCATTTCAGTCTTTTCATTTGCATTTGGTGCAGTAAGCAGTCTAATGCTATTTATTGCCATTCGATTTTTTGCAGGAATAGGACACGGAGGTTATCCACCAAGTTGTTCAAAATCAATTTCCGATAATTTTCCTCAAGAACGACGAACATTTATTCAGTCATTAATACTCTCAACATCTGGAATTGGTGGAATTTTAGCATTTACGCTTGGAACCAATCTAATTAATGCTAATTGGCGCTTTGGCTACTTAGCTTTAGGAACGTTATTTGCAGTTGCTTGTATCCTTGTAGGAATTTTTGTTCCTAGTCAGCCAGTGGACAAACAGAAGAAACAAGAAAATCCAATCCGATTCAGTCAAATAATTACCAACAGAAATGTTTTAGTATTATTTGTCGCAATGCTGCTATTAAACTTTTTACTTTATGGGAATATGTCTTGGCTGCCTAGCTTCTTAGCTCAAAAGTTTTCTTTAGATATTAAAACAATTGGGTACTTGCTCGCTGTAAATGCTATTTTCCAAACAGCAGCAACTATGTTTTCTGGGGTTCTGTTATCAAAAGTATTTTTGGGGAAAGAACGCAAATTTATTATTAGTGCCACGATTATTTCTGCAGGACTTGTTGCAGGATTTGTGCTGTCTAATCAACTTATTTTATCTATGGCTTGTTTAATTTTATTAAGTATGGTTTCAGTAGGCGCCTTTACTGCAATTTTTACTTGGCCTCATAAAATTATGGATTCATCAATTATCGGTTCCTCTATTGGAATCATTAATACAGGAGGAACATTAGGCGGATTTTTAGCTCCAATGATTTTAGGTCAGTTAATTAAAGCCGCTGGGGGTTCCTTTACCTTAGCTTTTGGGTTTATGGCTGTAGCAAGTATTTGCTGCGGATTAGTTGTTTTAGGAGTGAAAAAAGAAGACAAATGATTGAGAAAAAAATGAGGTATAAAAGTGCATTTGATATTATCGGTCCGATTATGGTGGGTCCCTCTAGTTCACATACAGCAGGTGCCGTTAGAATTGGGAAAATGGCCAGAGAGCTATTTAGATGCCTGCCGGAAAAACTAGTTGTAACCTTTTATGGTTCATTTGCTGAAACCTACAAGGGACATGGGACAGCAGTGGCAATCGTTGCAGGCGTTTTATCCTTTGATACAAACGATGAACGAATTCCGGATGCTATTGAAATTGCTGAAAAATTAGGTGTGACTATTGAATTTTTGATTAGCAAGAAACAGACAGAACATGCAAATACAGTAAATTTAGAATTAAAAACGCAAAAGGATGTATTGAATTTAACGGCTGTCTCTATTGGAGGAGGAAGTATCCAATTGACTGAATTAAATCATCAACCAACGTTTACCGAATCAGCTAGCGGTCACGGGTTGGTTGTTTCTACAAATGAACCTAAATTAGCTGAAGCGCAAATAAACACAGCGTTAGAAAGGCCAATATTTGTCCGCATACAAGACTTGCATAATGAATCAGTTATTTTTATTGAAACGGTAAGTGAAATCACTCAAAATCTATTAGAAAAAATAAAAAACATGTCAAGTATTACAACAGTTTTTTCTACAACAGGATGACAAGAAGGACGGGGAAGAAGATTGTTTCGATCAATTAAAGAACTAGTCAAAAGTGCAGAGGAAAAAAACTGTCGCATTTCAGAAATAATGATTCAACAAGAGATAGAAGTCTCAACTCGTTCCTATGAAGAAATCATCAGTCAAATGGATTTAAACCTTCAAACAATGGAACAAGCAGTTGAAAAAGGAGTAAATGGTGTTCGTTCACGCTCAGGACTAACTGGATATGATGCGAAAAAAATTCAAGCCTATATGGATCATCAATCGGTTTTAACCGATCAGACATTTGTTCAGGCGCTTTGCTATTCCATTGCAACAAATGAGGTGAATGCTGCGATGGGAATGATCTGTGCAACTCCTACAGCGGGTTCTGCAGGGGTTGTCCCTGGCGTATTACTTGCTTTTAGTAAAAAGTTTGAGGCAAGCAGAAAGCAAATGATTGAGTGCTTGTTTACTGCTGCGGCATTTGGCTTTGTTGTTGCTAATAATGCATGTATTTCGGGTGCTGAAGGAGGATGCCAGGCGGAAATAGGCTCGGCTTCCGCGATGGCAGCAGCATGTCTTGTAGAATTAGCAGAGGGAACGCCTAAACAAGCTGCTCATGCATTTGCCATTGCGTTAAGTAACAGCATTGGATTAGCTTGTGATCCAGTCGCGGGGTTAGTAGAAATTCCATGTATTAAAAGAAACGCAGGAGGAACTGCAAATGCTATTGCTGCAGCTGAGTTAGCATTAGCCAATGTGGAAAGTGAAATTCCTGCAGATGAAGTCATAGAAGCTATGTATCGAGTAGGACGCAATATGCCTGCAGATATTCGGGAAACAGGGATTGGCGGACTTGCTGGAACGGAGACGGGAAAGCGAATAATGAAAGAATTATTTGGTGTAGAAAGATAATGGACAAAAAAGATGGGAGAGAAGAAAATGAATGCAAAAGACCAAATTTCAGCAATCATAGAATCAAAAAAAGAAGAATTGTTTGAAGCTGCGGACAGTATCTGGGGGACTCCGGAAACTCGGTTTGCAACAGAAAAATCTGTACAGCATTACTATAGAATTCTCGAAAAAGAAGGATTTCAAATTGAAAAAGGAGTAGCAAATATGGATCATGCATTTGTTGCTACTTATGGAAATGGGCACCCAGTCATTGGAATATTAGCCGAATATGATGCATTAGATAATTTAAGCCAAGTAGCTGATTTAGGCGAACAAAAGGCGGAAATATCTGGAGGAAATGGTCATGGATGTGGACATAATTTACTCGGCACGGGGGCATTAGCAGGAGCTATAGGAATTAAGGAGTTCATGGAAAAAAATAATGTGTCAGGAACAATTCAGCTATTTGGCTGTCCGGCAGAAGAGAGCGGGTATGGAAAAGCGTTCATGGCTAGAGACGGAGTGTTTGATAAGGTTGATGTTGCGTTATCATGGCACCCTATGGATACGAGTATGGCATGGGGAATGAGTAGTCTAGCTGTTTATCAAATTTACTACAATTTTAAAGGGATTTCCGCCCATGCAGCAGCGTCACCAGAGATGGGGAGAAGTGCACTGGATGCAGCTGAATTAATGAATATAGGTGTTCAGTACTTAAGAGAACATATTATTGATGAAGGTCGGGTTCATTATGCATTTATTGATGCAGGTGGAAAATCTGCAAATGTTGTGCAGCCAACGGCAAGTTTATACTATTTTATTCGTGCGCCAAAAATCGAACAGGCTGAAGAAATATATAAACGTGTGAACAAGATTGCTGAGGGGGCGGCTTTAATGACAGAAACTGAATTAGAGATTGTTTTTGATTCCGCCTGTGCTAATTATCTGCCTAATCAAGTAGTTACAACGGCAATGTACGAAAATTTAAAAGAGTTTGGAAATCTTGGACTTACACCGAGTGATCAAGAATATAGCCAAAGATACTATGACAGTTTAACTGAAGAAACAAAAGCGGGTCTTCTTTCAAGAGCAAAACAAACAAACCCAACGGCAAGTGAAGAAGAAATTCAACGATTAGGCACTTTACCGGTTCAAGAAAAAGTGGGGCCATTATTCTTTTCAGAGAAAACTTCGGGGTCTACAGATGTTGGAGATGTAAGCTGGGTATGTCCAACTGCACAGGTAACAGTTGCTTGTGAACCACAAGGAACACCTCCACATTCTTGGCAGTGGGTTGCTAATGGAAAATCATCCGTTGCTCATAAGGGATTACTAGCTGCAGGAAGAGTCATTGCAACTACGGCTTATGATTTACTTATGAATCCGGATTTAGTAGAAAAAGCAAAGGCTGAGCATGTAAAAGCTGTTGATGGGCAGAAATACCAATCAGCAATTCCAAGCGATGTATTACCAAAATAAACGTCCTAAAAAATAAGAAAAGAGTCTAATTATAGAAACAACAAAGTTGAGGGAAATCTATTTCAACTTTGTTGTTTTTTTGACATTATTATTTTCAAAGTTTGCTATAATGTCAGAGAAGGAGTGGATACGATGACAATTGAAGAAGCAATTGAATGGATTCACAGTCGTCTGCCATTTGGCTCTCGACCTGGCTTAGAACGTGTAAATGCATTACTTGATCGGGTAAATCATCCAGAAAAAAAGGTACCTACGATTCATATTGCTGGAACAAACGGAAAAGGTTCCACCGTGACAGATTTACGCTGTCTGCTTGAAGAAGTGGGCGTAACGGTTGGGACGTTTACTTCGCCATATATTGAACGATTTAATGAGCGAATCGCAATTAATGGACAGCCGATTTCGGATAATCAGTTCATTAAGTATGCGCAAAAATATAAGACGCTGGTTGAAGAAATGGATCGTGAGGATGCAGTATCAGGCATTACAGAGTTTGAAACATTGACAGCGATGGCATTTGACTTTTTTCTTCAGGAAAAAATAGATGTTGCCATTATTGAAGTGGGACTAGGCGGCTTAATGGACAGCACGAATGTAGCCGTCCCAATGTTAACGGCGATTACAACCATTGGCCTAGATCACACAGATATTTTGGGGGACACAATCGAAAAGATTGCTTTTCAAAAGGCAGGCATTATTAAACAGGGTGTCCCTGTAGTTACGGGAAACATTCAAGAAGAAGCATTGACTGTTATTTTAGAAGAAGCCAAAAAGAAAGAGGCTGTTGTTCATAGATTTGAAAAAGACTATCGAGTAGAGTACCTGCATCCTGATGAAACGTGGGGAGAGGTTTTTACATTTTATAATGAAGCAGGACGGCTTCAAAAATTGAAGACCAGCTTACTTGGAAGACATCAAGTAGAAAATGCAGGAGTAGCTATTGAACTGTTTTATCAGTACTGTCAGCTTAAAGGACTGCCATTTCATCAAAAAGAAGTAGCAGAAGGGCTGTCTAATGCTCGCTGGCCTGGACGTATGGAACGAGTAAGTGAAGAGCCTTTGATTATTTTAGACGGTGCACACAATGACCACGCAGTGCGTCGATTAGTTCAGACGATGAAAAAAGAATTTAAAGAATATGAGATTCACATTCTTTTTTCAGCTTTGACGACAAAGAATGTAGAAGAAATGCTGCAATTACTGAAAAAAATTCCGAATGCCCATATTTATTTAACAACTTTTGATTATCCAAGAGCCATTGATTTGAAGAAAGTTGCCAATTTAGCTGATGATCAAGTAACGATTGTCTCCTTATGGCAATTTGGCATGGCAGAGATACTGGAAAAAATGAATAGTGAGACTCTCTTATTAGTGACAGGCTCACTTTATTTTGTTTCTGAAGTACGAGAATTTTTATTAACCTTAGGAGGAAGCGATGACTAGAGTAAGTGGTATAATTTTTGATATGGATGGATTGATTTTTGATACGGAGATGATTTATTATCAAGCTTCTCAAGAAATTGCTGATGCAATGGGGATGCCTTATAGCAAAGAAAGCTACATTCAATTCATTGGAATATCTGATGAAGAGCTAAAAGAGAGTTATCACGAATTTTTTTCAGCTTTTGGTAAAGAAAAGGTTCAAACATTTATCGATAATTCTTATGAGGAAGCGCTACGCTTATTTTCAGAAGGAAAAGCCAAACTTAAGCCTGGGGTCAAAGAGCTGGTTGACTACTTGGAAGAGCAGAAGATTCCACGAGTAGTTGCATCGAGCAATAATCGTCCAACGATTGAAATGCTTTTAAACCAAGTTGGATTAAAAGAAAAATTCACAACGATTGTTTCAGCGGAGGATGTAACAAGAGCAAAACCAGATCCAGAGATTTTTCAGATTGCTTGTGAGAAATTAGAAACAAAAAAAGAAGAGACGCTTATACTAGAAGACTCTAAGAATGGGGTGTTGGCAGCAGCGGCTGCCGAAATACCAGTGATTATGGTCCCTGATTTAGTTCCGCCAACCCCTGAATTAGAAGAAAAATCTATTCAAGTAGTGGACTCTCTGTTTGACGTAATTTCTTATTTAAAAAATAAATGATCCTTTTACTTCTTTGCGTAGCTAACTTATGAAACGCAAAGGAGTTTTTATATGGAAGAAAAGCTATTATTAAGAGAAGTACCTCCTAGTTCATTGCCCCGAGAGCGGTTGATAATGCAAGGGGAGAAGTCGCTTTCAGATCAAGAGCTGTTAGCAATCTGTTTACGAACCGGGCAGCATCCGATACATGTAATGGCTCTTGCTGCTGCAGTGTTAGAACGTTTTGGCAATCTCTATACGTTGAAAAGTGCAACGATGGAAGAATTGACAGAGATTAAAGGAATTGGCAAAGTACGAGCCATTGAAATTCGAGCACTTATTGAGTTGGGAAGTCGAATACAAAGGGCGACGCAGCCTAAAGTTGGCAAAGTGCGAGCAAGTTTTGATCTTGCACAACAATTAATTAATGAGCTGAAGGATTATCAGCAAGAACACTTTCTCTGTTTTTATCTAAACACAAAAAATGAGATCATTCAAAAAATTACGTTGTTTGTTGGGTCATTAAATCAGTCAATTGCTCATCCAAGGGAAGTCTTTCATGGAGCGGTAAGGTATCATGCGGCAAGTATACTTATTGCGCACAATCATCCATCAGGTGATGCGACCCCTTCTCATCAAGATATATTATTTACCCAACGGTTAAGTCAATGTGGGGAGCTCATGGGAATTGAGTTGTTAGACCATATTATTACCGGGCAGAATACGTATACAAGTCTAAGAGAAGAAGGAATACTAAAGAAAAAATAAGAGGTATATCTTGCAAAACATAAAATTCAACGGTACAATACTAAGTGTAATCTTGTTTGGCAATAGAAGTTGTAACACCTGTCACACCTCTATCGGACTCGAGCAATGTTACAATTAATTAAGTGCTTTAGCACGAGGAGGATATTTATTATGGAACATGGTACAGTTAAATGGTTTAACGCTGAAAAAGGATTTGGCTTCATCTCTCGTGAAGACGGAAGCGACGTATTCGTTCACTTTTCAGCAATCCAAGGAGACGGTTTTAAAACATTAGAAGAAGGACAAGCAGTTACTTTTGATGTTGAAGATTCAGATCGTGGTCCTCAAGCTGTAAACGTAGAAAAAAACTAATTGATTACGTACAAAAGTCCCTGCAAGGATTCTTGCGGGGACTTTTTTTATGTAAGTATCGATTAGTTAGACAGCTATTTTTTGTATGTATAATTTGCTTAACTCATCTAATGTGCTATGTAAATCTTCTTCTTCGGTGACTGTATGTGCACGTTGTGCGGCTTTGCCTAATGTATAGAACCAGAAAAGATCAAATAGCTGATCTAGCTGCTCTGAAGAAATCGTTTGATAAGCAGGGAGGCTAATGACTAAATGATTAAAATGAACATTGATCAATTCCTTCATTAATGGCTTGCAAGTCTCATCTACTAAGAAGAAACGCTCAAACTCATCTGGATGTTTATCTGCATATTGACAAAGTACTTCTGAAAACGATGATAAATCATGTCGTTCTTTATCAGACAAGAATTGTTCGACGGTCTGAATAATATACTCACTAGTGGCTGCTTTAAAAGTTGTCAGATTATCAAACTCTCGATAAATTGGTTGAGTAGAACAAGAGATGACTTTTGCAACTTTGCGTGCATGAAAATGTTTGAAACCTTCATCAACAACTAATTGGTAAGCACCTTCTAAAAGCTGTTCACGAAATATCTTTTTTGTACGAACCATTTTTATAAACTCCTTTATATTTAATAACCAAAAGTTGCATTTGATTTATTCTTAGAGAATACCATAAGAATTTGATAATAAATCATCAAGAATCGGCAAGTATGTTCCCAATTTATAAGAAAAGTCTGATAGAATAGTAAAATAGGGATAAGAAATTTTTTTATTCTTAAATATTCAGATGGTTATTTTATGTAATCTTGTTATTTATTTTTGTGAAAATGAGGTGTAAAAATTGATAAAAAAACTATTGAAGCAAAGTACAGGAAAAAAACTAGAGCTTTTTCGCTATATCATCATCCAAAAACCTGTAGCAATCAAAGAATTAATGGATGTATTTCAGCTTTCTAGAACAACGATTAAAAGAATGCTTCAAGAAGTGTCGAATGACTTAGAAAGCTTGAACATTGAAGGAGAAATTATTCAATATGCTGATTTTTCCTATTCTTTTATCAATCAGTCTGAGGATCTTTCTGGTATCTACCATCAATTAACACTTTACTACTGTCAACAAAGTACAATCTTTCAATTGTTAAAACTGAATTATCTCGAAACTGACTTAACGGTACCAATCTGTTGTCAAAAAATGAACATATCAGAAGCCTATTGTTATAAAGTGATAAATGAAACGAATAGTTTCTTAAAAGATTTCCATGTAAAAATTGCGACGCAACAAAAAGTACTAGTATTTTCTGGTGAGGAAGCCTCTATTCGATTATTGGGGTACTATTTGTTTAGTCATACATATCTTGGTGTAAAGTGGCCGTTTACACACATTCAAGAACAACAAATTGCACAACAGCTGACAGTCAGTTACCGTAATTTTTTAGAAAAAAAATCTTTCTCAGAAAAACAAACATTTTATTATTGGCATGCAGTAAATTCGTTACGTGCTTCTCAAGGACATATGATTGAAGAACTTGATGAGACAAATCAAGAAATTTTGAGATTGTTAACGAAAGACTACCATATTTTTAAACCAAAACAATTATATTTTTCTGGAGTAAGTCCAGAGAACTATCAAAAAGAATTATATTTCTGTAGTTTTATTGCACAGATGCAGTTATCTAAAGTTTCTGAGCTTTCTCCACAGCTAAGAAAGATAGGGGAGCAAATTTGTCAGTTAACATTCCCTGTAGTTTCTTTTTTTAAACAATTTATGAGCGAATTTAGTGAATATTTTATGCTAGATATGTCAGAAAATGAACGTTCTTTATTGATGTATCAATTGATTTTTCCGTATATTCGAGATCAATATTTTTTGTATGGGAAAGACAAATTCGTGGATGTGGTTTATCATTATGCGGTATTAACATATGAAAAAACACCGCAGCGTTTAGCCGTCGAGGATTTCTTAATCTATTTTCTTGGAGAAGAGATAGCAAAGCCGTATGAATCTTTTCTTACTAATAACAAATGGTTTATTGCAGATATTTTATATGCAACAACTGTTCGGCTTGAAAAAAAACAAATAAAAATTTATATTCATAATTCTTTAAAGGGTATGTCGGGAGAGTCACTGATTCGCTATCGGCTGGAAAATTTATTTAATCCCAAAACGATAAAAATTGTTAGTCAGATAGAAGAGGCAGATTTAATTATTTCTGATGCGGTAGAAGAAGAGCGCAATCCAGAGTCAAAGGTATTTTTTTTGGAAGACTTAAACAATCGGCATCAATGGGAGAATTTATTTGATACGATTTTAGCAATGTTGGAAAAACGAGTGGATATTCAGCTGCCAAAAAAATAAGGCGTCGATAGAAAAAGCGCTTCAGATGAAGAGAAATTTTCCTCTTCGTCTGAAGCGTTACTTTTCTTCTAGTAGTCGATTGAGTTCTTCCAGTAGTGGACGAGTGTATTTTTCCCGAAGAAAAGCTTCATATTCTTTTGCCTGTGTTTTTGTATCAAATTTTCGCTTGATTTTCATTGTTTTCGTTTTTGCTTTTACTTTTGTACCTTTTCGCTTGACGATTTTATCAACAACCTCTGACACTAGTTGTTCCTTCTTTTTTTGTTTCATTTTAGTCCTCTCCTTTATATTCGGCGTAGATGGTGAAGATGGAACTTATTTTCAATAAAAGAAGAAGGCGGGACATAACTAATTAAGTTATATCCCACCCTCGTAAAAGATTAATAAACGGTGGGAACAGAAGTGACTCATCTTCCCTGCGTTTTTGCTCTCAACAATTTCTACGCATGAAACATGCTAGAGTTGAAGGCTTCGAAAATAAGCTGAATACTTCTGTCCGAATCTCTTTGTATGAATTACTTATCTGGTGTCATAATCATAGGTAAAATCATTGGATGACGTTCTGTTTTTTCAAATAAGAAGGGCTGTAATGCACCAGTCATTGCGTCACGCAATTTTGCTTCTGTACAATCAGGAGCATTTAATACTTCACGTAATGCGTGGAACAAAATACGCTGTCCTTCGCTAATCATCTCACCTGATTCACGCATGTAGACAAACCCTCTCGAGAGAATATCAGGTCCAGCAAGGACTTCCTTTTTACTGATATCAACAGTAGCAACTGCAAGAACAAGACCTTCTTCAGAAAGAATTCTTCTGTCGCGTAAAACCACATTTCCAATATCACCAACGCCGTTTCCGTCAACATACACATCGCTTGCGTTAAAATGTCCGGCTACGTGTGCTTCATCTGCTGTTAAGGCTAAGACGTCGCCATTTTCTAAGATAAAACAATTTTCAGCGGGAACACCTGTATCTTGAGCGAGAGATGTATGAATTTTTAACATACGAAACTCTCCGTGAACAGGCATAAAGTATTTTGGTTTCATTAAACGAAGCATCAATTTTTGTTCCTCTTGTCCACCATGTCCAGAAGTATGGATATTGTTGATTTTTCCATGAATGACTTCAGCGCCAGCTTCAGACAGAAGATTAATCAGATGATTGACACTTGTTGTGTTTCCTGGAATCGGAGAACTTGAAAAAATCACGGTATCATCTGGCTGAATTTGGATTTGACGATGGGTGCCATTCGCAATTCGGCTAAGGGCTGCCATAGGCTCACCTTGAGAACCGGTACAAAGAATCATCGTTTCATTTGCAGGCAGGCGATTAATCTCATGGGCATCAACAAATGTGCCATCGGGAACATTGATATATCCTAAGCGTTGCCCGTTAACGATAGCATTTTCCATACTGCGTCCAAATACAGCAATTTTTCGTCCTGTTGCCACAGCGGCATCCGCTGCTTGTTGAAGACGAAAGATGTTTGAGGCGAAGCTTGCAAAGATGACCCGTCCTTCAATTTTTTCAAAAATTCGTTGAATAGAGGCGCCAATTGTTTTTTCTGATTTTGTGAATGTCGGAATTTCAGCATTTGTACTATCTGAAAGTAGACAAAGCACTCCTTCTTCACCAATTCGTGCCATCTTGTGCAGGTTTGCAGGCTCGCCGACTGGTGTGAAATCAAATTTGAAGTCACCGGTAGCGACAATATTTCCAGAAGGTGTTTTGACAACAACCCCTAAAGCATCAGGGATACTGTGTGTTGTTCTGAAAAAGCTCACAGCTGTTTTTCGGAAACGAATCACAGTATCTTCATTAATTTCGTGCATTTCAGCATCTCTTAGCAGTCCGTGCTCATCCAATTTGTTGGTAATTAGCGCAAGTGCTAAAGGTCCTGCATAGATAGGGATGTTCGCCTGACGTAGTAGGTAAGGAACGCCGCCAATATGATCTTCGTGACCATGTGTAATAACTAGTGCTTTAATTTTTTGAATGTTTTGGACAATATAACTGTAATCTGGAATCACATAGTCAATTCCCAATAGGTCATCTTCAGGAAATTTAATTCCCGCATCAATCAAGATGATTTCATCTTGGAACTGTACCCCGTATGTGTTTTTCCCAATTTCGCCCAAGCCACCAATTGCAAAGACACCCGTTTCATTATTTTTTATGAAGGGTTTCATTTTAAAACTCCGTTAATGTGAATTCAGCATTTTCTTGTTCGTATTCAAGGTGGCTACCTTCTAATAGTTGCACGAATTCAATATTATATGGGGTATTGTCTTCGACTAGTTGACGTGCAGTGACGTCTGAGTCTGCTTCAATGTATAGAGAGTGTGTTTGTTCTCTCTTTGGATTGCGTTCTTTTGTTTCTTGGTAATAAACTTTATAAATCATATAGTTCGTCTCCTTTATCTGCTTTTTGCAGTAATCTAACTTAGTTGACCTTCTTTTGCACAGCAAAAAACGGGGGGCATAGCCGCCACCTAAAGTTTACTCTGTATGCTTCTTAGATACGTCTTTGTAATCCAAGAAGAGAAAGCCTCGACATTGCTTTCTGGTAATCGTAATACTTTTCACCGGACATTTTGTATGCAAGATACAACAATTATAGATAGTTTATCATAGAATAATTCATAAGTATAGAAACTAGAGTGATGGATTTAAAAGAATTTAAAAAAATGAAAGAAAAAGTGAAAAAAAAAGAACTGAAGATTGTTATTTAAATGATTATTAAATAGTAATAAAAGTAAATAAGGAGAGAATTGCTCATTTTTTTCGTTAAAATGCTGTTTTTTCAAATGAGGGTGTTTTATTAAAAAAATGGGTGTGCTATATTGAAAGTAATCGATAAAAGAAGGGAGCTGATTAATTGAAATTAATGTGGCGTTACACGATGCGATATAAGAAGTTGCTGATTCTTGATTTTATCTGTGTATTCGGTTTTATTTTGATTGAATTAGGATTGCCAACAATTTTGGCAAAAATGATCGATTTAGGCATAGGAGAAAAAGATTTTGACTATGTAAAACAGCAAGGAATTCTGATGATTGTGATTACAGCAATTGGGATTATTATGAATATCTTGTTAGGATTCTTTTCCGCGCGTATTACGACAAATATTGTTGCTGATATCCGCGATGACTTGTTTGAAAAAGTTCAGACATATTCTCATACAGAGTATGAAACAATTGGTGTCTCTTCATTGATAACAAGAACGACAAATGACGCATATCAAATTATGTTATTTATGCAAAATATCCTGCGCACAGGATTTATGACACCCATGATGTTTATTGTTAGTTTATACATGGTTATGCGAACGAGTGTAAGTCTCGGATGGTACGTATTAGGGGCTTTGCCAATATTGCTTCTGGCAGTGGTAGCTATTGCAAGAGTTTCTGAGCCATTATCAAATAGACAACAGAAAAATCTTGATGGCATCAATGGCATTCTACGTGAGAATCTTTCGGGATTACGGGTTATTCGTGCTTTTGTAAATGAAAAATTTGAAGAAAAACGTTTTGAAAAAGTAAATGAAGACTATGCAGATAGCTCAAAACGATTATTTCGATTAATGGCCGTTGCACAGCCGGGCTTCTTCTTTTTATTCAATATTGTCATGGTTTTAATTATTTGGAGCGGGTCTGTACAAATTGAAGCAGGAAGTCTTCAGGTGGGGGATTTGATTGCGTTTATTGAATATATTTTCCACGCTTTGTTCTCATTCATGCTCTTTGCCAGCATCTTTATGATGTATCCACGAGCAGCAGTCTCTGCAAGACGTATTCAAGAAGCGTTAGATGCAGCGCCTTCTATCGTAGAAGATGAATCAGGTATTACAGAAACAAAAACAAAAGGCTATATTGAATTCAAAAATGTGACATTTGCTTATCCAGGGCATGCAGAAAGTCCAGTGATTCGAAATGTAAGCTTCACAGCGAGTCCTGGAGAAACGGTCGCGTTTATTGGGAGTACTGGGAGTGGGAAATCTACTTTAATTCAGTTGATTCCTCGATTCTATGATGTAAGTGACGGGCAGATTTTAATTGATGGTGAAGACGTTCGCAAGTACAGATTAAGTGCCTTGCGACAAAAAATTGGGTTTATTCCTCAAAAAGCATTATTATTTACTGGAACAATTGCAGAAAATCTGCGCTACGGGAAAGAAGATGCGACACAAGAGGAAATGGAGCGTGCAGCAGACATTGCACAGGCTTCTGAATTTATTTCACAAAAATCTGATGGCTATGACGAGCATTTATCTGAGGGCGGTTCAAACTTTTCAGGTGGACAAAAGCAACGTCTGGCTATTGCACGTGCCATCATCAGGAATCCGGAAATTTATATCTTTGATGATAGCTTCTCTGCTCTTGATTATCGAACAGATGCTAATTTGCGTGCTCGGTTGAAGAAGGAAACAACAGAGTCTACAGTATTAATCGTTGCTCAACGTGTTGGAACTATTATGCACGCAGATAAGATTATCGTATTAAACGAAGGTAATGTTGTCGGTATGGGCACGCATAAAGAACTACTTGGGAATTGTCCAATTTACTATGATATTGCGGCTTCTCAATTGTCAGAGGAGGAATTGTCATGAAAAAAACATTCTCTTCATTAATGCGATTGGGGCAGTATATTAAGCCCTATAGAGTTTCTTTTATTTTGGTTATATTTTTTACGGTGTTGACAGTAGCATTTAATGCAGCGTTACCGTATGTTACAGGATTGCCAACAACGGAAATTTCTAAAAATGTGTTAAATCACGAATCAATCAATTTTGATTACATTATTATGTGTCTGATTTGGATTACGATTGTAGGTGTCGGCTATTCAGCTGCTCAGCTGTTATCAGGAGTTTTAATGGCGAATGTTGTTCAAAGTGCCATGAAAGACTTACGTCGAGACATTGAAGAAAAAATCAATCGGTTGCCTGTTTCTTACTTTGATAAAAATCAGCAAGGAAATATCTTGTCTAGGGTAACGAATGACGTTGATGCAGTGAGTGGGGCGATGCAACAGGCATTTATCGGTGTAGTGAATGCAATTTTGGGCATCGTGATGGCTGTTGCCATGATGTTTTATATCAACTCACTAATGGCTGTTATTTCACTCATTATGATTCCGTTATCTATTTTCATTTCTAAGAAGATTGTTCAAATATCACAAAAGTACTTCCAAGGAATGCAGAATTCTTTAGGCGAATTGAATGGTTATGTTCAAGAAAACATGACAGGTTTCAGTGTGCTAAAGGTATATGGACGTGAAAAGCAAACACTGGATGGGTTTAAAAACGTTAATCACAAACTGAATCACTTTGGCTTTCGTGCCGCATTTATCTCTGGATTAATGATGCCGTTAGTTCAATTAACCGCTTATGCAACATACATTGGAATGGCTGTCATGGGAAGTTTTTATGTGATTTCTGGTGTTATTTTGGTAGGCCAGCTGCAAGCCTTTATTCAATATATTTGGCAGGTTAGTCAACCTATGGGGAACATCACTCAGCTATCTTCTGTTTTACAAAGTGCATCTGCGGCAACGACTCGTGTGTTTGAAATATTAGATGAACCAGAAGAAGTGCCAAATGAAGTGACAGTAGCTCTTCCAGAATCGATAGAAGGTCATGTGAAATTTGACCATGTATCGTTTGCTTATGACCCAAGCAAACCGCTGATTCGTGACTTAAACTTTGAGGTGAAAGCGGGACAAACGGTTGCTATTGTTGGTCCAACTGGTGCTGGGAAGACGACATTAATCAATCTGCTGATGCGTTTTTATGATGTGAATGAAGGAGCCATTCGGGTTGATGGAATCGACACAAAAACACTTGACCGAAGTGAGGTACGTTCAATCTTTGGGATGGTTCTGCAAGATGCATGGCTGTATGAAGGAACAATTGCGGATAATATTCGCTTTGGTCATTTAGAAGCGACAGATTATGAAGTGGTGGATGCTGCAAAAACAGCAAATGTTGATCATTTTATCCGGACAATGCCGGGTGGCTATGATATGGAAATTAACTCTGAAGGAGATAATATTTCTTTAGGACAAAAACAACTGTTGACTATCGCGCGAGCGGTGATTTCAAATCCAAAAATTCTTATTCTTGATGAAGCAACAAGCTCTGTTGACACGAGACTTGAGGCATTAATTCAAAAAGCAATGGATCGTGTAATGGAGGGCAGGACAAGTTTTGTTATTGCCCATCGTCTATCAACGATTCGTGATGCGGATTTAATTCTTGTGATGAACCAAGGAGAAATCATTGAAAAAGGAACACATGATAGCTTGTTAGCACAAGGCGGATTCTATGAGAAACTTTATAATAGTCAGTTTGCTGAAGACGGCGATTATGAATAGAATAGAGAAATAAAAGTAAATCGACAGAGGACGGGTGTCCCTCTGTCGGTTTTTTTTGCTATACTTACCTTATAGTGTAAGGTGAAACAGATAGGAGAGAACAAAATGAATCGATTTATTGCAGATAGCGCAGATGTATATGGAGATGTTCAGCTGGGGGAAGAGTCTAGCGTTTGGTTTCAAGCTGTATTACGTGGGGATGCGGAAAAAATTGTTGTAGGCAAAAGAACGAATATTCAAGATGGAACAATTGTTCACGTTGATCATGGAGCACCAACTATTATTGGTGATGATGTCACAGTTGGTCATCAATGTATGATTCATGGGTGTGAAATTAAGGATGGTGCGCTAATTGGTATGGGATCAACTATACTAAATCGTGCAGTTATTGGAGAAAATACATTAATCGGGGCTGGTTCTTTGGTAACGGAAGGGAAAATCATTCCTCCTAATGTGTTAGCTTTTGGACGGCCAGCCAAAGTGATTCGACCGTTGACAGAAGAAGAAATCAAGCAGAATCAAGAAAATATTCGCCATTATGTAGAAAAAGGCAATCAATTTAAACAAGGAAAATATAAACGAATTGTCGAGTAAAAATCTTCGTGAAGCAAGAACTCTGTATGAACGAGGAGTAAGCTTTCATTTTACTTCATAAATAAAAGAGGCGGTCCAGAATCGGACCGCTTCTTTTAGTGTATTAATTTAATGATGCGCTGTTTTCCATTACTTGGTCAATTAAGCCGTATTCTTTTGCTTGTTCAGCTGTCATGAAGTTATCACGATCGGTATCTTTTTCGATGACTTCAAGTGGTTGACCTGTACGTTCCGATAAAATTTTGTTTAGACGGTCACGTGTTTGTAAAATATGACGTGCAGCAATTTCAATTTCAGTTGCTTGTCCTTGTGCGCCTCCTAATGGTTGGTGAATCATGATTTCAGCATTTGGCAAAGCAAAACGTTTGCCTTTTTTACCAGCTGTCAACAAGAAGCTACCCATTGAAGCAGCCATCCCCATAACGATTGTTTGAACGTCAGCTTTCACAAAGTTCATTGTATCGTAGATAGCCATCCCAGCAGTTACACTACCACCAGGTGAGTTAATGTATAAATAGATGTCTTTTTCAGAATCTTGAGCATCTAGGAAAAGTAATTGTGCAATGATAGAATTTGCTAAATCGTCTGTTACTTGACCGCTCAGCATAATGATACGATCCTTTAATAAACGAGAATAGATATCATAAGCTCTTTCTCCTCTAGATGATTGTTCGATGACTGTAGGAATTAAATTCATAGTATTGTTCCTCCTTAAATTCTTTCAGGAATAGTTTAACATAGATTTTCAATATCTAAAAAGAAGTATACACATAAGGTCAATAAAGGTCAAATAGAAAGTTTTCATTCAATCTACTGTTCATGAAAAATAGAAATGTGTTACTATATAAAATAAGAGGAAAATCAGGAGGTACAGTATGTTAAGTGTTGCATTAGCAGGTTTAATAGGTGTATTAGTCGGAGCTGGGATAGTTAGTCTAGCTTTTTATCTACAGCTAAGATATCAAGAAAAAAAAGAGCTTCGCCGCCGGAGTTTAGAAAATAAAGTGAGAGAAATTGAAGTGTTAAACGAATTAAATAAGAAGGTAAATGAAATTCTTCAAAAACGAAATGTTTTATTGGAAAAATATGTCAGCTTTGATGCGTTTGACGACTGTTACATTACAATAGATGATTTTGTTTATTTACAAACTTTTACCTCACAAAATAATTTTTATTTGCCTAACTATATTCTTGAACAATTTTTTAAAAATATTGCGCATAGAAAAGTTGTTCTTTCACCAGATGAAACAGTTAAGATTGGCGGATATACTTATAAAGGCGGACGAGTTATTTTAGAGAATTTCTCTGAAGAGCTAATCGAAATGATTAATGAAAAGAAAATTCAGATGAAGCAGTTAACCAATGATCCTGTAGAGTTTTTTTCAGGTAAGTAATCGATAGAAACAACAGGTAAGAAGATAGAAATTTGATAACAAAGAGTAAATCTAAAACAAGTGTTTAGGTTTTGCTCTTTTTATTTTTAATGCAGGGATTCTTAATAGTCCTGTTCATTTCTTCTTGCTTTCAAGAATGATACAATAGAAAAGATTGGAGTGAAGGAATATGACACAAGTAATGGCACACAGAGGAAGCAGTGGTACTCGTCCAGAAAATACCTTGCCTGCGTTTTCTGAAGCAGTTCGAGCAGAGGCGGACGGCATTGAGCTAGATGTCCATTTAACTAAAGATCAAGTGCTCGTAGTCATGCATGATGAGGAAGTTGATCGAACAACTAATGGTCAAGGACGGATTCGAGAAATGACCTTAGCAGAAATAAAAACATTAAATGCTGGTTCATGGTTTGATAAAGAATTTTCTGCAGCAAGGGTTCCTACACTTAAAGAAGTACTTGATTTACTTGTCCAAAAAAATTTTCGTGGCTTTTTAAATATTGAAATTAAAACAGATAAATTTGACTATCCAGGAATTGAAGAAGCAGTCTCCTCTTTGATGATGAGTCAGCAATGGCCCTTTACACACTGGTACAGCAGTTTTAATATGAAGTCTTTAGAAAAAATGCATCATCTTGAGCCAGATACACAGTTAGATTATATTATGGGAACGGCTGAATCAAAGGTGAAACAAGCGTTAGAACGATCCTTTATTGAGGGAATTCATCCTAAAATTAATTGGATAAGAGAATCAGAAGCTTCTTTTTTAAGTTTCCCAAAGGCTGTTCGGCCGTGGACAATCAATGAAAGTGATGACATGCTTGCATGTTTTGAACAAAACCTGACAGGGATTATTACAGACTTCCCAGAGAAGGCAGTTCGTCTTCGCAGAGGGATGAAAAAATAGGAGAATTATGGAAAAAATAATTGTTATTGTTGGTCCAACGGCTGTTGGGAAAACAAGTCTAAGTATTCAATTAGCAAAGCATTTTCAAGGCGAAATCATCAGTGGAGACTCCATGCAAATTTATCGAGGGCTGGACATTGGAACAGCCAAGGTAACGGTGAAAGAAATGCAAGGAATTGCGCATCATCTTATTGATATTCGGGAGAAAGAGGAGTCATATTCTGTTGCCGAATTTCAAAAAGAAGCAAGACAGCATATAAAAAACATTCAGAGCAGAGGGAATATTCCTATTATAGCTGGGGGAACGGGGCTTTATATCCAAGCCTTACTTTATGATTATAAGCTAGGTGCCACAAGCGAGGAGGATGAAACAGACTCCCGATTGATTCGAGAATCCTACGAAAGCTTTGCTGAAAATAATGGCAATGAGGCGCTTTGGCAAAAGCTTGTCTCTGTTGATCCATTAGCAGCAGAAAAAATTCATCAGAATAACCGTCGAAAAGTGATTCGTGCACTTGAAGTGTTTGAACGAACTGGAAAAAGTATTTTCGCGCCTGAAAAAATACCTGAAAAACGGTATGATGCCTTTATTATTGGACTAAATACTGATCGTGAGGTGTTATATCAAAGAATTAATCAGCGGGTAGACGAGATGATGACCAAGGATTTGGTAGAGGAAGCAAGAAGTTTATTTGAGCATCCTGATACGCAGGCAGCAAAAGCGATTGGTTATAAAGAACTGTTTGGCTATCTTGCTGGCAATGAGTCAATAGAAACAGCAGTAGAATCGATTAAACAAAACTCGCGTCGGTATGCAAAGCGTCAGCTTACTTGGTTTCGAAACAAGATGGATGTTCATTGGTTTGATTTAGTGAAGCACCCTGAAGAAATCAAAGAAATAGAAACACAGGTACAAAAATGGTTACAAGAGGGGTGAAACGATGGAGAAACCACAGGAAAAAGTCATTATTGTTGGTGTAGAAACCGATGAAAATACAAAAAATTTCCAAGAATCAATGGAGGAGTTAAAAAGTTTAACCAAGACTGCCAATGGAGAAGTTGTCTACTCGGTGACTCAAAAACGAAAACAGGTTGATAGACAAACGCTGATTGGAAAAGGCAAATTAGAAGAATTAGTTCAGCTTGCGGATGCCTACGAAGCAGATTTGATTATCTTTAATCATGAATTGTCTCCGAGACAAAGTCAGCTTATCAATGACGCAATTGGGTTGCCGGTGATTGACCGAGTGCAGCTGATATTAGATATTTTTGCGATGCGTGCACGCTCAAAAGAGGGAAAACTTCAAGTGGCGCTTGCGCAGTTAAATTATTTACTTCCTCGATTAGTTGGACAAGGGAAAGCTTTGTCACGATTAGGTGGGGGAATAGGGACAAGAGGTCCAGGGGAAACCAAACTGGAAACGGATAGACGACACATCCGAAATAAGATTACTGTAATTAAGCGAGAATTAAAGGAAGTTTCTGCTCATCGCCAACGAAATAGGCAAAAGAGAAAGCAAGCAGATGTTTTTCAAATTGGACTGATTGGTTATACGAATGCAGGAAAATCAACACTCTTGAACCTGTTGACTAATGGGGAGACCTATGCAAAAGACCAGTTATTCGCTACATTGGATCCTTTAACGAAGAAATGGCGGCTACCAGAAGGGCTTGAGGTCACCTTAACCGATACAGTTGGTTTTATCCAAGACTTGCCTACACAGTTAATTGACGCGTTTCATTCAACTTTGGAAGAAAGTAAAGAAATGAATTTGCTTTTACATGTAGTTGATGCAAGTGCAGAAGATCGCATTCAGCAAGAAGCAACTGTTATGCAGCTGATTGAAGAGCTTCAGTTGAACCAACTTCCTATTTTAACGGTTTATAATAAAGCAGATCAGATAGAAGAAGATCAGTTTACCCCAACGTTGTTTCCAAATGTGTTGATTAGTGCAAGAAGCCAAGAAGGAAAACAGGCAGTAACAAAAGCAATCCGTCTGCAGCTGATGGAGCTAATGGAGCCTTACGCCTTAGAAATTCCTAGTCACGAAGGACAAGAATTAAATGAAATAAAGAGAAAAACATTTGTCTTTTCTGAAGAATATGAGGAGCAAACCAATGACTATGCAATAAAAGGATTTGCTATGAAGAATTCACGTTGGGTTCGCAAAACAGAGGACAGAGAGTTTTTTTAAGCTTCCTTGCTTTATCGAGTGGGAAGTAAAGTAATCCCGTATTTTTTTTGATGATGCAATTGTTGAAAAATAGAAAAAATGAATCCAGAAGTATGCTTATCAATGCTTGAACGTCAGAGTACCTAGCTGGCATTAAGTAGATAGATTGCTTCTGGATTTTTTTCTTTAAAAAAGGTTATCTTTATTTTGGATCATTCAGGCTTGAATTCAAGCTATTTCCGAACGTTCGGGTGAAAATGGTATAGGCATATTTAAAAAAACTTTTATTCATGTTAGAAAACCTTACATATGGGGTTGACAGGCTTTTTTTGAACTGCTATTCTTACACTAACTTAAAAAAAGCGTTACTTTTTTAAGAAAAAAGGGTCAAGAGAGGGGATTAAGATGCGAGAAAAAGAACTACGACGTTCCATGTCCGTATTTCCTATAGGTACAGTGATGAAGCTAACTGATTTATCTGCCCGACAGATTCGGTATTATGAAGAGCAGGATCTCATTCATCCTGAACGTAGTGAAGGAAATCGCCGAATGTATTCTCTCAACGATATTGATACCTTGCTTGAGATTAAGGATTATCTATCTGATGGATTAAATATGGCTGGGATTAAACGAGTATATGAGATGAAGCTATCAGAAGAGAAAGCCGCAAAGAAAAAGAATCAGCCGTTAACAGATGGTGATGTTCGTCGTATCCTACACGATGAAATGTTAGCACAAGGCGGATTCGGCCAGCAAAGTCCATTTCAATCAAACAGTGCACGACTTTAGTGCGCATTGATTGTGGAAATAAAAAATGAATAAATAAATGAAGTGTGAGGAAGGGAATTTAATTATGGCAAAAGAAGCAAAGACAGCAGCAGAGATAAAACATATCGCAGATGAAGAAAATGTCCGATTTCTACGTTTAATGTTTACCGACATCATGGGAACCATTAAAAATGTTGAAGTTCCAGTAAGTCAGTTAGACAAAGTACTAGACAACAAGATGATGTTTGACGGCTCTTCCATTGAAGGATTTGTCCGTATTGAAGAAAGTGATATGTACCTATACCCAGATTTATCTACTTGGATGATCTTCCCTTGGGAAAGTGATCATGGAAAAGTTGCACGCTTGATTTGCGATATCTATAATCCAGATGGGACGCCATTTGCTGGAGATCCTCGCGGGAATCTAAAACGCGCATTGAAAGATATGAAAGAACTAGGATTTTCACAATTTAACTTAGGACCTGAACCAGAATTTTTCCTTTTCAAATTAGATGAGAATGGCGAAATCACACTTGATTTAAACGATCGTGGCGGATACTTTGATTTTGCACCGACAGATTTGGGTGAAACTTGTCGTCGTGATATTGTCTTGGAATTAGAAAGTCTAGGATTTGAAGTAGAAGCTTCTCACCATGAAGTTGCTCCTGGGCAACATGAAATTGATTTTAAATATGCAGATGTGATTGATGCGTGTGACAACATTCAAACCTTCAAACTAGTAGTGAAAACCATTGCTAGAAAACATGGTCTTCATGCAACCTTCATGCCTAAGCCTTTATTTGGTATTAACGGTTCAGGCATGCACTGCAACATGTCTTTATTTACTGAGGAAGGAAATGCCTTCTACGACGCAGATGGTGAGATGGGCTTAAGTAAGACAGCTTATCATTTCTTAGCAGGATTATTGGAGCATGCGCGTTCTTATACCGCTGTTTGTAATCCAACGGTCAACTCATACAAACGTTTAGTACCTGGCTATGAAGCTCCTGTCTACGTGGCATGGAGTGGGCATAACCGTTCGCCTTTAGTACGTGTACCTGAGTCTCGTGGTTTATCTACACGTTTAGAATTGCGTTCTGTTGATCCATCAGCAAATCCATATTTAACTATGGCTGTATTACTGCAAGCAGGGTTAGATGGTATTCGTAATGAGTTAACACCGCCTCCTGCTGTAGACCGCAATATTTATGTGATGAATGAAGAAGAACGTGAAGCAGCACAAATCAAAGACTTACCATCAACCATTCATAATGCTATAAAAGAATTAAGAAAAGACCCAGTGATGATTGATGCGTTAGGCCAACACATTTATTCGAACTTTGTCGAAGCAAAACGAATGGAATGGGCAGCCTTCCGTCAAACCGTTTCAGAATGGGAAAGAGAACAATATCTAGAGCTGTATTAATTAGTAGGTTAAACCGCTACGAGCTGGGGCTTGTAGCGGTTTTTTTATAATTTTAGTAGATTTTAAACACTAAAGGAATTGAGGAAAACAAGCGTATTATAGGTAAGAGGAAGTAGCATTAGCGATAAATACCCTTTGATATACTGAATAAAAGCTACCAACGATTATTAATCGAAAGGAATTTTTATGTCAAACGATGATAAAAATTTAGCGACTATTGGAATTAAAAGAGAATAAGTAAATGAAGTACACAAATATAGACATCTAACCAAGAGGTAGGGGTGGCTATAAGAAAGAGGATCAAAATAGAATGAATAGAACAAGTATTCGGATTATCAAAATAGATGAAAAGTATGAAAAAGTAATTCATGGATGAAAATAGTAAATAGTGCTAAGATACCAAGTGAAAGAAGGAACTAGTAAATTTCTGTTAAAGCCTTTCTCTATATCCATTTTACGCTGAGAAATCAGACAATATTGAAAAATTTTGAATTAATACTTAGGAAGTGAAGACTTATTTTTTTTAAATATTTTACGAGAAGGAATAGCATCTGAAAAAAGAGTCTATTTTAAAAATAGTAGCTGTCATGATTGGTTTAATCAGATTGAGAGTTCTCTTTGTTTTGACTCATGTATTAAATCTAAATACCAGTCTGATATTTTTTCTAGTTTCTTTTTTGAAGTGTTTATTCATGGGGAGAACCTATTGTTTATTGAAGGAAAATTCGGTACGTTACATTGTTGGCAATAGTTATTTTAATACTTTCTTGTTGTATATATTTATAGTCTAAAACTGAACAATTTTGTATGAAAATAAATGAGAAACAGATTATAATAATGGACTTCTTCCCAACAAAAAGAGTACGTCATGTGATTAATCAAGAAATCAGAACGATTTGGGGTAGGAAATAATGCAAACATTTTTGACTAAAACATCAATGAAAAAAGTGATTTTGTTCGATTATTTATTGGAAAAAAACGGGTGGTGTACATTAAAGGAATTGCAAACCACACTCAAAGTGACAGGAAAATCCATTTTACATTACATAAAAGAATTGACAAAATTATTTGAAATTTATGGCGATAAAATAATCCTGATAAATGAGGAAAATAAAAGATTTTGTTTGAAAAAAGAAGAGGATTTTCCATCTTATGAAGTCTATCTTCATTTTTATAAAGGCTCCTATAATTATCAGTTGATTGATTTTATGTATCTTTACCCTGAAAAATCATTAAAGGATTTCGCAGAAAGTCAATTTACAAGTATATCCACAGTTTTTCGCTATGCAAAATTACTAGATCCTTTTTTTAGACGTTATCAGATTGATTTTCAGCCGTATCGATTACATTTAGATGCAAAGGAAAAAAATATTCGTTGCTTTTACTATTATTTTTATTGGAATTCTACACATGGTAATGGAGAAAGTTGGCCATTTCGTAGTGAGCTAAGCATGATAAAAAGGTACATGGAGAGCTTTGAAAATCATTATAAAATAAAGTTTGAACCGCTTCAACAGCGGATATTTTCCTATTGGCTAGCCATCATTTTAGAAAGGAGCCGTCTTACGAATATCTCAATTGCTGTTGATATTAAGACGGTCATTAATTTAGATCCCTATTTTCAGCTTTTGGAAAAATGGCATGCCGAATCTGACATGACTTTAAGTGAAAATGAGTTGTATTTTCTTTACCAAGTTATCTACTCATTTGGGATTATTGATGGTAATAGCTGCTATGAAAATAGCTATGCAATGGCACACAAACAGCAGATTACTTGTTCCTATCAAGCTGTTGAGAATCTGGCCGCTGTTTTAGAAAAAAAGTTCCACTTTCATTTAACAATGACAGATCAAGAGCTCTTGTTCAATTTTATTGCTTTTCACGAGCGTAGTAGGCTTTTTTATGGAAATACTGATCTTTTTTTTAACCGTTCCTATAGAGAAGAAGTTCAAGTAGAGACCCCTAAAAAATACCATCTAATGGAATCTCTTCATGAGACATTAAAACAGAAGGCGGATAAGAAGTTAGCTAGTGTGTTAGAAAATTGGGAACAACTTTTTTTAAGTTATTATTTTGTACTAGATTACTATGATTTGTTTGTAAGCTGTTATAAGCCATTGAAGATATTGATTCAAGATGATTTGCATCATACTCATCGTTTATGGCTGATGGACAAAATTAATACATACTTTGGTCATTCCTATACCTTCGCGTTTTATGATTACAAAACCAAGACTTCAGAAGTTGATTTAGTTGTATCGAATTATTATTTTAACACAGGTGAGACTCCTTTGGTTTTAATGAAAAATATTCCTACAGAGCGCAATTGGCGACAATTTGGAGAGCTAATTTATCGTTTAACGAATCAAAAAGACACATTTGCTTAATCAGCATATGTGTTTTTTTGCACAGATGAATGAACCTTAAATTTTTTTCCAAAATCAGGAAAAATTTCGAACTAGAAAAAGCTTATTGCCCATGGGAAAATTGTCCTAGGTCAGATTAGGCCAATTATTATTTAGGAGGAATTATAAAATGAAAAAAACAATGATTACTACTGCTGCTTTTGGTTTATTGGCAATGAGTACGACAAGTCTGTCTGTCTTTGCCAGTGAGCTTACAGATGTCACAAATAAAACGGATGTCACATTGACAGCCGGATCAGGAGAAGATGTTGATCCAGTCGTTCCAGACGACACACACGATGATGATCCAAGTACTGGTGATACTGGTGCGCTTTCGATTCCTTACGCATCGAATATCACATTTGGTCAACAAGAAATCAAGCAAGGAGATACAGATTACTTTGCGCTAAACAAAAAACCTCATGTACAAGTTAATGATACCCGAGGTGGGGCAAAGGGATGGATACTTGGTGTAACAATCTCACCATTCGTGGGTGAAAACGGCAAAGAATTAATCGGTGCGAAAATGTCGCTGACTAATGGGAAAATTACTACAAAAGACAACCAATCAACAGCCCCAGAACTAGCAGAAAATTCCTTTGAATTAAATGAAGAATATCAAGATGTTGTGAGAGCTAAGAAAGGTCAAGGTGCGGGAGCCTTCGCGGCGGTTTTTGAAGGGAAAGATGGGGAAAATGAAAATGTCAAACTTCATGTACCGCGAGCAGGTGTTGAAGCGCAAAGCTACACAGCAGATTTAACGTGGGTGTTGACTGATGCGCCAGCATAAGGAGCTAGGAGGACGTGAGAAGAAATTTTCCCTCTTTTTTATTTATGCACTTTGCCTGATTGTTCTTGTTTTTCCTGCAAAAATTTTTGCCGCATCCGAAGAAACAAAGAATAATATTTCTTTTGATGCACAAGCGGTTTTACCAGATAATCAGCAATCAGAAGCAAGCTATTATGATTTGAAAGTCCAGTCAGGAGCAACTCAGGATCTGATTCTCAAGTTGCGTAATACTAGTACAACTCAAATCAAAGTAAAAATTGAAGCAAATAATGCCGTTACAAATCAAAATGGTTCAATTGATTATTCTCAGCATGGCACTAAACTGATTGGCGGTCCATCATTTGAGAATCTGGTTTCTGAGTCACAAACAGTTATTCTACAGCCGAAAGAGGATCGAGAGGTACACTTTCAATTAAATATTCCTGAAGAAGGATTCGATGGAGTGGTTTTAGGTGGTTTTTATTGTTATGAGGACACCAAAGAAGAGGACCAAAAGGAAAAAGGGTTTAGTTTGAAAAATAAATTTGCATATACCATTGGAGTAAAACTTAGCTGTTCAGATAAAAAAATTAAACAGAACTTAACGTTAAAAAAGGTAACACCAGGGCTAGATAACGGTTATTTAGCAGTATTTGCTGATATGGAAAATTTGCAGCCGGTTCTTATGAGTAAACTGGACATGCATGTAACGGTTACTAAAAAAGGACAAAAGGATGTACTGAAGGTGCTAGATAAAAAAATTTCGTTTGCACCGCGTACCAACTTTCACTTGCCAATTAGCTGGAACAATGATCCTCTTAAAAAGGGGAAATACGAATTAACGATGCATCTAACAGATGATAAAGGGAAAAAATGGTTATTTCAAAAAGATTTTGAAATCAAAGAGGCAGATGAAAAATTGAATGAGCAAGCAGTAGAAGTAAAAAAATCCCATAATTATACTTGGTTGCTCTATTTGATGAGTATTGTATCCTTAGGAATCATTCTTGGTTTAATCACTTATATTTACAAATTGAAACGTAAAAAAAATTAGAGCGGAGGGAGAAAATGAAAAAAGTTATTAGTCTCTTTCTAGTTGTGATAGTACTTGGAATTCCTATATCAGCGTCGGCGGCTGAACAAGTCAAAAGTGAAGCTAGGATTACATTTTATCAACCTAGTAACAAAAATCAAACGATACCGATGGAAAAAGTATTAATGAAGAATTCCCAAAATGCTGGATCTCAGCTGAGGGATAGTGATACGAGTTCAGGTTCTAAAATGTTCCCAAAGACAAATGAAGAAAAATCTTTTTTATTAGTAGAAATTGGCTTGTTGATTCTGGGGTTGGTTTCCTTTATAGCTATTACTAAGAATAAGCTGAATGATAAGGGGATATCAAATGAAAAAGCATAGCTATATATCCATTTTACTACTGTTAGTTGGCGGTATTTTTTTGGGAGCTGCTAGGGTGGAAGCGGCTCCCAGACCGCTAACAGATTTAGAATACTTTCATTGGGCTAATCAATCCGTGACACCAGCTGAAAACACTTTTGTCATGCATTATGGGGAAAATACGACTGTTGAACTGCTTGAAGGGGACGGCGATTTGGATTATTTAACGGTTGATCACAATACGAATAAAAGTAAAGCGTTAGTGAAAAATGTAGGCTTTTATGAAGGAAAGGAAGTAAGCTTATTAGTAACATTGGAACGAAATAAAAGCAGCTTGGATGGTGGTTCTATTGGCTTCACAAAAGGTTATTTTTTGGGGATTACAATCAAAGGGGAAATGATTGTTACTTATGATTTTGTTGATAATACTGGGCGGCCAATCACGATAAAAACTGCATTTAATTATTATGGCTTAAATCATAATAAATATATTGGCTACAAAAATCCTGGTTCTACTATTGATTCGTTATATGCTGAAAACCCGACACATATTCTTTATGATACTTGGGATGGAGATGACGATGATCACTGGTTATATTTAAAGAATATCACACCAGGAATTCCTTGGAGGGATCCACGTCAGCGTTTTGAAATGACAACACATGCTGTTTCTAATGTTACGTTTGTCGTGCACAATAATGATGTGACTCCTTCGTCAATCGTCTATTTTACAGATTTTTTAGCCAAACCAGAATTTCCATCTGCGTATGCGGTGAATTCGAGCTTTGAGAGTGCAAATAAGAATGTGTACTTAAAAGCTAAGCAGACGATTCCAAATGTTGATCAATGGCAGAAACCTACTCAAATGACAATCAATGTCAATCTGGAACAGGTGAGTCAAACGAGACAATATGCGTTTGATAAAGTACTTATTACTAATTTCAATGGGGATGATCTGACAGAGTTATTTTCTAGCCAATCAGATGAGAAAAACGTTCAAATTATAGCTAAGAACCCAACAGACAGCCGTCTATATGATACTATCCTTCAATATAAAATCTATTTGAAATGGATGGGGACAGAAAATCCAGTAAATACTGCAATTGTTTCAGATGGAAGTTTATCCTTGCCATTTGATGTAGAGACCATTTTAGACGGACACCATTTAGAAAAAAATGCAGCTTCATCAATTATTAATTATCTTGGAAAAGAAACTACTGTTTTTTTAAATGAACAGGATAATCTGGTTCATGATTCGATAACAAAATTTGGAGTGCTAACAACCTCTTTTGATTTATCTGATGATTATCCAGAAGTACCTGGATATGAACCAATCAAGGAAAAGAAGCAAGACAAAGGTATCTTCTTACCTGAAGAACAAACAATCATTCATCGCTATCGTGAAAAAAGAAAGTTACAATTTGAATTAATCGATAAGGACAATCCTCTGTTCGTTTCACGTTTTACAAATAAGCGGAAGCTTACTTTTTCATTTACTCATGATAAATCAACGAGTGTTTCGGTGATAGCGCAATGTGGAACAGAAGAAAGGGAGCTTAAGAAATACTCAGCTATACCTGAAAAAGTTAATGACAGTCTTATGTTTAAATTTCCTGAAAAATGGTTAGATCAAGAGGTATTTTTCTATGTAAAAGATGATAACAATCAAGAATCTGATAAAGAGAGTAGAATTATTGAGAAAGAATCTGGTCCGAAACTCATTATTCCTAATACAATTAGTTTCGGTGAAAATAGGATCCCAGCGATGGATAGAGTAATTTCTGCGACTACTGAGGAAGACTTTCAAGTCGAAGATAAAAGTAAACTAGACAAGAGTTGTTGGACAGTTAAGGTGAAAGAAGAGCAGCCGTTAACAAACGAAGAAGGACAGATACTTTCACAGAGATTAGCTTACCATAATCAGGATCAACACATTCAAATTAATGGAGGCAATCAAACTATTTGGCAAGGGAGCGGTAGCATAAGTGCTAATTTGGCAGGGGGTCTGCAGTTAACAATTTGCCCTTCCGACGTAGTTGGCACATATAATGGGGTATTGTGCTGGTCACTTGAGGATGCACCTGAATAAATATTTGGAGAGTGTAGAAATATAAATAAGCAATCCGTTTGTAGAGGGTGAGCTATAACTATCTAAGTTGTGGCTCACCCTTGTAACATTTTAATGAACCGAGGAGAAGTAACTCATCTTCTGTGAATAGAATACGAGAGAGCAGCAGGTTACACAAATAAGCTGAAATTGCGCCTCTCTGTTTGATTTGCAGAGCTCACTCCTTCTAGCCTTACCTCAACGTATGAATAAAATTAAAGAGCTTAAATTAAATTTTTAAAAAGGAAGATTTATTTGTCTCATAATCATTTTATTTCGTGCATCATTAGTTAAAAAAATTCCTTTTAATTTCATTTTTTGTGAGGAGAGATTCATCAAGGGTGTTCGATCAAAAGTGATATGATTCTAATAGAATAGACACTAAAAAATAAAAAGATGATAGCCGATTAATATGAAAAATTAACTAAGGTAGTCTCAATCTTCCTAGAAAGAGGTTTACGGAAAATCTAATATCAAGTAGACTATAAAAAAGAATGTGTGAATGATAAGGAAGTGAAGAGTTGGCGAAAATTGGGATTGTAGAAGACGATCGATTGTTGCAAGAAGCGCTGGATATTTTATTTAAGAAAGAAGGATTTGAGGTTCTGCATGCTTTTTCCTGTAGAGAAGGAATCGACCTGCTGAAAAGTCAACCAGATATACTGTTGTTAGATATTAATTTACCTGACGGCCTAGGGTTTCAAGTATGTGAACGAGCAAAAGATATTCCTGTGTTGTTTCTAACCGCGCGTGATGATGAAGTAGACATGATTGAAGCCTATGATCAGGGATGTGAGGACTATATTGTAAAGCCTTTTTCTACAGAAGTATTAAAGAAAAAAATTCAAGTTGTTTTACGAAGAAATGCAGGACTATCTGACAGTTTTCACTATCTTACACTCTCTATTAACTATAAGAAAAAACAAGTGACACAACAAGGGGAGCTTGTTCAGTTGACTGCCAAAGAGTTCCAACTACTGGAATACCTAACAAAAAATGTAGGACAAGTCGTTTCCAAAGAGGCAATTTTACAAAAAGTTTGGGATTTAGAAGGATCGTTTGTAGGCGAAAATACGGTGAGTGTTACTATTAATCGATTAAGAAAGAAAATAGAAGTGGATGCCTTACAAACCCAATATATAAAAAATATATTTGGTATGGGGTATATTTTTGGAGAATAAACATGAAAAAAAACGGGTTAAATATTCCTAGCTATACAATCATTCAATGTCTGATTGCCCTAGCAATCATGGGATTTGCACTGACTCAAATAAAAGAACTTTCAGCAAAACTGGTGATTTTTGGTATACTAGGACTTTACTTTCTAAGTTCGTTGCTTGAAAGAAGACGATATGAAAAAAAACTGGTAGAGGTATCCATCTATATTCGAGAAATATTTGATGGAATTACAGAGCATAAAACATTTCGTGACACAGATGACTTATTATCAAAAATAGTTGAGCAGCTTCAACGTCTGGAAGAAATGATGAGTGGAACAAAACAAAAAATTATTGCTGACCGAGATAATATGCAAGCACTCATTACAGAAATTGCCCATCAATTGAGGACGCCGTTAGTGAACATAAAAACCTATCTAGATATTTTAGAACTTCCAGAGCTTACAGAAAATGAAGAAAAACAAGCGCTTCAAGCATTGGATTTTTCTCAACAAAAACTCACATTTTTAGTCGAAAGCTTTATTAAGATTTCTAGGTTTGAAAACAAGCTGATTCAGATTAAGAAGAAAGAAACAAATGTGAAGGAAACTGTTGTTGAAGCGATGTTTCAAGTACATAAACAAGCGCACGAAAAACAAATTGACCTTTCACTTGATGCAAAGGAAGCAATTGTCCTTTCTCATGATAAAAACTGGTTAGCAGAGGCTATTTATAACGTGTTGGACAACAGTGTAAAGTATTCTCCGGAAGAGTCAAAGATTGACCTAGCTTTATCTGAAAATGATTTATTTGTCCAATTATTTATAAGAGATTATGGGATTGGAATTGAAAAAGGGGAAGAGCCAAAAATTTACCAACGCTTCTATCGAGGAAAAAGAGTGACAACAGAGGAAGGCTTTGGGGTTGGTTTGTATTTAACCAGAGAAATTATTAACCAGCACGGGGGACTCATCAAGGTAAAACGAGAAGAGCCAGGACTCAGCGTGTCGATAATTTTAAATAAACGGTGAAAGTGGTCGGGACTTGTTCAGTTCCTAGAACAGGTACTGTGCATCATCAGAAGCAATAATTTATGTGATTTAAAGTGATTGTAAGAAGTACTTCTGTTCACGCCGTTTATTAAGCGTTCACGAGGGTGGGACATAACTTAGATAGTTATGTCCCCCCTCGCCTTTTTTTAATAAAAATGATTATTTTATTTCTGTCAGTTTGTTAGGAGTTTGTTAGAATTGATCATTATACTGAATTTAGTCAAATAAAATAGTAAGGATAAGGTGAATATGAATCTATTAAAGACAATGAACTTAACAAAAATTTATGGCGAAGACGAAACACAAGTGCATGCACTAAATGAGGTGACGATTGAAATAGAAGAAGGCGAATTCGTAGCAATTGTTGGGAGCTCAGGAAGTGGAAAGAGTACTCTTTTGAACATGTTAGGCGGACTAGATACCCCCTCAAGTGGAGAAGTTTATGTTCGAAACAATGAATTGAGCCAACTAAGCAATGAGGAGCTCACCATTTTTCGCAGAAGAAATATAGGGTTTGTCTTTCAAAATTATAATTTGGTTCCTATCTTGAATGTCTACGAAAATATTACACTGCCATTGAAGTTGGACGGAGTGGCTGTAGATGAAGCATTTCTTTCGTTAATTACGAATAAACTGCAGCTTCAACAAAAATTAGAACAAATGCCGAATACTCTTTCGGGGGGACAACAGCAAAGAGTGGCGATTGCACGAGCATTAATAACAAAGCCTGCAATTATCTTAGCAGATGAGCCTACTGGAAATCTTGACTCAAAAAATGGGTTGGAAGTTATCAGTCTATTGAAAAGTTCAGCACATGAGTTTCATCAAACGATTGCAGTGGTTACTCATAATGAGGAGATTGCTCAAATGGCTGACAGAATGATTCGAATAGAAGATGGAAAAGCTTATTAAAGGGGGCTAGGAGAATGAAGCTAAGGAATAATAATCGAACGGTTATCCGTACGTTATCAAAGGCAAATTATAAACATAATCAATCACGAAATTGGTTAATGATAGGTGCAGTAGCTACTACAGTCCTTGTATTGTTTTGTATTTTTAGTTTTATGAAGGGACGAATTGATGCAGAATACATTATGGAAGTTAGACACAATGGCGTTGCCTCCACCACTTCTTTGGATCGTCCGACCAATCTTCAAAAAAAAGAAATCGAACGGCTTTCTTATATTGATCGAACAGGTAAGGTCTATGGATTTTCAGAGGGAAAAGTGAATGGAACAAGCCGTTTTGCAGGAGTAGTTGCTGATAACACAGCTTTTGAAAAAATGTTTGTTCCGGCATATTCTGATATTCATGGAGCCTATCCAAAAAAAGAAAATGAACTGATGCTCTCCATTAGAGGACTAGAGGAGCTTGGGATAACAAATCCAACACTTGGAATGAAGATTCCTGTAGAGATTTATATGGATAAGGGAAAATCAGAGAATCGGACTTTTTTGCTAAGTGGTTTTTATACAGAGTATGTTCATCCTATAGAGGGTCCGCCTATCGGTTTTTTCTCTGAAATCTATCTGAATCATTTGGGTTTTTCAATGAACAATCCAACTAACCTACTCATTCAACAGAAAAACTGGTATCCCGGAGAAGATATAGAGCAAATGCTTTACAATGATGTGGATACAATTGATGAGATTCAGAAATTTGGTAGTGCAAATTCTGTAAGTTATAATGTGATTCGAAGAACAGTAGGTGGGTACGATATTGCCTTTTTAAGTATTGCTATTCTAATCATTTGTGTCTTTTTATTAAACTACAACGTAATGAATATTTCCGTGAGTCGCGAAATTCGTTATTATGGATTGTTAAAAACGATTGGTGCAACAAATCGTCAAATTAGAAGAACTATTTATCAACAATTTCTTAAAATATCGTTGATTGGACTGTTGATTGGTAGCGGGATAAGCTTAGTAATTATTTTAGGAATTGCCCCTAAAATACTATCAAAATACTATTTAAATAATTATGGGCTTTCTTCTCAGATGATTCAATTTGAACCGATTCTTTTAATTGGAAGTGTGGGGCTTACACTTCTCCTCTCTTTTATAAGTATTTTACTTCCTGCATATAAAGCAGGAAAAATTACGCCGATTGAATCATTAAATTATATTGGCCCTAAGACTAACAAAAAAAGAAGACGAAAGGGTCAAGAGGGGGCGAAGCTCCATTATATGGCATGGAGAAATTTATGGAGAAATAGACGAGCAACGGTATTGTCAATGTTGTCTATTTTTCTAGGACTTGGAATAGCACTAAGCTCCATTGTTGTCGTGACTTCTTTAGACTATACGAATAACTTTAAATCTTTTCCTGATTTTGAACTGGCTGCGCCGTATAGCCCAATGTTTTATTTGGATGATAAAATATTTGATGATAGTTTTGCTTCTTTAACGATGGAGGAGGCAGAGTATCTTCAAACACTTGATGGCGTAAAAAAATCAGAGGTTATCTATGGGGGATTTATTCAAGCGAATCCAGATGATAAGGCATGGGTGCCCTATTTTAAAGGTGGAACGATGATTCCCAACCTTGAATCAGAAGATGGGAAAGAACAGTTAAAGCAAATGAAAGCTTATTTTTATTCGACAATTTTAATTGTTGAGGATTCTTATTTAGATCAATTAGAAAAATATAGTGAAAAAAATCAACTTAGTTTAGACATAGAAGGTCTCCGAGCAGGAACAAGTGTCATTAGCACAGCGGGCTCTCTTTTCTCGAAAAAATTATTAGCATCCTCTATTTCAGAGATGGGGGAAGTGGTCCATTTAGATGCGAAAATTCCTAATAAGAAACCGGCAGAGAGGACTTTTGGTGGTTATGTAGATTCATCGAAAGAAGAATTTCCAGCAAAACACTATAGCTATATGCAAAATGGACCGGAGCTCATGATGAGTGAAGCAAGTTTTGATCAATTAGGTATTCAAAAACGGCCACTGGTTGTCAACTTATATGTAGAAGAAGAAAAAGAACCTTTTGTTAAAAGAAAAATAAAACGATTTATGGAACAAAAGGAAGCGGCTATCGCACCCAATGAGCGTGAAGCGAAAGTCCCTTCCGCATTTATCAACTCAGAAAGCTTAGAGGCTGCACAAGATGAGATAAGAACGATGAAAGTAGCGATGTATTCGATTAGTTTCTTGTTAATTTCATTAGGACTTGTCAATCATATGAATACGACATCAAGTAGTCTATTGAGTCGACGAAGTGAAATCGCTGTTATGGAAAGTGTGGGAATGACTAGAAAGCAGCTGAGAAAGCTTTTGATATTTGAAGGACTTTACTATAGTGGGATTGTTTCGGCGTTGTTGTGTACGCTAGGTTCAAGTAGTTTATTTCTCTTATTTAAGGTTATTCACGGGCGAATGGGGTATGCACAGTTTACATTTCCAATGATTTCTTTGCTGGTGATTGTCAGCTGTTTATTCTTAGTTTGTATAAGTATCCCACTTATTTTTTATCGACGAATGACTAATCAAAGTGTGATCGAACGATTGCGGGAAACAAACGAGTAGCGGATGTTTTTTGAAAATTTTCGTGAAACTTAACTGAGAAATCTTCTTGACATTTTGTATCATAACTTGTATTATACTGCTTGGGCACCTTTCTAAAAGGTCAGTTGTTTATACGTAAATAATAGCTCCCTGTTCACTATGAATGGGGAGTTTTCTTTTTTTATTTACTAAGCACTATCCTAAACATGCATAAAAATTTTTAAGAAGGAGTTTTTCATTTTATGACAAAATACATTTTTGTGACAGGCGGCGTGGTATCTTCTATTGGTAAAGGAATTGTTGCAGCTTCTTTAGGTCGCTTGCTGAAAAATCGTGGATTAAAAGTGACTATTCAAAAGTTCGATCCTTACATCAATGTGGACCCAGGGACAATGAGTCCATACCAACATGGGGAAGTATTTGTAACAGATGATGGTGCAGAAACTGACTTAGATTTAGGTCACTATGAACGCTTTATTGATATTAATTTGAATAAATACTCCAATGTGACGACAGGTAAAATTTATTCTGAGGTTTTGCGTAAAGAGCGTAAAGGGGAGTATCTTGGTGCAACGGTCCAAGTGATTCCACATATTACAAATGAAATCAAAGAAAAAATTATGCGTGCTGCCAGCATGACAGACTCCGATGTAATTATTACTGAGGTGGGAGGAACTGTTGGAGATATCGAATCATTGCCATTTTTAGAAGCACTTCGTCAAATGAAAGCAGACGTGGGTTCTGATAACGTGATGTACATTCATACAACCTTGATTCCTTACTTAAAAGCGGCTGGAGAAATGAAGACTAAACCAACACAACATAGCGTAAAAGAGTTACGTGGTTTAGGAATTCAACCGAATATTTTAGTTGTTCGCACAGAACAGCCTGTTTCTCAAGATGTTAAAAATAAACTTGCACAATTTTGTGATGTTGCGCCAGAAGCTGTTATTGAATCTCGCGACGTGGAAACATTGTATTCTATTCCTCTTGCACTTCAAGCACAGGGAATGGATCAGTTTGTTTGTGACCATCTAAAATTAGAGGCACCGGCTGCTGATATGACAGAATGGCGTGAGCTAGAAGAAAAAGTATTGAGTTTACAAAAAACTGTTCGTATTGGACTAGTTGGAAAATATGTAGAATTGCCGGATGCCTATCTTTCTGTTGTGGAATCATTGAAGCATGCAGGGTTTGCTTATAATTCTGATATTGAAATTGACTGGATTCAAGCACAAGAAATTACACAAGACAATGCAGCAGAAAAACTAAGTCATCTTGATGGTATCTTAGTTCCTGGTGGATTTGGCGATCGTGGAGTTGAAGGAAAAGTTGAAGCAATCCGCTTTGCACGTGAAAATGACGTTCCATTCTTGGGGATTTGTTTAGGAATGCAGATGGCCTGTGTCGAATTTGGCCGAAACGTTGTTGGATTAGAGGATGCAGGCTCTGCAGAAACGTATCCAGATGCACAAAACAATATTATTGATTTGATGGCTGACCAAGAAAACATTGAAAACTTAGGTGGCACATTACGTCTAGGATTGTATCCATGTAAAGTAAAAAAAGGAACGAAGACAGCCGCTGCCTATAATAATGAAGAAGTGGTTCAAGAACGTCATCGTCACCGCTATGAATTTAATAACAAATACCGTGAAATGTTTGAAGCAAACGGAATGGTTTTCTCAGGTGTATCACCAGACAATCGTTTAGTGGAAATTGTGGAAATTCCTGAGAAAAAATTCTTTGTGGGTTGTCAGTTCCATCCAGAGTTAATCTCTCGTCCAAACCGTCCGCAAAAATTAATTAAAGCGTTCGTTGGCGCATCTTTAGATAGTCGCGAAGAAAAATAAAGGTAGATAGCCAAGTTATTCAAGAATGTTAAGTGAAATGAATAGAGAGTAGGACACCCCCTGGTGAGAGCGATAGTCTTCACCGAGGGGTGTCTTATTCTCGTTGTGCAAATTTTTTTTGAATGATAAATGAGCTAATCACCAAAGGAGTGATTCCGAAATTCTTTTGGTGAAATCTTTTCCTTCTTTTTAAATAAATAACTAAAATAGTTTGGATCGTTGTAGCCAATCTCTAGGGCAATGGATGAAAGCTTCTCATTTGTTTCGGTGAGTAGCTTCTTTGCCAGTTGAATACGGCAATTAGTCAAATACTCAATAAAGGTTACACCGATTGCCTGAGAAAATATTGTACTAAAATGAGCTGGACTCAGGCTGACATGTTCTGCCACAACATTCAGGGAAATATTGGGATCAGAATAATTTTCTTTAATATAATCGATTGCTTTTTGAATAATCGTTTGATGTTTAAACATAATGGAGTTCTGCGGCGATTGTATGAGAAACAAGCAAATTTGTCGAACAACAGTTGTATATTCTTCCATGGAGGATACTGTTAAAGATAAATCCCTTATCGTAGTTAATTCTTCAAGTTCGGGAGGCAGTTGAGTTTGATTTTTTTGTTGAACAAGTTTAATCAGCTCTGTCAACACAAAAAAACGAAAGAAGATGTTTCGAGTCTCGTCTGCCGCAGGAAAACCGGATAGCTCACTAACAAATGAATTCACTTCTTCTGGCTTGAGAGCAGCAATTCTTTTGGCTAAATCTAGTTTGAATGGATTGGGTGAAGCAGAGTGGTTTTCCTTGAATGTTTCCTCGTAACTAATGATTTCTACTTTTTTTAAATCCCCATACGTAGCAAGCAAGGATTTTGTTAAATGAAACGAATGAGGAATGTCGCTGATTCGATTTACAACAGGTCCAATCGCAACTGAAACGGCTTGTTTTTGTTCACTTTGTAATTCTTTGATGAGTATTTGTGCTAACTCTGAACTCTTCTTTACTAATTGCTCTCTATCTTTTTGAAAGACTAAAAATTTTATATACTTAGACGAAATACTAGAAAAAATCAAAGATGAATCGTCGTCAAATAGATAATTCAGATGATTGCTAAAATAGTATTGCTCTTCAAAGCATGGATTATTTTGACTTTTCACTAATAAGACAAGAAATTTTTGACCTAGAAGCGAGCGATCTAAGCTTGTTGATTTTTTCTGAATTTCTTCCATGGATAAAGAACCGTTAAAAAGACCATTTAAAAAATGATTTTTTTTAAGTTCAAAGACAATCTTTTCATCGCCAGACTCATTTTCTGAGGGAACCTTTTTTTGACTATCTAATTCAGAAACAACTCTTCTGAGTGAACGCTCTAATTCATTGTTTTTAATGGGTTTTAAAAGATATTCATCGGCTTTAATTTGAATAGCTGTCTTCATATAATTAAAGTCATCAAAGCCTGTTAAAAAGAGAATACGAATCCAAGGAAATCTTTTTTTGACTTCTTTTGCAAAGGTAACGCCATCCATAAAGGGCATTTTAATATCCGTTAATATAATATCAGGTTGTAAATCAATAATAGCAGAAAGCCCCATCTCGCCATCAGAAGCTTCTCCTGAAAAAAAGAGAGGGAGGGTCTCAGAGAGCTTTAATAACTGATTACGCAAATTTTCTCGAATTAAGGGCTCATCTTCAACGATAAATATACTGTACATAGTTTGTAATCTCCTTATCTTATAAAGTGGGTTGTTTTTTTGGTACACGAATGGTGACACAGGTTCCTTGATTATAAGTGCTCTCTATTTTCAAGTAGGCATCTTCGCCGTAATAGAGATTTAGTCGCCGATTGACATTATAAAGTCCGTATCCTGATTCAGTTGATGAAAGAGAGACTTCGGATAAATGAAAACGAACGTTGTTTAACACCTCTGGCGACATCCCGATTCCATTGTCATTGACAAAAAACACGAGTGCTTCTTTTTCCTCCACTAAGCCGACATGGACTTTCCCAGCTCGTCTGACAAGTTTTGTTCCGTGATAGACGGCATTTTCAATAATCGGCTGTAGAATCATTTTTAATACCATCTGTTCTTGAAGCTCATCAGGTACTTGAATATCATAAGTAAGCATCTCCGCATAGCGAATTTTTAAAATTTTGAGATAGTCTTCAACATGGCGAATTTCTTTTGACAGAGGAATCCAGTCTTTTCCTTTGCTTAAGGAGATTCTGAAAAAATCAGATAATGCAAAGGTCATTTCTTTGACAGCAGGTAAATCTTCTTGATCGGCGAGTGCTAATATGGCATCTAGTGAGTTATAAACAAAATGCGGCGTGATTTGAGCTTGCAGTGTTCGTACTTCACTTTGCGCGAGATGCTGCTGTTTTTTTGCATTTTCTTCAATTAGCGTAGTTAAGTTTTCTGCCATCATATTCATACTTTCGCTTAATTTAGAAAGCTCAAAAAGCTGTGAGGCAGTGGAACGATAAGAAAAATGACCGTTTGAAAACTCATTCGCTAATTTGACTAAGTCATTAATCGGCTGTTGAATTTTCTTTTCAAGAAATTTTTGTGTACGACGACTAAAAAAGAAAATACAAGCAATAATAAGCAGTTGAGCCATACTAAGCAGTAGAAGAGAGTTCGTCACTTCCTCGCTTCGTTTGCTTGCTAAATTAATTTCAACTCGAACGAAATCTTGTAAAATATCATAGAGCAGCTGGTTTACAGAATCTATTTGAAGCATAATCAGTTCATTTTCTTCCACAGGCTGTTCGAGTTTTACATTATCTAAAATCTTATCCAAGTATTTTTCCATGGTATCTAAAGTACGTTGAGCAACCTCCAGTGTACTTCGTTCAGTAGTAGTGTTGGCATTTTCGCTGATGACCGTGAGTTCAGAACGCAGCTCATAAATAATACTTTTTTTATCATAATTTGTGGGTTCAATTTGACCAAATACAATATCCCACATTTCTTCCAGTACATTATTTTTTACTTTTGTTGATATCTGATTTGCAGCTTGTATATTATCAACAGAGTTTTGATAAATCAGAATATAGCGAGTGTAAAAAAAGATACTGAACAAAATAGGTAAGATAGCAATCGCTAGCATAATTTTATTGGACTGCTTAAAGATTTTTTTGATACTGTCCGTATTATACATCGTATACACCTCAGTAATTTCTTGTAGGAATGGTCTTCAATGGCGATTGATCAGAAAAAATTGTTTCAGGCATGTAGACCTCTTCAGGAATCGTATTTCCCTTTAAATAACGAGAAATAGTATTTCGAACATACCAGCCAGCATTTGGATTGCATTCGACCACGGCATTTACGTCTCCTGATTTTAATTTCAAAATCATATCTTCCTGTGCATCAATTGTAATAATGATTAATTCTTTTCCTGGCTGTATATCACTGCCTTTTAAAGCATCCAATGCCCCATGAGTCATTTCATCATTATGGCTAAATAAGACATCAATCTTGTTAATTTCTCCTGATTGAATTAATTTAGTCATCTGTTCTTTTCCTTTTAAGCGAATGTAGTCCCCGCTTTTTGTTTGAGTGATTTTCATACGGGAGTCTCTTTGAATCACTTCTGAAAATCCCTCATGTCGAAGCGTGGTTGGAGAAGTAGAGGCAAGTCCTTTTAATTCAAAAATATTGATTGTTTTCTGATCTTTTTCCTTAAAGTAGTTATACACATAAAGTCCAGCACGATTTCCTTCTGCTTTAAAGCTTGGACCGATGTGGGTAAGGTACAGAGAGCTATCCGTAACGTTAACATTTCTATCCGTTATGATGACTGGAATACCTGCGTCTCTTGCTTCTTTTAAAACAGGCTCCCAGCCATCTTCTTTTAATGGAGTAAAAACAATAATATCTACTTTGTAGGCGATGAAGGTCCGAATATCCTGAATTTGTCTCTCTTGGTTCATAAATCCATTTTTGTACAGTACTTGATAATTTTCTTTGGCCAATTCCTCGTTAATTGATTCAGTGTGCCGTTTACGCCAGCTGCTTTCTGTTCCTGATTGAGAAAAACCGACAACAATGGTGGGTTCTTCCTTCTCAAGTGGTTTTGTACAGGCAGCAAGAATGAAGAGAAGAAATAGAACCATAACTCCTGTTTTTTTCAACAATAGTTCACTCCTTTTTTGAGTACGATTATTGTATCAAATAATCACCTTTATTGTAATCGCTATCACGATTGGGCAGAGCCGTTCGAATAAAAACAAAGAAAATAAAAAAATATTCAAGATTTATCTAACGTTTACACGAAAAAATAAGCAGAGAAAAAAAGATTTGTAGAAACGGAGAAAAATATTCAATGAAAGCGCTTGTAAAGTTTAGTAAACTTCAACATGTAATTAGAAATCGAAAAAAGGAGAGTATGAAATGAATACACGTTTGAAAAAAGGATTGATCGCTGCTGCAGGGTTGATGGTCGCTATGAGTTTAGCAGCTTGCGGGAAGACATCAGGAGATACTAAGAGTCAGGACAAAGGATTTGTTGGAATTGCTATGCCGACGAAATCAGCAGAACGGTGGATTGCTGATGGGGATAACATGGTGAAGCAGCTAGAGGATAAGGGATACAAAACTGACTTGCAATATGGTGAAGACAAAGTGGAAAATCAAGTTGCTCAAATAGAGAACATGATTACTAAAGGCGTAGATATATTAGTGATTGCATCCATAGATGGTTCTGCGTTAACAGATGTTTTAGATAAAGCAAATAAAGAAGGTATCAAAGTGATTGCTTATGATCGTCTCTTAATGAACTCTGAAAACGTTGATTATTATGCAACTTTTGACAATTTTAGTGTAGGTGTACTTCAAGCTTCATACATTGAAGAAGCATTAGGACTTAAGGATGGAAAAGGTCCTTTTAATATTGAACTATTCGGTGGTTCCCCAGACGATAACAACGCATTAATAAACTACAATGGAGTTATTTCCGTGCTGCAGCCTTATTTTGACAGCGGTCAGCTAGTAGTTCCTTCTGGTCAAACAAAATTCAACCAAATTGCGACACTTCGCTGGGATGGTTCTACTGCTCAAGCACGTATGGATAACTTGCTGAGTGCTAATTATACTGATAAAAAATTAGATGCGGTTCTTTCTCCCTATGATCCAATTGGGTTAGGGATTATCTCTTCGCTAAAAGGAGTTGGTTACGGAAAAGGAGACAAGCCAATCCCTGTTGTTACAGGTCAGGACGCAACAATTGCAGGCGTAAAATCAATTATTGCAGGAGAGCAGACACAAACGGTATTTAAGGACACAAGAACATTAGCAAAGAACACAATAGAAATGATTGAGGCAATTACGAATGATAAAGAAGTGCCTGTGAACGATAAGGAAACCTATGACAATGGAGTAAAAGTAGTGCCAACCTATCTGGCAAATCCTATTTCTGTGGATAAAGAGAATTACAAAACTGAACTAATTGATACTGGTTACTATACAGAAAAAGAATTAAGTAATTAAGAGTTGAGAGGATCTCTTGCTAATTTTTTCTTGAGATAAATCAAAATGCGGGAGAAAGGGGTCTAACGAATGTGTTCTTCGTGATCCCTTTCTTAGATTAGGAGAGTGAGAAAATGACAGACTACATTCTTGAAATGAACCATATTATCAAAGAATTTTCGGGAGTACGTGCATTAGATGATGTAAATATAAAAATTGAACGCGGAAAAATTCATGGACTTTGTGGAGAAAACGGTGCAGGAAAGTCAACACTGATGAATGTGTTGAGCGGTCTGTATGCGTATGGCAATTATTCTGGGGAAATTCTATATGATGGGGAACAGTGCCGGTTTAAAAGTTTGCGAGATAGTGAAAAAAAAGGCATTGTCATTATTCATCAAGAGCTTGCGTTAAGCCCTTATTTATCAATTAAGGAAAATATATTTTTAGGTAATGAACAAGCGAAACGTGGGATTATTGATTGGAATGTAACAGAAAAAAAGACGGATGCGTTACTAAAAAAAGTCGGGTTAAAAATTAATCCTAACTTATTAGTCTCGCAAATCGGTGTAGGACAGCAGCAGCTTGTAGAAATTGCAAAAGCTTTTGCAAAATCAGTGGAATTATTAATTTTAGATGAGCCAACTGCGGCATTAAACGAAGAAGAAAGCGAAAATCTATTGGCATTAATTAAGGAATTTCGTACACAGGGAATTACTTCAATCATCATTTCGCATAAATTAAATGAAATAGTAAATGTTGCAGATCGAATTACAATTTTACGTGATGGAAAAACAATCGAAACTCTTGAAAAAGAGGAAATTAGTGAGGAAAGAATCATACGAGGGATGGTGGGAAGAGATTTAGCCAATCGCTATCCAAAAAGACAGCCGAACATTGGGGAAACCTACTTTGAAGTGAAGAATTGGACTGTCCACCATCCAATTGATACAACTCGTATTGTGAATGATCAGATAAACTTTACGATGAAAAAAGGAGAAATTGTTGGGATTGCAGGCTTGATGGGCGCAGGCAGGACGGAGTTTGCGATGAGTGTATTTGGACGATCATATGGGAAAAACATTACAGGAGAAGTCTACAAAGAAGGAAAGTTGATTTCTATAAAGGATGTTCCTACAGCAATTGAAAACGGACTTGCCTATGTTTCTGAAGATCGGAAGGTATTAGGATTAAACTTATTGATGGATATTCGTGAAAATACGACTATTGCAAGCTTAAAGAGCATTAGTCATCGTGGGGTAATTGATAAAGAAAAAGAGATTCTTGCTGCAAATAATTATCGAAAAAAAATGAAAACAAAGACAACTTCCGTATTTCAAAATGTAGGGAGTCTCAGTGGAGGAAATCAACAAAAAGTAGTTCTGTCTAAGTGGCTGATGACCGAGCCGGATATTTTGTTTTTAGACGAACCAACTCGTGGGATTGATGTTGGTGCAAAGTATGAGATTTATACCATTATTGAAGAAATGGCTGCTGCTGGGAAATGTATCTGTATCATTTCATCGGAGCTGCCAGAAATTATAGGAATGTGTGATCGGATTTACACAATGAATGAGGGGCGCTTGACTGGAGAAGTGCTGAGAAATGAAGCCAGTCAGGAAAAATTGATGGGCTTAATGACAATGGAAAAAGAAGGTGCATTCTAGTATGGAGCAAATAAAAAAAGGAAAAGAAATAGGGAAACGAGAAGAAAAGCAGAATGGAATTAAAGAACGATTATTAGATATATTCAGCAAATATAGTATGGTGATTATTTTAGTCTTTTTATTAATCGCCTTTCAGCTATTAACGAATGGTATTTTTTGGAGACCTTTGAATATTACGAATCTCGTATTACAAAATAGCCACATTTTAATTTTGGCAGCAGGGATGCTACTTGTTGTTTTACTGGGGCATGTCGATTTATCTGTAGGTTCAGTGATGGCTTTTGTCGGTGCAATTGCAGGTGTTCTAATGGTAAACAAAGGGATGAGTCCCTGGTTAGCTGTTCCCATCTGTTTATTAATTGGGGCAGTTATTGGTGCATGGCAGGGCTTCTGGGTTGCCTATGTTGGCATTCCTGCGTTTATCGTTACATTAGCAGGCTTGCTCATGTTTCGAGGTCTAACACAAGTCGTTCTTGGCGGACAGTCTTTAGCGCCATTTCCTGTCATTTTTCAAAAAATTTCAACAGGTTATTTGCCAGATATAATTTCTGGCGAGCACATTCATATGCTGTCTATGCTGATTGGGGCAGTCTTGTCTATCATGCTAGTACTGAGTCAGTGGAAGGCGAGAGAAAAAAGAAAAAAGAACTTATTTGACGTAGAGAGTTCTTCATTTTTCTTGCTTAAATCACTCTTTACTGTACTAGTTGTCATGGGAGTAACCTATATTTTTTCTTCCTATTCAGGATACCCTATTATCTTAATTCTTCTTGGCGTTCTTGTGTTTGCATATTCTTTTTTGACAAATAAGACGATTATAGGACGACAAATTTATGCAACGGGAGGAAATAAAAAAGCTGCAGAGCTATCTGGAATTAAAACAAAACGTATCACCTTTTGGGTGTTTGTCAATATGGGCATGATGGCGGCTTTGGCTGGATTAATTTTAGCTGCCCGATTAAATGCAGCAACCCCTCAGGCAGGAACTTCTATGGAACTGGATGCAATGGCTGCGGTATACTTTGGCGGAGCTTCTACATCAGGAGGGATAGGAACAGTGATGGGGGCAATCGTCGGCGGATTGGTAATGGGTGTTTTAAATAATGGCATGTCTATTTTGGGCGTGGGTGTGGACTGGCAGCAAGCAATTAAAGGATTGATTCTTCTGTTAGCCGTTGTATTAGACATTTACAACAAAAAGAAAAAAATCTCATAGATATCGTTTGTAAAAAAATCATAAATAAAAAATATACAAGTAAAAACGGATTAAACGAACACTGGAACTGAACAAAAATATTTAAAGGAACTTTGTTATCTAATGAACAAAGTTACCGTTTTCTTTGCAGTATATAGCCATCTTATAGAAATAGTATATTTATATTAAGTGATATTTTAATTGAAAATAACTATGGAAATTTCCAAATTCGATGATTTTAGTAGAAAAGTACCGAAATGTTTGCTAAAATGTAACTGTTGGTTAGGGGAGATCCCCTTAACAAATTTGTTTATACAAACTTAGGAGGAATTTTTTATGCCATTAGTATCAGGAACAGAATTTCTTAAAGCTGCTCACAAAGGCGGTTACGGTGTTGGAGGATTCAACACAAACAATTTGGAATGGACAAAAGCGATTCTTGAAGCTGCTGAAGCGAAAAAAGCACCAGTATTGATTCAAACTTCTATGGGCGCTGCTAAATACATGGGCGGATACAAAGTATGTTACGATTTAGTAAAAGACTTAGTAGACTCAATGGGTATTACAGTACCAGTTGCAATTCACTTAGATCATGGTGAATACGAAGATGCATTAGAATGTATTGAAATTGGTTATACTTCTGTAATGTTTGATGGTTCTCATTTACCATTTGAAGAAAACATCGAAAAAGCAAAAGACGTTGTTGCAAAAGCACATGCTAAAGGTGTTTCTGTAGAATGTGAAGTGGGTTCAATCGGCGGAGAAGAAGACGGAATCATTGGTTCTGGCGAATTAGCTGATATTGAAGAATGTAAACAAATGGTTGCTACAGGTATTGATTACCTAGCATGCGGAATTGGTAATATTCATGGTTCTTATCCTGATAACTGGACTGGTTTAGCATTTGATCATTTACAAGCTATTTCAGACGCTGTTGGCGATATTCCATTAGTATTACACGGAGGTTCTGGTATTCCTTTAGAACAAGTTCAAAAAGCGATTTCTATGGGTGTATCTAAAATCAACGTAAATACTGAATGTCAAGAAGTATTTGCTGCTGCAACTCGTAAATATATCGAAGAAGGAAAAGATCTTGAAGGTAAAGGTTTTGACCCTCGTAAATTACTAGCACCAGGAACAAAAGCTGTTACTGAATTAGTAGAACAACGTATCGAATGGTTCGGTTCAACTAACAAAGCATAATAAATTCTGATTTTATAAAAGTGCCCCTCATCTGAGGAGCACTTTTTTATTTATCCTTTTAGAAAAGTAGCGATGCAACGAACGGTAGAGATGAATATATGTAAATGAGTGAATTTAGCGGAGCTTATGGCTTGCGATTTTTTTCTCCAAATCACTTAAATAGCGTGTTTGTATTTTTTTTAGATTTAATGCAAAAAAAGAAACCGCCCAAATGAATGGATTTTTAATGATTAATTCTTCTGTAAAGACTATTTGTGTTGTTTCAGGTGACAATGCGGTAAAGACTCCAATCCAGTCCCCGATGAATTGCTTGTTTTTCATGGAAAATGTATATCGTTTATTTCTCTCTTTTTTGGTAATTGTAAAGTGAGTAGCCCCGCCACCCTTGTAATGTTCAATAAATGTTTTTTCATCTACCTGCTCAATTTTTTCTACATCCGATCGCCACGTGTAGTCGGAGTTGTCGGTTACAACTGCCCATACTTCATCAATCGGATAGGGAAGGACTTGTGTAACTGTACTGGTACGTTTCATGCTGCTCTCCTTATCTTATTCATAGTTTTTAATTTCCATAGAAATATCTAGATATCTGTCTTATTTTATTATCTTTTTTCTTTTTCTACAATATGGTAAAATGGATAATAGTGCAAATAGGCATTTTTTTAGTTCTTAAACCAAAAAGTATAGGTGAATATAAAATGAAAAAAATTAAAATAAATGGTAATCGCCCCTTAAAAGGCGAAGTGACGATAAGTGGTGCAAAAAATAGTGCGGTAGCTTTGATACCTGCTGCTATTTTAGCTGATTCTCCAGTGACTCTTGAGGGAGTTCCTGACATACAAGATGTACATTCATTAATTGAAATTTTAGAAATTATGGGTGCAAAAACCAAATTTGAAAATAATCAGTTAGAAATTGATCCTAGAGAAATTGTTTCCGTACCCATGCCAAGTGGGAAAATTAACAGCTTACGTGCCTCATATTATTTTATGGGCTCTTTATTAGGAAAGTTTGGCGAAGCGGTAGTTGGCTTGCCTGGAGGCTGCTATCTAGGTCCGCGTCCAATCGATTTGCATATTAAAGGGTTTGAAGCCCTAGGCGCCACTGTTAATAATGAACATGGGGCAATGTACATACGTACAGAAAAAGGTCCATTGAAAGCAACACGTATTTTTATGGACATGGTTTCGATTGGTGCAACGATTAATGTTATGTTGGCTGCGGTAAAAGCAGAAGGAAAAACAATTATTGAAAATGCGGCTAGAGAACCAGAAATTATTGATGTAGCCACTTTGTTAAACAATATGGGTGCTAAGATTCGTGGCGCTGGAACGGATATTATTCGTATTGAAGGTGTAAATGAACTGCACGGTTGCCGTCATTCAATTATTCCAGATCGTATTGAAGCAGGTACTTATTTAGCTATGGCAGCAGCTGTAGGTGAAGGAATTGTTGTAAAAAATGTTATTTTTGAACATTTAGAAAGTTTTATTGCCAAGTTACAGGAAATTGGTGTACAAATGAATATCGGAGAAGACGAGATTGAGGTGCTGCCGTCTCATGATTTGAAAGCTGTTCATGTGATGACGTACCCTTACCCAGGGTTTGCAACGGATTTACAACAACCTTTGACGCCTCTACTTCTTAAAGCAAAAGGAACCGCAGAAATAACTGATACTATTTATTCAAAACGTGTAAATCATATTCCTGAGCTTGCTCGAATGGGAGCAGATGCAACGGTTGAAGGAAATCTGATTGTTTTAAACGGACCGAATAAATTACATGGAGCAGAAGTTGTTGCTTCAGATTTGCGTGCAGGTGCTTGTCTGGTAATTGCAGGATTGATGGCAGAAGGAACAACTACTGTTTATAATGTAGATTATATTCTTCGCGGTTACGATCATATTATCGAGAAACTTACTGCTTTAGGAGCAGATATTCAAATGATAGAGGAAGAGGCTGAAAAATGAGCGATTATTTAACAATGGCGGAACTTGAAAATAAAACGTTAAAAGAAATATATACTTACGCAAAAGATTTTAAGATTCCATACTACAGCCAAATGAATAAAAAAGAGTTGTCTCTGTCTGTTATACGTGCACAAGCCGAAAAACAAGGCTTCTTTTACATGGAAGGGATTCTAGATATTGTGGGGCAAGAAGGCTACGGCTTCTTGCGTCCGATTAACTACGGACCAAGTGTGGAGGATATTTATATTTCTTCATCACAAATTCGTCGTTTTAGTTTAAGAAACGGGGATAAAGTAGCAGGAAAAGCACGTCCACCCAAAGAATCTGAACGTTATTATGGTTTAATGCATGTTGAAAGTGTCAACGGAAAAGATCCTGAGGAAGCAAAAGAACGTCCTCACTTCCCAGCGTTAACCCCTCTTTATCCAGAAAAGCAAATTAAACTGGAAACCACAACGGGCCGATTAGCGACTCGTATGATTGATATCTTTTCTCCCGTGGGATTTGGTCAGCGTGGGCTGATTGTTGCTCCACCAAAAGCCGGAAAAACAAGTGTTTTAAAAGAAATTGCAAATGGAATTACAGATAACTATCCAGATGTAGAATTGATTTTGTTATTAATTGATGAGCGTCCGGAAGAAGTGACTGATTTAGAGCGAAGTGTGAAGGGGGATGTTGTTTCTTCAACCTTTGATCAACAGCCGCAAAATCACACACGTGTCGCTGAATTGGTCTTGGAACGGGCGATGAGACTTGTGGAGGATAAGCGGGATGTAGTTATCTTAATGGATAGTATCACTCGTTTAGCACGTGCATATAATTTAGTGATGCCGCCAAGCGGAAGAACTCTAAGCGGAGGGATTGATCCGGTTGCTTTATACAAACCTAAGAAATTCTTTGGTGCGGCTAGAAATATTGAAGAAGGCGGCAGCTTGACGATTTTAGCTACGGCTTTGGTTGATACTGGTAGCCGAATGGACGATATTATCTATGAAGAATTTAAGGGAACTGGAAATATGGAACTTCATCTGTCACGTGATTTGGCAGAACGACGTATTTTCCCTGCCATTGATATTAAGAAATCAGGCACACGAAAAGAAGAGCTGCTAATGGCTCCTGAGAAATTAGAGGATCTTTGGAAATTGAGAAATAATATGACTGGAGATTCATTGGATTACACAGAACAACTGATTCAATTTTTGAGAAAAACAAAAAATAATGATCAGTTTTTTGAAGCATTTCAAGATGTTTCTTTTGGAAGTCGCACACCAAGAAGAAATCAAAAAAGATAATTGCATATTGAAACAAATCATGGTACGATATTACTGTTGTAAATCGACAAATCAACTCTGACTCAGCAAATGATTCAGGGCAAAGGAGCGAACGAAAGATGAAAGAAAATATCCATCCAGAATATCATCCAGTAGTATTTATGGACTCAACAACTGGTTTTAAATTCTTGTCAGGTTCTACAAAATCTTCACAAGAAACAGTTGAATGGGAAGACGGAAATACTTACCCAGTAATCCGTGTCGAAGTCACTTCTGACTCACATCCATTTTACACTGGACGTCAAAAATTCACACAAGCAGATGGACGTGTGGACCGTTTCAACAAAAAATACGGTATCAAAGACACAAACGCTGCAGAATAAGAGACAAGATAAAGAAGCCATTCTTGAAGGAGGACGGCTTCTTTTTTTGGTTCAATGTGAGAAAGACTTGCTAAGCTAGCTAGTTCCCAAAATAAGCTATTTTTCTGTTTATGCTAAGCTAGAGTATATGACGATGGTTTACTAGTTTTAACTGCTCTATATTTAAAAAAGCTTGTGCTGAATGAGCAATTGCTCCGTAAATTACGGGATTCCATTCAATTGGACTTTGTAGGATATGCACTTTTTTTGTAAAGCGATTAATAAGTGAAGATTGAATGATAGTCACAATATTTGGAATCTTTTTTGTTAAGGTGCTATTTAAAATAACGAGTTCAGGAGCATAGAGCATAATTGTGTTGTTAATCGCAATGGTTAGGTAGTTGGCGTATTTTTCAATGATTGTTACGACATCTGCATCCCCAATATTATACAAAGCTGCGACGACATCAGAGTTTACTTTTTTCAGATTTTTTTTCTCACTTATTTCCTGATAAATGACCTTTGTCGAGCAATACTGTTCAAGACAACCTGAATTCCCACATGGGCAAGGACGACCGTCAGGAAATAAAATCATATGACCTAACTGTCCAGCATAGCCCATATTACCGATTTCTAGTTTCCCATTTTTCACGATACCAGCACCAATTCCACTATGCAGACTAATCGAGATTAGGTTTTCAAACTCTGAAGAAAAAGTATACTCACCTAGAGCAGATAAGTTTGCTTCATTTTCAACACTAACGGGAAATGAGTACATGGCGTTTAACTTTTCAATGAGATTCATTTCTGAAAGCCTGTAATAGGAAGTGGTAATGATAGTATTATTCAACACCTGTCCTTGAATTGCAATGGTCATGCCAATCACACCGTGAAAAGTAGAGGGTTCATCTTTTCTCAAAGTAGTCACAATTGATTCAATATAATCAAATACATTGCTGTCATCTACTTTTAAATCATTAAACTGGAGTCTTGCAATTTCACTTCCATCAAGATAAGAAATCATTGCGTCAATATAATCATAGCCCAAATCAATTCCAATAATTAAAGCAGATTTTGCATTGAAAGTTAACAAAATAGGTTTTCTTCCTCTTGTATTTGCTTCTCCGATTCTTTGCTCAATGACAAGATGGTCATCAATTAGTTTTTTTATAATGGAGGAAACGGATGCTTTATTTAAAAAAGAAACTTGACTAAGTTCGGCTCTAGAAATTTCTCCGCTTTTAATTATCTGATTGAGAATCTTTGCTTCATTTTGTTCCCGGATTGTATATTTACTAGATATCATGGTGATACCTCCTTATCAGGATAATTAGTTTGTTATGCAAACAATTTTAAATTTTTATGAGTAAAAACGAATAGAATAGCTATTTAAACAAATGTATAAGAGACAATCAGTTTCCATATACAACACCTATTATACCAAAATAATCTAAAATAGATAGTTGACTTTTCTTAGAAAGTGTTTTATATTTTTCATGTAATTAGTTTATCGTGCGAACTAATTGTTTTTTAATTTTAAAAAGGCCTGCTTTTAAAATAGCTATTTTTTCTTTAATTAGTTTATCGTGTAAACAAATAAGGATCTAACAGGTAAGTTTGTCTCTTGAAAATGTTGACAACGCTTAAAGGACCAATTTTCAATAGACTGACTTTGAATGAGATTCAAGAATGTAAGGAGAGAATAATTTTTGATTAATGTATATCCAACGTATTTTTCTAGAGTTTTCGATGATGAGTTGTTAATCGTAGAAGCTTGGGGAGAAAATGCTGTAAGGGTCCGTTCATTTATAGATATGAATTATAAGGAACGCTTAAATGCTCTGACACAAGAAAGTAAACAAGGAATTGAAAAGGTATCCATAAATGAAATAGAAGGCGGCATAGAGTTAATCAATGGAAAAATGAGAGTTGTGCTAGATCACCGTGACAGGCTGACGTTTTACAACGAAAAAGGAGAAGTATTATTAAAAGAGTATATTCGGTTACGTGCAGTTAAGCATGATGATGGAGCAGAGGATGTTGGAACAGTTGAAATTACGAAGGACTTCAACTCTACGTTAAAGCTGAAATCTAGAGAATATCAATCAAATTACTCGAACGATTTTAAAGTAACGACAAGATTTGAACCAAATCCTCAAGAAAAAATATATGGGATGGGGCAATATCAACAGACCTATTTAGATCTTAAAAATACGGTCTTAGAGCTTGCGCAAAGAAATTCTCAGATTTCTATTCCATTTTTTATTTCAAATATTGGTTATGGATTCTTATGGAACAACCCAGGAATTGGGGAGGTTTCATTTGCCAAAAATATTACTAGATGGGAAATGTATTCGACTGATTACATTGATTATTGGATTACAGCTGGTGATGAACCGAAAGAAATTTTAAGAAATTATTCAAATGTAACTGGAAAAGCCCCCAAAATGTCTGATAATCTTTTGGGATTATGGCAAAGTAAGCTAAGATATCGAACAAAAGATGAGCTTATGGAAGTTGTAAAAACATATAAAGAAAAAGGAATTCCTCTTTCGACAATTGCAATTGATTATTTTCATTGGCCAAAGCAAGGAGAATATCGGTTTGATGAGGATTATTGGCCGAACCCTGAAGAAATGATTAAAGAGCTTAAGCAAACCTATCAAGTTGAACCTATTATTTCTGTTTGGCCTACAGTGCAGACAGATGCAGAAAATTATAATGAATATCTTGAAAATGGTTATCTTGTAAAAGTAAATCGTGGGGTCAGATTAACAATGCAAATTCAAGGAAACACAGTTTTCGTGGATATGACAAACGAACAAGCAAGAAACTATGTTTGGAACTTGATTAAAAAAAATTATGTAGATAAAGGTGCTCGCTACTTCTGGTTAGACGTTGCGGAACCAGGCTATTCTGTCTATGATTTCGATAATTACCGATATAAAAAGGGAACGGATTTGCAGTGCGGGAATATTTATCCTATTGATTATTTGAAAATGGTATCAGAGGGTCTGACAGATGAGAAGCCAGTCGTTACACTCGTTCGAGGAGGGTGGGCCGGAGCACAAAAATATGGCGCACTGCTTTGGTCTGGAGATATTGATTCTAGTTTTGAAGCCTTTCGAAATCAAGTGAATACCGGGTTGAACGTAGGGATGGCGGGAGTTCCTTGGTGGACAACAGATATTGGAGGATTTCATGGAGGAAATCCAAATGATTCGGAGTTTAGAGAGTTGTTGATTCGATGGTTCGAGTATGCAGTATTTTCACCTGTATTGAGAATGCACGGAGACAGATTACCACATAGCAAACCATTATCAAATTCTGGTGGTGGGTCAATGGTCACCGGAGCCCCCAATGAGATTTGGTCATATGGTGCTGAAGTAGAGGGAATTTTAAACAAATATATAAAAATTCGAGAAGCTCTTCGTCCTTATATATCCAAACTGATGGAAGAAGCTCATCTTTTAGGCGATCCGTTAATGAGAACTCTATTTTATGAGTATCCAGAGGACTTACATGCATGGGAAGTTGAAAATACGTATCTTTTTGGAGCAGATTTATTGGTCGCTCCAATAATTAATTATGATGAAACTGCTCGAGAAGTGTATCTACCAAAAGGTGACTCATGGATAAATCTTTGGACAAAGGAAACATATGATGGAGGACAAACGATTCAAGTAACTGCAAACTTATCGGAAATACCTGTGTTTATAAGAGAAAAAGGAAAAGATAAATTTGATTTATTAGTTAAAACCATTGAGGAGGAAGTATAAATGGAAGCAAATATTTTTCAGCTATTGTTAATTATATTATATGGATGCTTTATAAATTTTGAAAAAAATTCGACAATGTTTGGCACGTATCAACCAGTAACTGCAGGGTTTGTCACAGGTTTAATTTTAGGTGATGTCACAACAGGACTTTATATTGGAGGTACTCTTCAATTACTTTCTTTAGGAATAAGTAATTTTGGTGGAGCATCAATTCCTGATTATCAAACTGCGAGTATTGTTGCAACATTTATTACAATTACCACGGGTCAAGAGGCCTCTGTTGGTATTTCTATAGGGATTCCAGTTGCATTACTCATGGTTCAATTGGATGTTATTCGCAATACTATTGGGATTTGGATGGTTCATCAAGCAGAAGCAGGAGCGAAAAAAGGAAATTATGGAACAATTACAAAGATGCAAATGTTTGGTGTTTTTCTGACCGCAGCAACTACAGGTATCCCGGTTGCTTTAGCAGTTATTTTTGGCCCATCATTAATCAATACAATATTAGACCATACACCAGAATGGTTGACTAACGGCTTAACAGTTGCTGGTGGCTTACTTCCAGCAGTTGGGATTGGTTTGTTATTAAGATATTTACCTGCAAAAGAATATTTTAGCTATTTAGTTATCGGATTTGTCTTGTCTGTTTATATGAATGTACCTTTGTTGGGTGTCGCATTAATCGGAGGAGCAATTGCTTTAATTTTATTCAAAAAGAATAGTAAAGAATCAAGTATGGTTACTCAGACTGTAGGAGGAATGGATGAAGATGAATAATTCAGTAAATACGAATGTCGATGAAAAAACAAAAAATAGTGTCTTGTGGCGATGGTTTTTTACTAGTTCTGTTTCCTCAAATTATGAGAAAATGCAAGCCTTAGCCTATTGTTATGCAGTATTGCCATTTTTAAAGAAGGCCTATAAAAATAAACCAGAAGCTTTACAAAATGCAGTTTTAAATCACCTACAATTTTTTAACACCAATCCATGGGTAGCTCCATATATTTTAGGTATCAATGTAGCGATGGAAGAAAATGCAGATGAAAATACCGAAGCAGCCGTAACATCAATTAAAACTGGTTTAATGGGACCTGTAGCAGGATTAGGTGATAGTCTATTTGTCGTAATTCCTTGGACAATTTTTGGTGCGATTGCAGCAAATATGGCAATTGATGGGAGCCCTGTCGGAATATTTTTATGGATTGCAGTAAGTGTAGCCTTAAAGATGCTAAGTATTCCATTATTCAAAGCAGGATATACCTCGGGAACGAAGCTTATATCTACTATTGAAAAGAGCTTGAAAGTTTTGACGGAATCTACATCTATTTTGGGTCTAATGGTAGTAGGAGCACTTATTCCCTCAGTTGTGAAATCAACGATTGCTTTGAATTTCAAACAAGGAGATTTTACAATGAAAGGACAGGATATACTTGACCAAATTATGCCAGGTTTAGTACCTGCACTTTTAGTCGGATTCGTTTTTTGGGCGTTAAAGAAAAATGTGAAGCCTATTTATCTAATACTAGGTGTAATGGTGTTCTCGATAATTCTTGCGGCATTAGGAATTTTAAAGTAAAGGAGATAAGTAATTATGGAAATGAAAGGAATTAATAATATTCGAATAGACGATCGATTGATTCATGGACAAGTTGCAACTATGTGGAGCAATAAGTTAGGCGTAACTCGTTTGATGGTGGTTAATGATGAAGTAGCCAATAATGATATTCAAAAACAAGTTTTGCGGATGGCAGTCCCAGCAGGAATTGCTTCTTCTATTATTTCTACAGAAACAGCAATTAAAAATATAATCGCTGGAAAGTATGAAGGACAAAATGTTTTGCTAATCGTGAAGTCACCAGTAGACTTACTGGCTTTTTTGGACAATCAGCTGTTGCTAAAGAATGTGAATGTAGGGAATATGTCTAGTAGAAAACATACGACCGTTTTAAGACCTAATATTAGTGTGACAGAAGAAGAACGACAAGCTTTTGAAAAACTATTAGACGCGGGAATTGAGATTACCACAGTTATGACTCCTGATGATAAAAAAACCTATTTAAAAGATATTTTATAGAAATGAGATAGAGTAAGAATGAAAAATGAACTTATTTTGATGAGTCATGGAATGATGGCAAAAGAAATGCTGAACTCAGCAAAGATGATTTTGGGAGACCAAATTGATTATCCTGTAGTCTGTATGAGTCCAGAAGACGGAATTAATGGAACAAAAGCTAAACTAGTAAAAATACTTGAACAAATTTCAGGAGATAAAAAGATTATCATTTTGGCTGATTTAATGGGTGGAACACCAGCTAACGTTGCCTCGATGGCAGCTTTGGAGGATTCACGTATAAGCGTTGTAACTGGCATGAATTTGGGTATGATTCTTGAATCATTTTTCTCACTTGAGGAAGAATATTTAGAGAAAAAATTAATAGAAATTGGTATACAAGGAATTTTGAAGCCTCAAGTACAAGAAACAGAAGATGAATAAAACATATAAAAAGAGGAAACTTTATGACGAAGTTTCCTCTTTTTATTAGGTCTTAATCCCACTAAACTAGCCAATGATCAGACTTTTAATCTAATAAAATCCATAAAAATCTACATTTGTACTATCAAAACAACCGATTTGCTTTTTTACAAAATGAATAGCGAAAATAATTAAGTAGCTCTACTTCAAAGAATCAACATTTGTTTCAATCACTTGTTTATACCAATTAAAGGATTCTTTTTTCGAGCGATTGAGTGTACCTAGTCCTGCATCATCTTTATCAACGTAGATAAATCCATAACGTTTGCGCATCTCGCCAGTTCCAGCCGAGACGATATCAATGGATCCCCAAACTTGATAGCCAAGTAAATCGACATGGTCTTTTTCAACGACATCAATCATAGCCAAAAGATGTTTTTTTAAATAATCGATTCGGTAGCTGTCCTCAATGGTTCCATCTTCATTTAATTCATCGATTGCACCGATACCATTCTTTACGATGAATAGGGGAATTTGATAACGGTCGTATAAACTGTTCAAGGAGTTTCTTAAGCCAATGGGATCAATTTGCCAACCACACTCAGTCATATCCAAGTATGGATTTTTTACTCCACTGGATAAATTTCCTTCTGCTTGTTCAATATCTCCACCGATTCCTTCAATACCTGAGAAATAATAACTAAATGAAACAAAATCAACGATCCCTTCAGATAAAATGGCCTTATCACCTAATTCAAATCGAATGACTCCACCCAATGATTCAATATAAGATAGACAAGTATTCGTGTATTTTCCTCGAACATGTACATCGCCAAAATAAAAGGTAGGTAATAATTTATTCCGAGCTGCGATTTGGTCTTCTGGATGACAAGTTGCTGCATAAGTACAAGGATACAATAGCATGCAGCCGAATTGAAAGTTGGGATTAATTTTTTTTCCTTCAATTATAGTCAATGCACTAGCAACTAATTGATGATGAACAGCTTGCAACATCGTATTCACTTTATTTTCATTTTTCTGATATAAAATCCCCGCCATATGCCAAGGAGTAGAGGCGATGAATAATGCATTAATCTCATGAAAGGTTAACCAGTAAGTCACTTTATGTTTGTATCGTTGCATCACTTTTTTTGCATAGCGGACAGATAATTCAACTAATTTTCTATCTCTCCATGCACCATATTTTTTCACAAGATTTAAAGGCAATTCAAAATGATGTAAGGTAACAACTGGCTCGATGCCATACTTTAGACATTCATCAAAAACATTGTCATAAAATTGCAATCCAGCTTCGTTAGGTGTTTAGTCATCTCCATTAGGAAAAATCCGAGCCCATGAGATGGAGAGACGAAAGCTTTTAAAGCCCATCTCTGCAAACAACGCGATATCTTCTTTATATCTATGATAAAAATCAGTTCCTTCGTGACTTGGATAATAGGATTCTGAGTGAATAGACTCGTGAATTTCACGTGGTTTCTCATGTTCAGACCCCATTTCAACATCATTAATCGTTAGTCCTTTTCCACTCTCTAAATAGCCACCTTCATATTGGTTTGCAGCTGTTGCACCACCCCATAAAAAATTGTCTCTTAGCTTCACTATTATCTCTCCTCTGTCATTTAAATTAGAAAGTTACTATTTGTTCCTCTTCAAGATGTATCGCTAGATCGGGGAATTTCGCACTGTTTGCAATTATTGATTTAATCGAACAAACTTTTTCAAGCTCAGAAGATGAGGCTGTGAATTATATTTTGTCTCAAGGGTATAATGTACATCATTTAACATTGAAGCAAATGTCTAAAGAAAGCTATACCTCTTCAGCAACCTTTGTACGAGTGGCTCAAAGACTTGGATTTACAGGTTGGAATGAATTTAAGGTAAACTTTTTAAAAGAGATTACCTACTTTGATAGACAGGCAAATATGATTGACTTAAATATTCCGTTTGATAATACAGATTCAGTTCTAAGTATTGCTAATAAAATTACAGAGCTAAAGAAAGAATCATTGAATGATACGATTGAGCTGCTTTCGTATAAAACGTTACAAACCGCTGTGGATATGTTGAATGATGCTAGTGAAGTTAAGGGATTTGCAAGTAATGTTAATAGTTTATTGGCAGAAGAATTTCAATTTAAGATGAATCGAATTCAAAAACCGGTTTTATTAAGTTCACTTGAAGGAGAGCATATTTATGACGTATTAAATATGAAGGAAGGAGCAGTTGCAATTGTCATTTCTTATAGTGGAAGTAGTAAAAAAATGGATGAAATCATGCAAACACTTCAGTCTAAGAAAATCCCCATCGTTGCAATAACGAGTTTAACAGAAAACCTGTTAACTAGACAAGCAGATGTTGTATTGCATATGGCGACTAGAGAGAGTGTGTATTCTAAAATAGGACAATATTCCACAAACACTTCTATTGTGCATATTCTTGATATATTGTATTCCGCTGTTTTTGTTAAAAATTTCAAGAAAAATATGGAACATACGATTGAGACTTCGAGAATTGCGAACTATCGAAGAGCAACCGCGAAACCGATGGAAGAGTAGTCTTGGAGGGAGAGTCCGTAAATAATTGTCAAAAAGATAGAGGGAAGTTTGTCTTTTGAAGAGACAACAAAACGATACGAGAAAAATCCTCTTCTTATAAAATGCTTACGAACAGAATTTTATAAGAAGTGTTTTCTCAATTTTTTATAGCTATCCTTTAATTAATATCTTTATTTTGAAGTTTTGGCTAGTCCTTTCTGCTCAATGATTTGCCATAAGCTTATTTCTATCTGATCATAGTCTGAAGTGGTTAAGTTCATCTTTATACAGAGGTATAGTGGTGTAGTGCTGACTTTTATATCATAAGAAGAGACAGTGCCTAAAATTAGATCTGCCTTGGCAGCCTCGTCAACGAAAATAAGATGAAAATTAGCTCCAAAACGGTTAAATACCTGAAGTCGAATATAGGTTTTTAATACATCAGGCAAATCATATATATGGAGATGGACTCTAAAAAACATGGATTCTACAGGCATTAAGTGTAGGCAAAAAAGAAAATTAACAGTTTTTAGGTACTGAAAATCTGATTCTGGAAATTCTTGAACAAACTGCTGCCAAAATAGCTCAAATCGATTGAAGAAAAGAGGAAAAGATTGTCTCATTTTTTTTTCATCAATGATATGGAAATGCTCAAATAATTCGTTATCCATTATAAAAAAAGTTCTGGTTAAGAACTGACTAATAAGGCTGTCTTTCACAAGGGAGCTCTCTGTTTGTGTTAATTCTCTAAAATTTTGTGTAAATAAATATTGCCAGCGGGTTAATTTGTTTTTTTGAAATAATCGCACAATTTGTGAATTGTTCAGTAATGTTGAATGTAAATCGGCACAATGAACAGATAAAATAAATAGTTTCCAGTCATAGAACGACCAATCTGATAAGAAATCTGGTTTGTCTAGAACATCAATATGGTCAAAATATAATTCATGCTCTGGTTCTGGATAATAAGGAGCTCCTCTTTTGATGGAAAGAACATATGATAAAATAATAAAAAATAAGATCTCTCGTTGCATAGCAGAGTCACGAACATTCAAATAATCATTCAGTTGGTGTGTTAGTGATTGAAGGTCCTCGTACTCTGGAATTTCGTGCATCATTTCTGGTGTTCGGTAAATAAAAAACAACAAGGCAAATGTAACAAGACGTATTTTATTCTCCGGACCTACAAGGCGTATTTTTCTTGAAAGCGTAATCTTTAAGTGATAAAAGGCAAGGTGCTGATTTATTTCTTTTACTTTTCTTCTTAAAGAAGACTCACTTATGTAGTAGGTTTCACAAAAATTTTCAGTAGAGACATCTCTTGTGAATAAAAGGAGCATAAGGAGCTCTATTGCAATATCCTTACTTAAGAAATCAATAATAAACGGATGTAAGTGATCACTTTCATGAATAAGTTTAATGCCGTTATGATGACTGATAACTAATAGGACTTCTTCATTCTCGTAGAATTCTTGAATATCCTCCTTCAATTCGCGGAGATTCTTTTTTACTAAATACATATTCGAGTAGCCCAAGAGCATTTGCAATTGGTTTGTTGAAATGAAATCCGTTTGATTTTCCAAAATATATAGGATATCCAACTTCATCAGTGAATAAATGCTTAAGCCAAAAATACTTATCAACTCCTAATTCTTCTCGTTGAAATGTAATGTTCAACCCACATTATATGATAATTATTCCAATAAAAACCGTTATCTTTTAAAATAGACATGCTCAAAAATGAACTAACATAGTTATAGAATTCGAACATTTAGTAGCTGGAATTCTTTATATTATCACATAGCATAATGAAAGAATAAACTATTATGCATTAAAAAAAGCATAAGAATAGGCTTTTCATCAAGTGTTTGTATTAGTTATTTTAAATAACGAAAGTGTTTTTAATTTTTTAGGAATTAAAAAAAATGATAGATAAATAAGTTAAATCTTTATCCTCACGTGGTTACTTTCGTTTTGTCTAAATTGAAGGCCAATTACTAGCTAACTGCTAGTCTTTTTTTGACACTAACTTATCCATAGCTTCTTCATAAAATGAAGTATGTATGTACTTTATTTTTGTATATACGAAATGGATAAGGAGGAGTTAACAATGGATAAATGGATGAAAAGATGCTATTCCCTGTTAATGCTTGGATTACTAATTTTTCAAGCAATTGTTTCCCCAGTTGTAGCGCTGGCGCAAGAAACTATGGAAGATACAAATCCTTTAATAAGTATGAAGGACATTTCCTTTGAAAAGAACGGGGAGTCAGAGGGGTATTTAATTTTTTTGATTGTTGATTATAATAATATGAATGAAGTAGCTCAATCTGCGATAATTCATACAAATACCGCGATGAACGTAAATAAAATAGAAGATGTAACTGGAGTATCTGCTAGGATAAATCAACACGATCTTCAACTGAATATACCTGGAAAATCTTCTGGAGAAGCGAAAATCGTTGTACAGGTCGATCCAGTAAGTGAAGATAAGGAAATTATCTTTGAAAATGAAGGGAAAACGATGTCGGTTTTACTTTCAAAGAAAGAAGATAGCTCAACTAGTGAGAGGACAAAAGAAACCACAGCTTTCTCAACAAAAGTAGCATCCAAAATGGAAACAGAAGAAAGCAAACAGGACATCTCAGAAACAGCAGAGTCGGTAGCGCCGGCAGAGTCTAAAGAGACCGTACAGCCACCTATCAAGAAAAAAGAGAAAGTACAAGCAAAACGTGAGGCGATAAACTTAGTCAGCCTATTTCAAACAGGAGATAAGTTTATTCAATCAGTCGGATTTAAAGTAACACATGAGGGAAAGGAGATTGATTACACAAAAGAATTAGTCCCAGCAGAAGCGTTAATTTCATTTCAATATGGTTGGCAGATTCCGCAGCACTTATTAGATGAACGTATGATTCAAGCAGGAGACTATATCGAATTTTCGCTTCCTGAAACTATTAAAATTAATCCCGTATCTGGAAATCTTGTTTCAACATCTGGTGACGTATACGGAACCTATGAAGTAACTACTGATGGAAAAATTCGATGGACATTTAATAAAAAAGTGGAAGAAGAAAATGATATATCAGGACAAACAACTTATAGTCAAGAGTTAAAAGAAGAGAGTAATGCAGGAGATACCACAATTAAAATTCCAATTGATGGAGGTGAACAGCTCGTTAATATTCATGTGATTCCTAAAGGAGGGAACGCAATCAGCAAGCAAGGTGCGTTTAGTGCAGATAAAAAGTCTGTTCGTTGGGAAGTATCTGTTAATACAAGTTTAACACAAATGACGAATGCGACAGTCAAAGATCCTTTACCTGAAGGTTTAGAGCTAACAAAGCTAACTATCTATCCGCAATCAGTAAGTCTTGACGGGCGAATAAGTGTTGGTGAGATAGCGCTTGTTGAAGGGGAAGATTATCTGTACGATGCACAAACAAAGATGGTCACATTTAGTAATAGATATGCTAAAACAGCAGCCTCATTTCGATTAGTTTACGACACTTTAGTCAAAGATTCAGCCATCCCTTTTGAGGGGGGGGGAGTCACGTTTAAAAATAGAGCAACCTTAAACGATGGGCACACGGATTATACAGCAGATGCGACAGTAACTACAACTTATGGCAAGCTTTTAGAAAAAACACCACCGAAAGTGGAGAACAATGGTTCAGGGCAGATCTATTCGTGGCAAATTAAACTAAATGCAGGAAGTAAAAATCTTGCACCTGGGTATTATGTAAAAGACACGCTAAAAAATGACTTTCTCGAGTTCGTAGAGGGATCAATCGTTGTAAAGGACGATAAGGGAACTGTTTTGACTTTGGGAGAGGACTATGAACAGGTCATTTCAGGAAAAGACCTGACGATTACATTTCCTGATGGCTTGAATCACTTTGTTACCATCGATTACAAAACCAAATTTATAAAGATCGTTGATGGAAGCTTAGCAGAAGAAGAGAAAAAGCTGCTGAATGAAGTCGTTACCTCAGATGGTTATAAGACGAATAGCTCAGGCACATTGAAAACAGATGGGCTAATTAAATCAGCTACCGTGGACTATAACACAAGAAAAATAAACTGGACAATTGAAATCAATCGCTTTAATTATGAAATGATTGGTTGGCATCTAACGGATACAATGAGTGAGGGATTGACCTTTCTTCCTGAATCGTTTAAGTTATCAGAAAAATCGGGTGGACAATTAGTAAAGGATACAGATTATACGATAAGCCATACAGACAACACCTTTGATGTGGCTTTTATAGGAGAATTAGCCAAAGGAACAGAGAAGACCTACGTCCTTACGTATCAGACTGATTTTGAAAGAAGACAGGGGAAGTTCTCTAATAAGGCGGTTTCTTATTGGGAGGATACAACTGGAGATGCACATGAGACGACGGTCACAAAAGAAGTACCGGTGGATACAAATTATGTAATTGATGCAACAAAAGGAGGCTCTTATAACGCCCAAAGCAAAGAAATCACGTGGATGACGATTGTAAATTATAACCAAGATGAATTAAAAAATGCGACAATTGTTGATCCGATTATAGGAGATCAAGAATATGTGAAAGACTCGGCAACTTTGTATGAGGTAACGATCTCTTCAAATGGGCGGATTTCATTAGGAAAAGAAGTGCAGGGAAGAACAACTCTAGAAGGCAAGACTGTTACAGCTGAATTACCTGATGGAACCACAGCTTATGCATTGGTTTTTCGAACGACTCTGAAAGGAAAGTATATTCAAGGAAGCTATAAGAATGAAGCGACCTATACAAATGGGAATCTTACACGAGTCGTTGAGGCATCGGTTACACCAAAAGATAGTGGAAAGCTTGCATTGAAATCAGGGCAACAAGATCCAGAAAATGCGAATTATGTCATATGGCAAGTAACCGTGAATCCTTCACAATCAACGTTGAGTGAAGTAACGGTAGTGGATGAGCCATCTCCAAATCAGGTTTTGGATGAACAATCAATTTCTATTTATAAAACAACGGTTTCTACGGATGGCACGATTACAAGAACCAATGATGTACTTCAAAAAGGCAAAGACTTTACAGTTGAGATTAAAACAGATAGCGAAACAGGCAAGCAAGTAGCGACTATTTTATTTACTCAGACAATCGAAACTTCTTATATTATCGAATATCGTTCGTTGATTAATTCTGGAAAAGCTACAGATGAGCTGACAAATAAAATAGCGATAAAAGCGAGCAATGAAAAATTAATTCATGAAGACGTTCCTTCCACAGTGAAAGTGATTGTTTCTGGAGGAAGTGCCACAGGATCAAAAGCTTCTGTTACCTTGGTAAAAGTCGATAAGGACACATCAAAACCTATCAAAGGTGCTTCACTAGAGCTGTGGTCAACAGACAGTAACGGAAATAAGCAGCAGCTTATTCGCTCTGGCGTGACCGATGAAAAAGGAGAGCTTAAATTTGGTAATCTACGAGCGAATTACACATACCTTTTATTTGAAACCAATGCACCAGAAGGGTATACGGTGAGTGAAGAACTGGCGAAAGGGAAGAAACTTACTTTGGAGGAAGAAACAGAAACCTCTATCTTCCAAGAGGTTGAGATTGCAAATGAGCGTGCCAGAATTGCGTTTAAAAAAGTGGATGCTGATGCGAATACGCCTGTGAAAGGGGCCGTTTTCGTTGTGGTGAATGAAGAAGGACAATTTTACAATGGATTGAATGAAAAAGGAATGGTGGAGTGGGTTGATAAAGAAAATGACATTCACCAGTCGACAAAAGATGCATTAACTTCCAATAAAGAAGGAATTGTCGAAGTGGTTGGGTTGAGTCCAGGGGAGTATAAAACCAAAGAAGTCACTGCACCAACGGGTTATCGCCTATCAAAGACTGCCTATACATTTACCGTAGAAAAAGATGATCAGGGATTTGTAAAACTGGCGGTACCACTAGAAGCAATCAAAAACAAACGCAAAACGATGCAGATAGATGGGGAAAAAATTTGGAAGGATTATCACAATAAGTTCCAAACGCGACCAGATTCCATCACAGTCCATTTGTACAGAAATGATGTTCTCTTTGATACAAAGGAAGTCAAAGAAAGGGACGGAGAATGGACATTTACCTTTGATGAATTGTTTGTAACAGATGAGTTTTCGGTTCCTTATGAGTATCGTGTGGAGGAAGAGGCTGTAAAAAATTATGAAACCTCAGTGGATGGGTGGACAATTACAAACACTTATACGAATACGGAAACCACACAGGTACAAGGGCAAAAGCTTTGGGAGGATTATCAGAATAAATTTGAGACTCGTCCAGAAAGTATCACGGTACGGCTGCGTCAAAATGGCGAGGTGATAAAAGAGACAACAGTCAAACCAGATCAGACAGGTGACTGGCTCTACACCTTTACGGAGTTACCGAAGTATGATGAAAAAGGCGATGCCTATGAGTACACGGTGACAGAGGTACCAGTTGAAAATTATGAAGCAACGATCGAAGGTATGACGATAACCAACACGTATAGAAATACGGAACCAACAGAGCTTACTGGAGAAAAACACTGGGAGGATTATGAAAATAAATTCAACACTCGTCCAGAGAATATTACAGTACAGCTCCGTCAAAATGGCGAAGTGATAAAAGAAACAACAGTCAAACCAGACCAGACAGGCAAGTGGCTCTATACCTTTACGGAGTTACCGAAGTATGATGAAAAAGGGGATACCTATGAGTATACAGTGTCAGAGATTCCAGTTGAAAACTATGAAACAGCGATTGAAGGTACGACGATAACCAACACGTATAGAAATACGGAAACAACAGAGCTTACTGGAGAAAAACACTGGGAGGATTATGAAAATAAATTCAACACTCGTCCGGAAAGTATCACGGTACAGTTGCGTCAAAATGGCGAAGTGATAAAAGAGACAACAGTCAAACCAGACCAGACAGGCAAGTGGCTCTATACCTTTACGGAGTTACCGAAGTATGATGAAAAAGGGGATACCTATGAGTATACAGTGTCAGAGATTCCAGTTGAAAACTATGAAACAACGATCGAAGGTACGACGATAACTAATACGTATAAGAAACCGACTGAACCAAAAAAACCAACCGAACCAAAGAACCCGACAGATCCTAAAACGCCGACCGAACCAACAAAACTAAAGAAACCCGTAACGAAACAACTAACACAACAAAGTAAGCATCTAGAAAAGAAATTACCAAAAACAAATGATACAAAGAATGACGATTGGGTGTTGGGAGGAAGCGTCCTCTTGTTACTCGGTCTGCTATTACTTGTCTTATTTAATAAAAAGAAACAATGTAAGTGACCGAATAATCTAAAAGAAGATGAGATAGAAGTGTTCTCCTGTAGGAGTAAGATACTTCTATCTCATCTTCTTACTATTTTTCAAACAAAACCATCTATAAAATATGTTTTTTTCGAAATTCACTTGGGCTGATAGAAAAAACTTTTTTGAAATATTTTGATAGGTAATACCCATGTTTAAATCCAGTTAATTCGGCTATTTCTTCCATTGGCAGGTTAGTTGAAACGAGTAACTGCTGCACATTTTTTAGCCTAACATGAATAAGATATTCTTTGGGTGAAAATCCAGTTTCTTTTTTAAATAATCGAGAAAGATAAGATGGATTAAAATTAAACTGCGTACTTAAATCTTGTAAGGAAAGATCCTCATGAGAATGATGTGTAATGTAGTTGGAGAGCTCTTTGACTCTTGAATTTCTACTGGAAACTGTTGGTGAATGGATCGGTCTTTCAGAGTGTGCATCAATAAAATGAAATAAAAACAAGTCTTGAATGAAGTGTGCACGAATGAAAAAACTATAGGAAGACAAATCATAAACGTACTGCTTTAACATTTTTTCATTCATCAATAAGCGGTCTTTATCAATAGAAAATAGCCCGCTTGATGCGTGTAAATAATTTGAAGAGATTGGAAAGTCTATCCGGAAAAAATGAAAGGTCATTGGTGTAAGTACCGCTCGTTCAAACAAGGTATTTGGCGGACATACCAAAAGACAAGGACCTTGTGTTTGCCCTGAATGTTCACCGATTTTAAAAGAACAAGAGCCAGCGGTAATTAAATAAAGGACCCAGAAGTTATCTGTGTCTTTTGAAAGAGAAAAGGAGTTTTTTTTCTCCCATAAAACATGATCGATAATTTGTATTGATTCCATAATTAACCTCCGAAAAGTCAAAAAAAGCCAAAAATAGGGCTGTTTTCTATATTGTTGAATATATCACAATCTATATAATAAAACCATAGATAAAAAGGAGAACGCTTACTATGGAAAAATATGAAACAGAAATTCTTGTAGCTGGTGGTGGTTTAGCAGGTGTCTGCGCAGCGATTTCAGCTGCTAGAGAAGGTAGAAAAGTGACGCTTATCCAAAATCGCGGTGTACTTGGCGGGAATTCAAGTAGTGAAATACGTGTTTGGGTATGTGGTGCGACAAAGCATGGAGTGAATCGCTATGCAAGAGAAACTGGAATTATGGGGGAATTATTTTTAGAAAATCAATTTAGAAATCCCCAGGGGAATGTTTATCATTGGGATTTATTATTGCTTGAAAAAGTAAAAAAAGAACAAAATATTCAATTGTTATTGAACACTGAAGTGGTTTCTGTCGACATGAAGTCAGATGGAGAAATTCAGTCTGTGACCACAAGAACTCAGGGGGCAGAGAGAGAAAGTCAATTTTTTGCGAATTATTTTATTGATTGCACGGGTGATGGCTTGGTTGGAGCAAGTGCAGGTGCACATTTTCATATTGGTCGAGAAGCAGCAAATCAGTACAATGAGACACTTGCGCCGAAAGAGGAAGACGGAGAGTTGTTAGGGAGCACACTTTTATTTTATACAAAAGATGTAGGAGAAAAAGTGAAATTTATCGCACCGCCTTTTGCTAAAAAAATAACAGATACTTCGATAATAAAGAATCGAACTTTGAATCCAGCAGATAAAGGATGTGCCTATTGGTGGGTTGAATGGGGCGGTGAGTTAGATACAATAAAGGACAATGAAGCTATTCGAGATGAATTATTGGCAGTTGTTTATGGTATCTGGGATCATATAAAAAATTCTGGTGAGTATCAGGCGGATTCACTGGACTTGGAATGGGTAGGTACTTTACCAGGCAAACGTGAATCAAGAAGATTTATTGGCGATTATGTACTTACGCAACAAGACATTGAAAATCAAACTGCTTTTGAAGATAGAATAGGATTTGGCGGATGGTCAATCGATTTACATCCAGCAACGGGCATGTATACAGAGTCAGCTGGAGCGGTTCATGTTGTAGCTGACGGAATCTATCACTTACCATATCGAATGTTATATTCAAAAAATATCAAAAATTTATTTTTCGCTGGAAGAAATGTGTCAGCCAGTCATGTTGCTTTTGGAACCATACGTGTGATGGCGACCTGTGCAATTCTAGGTGAAGCAGCAGGGACTGCAGCAGCATTTGCTATTGATAAAAACTGCACACCAAGAGAAATCTATCAGCTTCATTTAGCAGAATACCAACAACGACTCTTAAAAAATGATGCTTCTGTCATTGGGTTAGCAAATGAAGAGTCAAAAGACAAAGTGAAAACCGCAAAACTGTCAGCAACAAGTACCCTAAGAGAACTGAATACATCAAGTGCTACTATGCACGCTAGAAGACTGGATCAAGGAGTAGGAGTGCTATTTCCATATGTAGGTCAAGAAAGCATAGAAATTTTGGTGGAGGCTAATCAATTCACACAAATGGAAGTTGTAGTTTATTCAACTGGAAGAAAAGAAAATTATATTCCGCAAAAAAAAATCAGTAGTCAAACCATTCAAATTGATTCTGGTGAAAGACAGTATAAGCGTGTTATGCTTCCAAAAATAGAAAATCAAAATGTATTTATTATCATCCGTGAGAATAGTCAGCTATCTGTTTTTATGAGTGACACTGTGATTCCAGGAGTTTTAAGCTTTATTCATGATCCAATTGGGGAGCTGAGCCAACCAGAACTACACAATTATGCGAGAAAATCACCTATTCTAGAATGGACAAATCAAAAAATAAATCGTCAAAACCTTGTATTTAAAACAGAGAGTAAAACTATCTATCAGCCTGAAAAAATTCAAAATGGCTTTGTCCGTCCTTTTGGTGATCCTAACATTTGGGTTTCCTCTCTAGAATCTTCACAAGAGGAAATTCTTACATTTTCATGGGAGGCTCCCGTGACGTTGACAGAAGTAGCGATTACGTTTAATGATGATGTAAATGAAGATCTTGTTAACCTTCATCATCATCGTACAAATTTTGATGTGATTCCTGAAATTATCAAAGACTACGAAATTTGGCTTTCTATAGATGGAAAAGACGTATTAGTAGAAAAGGTGAGAAATAACCGCGTAAGACATCGTGTACACCAATTTTCTAAACAATCGGCTGACAAGCTAGTGGTTAAACTACTTGAAACAAATGGCAGTCGTTTTAAATCATTATATGAAGTACGTGCCTATTAAAGAGCATAAATAATAAATGTAAATAAGGAGTGGATCAAGTGGATTCTGCACAAAAGGTTGTAAAACCAAAAGATAGTAAGTTTAAAATGCGTTATGTCGTTCTTGCATTAGTATTTGTGAATATTGTTATTAATTATATGGATCGCACGAATGTATCAATCGCTATGCCAGAGCTTGCAAAAGAGTTGAATTTAACAACAGTTGAACAAGGATTAATATTCTCAGCATTTGGCTGGATATATGCGGCAATGCAGGTTCCAGGAGGACTGCTGCTAGATAAATTTGGTTCTCGAATTATGTATTTTATTAGTTTGTTTGGCTGGTCATTAATGACGCTGTTTCAGTCTTCAATCACTGGATTTGCTCAGCTGTTGGGGCTACGACTAGGTGTTGGTTTTTTCGAATCACCTGTCATGCCGGCAAATAATCGAGCAATTTCATACTGGTTTCCTGAAAATGAACGTGGTACGGCAATTGGAATCTATTCTTCTGCGCAATTTCTAGGCTTAGCTTTCTCAATGCCTATCCTTTATGCTATTCACAATTCAATTGGCTGGCGTGGATTATTTATTGTGACAGGAGTGATTGGAATTGCGTGGGCGTTTGTTTGGTACATTGTTTATTCTGATCCGCAAAAAAATAAATGGGTGAGCCAACAAGAGCTTGACTATATTAAAGCTGGAGGGGCAATCTTTGAAGAAGAACTGCCAGATGAGCAACCCAAAGCAAAAGTAACGAAAGAAAATTTAAAAAAACTATTTACAAAAAAACTGATTGGGATTTATTTAGGTCAATTTGCAATTAGCGGCACATTTTGGTTCTTTTTAACTTGGTTTCCTTCATATTTAACAGAAGAAAAAGGAATGAGCCTAACATCTACAGGATTTTTATCAAGTGTCCCTTATCTTGCTGCATTTGTGGGCGTCATATTGGCAGGCTATCTTTCTGATCATTTGACCAAAAAAGGATTTTCAAAAAGTATGGCAAGAAAAATACCTGTCATTACAGGCCTACTATTAACTTTATTTATCATGGGAGCCAACTATACAAATAATCCTTATTTAATTATTGGGTTCATGTCCATTGCATTTTTTGGCAATGGATTAGCAACAATTACTTGGGTATTTGTAACCTTGTTAGCGCCTAATCAATTATTAGGATTAGCAGGTGGGATATTTAATCTGTGTGGTGCCTTATCCTCCATTGTCATCCCAATCGTCATAGGATTCTTAGTGGCAGGAGGGAATTTCTCCTATGCTTTAGTATTTGTTGCTATTATTGCATTGATTGGAGCATGCTCGTATATATTTGTTGTGGGGAATTTAGAAAAAGAAGCATAAGTTGAGCGATTCATTTCATAGAGAGTCTGCGAGTAAGAAATCTCAGGCTCTTTTTGTCTGTCTTTTTTTTGAGAGGGGGAGGACTCTGTGAATATAGAGATGAATTGAAGCATACCTCAAGTGGACTTTGTGAATTTTTTACGGTGTTTAGTTTCTATTATTGTTTATAAATGTATGCGCTTTCTATTGTTAGTTTGTGAAAAATACTTTAGAATAGAGGTAAGTACATAAAGAAAGAGGGATGAATGAAATGGGTGCAATGGCGCAGATTTGGAAGAGTTTTATCTCATCAGATTCACAAACTCATTTACTCACTTTGCCTGATAAAGTGAAAGATTCATGGCTTTTTTGTAAGGAGAATGCGGTCAGCCCCTATGTTAGCAACAAGCGAATTGAAAGTCAGTCACAGTTTATACAAAGAAGAAAGAAAAATAAAGAATTAATCGAGCTTGTTTCCACAGAGTTGAAGAATTGGGAATCCCTCTTTCGAGCAGCAAAACCAGTTTTTGTGTTAACTGATATGGAGGGATGTATATTATGGCGTGATGGCTATAGAGATACAAAGGAAAAAGCAAACGAGATTGATTTTTCAGAAGGAAGCTATTGGAGTGATTTAGAAGTTGGGACAAATGCTATTTCATTAGCTTTGAGAAATCATCAGGCAGTTGCTGTCTACCAATATGAACATTACAATATAGAATCACATGCGTGGAACTGTTGGGCAGCAGTTATTTATGGGGCCGATAAGCAGCCTGTAGGTGTACTGGATGTTTCTTCGTTCATCCGAACATCTGAAGAGGATTTGATGATTACGATGATTCAATTGATTGCTTCAAATGTTTCTGCTGTAATGGAATCCAGAGAAACTCAAAGGAAAATTCATTTGTTGGAGTACATGATGAATGAGCCAAATGAAGGGATTATTTGCGATCGTTTTTCCCGGATTCTGAAAGTTTCTGAGAAGATAGAGCTCAGTGAAGAAGAGATTCTCGGAAAGACAATCGATCAAATTAGTTTTCCAAAGGATTACTTGCTGAAGAAAAAACGGATATATTCCAATGAGGAAATTATTGGCTACTATTTTACAGTAGACAAAACAACCTCAAACACAGAATTTCGCTATTTTGGTGTTCCTAGCCAAAGTGCATCCTATCAAGCGTTTTTGAATCAGGTAAAACAAGTTTCTAAGAGTACGTTGCCTGTCCATTTATTTGGAGAAACTGGAACAGGAAAAGAGATTGTTGCAAAAACGCTTCATTATAATAGTCCAATGTCAAAAGGACCGCTGATTTCTATCAACTGTGGTTCAGTGAGTGAAAATTTATTGGAAAGTGAGTTGTTTGGTTATGCCCCAGGTGCATTTACTGGAGCAAATCACAAAGGCTTCATTGGGAAAATACGTCAAGCAGATGGAGGGACTTTATTCTTAGATGAAATTGACAGTATGTCAAAACGAATGCAGTCTGCTTTATTACGTGTTTTGGAAGAAAAGCAAGTGCATCCAATTGGAAGCGAAAATAGTTATCAGGTAAATTTCCGTTTAATTACGGCAAGTAATCAAGACTTAAAAAAATATGTTCGAGAAGACAAGTTTCGTGCGGATTTATTTTATCGTATTTATGTTTGTGGATTAAATTTACCGCCATTACGAGACAGAAAAGAAGATATTGCAAAGTTGATTCAGCTTTTTAGCAAGGAGAATCATTGGGCACCCATCTGGCTTCCAAAAATTTCTCATTATGTGAAGGAAAAAGAATGGTATGGCAATATACGAGAATTAAATAATTTCTTAGATCGTCTATCTATTTTCTATCCTGAAGAGGAACCAACAAAAGAAGAGGTTTCTTTGTTAATGAACATGGGTTGTATTGAAGAAGTCAAGACACCTCTTTGTTTAACCAGTGAACCAAAAAAAGAGGAAAAACAAGCGATTTTAGATGCGTTAGAAAATCAGCATTATCATTTATCGAATACAGCAAAAGCGCTAGGAATTTCACGAAGTACTTTGTATCGTAAGATGAAAGAGTATCAAATCGAGTGAAAAGGAAACAATATGAATCAAATGGCACAAAGCGATGACACGTTTTGTGTCTTTTTTGCTGTCTCAGAAAAGAAGATTCTGGAATGATACCGCTTTCTCTTTTGGCATGATACTTGCTTATTAGTTAAGTGAAAGATAAAGGAGGAGTCAGAATGAAGTTAAATGCTGGATTCATCTTTTTAGCACAAGGGGCGAATTATCAAACAGACCGTCAGGTAGTCTCTACTCCAAGTGTGGATTTAACTGTCGTAGGGGTAGCAAATTATGAAGATGCTTGCGTTGCAGCAAAGCAAATGGAGGAGCTGGGGATTGGTGCAATTGAGTTATGCGGAGGATTTGGAATTATCGGTACAGCGAAAGTTAAAGAGGCAGTTTCAAAGAATGTTGTTGTGGGTGTTGTAAGGTTTGATTTACATCCAGGACTCAGTCATCAAAGTGGCGATGAGTTATTTTAAGGGAGGGAAGTAGATGAAGTATTTTGATTTAGTCGTTATTGGGGCAGGTCCCGGGGGATATGTATCCGCATTAAGAGCTGCACAATTTGGAAAACAGGTGGCAGTCGTAGAAAAAAATCAGATTGGTGGTACATGCTTAAATGTGGGATGTATCCCCTCAAAAACGTTTTTAAAGCATAGTGAATGGGCATTAACGTTAAAAGAAGCCAATCAATATGGACTAAAAAATGAACTACTTGAAATTGACATAAAAAGGCTTGTTAAAAGAAAAGGACAGGTTGTTGGAACCTTGCAAGGCGGTATTCGACAGCTATTTAAGAAGAATGGCATTGCTTATTATGAAGGAGAGGCACAGCTGTCAAAAAATGGTGACGTTCAAATAGGTGCGGAACAGATCCATGGGGAAAATATTCTTCTAGCAACAGGGAGTCATCCATTTGTACCACCGATTGAAGGGCTGGAGTCGATACCCTATTTAACAACAGATACTTTTTTTGATATGGAAAAACTGCCCAACTCATTGGCGATTATTGGTGGAGGGGTGATTGCGATTGAATTAGCATTTGCCATGGCACCACTAGGAGTAAAAGTAACAGTAGTTGAAGTAGCGCCTGATATTTTATTAACAGAAGATGAAGAAGCACGAAAACTGATAAAAGAACAATTGAAAAAGCTAGGTGTCACCGTTATTACCCAAGCCGTGATAAAGAAAGTGACCAAGGAGTCTCTTCATTTATCAGACCAACTCATTGCGTTTGACCAGCTCTTAGTTGCTGCGGGAAGAAAGGCAAATTTAGAGATTCCCCTTCATTTAGGCTTGAAAGTAACAGAGGACAAAAGGTTTGTATCCGTGAATAAGGGATTTCAAACCTCACAGCCAGCCATTTACGCGGTAGGAGATGTTTCAGGTGGATTACAGCTTGCTCATGCGGCCAGTGAAGAAGGACTTGCGGCGGTCTCCCACATGTTTAAAACAGAAAAAATCGTGGTGGACAATAACCGAGTTCCTCGCTGTTTGTATACATTTCCAGAGGTAGCGTCTGTAGGTTTATCTGAGCAGCAGGCAAAAGAGTCTGGGCGAGAAATTACAGTGAAGAACCTACCCTTTGCAGGAAATGGAAAAGCAATCAGTGGACTGGAAACACAAGGGTTTGTCAAATTGATCACAGACAAAGAGTTTGGAGAAATTTTGGGTGCTGTCATTGTAGGAGCACATGCCACAGAGATGATTCATACCATTTTAGCAATTATGGCTTCTGAGGGAACAGTGGATGAGCTTGCTTCAATCATTTTTGCCCACCCAACGTTGTCAGAGGTACTTGGAGAAACAGCAAAAAGTGTGGTATTTAAAGCAATTCATGAATAAAAAACACGTAAGTCAAGGAGGAATTTGTAATGGAAAAAGATACAGCACGTTGGATTTATGAAAAAATGAATGATATTCGTCACTTTGAGGATGAAGTACATCGTTATTTTTCAAAAGGAGAGATTCCGGGCTTTGTTCACTTATATGCAGGAGAAGAAGCGATTGCCTCAAGTATTTGTTCTTTTCTAACAGACGAAGACCAAATCACCAGTACCCACCGAGGTCATGGACATTGTGTGGCAAAAGGCTGTGATTTAAATGGGATGATGGCTGAAATTTTTGGTAAATCAACAGGTTTATGTAAAGGTAAGGGCGGTTCCATGCATATTGCCGATGTGGATAAAGGAATGTTGGGTGCCAATGGAATTGTTGGCGGAGGCTTTTCTTTAGCGGTAGGAGCAGCGCTCAGAAACAAGTATTTAAAAACGAATAATGTTGCTATCTGTTTCTTTGGCGATGGTGCTTCAAATGAAGGAAATTTCCATGAATCACTGAACATGGCTTCTATCTGGAAATTGCCGGTTGTGTTTGTCTGTGAAAATAATTTGTTTGCTGAATCTACGCCTCAATGGTATTCTTCTGCATCAAAAACAATTGCTGAACGAGCATCAGCTTATAATATGCCCGGTGTTCAAGTGAATGGGAAAGACGTAGCTGAAATTTATGAGGCAGCAGGGGAAGCGATTGAACGCGCACGAAATGGAGAAGGACCAACTTTAATTGAATGTCGTACGTATCGTAACTATGGTCACTTTGAAGGTGACGAACAAAAGTATAAAGCAAAAGAAGGTCAAGAAAAAGAATGGGCAGACGTTGATTGTATTACAGTCTTCAAAGAAAAAGCTTTAGCAGAAAACTTGCTAACAGCAAAAGAAACAGAAGAAATTGAAACTGCTTCAGTTAAACGGATTGAAGAGGCAGTTGCGTTTGCTAAGGCAAGCCCAATTCCTGAACCAGAAGCATTATGGGAAGATGTGTTTGCATAGACACGGTCATAAACAAAAAGAATAGTTAAGAAAGATTCAATTAGGAAAAGGAGCGAATCACTATGGAAAGAACAACAACGTTTATGGGCGCAATCAACGAAGCTTTGGCAATGGCGATGCGTGAAAATGATCGAATTATTTTATTAGGAGAGGATATTGCAGGAGGACGTGACGTTGCTCATTTGGAAAATAAGCAGAGTGCTTGGGGCGGTGTAATGGGAGTCACGAAAGGATTATTAGAAGAATTTGGGACAGACCGTGTCATTGACACCCCAATTTCTGAGCTGGGTTATATGGGAGCTGCTGTGGGAGCTGCTGCAACAGGGTTACATCCAATTCCAGAATTAATGTTTAATGATTTCCTTGGCTTTTGTCTAGATGCATTGCTGGCACAAGGTTCTAAAATGCGGTATATGTTTGGCGGAAAAGCGAAAATTCCGATGACTGTTCGGACAATGCATGGCGCAGGAGCTTCTGCTGCGGGGCAACACTCAGGGTCTTACTATGGCTTACTAGGCTCAATTCCTGCGATTAAAGTTGTCGTTCCTTCAACACCTTACAACGCAAAAGGCTTGCTACTTGCTGCAACAGAAGAAGAAAATATTGTGATTTTTTCTGAGGATAAAACATTATATAGTCGAAAAGGAGAGGTTCCAGAAGACTATTACACATTAGAAATTGGCAAAGCACATATTGTTCATGAAGGAAGTCATTTAACAATCGTTACAATCGGGAAGATGCTCTATATCGGATTAGAGCTTGTAGAAGAATTAGGGAAAATGGGCATTGAAGTCGAGCTCATTGATTTACTAACGGTAGCACCATGGGATCAAGAAACCGTTTTGAACTCTGTGAAAAAAACAGGTCGCTTAATCGTGATTGATGAAGCAAACCCGCATAATAATACAGCAACAGACATCGCGTCTGTAGTGGTTGATAAAGCGTTTGATTATTTGGATGGACCAGTGAAGTGTGTTTGTGCCCCGAATACACCAGTGCCATTTGCAACAAATTTAGAACAGCTTTATTTACCTACCGCAAAACGTGTAATGGAAGAAGCAGATGAATTAATCTTTGATTTGAAACAGTAGGAGGTGAAGAAAACATGGCAGAAACAATTTTAATGCCTAAATTAGGGCTAACAATGACCGAAGGAACCGTTGATATTTGGTATAAAAAAGAAGGTGATCCTGTAAAAAAAGGAGAGGCTCTTTGTGAAATCAGCTCAGAAAAACTTTCTCAAGATGTGGAAGCAGAAACAGATGGCGTTTTGTTAAAAATTTTAGTTCCTGTAGGAAAAGAGGTTCCTTGTAAAGATCCGATTGGTTTTGTAGGACAACCGGGAGAAGCACTTCCGAGTTCAGTCGCAGAGCCTGAAAAAGTTGAACAAAAAACAGAAGAGGTCGCTACAGCATCAGTCAGTCCAACAAAAGTGACAGAAGTGACAGAGAAGACGGGTCGTGTATTCATCTCCCCTTTAGCAAAAAAAATAGCAGAGGAAAAAGGAATTGACTATACAGAGATTGTAGGAACGGGTGGAAACGGTCGAATTACAAGAAAAGATGTTGAGGCATACAAAGCCCCAGCAAAAGAAATAGCGATGACGCAACAAGTACCAACAGGTGAAGGACTAACGGGTATGAGAAAGGCCATTGCCAAAAATATGATGAATAGCATCCATTCAAGTGCACAGCTTAGCTTGCACAGGAAAATTGATGTGACAGAGTTAATAGTCTTTAGAAAAGAATTAAAAGCAAAGCTTGGCGATAGCGTCAGCAGCAGCGTCTTTAGTTTAAATATCTTTTTAGTGAAGGCTTTAGCACAAGCACTTAGAGAAGTACCGTTGATGAATGCCCATTATGATGGCCAGACATATATGAAAAACGAAGAAATTAATATAGGAATTGCGGTTGCCTTAGATGAAGGGTTGATTGTTCCTGTAATTAAAGGAGCAGAAAAACGCTCATTAAGTAATCTAGCAAAAGAATTTGGTCGAGTAACGACCGCTGCAAAAGATGGAAGCTTGTCTGGGGATGATTTGTCTGGAGGAACGTTCTCTATGACGAATCTTGGAAGTGAAGGGATTGAATACTTTACCCCAATTTTAAATGCTCCTGAGGTAGGAATCTTAGGTGTAGGGGCATTAAGCAGTCGGCTAGTGTTGGGCGAAGATAGTGAACTACTTGAGAAAAAAGAGCTACCATTAAGCTTGACGTTTGATCATCAAGTAGTAGATGGTGCACCAGCTGCACAATTTATGAAGCATTTAGCCAATTATCTTGAACATCCCTACTTGTTGATGGTTTAAAAAGTAAATCAAAGATACCCACCAATGTTTGTACATACTCGAACATTGGTGGGTATCTTATTTATTTCAGCTTTTACTAACTATAGAATGTTTTAATTTTTATATCCTGGTCATAATTTCCAAACCCTTTACCAAAGAGAGTGCAGCCTCCGATATGTTTTGCATCCTCTTTTACTTCAATTTTTAAATGCCACGTATCCTCATGACTCGGAATATCTGAAATGCTGATTTCCGACAGTGGGTCTCCTTCCATATATGTCCCATGATTCATGATGCGAATCGTCTTTAAGATACCATACTGATTCAGATTATCAGGATACCAATCGGGTGTATATTTCCCTCGAATATCTGCAAAATCACCAGGACTCGTCCACGTGCCTAACTCAACTCCGTTTAATGTGAAGGTAATATCAGATGGCCAGTTGTCATTTGAAAAAGGAAACTCTGAGGAGATTTCCATAGAGATTTCAAGCATCTCAAGTTTTTCAGTTGATGAAAGAAAATTAGGCGACTGATATTCAACAAACCCTTTGGTAAACCAAAGAATTCTTGCATCCATGCGGCTAGGATCCATGAAGTATTTGGGTTCATCGACAGGACCGATGAAATCATTTAAGGTCGCAAGACCACAAGTTGGCTCAACGGAGTAATTTGTGTAGTGTCCTACAGGAATCGTACTTTCTCTGGTATCGAACGCATTAAAGATTTTTTCAGGAAAGTTCACCTCAATTTTATCAACACGAAGGCTAGAGATTTTTTGTTGTCCAACTTTTTCTGTTTTAATTAATTTAGCCTCTTCAAGTTTTTTTATATGCATGGTGACAATGGCACTGCTCAGACCTAATTCAGCTGCCAACTCTTTTATATTCATTTTATTCTTTGCTAAAAGCTGGATGATGTTGATTCGGACATTGCTAGCTAAAGCCTCATAGACAGGCAATGCTTCGGAATTAATTTCTAATTGCATCTTATTCACCTCGTGAATCCGTTTTATTTGACTTCATATTAACATATTTATTAACAACTGTAAAACAAATCTTTATAAATCTATATTGTTAATAAAAACATTAATCGATAGTTTAGTTAAACTGATTATTTTAATATAAATGCTATTGACAGCGATTTCATTTCGTTTTATTATTTAGTTGTAAATTGAAAGGGGTTGCTTATTGGGACCGAATGTTTAGTTTTGGAATAATTTATTTATTTTTAAGTTTTGTAGTTTCATCACTTTTTTAAGAAATATTAGAAGTTTGTCTTGTCAAGTTATTATCAATTGAATGAAGAGAACAAAATTATGAAGAAGGAGAGTTTTGAGATGAAAGCGAGTAAAACAATTTTAACAGCCGCAGCAATTGCTCTAAGTACAATCGTTTTAGGTGCATGTGGAAGTGGGAGTAAGGATAAGTCTGATTCGAATGGAAATGACGAATTAACATTCATGTTTCGAGGGGGAGAGGATGAGAAAAAGGCATATAGTGCTGCGATTAAAAAGTTTGAAGAAGCAGAAGACGTAAAAGTAAAAATTATATCTACGGATGCAGATCAGTATGCAACAAAATTACAAGCAGCTATATCAGGTGGAAATTTACCGGATGTATTTTATATAGAACAAAGTAGCTTAATGCCATATGTGGATAACGGTGTCTTGCTGGATATCACCGATGAAGTGGAAAAATCGGACTTTGATTTATCAAATGTTTGGGAATATGGCGTAAATAGTTATCGATATGATGGAGAGAAAGTGGGCAGTGGTGCTCTTTATGGGCTACCTAAAGATGTTGGACCATTTGCATTAGGCTATAACAAGCAGATGTTTAAAGATGCAGGAATTGAGCTGCCAGATAAGGATAAACCATACACTTGGGAAGAATTTGCAAAAGTATCTCAAGCGCTGACAAAGGATACGGATGGTGATGGAGAATTAGATCAGTGGGCAACTGGTTTTAATGTAAACTGGAGTTTACAGGCATTTGCATGGAGTAATGGTGGTGATTGGATCAATGAAGACAAAACGAAGGTTGTGGTGGATACACCGGAATTTGCCGAATCCTTGCAATTTTTTGCAGATTTACAAAACAAATATAAAGTGACACCCTCTATTTCAGATGCACAAACTCTAGATACGTATCAACGCTGGATGAATGGTGAAATCGCGTTCTTCCCAGTAGGTCCATGGGACATGAGTACGTATGCAGGATTGGACTTTGAATACGATTTAATTCCTTGGCCTGCTGGATCAACAGGACGGCCAGCAACTTATGTAGGTTCTTTAGGGATTGGTGTATCAAGCAAAACAAAATCTCCAGAAAAAGCTGTTAAACTTGTCGAATATTTAAGTGCGTCAGAAGAAGGACAACAGCAATTAGTAGATGCACAAATTCAGATTCCTAACTTAATTGATATGGCTGAAAAATGGGCTTCTGCGACAGATAAGGTTCCTAATAATAAAGAAGAATTCCTTCAAATTGTACAAGATTATGGTCGTCCTATGCCAGCAGCAGCAACGTATAATGCAGAATGGTATGATGAGTTCTTTATTAATATCCAATCGGTATTAGATGGAGATCAAACAGCTGCTGATTATGTAAAAGAAGTTCAGCCGCGTATGCAGGCAAAACTAGATGAAGCAATTCAACAACAAGAAACTGCTAAGTAAAAAATTTAAAGCAAGCTGTCACTCAACTTTAAATGAGTAATAACTTGTAGTTGAAAAATCAACAGATTTAATCTGTATGTAGAATCAAAAAGAAATAAGTAGCTGGGGGAATTTTTGTTGCTCCAGCTATGCTCTTTGGACGTTCGACTATTTTAAGGGGGCACTAGTATGGAGATGTCAGCCAAAATGAACAAGAAAAAAACAAGTAAAGCACCAAAAAGTAATTTATATAAGAAAGAGCATAGAGTTGCCTTTTTATTTGTTCTTTTGCCAGTAGTAGGATTTATTTTATTTTCATTAATTCCGTTATTGTATTCTGCCTATGCGGCGTTTACCGATTGGAATGGGCTTGGCCAAATGAATTTTATTGGATTTGATAATTTTAGAAAACTTTTTAAAGATGAGTATTTTTATAAAACTTTGTTTAATACCTTATACCTAATGCTGGGTATTCCGATTGGATTATTTCTCTCGTTTATTTTAGCGTCTGCGTTAAGCAGAGGAATAAAAGGAACAACTATTTTTAGAACCATCTACTATATTCCAGTGATTTCATCCTTAGCAGCAATCTCAATTTTATGGCAATGGGCTTATAATGGTGATTTTGGTTTAGTCAATCAAGTACTAGATATTTTTGGTATCGATGGTCCTAATTGGTTGCAAAATCCTGATACCGTGAAGCCTGCGATTATTATTATGACTGTTTGGAAAGGATTAGGGTACTCGATGTTGCTTTATCTTGCTGCAATTCAAAGTGTCCCAAAAACATTTTATGAAGCGGCCGAATTAGATGGGGCTTCGTCTTTTCAGAAATTTAAAAATATCACATGGCCAATGGTAAAACCAGTAACATTTTTCTTAGTAGTAACCAACATAATTGGTGGCTCTCAAATATTTACAGAAATTAATATTATGACGCCAACAGGTGGACCTAAGTATAGTTCAGCAACCATTGTTTGGTACATTTGGCAAAAGGCGTTTAAGAACTGGCAGATGGGATACGCTAGTAGCATGGCGTTAATTTTAGCTATATTAGTGTTTGCTGTCACTGCATTCCAATTTTATATGAATAACCGTTCAAGCTATTCGATGGATTAAAAGGAGGGACTATCAATGACGAAAAAAAAGAATATGACTAATATCTTAATTATTATCGTTTTGTCTATCGGAGCGATTGTAATGGTTGGTCCACTCCTGTGGATGGTTTCAACCTCATTAAAAGAAAAATCAGGTGTTTTTCAGCTCCCGCCACAATGGATTCCAAATCCAGTGAAGTGGGATGCATATAAACGGTTAGCAGAACTAGATACATTAGCATCCGGAATAAAAAATACGGTTATTGTTTCGTTATCGGTCACGATTGTTGGAACAATAACTTCTAGTATGGCTGCTTTTTCATTTGCAAAGCTTAGAATGCCCCATAAAAATGCATTATTCTTAATGTTGCTAGCGGCTTTAATGATTCCCTATCCTGCGGTAATGATTCCTCAATTTATGATGTTTTCAAAAATTGGCTGGGTTGATACATTACTCCCATTAATTGTCCCAGGAATGTTTGGCAATATTACGATGATTTTCTTTTTGAGACAGTATTTATCTAATATCCCAGATTCTGTAGTTGAGGCAGCAAAAATTGATGGTGCTGGGTATTTGAAAATGTTTTTCCAACTAATTTTTCCGTTAATCCGTCCAGCAGTTGCGGCACAATTTATTTTGTGGTTCATGGGGGTTTGGAATGATTATTTGGCGCCATTAGTTTATTTAAATAGTCCTGAAAAACAAACTTTGCAGGTGGTGATAGCTAACTTGAATGCGGCATATGCTATTCAAACAGATTATCCACTTATCATGGCAGCTTCAGTTGTTTCGTTATTACCTGTATTGATTGTATTTATTATTTTTCAAAAACAAATTATTGAGTCTGTTGCATTGTCAGGTATGAAGGGCTAGTGAGGAGCAGAAAATGATACAAAAATTAATGAAGGCAATAAATGTTGTCGTTATTCTATTTCTTATCAACATTCTATGGTTTTTCGGAACAATAATAGGTGGATTATTTTTAGGCTTTGTTCCAAGTACGGCAGCATTAATTCATCTCTTGTTATTACCAGATTTATTTCAAGATACTTATTCATACAAAGAAATTGTACTGATTTTTATTAAAAGATATTGGCAGATATTGAAAGAATATACATGGCGTGTAGTAGTTGTACCATTCTCGATAATTATTCTTTATTTTGACGTGTTAATTATACAACAAAATAGTTTGATGAAAGCACTGTTTCAATGGCCGCTTATTTTATTCATGGGCTATATGTGCCTAATAATAATTAACTATTTCATTTTAGATGATAGTTTTCCACTAGAAAGAAATAGAAGCAAGTTGAAATTTTCAATGGCGGTTGTCTTTCTTTTGCCACTTCAATCGTTAACGAGCGCTGTGTTATTTCTCTGCTTCTTTGTTATAGGTCTTGCCTATTCATGGTTTCTATTTTTTGCTATTCCACTTTTCGTTTATGTGATAACTCATTTATTTCTTTCTGCGTTAAAAAAGAAACGGTTGGTGAGTTAATAAATGAAACAAAAAATTTTACTGTTTGGAGTTGCTATAGGAGCCATACTGATTTTATCTAGTTGCAAAAAAGAGGAAGTAGCACAAACGCTAACCAATCCCAATTTTGAAAATGTGAGTGTCCATGACCCTTCCATAATAAAGTCAGCGGATAGCTATTATATTTTAGGCTCACATATGCAATTTGCCAAAAGTGAAAATCTCATTCAGTGGGAACAATTATCAGAAAGTGTTGCACAAACATCATTATTTGATGATATACGCGAAGAGCTAAAAGAAGAATTTTCTTATGCAAAAACAGATACATTATGGGCTGGAGATATTCAGCAACTTAAAAATGGAAACTATTATATGTACTACTGTCTCTGCCAAGGGACGTCTCCTCTATCAGTATTAGGAGTGGCGGTCGCAGATTCAATTGAGGGACCTTATGAAAAAGTAGAATCTTTTTTATACTCTGGGAGCTCTCCTAAATTTGGAGAGACTTATGATGCAACAACAGATCCTAATGTGATTGATCCTCACGTATTCTATGACAACGATGGAAAACTGTGGATGGTTTATGGTTCTTATTCTGGTGGAATTTATATTATGGAAATGGATGGAGAAACTGGACTGCCGATTGACACAACCTCTTATGGAAAACGACTATTGGGAGGCAATCACAGTCGGATAGAAGCACCTTACATTTTATATAATCATGAAACAAAATATTATTATTTATTTACATCGTTTGGTGGATTAGACTCTTATGGTGGTTATAATATGCGTGTTGCAAGGTCTAAAACAGTAGACGGCCCTTACGAAGATGGTCTAAATCAACAAATGATTGATGCTAAAGGAGCCAAAGGAACAACCTTTGATGATTTAAGTATCGAAGGATATGGAAATAAACTAATCGGGAATTTTTTCTATGAAGAAGATGATGGATTAACGAATGCAGGATATGTTTCTCCAGGCCATAATTCAGCAATATATGATGAAGAAAGTGACACTTATTTCCTTATTTTTCATACAAGATTTCCAAATAGTGGTGAAGAGCATCAAGTACGTGTCCATCAATTATTTTTCACCGAAGCTGGGTGGCCAGTCGTTTCTCCTTTACGATATGCAAACGAAAAACTAGATAATTATACAACAGGTATGATAGACGGTTCCTACCGCTTACTGAAATTTTCTAAAGAAATTAGCGATCAAATCCAAGAGCCAGAAGCAGTCACCTTAAAAAATGGAGATATTTCAGGAAAAGTGAAGGGAAGTTGGACATTAGCATCAACTAACATTGATAAAGATTCGATAGTGAAAATAAATGAAGAAGAATATAGAGGGAAATTTATTTCTGTTTGGGATGAAAATCAGGAACAGCAAGTGATGTCATTTACTGGTGTTTCCAAAGAGGGAGTTCCTCTATTTTTAATTGAGAACAAGGAGCAAAAGTCATGAATGAAAAACAACAATATGAAAATCCAATTGTATTTGAGCGGGCAGATCCGTGGGTTTATAGACATACGGATGGATATTATTATTTTACGGGATCTGTACCAGGCTATCAGTCTATCGAAATAAGACGAGCAAAGAAACTAAATGATTTGGAATCTAACAGCGAGGTTATGACTGTATGGCACGCCCACACAGACGGCTTAATGAGTCAGCTGATTTGGGCACCAGAACTTCATTTTATTGAAGGAAAATGGTACATCTATTTTGCTGCAAGTAATCATGGCGAAGAACGAGATGAAAAGAATCATCATCGTATGTTTGTAATAGAAAATAGCAATGAGTCGCCAATGAATACAGAATGGATAGAAAAAGGCCAAATTATTACACAATTTGAAAGCTTTAGTTTAGACGCAACTGTATTTGAACATAAAAATGAACTTTACTATGTCTGGGCACAACTAGATCCAAGAATCCCTGGAAACTCCAATCTTTACTTATCAAAGATGGAGAATCCATGGACATTAACAGGGAAACAACTTTTATTATCTGTCCCAGAGTATGAGTGGGAAAAAATTGGCTTTTCAGTAAATGAAGCGCCAGCTGTTCTAATTAGAAATGGGAAAATCTTCATTACCTATTCTGGTAGTGCAACTGATGAAAATTATGCAATTGGTCTACTTTGGGCAGATGAAACGAGCGATTTATTAGATGGGTATTCATGGAATAAATTAGACAAACCTATTTTTGTTAGCTCTGAAAAGAATAAACAGTACGGTCCTGGACACAATTCATTTACTAAAAATGAAGATGGAACAAAAGATGTCATTGTTTTTCATGCAAGACCTGAAAAAAATAAAGAAGGTGATCCTTTAAATAATCCAAATCGCCATGCAATTGCACAAGAATTTACGTGGACAAAAGATGGATTTCCATTTTTAGGAGAACCTGTGGCAAACACAAGAGTATAAATAGTCTGAAAAGTGAGGAAATCAAATGAAAATCAACGTATTAAATCAAAAATCAGGTCCAACTATTAGTAAATATATTTATGGTCATTTTGCTGAGCATTTAGGTCGTTGTATTTATGAAGGACTATATGTGGGGAAAGACTCTTCTATCCCTAATGTTAATGGTATGCGCGTGGACGTAGTTGAAGCATTAAAAGCCATTAATATTCCTGTTTTGAGATGGCCTGGGGGGTGCTTTGCTGACGAGTATCATTGGAAAGATGGCATTGGACCAAAAGAAACACGAAATAAAATGGTAAATACTCACTGGGGTGGTGTGACGGAAACCAATCATTTTGGGACGCATGAATTCTTTGAACTGGTTCGACAATTAGAATGTGAAGCGTACGTTAACGGAAATGTGGGTAGTGGGACCGTTCAAGAAATGTCTGAGTGGGTGGAATATATCACGATGGGCGGCACTTCTCCTATGGCTGACTGGCGTAGGGAAAATGGGCAAGAAGAGCCTTGGGACATGAAATTTTTTGGTGTAGGAAATGAAAACTGGGGCTGTGGTGGAAATATGCGTCCAGAATACTATGCTGATTTGTATCGTCGCTATCAGACGTATGTTCGTCAGTATGGGGACAAAAAGATTTATAAAATTGCTGGTGGTGCCAACGTGGACGACTATCATTGGACAGAAGTGTTAATGAAAAATGCTCATTGGTTAATGGATGGATTAAGCTTACATTACTACGTTCATCCGCAAGGTTGGGAGAAAAAGGGAAGCGCACTGGCGTTTGATGAAAATGAATGGTATGTCACTTGTGAGAAAGCTGCGCATATGGATGAATTAATCACACGCCACAGTGCGATTATGGACCAATATGATCCTGAAAAACGTGTAGGAATTATTGTGGATGAGTGGGGAACTTGGTTCACAGCTGAACCGGGTACAAATCCTGGCTTTCTATATCAGCAAAATACCATTCGTGATGCGATGGTGGCGGCGATTACACTAAACATTTTCCACAAGCACGCAGAACGTGTTCACATGGCAAACATTGCTCAAACAGTGAACGTGTTGCAAGCAATGATTTTAACAGATGGTGAAAAGATGATTAAGACACCTAGCTATCACGTATTTGAGTTGTATAAAAATCATCAGGATGCCGAATTGGTTGATACCTATAGCAGTGAAAACAATACCGTTTCTTATACTGTTTCAAAGAAAGACAATCAAGTAACTGTTTCTATCTGTAATTTTTCTACCACCAATACAGAAGAAATTTCACTTAGCCTTGAACAATTCGGGCAGGTGAAGGAAGCTCAATACATCTATGCAAAAGAAATGAATGCGCATAATGATTTTGATGCGCCAGAAGTTGTTTCTATTCAATCGTTTACAGATTATAAAGAGACAAATGATGGGGTTTCTGCAACGGTTCCTCCGATGTCTGTGACAACAATTGTCATAGGAGAATAGGCGCATGACCTGTAAAGGATGCGAAATAAAAGAAGAAGCAGCAAATGTGGACGTAGACGTATTGATAGAGGAGCAGCTACGTATGGAAATTGATTTAGCCAGTCAACAGATAGCAAAGAAAAGAACAGAAATTTGCGAAACCTGTCCATTTCGTGTAGGTGATACCTGTGGGAAATGCGGCTGTTACTATAAATTTCGAGCGAATTTATCAAACAAAACCTGTCCAGCAGGCTATTGGTGAGAGAGAAAAGAACGAGAAGAGCTGACACGAAACGAATGGATTTTGTGTCAGCTTCTTTAAGCGAAAAAGGATAAAAAGAAGGAGTGACAAAATGATATTTGAAAAAAATGGGGTTCATGACCCAACGATACTTCAGGAAAACGGAATCTACTATCTCTATTCAACAGATACATTACAGCCGGAAACAAGAGGTGTTCCTATACGTACCTCTAAGGATTTGATTCATTGGAAATTTGAAAAAGCTGCCTTAGACGGAGTTCCTAGCAAAGCAAAACTATGGTCTGGTGCAACTGAACTCTGGGCGCCAGAAGTAATTAAAGTCGATGATGAATATCGAATGTATTATTCAGCCTCTACTTTTGGGAGTACAACCTCTTTCATTGGTTTGGCGGTGTCAGATCATCCATTAGGTCCGTGGGTTGATAAAGGAGAGGTAGTAAAAACAAATCCTCAAATAGCTGCACATAATGCGATTGACGCAAATATTTGTTATGACAGAAAAAACAATCAATGGATGGTTTACGGGTCTTTTTTTGGCGGGATTTATATAGCAGAAATTGATAAAGTAACAGGTAAGTTCTCCAACAAAGGGTATGGAAAACAACTAGCCATTCGCTCACAAAGCGTTGAAGGAGCTATTGAGGGTCCTTTTATTAAGTATAATCCTGATACGGATGATTATTATTTGTTTGTATCATTTGATTCATTGAATGATTTTTACAATATTCGAGTGGGTCGATCGAAATCAATTGATGGTCCATACATTGACTTTTTGGGGAACGAACTAACAAATTTAGAACTATGTCCAGACAAAATTGGTACAAAAATACTAGGTGGTTATCAGTTTAGTGGAGAGATTCCGTTGTATGCACCGGGACATAACTCTGTTTTTTTTGATGAGGGAACAAAGCAAGACTATCTCGTGCATCATGCGCGAAAAAAACAGTTCTCTGACGAGTTTTTCTTACAAGTTCGACCCTTGTTTTGGTTATCAAATGGTTGGCCAGTTACAACACCTTATGAATACACAGGTCGCATAGAAAAAGTACCAGCTAAACTTGAGCACTTACAAGGAGCATGGGAAATCGTCTTGTTTTCGCAGGCTGATGTTCAAAAATCCGAAGGGATTGCTGATATCACTATGTGGTTGGAGAAAACTGAAAGTACGTATATAACCTATAAGCAAGAAGTAAAAAAACAGCTGTATATTAGCGGAATAACAGGTAGCGGAATCTGTTTTTTTGGGAAAAAAGATGAATGCAAATAAGCTTAACAAAAGAAACAAAGAAAAATGTGCACAGTTGCATGCCAAAAGGACGGGATAGCTGGGCTGTTTTTGGTGCATCCGTTACGTAAAAAGAGGTTTGTAACAAATAATGGCTCAAAGGTTAAAAGAATTTAACTGGTCTTATGTAGTCGTGGAGTGACACTAAAAGAAAGATAGATACTGACTTCGTGGAATTCCATGGAACAAAGGGAAAAAAGGGAAAGAAAGGATGGAAGGTTGCGGAGAAGAGAATGGCATTGCTTTTTGTTTTTGCTGTAGGATACGAGGAGTGTGGATTATAACTATTTGAGTTATAATCCACACTCCTCGTCTTTTTTATTTTCTTCGATAATCTGTTGGTGAGACGGAAACCATTTTCTTGAATAATCTCGAAAAGTATTTTTCATCTTGAAATCCGACGTCTTGTGCGATTTCTTTAATTGTTTTGGGACTTTCAAGCAATAATGTTTTTGCTTTATCCATTCTTTGCTGTTGCAGATAGCTGGTCATGGTTGTTCCCATTGTTTTTGAAAAAAGATGAGAGAGATAGGCTTTATTGTAGCCAAAATTATTCGCCGTTTCCTGTACAGTAATTGGCTGGGCATAGTTTTTTTGCAGCCAGTCTGTGACAAACCCTATCAAATGATTTTCTTGTGATTTGCTGGTAGTCAAAAGTGACTGCTTGGTGGTTGCAGATAAGCTAAGCAGTAATGTTTTTGTAAATGAATCCAAAAGCTCTGGCTGCCAAACACTGTGTTTCATTGCGAGAATTAATTGTTGGAATAAAATCAGCTCATTAGTGGAAGCTAGCCCCTCAGCGTAAAGCGGCCAAACAAATGCTGACTCTAGCTTAGTTTTCTGTAGCCGGTCAAAAGACTGAATAGAAAAAAGGGAAGCGGGTGCTAGAAAATGCAGCCAATAAAAAGATAGACCGCCAGGGGATTCCTGCTGTCCAGAAAATGAAGTGTAAGGAGGAATCAGTAACACATCCCCAGGTTTTACAGCAAGGACTTCTCCTTCAATTAGTAAGTGCAGCGTGTCTTTTATTCCGATAAACAATTCGTAATTATGGTTGACCCTAGGTAAGTGCTGCCAAGGAATCTCTGAAAAAAACTTTCCAGCAAGCTCAAATGTAATGGGTCCTGTGTGACCAATTACATAATTAGTCGGTTCAAACATGAACATTTTCCTTTCCTATAACTAGCTTTTATCCTCTATATCTATCTTTTTTTCTAACGACAATAAATTGAATGAATTATATAATAAACTCAACCTAAATGATAACGTTTTTATAAAAGAAAGGCAATTATAAAAATATGAACTAGTATTTGTCTACCATAAAGGAGAGAATGGATATGTTACAAGAATTTTCGTTGAATTCAGTCAAGCTATCAGATACATTTTGGAAAAACTATCAAGCTTTAGTAAAGGAAACAGTCATTCCTTATCAATACGAGGTACTAAATGATGCCATTACTGTTGATGTCCAAGCAGAAAGAGCAGATGATACGCTACCTACGGGTAAAAGTCATGCATTAGAAAATTTTCGGATTGCCGCAGGACTGAAATCAGGAGAGCATTTTGGATGGATATTTCAAGATAGTGATGTTTATAAATGGTTAGAAGCAGTTGGCTACAGCCTAATCAATCAGCCAGATAATGAATTAGAGACACTTGCTGATGAAGTCATTGAATTAATCGGAAAAGCGCAAGCAGAAGATGGCTACTTAGACACCTACTTTCAAATTAAAAACCCGAAGCTAGCCTATCGAATGCTCTATTTTAGCCATGAACTGTATTGTGCAGGACATTTAATTGAGGCAGCAATCGCTTATGACCAAGCAACAGGAAAACAGTCCCTTTTGGAAATTGCCAAACGAGTAGTTGAAAATATTCAGGTTCACTTTGGTTATGAAGAAGGAAAAATTCACGGTGCTGATGGTCATCAGGAGATAGAGTTGGCGCTTGTCCGGCTCTATGAACATACACAAGACAAACAATATTTAACACTTGCAGCATTTTTCACAGATATTCGAGGGAGCAACCCTCATTTTTATGCTAATGAAGTGAAACGAAATCTTGATGAAGGACTTTCTGATGAGAAGCCGGTGATTGACCCAGCCTATTTACAAGCAAATGAACAGCCAAAAAATCAGCAGATTGCACAAGGTCATGCTGTTCGTATGCTTTATATGGCAACGGGAATGGCAAAAATTGCGAATCATGCCAACGATAATGAACTCTTAGCTGCTTGTGAGAGAATTTGGGAAGATGTGACAAAAAGAAAAATGTATGTTACAGCAGGTGTAGGCTCGACGGTTCATGGAGAGGCATTTACGGGGGCGTACGACTTGCCCAATGACACTATGTATTGCGAAACCTGTGCATCTATTGCACTTGTTTACTTCGCGTATGAGCTGTTCAAAATAAATCCTAAGAAAGAATATATGGATGTTTTAGAGCGCGCATTATATAACGGTGTATTATCTGGAGCCTCTGTAGATGGTAAACATTTTTTCTATGTGAATCCTCTGGAAATTCATCCAGACAGCTGTCGTCATAATCCAGGAAAGGGTCATGTTAAAACGACACGTCCTGATTGGTTTGGTTGTGCATGCTGTCCGCCTAATTTTGCTCGTCTGATTAGCTCACTTCAAAAATATGTGTATACACAAGACGAGGAGAATGTCTACCTGAATTTATTTGTTGCTAGTCAGTTAACAACAGAACAAGGCGTGCGCATTAAGCAAAAAACAGCATTTCCTTATGAAAACCAGCTTTGCATTGAAGTAGATAATGGCGCAGGAAAGCTGTTTATTCGTAAACCCTCATGGGCAAAAAATATGCAGATGCATACTGAAGCGACAGTTGAAGAGACAGCGGACTATTTTATTGTCCAAATGGATGAAAAGACGCGCATTCAAGCCTCTTTTGAACAACCTACTTTAGCGATTCGCAGCAACCCTAAGCTATGGACGAACAGCCAACTGTTAGCTATTCAAAGAGGGCCATTTGTTTATTGCGGAGAGGGAAGAGATAACTCGATGTTATTTTCTTACCGAGTTCGTTTGGCGAGTATTTCAAAGGCAAAGTTAACGAAGAATGCGAGTGTGTTACCAGAAACGCTTCAACTTGTTGTTTCTGCTGAAAAAGTGAAAAATTGGGAGACGGATGCTCTTTACAACTTTGTGTCAGACAAAGAAGAAACAAGCCCTGCACAGTTAACGCTAATCCCCTATCATTTGTGGGGCAATCGTGGCGAAAATGAATTGCGTGTTTGGTTCCCTGAATATACGGAAAATTAGCGATTACGATAAAAAGAAAGCACCTACAAGAAAAGTCAGCGTAATAGGCAACGTCATAAAATAAGGATAAGTAAAAAAGTGAGTAGAAAATATTCTGCTCATTTTTTTAAATTCCTCTATAAATAATAAAAAACATTCTTCTCTTGAGCGCAGAAAGAAAACCGTCTATACTAAATGTACGTACAAATTTTAAGGAGCGTTCAATATGAAATCAAAATATCAACTAATTGCGGATGAAATTCGCTCAAAAATATTAAGCAATGAGTATACAGTAGGTTCAGTCATTCCTCCTGAATTACAGTTGCAAAAAGACTATGAAGTAAGTCGTCACACCGTAAGACAGGCAATTGCCCTATTAGTTAATGAAGGATATTTGAGGAAAGAAAAAGGATCAGGGACTTATGTAGATGATGCATTTCAAACAGATGTCCGAATAGGTGGAAAAAAGACAATCGGGGTGATTACAACCTACTTATCTGATTATATTTTTCCAGCGATTATTCGGGGGATTGAACAGGAATTAAGAAAAAAAGGCTACTCGTTGCTGCTGGCAAGTACAAATAATGATCCAGTTCAGGAAAAAGAATGTCTTGAAAGAATGTTGGAACAAGGCGTTCAAGGCTTGATTGTTGAGCCGACAAAAAGCAACCAGTTCAATCCTAATTTAGCACTATATCTATCATTTAAAGAACGGAATATCCCGATAGTTATGATTAATGCTTATTATGAAGAGATGGATACTCCGCATATATGTGTGAATGACACGAAAGCTGGCTTGATTGCTACGGAATATTTGATTCAAAACGGACATAAAGAGCTTGCACTAATCACTAAAATTGATGATTTACAAGGCAAATACCGAATGAAAGGCTTCATAAAAGCCCATGAAACCTACCGAATGCCCATGCGTTCAGAGATGCTTTTTACCTATACAACTGAAACCAAAGAGGTAGTGGCAAAAAGTGCAGTAGAAGCGATCTTAAAAGAGGAAGTAAAGCCAACGGGAATTGTTTGCTACAACGATGAAATAGCAAATCGTATGGTGAAGGAGCTTGGAAATAAAGGTTATCATGTACCGAATGATTTTTCAATTATTGGGGAAGATGATTCCTATCTGAGCTTGATTGGTGAAGTTTCTTTAACAACAGTGACGCATCCAAAAGAATTGATGGGAATTGACGCTGCCAAATGGATTATTCAGGCAATTGAAACTTCGGAAATGAAAAAGAATATTTATTATGACCCACAGTTAGTCCTACGAGAATCTGTCCAAAAACTCCATTGATATATGCGTACATTTTTTATAACTTCATTGACATGTACGGACAAATAATTTATAATTCTTTTTGTAGAAAGCGATAACAAAATCGTTTTTAGCAGAAAGAATTTTTTGTTTTATATAGAGAAAAATTGAAGGAGGAACTGAATTGACGGATAAAGCACAGATAATTGAGGATATTCAAAACGGAAGAACGTCACTTGGGATTGAATTGGGCTCTACAAGAATCAAAGCTGTATTAATTGATTCAACTCATCAAACGATTGCTTCTGGAAGTTTTGAGTGGGAAAATCAGCTGATTGACAGTATTTGGACATATGCACTTGACGAGATATGGAAGGGTCTTCAAACAAGCTATCGAGAAATGGCAGCAGAAGTGTTTTCAAGCTATGGCCTTGTTCTGAAAAAAATTGGCTCTTTTGGCATTAGCGCTATGATGCATGGGTATATGGCATTTGACAAGGAGGGAAAACTCCTTGTTCCATTTCGGACATGGCGAAATGCGATAACTGAACAAGCAGAAAAAGAGTTAACAGAGCTATTTGAATTTAATATTCCTCAACGCTGGAGTATTGCCCATCTTTACCAAGCTATTTTAAATGAGGAAGCACATGTGCCGCAGATTGATTATTTAACTACGCTTGCAGGGTACATTCATTGGCAGTTAACAGGAAAAAAAGTTCTGGGTGTTGGTGATGCGTCTGGCATGTTTCCAATTGGTGAAGATGGAAGCACTTACGATGAGAAGATGCTTCAACAATTTACTCAAAAAATAGAAAAAAATCACTATCCATGGAAGATAGAGGCAATTTTACCTACCGTCTTATCTGCAGGGGAAGAGGCTGGGGTATTGACGGAAAAAGGAGCCAGGATGTTGGATCTTTCAGGCTCATTAGAAGCGGGAGCGATTGTTTGTCCACCTGAAGGCGATGCAGGAACAGGAATGGTAGCTACCAACAGCGTGGCAAAACGGACAGGAAATGTGTCTGCAGGAACTTCTGTGTTTGCGATGATTGTGTTGGAAAACCAATTAAAAGCGGTTCATCCGGAAATTGATTTGGTAACAACTCCTTCTGGGGAAGCTGTTGCGATGGTTCACGCCAATAACTGTTCCTCTGATATCAATGCATGGGTGAAGCTGTTTGCCGAATTTATGGAGGCAATGGGAATGAGTGTAGACATGAACCATTTATTTGAAACCTTATTTATCCAAGCACTAAAAGGTGAAGATGACGGTGGTGGCTTATTGTCTTTTGGGTATTACTCTGGAGAAAATATTACTGGACTAAAAGAAGGTCGGCCGTTGTTTGTCCGGACACCAGATAGCGATTTTACCTTGGCTAATTTTATGAGAACCCATTTATTTTCAGCACTTGGTGCATTGAAGATTGGCATGGATATTTTAGGTAAAGAGGAACAAGTCCAAATTGATAAGATTTTCGGACATGGCGGTTTATTCAAAACAAAAGAAGTGGGACAAAGAATCATGGCTGCTGCGATGAATTCACCAGTGTCCGTTATGGAAACGGCAGGAGAAGGAGGCGCGTGGGGAATTGCCTTGTTAGCAGAATATGCACGAGAAAAACAAGCAGGTCAAACGTTGTCAGATTATTTAAATGAAGTGGTCTTCCGTGGAGAAACAGGTGTGGAGATTGCCCCTGATGACAAGGATATTGCTGGATTTGAAACATTTATCAAACGTTATAAAAAAGGGTTGGCCATTGAACAGGCTGCGGTAGACTTTTTAAATTAAAGGAGGAACAGGCGATGTTAGAGCAATTGAAAGAAGAAGTATTTCAAGCGAATCTTGAACTTCCAAAACAAGGATTAATTAAATACACATGGGGAAATGTCAGCGGGATTGACCGAGAGCAAGGACTGTTTGTTATAAAGCCCAGTGGCGTAAGCTATGACAATATGAAGGCAAGTGATATGGTGGTTTGCGATTTACAAGGAAACGTAGTGGAAGGTAAATTGAATCCTTCTTCTGATACACCAACACATGCAGTTTTGTATCAAAGATTTTCTGAGATTGGAGGGATTGTGCATACACATTCTACATGGGCAACTGCTTGGGCACAATCGGGTTTAGATGTTCCTGCGATGGGTACGACTCATGCAGATACCTTTTATGGAACAGTTCCCTGCGCGCGATTTTTAACACAAGAAGAAATTGATAGAGGGTATGAAGCTGAAACTGGTGAGCTGATTGCTGAAACCTTTAAAGAACGAGAAATTGATCCGTTAGAAGTGCCAGGAGTTCTGTTACATGGGCATGGGCCGTTCACTTGGGGAAAAACTCCAAGTAGTGCAGTGATGAATGCGGTCGTTTTAGATGAAGTCTGCAAGACGAATTTTGTTGCACGACAACTAAATTCCTATGCAGAAGAATTACCACAGCGAGTTTTAGATAAACACTATTTAAGAAAACATGGAAAAGATGCATATTACGGTCAAAACTAATAGTTTACGAGGAGAGATAGAAATGTTAAATACAGCAAAAAAAGAATTTTGGTTTGTAGTAGGTTCTCAGCACCTATACGGAGAAGAAGCACTGCAAGAAGTGAAAAATCATGCAGAAAAATTGGTAGAAAGCTTAAATAATAGTAAGAGCTTACCTTACCCAATTGTCTTGCAAGAGCTGGCAGTTACACCAGATACCATTACAAAAATTATGAAAGAAGTTAATTATCGTGAAGAAGTAGCAGGCGTTATCACATGGATGCATACCTTTTCTCCAGCGAAAATGTGGATTCGTGGCACGAAGCTTCTACAAAAGCCACTCCTTCATTTAGCAACACAATACAACGAAAGTATTCCTTGGAAAACAATTGATATGGATTTCATGAATTTGAATCAGTCGGCTCATGGTGACCGTGAATATGGATTTATCAATGCTCGCTTAAACAAACAAAACAAAATTGTTGTGGGCTACTGGGAGCGTCCGGAAGTTCAAAAGCAGATTGCAGATTGGATGGATGTAGCAGTTGCTTATAATGAAAGCTTTGAGATTAAAGTTGCTCGCTTTGGTGATAACATGCGAAATGTCGCTGTAACCGAAGGGGATAAAGTAGAGGCACAAATTCAATTTGGCTGGACGGTCGATTATTTTGGCATTGGGGATCTGGTAACAGTAATTGATGCAGTAAGTGATGAAGAAGTAGAACAAACATTTGCTATCTATAAGGAGCTTTATGATTTTGATTATGGAAGCTACGACCAAAAAACATGGGAAGATCATGTGAAGGTGCAAGCAAAACAAGAAATTGGTTTACGTCGATTCTTAGAAGCGGGTGGCTACTCTGCTTTTTCAACAAACTTTGAAGATTTGTACGGCATGCAGCAGTTACCGGGGCTTGCGGTTCAGCGCTTGATGGCAGAAGGCTATGGATTTGCTGGTGAGGGGGATTGGAAGACTGCGGCGATTGATCGTTTACTTAAAATCATGTCTCACAATAAAGAGACAGGGTTTATGGAGGATTATACGTATGAATTGGCGGCTGGAAAAGAAGCCATCTTACAATCACATATGATGGAGGTAGATCCCACGTTAGCTCAAACAAAACCGAGAGTCGTGGTTTCACCGTTATCTATGGGGGATAGAGAAGATCCAGCTCGTTTAGTTTTTGATGGGAAAGCAGGCGAGGGTGTCGTGGTTTCCATGGCTGATTTTGGCACACACTATAAGCTTTTAGTCAATGAAGTGTCATGCTTTGAACCAACAGAAGAAGCGCCAAACTTGCCAGTTGCACGTGTTCTTTGGGAAGTGAAGCCAAATTTCCACGACGGCGTACAAGCATGGATAGAAGCAGGTGGGGGTCATCATACAGTGGTGTCCTTAGCTCTAACTACAGACCAAGTGCTTACCTGGGCAAAATTAGTAGGACTAGAAGTAGCGTTGATTAAATAGCCTTCTATTCTATGGAAGAAATAGTCAGAAAAAAAGGATGCTAGAATTGGCGCTTCTGGTTCTTGCCAGCTCTTAAGCTTGGGAACAAAAGAAGTTTCTCCCCGAATATCAAACGAAGCCTATCAGCGAAATTATTCGCTGGTAGGCTATTTTTTCAATAGGTAAACTGAGCCATTCATTACACCAGTGACTTTTTCTCAATTTGAGAAGGAGAGACTCCATAATATTTTTTAAACAATTTGCTGAAATGATAAGCGTCCTGATAGCCAACTGCTTGTGCAACATCTCGAATGGTTAGCTGATCGTTTTGCAGGAGTTCTTTTGCATGCTTTAATCGCACTTGAATTAGATAATTAATTGGGCTGACACCGGTTGCCTCTTTGAATATTTTAGACAGGTGTGTCGGACTTACATAAAGAAGCTCCGCTAGCTGTTCTAATGTAATCTCTTGGTTATGATGATTTTCGAGATAATAGATGGCGTGATTAACAATGTTTTGCTTTCTTTTTGCTGTTTTTGAGAGCTCTAAGGTAACGGTACTTCCTTGCTCTTTTTCTAAACTTCTAAGAATTAATACAAGCATTTCAATAATCAAAGCTTTAACCATTAGTTGAAATTCGGGTTTTTCTTCATTATATTCTCTGGTTAACCGCCAAGCTTTATCTAAAAACTCACATTGATATTCACCTAAATCAAGGAGAGCCTTTTTATTAGGAAAATGGTTTCTCGTAAGACCATCTAATGAAATATTAGATAAACCAATATGCAGCTGATGTGAGTAGGTATTCTCTGGCTGGCGTTCTCCGTGTTTTACACCAGGATTAAAGAGCATAATGCGACCTGCCCCAATATGGATTTCATCTTCTTCGATAGTGTATTTCACTTCTCCTTCCAGAACAATACTGATTTCTAAAAAGTCATGGTGATGAATATTTCCAACGTTTCCGGATTGATTCCACGGGTCGAAAGCGTAAATAATTTCTGGATTAAATATTTGTGCATTTGTATAGCCCATAATCGTAAGCCCTTTCTTGTTATCTAGTAATATTGTACATCAAAACGAGTAAGAATAACCATTTCTTTTCCATTAAATTGACGGTAAGCTAGTACACGATTTGATAAATAATCATTTAGGAAATTTATGTTTTTTTATTGTAGGAGGGATGAGCAATGAGTAATTATCAATGGATTTGGCAATACGCAAAAAAATATTCAAGTAAAGCGATTTTAGCCATTATTTTCTTAGTAGTAAATGCGATTTTGATTGTTATTAATCCATTAATTACAGGGGAGATTGTTGACAAAGTAATTGATGGCAATCAACCAGGCCTTTTGGTTCCATTTTTGGCATTAATGATAGGGATTACATTATTTCGAACGATTATTCGGTACCTCTACCAAATGCTGTTTGAACGAATAGGTCAAAATACGCTCTATGAGCTGCGTCAGGACATGTATAAAAAGCTGCAAGAGCTGGATTTTGACTTCTTTAACCACACACGTGTAGGGGATATCATGGCACGAATGACTGGAGACACGGATGCGATTCGTCATTTCGTTTCATGGGTTGTCTACAATATTTTAGAGTGTGTTTTATGGTTTGTTACAGCTGTTGTGGTCATGGCAACAATTAACTGGCAGCTGATGCTTGCATTAGTGGCAGTCACACCGTTTATTTTTATTTTAACACAACGTATGTCAAAAGAAGCACATCCGGTCTTTTTTGAAATTCGTGAAAGTTTTTCCCGATTAAACTCAATGGTAGAAGAAAATATTGGAGGAAATCGGGTAGTGAAGGCATTTGCTCGTGAAGAATTTGAAATCGAAAAATTTAATGAGCATAACGAGGACTATAAGAAGAGAAATATGGAATCTGCAAAAATTTCAAGAAAGTATCTTCCTTGGTTGGATGGATTGGCAGGAAGTCTGAATTTAATAGCTTTAATTTTAGGCGGACTGTTTGTCATTCAAGGAAAGATGACCTTGGGCGATCTAATTGCATTCAATGGTTTTTTATGGATGTTAAACCAACCGATGAGAATGAGTGGCTGGTTAATTAATGACGTTCAACGTTTTTCGGCTGCTTGTATTAAGATTCGTCAAATGTTGAATACAGAGCCGCAAATTCCAGTGGTTTTAAAAGAACATGAAGATAAAGTGAAAGGCTTTGTTGAATTCAAACACGTGTCTTTCCACTTTTCAGATGATCCGCATACTCAAGTATTAAAAGATGTTTCATTTAAAATCAGTCCGGGGCAAACGATTGGTATTTTAGGGGAAACAGGCTCAGGAAAGACGACCCTTGTCAACTTGGTAGGACGATTCTATGATCCAACTCAGGGGGAAGTATTAATTGATGGGAAAAATGTGAAGGACTATCCCGTACGTCAACTGCGGGAAAATATTTCAATGGTTATGCAGGATGTTTTCTTATTTTCGAATACCATCGAGGATAACATTGCCTTTGGAAATCCGTTTGCTGATGAAAGTTATGTGCAGCGAATGGCACAAATTGCGGATGCTCATGAATTTATTTCTCGTATGCCAGAGGGCTATGCAACGATTGTTGGTGAGCGAGGCGTAGGTTTGTCAGGTGGACAAAAACAACGGATTTCGCTTGCCCGTGCATTAACAAAAGATCCATCTATCTTAATTTTAGACGATACAACCTCAGCTGTGGACATGGAAACAGAATCAAAAATTCAACGTGAGTTAACGGCATTAACAGAGGCGAAAACAACATTCATTATTGCCCATAGAATTTCTTCTGTGCGAGAAGCAGATTTAATTCTGATGATGGAAAAAGGGCAGGTAGTTGAACAAGGAACCCATAAAGAATTAGTAGAGAAAAAAGGGTTGTACTATGAAGTGTACCAGAAGCAACTAGGTCTTGAAAATGGGGAGGTGAACTAGATGGCACGTAATAAATTTGACGTAGATGAGGAATTGGAGCAGGAGTTTAACTGGTCTCATTACAAACGATTGGCGCAATATGTTAAACCCTACAAATCGCCTATATTAAAAGCGTTGTTTGTCATAATTTTGGCAAACGTAGCAGGAATGTTAGGCCCTTATTTTACAAAAATTGCAATTGATGAGGTTATTCCCCAAGGAAACCTTACGTTACTTATGCAGCTGAGCGTGTTTTTCTTGATTTCACTGCTTGTGATTGGCTGGTGTATGAGATACCGTATTTACGCAATTACTGAAATTGGTCAAGACATCCTAAAAGATATGCGCTATTCAATTTTTGAACATCTGCAACGCTTGCCATTTTCTTATTTTGACAATCGTCCGCACGGGAAAATTTTGATTCGCGTCGTAAACTATATCAATACGCTAAGCGATTTGTTGAGTAATGGTCTAATCAATCTGATTTCAGATATCTTTAATGTGATTATCACGTTAGTTTTTATGTTCTTTATTGACGTGAAACTAACATTGTATAGTTTATTGCTGTTACCTATATTGTTTGTGATGGTGATGGTCATTAAAAACAAGCAACGAAAAGCATATCAGGTGCTAAGTAATAAGCAGTCCAACTTGAATGCCTATATTCATGAAAGTATCTCTGGAATTAAGATTACTCAATCTTTTGCTCGAGAGGAAGAAAATTATCAGATTTTTAATGAAGTGAGTGAAGAATACCGAACCTCTTGGATGAAGGCTGTCAAAGTTCAATTTCTTTTGTGGCCGGGAGTTCAAAATATTTCAGTGATGACTACCTGTTTGATTTATTTCGTTGGGATTCGCCAGCTGGGTGTGGATGTAACCACAGGGACTTTGATTGCCTTTATTGGCTATATTAATAATTTCTGGAATCCAGTAATCAACATTGGTAATTTCTATAATTCATTAATTACAGCGACGGCTTATCTGGAACGTATTTTTGAAACGATGGATGAAGTACCAGACATTCAAGATGAACCAGATGCACAGATATTGCCTTCTATTAAAGGGACGGTTGATTTTGAGCATGTTACTTTCAGATATGAAGAAGGTAAGAATATTCTAAATGACGTGAGTTTCCACATTAGCCAGGGACAAAGTATCGCCTTGGTTGGTCCTACAGGGGCAGGAAAAACAACTATTATCAACTTGCTCAGCCGTTTTTATGATGTAAATGAGGGAAGTGTAAAAGTAGACGGATTTGATGTTCGAGAAGTAACCCTTTCATCGTTGAGAACGCAAATGGGTGTGATGCTTCAAGATACCTTCGTTTTTTCTGGAACGATTTTAGATAATATTCGCTATGGAAAATTGGATGCCACAGAAGAAGAGGTCATTGAAGCTGCAAAAGTAGTTCGTGCTCATGAGTTTATTAAGGATTTAAAAGACGGCTATCACACAGTGGTAGAGGAACGAGGAAGTACCCTTTCTGCAGGACAACGTCAACTTATTTCCTTTGCCCGTGCATTACTAGCTGATCCCAAGATCTTGATTTTAGATGAAGCTACATCAAGTATAGACACCAAAACAGAGGAATTACTACAAGAAGGATTACAACAGCTTCTTAAAGGAAGAACCTCCTTTATCATTGCTCACAGACTATCAACAATCAAAAATAGTTCACAAATCTTCTACGTGGAGGGTGGACGTATTGCTGAGGCAGGGACACATGATGAGTTAATGGCGCAAAGAGGACTATATCATCACTTGTATCAGTCACAGTACGACTTACTTCAAGTGACAGACTAGTTTGTAAAAGCCAAGCTTATTTGAAAAGAATGAAGCGACCGCCCAAAGTTAGACTACTAACTTTGGGCGGTCGCTATGTTTATAGCAAAGTAATTTATCCATTTCAAGGTATTTTGGTTAGAAGCTTCGCCCGCCTCCGCCAAATGTTCCTCCGCCAGAGGAATGAGTGGTGCTTCCGCCACCACCGCCTCCGCCATTATTACTAGGCTTAGGAATTCTTCTGGTAGTGACAAAAGAGTTAATTAATTTATCCTCTCGATCAGTTAATTGTAAAGAGGACTTTTCCTTGTAAGGGTATTTATAGGTCCCAAATTTCAACTGATATTTCAGTTTCATCAGAACGAAAAATACTCCACTGAGGATGAGAGCTGCAACAAGAGCAATGATTGCTTCTAGGATGGTTAGTGTTTTATAACGAGTAATTTTTCCAGTGTCTCGGTCAACTCGATAATGTCCCCCAGGAACCCCTTTATCAACAAAGGTCGATAAGTTGGAGAAATAGATTTCAGCCGCATTAAAATAGCTGGCACTGCGCATATCCTCTTGAATGTCATCTAACATAGAATTTTTTCTGGAATCCGTCACATAGTCAATCATATTTCCTGAAGTTGAGACATAAAGATCACGATTCCCCATATCAAGTAGAAGAACTGAGCCGTTTTCATCTGGCCCTATCGCTTTGAGCAGATACTGATCAGAAAATTTTTCCGGGCTTTGAATATACTCCGTTGTAGTAACAATAAACGTCCGTCCTTTGATTTTTTCGTCTATCTTGGCAGCTTCTTGTTGAAGTGTTTGAATTTGTTCTTCTGAGAAAAGACCTGCCCGGTCATCTATTGTAACTGTCTCGGCAAATCCAGTAGAACAACCAAAGAAAAGAAGGAGGAAAAGACCAGCTAAGAAGAGTGGAAACACTCTAGCGTTCGCAGTCATTTTTCTCATATAAAGTAACCTCCTAACATAAATAAGAGAGTTAAAAGTGTAAATAGTCCAGCAGTTGCAAGCCCCAATCTTTTATAGCTCATTGGAAGGACGCCGCTAACTTTCCCTGTTTGTCCATTCATTGCGTAATAATAGATTTTGTCAGATTGACGACTACCGCGGTAGGTAACCAGCCAAACAGGAAGGAGAACATAGTGATTTTTTTCCTCATTGATAGAAATATTTGTATTAACACTTGTTAAAGTGGTGTAGCCTGTAGCCGTTTCTTTCAACAAATTTTCAGAGTAGGAATGAATTTCTTTTTCTACAGTATCACGGATGGCTAGATATTCGATATCTCTTTTTTCTGCTTGGAAGCCCGCTAAATATTGGCTTTTAAAATCAATGGCTTTGTCTAAAGGAAACGGCTGAACTTGCTCCACCATTTTTTGCTGAGTGTTTTTTGATAAGGCGTTTTTAATCAACTCTTTAAAGGAAAGTACTCCTTTACGGAATACTTGAAACTGTTTTGTTTCAGTGTATTCAATATCGCCTACACGCCATATACGAACAGCGGTAGCATTTGCGGATAATTGTCCTGATACATCTGCATCCACTGTCCAGTATGGAAAATAGACACCGGTCAGTTTGTCAATTTGACTCTTATCAAAAAAGTCCTTTGGAATAAACCATTTTTTCTTTGTCCATGACAAAAATTTTTCAACTGCTTCTTCTTTTTCTACAGCAAAAGGGAGAACCTTTTCTGGCAGGAACTCTCCGCTTAAACGACCAGACAGAACTACCGGATTATGGCAATAATAACAATAAGTTGCCGCAGTCGTCGCGTCGGTTACAATCTCAGCACCACAGCTTGGACAGGTAAAGAGCTCCATTGTTGCATGCTCTTTTTGACCTGTCGCGTTTTCAAATGACTCCTCAGCTGTTTTTGCACCTGCTTCTGTCATTTCAGGCTGAGACGTGTCACCGACAGCAGTTGCTGCACGTTGCTTTTCTTCATATTCACTCACTTCTTCTTCCGTGAATATACTTAAACAGAAGTCACAATGAAATTTCTGATCTTTTGGATCAAAGGTTAATGGGCCGCCGCAATTTGGGCATTTGTGTGTAAGAACATCCATTTTCATTGTTTCCTTTCCCTAGTCAAGAGGCACGCCAACAAAAGGTTTGCCACAATGAGGACAGAATTTTGGAATCCCGCTTCCTAAATCAACTATTTCATGACACTCATTACATTTCATTTGAAGACCAGAAGATACCACAGGTTTTGGCGTGCCACAGTTTGTACAGAATTTCCCTGTGTTTTCAGTGCCGCATTGACTGCATGTCCATGTGTCAGGAGTAGAAGAAGCGTTTTGCTGTGCTTGTTGTGTTTGCTGTGCTTGTTGATTATTTTGAGATGCTTGAGTTAAGTAAGAACCATTTGCATTCATGCCCATGCCCATCCCCATAAATCCAGTCATGGCACCAGCATCATTTTTTCCAGCAGCTTCCATTCCGCGGGCAATAGAGCCTTGTACATACCCTTCGCGAACGCCAGGATCGCCAAGCATTGCCCCTTCATTTCTCATATTGATAAGCTTCATGGAATCGTCAGTATAAGAAATGCTAGCGACTGCTACAGAGAGAATTTCCATTCCTCGCAGTTCTCTCCAGCTGTCATCAAGGACATCAGACATGTATTTGCTTAACTCCATACTCTTTGATGAAACATGTGAAATCCGTTGTCCATCTGCAGACATCTGATTGATGGCCGATTGAAGGGCCGTCAAAAATTCAGCTAAATATTGTTCATTAATATCATCTAACTCTACCTGCGTTTTATTTTTTGGAATCGCATTTGTATAAAATAAAATAGGATCAACGATAGAGATAGAATAATTTCCATGTGCACGCAAGAATAACTCAGCATTGTAAAAATTATCAAAGTAGTTTAATGGAGATTGTGTGCCAAATTTGATTCCTTTAATTTCTTGGAGATTGATATAAAATACTTGTTGTTTTTGAGGAGTGACCCCTCCAAATTTAAAACGAGAGAACGTTTCAGAAACAGCGTCTTTTAATGATCCGTTAAACATAGAAGGCGCTAACTCATTTTTCACAGTGTAGTACCCTTCTTCAGCCGTATAATCAATGATTTTTCCGCCATCGACTAAAAGCATCATCATATTTGGATAGACGTGAACAACAGATCCATCCGTAATTACATCATCTGTTCCTTTGCGATTTGAGCCGCGTCGGTCGTCTCGGCGAACCTTAACTCCTTTTGTCATAACGGTTGTATCGCTCATATTATCTGGTTCAATGACTTCAATCCACTGATCCGCTAATCCGCCACCAATGGCACTTGTTGCTGCTTTAATAATTCCCATGAAAGTTCCTCCTAAAATCATTTTTAATGTTAGTCACATTATAGCACACCAAAATCATTTGCTGATAGGTCGCAAGACTGACAAATGGAAAAGATTTTAGGAAAAACTGAGAAAAAAAGGAAAGAAATTTGAAACTTAAAGAAAGTATCTTTTTTTTGAGGAATCCCTACATGTTGTGGTTTTTTTTTCATAAATCACGTATAATGTGTACTAGTGAAATTTTTTTAGGAAGGGGTCCATTATGGCTTATCAAGCACTCTATCGTGTCTGGCGTTCGCAACGATTTGATGATGTTGTGGGACAAAAGGCAATTACCCAAACACTCAAAAACGCGATTACACAAAAAAAGACCTCCCATGCATACTTGTTTACAGGACCAAGAGGAACAGGAAAAACAAGTGCTGCCAAAATTTTTGCAAAAGCGATTAATTGCCCCAATAGTAAAGATGGGGAACCTTGTAATGAATGTGAGATGTGTCAGTCCATTACAGCAGGTAGCCAAGAAGATGTGATTGAAATTGATGCGGCAAGTAACAATGGGGTAGAAGAAATCCGATTTATTCGTGATCGAGCAAATTATGCTCCTACCAAAGCTGCCTACAAGGTCTATATCATAGATGAAGTCCACATGCTTTCAACAGGGGCGTTCAATGCCTTGCTGAAAACGTTAGAAGAACCAAAAGAACATGTGATTTTCATCTTAGCAACAACAGAGCCACATAAAATTCCATTAACGATTATTTCGAGAACACAACGGTTTGATTTTAAACGAATTAATGCTCAAGACATTGTCGACCATCTGACCCATATTCTTAAGGAAATTGATATTTCTTATGAAGAACAAGCACTGTACATTATTGCACGAGCTGCTGAGGGCGGGATGCGAGATGCATTAAGTATTCTCGATCAGGCAATCTCGTTTAGTGATGGAACTATCACGACACAAAATGCGATGCAGGTGACAGGAAGCTTAACTTTTGAGATGATGGACCAGTACATTGGTGCATGTGTGAATAAGGAAGTTCAACAGGCGTTGACTTACTTAGAACAAATTCTTTCTGAAGGAAAAGAAGCACGTCGTTTTTTAGAGGATTTACTTTTGTATTGTAGAGACTTATTGATGTACCAACAAGCACCACAGCTTCTTTCGGAAAAATCCGGGCACTTGACAGAGGCATTTAAAGAATTATCTGCAACTGTGACACCAGAAGCTATCTATTATATGATTCAGATTCTAAGTGAGACACAAAATGAGGTTCGTTTTACCAATAATGCAACAATCTATTTAGAAGTAGCTACGGTCAAATTAGCAACACCTCAAACGGGTGCTGTTCAAGCAATTCCCAGTGGAAATAGTGCGCCTCAGCCGGTTGATTCAGCTGCCGTACAGCAACTTCAGGCACAGGTATTTGCACTTCAAAAAGAATTACAGAGCTTAAAACAATCAAAAAATGCAGGTGCAGCTGAACAATCTGCCGCACCAAAAGCAAAACAAAAAACATCAAAAGCAAGTTTCCGTGTACCCACTGAGCGTGTGTTTCAGGTTTTATCTGAGGCAACAAAACCAGATTTGCTGAATCTTAAAAACGTGTGGGATGATGTGTTAATGGCCATGTCGGTTACCCAGCGAGCAATGCTGAAATCAAGTGAGCCGGTTGCTGCGGGTCCTAACAGCTTGGTCATCGCGTTTGAGTATGAGATTGTTTGTCAAAAAGCGACAGGAGACGAGGAGCTTACTTTAACACTAAGCAATACGATTAGCAGAATGATTGCAAATTATTCTCCAAATCCGGTGTATATTACGCGAGAAAGCTGGCCGGAAATCAGGCGTTCCTACGTCAGTCAGAATAGACACGCAGACAAACCAAATGAAACATTTGTTACACCAGAAGATGAGGCACCAGAAGACCAGCTCCCACAAGAAGATGTGGCGGTAGAAAAAGCAAAAGAAATTTTTGGTGCCGAATTAATTACAATTATAGATGACTAGGAGTGAAGAATTATGATGCGAGGCATGGGAAATATGCAAGGCATGATGAAACAAGTACAAAAGATGCAAAAAGAAATGGTAAAAGCACAAGAAACGTTAAATGAAAAAGAATTTATCGGAGAAGCGACAAACCAGCTGGTAAAGGCTGTGTTTACCGGTGATAGAAAAATGAAGGATATTCAAATTAATCCTGAGATTATTGATCCAGAAGATAGTGATATGCTTCAAGATTTTGTGATTATGGCGGTCAATGACGCGCTAGAAAAAATCGAAAAAGAAACAGAACAAACCATGGGTAAATATACAAAAGGAATGCCTGGATTTTAAGAATAACCAAACGTAAGGAGAAACGCCCATGCAATACCCAGAACCGATTGCTAAGTTGATTGATAGTTATATGAAATTGCCTGGAATTGGGCAAAAAACTGCTACAAGACTCGCCTTTTATACTATTGATATGAAAGATGAGGTGGTCAATGAATTTGCCAAATCTTTATTAAGTGTCAAACGAGATTTACACTTTTGTAGTATTTGTGGAAACATTACTGAAGAAGATCCTTGTGAAATTTGTCAAGATACCACTAGAGATAGAAGTATGATTTTAGTGGTCGAGGAACCAAAAGATGTGATGGCAATGGAAAAAATGCGCGAATTTCACGGATTGTATCATGTCTTGCATGGGGTGCTTTCTCCTATGGAAGGGACAGGTCCTGAAGATATAAACATTGCGCCTTTGATTCAGCGGTTGCACAATGATGAGGTAAAAGAAGTGATTATCGCAACAAATGCAACAACTGAAGGTGAAGCCACGGCTATGTATCTGTCTCGTTTAATCAAACCAGCAGGGATTAAAGTCACGCGATTAGCGCATGGACTGTCTGTTGGAAGCGACATTGAATATGCAGATGAAGTGACATTATTAAAGGCGGTTGAAGGTCGCCGAGAGTTATGAGTTTTCAATTGAATAAGTTTTCCAGTACAATAGAAGAGTATTGGATAGGATAAATGGAGGCAAAAAACGTGAACGGATTATTTATCACGGTTGAAGGACCAGATGGTGCAGGAAAAACGAGTGTAATCGAAGAGCTGTATCCTCGATTACAAGCATTGACGAACCAACCAATTATTAAAACAAGAGAACCTGGCGGTATTGCCATCGCTGAAAAAATTCGACACGTCATTTTAGACCCTAAGAATGATGCAATGGATGAACGAACGGAAGCATTACTTTATGCGGCTGCTCGTCGTCAACACTTAGTGGAGAAAGTCTTTCCTGCGTTAAGTGAGGGGAAAATTGTGTTATGTGATCGTTTTGTAGACAGCTCACTTGCATACCAAGGGGCAGGACGTCGTATTGGTGTCGCTGCGATTGCTGAGATGAATGAGTTTGCAACGGAAGGCTTAACCCCAAATTTCACTTTGTATTTAGATATTGATTCTGATACAGGGCTACGCCGTATTGCTCAACATCGTTCGCACCAAATGGATCGACTTGACTCAGAAGGATTAGAGTTTCACCAGAGAGTAAGACATGCCTATCTAAAACTAGCCGAAGAAAATCCGACACGTATTACCAAAATCGATGCACGTCAAGGTTTGCTAGATGTAATAGAAGATTGTTATCAAGCAGTTGTCAGCCGTTATCCAGAAAAATTTAATCAATAGGAGGATGAAAAGTATGAAAATTGTTTTAGCTATTGTTCAAGATAAGGATAGTAACCGTTTAGCCAATGAATTTATTGATTCAAACATTCGTGCAACAAAATTATCGTCAACAGGTGGCTTTCTAAAAGCCGGGAATAGTACATTTATTATTGGGGTTGACGATGATCGTGTAGAAGAAACACTTGAGTTAATCAAGAAAACTTGTCAGTCAAGAAAACAATATGTTTCAACACCTGTAACGTTAGATATTTCGATGGACGGACAAGTTCCTTATCCAGTTGAAGTTGAAGTTGGTGGAGCAACAGTGTTTGTTCTTCCAGTTGAAGGATTCCATCAATATTAAGGAGAACATCATGGAAGAGACACAATTTTTAGAGGAAAATCAACCGATTGTGTTTACACAACTTCAAAAAAGTTTTGAGCATGGGCGTCTTGCCCATGCTTATCTTTTTGAAGGTGAGGCAGGCACAGGAAAACATGAGGCAAGTATTTGGTTAGCCAAGCACTTATTTTGTACCAATTTACAGGCGCAAAAGCCTTGCAATCAGTGTAACAACTGTCAGCGAATCCAGCGAAATGAGCACCCCGATGTTCAGGTTATTGAGCCTGATGGTCAAACAATCAAAGTAGACCAGATTAGAAATCTCCAATCTGAATTTTCAACAAGCGGATTTGAAACAAAACAAAAAGTCTTTATTATTAAAGATTCCGATAAAATGAATAGCAGTGCGGCAAATAGCTTACTAAAATTTTTAGAAGAGCCTGTAGGAATGTTTCTCGCTATTTTAGAGACAGATTCTGTTGGACGAATCTTACCTACCATTCAATCACGCTGTCAAATCTTACATTTTCAACCACTCTCAAAAGAATTATTACAAAAGAAATTAGTCGAAAATGGGATTGGTGAACAGAGTGCAAAACTTTTATCTTCATTAACAAATAGTTTCGATAAAGCAGTTGAAATCTCTCAAAATGAATGGTTTAATGAAGCTAGGGAATCTGTACAACAGTGGTTTAATTATCTGAAAGAAAAAGATCCTCAAGCATTTATTTATGTACAGAAAAAACTAATAAAAGTTTTTAAAGAAAAAGGACAGCAAGCAGAGTCTTTTGCGATGCTTTTATTTTTCTATCAGAGTTTGCTAGTAGAAAAAACGTCTGGCGGAGTACTCAAAGATATTTCTGAGGTTAATCGCGTATTGGAGTTAATTTTACAGGCAGAACAAAAATTAAGTACGAATGTTTCTTTTCAGAGTACAGCCGAGCAATTGGCATTGAGAATTATCTATAGATAGATTCACTAATGAATGGATGAAGGAGGATGAAAATGGTAGAAGTGGTAGGAGTCCGTTATCGTGAAGCAGGACATATCTATTATTTTACTCCTGGGAAATCAGAATATGCTTACAATGATAAAGTTCTTGTTGAATCACAACAGGCAAAGCAAATCGCAACTGTTGCGATTCCAAAAAAAGAAATTCAACCTGAAGATTTACCAGATGAGCTAAAACCTATTTTACACAAAGCGTCTGCACAGGAGCTAAACAAAGAAGCACAAAACATTGCAGATGCCAAGGATGCATTTAAGATTGCAAAAGAGAAGATTCGTCTTCATGAGTTAGAAATGAAGTTAATTCGAGCAGAATATACATTTGATCGCAGTAAAATGATTTTTTATTTCACAGCAGATGGGCGTGTTGATTTTCGTGAGCTAGTAAAAGATTTAGCTGGAATTTTCCGTACACGAATTGAACTACGTCAAATTGGTGTGCGTGATGAAGCGAAAATTTTAGGTGGGATTGGTCCTTGTGGGCGTCAGCTATGTTGTTCCACTTTTTTAGGAGACTTTATTCCAGTTTCTATAAAGATGGCAAAAGATCAAGGATTATCGTTGAATCCAGCGAAAATTTCAGGTTTGTGTGGTCGTTTAATGTGTTGTTTAAAATATGAAAATGATGAATACGAACAAGCTAAAAAAGAGCTTCCTGACTATGGAAAAGAAATTGCGACTCCTGATGGAAAAGGTCGGGTAGTAGGGTTAAACCTATTAAGTCGAGTAATTAAAGTCCGTTTAGCAGGAAAAGAAACTCCTATTGAATATGATTATGAAGAGTTGAAAGAAGCGATGGCTGAAGTGGGTGAGATTCATGGATAAGCGTTCCCTTTATGATGGCTTGAACCAATTAGAAGCAGAGTTACGCAAGACGTTAACGGAGCTTATGGAGATGAAAGAGGGTCTCCATGAAATTGTTGAAAAAAATACTACGCTAGAGATGGAAAACCAGCGCTTACGTGAACATCTAAGAGAACTAAATCAGGTGGCAGAAGCTCCTTCTGAAAAGATTAAACAGGCGCTGTCAAAATCACGTATGAATTTGGAAAAAATCTATGAAGAAGGATTCCATGTCTGTTACGATTTGTATGGTTCACGTCGTGAGAATGATGAACCTTGTGCATTTTGTCTTGAAGTCATTTATCGAGAAAGTATTAAATAAATTTGTTGATAAGAACAAGTAAGGACAGAGTGGTTAGAACAGAAGTATTTAGCTCCGAAAATAGTAGGAGTTACTTATCTTCCGACATTTATTAAGATTTAAGGAAGTCAGGACAGAACTTTTGGAGTTGTGTTCCGGCTTCTTATTGTTGTAAATTAGAATAAGCATGCTCGATGGTCTACCGTACTTACCAGTTAGAGGTAAGTCTTTCTAGTCCGTTTTGTGGATAACTTCTAAAAAAATGAAAGGATTTCCTACATGAACAAACAAAAAAGTTTTAAAGGTACAAAAGAAACAGGTACTTTATATCTTGTTCCAACACCTATTGGAAATTTAGAAGATATGACATTTCGTGCGGTGAAAACATTGAAATCAGTGGATTTAATTGCAAGTGAAGATACTAGAAACACTCAAAAATTATTAAATCATTTTGATATACAAGTGACACAAAAAAGTCTTCATGAATATAATTATAAAGAACGTGTTCCACAGCTTGTGGAACAATTACTACTTGGTGAGTCAATTGCACAAGTAAGTGATGCAGGAATGCCATCGATCAGTGATCCAGGTCATGAGCTTGTTTTGGCTTGTATCGAAAAAAAAATTCCAGTAGTTTCCTTACCAGGTCCTACTGCAGGTATGACTGCACTCATTGCTTCTGGTTTGTTGCCACAGCCCTTTTTATTCTATGGCTTTTTACCGAGAAAGAAAAAAGAGCAGACTTCTTCTTTGGCGGACTTAAAGCAACAAGACTGCACACTTATTTTTTATGAGTCGCCATACCGAGTCGCCGCGACATTAAAGAATATGCAAGAGGTGTTTGGTGGACAAAGAAATGCGGTGATTTGTCGTGAGCTGACAAAAATTCATGAAGAATACCTTAGAGGAACGATAGATGAACTAATTATGTATCTGGAAGAAGCTGAACTAAAAGGCGAATGCTGTTTACTCGTCTCTGGAAATGATGGAAGCGAAAGTAAAGATAGTGTACCTGAAGGAAGCTTAAAAGAGCAAGTTGAGCAAAAAATTCAAAAAGGACTTTCTTCAAAGGCGGCAATTAAGGAAGTAGCTGTTGAGAACGGTATAAAAAAACAAGAAGTCTATCGTTTGTACCATGGGTTAGAAGAATAAGAAACGGAGAAGAGGAAGCTTTACTTTAGAGAGCTTCTTTTTTTTCGATTTGATTTATTTTTAAACGAAATGATTGTATGGGAACGGATGTTTGTACTATAATAGAGGAGAGTGAGCATAGTCGTTTGGTAGATAGAAACGATTTATTAACGAAAAAAAGAAGGTGAAGTCAGTGGCAGAGATGCGTTTTCCATTAAAAAATGATACCTCAAGGAAAATTATTCATATTGATATGGATGCGTTCTTTGCGGCAGTGGAGGAGCGAGATCATCCAGAGCTTGTAGGGCACCCCTTAGTTATTGCTAGACATCCAAGCGATACGGGAGGCAGAGGCGTTGTTACAACGGCTAATTACATTGCTAGGCAGTATGGTATCCATTCTGCGATGAGTGCGCAAAAAGCGTTTGAATTGTGTCCTCATGCGATTTTCAAACCCGGAAATCATGAAAAATATAGTAAAATATCGAAGGAAATACGAGAAATTTTTCATCGGTATACTGATATGATTGAACCGATGTCAATTGATGAGGCTTATCTAGATGTTACTGAAAATAAAGTGGACTCAAAATCAGCTATTAAGATTGCCCGAATGATTCAACGAGATATTTGGCAAGAGCTGCACCTTACTTGTTCTGCAGGAATCAGCTACAATAAATTTATAGCAAAGCTTGCCTCAGATTACCAAAAACCCAAGGGGATGACAGTCGTTATGCCAGAAGATGCAGTACGATTTTTAACGGCGTTACCTATTGAAAAGTTTCATGGAGTAGGGAAAAAGACGGTCCCTAAAATGAATGAGATGGGGATTTTCACTGGAGCAGATTTGTATGAACAAAGTGAAATGGATTTGATTCAGCATTTTGGTAAAATGGGTTACTCTTTGTATCGAAAGGTCCGAGGAATTCATGATTCTCCGGTTAGTGTCACGAGAGACAGAAAATCAGTTGGCCGAGAGCATACTTATGGCAACCCCTTACTAACAGAAGATGAGGTTTTCACTCAGCTTAGACAGCTATCTGAAAAAGTAGAGGATTCTTTGAGACGTGTTCAAAAACATGGGAAAACAGTCGTTCTTAAAGTAAGATATACTGATTATACAACAATTACAAAACGGGTAACACTTCCTGAATATGTCTATAAAAAAGAAGTGCTTTTTCATGAAGCAAGTTTAATTTGGGAAGAGATACTAGGAATTGAGAAAGGAATTCGATTATTAGGAGTCACCGTAACCAACCTTGATCCAATGTCATATGAAAATATTGTCTTACCTTTGTGGGAAAAAGAAAGGAAATAAAAAATTGTACGTTGTTTTAGAGTGCTGTGATAGATGATAAAAAAATAGACGAAAGATGAGCTGGCAAAGACCGTCATCTCGTCTATTTTTTTATCAAATAAATGAAAAAAGCAACTGCTAACTAAGGACAATGTAACTTAGTTATTAGATAAAGTCAGATTTTTTGATTTGTTCAAAGCTTTGCTCTCCATCATGACATTTATCCCATAGCACCACTTCTTTTTGTGCAAAAGATTTTTTTACATCAATAATTCGTTGGTTGCTGCTTCCTCTAAACTGAAGCTTTAGGTCACGTTTTGAAAGCTCAAATCGTCCATCAACTAAAATATCAATTTTACTTAGTAATTCCAGCTTATCTTCGGAATCAAGCAATAATTCGTCGAAGGTATAGCCAGACCATGACCAAATATCTTTTTGTTCGCCAAAGGTAGCACGTACACGATTCACTACTTGCAGGCAAACCTCTGTATTCAAAAAGGGTTCTCCTCCTAAAAGGGTCAATCCTTGTACATAATCATGAGATAAATCTTCGATAATTTGGTCTTCCAGCTCTTTCGTGAAGGGTTTTCCATAACGGAAATTTTGAACGGCTTTATTAAAGCAGCCTTCACAAGCAAATAGGCAGCCACTCACATATAAACTATTTCTCACACCTTCGCCATCTACAAAATTGAAGGCTTTGTAGTCAGCTATATAGTTTTGACTGTATTCTTTTGCTAGCCATTCTTTGGGTTGGGGATTATTCATAGGGAAAACTTCTTTCTTTAACAATATAGTAAAAATAAATATTCTAGGCATAAAAAAATAGCGCTAGAATAATCAGCGTTAGTCCACTTTTTAAAGAAGACAGGGGAGAGAATATAAGAATCTGGAGAGTGGACATAACTATCTAAGTTATAGTACACCCTCGTAGAATCTTAATAAAGGGTTGGAACAAAAGGAACGTATCGCTCTCAACAATCTCTATAAGCGGGACGGAGAATCGAAGGTCTCCACTGCGTTTGTTTCTCAACAACTTCTATGCATGAAACCTGCTAAAACTGAAGGTTTCGGAGACCCGTTGAAAGTGTGTTTCTCCTTCCTCCGGTATTGATGAAAGAAATAGTTAATAGCCTTGTCCAAAGAACTTAGCTTTCTAAATTATTCTTTCATATGTTTTACACGTGAAGAAATTTCTTTATGACGACCATGAACCATTGGGCGTGCTTGAGGGTTTCCTAAGTAGCCGCAAGTCCGTTTCACTACATCACAAGTTTTAGGGTCTCTGTTGCCACATTCTGGACACTCAAATCCACGTTCTGTAGGAGTAAAGTCACCTTCAAATCCACAAGCATAGCAATGATCAATCGGTGTGTTTGTTCCTAGGTAGCCAATTTTATCGTAAGCATAGTCCCAAACTGCTTCAAGTGCTTTCGGGTTTTGTTGAAGAACTGGGTATTCACAATAGTGAATAAAACCACCGGAACAGTAGGCAGGATAGTCTTTTTCAAAATCCAGTTTTTCAAATGGTGTAGGATTCTTACGAACATCATAGTGGAAGCTGTTTGTATAATATTCCTTGTCCGTAATATCTTTTACCAGTCCAAATTTTTCTGTATCTAATCGGCAAAAACGATCCGTTAAGCTTTCGCTTGGTGTAGAGTACACACTAAAGTGATATCCATATTCATCTCCCCAAGCATCTGCATGGGCTTTTAATGATTTTAAGATACTGATGGTGAATTCTTTTGCTTCAGGATTTCCTTCCCATTCTCCGCCAAAGAATGAAGACGCGACTTCATAAAGTCCAATATAGCCAAGAGAGACAGTTGCGCGACGATTTTTAAATAACTCATTAACGGATTCTTTTCGATCTAAACGTTTCCCAAACGCGCCGTACATGTAAAGAATCGGTGCATTTGCAGGTGAGGCTTCTTTACAACGATCAACACGATAAACAAGGGCATCCTTCATAATACCTAGACGTTCTTCAAGTAAAGACCAGAATTTATCCATATCACCATTTGCTTCAAGCGCAATACGAGGTAAATTTAATGTAACTACACCCAGATTCATACGCCCCACATTGATCTCTTCCCCATGTTCATCTTTCCAACCTTGTAAGAAGGAACGACATCCCATAGGTACTTTGAAGCTGCCAGTCAATTCAACAATCTTATCGTAGTTTAGAATATCTGGATACATCCGTTTGGTTGCACATTCAAGCGCTAGCTCTTTAATTTCGTAGTTAGGATCTGTTTTATCCATGTTAATACCACGTTTTAATGTGAAAATTAGTTTAGGAAAAATAGCTGTTCTGTGCTCACTGCCCAAGCCATTGATTCGGATTTGTAAAATTGCTCGTTGAATTTCGCGCTCAAACCAGCTTGTACCAAGACCAAAACCAAGAGAAGTAAACGGCGTTTGTCCATTTGAAGTGAATAGGGTATTAATTTCATATTCCAAGCTTTGCATTGCATCAAAAATATCTTTTTTCGTTTTTGATTTCGCATATTCTTCACGTCGTTCAGGCGTTTCAATCCATTCTTGAGCATCTTTTAAATGTTTTTGGTAATTTAATTCTGCAAAAGGTGCAAGTAGTTCATCTGTACGGTCTGCAGAACAACCGCCATATTGACTAGAGGCAACATTTGCGATAATTTGAGAAATTTGAGCAGTAGCCGTTTGAATCGATTTTGGTGATTCAACCTCTGCATTTCCAATTTTAAATCCTTTTGTCAGCATCCCTTTAAAGTCAATCAAACAGCAGTTCGTCATAGGAGTATAAGGATGGTAATCTAAATCATGATAGTGAATATCACCTTTTTGATGAGCATTTGCAACATGAGGGGGAAGCATTTTTAATCCGATTGATTTTCCAACAATTCCAGCAGTTAAATCACGTTGGGTGTTAAACACATCACTATCCTTATTTGCATTTTCATTCACAACAGATTGATCTTTATTAATTAGCTTTCCAATCGTAAAGTTAATATCTGTTGATTTGCTTCGTTCAAAATCTCGGCGAGTGCGGTAATTGATATACTCTTCTGCAAGTTTGTATTCATTTTTTTCTAGTAAGATATGCTCAACTACGTTTTGAATTTCATAAATTTTTATATTCTGTTTAAATCGTTCAACAATTTCCTGATCAACACGTTCTACGATGTCTTGAATTCGTTCATGGGCAAGAGGAGTTAGTCCATTATTTAGCTTATGTTCCGCTTTTAACAGCGCATCATAAATTTTTTGGTCATCAAAATCAACTAGGCGACCATCACGTTTGATAATCTTCATACTTGATAAACGTGTTTCTTCCGTTGATCTTTGTGCACTTGTATCTTTAATTTCCATCATTTGTATCCACTCCTAAAATTTCATTCATTCATATCATAAAACAATTCTCTCTAACTATCAACAATATATAGTGTTTTTTTAGATATTATTTTTATTATGAACACTATATATAGTGTTTCTAGGGTATGAAAATAATTGAAAGCTTATGGCTGTCGGATTTGTGAAGGGTTTCGTAAACTGTCTGAAAAATTAATTTTTTTTCAGAAAAATTCAAGGAACAGATAAAAAAAATCGAAATGTGCTACTATTAAAAAAATGGCTCTATCAAAGGAGAATGATTCCTTTTTTAGTACCTATCTAAACTAGAGGGAGGGACGTTACAGATGAAAACGATGATTGACGTGAAACATCTGAGTAAAACCTACGGAAATAAAGGAAATCACGCTAAGGTGTTGGATAACCTTTCTTTTAAAGTAGATGAAGGAGAGTTTGTCGGTATTATGGGACCTAGTGGCGCAGGGAAAACGACGCTTTTGAATATTTTAGCAACCATTAGCTTGCCTACTATAGGAAGTATACAGATTGACGGACAAGAAATCACACGGATGAAGGAAGGTCAGCTAAATGATTTTCGCCGAAAAGAGCTTGGGTTTATTTTTCAGGAGTTTAACTTATTAGATACGTTAAGCAACCGAGACAACATAATCCTTCCATTAGCTGTCAATCGGGTACCTGTAGAAGAAATTCATCAGCGAATTCAAAAAGTATGTGAAATTTTGAATATTGAATCAACACTAGATAAATACCCTGATGAGATTTCAGTAGGTCAGCGTCAAAGGATTGCTGCAGCTAGAGCACTAGTGGTAAATCCCAGCGTAATCTTTGCAGATGAGCCCACAGGTTCTCTGGATTCAAAAGCTGCAACTGAGCTGCTGCATTATCTAACAGATATTAATTTACAAGAAGATACAACGATTGTCATGGTGACACATGATCCCTATACAGCAAGCTTTTGTAATCGGATTTTATTCATTAAAGATGGCGTGATTTTTTCTGAGGTTGTCCGTAGAGGCTCACGTCAGGAGTTTTTCAATAAAGTGATTGATATGCAGGCAACGATTGGTGGAGGAGGCAAACTGAATGCTCTATAGACTAGCCAGTCGTAGTTTTATGCAGCAGCTTCGGATTTATTTTGGTTACTTTTTAAGTATGTCTATTGCTGTGATGATTTATTACTCATTTAGTGCAATGACCTATGACCAACCCTTATTAAGACGGGCAAGTCAAGATGTGCGAATTGAGAATTTCTTAAGCATGGGGAGTATCATGGTCATTTTAGTGATTCTCTTTTTTATGGTAAGTGCCAATCGTTTTTTTGTAAATAAACGATACAAAGAAGTTGGGCTGTATCGGTTGTTTGGAATGAGTAAGCTACGAATTTCTCTTCTTTTCTTTTGGGAAACAATGGTTTTAGGCAGCATTTCTTTAGTTGTCGGAATCTTTTTTGGTATCGTATTTTCAAAGCTGTTTTCAATGATTTTGGTAAAGGCAATGGATTTGTCAGTGGGCAGCGACTTTTTTATTTCTTGGCCGTCCATCTGGAATACGATTGTGGTATTTTTCTTTATCTTACTTTTAGTCTCAGTCAGAAGTACTTTGATGATTTTCCAGTATCAGTTGGGTAGTTTTTTTAAACAAAAAAATAGTGCGTTGGCAAAAAAAATGCGTGTGAGAGGATGGACTTTTCTTTTTGGATTTCTCGGAATTGCGATGCTTTTGACAGGGTATGGGCTTGCTTTGTTTATCGGGAATCTCTTGCCTAAGATTGTGTTAGCGACAGACCATTATGGCTGGATTGTCTCATTTCCATTACTCATTTTCTTTTTGTGTGTTGTCGGAACGTATTTATTTTTCGGTCAAACAATGAAAGTCATTTATTATTTAATTGGAAAATGGCGCGATTATGTATACCGAGACTTGAATATCCTTTCTTTAGGAAATGCGAAGGTCCATCTTGCAAAAAGTTGGCGGACGATGTCATGGGTAGCAATAATTTTAGGTATCTCATTAGCTTCTATAGGTGGAACAGCTTTTTTAGTTTCTGTTGCTATGAAGACCGTGCAAGTTGATAACCCAGCCTCATTTCAAGTACGAGAAGAAGATGTCTCAACCCTTAAAGAAGTTTTAGCAGAAAATGATGCAGACATTCTTTCAGAAGTATCACTCACGTATAAAGTGGTTGGTGCAGAAATTAAAACTGCTATTGAAAATGAAACAAATACAGTCATGACTCTTTCCAATCTAATTTCTGAAAAAGATTACGAATCCTTTAAAAAAATTTATCCTGAGCTTCCTGAAATTTCATTACTAGATGAAAAGCACGTGGTGATTTTAGATAGTTTACAAACGATAATGAAAGGGTTTGATCGATATGAATCGGATATTTTATTTTCGGGAAATATCGCGACTACTTTCCAAAAGAGACTGCCGGATTATTTAGGAGATTCGCTTCTTCGCTATATGGGACTGTCTGGTGTGACATTTGTTGTTTCTGATGAGGTTTTTAAAGAGACAAAAGGGATGGATTACCGAATTGTTTCAATTAATGTTTCTGCAAAAAACGAAGAAGCATTGACACAAGGAGTTAATGAAGTGCTGGAACAATCATGGGGGAATGAAATTATTTCTAGCTACCATATTACAGAGTCGGGAATAGAAGGAGAAGTCAGATTCTCAACAAATGAAGATGCAAATGCAAATGAATCTAGTTATCTCCGTTTAAACTTAAGCAGTCGATACCCTAATGTGCGTGCAGCAAGAAGACAGATGGGAATTCTAATTTATGTGGCTGTTTTTATTGGAATGATTAGTATGATTGCAACAGGTTGTATTCTCATGCTACGTCAGTTTTCAGAGGCAGAATCAGAAAAAGAAAATTATAAGCTGCTAAAAAAGATGGGAATTCCTCGAAAGCAGTTAAATCGGTTGATTTATCAGAAAAATGCAGGTGTCTTTTTTCCGCCAATGATTCTAGGGATGATGCACGCCTACTTTGCCATCTATGTATTTAGTGAGTTTGCAGCAGAAGCTAGTTATTGGTTAGCTTATCTATTTTGTGTCTTATTAATGGTGGTTTATGGCTTCTTTTATCTGTTGACGATTTTGATGTATGGAAAGATTTTGGAAAAATAAACCATGGATGACTACAACGGATGTTTAAGCAGCAAACTTTTTTTAAGAGTGTCAAAAAATAGGTATAAGAAGCGGCGTTTACTTTGCTGCTAAAATAAAAAGAAGAAGGCGGGACATAACTAATGAAGTTATACCCCGCCTTCTTCTTTACTTACTGAATAAATAGTGTAACAGCAGATATGCTTCTATCTTTTTTTAGTCAGTCTCCTCTTAGCTATGAAAGAGATTCACCATTACTTGCAATCACTTGTTTGTACCAGCTAAAGGATTTTTTTCTTGTTCGTTTTCCACTCCCGTTTCCTTGATCATCAAGGTCAACATAAATGAAGCCATAACGTTTCTTCATTTCACCAGAGCTAGCAGAAACTAAATCAATACAACCCCATGTAGTGTAGCCAAGCAAGTCCACACCATCTAAGCTGACAGCATCCTTGAAGGCTTGGATATGTTGAGCAAGATAGTCAATTCGATAATCATCTTCAACGTAACCTGATTCGTCTGGAATATCCACCGCACCCAAACCGTTTTCCACTATGAATAAAGGGATTTGATAACGATCATATAAGGTATTCATGGTGATTCTCAAACCTTTTGGATCAATTTGCCAGCCCCATTCACTAGCTTTCAAATAATCATTTTTGAGAGTTGGAAATAGGTTTCCTTCTCTAAGCTCATTTAATTTTTCATCCGCACTTGCAACGCTAGATGAATAATAGGAAAAACCAAGGAAATCTACAGTGTTTTCTTGTAAGAGCACACGATCTTGATCGGTAATTGGGATGTGAATGTCTTGTCTCTCCAACATTTTTACTGCATAGGCAGGATAAGAGCCGCGAATTTGGACATCTGTAAAGAAAAAGCTTTCACGATCAACCATTTTTGCCGCCCAAACATCTTCAGGATTGGGCGTGTTTGGGTAGTTATCGCCTGCAGCAAGCATACAGCCAATTACATTCTCCGGATCGATTTCTTTGGCTAATTTGGTTGCGGCAGCACTTGCTACCAATTCATAATGGGCAGCTTCGTATTTGACTTGCTCTTGGTTTTCTTCTTCTTCAAAGAGCAGACCTGCTGCCATAAAAGGTGCATGTAACAGCATATTGATTTCATTAAACGTGATCCAATGATGGACTTTTCCTTTAAATCGAGTAAATAATACTTTGCAAAGATTTAAGTAAAAGCCAATCATTTCTCGGTTTCGCCAAGAGCCATATTTTTGAATTAAATGGATAGGGCAATCAAAATGTGAGATGGTTATAAGCGGCTTGATTCCATGACGAATACATTCATCAACCATTTTTTCATAGAAGCGGATTCCTTCTTCATTTGGGACAGGCTCATCTCCTTGTGGAAAGATTCTAGACCATGAAATAGAAAAACGATAGACAGTAAAGCCCATTTCTGCAAATAGAGCAATATCTTCCTCATAATGCTGATACATATCAATTCCTTTTTTTGCAGGATAGTAATAATCCTTTTCAAATTGAAGCATTTTTTTGGTTCCAGCCATTACGTCAAAACGAGTAGGACCGTAAGGAATCAAATCTACATTCGCTAGACCTCGTCCGCCTAAATTGTACCCACCTTCTACTTGATTTGCCGCAGTAGCGCCACCCCATAAAAAATTTTTTGGTAAAGTCAATTCATTATCCTCCTACACAAGTCCACGTATAAATGTTTCACCCGGGTTTATTTTTGCTGAATCAGTTGTCAAAATATCTAAATAACTTGCAGTGTTTGTGATAATAATTGGTGTGTCCGTTGAAAATCCTGCTTCATGAATTTTTTCTATGTCAAAAGTTACTAAAAGCTGCCCTTTTGTTACAGAATCTCCTTGGTTTACGTGACTGGTAAAATACTTTCCTTCTAATTGAACGGTATCTAACCCAATATGAATAAGCACTTCCATCCCATCATTTGAGATAAGACCTATCGCATGTTTTGTGGGAAAAAGTGAAACAACTTCTCCATCAAAGGGGGCATAAACCTCTCCAATTTCTGGAATAATCGCAGCACCGTCACCCATAAGTTTTTGAGAAAAAGCAGCATCTTCAATTTCTTCAAGAGCAACCACTTGTCCTTTGATTGGACTATATAGAGTATTTTTTTTCTCTTCATCAGTAGGTAGAGAATCGCTAGTTTCGATTTTTTTTTCTTGATATAAGAACATAGTAAGTGCAAAGGCAATGACCATAGCAATCGCTACACCAATTAAAGCAATAACAATATCGTTCATACTCTTTGTTTCGGGATTAATCATGGCCGGTAATTCAAACACACCGATTCCACCAAAAATATATTCTTTTAAATCCGCGTATCCGTAATAAGCTCCTGCAATTGCAGAGGCAATACAGCTAATGATAAACGGTTTTTTTAGCGGAAGGGTAACTCCATATATTGCTGGTTCAGAAACACCAAAGAAAGAAGAAACAGCAGCTGGAAATGCTAGTGCTTTTAACTTTTTGTCTTTCGTTTTTAATAAAATAGCTATAACTACAGCGGTTTGAGCGAAAGTTGTTGCAAAAAATGGCATCATCACATTATCATAGCCAATCGTCATAATGTTGTTTACATAGATAGGAATCATTCCCCAATGAACCCCGAAGATAACCATAATTTGCCAGAAGAATCCCACTAAAGCGCCCGCAAGCATTGGACTAAAGTTTCTTACGCTTAATATTCCTTCAGCTAGAAGGCTAGAAGAGAAAGTGACAATGGGACCAACAAAGATAAGACCAAAAATCATTGCAAAGAAAAGTGTAAGCATTGGAACCGTGAAAAATTTAATGACATCAGGAATAATCTTATTAAAAAACTTTTCTAATTTTGCAGCGATATAGACAATAAAAATCACTGGCAAGACGCTAGATGTGTAATCCATGCTGATCACAGGTATACCAAAAAAGTCTAGATATACAGGGGCTGAAAAAAAGCTTCCATCAAACAGTGTATAAAGTGGTTTTGCAGTTTCAGATAAGCTGGATAGCTGCATAGAAGGGTAGCAAAGGGCCAATCCGATTAATATACCTATAAAGGGTTTCAAGTTAAATTTTTGTGAAGCAGTGTAGCCTAAAAATACTGGTAAGAACATAAAGAGTGCATCACTCATGGCATCAATGATGGTAAATGCACCACTCGTATCTGCGTATAGTCCCATTACACTAAAAAGAATGTTTAGCCCTTTTAGCATCCCTGCCGCAGCCATAATTCCTAATACTGGTTGGAAAATACCGGAGACTAAATCAATTAAACGATCGATTGTCCGTTGGTTTTCTTGTGTTGTATCGGCAGTTGTGGTGGAAGAAGACGAACCTAAATGAGGCAGTACAGTAAGGATATCTTCATAAACATCACCCACATGGTTTCCAATGACTACCTGATATTGTCCACCAGATTTCATTACGGTAACGACACCCTCCATGTTTTTCAATTGCTCATCGTTTGCTTTTCCTTCATCTTTTAGTTTGAAGCGGAGCCGTGTAATACAATGGGTGAGACTATTAATATTTTCATCTCCACCTACATTTTGAATAATTTTTTTTGCTAAATTTGTGTAATCTGACATTTTGATTTCCTCCAATTATGGTTGATAAATGAAGGTCTGGCCAACTGAATGTAACCATCCATGAAACGTAAATGGTTCCTCCTTTAAGCGTAATTTTTATATTTAAAAGTTATTTGTAAATAACTTTTTGAATATGCACCGTTAAGTATAAGCATTCTTCATCCGATAAGTGATAGTCATAGTTTCTGGCAAGGTGGGTGACGATTTTACCGACACATTCAAAGGACTTTGGATATTTCTTTTTCATAAAGTCAATCATTTCAGTATCCTCAGTTCCTTCATAAGTTGTTTTAGAAACAATACGCTGGGCAAAGAATTTTAAATGAGTAATAAAACGATAATAGTACACAGAGTCTTCATTAAAGTTTACCTGAAAGAAGTATCGGACAATATTCGTAAGCTCCTGCATCAGTTTTGTAATCATGTAGGCATCTGGTGTTTCGTAATCAGACTCAGCATTAACCAAATGAAGGGCGATAAATCCTGCTTCATCTTGAATGAGTGTTAAATCAAAGTCTTTTTTTATTTGTGCTAAGGCATATTCACCAATTTGATATTCATCTGGATAGAAGCTTTTAATTTCCCAGAGTAACGGATTTTTTAGCTCAATTCCTTCTTTTTTTCGAGAAAGGGTCCCGTAAATGTGATCTGCTAATGAAAGATAAATGCTTTCATTCAATTTTTTCCCAAGTGTTAATTTGGCTTGATCAATAATCTTAGTGGATAGATCTAAATATTCTATCGGTAAATCAGAAAGAAGCTCTTCAAATTTTTCAAATGTTTCTTTGTCAGATAGAGGGAAAAATTGCTCTACTTGAGACGAAACGATAATATCACCTGCCTGTTTCTGAAAAGAAATTCCTTTTCCTTTAACAATCACTTGTCTTCCTCGCTCGTTCGTAACTAAAGCAATATTGTTGTTAAAAATCTTGATGATTTCCATTATGTATTCTCCTCTCCTAAAAAAATAAAAAAACCTATCTACATAACTAAAGAAACGTCTATCCATTAACGTTCATTAGTTAAGTAAATGGGTCTAGCTTGTAGTTAAACAATCACTATCCAATGTTACTTTATTATTTATGGTATCTTTTATATGATCGGTTGCTCAAATCACGTGCGCAACGATACGTTCATTTTATGTAGAGAATAATAACATAGAACCAATTTATTGTAAACACTTACTTTAAAAGTATCCAGTAAAGAGAAGAGAGGTTTCTTTCTTTTATAATGAATCATTCAAAATGGAGGGAAACTTTAGAGGCTGAAAAAAAACAGTAAGCTCTTATCATTTATACAGGAGCATGATATACTTTTTAGGTAAAGAAAGGAGCTTTTCAATGGATAAAAAAGAAGAAGAGTTGTTAATTGAGTTAACAAGCGCTAGAGGCGTTCCCGGAAATGAAGAAGAGGTTCGAGAGGTCTTTAAAAAATATGCGAAGCCTTTTGCCGAAGACATCTTTTTTGATGGATTAGGCAGCGTGATTGCCAAACATTCTGGAACAGGCGGCGGACCTAAAATTTTTATTTCTGCCCATATGGATGAAGTTGGATTTATGGTCACTAAAATTACAGAAAAAGGATTTTTAGAATTTCAAACACTTGGCGGTTGGTGGGGACAAGTGATGCTTGCTCAACAAGTGGAAGTTAAAACACAGGATGGAAAAATCATTCATGGTGTGATTGGTTCTAAACCACCACATGTACTCACACCTGAGGTTCGTAATAAGCCATATGACATCAAAGATATGTTTATCGACATTGGTGCTTCAAGTTTAGAACAAGCAAAAGAATGGGGAATACGTCCGGGTGATATGGTGACTCCATATATCGAGTACAAACGATTAAATGACAGCAAGTTCTTATTAGCAAAAGCGTGGGACAACCGTATTGGTACAGCGGTTTCTTTACGAGTGCTGGAAAATCTTTCAAAAGAAGAACATCCTAATGTATTGTTTGCTGGAAGCGATGTGCAAGAAGAAGTAGGCTTGCGCGGAGCAAGAACAAGCACACATCTGGTGAACCCAGATATTGCCTTTGCATTAGACACTGGTACTGCTGGTGATACACCTGGAATGACACCAAAAGAAGCGGATTCTGTATTAGGGGAAGGACCACAAATTCTTATTTTTGATGCATCAATGATTCCTCATAAAAAGCTATTGAATTTTGTTATTCGAGTAGCAGAGGAGCTGGAGATTCCATTCCAATACACTGTAATTACAGGTGGGGGAACCGATGCAGGTCAAATGCATTTAACAAGAGATGGCGTCCCTTCTCTTGCGATTACCGTTCCCGTGAGATACCTACATTCACATACCTCTGTCATTCATGAGGATGATTATTTCAATACTGTAAAATTAGTTACAGAGGTTGTTCGACGTTTGGATAGAGAAACAGTTGAAGAGCTTAGAAGCTATTAAGAAGTAAGGAGAACTTATGAAAATACCTATCTCAGAATATAAAAGATTAGCTAGAAAAGCATTAGAGGGACAATGGTTGATTAATGGAGGCATCTTAATTTTAGTTGCGATACTCACAAGCGTAATAACCAATATTCTTAATAACTTTTCAGGTTTTCCTTTGGGGAGCTTCCAACAATCGTTACTCGATTTATTAGTGACTATTGTTTTACTGTTTGCTTTCAGCTATGGAACGTTTTATATCTCTTTATTCGTTATTCGTGGTGGGAGAGCCAATTTTCAACTGATTTATAGTGTGTTTCAGAGTAAATATTACTTTCCTTTGTTACTCATTAATTTAATAGAGACGGTTGTTCAGTTTATCCTAACTGCTATTTTCTTACTGCCTGTTTTCTTAATTGCAGGAGTATCAGTTTATGTGACATTTTTACTTGGAAGTAGTCGCACGCCTATTGCACAGCTTCAAAATGCGGCTGCATGGAGCGCAGGTATTGGGGCAGTCTTCCTAATAATTTTAGTCATATTTACGATAATTGTTTTGTCTTATATTGTTTCAGGAATCTTTCAATTTGCCGTCCTTGCAAAAATGGATTTTCCTCAGCTTACAGTAGGGGAAGCATTACAATATAGTTGGCTATTAGTAAAAGATCGTATAGGTCAGTTTTTACTTCTTCAACTATCCTTTATTGGCTGGTATTTCTTGGGCATTCTTGCTTTAGGATTAGGCGTATTTTGGGTGAATGCTTATCAAAATGTCACAAATGCAGCATTTTATGATGAGGCACGCAAGCAAAAAGGAAACCCACAGGAATTGTTAGCAGCAAAATAAGAGAGAAGCGTTTCAAATCTGACGCTTGCATCTTCAATGATTCACAAGAAGAAAACTGTTTATTATCTAAAGAAGCTGAGTCCTCTTGAGTGAGAGAGGACTCAGCTTCTTTTTTCGTCTAGTAAGTATTAGAAAGCGTTTTGAAATAGTTTTTCTACTGCTTTTTAATTGCCCAGATTCCTAGCAACCTTAGAAGAGGAGAAGCCTTTAAGTATCCTTCAAATATTTGCTGTTAATTACTTCACCTATTTTTCAACTTTTAAAAAACGTCTTAAATGACTTGCTGTATAGGAGTGGCGACAGTGAATAAAATCGATTGGGTATCCTTGAAACAGTAATTTTCCTCCCAGACTGCCTCCTTTTGGTCCAAGATCAATAATCCAATCTGCCTGACTTATAACGGACAAGTTATGTTCTAATATAATTAGAGTATTTCCGTCTGCTACTAACTCATGGATAAGTATAAGTAAGTGATCAATATCTGATTCATGTAATCCTGTAGTAGGTTCATCCAAAATAATAATTTTAGACGCTTTTTTTGATAATAATTGAGCAATCTTTACCCTTTGCAATTCTCCACCAGAAAAGCAATCAAGTGTCTGCCCAAGTTTTATATATGAAAGATTCGCTTTAATAACCGCTTCTAAAGTTTGTTTTATTACAGGATTGTCATAGAATAATGGCATCGCTTCTTGAGCAGTTAAATCGAATATTTCGCTTATATTTTTTCCTTTATATAGGTAAGAAAGTGTTTGCTCATTAAATCGCTTACCTCCACATTTTTCACAAATCTGTTGTGAATCACCTAAGTAAGCTAAATCAAGTGTAATGAAGCCTTTTCCTTTGCACTCGGGACAAGCCCCTTTACCGGTTACTGAAAACAAGGATCTCTCAACATTATTTGCTTGACTGAAAACTTTTCTAATTTCATTGAATATATTTAAATAAGTGGTGATGTTAGAGCGACTCGATGTATGAGGCAGACTCTGATCTAAAATTGTTGCTTGGGGATATTGATGTTTAAAAAGCTGTCGTATTAATGTACTTTTTCCTGAACCTGCAACCCCTGTCACTAAGGTTATCGCCTTTTTAGGAATTTTTACCGAGAGATTATTAATATTGTTTTTTGAAACATTTTCGAGTGTATAATAGGTTGAAAACTCTTTTTTCATTGTGTTAATATGATGTTCTTTTAAAAAAGCATTTGCTGTAACTGTATTAGATTGTAACAACCTGTTAAAGGGTCCCTGAAAAGTTACATTCCCGCCATCAATTCCAGCACCTTCTCCAAAATTTATCACTTCATCAGCAATTGCAATCATATCAGGATCATGGTCTACGAATAAAACCGAATTGCCTTTGTTTTTAATTGCTTTCAAAATATTGTTGATTCCTTTTATATCTTGAGGGTGCAAACCTACACTAGGTTCATCAAAAATATAAAGAACGTCTGACAATGAACTATTCAGATACTTCGTCATCTTAATTCTTTGTGATTCTCCACCAGATAAAGTGCTTGTCGCACGACTGAGTGTTAGATAGTCTAAACCAACGATACATAAACTTTTTAGTTTCATTTTCAGTTCATTGGTTACAATACTCACTGATTCATTATCAATACCGGTAATAAAATCAAGTAAGTCAACAATTGCCATATTATTACAATCCGCAATGGACTTGTTCGCTATCTTTGCACGTAACACCTCATCATTTAATCTTGTGCCATGGCATACAGGGCAGGTATTCGTTGTTAAAATTCTGTTTAAGTCTTTTTTGTACTTTGTATTTTCTGTGTGAACAAAACTGTCCATAATCCGTGGAACTACTCCGATATATTCAGCTGTTTTGTGCCAGTTTTCGCTAGGATTCACTGGTTTTATCTTGGGTGAATACAAAAGTAAATAAAGTTCATCATCTGAGTAATCAGCTATTTTTTTATCGTTATCAAAGAATCCAGATTCTGTATATCTGGATAACCGCCATCCGTTGTTTTTAAAGGTAGGAAATTGAATCGCATTTTCTTTTAGAGATTTATCAAAATCAATTAAAGCTTCAATAATTACTGATTTTACCTCCCCTAAGCCCTTGCAATTTTTGCACATTCCATCTGGATGATTAAATGAATACTTCATGGAATAACCGATAAATGGGACTGCTATTCTGGAATAAAGCAATCTTAAATTTGAGGAAATATCTGTAACGATTCCAACTGTTGATCGAGCATTCCCATGAATTCGTTTTTGATTAATAACCAACGAAACTGGAAGATTGGCGATGGAATCAACAATAGGCTTTTTATATTTTGGTAATAAATTTTGAATATAGCTGGAATAAGTTTCATTTAACAGTCTTTGGGATTCACTTGCAATGGTATCAAATACTAAAGAGGATTTGCCTGATCCTGAAACACCTGTAACAGCTACTATTTTGTGTTTCGGGATAGCTAATGAAATATGTTTGAGATTATTCGTTGCAGCATTTTTTATTACTATGGAATCATTCACCATTTGCTATCCTCTCCTTTTTCAATCCACTTGATAGTTTACTTGATAATCGTGCAAATTCTTGTTGTTCTTCTTTAGTAAATGATGTTAAAGCAGTTTGATAAAGTGCCGTGTGCCTTGTTGAAATATCAGCTAATAAACATTTCCCATCATTGGTAATAGAAGTATATAACTCTCTTCCGTCTAATTGATTAGGCAACTGCTGGATATACCCCAAAGATTTTAAATCCTTTAAGGCTTTTGACAATTTTGTTCGTGATGTCCCCAAAATAATACTTAACTTTGAAGGTAAAAGTTCTCCTTCTTTTTTTAATTGATATAAAATATCATACTGTAGCCAAGAAATATTTTGGGGATTTACTAAGGTTCTTTCAGCAACCATTTCACATTGTAAATCCATTAAAGATGTTTTTAAGTCCATTATAATCTCCTCCGTAATATGATTTCTATATAGCAATTATATCTTATTGGAAATTAATTTCAAAGTTATTTTTTTAATGTGAGTGTTAATGAAAGACTCTCATTTAAAAATTGAATCAACGTTACTACTTGCCTTTTGTTAGTCTGCCGAGGAGATTTTTATCCCGCTTGTTGCTTTTACTTACACCTACGATTGGACTTACAAGTTCTTGAAAACGAAACAATTTGTCTATTGTCCTTAGAATAGTCAGAGAGGTATAATAGTTAAGAAAATATACGAATTTTCCATTCGTTTTCTAGAAAACACAAGCCGAATCAGACAGAGTTTTGGTGCGATCTTTATTTTTGTGATACCATGTTTTATGGAAGGGGGAGTTTTATGAAATTGACGGTACTCGGCTGCTTAGGAGCATACCCATATAATGGTCAGGGAACGACAGGTTATTTGTTGGAATCGGGGGATTATCGCTTATTAGTGGATGCAGGAAGTACAACGCTAGTGAATCTGGAGAAACAGATTGATCCGTTAACTTTGGATGCAGTTATACTCAGTCACTACCATCACGATCATATCGCTGACTTAGGGGTGCTGCAATATTACTGGCAATTATTTCCGACTGCAGAGAAAAAACGAATCTTACCTATCTACGGGCATACGGAGGATGCACAACACTTTCTTGAACTAACGTTAGAAAATGTTACCCAAGGACATCCATATGTCGAATCAGATGAGCTTCATTTAGGTCCATTTACAGTGACTTTTATGAAAACGATTCATCCTGTTCCTTGTTATGCGATGCGCTTCATCGAAACTGCTACTGGAAAAGTCTTTGTGTTTACTGGTGATTCTGGCTATTTAGAAAGCTTTATTGAATTTGCAGCTGATGCAGATTTATTTTTAGCGGATACGTATTTATTTGAAGGAAATGAACGACATAAAGCGCATTTCACTTCAAAGGAGTCAGGAGAGATTGCAAAAGCAGCAGGTGTGAAGCAACTTGTTTTGACACATTTACCACAGTTAGGTGATTTAAATCAATTGAAAAAAGAAGCACAACAAGCAGCGGGATCAGACATTCTTGTAGAGCTTGCTGAACCCAACAAACTATTTATCATTTAGGAGGAATTTTTTGTGATTTTTGTACCCAATGAAAATAATGACCCAAGAGTAAACCTTGCTATTGAAACATACTTGTTAAAAGAATTTCCATTAGATGAACCTATTTTATTATTTTATATTAATGAGCCTTCAATTATTATTGGTCGTAATCAAAATACAATTGAAGAAATTAACGTAGATTATGTTGAAGAACATGGGATTCATGTAGTTCGCAGACTAAGTGGTGGTGGGGCAGTTTATCACGACTATGGCAATTTGAATTTCAGCTTCATCATGCCTGATGATGGAAACTCTTTCCGTGACTTTGCGAAAGTAACGCAGCCAATTATTCAAGCTTTGCATGAGTTGGGAATTGAAGGAGCAGAGCTTAAAGGACGGAATGATTTAGTAATTAACGACATGAAATTCTCTGGAAATGCTATGTATGCAACCAGTGGTAGAATGTTCGCTCATGGAACCATCATGTTTGATAGTGATGTGAATGAAGTAGTGAATGCATTGAAGGTTCGTAAAGATAAGATTGAATCAAAAGGGATTAAGTCCATTCGTTCTCGTGTAACTAATATTAAGCCTTTCTTGCCGGAAGAAAAACAAGGGATGACAACAAAAGAATTTCGTCAAGATATTTTATTGAAGATTTTTGGTGTAGACTCTGTTGATGATGTGAAAACATACGAACTAACAGAGAAGGATTGGGTAGAAATTAACAAAATTTCAGATGAATATTATCGTAATTGGGACTGGAATTATGGAAAATCTCCTGAATTTGACATTGAAAAGCGTCATCGCTTCCCGATTGGTTCTATTGAAATTCGATTGAATGTTTCCAATGGAGAAATTGTTGAAGCAAAAATCTTTGGAGATTTCTTTGGCTTGGGAGAAATTTCAGATGTTGAAAACGCCCTAGTTGGGGTGAAATATGAAAAAAATGCAATCAATGAGGCAGTAAAAGCAATTGACGTGAAGAAATATTTTGGAAATATCGAAGTACAGGATTTAGCAGATTTAATCTACTAAGTTAAGTCAGATTAGCTAGCTTTCATTTTCAAAAATGAGTGACTCTTTTTGAGATGAAAGCTAGTTTTTTAGTAGAGTTTTTTTGAAAACAGAAATTCTTTGTTGCGAGAAAATGTGTCTCTTCGTATAATGAATAAGGAAATGAGGGGAAAGTATGCGTAATGAAATGATGCATCGTCCAGTAGTGAAACCAGAACTACTAGACTTTATGAGAAATGAACAAAAAAAACTGCCAGGTGAACTGGGCAAACTAGAAGAAGAAGCACATGAGGATGGAGTTCCTGTAATTCCCCACGAAACAGTGGTGTTTCTCCAATTTTTATTAGGGCAAATAAAACCTAAAAATATCTTGGAAATAGGTGCAGCAATTGGATTTTCATCCAGTGTGATGGCACAATACGTTGGTGATGACGGCCATGTAACGACAATTGACAGATTTGATGTCATGATTCGAAAAGCTAAGAAAAATTATGAACGTTTAGGTCTAGAGGAAAAAGTAACGCTACTCGAAGGACAAGCGGCTGAAATTTTACCAACGCTTAGTGGGCCTTACGATTTTATTTTTATGGATAGTGCAAAATCAAAATACATTGAATTTCTGCCAGAGTGCTTACGTCTATTAAGAAAAGGGGGCGTGTTAATGGTAGATGATGTGTTTCAAGCAGGCACAATTTTAGACCCAATCGAAGATATCCCGCGTAGTCAGCGAACGATTCATCGAAAGTTAAATAAGTTTCTGCAAACTGTTATGCAGCACCCAGGACTTACATCAACTCTATTGCCTCTAGGTGATGGTGTTATTTTAATGACCAAAGAGCAAGAAGAAATCCAACTCGAGGAACCATTTACAGAAGGGACCGAATAAGTAGAAAAATCAATTACTGAACATAAAGAAGTACATGATTTAAACATAGCAGGAGTGGTGAAACAAGTGCGGTACAAAAATATTGTCTACCCAGTTTTAGTGGCGGTCCTTTATATGTTTTTTTTCCAATTGTTTACGAAAATTTTATGGGAAAATCATTTATTGGTGGGACTTCAAAAAATAAATGAAGCAAATCTATTATTTAAATTTACAACGGATTTTATTGCAAATGGATTTATTGTTTTTTTATTGGTAGCAACCTTTTATTTGACGAAACGACCGTTAAAGGAATTGGGACTAACAATAGAATCAAAGAAAATAGTTTTTTTGTTGGCAGCTGTGTACGTAGCTATGTTCATATATTACGGAAATTATACAGAAAAGGGCATATATATAGCTTTTTTCTATTTAGTCATTGTGGCATTTTCAGAAGAGATTATTTTCAGAGGCTACTTCTTTTCTGAACTGAGAAAAACGCAATCTTTCTTGTTTTCTGCTGTTTTTAGTGGACTATTTTTTGGTGTCATGCACGCCTTTCTTCCAACAATCACTAGCAATGGGACAACAGCTGATTTTATTCAGCTTGCCTTAAGCAGTTTGGGTCAAGGGATTGTCGGCAGCTGTTTCTTTGCCTTTTTATATGAAAAAAGCAGGAGTATTTTTGTGCCAGTATTAGTTCATGCTATTTTGGATTATGGAAGTTTGTTGATAAATGGTTAAAAAAGTGTTTCTTATAGATGTATAATTTCATTTTTGAAGAATCGGAGAGAGTGGGGCTTACCTGCTCTTTTTTGCTGTTCATAGGTAATTGTGAATCTGTGAGAAATTTTGTATACTTTTTAGAAAGGATTCTTTGGGAATCAAAGAGTGAATTGAATGAGGGTGGGATATAACTAAATTAGTTATGTCCCACCCTCATCTGCTTTGTTAAGTTTATAGAAAAGAAATTTCTTTTTGGCGCGTATTCGGTTTACCGAATGAAATTGACTAACAGGAAAATGAGCCCTAGTGCAACAAGAAACAGTAGTGTATACATGAGGAACGTAACAAATCCGTCAAAAAAATGTTTCATTGAAATCACCTCATGCCTATTATAGCACGCAGAAGAAAGTTTGTTAAAAGAGAGCATGCAGCACTCTGTTTTCTTAAGAGTAGAAGGATGATAAAAGAAAAAATATTCGCTTACTATAGGTGAAGTTTATCATCAAAGAGTTGAATAAACTTCATTAAATAGTAAAGACACGTGCATTTCTAAGTTGGGTTTTTAATGCCTCTATCTGATAAAGAATTTCTTTCTTCCTACTCCCAGAAAAAATTCCTAGTGTGCGGAATTCATCTTGAAGATTCTCCATTAAAGCATAAATATCTTGTTTTTCTTTAGAGTCAGATTGCCAAGAGTGATGAACCGTTAAATCTGAAAAAAGATCATTTCTTGTCTGCAGATAGTCAGCTATTTGTAGGTCAGCATCTGTTTCACCATCAAAAATAGGGACAGGACGACGACTTCCTTCTACCATCATGTGATGAGCTAAAGCAGCTTGCTTCATCTCATCACATAGCTGATAAAGTAAGAAGCGGTCATAGTCGTCAATCACTTTATCTGCAATTACTACCTTTATAAATTCTCTAAAGTGGTTTGCTTGCAAAATTTTATTTTCAGCGATACTTGCTGAAACCTTCATCGGTGACGTATTTTCCTTGAGAAAGGACTGTGTCCAATCAGAAGTCATAATGCGTCCTAGTCTTTTAATCATTCGCTGCTGTTTTCCTTTTAACGAGAGGAACTCTTTTTCTCCGATAAGTTGTTTATAATAGGTAGTTTGAGGGAAGTCATAAAAAACTTGTATATTTTTTGCTAACAAATCATCTAATGTCTGGCTAGGATTCGCTGAGAAAAGTTTACTTTGCTCGACAAGTAATTTATAGATAAAGGTATCATATAGCCTTCTTGAGCATGTTGTCACGTCTTCTAGCTGATTGTCTGGCGTCTTCTCCCAGTTATCTAAAATATCTGAAATAATAAAATCAAAAGATAAGCTTTCAATAGGTGTTTGGCGTATATTTGCCATGATTTGTCCAAGTTTTGAAAGATAATCATTAGACTCCGTTAATAAAATGTCCTCTGAATGAGTAATGAAGGCTGAAAAAGCTCCAGAATCGAATGCTTTTTTTTGTAAATTTTTTAATTCTAAAAGTGTTTCTTCACTACTTGTTTCTTTAACTGCCAAATTATTTGCCTCTTCAATCGTAAAAGAAGTACGGCAATAAAGACAGATATAGAGACCATCTTTTCTTTCAAAATCATTACTTCCGCATAGTTCACAAATAATTTTTTTCAAAATAGACCCTCATTTCTGTGAATTTACTACTTTCATTATAACAAAGTAAATGAAGAGGGCAATGGAAAAATAAAGAACGTTTTTTAGTATATGTATAGGTATTTACTGTTTCTTCTTTGAGACGGTCTCTAGAAACTAAGCAATAAAGATTGTTCATGAATGCGTACTAGATCAGGTTTCCCTTCTCTTTATACGAACTGAGAAAGGAGAAGAGGACTGCCATAACTTCCAATCAACTAGCTAGCCCTAATGAAAAGAAAATTTAGGTAGTAGGAAGAAAACGAGTAAGTGTTGTCCTGAATTGCTCTCTTATTTAAGTCAATTTTTCCTTTAGTGAATAGGCATGTCCGTTTCCTACTCGCTTGAAATGTCTCAGCTTCGTATCATATTCGGCTAGATAGACATCTGGCATTGTCATTTTTTTAAATTCTTCTATACCAAATTCCCCTTCAGTTAATGTATGAAATAAGACAGATAGCGAGGTGCCGTGTCCACAAATTATAGTATTTCCCTGACTTTCTCTTAAAATTTTTTCATAGGCAGGAATGATTCGTTTTTGTACCTGATTGAGAGATTCTCCATTTTCTAATTTAAAATCAAAATTATTCCATTGACTAGCTGTAAATGAGGAAAAGTCAGATACCCAACATCCAACCACACGTTCTCGAAGCGTATCTACGATAGACACATCTGTGTTTAATAAATCGGCAGTTGGTTTAATTGTTTGCAAGGCTCTGGTATAGGGGCTACAATAAATTTTTTGAATTTGTTTGTCTACAAAGTAAGTCCCTAATTGCTCAGCAAGAATTTTACCCTCAGCAGTCAAAGGAGCCAGTTGATCGTTTTTGCATGAAATATCACGAATAGAATGTCGAACAAAATAGATAGTTTTCATAATTCCTCCTAAATTTATTATATGTATTATCTAAAAGTTTATCATAGATAATGAATAGTTACTCTAGTCAACTTACAACGTCTGTTTTTTAAATGAAATAACCACCAAATTTTAGTTGCGTATACTAAAATTTAGTGGTTATTTTTTATAGTGATTCTTCAGTTTATAGAATTTTAAGTAAAAGGAAAACATGGTTGAATAAATCATGATACACTAAAAAAGTCGTGGTTTATTTAAAACCAAGACAAAAAATAATCTTATACAAGATAACGAGAGTTATGCATACATGAATAGTAATTTATTTGAGTAAAAATGTCAATAACTTAGTTTATTTTTAGAAAAATTTTTTTATAATATGAATTTTTTGTTAAAATGAGCGGTTTTCTGGAAAAGTTGGGTTAATTATAGCCCGTCTATTAAGCCGTCAAAAAGAAAGGAGCTAAATGTAATGAAACGAGGAGAAAACATCTACAAACGAAAAGATGGGCGCTGGGAAGGACGTTATATTAAAGGAAAAAATGAACTGGGAAAAACAAAATATGGTTATGTCTACGGTCGTTCTTATCAAGAAGCACAAAGAAAGCTTTATCCCCTCAAACTAAAATATTTTGCGATTCGAGAGATCAGAGGAAGTACGACACTACCGTTTGATGTTCTTGCCACCTATTGGTTAAAAGATCAGCTTGAAACAGTCAAACCTTCTACGTATGCCAGCTATCAATATAAACTAACTCACTATGTGTCCCCTATTATTGGAAGAATCCCCTTAAATGAACTGACTCGTTTAGATGGGCAACAGTTGATTTGGACATTACGAAAAACACTTCAAATATCAACTATCCAAATAATCATGGGAATTGTTAAAGCGTGCCTGAATTATGCACAAGAAATTGGTTATCTGGAAAACAATCCTTTTCGCTTTGTTAAATTACCCAAAAAAAGAAAAGAAAAGGTGCGTGCACTGAAACGTTCCGAGCAAAAGACACTTATGAAGGTTGCTGTGGAAGAAGAAAAAAATCATGGATTAACGACAATTACCGCACTGCTCACGGGAATGCGGATTGGTGAGCTAGCTGCATTAAAATGGACAGATATTGATTTTGATGAAAATATTATTTCTGTTAGTCATACCTACCAGCGAATCAACTTAGAAAAAGGTACGAAGAAAACACAACTTCTCTATAATTCTGCAAAAACGGAGGGATCTGCACGAGTGATTCCACTAGGGCAGACTCTAAAACAGTTATTACTTACCCATGCAGAAAAAAAGGAGTCAGCTATATTTGTCTTCGGTAAAGGAGAAACAGCTACTGAACCCCGAACACTTACCTATCATTTTAATCGTATTCGGAAAAAAGCCAATTTACCAGATGTTCATTTCCATCAATTACGTCATACCTTTGCGACACGATGTTTGGAAGTTTCAAAAAATATCTCCTCAGTGAGTGCGGTAATGGGGCATGCATCTACGCAGATGACGCTAGATGTTTATGGGGACTCTATGATAGAAACTCGCTTGGATATGTTGGAAAAGATGGAAGCATGCTTAGCATAAATTAGATAAGAAATCGTTTTCAAAAAAAGAGTACTTTTTTTGGAGGGGATTTTTTTTGTTTTTTTTTGAAATCTGGTCTCCTCTTTACATTCTGTAATTTTTATCTGTTCCAAGGAATAAGAAACGCCAAAAAAGAAAGCTCCGTCAGAACGCCGTCAGCTACCTGCTGAAACTATTCACAGTAAACGATTTTCAAGCATTCTCTTGGTTTTAAATAAACTAAGATGACAATATCTAAAGTTTACCATGCTTTTTCTTAAATAGTGGGAAAAAATGATGTCTAAAAAAGGTATTTTTATGGGAGAAAAAAAGAATTTTTTATTCCAAAAGAAATAACTTTAGTTTTTTTATAATGCTGATAACGTAATTTAAGTACACAAAAATAGAGACAAATGAACTCAGTTTTTACCTAATGGAATAAAGTGGAGACTAAGAAAGCGAGAACAAGATGGCAGCCTTTAAAAGAAAAAAGAAACATGCAGTATTTGATATATTGAACGATTTAAAGGATGACTTTGAAGAAGATGGGATAGGTGAACTTCAGCAACGAAATCAGCGATTAGAAATAGAAAACGTGAAACTGGCATCTGATAAACAGGAAATGGAGAAACGTCGTGTAGTACTGGAAACAAAGATTCGAGAACTGGAAGCAGACGCTAGAAGGGATTTTTCACCTGTTTCAAACTTAGAGCTTGAGGAATACAAAGGACTCATTGAAAAACTGACAAATGAAAATACTAAATTTTCTGAAGAAATAATTCGGCTTGCCAAACACCACCCACAAGTAAATGAATTAAAAGAGCATTGGGCACGAGAAAAAGAAAGCTATGTGCTTGAAATAGCAGAACATAAAAAAGAGCAGATTGCTTTGCGTAATGAAAATAAACAGTTAAGTAAAGCAAATCAAATCTTACATAAAGAAACGAGCCAAATGAGTGTGGAAACAAATAGGCTGCTTGAAGAAAATGAGCAGCTGTCAGAAGAAAACTTAAGTCTTTCGCTACAAATAACAGAGCTGACTCAAGAACGGTATCAGAAAGAAGAAGCAGCACTCATTGTACAGGAGTCACTTCAGAGCATGTTGACACAGGAACGTACAGAAAATGAACGTTTGCATCAGCACTTTGATCGATTGACACAACAGAATCAGCAGCTAACGGTTTTGGTGAATCAGTTAACAGAGTCAGCAAAACAGCCAGAAGGGACAGTTATTATAGAGACACGAGCCTACAAGGATTTGTTGGCTCATATACATGTGCTTGAAGAAGAACTTTCAACTTTTAAGAATCGAAGTTCTCAAGAAAATGACTATTCTTTAGCCAAAGATGAGTTAGCAAATATTCTATTGAATGCCAAGCTGAATGAGAAAGACCTATTGAAGCAGGCTGATGCTAAAGCTCATGAAATAAAATCAGAGGCGAAAGAAGAACTGCGACACTTAAAAGCGAACACCCTACTTTATCAACAAAATGTTGAAGCGGCAAAAGAAGAATCAGAAAGACTCTTCAATCAATTAATTTCGCGTGTACATGAGTTAAATCAGATAGTCTAGGATAAAACTATTTTTTGAAGAAAACCTAACAATGGTAGTCTTGTAAAAATATATTAAATAAAAAAGTATACATAAATCAATAGTTGATTTACTTATCTTTTCATTGCAAAGAAATAACTTTAGTTATCTGATTTGATGAGATAAAAAATTGCTTTTTTATTAACAAGTATTACCTAACTAGATAGAAAAACTGTGGTTATTAATTAGTAAGAGAGGTATCTATCTAAAAAAGGGGGACCAAATCTTATAACGTAGGAAAAACAGCTATGAAGTTATTTTATGAAAACTAGCAGGTCATAACTACTTGAGAGGAGGTGAGAAAATATGAAAAGGAAAAAAAATAGAAAGCTTTTTTGGGGAATAGCTTTGCTTGTATCGATGGTTATCGGCGTCATCTTCGCAGATAGTCTACAACCGATTCGAGCGATGGAAGAGACCAACACTTCAGAATCTGAAGTGTTAAATACAAATGATTCAGTGGGGAATGTCTATGGAGTGGCAGGTGTCATTGACAACCAGTTAAATGCTATCTCAGATAAAGTGGCTGAACTTGAGGATATTGAAGAATTGAATGAACCAAGTGAAGCAAATGAATCAGGTAAAGAAGCTACTGAAAACGCAGAAGTGGAATTAAAAGAGCCTGTTGAAGAGAAGGAAGTACCTGTAGCAAAAGCAGCGAACGCTCAAACAAGGGCAGCGGTAGATGTAAGTACATGGGCAGGATTATCTGCAGCCTTGTCAACAGCCACAGCTACGACAGAAATCAATGTTGTATCAGATTTGGTCGCAACTAGTGCCATTACCAATGCAGTGACAGATGCGACGATTAACTTTAATGGCCATAGTGTCAGTTTTGGAAACTTCTCTATTACTGTACCTACACTAACAACTTTACGAATAAATAATTTCACCTACACAAGTACAGGAACGACGATTGCTAGAGCAGTGTTTCTCGGTGCAGGAAATATTATTTTTTCAGGGACAGTGAATTCCTTATCTGGGAATACGGGTCCTTTAGCGAATATGGTTGGCGGTGGACTTACATTTGATAATGCAGTTGCACATGTAAATGCAGCTCAGTCTAGTCTTACGACGGCTGCGGCAATTGCAATGATGAGATCGAAAAATCTGACAATCACAAATGGGACACAATTTACATCTGAATCTATCTATGTATATAACATAACAACTGCTGGGGGAATTGTTATGATTGATAAACAAAGTCAAGTAATTACTCATGCAGCAGATGGACGAAAGATGATGTGGAACTTTGATCAGCAATCGGATGTAACGATTAAAGATGAAGGGACGCTTTTGGATATAGAAGGGTACAACTACACTGAAGCTGATGATGGTGGATTGTTTAATGTTACCTCTGGTACGCTAAAATCTAGTATTAATGTTCTTGACGGTGCAAGAGTTAAAGCACATGCAAGACAAAAAACAGTACTACAGCTTGAGAGTGCTGGTGGTACATTTAATGTCAGCAATAACTCTATTTTAGAAGTGGTATCAGACACTGATGGTGGGTACATCTATGGAGTTCCTATCCGCTTTAGGGTTCGTGGAAATATGGAGTTTAATGTGTCCAATAACTCTAAAATGTCAATTGTTAAAAATGGTGGTGAAGCGCCAGGAATTCGTATGTCTGGTGGCGGAAATAAGGTACGTGTAACAGGTGGATCTGATTTTACGATTATTAATGCCGGGAGTGGTTCAGCGTTATCTCCAGGTGCTAGTGCACGAAATCAAGGGATTTATTACGCAGGAACAGCAACTGAGCCACATGAGTTTACGGTGTCAGGGGACAACTCCAACGTAAGTATTACAGCTAAATACGGTGCCGCGCTAGATGCAGGTTCCCAGAATTTTAACATTACTGCTGATGAAGGTACTTATTTTGTTGCTAAAGGATTGGGACGTGTGGCTAGAGATGGAATTTTTAATGGTGGCTTAGTTAATTTCAAGATGACTAGTCCTAAATACTTTGATTTTCGAAATGACCGTGTGGGTGGTGGTTATGTATTTGATGTAGGGACGAGAACTTCTACATTCAATACAACAAACTCTCAATTATCTGTTTGGAAATCAGGGACAAATTTAGATGATAATCCATCTAATGCATGGAACCTTTTTGATTATTCATTAACAGGCACCAATTATGCAACAGTTGTTTCTTCAACGGATGCTGATTTTACGGCAAATTATCTAGGCGCTAATGCTTATTCCCGGATGAGTGCTAATAACCAAACAGCAATTGTGGATTCGATTCGGATACCAACCAATGCAGATAAGTATATTTATGCAAATGTGTTAGTTCCTGAAGAAAAAGATTCTAAACCTCGTCCAGCATGGAAAGATGAAGTTGAAGTGAGATTGAAAATAACTAAATCTGATGGTACAGAATATACTCGAGATGGACTAACTATTGGGGATGAGCAAACTATCTACAATGACCCGACACCAAGTGACGGATTCGTAAAGATTGCGATACCTAATGGGGACTTTATTGAAACAGGAGATACAGTTAGTGTTGTGGCTGCTTGGCGTGGGACGGCAGCAGGTGGACAACTTCCAAGCAAACCGGAGGATCTGATTGCGACACCGCAAAAGACATTAGATGTAACACCACCAACACCTGTTCCAACCTCATTAACTTCTGGTGTTATCACAAATGCGACGAAGCAACTAACCGAAAAAGACCTTGAACCAAATGCACGTGTACAGCTTTCGATAAACGATGGAACACCTGTCGAAGCGGGAACGGTAGCTGCAGATGGAACGTGGACATATAATTTGACTAAGTATCTTGATCTTGGGGACAAGATAACGATTTATCTAACTGATGTGACTCCAACTTTCCCAGCAGAATTTGATCCAAGGGGATTAGAGGGCACACGGATTGATACTGGTAACCGCAATCCAAAAGCAGAAACTGCCTATCATGATACAACGTTTGCAAAGGCAACAGAATTTATTGTTGTAGATGTTCTTCCAGACGATGCAACGATTGAAAAAACAGTTGCAGTAGAAGGCGGGGCAACGACCACACAGGTTGGAGATTGGTTGATTTATACGCTAAAAGTGAAAAATATGAAAGATGCAAGTTTAGACACCGTTTGGAAAGATGTCAAGATTGAGGATGTTTTAGATGCAAATCTAAAATTTGATGCAGAAAATACGGGGATTACCCCTTCAGATGTAACCTTTGATTACGACGAAACCAGCAGAAAACTAACGTTAAATATTGGTGATTTGGCGTCTCAGGAAGAAAAAACCGTAACATTTAAGGCCAAAGTCCAGCGTAGTGCAGTTGGAAACACCATTTTAAACAGTGCCAAAGCAATTGGCTACACACCACGGGAAGCAGGAACCTTTGTTCCAGGAATTGTTGATAACCCAACGTACCAAACCTACGAAGTGGCAACAACAAAACCAATTGAAAATCCTGGTGGGGCTGTATTTGGTACATTAAGTTTAATTAGTGCACCGGATGTCATCAACTTTGATATTCAAAGTGTCAATGAAAAAGCTACACACGTAACCAATCCAACCTATAGTAATCCATTAGTAGTGGAAGATACTCGTGCAAGTGACCGTCAGGATCCATGGCATATTACTGTGAAATTGATCCAAGAGTTGACGTTGCTTGATGAACAGGGGAATCCGGGAACAGATATTCTTAGGGATGCAATTCGCTTTGTTTATGGCGATAAGACAACAACCTTAACCAATCAAGCTACACCGTTAGTCGGAAACGACTATGCTGCACCAGATGCGAATGGTTTGTATACGTTGAGTGAGGGTTGGAAAGATACGGCAACAACCGATGGCTTTGAGTTATATGTTCCAGCTGGAAAAGTAGAGAGCCTTGGAAATTATCAAGCAGTATTAGAGTGGAATATTGAGAATACCCCACTTCCTGCTGCAGCGAATAATTTACCAAGGGAATAAAGAAGGAGTGCTTGTTTATGAAAAAAAAAGCTAGTTCTATACTAGTCATCGTGCTCTGTTCTTTTTCCACGCTCTTGTTTACAAACTTTAGCTATGCCAGTGAAAAGGACGGCGGCTCGGTAAAAAGCCAAGGAACCATTACGTTTGTTGAAGGAAGTAAAAAACCAGGAGTCGTTACGCCAGGAGAAAAACCTGCGGCGAAGACACCCGGGAAAACCTTTCCTAAAACAGGGGAACTGGTGACAAAAAGTCTCTGGATTAGTGGGGTCATTCTTTTATTCATTGGATGTTACTTCATAATCTTTAAACGAAAAAGTCAGGAGGAGAATGATGAAGAAACTAATTCTTAGTCCATTCTTACTTGCCTCATTATCGCTTATGATAGTGGGACCTCTAGCTGTGGATAGCCACGCAGTGGAAAGTAAAGGCTCCGTTACATTTGAAGGAGAATATCCTTGGGACAAAGTCGATCCAGAAAATCCTGGTGAAATTATTGATCCCGGTGAAAGTGAAACAGCCGGAAAATCCTTGCGCTTAGATTTTGTTCCCACGTTAGATTTTAATCAGCAAGTGATCTCTTCTGAAGATCAGTTGTATCCAGCCAAAGCCCAATTGTTCCATTCAGAAACTCCTGCACGTGCAAACTATGTACAAGTCAGTGATTTCCGAGGAACCGGTAAAGGATGGACGCTACAGCTGTCCCAAGACTACCAGTTTCGTAATCCAGAAGATCAGAATACCATCTTAAATGGGGCAGTGATTTCCTTAAATCACTCATGGGCGAATTCGTCGAATGAGAAGACAGGAAAACCACTCGTCCAAAAAGATGTGATTGAAATGAATCCAGGTACCACCTATGACTTGGCTAAGGCAGAGCCGGGGTCAGGGGAAGGCACATGGTTAATCTCATTTGGGGCGTCAGCAGATAATCAGTTTTCAATGAAAAATACATTGGAAGCTATGGTGTCTGATGGCAAGCCCGAGACGGATCCCGTCTATAAACAGGATGTGTATGTCAATCATGCTGTTTCCTTGTTGGTACCAGGAAAAACAGAGAAAAAGGCAACAACTTATCAAACGGTGTTAACTTGGACCTTGTCCGAGCTACCATAAATATTTTACCCATTATTAGGAGGAAAAAAAATGAAAACAAGAACAGTATGTTCAGCAGCGTTACTTGCTTTATTAAGCACAGCAGCATTATTACCAGTAGGAGCAGCAGCAGCAGAATCAGCTACTCCAGTTCCAGCAGTAGGAAAAGGAACAATCACATACGAACAAGGAAATGAAAAACCTGAAGTTACACCTCCAGGAGAAGAAGGACCGGAAATTGACGGACCAGATACGCCAGAAGATTGGAATCCATTAATGATTGTTGGTGCAACAACATTAGATTTTGATACACAAAAAATCGGAACATTTACAGCGGATCAAGTGTATAACGCAAAAGATTTTACAACAACTGAAACTGCTTCAGGTGATGCAGTTACAATGGAAAACTTTGTAAAATTCCGTGATATTCGTGGGGTAAAAAACCATGACTACACTGTTTCAGCACAAATGACTAAACAATTTACAGCATTTGATGGTACTGCTTATGATGAAGATTTAATCCTAAAAGGTGCATCATTGGCTTATTCAAATGCGTCATTAGTTACTACAGCAGCTAATGCTGATAACTTGCCAGCAGTTGGTAGTGCAGACACAACACTTCAAACAGCCTTTAACTTAGCTCCAGACTCTACTACAGGTTCAGCAGCAGGTGATTCTGTGACTGTATTGTCTACAAAAGGACAAAAAGGATTTGGCGTATTTGATATTAAGTTTGGTGAATTAGGTACGACTTCACAAGAATCAGTGAAATTAACTGTACCAAAATCAAACCAATTAACAACAAATACATACCAAGGTGAAATTACTTGGACAATTGCTGAAATTCCAGCGGCTCCAGGAGCATAAAGTGTGTATTTAATCAACAAATGAAGTAAAAACTTGGTACAGGAGAAATCCTGTACCCTATTTATTCAGGCGAGATGAAGAGACAAAATAAGGCAGCTTTTGTGTCTTTCTCTCGAAATGAAATGAGGAGACCCCATGAAGAAAAAAGCAATGATAGTAGTTAGCCTCGTCTTTAGCTTGTTCATACTGCCAAGTGTGGCTTACGGCGCAGGAGACGAGAAGACGAGCGAGTCAACAACAGGGAATACCGCACCAACTGGTTTTGAATATCAAGTGGTTCGACCAGAAAATCAAATCAGTGATAGTGGTTATTTTGATTTAAAAATGACGCCAGGTCAGAAACAGACTCTTCATGTTAAGATTAAAAATACAGGAGATAGCCCAATTACCCTGAAAATCGAGTTAAATGGTACCAAAACAAATTCCAATGGCGTCGTGGAATGGGGACCTAGTGCGGTAGAAAAGGATGCTTCATTGAAGTATGATTTTGTGGATATTGCGAAGGCACCCACCGAGATTACGGTCAAACCTAAAAGTGAAGAGGATATCCCCATTGAGTTAACCATGCCAGATGCTTCATACGATGGCGTGATTGCTGGAGGCATTCGCTTAATGTCTAAAGATCAAGAACAGCCTAACTCTAATGCTACCATTATCAATCGTTATGCGAATTTAATTGGTGTTTTGCTAAAGGAAACAGATAAGAAGCTCCAGCCAGAGTTAACATTCAATAAAGTTTATGCCGGATTGAGCAATTATCGAGGGTCTGTTTTTGTGAATTATTCCAATACCAATGCAGTATTCTTAAGCGATATGAGTGTAGAAGCACAGATCATGGGAAAGGATTCCGATGAAGTGTTGTATGACAAGAAACAAAGCGGAATGGCGATGGCACCTAATTCTCAAATCACGATCCCTGTTAGTATGGAAGGAGATGAGATGAAGCCAGGAGACTATCGTGCCCATGTCTTGGTGACCGTTGGAAAAGAAAAATGGGAGTGGACAGAAGCGTTTACTATCACCAAAGAAGAAGCCGATAAATTCAACCAAGAAGACGTGGGCGTGATTCAAGAGCGTGGGGTTGACTGGAAGCTGATTGCCATGATCGTAGGTGGCGGTGTAGTACTTGCGCTTATTCTATTTGTTGGGATTCGTCAGGTAAATAAAAAGAAACAAGCCAAGCTAGCTGCAGAACGCAAACAAAAGAAGCGAGCACAACAAGCAGCCAAAAATAAGAAGTCCAAAGCATCAGAAAAATCAAAAGAAACAATGAACGAATAACCGTAAGGACAACGAGAAAATGAGGGGGAAACTATGAGTATTATCGACTGGCTATTTATTGCCTTTATCAGTATCTCCATTTTGTGTGGCGTCTTTGGGGTGGTCTCTTTGATTCGTGCGGTGGGCAGTAATAGAGAATTGAAAAAACTTCAAGAAATGTCCCCACCAAAAATGAAAAAGAAGAAACGGCTCTGGATGAGAAAAATCAAGCTACTGATGATAAAGAGAAAAAAACAACAAAAAACCGCTCTTTTCTTGTTTCTATTGGGTCTATTATTGGTGGCGGGAGGCTTTGGTGGGCGATATTACCAATCGACTGCCTTATCAAAAGAGGATACGGCCTCTATTGTGACCGGCTATTACTTAACAACAGAAATTGAGAAGCAGCTCGCATTGGTCGAAGAAGATCCGAGTCGTGCGCGAACCAACATTACGGAGCTTTCTGGTCGGATGGCAAGCTTCGGTGTGAAACGAGCAGACGGACGAATCAATGTAGAAGGACAACGCTTATTAAATCGATACTATAAGCAAATGAAGGAATTTGGGTTAAATGTTACTGGACAAATGGAACCTTTGATGACAGATGAAGAGGTTCGTGCTTCTTATGAAACTGATTTGAAGACCATCTTAGAAACACAAAAGAAAGTTACGAAATACTTTAACCTCAAAGAAGATGCGCTGTCAAAACGAGAGTGATTGTTTATGTCTGAAAAACTCATTCAAGAAAAGAAAAAAAAGCGAAAACAGATAAAGAAAACTGAAGAATTACCAGCAACTAAAAAAGTATCACGTAAGACACAATCGATTGTTGACGAAACGAATGCATTAAAAAACGTACAGAAGACAAAGAAGAGACGGAAACGAGTCGTTTCAACGTATGAGTCAGTAAGCAAGAAAAAGCAAGAGACAAAAAACAAGGGAGCTATCCATCAACGAAAAGTCTCTGAAAAATACCTGTTTTTTATGGGGAATGAATCTCCAAAGAAGTCGAAACAAGTAATCTCCACCCAAGAAATCAGAAACCAGAAAGAATTGGAAAAGCAAAAGCTAGCTCCAGAACGTTCAAAGAAGCCAAATTCTTCTAGCAAAGCAGCTAGCAAAACATTTGAAAAACAAAAAACAAGAAGCAATAATTCTTCTATACACGCCGCAGAACAAGCAAAACGAAGTACAAAAGCGCAACATCAACGAAAAAAACAGTGGCAGCTGGCACAACGTAAAAAACAACAGCGTCGTCAGCGGATACGCACACTAGGCATCTCTATTGGGGGAGGAGTTCTGTTTGTAATGCTGGTTTTGATGTATTTTTTCTCTGTCACAAAGGTATATGGATACAGTATGTTGCCTACCTTAGCCGACGGAGATCTCGTCATTATCAACAAACAAACAAACGTGACGCGTTATCAGCTGATTGCGTTTCGTACCGATAAAAAAGATGTGATTGTTCGGCGAGTCGTGGGTCTTCCCGGAGAAAAAATCGAGCTTCGACAAGGGAAACTCTATGTGAATGATGAGGAACGGGTGGAGTTTTATCTAGCAGAAGAAGAAACATCCGCCGAAAAAGTGAAGCCTTCTTTGGCAGATACTGGGCAAGAAATTAGTGGGCTTCAATCGGTTCCTGAACACACATATTATGTTTTAGGAGATAATCGTTCTTACGCTACAGATAGCCGCTATTTTGGTCCAGTATCAGAAGATCAAGTGATAGGCGTTGTTACTATGCGTCAACCAGAGGAGAGTAGATAGGGATGGAAGAAGAAAAACAGGCAGAGAAAAAGCCAAAAAAAGCAACTTCAGAGGCATCATCAAGCCAAGTCAAACCTATGAAGAATGCAACTCCCTCTTCATTGACCGCTAGGAAAAACAAGGGGACGACTTCAAAAGCAACGATAAAAAAAGAACGTAGGCTAGTGAAGCATTCTGAAAAACACGAAACTCTCTTGCCTCCTTCATCCTCTGACAGAAAGACAAAGAAACGAAAAAAACGCACTCCAGAAGAACAGGCAGCCTATCAGAAACGAAAAACTGCCTATTTAAAAGAAAAGAAAAAGCGACGTCGTCGTCAAAAACGCCTCAAACGGATGTATGAAAGTGCCCTATTGAGTATAGGGATATTGGTAGTATTCTTTCTCCTATTGAAAGTTCGGATTCATCGAGTGGAGGGACAATCCATGAATCCAACATTAAAGGATAAAGAAATTGTCTTAACTGAAAAAACAAAGAATATTCAGCGAGGAGAATTGGTGATTTTCCAGCTGAAAGCATCCGAACCTGCGTATGTCAAACGGGTGGTCGGCATGCCTGGGGATGCGCTGTGGCTATCAGGTAATACGCTCTTCATCAATCCCTATATCAAATTCTCTATGGCAATTATTCCTTCAGGAGATACGCTCCCAAGTGGCACCATTTCTGTGGAGTTGAAGATGGAGGACTTAAAAGGCATTCAGGGATTCAGTCGTATTCCAGCAGATAGTTATTTTGTGTTAGGGGATAACTATGACAACTCAGTAGACAGTCGAAACTTCGGCTTCATCAACAAAGAAATGATTGATGGAAAAGTATTTCAATAAAAAAGAAATTGGTTGTTTTAACGGACAGAAAAAAAGTAGTTAAATAGATAAAAAAACATTCTCAACATAAGTGACCAGTTGGTAACCAATGGTGCTCATTTTGGGGGTGTTTTTATTACTTCAATTCTAATAGCATTTTCTATGGTATACTAAAAAAAATTATGTTAGGAGAAGGCGATGAGGGATAAGAAAAGATTCATTTATACCAAGTTATTTGTTATTTTCTTTATTGGTTTACTAATCACTGCCTGTTCAAAGTCAGAGAAAAAGGAGTCTGCACAGACGATAGATAATCAAATAATAGAAAAAATAAGCGGAGAATGGCTAGATAATAACTATACATATGACCAATATAAGATAACTACTTCAAAGAAAAGTATTTTTTTTAATTCAGTTGAGTTAATAGTGGAAAAAACGGAGAAAAATAAGATATTTACTGTTGAAAAAGAGGATGAGCGTGCGCAGTGTACTTTTGAATTATTTGAGGACAAGCTAATGGTTTATAGACAGTATGAAATTGAACAAGACCCAAAGAATCCTTCTGTTGGAGGAGTACTTGCACCTATTGAGTTAAGAAAGAAAAGAATCCTTACAAAAGAAGCACTGTTAGGAAATTGGGAATCGGCTGAAGCAAATGAATCTGTCTACATACGCATAAATGATTCTTTTCTCAATCAAATTTCAATAGATTTCACTGATAATGAAGAATTTAATAATGTGAAATCAGAAATGCTTATGTTAGAAGAACAAAGCCATACTTTTCAGTACATAAACGAGGAGCAATCCATCCGCTATATTTTTTCTTATGTGGACAAAGAAGATTTACTCATCCAATGCTCCTCTGTGAAAACAGGAGAAGAACTTCAACGTTACATCTTAAAGAAAATGGCAATTGAATCAAAATAAAACGAATGAACCCTCTTGATGCATCCTCAAAACTCATAAATGAGCCTATCAAACTGGCTGGTATGAATTCGGTATTGAACCGGACTTGTGCTAGTCTTTTTTGTAATCATGGCTGATTTTTATTTTATTCACTCGAAAATCCTTTCCAAATCGTTCATGTTCATATGGATGGAATCATCGTTTTATAAAATTAGTTATTTTGTTTTTTGTTAATTTTTTATATTTTTCGCTGATTGGAAGTTTTGTTAATTTTTTTCCATTTGATGAAGTGAAATTTGTCAAAAAACTATTTCTCATCAATACATATTTTAATGTGTAACCTTTTATATAGTTTAAATTGATAATATAAGCAGAATGAATTTGAACAAAATTATTGTTATCTAACTGTTTTAATATTTCAGCAGCAGTCATGTTGCATTTATAAAGCTCGTCTTCATAGTATATAAAAGCAGTTCTTCCTCGTTTTTCAAAATAAAGAATTTTGCTGGCATCAAGAATATATCTGATTTTTTTGTACGTAAAGCTGAAATATTTTTTATCAATACTTAAGTAATGAGCTGCTCTTTCTAAAACTAAATCTAATTTTTGTTTCGTTATAGGTTTGATAAGGTAATCAAATGTTCGAATTTCAAAAACCAGCGGCATATATTTTTCGTCATTCGTTAAAAATACGATGAGTGAATTAGGCGAAAGGGATCGAAGTTTTTTTGCAACCTCGATTACATGGTAACCATCTGCTTCTATATTTAGTAAATAGAATTCAAATAATATTTTTTTCTCCTCCACATCCCGTATCAAACGGGTGACATCACTGTAAGACGTATACTCAAATGTATGCTGACTCAAAATTTCTTCCATTTTGTTTAATTCTGAAAGACTTGCCTCACAAATAGCTATCTGCATGATATTCACCTACTAAAAAGACTTATTAAATGAAATGCTTATTAAGTGTATCATACATATATATAAATAAATATTTTGTGTAATAACTAGTGAATAAAGTGTCATATCTATTGAGTCATTTTCTTCTCATTTCAAATGAATAATGGTATTTCAGTCATATATCTCTTCTCATCAAAATAGAATAGATAAGATAAGCGAGTTGATAATTAAAGGTCGTAAAAAAATAGAGTGATAACTAAAATTACTATCTTATTTTCTATGAGACTGGGTAGAAATTTTCTAGTAATCATCCAGTTATGACAGTAACTAAACTATCTATAACAGAAGTGTTTTTATGAGCCGTTTTCATGCTATAGTTTCAATGTAAATTAAAGAATATTTAGTAGGATTAAATTATAGTAGAGGTAAAAATTTACAGAAGAATTGGAAGCAGAAATAGTATGAAACAAACGGTTAAAAAATCATTTATTACCACTTTATTGTTGTTAACACTAGGGACTTTTTCAATGCCGCTATTGTCTCTTGCTGATGTGACACCTTTTGCTTCTGGTAATTGGGATTCTGTGGTTGCCAATGATCTAAACGGACTGTCTCAAGTTGGGACTACGAACCGAACGACTAAGACAAGTTTTACTCTATCCGTAAGAAATTCTGATGGAAGTAGTGTAGGCTCTAAAAAAGTTACAATTGCTAACGGGGCTTCTGACTATCACGATGTTTGGGGCGCGCCATTTCGAGAAAAATATGGGCATATAACAACAGGAAGTAAAGACCACGATCCTTGGTTTGATGCATAGTATGTAAAGCTCTAGCCTCTACTATTTTTAATACCCAAGTCTGTTGGAGAAATCTGTATGGCTTGGGTTTTTGGCTACGTCATCCCCCTATTTTAGTGGGATGGTCTAGAAATTTAACATTAATATTAAGTTTCTTTGACAGGTTATTTTAGATGAATCAATAAATAGTACTAGGTTTATTTATGAAAATAATTAGCAGGAGGGATTATTGATGAAGTTAGGAAAAAAATTAAAAGAAAATCGTGTACGAAAACAGATGACACAACAAGATTTAGCGGATAAATTACTGGTTTCAAGATCGACAATTTCAAACTGGGAGAGTGACCGCTCTTATCCAGATTTGGAGTCGTTAAAAGAGTTAAGTCAAATTTTTGCAACATCAATTGATGACTTACTACTAGACGATAGTGAATTAATAAAAAAAATGTCGAAAGATATGAAGAAAGGTAAGCATAGAAAAAAAATAATTTTAGTAAGTCTTATTCCTTTTTTTCTTTTACTTGTAATGATTTTTAGCTTTGTATTTATAAGTGATAATCAGGAAGTTGCAAGCGTTGATAAAATTACGGTGAAGACTCTTTCTTTAAAAAAGTTAACATCAAAAACAACTATTTCTGGCTCCATAGCCATTCCTAAGTTTGAGGGGATAAGTTCAAGTCAGCGTATTCGAGTTGATGATATACTCTATATTTTTTTTAATGTAAAACCTAGTTTTTTAGGAAAAAATGAATTTCAGCTAAATTTATCGACTATTAATGAGCCAGATACATTGAAAAAAATAATTTTAGTATCTGGTGGTGTACTAAATGGAAAAGAGGGGATTTCAAGTAATGAATTAAGCAAACTCCCTAGTCAAAAAATCATTTGGGAGTCAGCAGCACCTGAATCGGAGGAAAACTGATGAAGCTAGAATTTCATTCTTTATCTAAATCATTTGGAGACAAACAAATATTTGATCAGATGAATGAAGCATTTGATTCTACTGGGAAAATTACAACGATTCTAGGTGAAAGTGGTTCTGGAAAATCGACTCTTTTAAATATTCTATTTGGGATTGATCAAGAGTATGAGGGAACTTACTCTATAGATGGTTTGGATACTAAAAATCTAAGCGACACAGATTGGGATTATTTAAGAAGTCAAAGAATTCAAATTGTTTATCAGGACTTTAAGTTGTTAGAAAAATTCACCGTTGAAGAGAATCTTTATTTCGCCAACCGGATTTATACAGTGGATTATTTAAAAAGAAAAAGTAAGCTATTGGCGCTACTTAACTTAGAGTCTATCGAACATACCCTTGTAAAAGATATTAGTGGTGGACAAAAGCAACGAGTAGCTATTGCTAGAGCTCTATTAAACGACCCAGAAGTCCTTTTGTTAGATGAACCAACAGGGAATTTAGATCAGGAAAATACGATTGCTTTATTTGATTATTTGAAGCAAATCAAAGAACAAGGGAAAAGTATCTATGTGATTACTCACGATGATCGTATCACTTCTTATTCAGACACTATTTATCTATTAGAAAATCATCAATTGGTTCTTCAAACAAAAACAGATGTTCAAAAAGAGAAAATAAAAAAGAGACAGAAGATAAAGAAGAGGAAGAAAATAAAGAAGAGACAGAGAACAAACAAGAATAAAATATCTATTAGAAATGTAGTTAAATACATCCAAACAGATTTATTTAGAAACAAATCCCATTTTTTTGTAACAAGTATTCCACTTATTTTGATTCTGTCGGTTTTCACACTCTTATTTACAGGGTTTAAGCAAACAACTTTAGATAGTTTTACAGATTTATTTAAAGGCCTTGCTGAAAATGTCTTATATATAGATACACAAACGCTCACGCAAAAGCAACAAACGAAACTAAACAAACAACAAATTGAAAGCTCAACCGATGGAAAGCGACTCTATTTTTCAAAAGTGGACTTTAAAAAAATGGAACAGCTAAATAATGTTGAAAAAATTATACCTTTTAATTTAGGAAATTTTATTTTGGATGAGGACAATAATGAGTTACAGGAAAATATAGATACGAAAGATTTTCCAGAGGAATTTAAACAACTCAATAGTTTTAGTACGGCACCTTCACTCATCACCTTTTCTTTTCAGAGTTTGTTGTTACCCAATAAAGACCTGTATTACTATAATCCTAACCACGTAAAGGTCGTCTCAGGAAGACTTCCCGAAACGAAGCAAGAGGTTTTAGTACCAGATTTTTATAAACGTTATTTGGAATTGCTGAACGAATATTCGGATACCATCTCTTTAAATGTAAAAGATTCATCTGATAATTTTTCTAAAAAAAACTATTTAATTTCTGGTACCTATGAAACAAATTATAAAAATACATTTGTTCCTCAAATGAGAATCAATGGTAGCAATGCATTTCCTATCTATATTCCATACAGAGATTCAACAGATTTAGATACATTAAAAAGCCAAAATTCTTACGAGGATTACAAAAAAAGTGAGTCAACTAATCCGCAAACAATCAAATACCTGAAATCTATTTACGATACGTATGACGATTATTTAAAAAGTATCGGTACTGGAAACGGTAGTGTATTGATTGTTGCCAAAAAGGAAGAAGCGGTGCCAGAAGTAACGAAGGAGATTGAGAAGTTATTTCCTTATTATCAAATAAGATCTAGATATTCTTTAAAGAATGGAGAATTTTCAATTACGTATCGTAAGCTCGTTTTCACGTTACTAGCGGGTCTTAGTATAGCTTCAATACTCATGATTATTATTTTTGTTTTTCTTAATAAACAGGTTATTTCACAGAAGAAAAAGGAGTTGGCTACTCTGTTTAGTCTGGGGTATTCTAAATTATCTGTAAAAAGTATTATTGGAAGCGAAATAGTGATTCAATTTTTGGCTATTTATTTTATTTCAATGTGTGTCGTGTGGGTGTTTGATGAATTCTATTTATCAAAAACAACGTATAGTACGTATTTTGTCAATATTTTTAGTTTAGAGAATCAGCTTCTACTATTACTGGTTATCTTATTAACGTCTTTCTTCTCAACTCTGTGGGGAGTATCTAGTGTAAATAAGAAAAGACTGGTAGAAAATTTAAAATAGATTCCCTAGAAAGGCTGTATTCCAGTTATTAGTAAACTAATTTGTTCACTCGTGGATAGTATTGTATGATAAATCTAACCCGATGGGAGGGACTTATATAATGAAAAGACAGGTATTTGGTGAGGAAATTAGAAGGTTGAGAAACGAAAAGAATATATCTCAACATGATCTTGTAGAGGGAATTTGTTCTCAATCAATGCTTTCCTTTATTGAATCAGGAAAGTATATGCCAAACGTTAGTATTTTAGTCCAGCTATGTAAAAGGTTAGAACTTGATACGGATAGGTTACTATTTCATAACCATTATGAGATAAGTTCGATTGAACAGTTAAGTAAAAAGTGTGAGAAATTATGTAATAATCATCTTTACTACGAATTATTTGAATTTTTGAATCTTAAAATGGTTACTGATTCAATTGAAACCTCTGAACAAATGCAAGCTTATTATTATTATTTAGCTTGTTGCCAATACCATATAGAAAAAGATAGTAGAAAAAGTTATATAAGTTTTCAATTATCTATAGCAGAAGCTGGTTTAAAAAATAATACGTTAAAGTGTTTAAGCAATGCTTGTCTGGGTCTGTTAAACGCTAAGTTAGGGAAAAAAGAGAGCACTAAAAAATATATTAATCAGTCAAAAATTGATTTTAGAGAACTTAATTATGAAAAAAATTTAACTATTCTATTTTATCTAGAAGCATATTCATATCTCACTTTAGGAATGCTAGCGAAAGCTTGCCAAACCCTTGAAGAAGGAATTGAATTTGTTACGGCGCATGATTCACATTTTATGCTGGGAAATATGTTTTATATGGCAGCAAAGGTGGCAGAAAAAGCCGAAAAAAATAATATCATCCGAGAAAATCAACAGAATAGTGAAATGTTTGAAAAGTTATTCAATGAAAAAGTTTTTAAAGAAATTTATTAATATTAGTATACTAATTATGAAGTATTTTAAATGTAAGCTATCCTTTATTCATTAAATAGAGGAGGCGATTTTCATGTACAAAGCATTATTCACAAATAGTGTAAAGATACCACAAAAAAAAGAACGGGTTAAAGAATTTTTAAGCAATCCGGAGAATTTATTGAAATGGGATTCAGATATTTCATTAGTAGAAAAAACAAATATAGGTGTAAAAATTACGAGAGTCTATCAATCTTTAAATGATTCGGAAATAGTTATAATAGAAAACGGTGAAGACAGGATAATTTATGATTGTAAAGGAAACAGACTAGATTATAGAGTGGAATTTAAAATTATCGAAAGCTCAGAATTTATAGAACTATTTGAAACATTATTCTTACGAGAAGATACGAATGCACACTTACCTTTAAAATTATTGAAACCTGTAGTAAAGCATGCGTTTTCCTTAAAATTGGATAATTTAACAAACCTACTTGGACAGATTTAGGCATCTTTAAATGTAAGAATTAGTGTTAGATTCCTCAACATTATTTTTTAGTAAATTTGATTAGTGGATTACTAGTATTAATCTTTTAAGCTTATATTACGCTCATTCTCAAAACTCATAAATTAGCCTATCAAACTGGCTGGTATGAATTCGGTATTGAACCGGACTTATACCAGCCAGTTTTTTGTTTCTGTACTAACTTCGCTATGATCCTTGCAGAAGCTTGCTGTAGTACGATTCGGACTGCTTATAATGTAGTAAGCCTAATTTTACACATTATGAACGGAATTAGAACAGGGAGTTTACAAAGTATATTGTGTGAAAAATTTTCTCAAAAAGATAATTATCTGTTAGAAAATTTGCATGTCGCCTTTTTTTGGTCGCGCTTACATATTTGCCGTTTCTTTTGGCAACAATCTCTACTTATATAAAATTAGCAATGAACATATACTTATTTCAGAAGGGAGGAGGAGAGAAATGAAGGATAGAACACTCAGCATTTTAAAAAGCTTTGTTCCTTCAAGCAATCCAATTGCATCTACTGTAATTGAAGAACGGTTTCAAATTAGTGCGCGCACATTAAGAAATGAACTACGAGAAATTAATCAAGTTTTAGTAGAAGCTGATTTTCCGGAAATCAAAACGATACGAAAAAAAGGATATGCTCTTGAATTAAGTTATAAAGAACGAATGGCTTTAAGTGACTGGACGAATCGATTTAGTCCTCAGGATTACTTAGAAAGGAACAGCCGAATTTTTGATTTAATTCTTTCTTTTTCTCTCGATAACAAAGTTACTTTACTTTATAAAAAAGAAGAAGAATACCAAATTTCTAAAAGCACAATGGACGAAGACATGCGTCGTATTCGTCATGAACTAGATCATTTTGGTATTGAGGTATTGAGTCTTGCTAAACAGGGAATCATCCTACGTGGTGCAGAACGAACGACTAGAACAATGATATACGAGGTTATTAACAAATATGCTGGTGTTATAGGTTTTTCTGGAAATGCTGAGAAGTCGACAAATCGTAAAATTCTAAATAATCATCTCCCAGATAATATGATACAAATACTGGGTCAGATTTATGATGAGACAATGTCTTCTCGAGAAGAATTATATAGAAATCAGCTGTTGGTCTTCACTGCGGTATGGGTTTGTCGTATGCAACGCCAAGATTTCATCTCAGGTTCGAGCTGGCAATCTGATGGGCATACAAATGAAAGTCAAAATTTTATAGATAGGGTTTGTCGATTTTATCAGTTAACACCGACAGAAACAGAGAGCAATTATATTCAGTTTATGCTTGATACGTTTAATTCTCGGGATATGCAAAATTCATTAGATTGGATGAAAGCACAATTATTATCCATTCAGTTAATTCAATTTGTCGAAGAAGAAACGAAAATTCCGTTTTCTAAAAAAGAAGAAATTCTTCAAGAGGGATTATTCAAACATGTAGCAGGTCTGATAAATCGTGTAAAAAGCAATATTCAAATTGTGAATCCATTGAAGAATAACATCAAAACCAACTATGCCAACATATACCGAGCAATTGAAAAATTTTCAATTAATATTGAACAGTTTTCAGGCCGTTTAAGTGAAGATGAAATCGCTTTTTTAACCATTCACTTCTCAACATCAGTAAGTACAATTAACCAGGACACGCATTATTATTATCGTGCAATTGTCGTATGTAATCATGGACTGGCTACAGGAAAACTTTTGGCAGAAAATTTGAAGGAACTTTTTGACATTGAAGTTTTGGCAGTTTTGAGCTCTAGAGAAATTGATTTAATCGGCAAACTAGATGTTGACTTGGTTTTTTCAACAGTAGAGCTGGACTATCCCAATAAACCTGTTTTAATTTTAGAACCAATCATTAAAGATGCTAGCAAACAAGCTATTTTTGACTTTTTAAAGAAGCATCAGCGATATCAACGTTTGATGAATAAAGAAGATTCAACACAGTTATTTTATTCTCTTGTTTCTATTATTGAGAGAAGTGAAGGAAGAGTAACCGAAGGAATTTATAAAGAAATAGAAACACTCTTTGATAAAAACAGTTTAGTTATAAACAAGAAGGAGATTCAGCCGATGTTAGACAGCGTATTAAAGGATAGCAATATTTTATTGCAGCAAAAAGTAGCAAACTGGGAGGAATCAATTCAAAGAGTGTCTGAACCGTTGCTTAAGGAAAGTGTAATAGAAGAACGTTATGTTGAGGCAATGATAGATTCGGTGAAGAAATATGGTGCATATATTGTCATTGGCAAGCATTTAGCATTAGCACACGCACGACCAGAAGATGGCGTTAATAAATTGGGTATTAGTGTAGCTACCTTAGCAGAACCAATTGTTTTTGGAAATGAAGATAATGACCCTGTAAAAATTATCTTTTGTTTAGCAGCGGTTGATTCATACTCGCATCTAACGATTATGCGTAAATTAATTGAGTTGGTAAACGATGAAGAGAAAATTGAACAATTATGTGTAGAGACTGAAATGACGAAGTTTAAGGAAATATTATTTAATTAAGAGATTGGAGAAAATAACAATGGCAAAACAAGTAAGTATTTTATTCGTATGTGGTGCAGGATTGGGCAGTAGTTTTGCCGCTCAAATGGCAGCAGAAGATGTGTTGAATGCACATAATGTTACTGCAAAATTAGATCATGTTGATATTTCTACAGCAGCCTCTGTTCAGCCGGATATTATCATTACAGCACAAAATTTTGAATCACAATTCTCAAATTTTTCTATTGATGAGGAAAAGACAACGATTGTATATTTACGAAATATTGTCTCAAAGATAGAAATAGAGGAAAAGCTTTTGCCGGTACTAGAGAGCAAAGGTGCACTATAAAATAGAACAGGAGAATAGGGGAAATGGGTGTAATTAATTTTATTATCGAGAATATTTTGACACAAGCCTCCATTACAATTGCATTAATTGCCATGTTGGGACTGATTTTACAGAAAAAATCAATGGGGCAAGTATTATCAGGTTCACTGAAAACTTTATTAGGATTTCAAGTGTTAAGTGCAGGTTCTAGTATCATTGTTGGAAGCTTGCAATATTTTGGAGAAATATTTACCGAAGGATTTGGTATGCAAGGAATTATTCCTTCTATTGAAGCAATCAATGGACAGGCAATGAATCAGTTGGGTTTAGGAAGAGATATTGCCTTAACATTTTTGGGGATTTTTATTTTCAATATTTTAATTGCTAGGTTCACTAAGTGGAAATACATTTTCTTAACGGGTCAAGCCATTTTATGGATGGCAACAATGACAACGGTTTTGGGCTATTTTGTAGGCCTAAGAGGAATTACACTGATTTTAACTGGCAGTCTTGTCGGAGCAATTTTCGCGGTGGCAATGCCTGCAATAGCACAGCCTATTATTCGTAAAATTACAGGAACAGATGACATTGCTTTAGGACACTTCTGCACAATTGGGTACATGTTTGAAGCTGGAGTTGCTTATATATTTGGGGAAAGAGGAGAAAATAAGAAGTCTATTGAGGACATTAAACTTCCAAAGGCTTTTGATTTTCTACAAGATACTTATTTGTCGGTTATGGTAGTGATGGTTCCATTATATATCATTACAGCCATTTTCGCAGGACCAGAAGTTGGTGGGCACGGGGATCAAAACTATCTAATGTTTGCCTTTTTACAAGCAATTCAATTTGTTGTGGGTGTTTATGTGTTAATGGCGGGTGTCCGCTTACTATTGGGTGAAATTGTACCTGCTTTTCGTGGAATTGCGATGAAGATTGTTCCAAATGCCATTCCAGCATTAGATTGCCCTGTATTCTTCCCTTACTCACCAAACGCAGTTATTTTAGGGTTTATTACAACAACTATTGGGACTGTGATTGCAATGTTCTTACTACCTACTTTTGGATTAGCGATGATTTTACCTGGTATGTTAACGAATTTCTTTGCTGGAGGTACAGCTGGTATTTTCGGTAATGCTGTTGGGGGACGTCGAGGAGCAATCATTGGCGGGATTGCGCATGGATTCTTCATTACTTTGCTGCCAGCATTATTAGTAACGATCTTTAACAGTATGGGCTTCATTAATGCAACTGCGACAGATGTTGACACCGTTGTAGCAGCATTGCTTTACGCTTGGATTTTAAGCCCAATCTTGAAAGCGTTCTGATTAGGAGAGGATTGAAATGTTCGGATTTTTCAAAAAAGAAAAGAAATCTAAGCCTCAGGTTCAAAAAGAAGTGGAAGAATTATCTGATGAGGAAAAGACTGTTTTGCAAGCTAGCGTGGAAGAATTAAAACAAGCTTTATCTACTTCAATGGAGGAAGAAAATCAGGCTGAGAGCTATGAAAAGCTTGGATTGTTGCAAGACCGTCTACATCAAACCGATGATGCAATTTCTTCGTTAGAAAAGAGTCTTGAGTTAAAGCTAAGTATTGGTGACGGGTATAAAAAACTGATGAGTTTATACAATTCTAAAAGAGCGGAAGCAGCACGAAATGGTGACGATACGGGGATTGAAAAATATATGAACAAAATGGATGATATGCGTCAGATTGCCAAAAAAGTAACCTTAGGCGGTTAAATTGCAGTATTTATTATCAAAAAAATAATTTAAAAGAGGGATACTATGTATAAAACGCTAAAACAAGTAACACAAACAGCAGAAGAATTAAATATGACAATCGGAGCTTTTAATACACACAATCTCGAAATGCTACCGGAAATGATACGCGCCGCAAAAGAGATGGGTGCGCCTATCATCATTCAAACAAGTATTGATACAGCAAAATATATCGGCTATAAAGTATTAGTTGCTGTAGTAAAAGAAATTGCTGAGGATGAAATGGTGGATGTAGCGTTACATTTGGACCATGCCAGAGACTTCAATGAGATTAAAGCAGCAATTGATGCAGGGTATTCAAGTGTTATGTACGATGGGTCTCATTTGCCTTTCAAAGAAAATATTATAAAAACAAAAGCCGTCGTGGAATATGCTCATGCACATGGGGTATCTGTTGAAGGCGAATTAGGAACAATCGGTGGAACAGAAGAAGGAATCTCTGTTGCTGAAAATGACAAAGTTTATACTAGACCTGAGGATGCTGTAGAATTTATCAAACAGACACAAGTGGATGCTTTGGCAATCGCTATTGGTACAAACCATGGTCAATTTAAGTCGAAAACAGAAGTGAATATTCCCCTGTTAAAAGAAATCCATGCAGTTGTAAAAATTCCACTGGTCATCCATGGTGGTACAGGAGTGAAGGAAGAAGATTATCCTGAATTAATCAATAATGGGATTCGTAAATTCAATGTAGGCACAGAACTGTTAGTTAATTGGACGAAACAAGCGAAGACTGAATTTTCAAAAACAGAAGTCAATAAATCATTACGCCATAATGTAATTCCTGCTAATTTAGCAGTGAATAAAATTGTAAAACACAAAATTGGCTTGTTTATGAACGTCGATAGCCCTTTAGTAATGAAAAATAAACATGAATAAGTATTTAATTTTAATCGCAGGAAGTCCTGGCACAGGAAAAAGTTATTTGATTGATAAAATGCGAAACACGTTAGGGGAATTCTTTTTGCTAACGCCTGATGAAGTAAAGGAAATGTTTGCTGATTCTATTGGTTTTCGTAATTTGAAAGAAAAAGCTGCTGTTGAAACAAAAGTCTGGGCATTTTATTATAAAGCAGTGGATCTTTATATGGAGGCAGGAAAAAGAATAATTGTTTCTGAATATCCTTTTAGTGCAAAACAAAAGGTAGCCTTACAAACGCGCGCTGATAAATTTGACTATCATGTAATCACTATTAGATTAGTGGCAGATTTTGAGGTGTTATGGAATAGGAGAAAAATAAGAGATCGGGAGAATGAACGTCATTTAAGTCATATTATGACACATTATCATTTTGGAGATCAACTTGAAAACCGAAGTGAAGCTGATAATTTGATTACTAGAGAAGACTTTAAAAAAATTATCACTGAGCGACAATATGATCAATTTGAGCTAGGAAGATTATTTGAGTATGATGTGACGGACTTTTCAAAAGTAGATTACACTGCTCTCATGGAAAAGGTAAAAAGCATCATTGCTCATTAACTTGATTATATTTAAATGAGGTAGGAATCGAAGTGTTCAGCTTATTTCTCGGAGCTGAACACTTCTGTCCCGACCGCTCAATTAATGCTAAAAATCCACGTTCAAGAAACTCTGAGTAAGAAGAGTTTTTTATAACCACTGTAATAGATTTTACTTCAGATTTATTTAAATTGGCTATTCTTCATTTTTAGAAAATATTTTGTTATAAAGTCGCAATCTATCGGAAGTGCAGATTTAGACATTCTTCAATTTTAGACAAAAGAAAACCTTTGAGAATTTTCTCAAAGGTTAACAGACGTTCTAGGAGGGATTCGAACCCCCGACCGTTCGCTTAGAAGGCGAATGCTCTATCCAGCTGAGCTACTAGAACAGTAGTAAACTGAAGTGATTTGGTAATAAATGTTATAAATCAGCAACATATTGAATTCTATCAGATTTATTAAGCAGATTCAAGACAAAATTAAAAAAAATGTTATTTTGACAGAAAAATTTTTCGAGGGTGAAACTAGGTGGTGAAACTCTACTGATTCATGCATTTTCTAATAGCATGATAAAAAGCCAATGACATTGAATATAAAGAGTTTGAGGGTGGGCTCATCTCTCCTGCATTTTTCTCTCAATGACTTCTACGAAAGTGGCATGCGAGAGCTGAAGGCATCGGAAAAAATTGACTCTCTCCATTGAAAGATAATTTTTCATGTTTTCTATCATTTTCGTGAATGCCTGCTTATTACTTAAAATCACGGAAGTTTCACTTCTGATGATGTACAGTACCTACTTGGTGCTGTACATCACGAAGTTTTACCCAGTACCAATTTGGTTCTCGAAACTAGGCATTTCTGTCTCAATCTCAATTAAAAAGTAGAGTACGGATAGTTAATTAAGCAGTAACGATAATGTTGCCTGCTGCATCTGCTGGTTTTAGCAATGTCGCTATACACGTACAAAAAGCAATCAATGATGGAATAAATGTCCATGAGAAAATGATATATAGTATTCCTTTACCAGTAAAACCTGAATAAAATTTATGAATACCAAATCCTCCAAGAAAGAAAGCAAGAAGAAAATAAATCCATTTGTTTACAACTTTTCCTCCCATATATCCTGCATATTGCGTTTGATTGTTTGTCTGTTCATTAACGATATTAATACTAATTTGATCTTCTTGTTTTTTTGAAGGTTGGTCTACTTTAAAGATAATCGCGGAATCTCCATCTGGAAAAACCTCCACCAAATCGCCAACCTCTGGCGTGAAATCTAATAGTTCATAAGGGAATCGCACGGTAGAATGATCATCTTGGGCGATAACTACCTCATATTCATCAAGCTTAATTATTTTTGCCATTTTGTCCCTCCTATCTTTTGTAAAAATCTCAATAAAAATAGATATAATTGCAAACAATCTTCTTTAATAATACCTCATGCCCTGAAGTAATGAAAGTGCATTTTCTGACTTATGAAGGAAAGAATGGACTCCCTTTTTTTCGTGAAACAAATCGCAAGTAAAAGGATTCTGTGGATAAGTTGGAAATAGAGGGGAAATTAGAACCTTGATGAGAAAATAAAAAAACTCCGTTAAAAAAATCAAATTGTTTTGTGAAAAGTTTCGTATTTTGATGTTTCTATGATACTCTTGTAAGTGAAATTGGAATTTTTCATGAAAAGGGGATTTGTATTAATTGGGAAAAACATTTATATCATTATTAAGATCTGAGTTTGCAGGGTATACTTTATCGAAGTTACAAAAAGATGTACTTGCAGGAATAACTGTCGCAGCAGTTGCCTTACCGTTAGCTTTGGCTTTTGGTGTTTCTAGTGGAGCAACAGCGGCTGCAGGTATGGTGACAGCAATTATCGCGGGCGTAGTTATTGGGAGTCTCTCAGGGGGATTTTATCAGATTTCTGGGCCGACAGGAGCAATGGCAGCAATTCTTATGTCGATTGCTGCAACTAGTGGACTAACAGGGATTTTACTAGCTACTTTTCTGGCTGGTGTTTTTTTGGTTTTGGCGGGTATTTTTAAATTAGGCTCTCTTACATCTTTTATTCCTGCGCCAGTCATAACAGGTTTTACCTCGGGAATTGCTATCATTATTGCTTTAGGACAAGTAGATAATTTCTTTGGCGTGAAGTCTCAAGGACATAATTTAATTGAAAAACTATCAAGTTATCAGACATTAGGATTTTCAGCAAAACCATTAACGGTCGTTATAGGGGTCTTGGTGGTAGCAGGCATGATTGTCTATCCCAAAAAGTGGAATCAAAAAATTCCGGCTTCTTTAGTAGCAATTATTCTTGCCACTGCTATAACTATGTTGTTTAAATTGCCAGTAGCAACTGTAGGGAAAATTCCCACTTCGCTGATAAGTGATGAGCGGCTTGTTTTGGGCTCTATCCAACTTTCTTCATTAAAAGAAGTTCTCGTTCCTTCTATTAGTATTGCAATGCTCGGTATGATTGAAAGTCTATTATGCGGTGCGTCTGCGGGGCGTATGACAGGAAAACCATTAGACAGCAATCAAGAGCTTGTAGCGCAAGGTGTAGGAAATATCATTTTACCATTTTTTGGCGGCATTCCAGCGACAGCTGCGATTGCACGTACGAGCGTGGCAATTAAATCGGGTGCACAAACTCGATTGGCTGGGATTTTTCATGCACTTATTTTGCTGTTGTCTATGCTAGTTTTAGCACCAGTTATGTCTCAAATTCCTATGCCAGCTTTAGCAGGGGTTTTAATTGTTACTGCATGGCGGATGAATGAATGGCATACGATTACAGCACTAGTTAAAAAGAAATATCTAGCAGGTATAGCCTTATTTGCTGTAACCATGGTTAGTACGGTAGTATTTGATTTGAGTTTGGCTATTGTCATTGGGATTGTTGCAGGATGTATTTTCTTTGTAGCAAAAAGTGCAGCAATCACGATTTCCGTGGAAGAAGTAGACTGGTCTAGGATGGGTCTTCCGCAATCAGATACAGCGAAAAATTGGGCGGTTGTCTATATCAGCGGACCGTTATTCTTTATGTCCGCCGAAAAATTGCAACAGGCATTTCAGTCGCTAAGTGAAAGAGAAGGAGTGATATTTTCTATGCGTGGCGTACCAAGTATTGACTTGACTGCTTTAGATGTGTTCGCTGATTTTCATCAACTTGCACAAAAGAGAGAGCAGGAAGTGATTTTTACCTCCTTGCAGCCAGAAGTTGAAAAGAGCTTAGAGCTTCTGTGGCATGCTGAAGAAAAACCAGAACAGCACTTTTCGGTAGCACATGCCTTACATTCATTACAAAAACAGTAAATGTATGAAATATTAGTTGAAAAGTTTCAGATATTCATATATATAGGGAAATTTTTATTGACTGATGTAGATAATTTTGATAAGATATTAATGTTGTAATTGTGGTCTCCACAGCTACAACCGCACAGAACAAGTTTGTAAGAACAGTGATGTCACTTGGGATGGCGAGTCTAAGTATAAAATAAGGAGGTGCTGTATAGCATGTACGCAATTATCAAAACTGGTGGGAAACAAATCAAAGTTGAGGTAGGCCAAGCAATCTATGTTGAAAAATTAGACGTAGAAGCTGGTGAAAAAGTTGTCTTTGACGAAGTAATTTTAGTCGGTGGTGAATCTACGAAAGTAGGAGCTCCTACTGTGGCTGGAGCTACTGTTGAAGGAACTGTTGAAAAACACGGCAAACAAAAGAAAGTCGTGACTTTCAAATACAAACCTAAAAAACATTCTCATCGTAAACAAGGTCATCGTCAACCATATACAAAAGTTATGATTGAAGCAATCAACGCTTAATTAGCGAAAGAAGGCCTCGGAAATGATTAAAGGGACATTTAAACGAAATGACTCCGGTCAAATTGTTTCATTTACCCTAACAGGGCATGCTGAAGCAGGACCGTATGGAAGCGACATTGTTTGTGCAGGTGTTTCTGCATTAGCAATCAGTACCATCAACGGAATTGACGCCTTAGCAGGTTTTGAACCAATTGTTGAAATGAATGAGACAGAAGGCGGCTATTTATATGCTGAAGTTGTTTCAGGAATGACACAGGAGCAAAACAACATTGCCCAGATTCTAATGGAAAATCTATTGCTAGGTTTACAGTCCATAGAAGCTGAGAATACAGAATATATTCAAGTTGATACAAACACTCAAAAATAGGAGGTGCAGACTATGTTACTAAATATGAATTTACAATTATTCGCCCATAAAAAAGGTGGAGGTTCTACTTCCAACGGACGTGATTCAGAATCTAAACGTTTAGGTGCTAAGCGTGCTGACGGACAAACTGTTTCAGGTGGTTCAATTCTTTATCGCCAACGTGGAACAAAAATCTACCCAGGTGTAAACGTGGGAATCGGTGGCGATGACACTTTATTCGCTAAAGTTGATGGTGTGGTACGTTTCGAACGTAAAGGCCGCGACAAAAAGCAAGTGTCTGTTTACCCAGTCGCTCAAGAAGCTTAATTATTGAAACACTCAATCCTTTGTGTAGCAGGGGATTGGGTGTTTTTTTATAGTTAAAAAATGTCTAATTTAGCGAGAAACTGCCTTTTTTCTATGCAAATTTTGCTATACTTATAGTAAGGTGTAGAGAGTAGATAGCAGTAGGTGGGAATGATTAACGGATAGATAAAACAGCTAGCTTGTAAAGAACAATATCTTGACTTGCTTTCATCTAGCTTTAAACTACGGATTTTATCTCCTGGGAGTGTTCGTCTATCTACTTACAATAGTGAGGACGGCTATTTGTTTTCTGTACCAAGTAGGAATGGTTGTGAGAAAATGAAAAGATATAGTATTTGGCTTTTGGTTTTATTTATATTTATGGCAGGCTGTACAAAATCTAATTTGAATCAAGAGCCAAAGGAGTCCATGGATGAATCGCAAGGTGAACAGCTAGAACAAGAATATCAAGCGCTTATTGGTACATGGAAACGTATAAATCTTGAGAATGAAGTTTTTTGTCTATCAAAAATAGATAATATTTTATACATATCCTACAATCAAGGAGAGCTAAGTCCATTAGCCTTGATTTCTAAGGAAAAGAGAAAAAATGGAAACTATTATTGTTTTATAAATGAAGAAAAGAAAAAGGGCTATAACTTTTTTCTGAAAAACGAAGAAACGATGACAGTCAACTCTTTTACATCTGTAGAAGGAGTAGATAGCATAAGTCCGCCGTTGGAGTACAGAAAGACAGATGAAAAGTGAAAACTCTATTTATAATCATAACTATATGGAGGAATCAAAATGAAGAAATGGATGACTAAGAAGAGTGTTTATATTCCGGTATCAATCGTTCTGGGGGGAATTGGTGTTGGCGCCTTTATTGGAAGTATGTTGGGTGTGGATATAGAGGACAAGCTAAATAAGGAGTATTATAAAAGTAAAGAGGAACCGTTATTTAAAAAAGATGAAAAGTGAAAGGATTTTTTTAAAACATAATTTTTAACTGTTAAACACCCCATGATGAGAGCAGGAAGTTATGTATACTGTTTTTTTCAGATTCAGCTCTTAAAATTTGTGTCCTTTTTCAATAGTATGTTTCACTCATTTTAAAATTGTGTTGCAAATCTCTGTGATTTATATTAAAATAACGTTAATTAAAAATTATGCTTTGAAGAGAAGAGTAAGTAACAAGAAGTAAGAAAAGAGACCCTTGTCTGGTGAAAATGGGGATTACTGCAAGTTAGTGAAGATGAGCTCTGAGCATCTGGTGTTGTTCACGCAAACCAGACGGTAAGCGACCGTTAAATAGCCAAGTATGTTTGTACTGTTGAGGTATTATTTGAAAAAATAATATAAATAAGGGTGGTATCACGGAAATATTCGTCCCTTTATCTATCAAAGAATTGGTAGGTAAAGGGATGAATATTTTTTATTTATCGTAAAAAATAAAGGGGAGTATTTCGATGAAAAAATTAGGTATTATCACTCTATTACTGAGTTGTGTTTTATTTTTTACAGCATGTGGAGCAAAAGAAGAGAAACAAAATCACTTGAAGATTGGTGCCTCACCCACACCGCATGCAGAAATTTTAGAGCATATTAAGCCAAAACTAAAAGAAAAGGGAATTGAACTAGAAATTGTCAAGTTTGATGATTATGTTTTACCGAATAAGGCATTGGAAAATGGGGATATTGATGCAAATTACTTTTCAACAGTTCCGTACTTTAATCTGCAAAAAGAGGAAAACAATTACGACTTTGAAAATGTAGGTGCAATTCACTTAGAACCAATGGGAATTTATTCTCAAGAGATTACAAGCGTTGAAGACATTCCCGATAAAGCAAGAGTAATTGTTTCAAACGTACCCTCAGAATGGGGACGAGTATTGAATATTTTCGTTCAAAACAAATTGATTACTATGAAAGAGGGGATTGCGATTGATAAAGCATCTTTTGAGGACATCGTAGACAATCCAAAAGAACTCGTATTTGAGCACAGTGTTGATCCAACATTACTGACTTCGGCTTATGAAAATAAAGAGGGAGATTTGGTTGCCATCAATTCCAATTTTGCCTATGAAAAAGGACTGAATCCAGTAAAGGATTCATTGATGATTGAAAATGAAGATTCACCATATGTGAATATTATTGCGACAAAATCTGTAAATAAAGAGGATGCGGCACTCAAAGAATTAGTCAAAATTTTGCACGATGAAGAAGTGCAAAAATGGATTGATGAAAAATGGGGCGGATCAATTATTCCTGTTAACTAAACAAGATGAGAAAGAAGGAAAAGTAAATGCAAAGAGCAATTTTCGCTGGAGGCTGTTTTTGGTGTATGGTAAAGCCGTTTGATACACAGCCAGGAATTATTTCTGTTTTATCAGGATATACAGGAGGATTTAAAGAGAACCCGACATATGAGGAAGTAAAGGCAGGAAAGACAGGGCACACAGAAGCAGTAGAGATTATTTTTGATCCAGAAGTTATTTCCTTTGAAGAGCTAGTAACTATTTACTGGCAACAAACGGATCCGACAGATGCTTTTGGACAATTTGAAGATAGAGGAAGTAGTTATCGACCAGTTATTTACTACTTTAATGAAGAACAGCAAAGAATCGCTGAAGAAAGTAAACGTCAGCTACAACAAAGCGGCTTATTTAAAAAAGAAATCGTCACAAAAATTGAACCGGCGGAGACCTTTTATCCAGCAGAGCTTTATCATCAAGCGTACTATAAAAAAAATCCTGACAATTACAAAAGAAATGCCCAACAAAGAAAAGAGTATATCGAGGATGTGTGGAAAGAAGAATCTTTATAGAAATATTTCGCGATTAACTGTAAAGACAATGATAAGTTAAATAAACTTTCTATTATAAAGGATCTATTGCGGCTTTTTATTGCCTATTACTTTTCTATAACTGACATTTCCTGTTATACTTCATAAAATATCTGAATTTCTGGAGGAATATATATGCGTTTGTGGCATGAAGAGTTACTTAGTCGTCTTCCTAGACAACAATTATTAGGTCAGCATCGTGAGTGTTGTGCTCTACGAGGAAATGGTTGGGGAAAGCCTCATTCAACGGTAAATTATGTATTTTTGTATTCTCCCTACAAGTTATTTCAATATCATATGGAAGTAATGCATGAAATGAAAAAAAGAGGGTATAAGCCTGCAGAAGAATGGGAAACACCTTTTTATCGAGGGAAAAGCTGTGAAGCATACAAGGAAATAGAAGTCATACAACAAACGAGTCCAATCTATCCTGAGCACGATGAACAGTACAAGAAAGAATGCTTGGCAAATTTACTGAGTAAGGGGATAGAGATGGATAGCTTTTAAATGAGTCATACATCATAAAACGTGAAATCTAAAGTAATAAGTGGAAAGAAATACGTACAAATCATTCCTAAATGATAATTATCAAGGTGCGTAGAGAACTGTAAATATAAAAAAGCTCTGGAAACTAATTTTTTAGTCTCCAGAGTTTTTTTATCCTCTAGCAAAAGGTCCTTTTGGAGCGATTAATTCAAGATTTGTCCCATCTGGATCTGTGAAATAAGCAACCCCTGTTCCAAAACCGCTCTTTAAACCATCTTGCTCTTCAAATACAATGGGTGCTCCGTCTGGTTCTACGCCAATTGCTTTTAAGCGTGCAACCGCAGCCTCGATATCATCTACTTCAAAACACATATGCATAGCACTAATCTGATCGTTCGAATAGTTTGCTTTATTTGATTTTGGTTCTACATACTCTAAGATATCAATATTAATATTGTCTAAGTGAAGATTCGCATATTTAATTCGTGTATCGTCCAATCCTTGCGTTTGTGCCATACGTTTGCCGCCAATTTCATCTTTGTTTGCAATTTTTTTACCAGTTAAGGCTTCGTAAAAAATGATTGATTTTTCTAAGTTGCTTACGGTAATACCTACATGATTGACCATAGAAAATCCTGATAGTGTGTTTGTCATTATTATTTCCTCCTGTTTTTTAGCTAATTATTTAAAATCAAACGAGTCTGGATCTGGTCCGACGCGTAAATTTTCGTTAAGTGCATTTAGTTTTTCCATTTCTTCTTGTGATAATTGAAAATCAAAGATATCTGCATTGCTTCTCATTCGATCGCTATGAGTGGACTTTACATTTAATAAAATATCTTGTTGGATTGCCCAGCGTAAAATAATTTGAGCGGGTGATTTCTTATGTGCTTCTGCAAGGGCCAAAATAGTTTTATTTGTCAATAATTGACCTTGCATCAGTGGTGACCACGCTTGAATGTGAATCCCTTTTTCTTCACAAAATGCTCGTAATTCCAGCTGAGCCAATTTGGGATGAAGTTCAATTTGATTGATTGCAGGAACGACTTTAGCAAAGGTAAATAGTTTTTCTAAATGGTGAACTTGAAAGTTGCTAACACCGATTGCTTTGATTTTTCCTTCAGCATATAAATCTTCTAAGGCTTTCCAAGATTCTTCAAATGCTTCATTTCCCGGCCAGTGAATTAGGTATAAGTCTAGATAATCAAGTGAAAGTCGAGTAAGGCTCTCATGAAAAGCCGCGATAGTTTCATCGTAAGACAGATGATTATTCCATACTTTTGATGTGACAAATAACTCATCTCGTGAAATCCCTGTTTCTTCTAAGCCTTGTTTTATTCCTAGTCCGGTGCCAGTTTCATTTCCATAAATTGCGGCGGTGTCAATAGAGCGATAGCCATTGACTATAGCATTTTTTACTACCTCTGAGGTATCTGCATCTGGGATTTGGAAGACACCTAATCCTAGACCGGGTATATCTGTACCGTTGTTTAATTTGACTGTGTCTGTTAGTGAATGAATCATAAATACATCTCCCTTTGTTTTTTTCTGTGATTATCATATAATGAGACTGTAAATCTGTATAGTACGTACTTTTTTGTTTGATACGTACTAAAAAGTAACTTTTTGATTATATCAAGCTTATGAGGTGAAAAAAATTTGGAAGAAAAAATTTATAATATTGGTGTAGAGGCCACAATGGATGTCATTGGCGGTAAATGGAAACCGATTATTCTTTGTAATTTGCGACATGGTTCATTAAGACCGAGTGATTTAAGAAGAAAAATTCCAGGAATTAGTCAAAAAATGTTAACACAACAGCTACGTGAGCTGGAGGAATCTGCTATTGTTTCTCGCAAATCTTATAATCAAGTACCGCCAAAGGTAGAATATTCGTTAAGTGAATATGGAGAAACTTTAGGTCTCCTGTTAGATAATTTATGTCAATGGGGAACGATGCATGTGAGCACGTTGCAAAACAAGGGAGAAAAGGTAACTCTTTTAGAAAAAGAATAGGGAGAAGAGGTCGCGATGGAGGGGCTAGCTTATTTGCGAAGCTTTCAACTTTAGCATGTTCCATGCGTAGAAGTTCGTTGAGAAACAAACGTAATGGAGCTGAGTTGCTTCTTTTCCCGACCGTTATTAAGCTTTTAAGAGGGGGCATAACTTAGATAGTTATGTCTCCTCTTTTTGTATCTGCAGGTAGTTATCAAAAATACAGTATGTAATTGAAAGAGAGTTCAGTTTGGATTGTTGTCGACTTAGTTTGCGAAAGATAATGGTATTCGTTTTTTTATAAAGAAAAATCCTTATGTATCAGGGATGGAACAGATTTGTTGCTTTCTTTTTTGATAGATTTTCTTATACTGGGAACGTAAAGGAGGAAGAAGATGTCTTTAGGAGAGGATTTAAAAACAGCACGAATGAAAAAAGGGATGACACAAGAGCAAGTAGGTGCGCAGCTCTATGTAACGAGACAAACTATTTCAAGATGGGAACAAAATAAAACGATGCCTAACATTTATGTCTTACAAGAATTAAGTATGATATATGGCAAGACACTGGATGAGTTAATTTCGGGAGAAGTTGTAAAAGAAAAAGTGGAGAAAAAAAAGAAAATTAATATTTTTGCTCTTTTAGGGTTTGCTATTTTTAATTTTCTTGTGATTGCCAGCGCAACGGTTCCGTTTGCAGTCATGTTTTGTGTGTTCTGGATTCTGACGATTGGTTTGATTTTTGCACCAGTTATACTCTTTATTCTCTATTTTTTTAACGTTCAAATAGTAACGATTATTTTGTTTCGTGTTTTGAAAAGTTATATTCGTTTCAATATAAAGAATATCTATTATTGAACTATCAGTTTAACGAATGAACACAGTTTTTCTGTGTTTTTTGGGGTGAAAAAATATGCAAAAGTCTATGGTTCTAAAAGGAACAGACATCTGGAAACAAGTAATGATAGAAGCGTCTAAAGAGCCTCTTTCTATAATAAATGGTGTGTCTTTTACAGCTTATGAAGGCGAGTTCATCAGTATTGTGGGACCATCTGGGTCAGGAAAAACGACTCTCTTACACTGTCTATTTGGCTTAACACAAGTCAGTAAAGGAACGGTGGAAATAATGAATACAGAAATTACAAAGTTGAATTTAGAGAAAAAAGCGAAGATGCGTCAAACGATGATAGGATTTATTTTCCAGGAGTACAATCTTTTATCTGCATTACCTGCAATTGAAAATGTTCTTATTCCTTTACGGCTTGCAAAAAAGAAAATTGATTATGAAAAAGTGAATCAGGTTTTAGATAACTTAACATTTACAGCAAGTAAGCAAGCTTTTGTCCATACACTTTCTGGTGGTGAACGTCAGAAATTAGCGATTGCACGTGTGTTACTGTCAGAAAATAAGCTTGTATTTGCAGATGAGCCAACAGGAGCGTTAGATTCTCAATCAAGAGAATTGGTATTTGAACAATTGAAGTCGTTAACGAAAATGGGTATCTGTGTCATCATGGTGACACATGATATTGAGCTTGCAGCGCAGACAGATCGAACTTATGTGCTAAAGGATGGACGGGTTGTAACTTCTCTACTTTCTCCAACTTCAACTGAAATTTTTAAATTGTTAAATGAAAAGGAAGCTGGGTAGACTATGAAAAAACTTATCTGGATGCAATATAAGTACTCATGGAAACTATGGGCTAATTGTTTTAGTCTTTTTCTAATTATGAGTATATTAGTAAGTGTCTGCTTTATTGGCTTTTTTTCTCTCTTATTTTCTGACACGCATGTACTATTAGGGGCAAATGATCCCACACCGATTTTTATAATGCCTGTGACCTTTGGCGGGCTTACACTACTCGTTGTTATGGGAAATATGCTTCGCTTCATACTGGCTTTTTTTCGAAAGGATTATCGTACATGGCTGGTTTTAGGAGCCAATCCACGACAACTTGCAAGTTTAGTTGGTGGTCAGCTAAGTATTTTCGGGGCGCTTAGTGGTGGTTTTGGATATTTTCTGGCCTACCCGCTTACTGTGTTTTTTTATCGCTGGCTGCAATTGATTGTTGGAAAAGAAATGCTCCCTGCCATTTCGATAAAAATGAGCCTCTTTTCATTTTTTTGCAGTATTTTCCTGGTGACGCTATTGTGGGGAGCTGGAGGATATTTTAAAGCGAAAAAAATGATGAAAAATGATGCACAAGAGCCTCTGATTTTTGGTGCTGAAGACAGAAAAGCTCTGGAAATTCGTTGGTGGTTATATGGAATCAGCATTTTAATAATTGCTTTTTGTTATTGGCAGCTGTTGAAAGACTCATTTAGTCTAAGCATGTGGCCGCTGTTACTCTCTGGTCTTATTATTTTTGTCAATAGTGTGACTTCTCAACTCGTACCATTTTTACTAAATAAAGGACGGAGATTTCTACCGAAAAACAAAAATGGGTCTTTTATCACTGCTTTTTGGAGCGTTGTATCTGAAAATGAGTTTGCAAAAGCTTTGTTTCCTTCCGTTCTCATTGGAACACTTCTTGTTTCAGGTTTTTCATCTCTAATCACCAATATTTTGACTCCGTATAGTCAAAGAAGTGCAGGACAGCAAGCAACTGAAAATCTTCTTATTTATCTTTTATATTTAGGTGCGCCATTATTGATTATATGTGGCCATATTTTAGTGATTACACAATTACATGTAAAAAAGAAAACAAATCAATTTTCCTTTTTTTCAAGGATAGGATTCACCTTTGGACAACTATTCATGGAGGAAATGGTGGAGTCAATCATTTACGTAGGAGTCTATTTAGTTTATTCATTTATTGGTTGCTTTTTTCTTACATTTCCAATTTTTAAGCTATCGACCACCATTTTTTCTGATGAGGTCTTTTCTTGGGTACCCACATTTTTCTTGCCAGTTTGTTTTGGTTTTGGAATTTTTCTCTTCTTATTCTTGAATTTTATTGGGCGTTTGTTACTAGAACGCATGAAACAAAGAAAGCTTGTTTCTTAATAAATGTAGAAAAGTTCTGTTTTTCGTGCTACGCTTACTGGACAGTACGACTAAGGAGAGAACCGATGAAACGTTTTTTGAATGAATGTAAACCATTTGATTTAGTCATCATCGCTTTTTGCATCATGCTTTCTTTTGTACCAACAGCTGCATTTTTAGCAACAAAAAGTACAACTGATGCTGAGACAAAGATTGCAGTTATTCGAATAGATGGAAAAGAAGTAGAGCGATTTTATTTAGATAAAGTCAAAAATAAAACAGTGACGTATCATCCAAATAAAAATCAGTATAATATTATTGAAATAGATAATGGACGGATTCGGGATAAAGAGGACAACAGTCCGGATCAAGTAGCTGTAAAACAAGGCTGGATAAGCGAGGTTGGGCAGATAGCTATCTGCTTACCTCATAAATTGGTTATAGAAATTATTGGTGACAGCAGTGGTGAAGGTGATTATTTAATATACTAGAGAGATAACTGTATTTTATTAATAATAGTTTTTTATGCCGACGTTTCAAATATGGACGTTTTTGTATGTCTGTAATGTGCTTTTTTATTCATTTATATTTTATTTTATATCAAAAGGATAAGAGTGTTTATCTGGACAATCTATTAAATTTTTATTATGATATTTCAACAGAGAAAGTTCTAAGATTCCTGATGACTTGCTTTTTATGCAGGACAAATGCAATTTGGCTGTAACACAGGTATAATTGTGCTAATAAAGACTTGAAAAGGGTGATCGCTTTGTCTAAACGAATCGACCGAATCTATGCTTATGTCAAAGAACAGACGTCGCAATTATCAGAAGAGGAAGTAAGAAAAGGAGCAGGAGTTACCACCTCGGAGGTAGCAGAAGCATTTTCTATTCAGCGAACGAATAGTAGTAAAGATTTGAATCAGCTAGTAAAAGATGGCAGATTAACTAAATTAGATGGTCGGCCAGTCCGTTACGTCTTAGCTAAAAATTGGCAGGAGCTTCCGACGAAAAAGTATGTGCCAAGCTATATGGAAACACCTGTAGAAAAGAAAAAAAAGCCTGTTTCTCAACCTGTTATGGCAAGCAAAGACATCTTTTCTAGAATTATTGGTGCATCTGGAAGTATGAAAAATTCCATTGAGCAAGCAAAAGCAGCGGTACTTTATCCTCCTAAAGGGTTGAACTGTTTAATTACAGGACCAACAGGATCTGGAAAGACCTATTTTGCTCATGCGATTTTTCAATATGCAAAATTGAATAAGGTGATTGAGCCAGATAAAGAATTAATTGTCTTTAACTGTGCGGACTATGCTAATAATCCTGAGCTCTTGATGAGCCATTTATTTGGTTACGTAAAAGGGGCATTTACAGGAGCAGAGAGTGATAAAAACGGCATTATTGATGAGGCAGATGGAGGAATCTTGTTTCTTGATGAAATTCATCGACTTCCACCAGAAGGACAGGAAATGATTTTTTATTTCATGGATCATGGCACGTACAGTCGATTAGGCGAAACTTCTAAAACGCATCAAGCAGCAGTGCGGATTATTGGGGCGACAACAGAAGATCCTAGCTCAACATTATTAGATACGTTTGTCAGAAGAATTCCCATCAATATTCAGCTGCCGCCCTTTGCAAAACGTCCAGCTTCTGAAAAAGTTGATTTGGTTAAAGTGATGGTCTCGCAAGAAGCCAATCGAATTGAACGGCGGATTTCTCTGACGGAAGATGTAGTTAAGGCACTCATTGGCAGTGTAACTTATGGGAATATCGGACAACTTAAATCGAATATACAGCTGGTCTGTGCTAGAGGGTTTTTAAACCATATGCAGCAAGAAGAAATTTCGATAACCATCAATGACTTGCCGGAAGGAATTCGTGCAGGGGTGATTCAATTGGCGAGCGATCGAGAAGCTTCTACAGAACTGGCAAAAGTATTAGAGCCTAAAATAGATGTTTCTCCTAATGGCTCCATCCTTGAAATACAATCAGACTCCTATGAATTACCTTACAATTTATATGATATTATTGGTGACAAAGCAACGTTGTTAAAATCAGATGGTCTTGATCAGGAAGCCATTAATCACTTCATTTCCACAGATATTAATATTCATTTGAAGTCCTTTTATAAGGATCATGGTTTTTCTTTTAATGCAGAAAATAAATTGTCTGAATTTGTCGACCAAACGATTATTGACGTGACAAACCAAATCTATCATCGGGTAAAAAAAGCCCTAGATTATGAATTTCAACAAAATTTTGTGTATGCGATGAGTTTACACATTAGTTCATTTTTAAAAAAGATTTATCTTGGAGAGGAACGTCATACGAATGATAATATTAAAGAAATGGCAGTTGATTTTCCTAAAGAGTTTGAGGTAGCAAAACAAATTCGACACTTTATTTCTGAACAGTTTCAGGTAGAAATTCCAGAAAGTGAGGATTACTATTTGACTGTTTTGCTTGTTTCATTGAGAGATGAGGAATCTGTTGGTCGAGTAGGGGTGATTGTTGCTGCACATGGAAGTAGCACAGCAAGCAGTATGGTTCAAGTGGTTAAACAGCTATTGGATGTTGAAAAAATTATTGCGGTAGACATGCCGTTAGATATGCATCCTAGGACTGCGCTAGAGCGAATTGAACATGCAGCACTTCAAATTGATGAGGGAAGTGGAGTCATGCTTCTGGTAGACATGGGCTCTCTAGCAACCTTCAGTGAAAAAATTCAAAGGGACACAGGTGTGCCAGTCAGAACGATTGATATGGTCACAACCTCGTTAGTATTAGAAACGGTTCGTAAAGCTTCGGTGATGGGCGCAGATTTAGATAATTTGTATGAATCATTAAAGAATTTCAGAGGGTATGCGGCGGATGTTACTGTTGGAAAAACAGAAAAACGATTGGGAAGTAATCAAGTGATCTTAGCCATCTGCGCCTCAGGAGAGGGAACTGCGCAAAAAATCAAGGAAATCATTGATACTTCATTAGAAAAGCGTAAAAACAATGCCATTCAAGTGGTGACACTCTCTGTATTAGATGTAAAAGAAAAAATGAGTATGATGCAGGAGAAATTTGATATTCTTGCCACTACAGGAATTATTGATCCTAAAATTCAAGCACCGTTTATTCCGTTAGAACGCTTTATTGATCATGATGTCGATCATATTTTAGATCAGCTTCTATTAGAAGATGAGCTAGAGGAAATAACAGATGTCTCTATTGATGAAGAACAGGCACGAACGATTTGTGTGAACTACATGGAGGAAAGTTTTACGTTCATTAATCCGACAAAGTTGATTGATCCACTGTGGCAATTTGCGATGGTGATAACAGAAAAATTTTCAATTGATACTGCTAGATATGCGTTTCAGATTAATTTGACGATGCATTTGGCGGGAATGGTCGAACGCATTTTACTTGGGGAATTACTAAGTGTTGAGAGTGAGAGCTTGCAAGAAATGAAGAGAAATCCCGCTTACTTAATTGTTGAAGCTGCAGCCAGAGAACTAGAATCGAAGGTTCATCTATCCATACCGCCAGCAGAAGAGTATTATTTGATGCAGTCAATTACGAATCAACAGATGAAAAAGATACAGTAATGCTTATTAAAAGAATACACAAATAAATACACTAATTCTAAACAATACACTATTTTTTAGTGTATTGTTTTTTTGCTCCCATTTCTTAAGGAAATTAAAAGAGTGTATTGTTTGAAAGTTGGCATGCTTCTTGCTTAATATAAAGATGAACACAGGAGGTGATTTTAAGATCAGGACGCATGTTCTTTTGAGAGCTGTGTTCGAATAGGGAATAAGTAAGGAGGTCCGTCAATATGGTGATGGATATTCGTTTAGCTCGGATTGATGATCGATTGATTCATGGACAGGTGGCTACTGCGTGGTCCAAATCAACAGACATTAGTCGAATTCTCGTTGTCAGTGACGAAGTAGCGCACGATGAGCTTCGAAAGTTTTTATTAAAAGAGGCCGCACCGCCAGGAGTTAAGTCAAATGTTATTACAATCAAGAAAATGATTGAGGTTTATGACAACGACTTGTTTGAAGGCATAAAGGTCATGTTGCTCTTCACTAACCCAAAAGATGTTGCTCAGCTTGTGCAAGCCGGTATTCATTTTACTTCCATAAATATTGGAGGTATGCGATTCACCGATGGAAAGCGAATGATTACAAATTTTGTTTCTGTTGATGATGATGATATTAAGGCGTTTCGTTACTTAGATCAAAAGGGTGTGGAGTTAGAAATCCGAAAGGTCCCGGCTGATCGTAAAGTCAATTTAATTGAGCTGCTTCAAAAAGAGAAAAAAACATAAAGCAGCTTTGTCGCAAACGATTGTAACATTTTTTACAATCTGCAATTATCTGTGTATCTATTTTATTTAATTGAAGAAAGCTGTCGGAAAACAAAACAGTAAGATAATAGGAGGTATAAATATGGTAGGGATTATCCTTGCAAGTCATGGAGAATTCGCAAATGGCATTTTGCAATCTGGCTCAATGATTTTTGGAGAGCAAGAAAATGTAAAAGCTGTGACATTACAGCCAAGCGAAGGCCCAGATGACTTAAAAGCCAAATTAGTAGAAGCAATCGCCTCTTTTGACGATCAGGAGGAAGTATTGTTCCTGGTTGACTTATGGGGAGGTACACCGTTTAATCAAGCCAATAGTTTATTTGAAGAACACAAAGACAAATGGGCAATTGTTGCCGGTATGAATTTACCAATGGTTATCGAAGCCTACTCTTCACGTTTTTCTATGAATTCTGCGCAAGAGATTGCTGCTCACATTCTGGAAACAGCTAAAGAGGGTGTGAAAGTAAAACCTGAAGAATTGGAACCAAAAGATACTGCGAAAGCTGCAGTTGCAGACAACCAACCTAAAGGTGCATTAGCGCCAGGGACAGTGGTGGGTGATGGAAAAATTAAAATCGTCTTAACCCGTGTCGATTCTCGTTTACTACATGGACAAGTAGCAACCGCTTGGACAAAATCAGTGAATCCATCACGTATTATCGTTGTTTCAGATGCAGTGGCAAAAGATGACTTACGGAAAAAATTAATTGAACAAGCTGCTCCTCCTGGAGTAAAGGCAAATGTTATTCCAATCAAGAAAATGATTGAAGTAGCAAAAGATCCACGTTTTGGTGGAACAAAAGCACTTCTCTTGTTTGAAAACCCAGAAGACGTTCTTCGAGCAATCGAAGGTGGGGTAGAGATTCCAGAGGTAAATGTGGGATCCATGGCACATTCAGTCGGAAAAGTTGTTGTAAGTAAAGTATTGTCAATGGGAACTGAGGATGTAGAAACATTTGAAAAATTAAAGAACAAAGGGGTAACCTTCGATGTTCGTAAAGTACCAAATGACTCAAAAGACAATATGGATGAATTATTGAAGAAAGCGAAAGCAGAATTAGCTAACGCAAAATAATCCCAAAATTCAATTAAAAATAGGAGGCTTATCATGTCTATTATATCAATCATTTTAGTCGTATTCGTTGCCTTTCTAGCTGGTATGGAGGGAATTCTAGATGAATTCCAATTCCATCAACCGTTAGTGGCATGTACATTAATTGGTTTAGTAACAGGAAATTTAACTGCAGGTATTATGTTGGGCGGATCATTACAAATGATCGCATTAGGTTGGGCAAATATTGGTGCTGCCGTAGCACCAGATGCTGCGTTGGCATCTGTTGCATCCGCAATTATTTTAGTTAAAGCATTAGGTACTGACAATATTTCTGTTCAATCTGCAATTACAACATCTATCGCTGTGGCAATCCCACTTGCAGTCGCAGGTTTATTCTTAACAATGATCGTTCGTACACTTGCGGTGCCTATCGTTCACATGATGGATTCAGCAGCAGAAAAAGGGAATATTCGACAAATTGAATTTCTTCACGTATTAGCTGTATGTATGCAAGGTGTTCGTATTGCAATTCCAGCGGGCGCTCTATTATTCATTCCGCCTCAAACCGTTCAAACATTTTTAGAATCAATGCCTGCATGGTTAACAGATGGTATGGCAATTGGTGGGGGAATGGTCGTAGCTGTAGGTTACGCAATGGTTATCAATATGATGGCGACAAAAGAAGTTTGGCCTTTCTTCATCATCGGATTTGTAGTAGCAGCAGTGACTCAATTAACATTGATTGCACTAGGTGCATTAGGTGTGGCTATGGCATTGATTTACTTAAATCTATCTAAAATGGGTGGTTCAAGTAACAATGGCGGCGGAAGCAATACTGGTGACCCGCTTGGCGACATACTAAATGATTATTAATTAGGAGGAGGAGAAAAAAATGGCAGAAAAAATCGAATTAACGAAAAAAGATCGTTTAGCTGTTGCATGGCGCTCTACCTTCATCCAAGGTTCTTGGAACTATGAACGTATGCAAAATGGCGGCTGGGCATTCTCAATGATTCCAGCAATTAAGAAATTATATAAATCAAAAGAAGACCGCTCTGCGGCGCTAAAACGTCACTTGGAGTTCTTCAATACCCATCCTTATATTGCTTCTCCTATTTTAGGAGTAACTCTTGCATTAGAAGAAGAACGTGCAAATGGCGCACCTGTTGATGATGTGGCAATTCAAGGGGTGAAAGTTGGGATGATGGGACCATTGGCTGGTGTTGGTGATCCAGTATTCTGGTTTACTGTTCGACCAATGCTTGGGGCACTTGGTGCTTCTCTAGCAATGTCAGGGAATATCATGGGTCCAATCATTTTCTTCGTTGCATGGAACCTGATTCGTTGGGCATTCATGTGGTATACGCAAGAATTCGGCTACAAAGCTGGATCAAAGATTACCGAAGACCTTTCAGGCGGCGTATTACAAGACGTGACAAAAGGAGCCTCTATTTTAGGGATGTTCGTTTTGGCGGCCTTGGTACAGAGATGGGTATCAATTAAATTCCTACCAGTTGTTTCTGAGGTAAAACTTGACAAAGGTGCTTATATCGAGTGGGATAAAATTGATATGACAGGTAAAGGTCTACAATCAGCTTTTGAAAAAGTAAATAGCGGGTTGGCGTTATCAGAAACAAAAGTAACGACTTTACAAAACAACTTGGATCAATTAATTCCAGGGCTAGCGGCATTGCTTCTAACATTCTTCTGTATGTGGCTACTTAAGAAAAAAGTGTCTCCAATTGTTATCATCATTGGCTTGTTCATTGTTGGGGTTGCTGGACACTACGTGGGTCTATTATAAAATAGACTTTAGCGATTGCTAGGAATTTCACTCAATGAATAACAGGATCAAGGGTCACTATATAGGTACTCTTGGTCCTGTTTTTATTTAGCTATGATTCAACTAAAATGAGTTGAATGGATAAAATAAAAAAAGAATCATATAATAATGATAGAAAAGTCTAAGGAGTAGATATAAATGGTTCAATCATTAAACACTAAGATTGATTTAACGATAGATGCAACGGCATTTAATGGCTTAACCGAATATGGAAAAATTATGATTGGTGATAAAGGCTTTGAATTTTATAATAGTCGCGATACGAGAAAATTTATTCAGATTCCTTGGGAAGAAGTCGACTTGGTTATTGCTTCGGTTATGTTTAAGGGGAAATGGATTCCACGATATGCGATTCAAACTAAGAAAAACGGGACATTTACGTTTGCATCAAAGGAACCCAAAAAAGTTCTGCGTGCGGTGAGAGAATATGTAAAACCAGAGCATATGGTTCAATCACTAGGATTTTTTGATGTCATTAAACGCGCAGTAGTTTCTATTGGAAAAAAGAAGTGAATAGAACAGGGATTTATACGTACAAGAAGGATGTTTTGTAGATGAGAAAACTCATATATAAATTATTCTTCTTTTTTGTATTCGATAAAATTGAATCGATTCAAAAAAGTCTTGAAATTCAATTTTTCTCTTGTTATTATAGAATTGAATCGATTCAATTTTTCTGAGAAAGGGGGAGAATATCATGGCAACGATTCATGAAGTCGCAAAGTATGCAGGAGTTTCTGTAGGAAGTGTTTCTCGATACTTAAATGGCTATACATTAAAAGAAGACAATATGAAAAAGATTGCTGAAGCGATTGCTGCATTAAATTATAAAGAAAACCTGCTTGCAAAAGGGTTGAAAAGTAATCAAAGTCTTTCTGTAGGTCTTCTTATGAACAATATGCAAAGTAACTTTAGTATATCAATGGTAGCTAAGATTGAAGAAGAGATGGAACGAGCAGGCTATGGATTGCTACTAAGTGGTTTTCAAGGGAACCCTAGTCAAGTTCAAAGAAAAATTGATTTCTTGCTTTCTCGCTCAGTCGATGGGTTAATTCTTTTTGAAGCAGAGCAACATTGGGCAGAAATTCAAGCATTAAAAGGGCTTGATTTACCAATTTTATCCATCAATACGCCTGTAGAATTTGAAAAGGTCGATTCTATTTTAGTAAACGATCGACAGAGTACAAAAGAAGTGATTTTACGGATGCTTTCTCTTGGGCATAGAAAAATTGGCGTTATCGCAGCGCCACAAAAAGATTATGTGGCAAAGGAACGTTTGTCGGGGGTTCTTGCGGCTTTTGAAGAAACGGATATATCAAAAGAAACTCTTTCTGTCTTTTATGGTGACTATTCAAAAGAAAGTGGAGAAAAAGGAGCAAAGTTTCTGATTAATGAGGGTATCTCTGCACTTTTTGTATGTAACTACAATATGTCTTTGGGTGCTTTACAGGTTATTTACGAAGAAGGAATACAGATTGGACAAGAATTATCCTATGCTAGTTATGATTATTTTGAAGCAAGTGAAATATTCAGCCCGAAACTAACGGTCATAAAACAGCCGATTACAGAAATTGGGGTTCTTGCTGGTAATCGAATGCTTGAGAGAATTCGAAAAAAAAATCAGCTCACAGGAGAGACCCTTGTACTAAATAATGAAATCTTATGGCGAGAATCAATTGGAAGAAAATAATTATAAAAAATAGAAAAGAGTGTTGCAAGATGAAAAAATTTCCAGAAGGTTTTTTATGGGGTTCAGCGATGTCTGCGCCACAAACAGAAGGACATGGATCAAAAAATGGGAAATCTCCTTCAACGTGGGATTATTGGTTCCAAACAAATCCAGAAAAATTCAACCAAAATCAAGGACCGGAAAACACCTCTAATATGTATGAAACCTACGCAGATGACTGCCTACGAATGAAAGAAATTGGCTTAAATTCAATTCGTACATCTATTGCATGGACTCGATTATTACCAGACGGGAAGACCTTAAATCCTGAAGCGGTTGCCTTTTATCGAGACTACTTCCAAAAAATGAAGGACAGTGGTGTTGAACCGATTATGAATCTCTTTCATTTTGATATGCCGATGTGGCTGATGGAAAAAGGTGGCTGGGAAGTCAGAGAATCAGTGGAGGCTTTCGCTTTTTATGCAAAGACAGCCTTTGAACAGTTTGGCGATATCGTTACAAAATGGACAACATTTAATGAGCCTATCGTACATGTAGAATGCGGTTATTTATATGGCTTTCACTATCCAGCTGTTGTCGATTTTAAAAAAGCAGTACAAGTTGGTTACAATACGTTAATGGCTCATGTTCGCGCAGTGGAAGAATTTAGAAAGGTTCTGCCTAATGGAGAAATTGGAATCATCCTGAATATTTCACCTGCCTATAGTCGCAGTAATAGTCCAGAAGATGAGCGAGCAAAAGAGGCGTCTGATTTATTGAATAGTAACAGTTTTTTAGATCCTGCAGTTCACGGGAAGCTACCAGATGCGTTGATTCAATTGGTTAAAGAAAATCAGCTAACGCCAGAAACTCAGCCTGAGGATAAGGAATTAATGAAGAAGAATACGGTTGATTTTATTGGCTTAAACTATTATCAGCCAAGACGTGTGCAAGCACCAGAAAATCCTGCTGTTCCAGCAATTATGCCAGAGGACTTATATGTTCCTTACGATTGGCCTGAGAAAAAAATCAATCCTTATCGTGGATGGGAAATTTACCCGGAAGCCTTGTATGATGTAGCGATGATGATGAAAGAAAACTATAATAATATTCCCTGGTATGTGAGTGAAAACGGGATGGGTGTCGCTGAAGAAGAGCGGTTTATGAAAGAAGATGGGATGATTGAGGATGATTATCGCATTGAGTTTATGCAAGAGCACTTGGACTACTTACACAAAGGAATTGAAGAAGGAAGCAACTGCTTTGGCTATCACACTTGGACATTTGTCGATTGCTGGTCATGGTTGAACGGCTATAGAAATCGATATGGATTCTATCGTGTAGATTTAGAAAACCAATTTGAGCGGACAATGAAAAAAAGCGGTCTTTGGTACAAAGAGCTATCAAAAAATAATGGGTATTAAATAGAGAAAAAACCGACAGCTTTTGTCGGTTTTTTTCTCTATTTTTTCATTTATTTGCTATAATAAATTAGATAGGAAAAAGAAAGTAGGGATTTTGGATGATGAAACGTGTAAATAAGTTACGAGAAGAAATGCAAAAGGATGGATTGGATAGTTTTTTAGTAACAAGTAAATATAATCTACGCTATTTGACGAATTTTACTGGAACAACTGGCTTGGCTGTAATCACAATGGATAAGGCTTTTTTCATTACGGATTTTCGTTATACAGAACAAGCTGCAGCACAGGCACAAGGTTTTGAAATCATTAAAAATGTTGGGCCTATTTTTGATGAAGTAGCGAATATTATCAAAAAAGAGGGGCTGCAAAAGCTTGCGTTTGAAGAAATGCATGTGAGCTTTGCAGAGTATTCTGTTTTAGATGAAATTATTATGGCGGAATTAATTCCTGTAGCAGGATTGATAGAAGAGTTAAGAGAAGTGAAAGACCCAGATGAAATTCTATTGGTTAGAAAAGCGTGTGAAATTGCTGATGCAGGATTTTCGTATATTTTAGAAACTATAAAACCTGGAATGACTGAGATTGAAGTAGCTAATTTATTAGACTTTCATATGCGTTCTCTAGGTGCTTCAGAAGTATCTTTTGAGACGATTGTAGCAAGTGGTTTTCGCTCTGCAATGCCCCACGGTGTAGCTAGTGAAAAAGTTATTCAGCAAGGGGAAATTATTACGTTAGATTTTGGCTGCTATTATGAAGGCTATGTTTCTGACATGACACGTACATTTGCTATAGGCGATCCTGGTGAAAAGATAAAAGAAATCTATCAAATTGTCTTGGATGCACAGTTAAAAGTTATCGATGCAGCACAGCCTGGAGTAACCGGTGTCCAATTAGATGCGGTTGCAAGAGATTACATTATAAAAATGGGCTATGGAGAAGCATTTGGACATTCAACAGGTCATGGGATTGGTTTAGAAATTCATGAAGGACCAAATGTATCTTTTAGAGCAGAAGAAGCTTTTGTGGTTGGAAATATTATCACTGATGAACCAGGAATCTATCTGCCGGGAATAGGTGGCGTTCGTATTGAAGACGACTTACTGATTACCGAAGATGGAAATGAACCATTGAATCATTCTCCTAAAGAGTTGATTATTTTATAAATGGCAGAAACCTGAAGAACCTTGAAAGAGAGTGCTTTAGGTTTTTTCTATGAAAAGTATCTACAAGTATATATCAGTATAGATGTATGGGAAAAAACGAAGAACTTAATAAATGAGTCTTCAAAAAACAACAGAAAAAATCTTTACTACTTTTCTAAGGAAATTCAAAGAAATCATCATGGCTTGTATGTTTATTATAGATAATCAGCAGAAATAATGATAAACTAAACAGGAACGCAGCTTTTGTAAAATTATCAAGAAGTTGTGGAGAAAATTTCTCCGGCTAAGAATTAGATTGCGCACATTGACTAGAGAAAATAAGATGCTATTGGGTGGACGTATTCACTCAAGCGAGTTGTTTTTTAAGTTAATGGATGATGTAAATTATAGGGTGAGTTGTATGTGTTGAGTACCAGACTTATTTCTATAAATGCTAGCAGTCAGTCGAGGTCAACAAAAATAACTGATAAAGACAACAGTTGATACACATGTATCATGTGCATAATTAAGGAGGCACTAGTATGGCAGAGGAAAAAAATTTAGTATTAGATGCAAATCAAGAGTTGGGCGAAATCGTCATCGCTCCTGAAGTGATAGAGGTTGTTATTGGCATTGCAGCTTCAAAAGTTGAAGGTGTCTACGGAATGCGTGGAACATTTGCCAGCAACGTTACTGAGCTTTTAGGTAGAGCTTCTCACGGTAAGGGTGTTTATCTTACCATTGATGAAGATGGATTAAAGGTTGATATCTATTGCTATCTAAAATATGGTGTTTCTGTACCTAAAGTAGCGATGGAAATGCAAGAACGTGTGAAGCAGCAAGTTTTATTTATGACAGACATTGATTTAGTAGAAGTAAATGTTCATGTAGTTGCTGTCGTACCAGAAAAAATGGAACAACCAGTTTTAGATGAGTTGTTTGAAGATGAGGACACAAATGAGTAAAGAATTAACACGGCGTGAGATTCGGGAAATGGCATTACAAGCTTTATTCCCATTAGATTTTAATACAGATTTGACAAAAAAAGATGCGATTTTAAGTGCAATTGAATTAGAGCACGAGGAACTTCTTAGTGAAGAAGAAGATGCCTTTGTTCCTGTTTATTTAGATGTATTGGTCGGCGGTGTTTGTGAAAAAAAAGCAGAGCTGGATCAATATATTGAAAAGCATTTACGTGATAATTGGAAGATTAACCGGATTTCAAAAATGGATTTGGTTATCTTGAGAATTGCGGCTTTTGAGATGCTGTATGTAGAAGACGTTCCAAATACAGTAGCAGTAAATGAGGCTTTAGAGCTGACAAAAACGTTTAGTGATGATCGTTCAAGAAAATTTGTGAATGGTGTTTTATCTAATCTGATGAAGGAAATTGAAGCTGGGGAATAATCCTCAGCTTTTTCATATTTTTGAACTTCTAAATCTACGCAGATAATTTGTTGTATGCTAAAATAAAAATGTTCAATAAAAATTAGGAGTGGTTGTTGTGGGAGAAATTATCAACGGGAAAGAACTAGCCGATAAATTACAAGCAGACATTGCTGTTGAGGTACAGGCGATACGCAAAGAAGGAATTACGCCAGGATTGGTTGTTTTATTAGTAGGAGACAATCCAGCAAGTCAAATTTATGTAAGAAACAAGGAACTTGCTGCAGGCAAGATTGGTATCCATTCAACAGTTGAACGTTACCCAGCGGATTTATCCGAGGAAACTCTTCTATCTGAGATTGAACGATTTAATAATGATGATACCTGTCATGGGATTTTGGTGCAACTGCCGTTACCAAAACATATTGACGAGGAGAAAGTACTACTAGCCATTCATCCAAAAAAAGATGTAGACGGCTTTCATCCTATGAATTTAGGTAGATTATTTGAAGGAAATCCAGAAATGATTCCATGTACGCCTTATGGTATTATGAAAATGTTTGAGGCTTATAAGATTGATATTGAAGGAAAGCGAGCAGTCGTAATTGGTCGAAGTAATATTGTTGGAAAACCAATGGCCCAACTCCTTTTAATGAATAATGCAACAGTGACCATTGCTCATTCAAAAACAAAGAATTTAGCAGAGGTAGCTAGAGAAGCTGATATATTAGTGGTCGCAATTGGTAGAGGACACTTTGTTACAAAAGAATTCATCAAAGAAGGAGCAGTAGTAATTGATGTAGGAATGAATAGGGATGAAGCTGGAAAGTTAATCGGAGATGTAAAATTTGATGAAGTTGAACCACTAACTAGCTATATCACACCTGTTCCAAAGGGCGTTGGACCTATGACAATTACAATGCTCATGAAGCAAACAGTGGAAGCTGCAAAAAGACAGAGGTGAGTAAATGGAACAGCAATATCTTACGATTACCGCGCTAACAAAATATTTGAAACGAAAATTTGAGGCAGATCCCTATTTAGAACGGGTGTATCTAACAGGGGAAATTTCTAATTTTCGTCCAAGGGCGAATGCCCACCAATATTTTAGTTTAAAGGATAATCAGGCCAAGATATCTGCCATTATGTTTAAAGGTGCTTTTCAAAAATTAAAATTTGAACCAAAAGAGGGGATGAAGGTCCTAGTAGTTGGACGGATTTCACTTTATGAAAGTAGTGGCGCGTACCAGATTTATATCGAACATATGGAGCCTGATGGTGTCGGTGCATTGTATCAGGCGTTGGCTGAATTAAGAGAAAAACTTAGTAAAGAAGGCTTGTTTTCAGGTCCTAAAAAACCACTTCCACGCTATCCCAAAAAAATCGCAGTCATCACAAGTCCCAGTGGCGCAGTAATTCGAGATATCATCACTACAGTAAAACGCCGCTACCCAATTGCACAGCTTGTTTTATTTCCGACAGTTGTCCAGGGAAATCAGGCGGCAGATGATGTTGTAAGGAATATTCAGCGAGTCGAAGCAATGGGATCATTTGACACCATTATCATGGGCCGTGGTGGAGGGTCAATTGAAGACTTATGGCCTTTCAATGAAGAGCGTGTGGCAAGGGCTATTTATAATGCTAAGACACCGATTATTTCATCTGTTGGTCATGAAACAGATACCACAATTGCAGATTTAGTCGCAGACGTTCGAGCGGCAACACCAACTGCTGCAGCAGAACTTGCAGTTCCTGTATTGTCTGAGGAGTTATTGAGAATTAAAGAGCGACAAGGGCGTATGGAGCAGGCTTTTTTGAATCAGCTTCAGAGAAAAAACGAGCATTACCAACGTTTGGCAAATTCATACGTTTTTCGACAACCAGGACGTCTTTACGATGCTCAATCGGTGAAATTAGATCAAATGATGCAGCGCTTAAGACAGGCAATGCAACACTCTTTGTTTGAAAAAGATAAACAAGCAAGTCAGATTATCCATCGAATGTATCAGATGGAACCAAGTCATCGTCTGAAACAAGCACAGCAGCAGCTAGATTATAGTAACAACAGATTAAAGGAACGAATGAAAAGCTACATGGAAAAGAAACGACAAGGATTCGAAACGGCTGTTCAGTCGCTAGATTTGTTAAGCCCATTAAAAATTATGGGACGAGGCTATAGTTATACCACAAAAGAAAATCAAGTGATTAAAAAAATAAATGAACTCTCATTAAAAGACCGAGTAACGATTCATTACCAAGATGGTCAGGCGATTGCTGAGATTATTGAGCTTAAGGAGGAAAAACATGGCGACGAAAACATTTGAAGCTTCACTACAAGAATTAGAAGAGATTGTCTTAAAATTAGAGCAAGGCGATGTTCCTTTGGAGGAAGCACTTGATGCATTTAAAAAAGGAATGGAGTTAAGTAAGCAATGTCAAGATACGCTAACAAATGCTGAGAAGACATTGACAAAAATGATGACTGAGACAAATGAAGAAGTTGTTTTTGAAGAGAATGGAGAATAGGGATGTCAACGAATCAAACTTTTTCTGAAAAACACCTCCCTTTTGTTGAGCAGGAGTTAGTATCTTTTATTAACAAGCATACAACAAATGAACAATTAAAAGAGAGCATGCTTTATTCTGTAAATGCTGGAGGAAAGAGAATACGACCACAGTTATTACTTGCAGCCGTCTCTTCTTTTCATAAAACAGTTGGTACGGGTGCCTATCAAACCGCGGCGGCTTTAGAAATGGTTCACACCTATTCTTTGATTCACGATGATTTGCCTGCGATGGATGACGACGATTTACGTCGAGGAAAGCCAACCAATCATAAGGTATATGGAGAAGCTACAGCTATTTTAGCGGGAGATGCGTTGTTAACTATGGCTTTTCAGCTACTTAGTATGGCACAAGTTGAGATGGAGCCGAAGCTTTTGCTATTGCAATTGTTTTCTAAGGCAGCTGGGGCCGAGGGAATGGTGAGTGGACAAGCTGCTGATATGCAGGCAGAAAACAAACAGATTTCAGTTAAAGAGCTTGCTGGAATACATGAAGATAAGACTGGCAAACTTATAGAATATGCCCTTATTTCTGGTGGGATACTTGCAAATCAACCGACAGAAGTATTGGAAATGCTGCAAACATTAGCCGGACATTTAGGACTTGCTTTTCAGATTCGTGATGATTTACTGGATGTGACAAGTACAACGGAATTACTTGGAAAAGAAACTCAGCGTGATGCCCAATTAAATAAAAGTACTTATCCAGGACTTCTTGGATTAGCTGAAGCTAAACTCGCACTAGACGAAGAGCTGATAGCTGCTGAACGAACAATTGATCGTCTTCAACAAACAGTTTCTGCTTTTGAACCAATGTATCTAAAAGAATTGGTGAAGGTATTTTATTTATAGAAAGAGGAACAACATGAAAAAAGAACGCGTAGATGTCCTTGCCTTTAATCAAGGTCTTTTTGAAACACGAGAAAAAGCCAAACGTGGTGTGATGGCAGGACAGGTATATACAGAAAAAAATGAACGTTTAGATAAACCCGGAGAAAAAATTGCTGTGGAAACAATTCTTCAAGTAAAGGGACAAAGGCTCCCTTACGTCTCAAGAGGTGGTCTAAAGCTTGAAAAAGCATTAGAAATTTTTGATTTGACCGTTTCTGAGAAAGTGATCTTAGATATTGGTTCTTCTACAGGAGGTTTCACCGATGCTGCGCTTCAAAATGGGGCAAAATTAAGCTATGCGTTAGATGTCGGTTATAATCAGCTTGCTTGGAAAATACGACAAGATGAGCGGGTAGTGGTGATGGAAAGAACCAATTTCCGCTATTCAAAACCGGAGGACTTTACGTATGGTCAGCCGCAAGTGGCGACAATCGATGTGTCCTTCATTTCGCTAAAACTAATTCTACCACCCTTACACGAAATTTTATCTGCAGATGGGGATGTGGTTGCCCTTATCAAACCCCAGTTTGAAGCAGGAAAAGAATTTGTTGGGAAAAAAGGAATTATTCGAGATCCCGATGTTCATAAAATGGTATTGAAAAATATCTTATCTTTTGCAATGGAAGCTCACTATGATGTCGCCGCAGTAAGTTTTTCTCCGATTACTGGTGGAGAGGGAAACATTGAATTTTTAGCTCATTTAAAAAAATCAAATGAAATCGGACTAATGGCTCCTTCTATTTCAATTGAAGAAATTGTTCATTCAGCACATGAAAATCTGCATAAATAACCAAATTCGTTGTGTTTCTATTAAGAAGCCAGCGAATTTTCTTTATTAAGAGGGCAAAATAAGCTATGATAAATATGACTTTTAAACCAAGGAGCGTATATAATTATGAGAAAGAAAGATAGGCATCGTTTGATTACCCGTTTGCTTGCAGAGAGAAGTATTCAAAAACAAGAAGAATTTGTTGAAATATTAAGTGCAAAGGGAATTGATGTTACTCAGGCAACTATTTCAAGGGACATTAAGGAAATGAAGCTGATTAAAGTTCCTTCAGCAGATGGTGGCTATCGCTATAGCTTGCCGGCAGAAACGAATGAAGATGTTGGAATGAAGTTAGAAAAACTTTTAAAAGACGCTTTTGTTTCTGTAGATCAAATGGAAAAATTCGTTATTTTAAAAACGTTGCCTGGCAATGCATCAGCTGCAGCAAATCTTATTGATAAGCGATATAAAAAGGAATTGTTCTCAACGATTAATGATGATGATAATGTGTTAATGATTACAAAAACTCAAGAAGATGCGCACTATTTGAAACAAGAATTTTTGCGTTATCTATAGATACAGGAGGTAAATATCTTGTTACAAGAGCTAACAATAGAGAATTTTGCCATTATTTCAAAACTTAGATTGTCTTTTCATCAAGGAATGACTGCTTTAACAGGAGAAACTGGCGCAGGAAAATCAATTATAATTGATGCGATGGGTTTGCTAGCAGGAGGAAGAGGTTCAAGTGATTATATCCGACAGGGAGCACAAAAATGTACACTCGAGGGACTATTTCAATTACCTAGACAAGCTGAATTTCTATCTTTCATGGAAGAGTTGGGAATAGAAACCGAAGAGCAAAGTTTAATCATTCAACGTGACATGTCCATTTCGGGGAAAAATATTTGCCGAGTGAATGGTCGAACCGTTACATTAGCAAATCTTAGAAAAATTGGTGAATTTCTAGTTGATATTCATGGGCAAAATGAACACCAAGAATTAATGCAGGCAGATAAACATTTAGGGCTGTTGGATGAGTTTGGAAATCAGTCTTTTAAAAGAGATAAGAAAATGTATCAAAAACAATATGATGCCTTTCGTCAACTCGAACAGCAGGTTAAGAAAATTCAAGCAAATGAAAAGATGTTTGTTCAGCGAATTGATATGCTTCAATTCCAGCAAGAAGAGATTGAGGCTGCAGAGTTGCAGATTGGTGAAGAAGAGCAGCTCATAGAGGAAAGAGACAAGCTAAGCAACTATCAAAAAATTGTAGATGGCTTGGCTGAAAGTTACGAAGCATTAAATGCTGAAGGGCAGAGCAGTATAGATGGGGTTGGGGCTGCACTAGGTCAACTTCAAGGAATTGCTCATTTAGATTCAGAGTACAGTGACATATTGGAAAATGTGCAAAATGCCTATTATCTTTTACAAGATTCAATTGGCGACATCAGTCGTCAGCTTGATAACTTGGAATTGGATGAAAATCGTCTAGAGGAAGTAAATCATCGGCTTGAATTGATTCGACAACTAAAAAGAAAATATGGGGAATCCATTGAAGCGATTTTGGCTTATCAAAAAGAGATTAGTCAAGAATTAGCAGATTCAAATTTTTCAGATGGACAAATGGATGGCTTATTGAAAAAACTGACGAATCAAGAACATCAGGTGCGAGAATTAGCAGAAAATCTGCATGACCAACGAGTAGAAATTGCAAAAAAATTACAGAAATCAATTTTAACTGAGTTAAAAGAACTCTATATGGCGAATACTGATTTTGAGGTGCGGTTCTCGTCTACAGATAATGAGCTTCATCGCGATGGAATAGATCAAGTGGAATTTTATATTACGACCAATCCAGGTGAACCACTAAAACCACTGGTAAAAGTTGCATCCGGTGGTGAATTATCGCGTGTCATGCTGGCGTTGAAAACTATCTTTTCTAAAAAACAAGGGATTACCAGTATTGTTTTTGATGAGGTAGATACGGGAGTGAGCGGGCGCGTGGCACAGGCAATTGCAGATAAAATTTATCAGGTTGCACAAAACTCCCAAGTGCTTTGTATTACGCATTTGCCCCAAGTTGCTGCTGTGGCAAACTATCAGTACTATATCTCAAAAGAGGTAAAAAAAGGACGGACAGAAACAAGCGTGCAGCAGTTGTCTTCTAAGGAGCGGGTAACAGAAATTGCCCGTATGCTTGCAGGAAGTGAAATTACAGATTTAACAAAAAAACATGCAGAAGAGCTTTTAAATATGGCAAAAAAATAAGAACTAAAAAAAGATACCTACTCCGTTGAGTTAGGGTATCTTTTTTTGTTTGCAAAATAATTGGTAAAGAAAAAAGACAGATCGTCTGCTGAAAATCCCTCTTTGTAATCGGTTTTAAACTCGTCAAATAATAATAAACTGAGAGAATAAGAGAGCTGTCTAAAAAAAGCGTGAAGATGAATCTGTTTATAAGCTGTAAAAGCTCTGTTAGTCAACACTATGAAAAAGGGGCACATTAGCTATCTTTTTCTGCGAAACTATCAAAGGGAAAAAATCCCCCACACTTCCTCACATTTTCAATGAAAAACTTGATTTAGAAAATTTATGGCTGATTTAATGATGAAAATAGATTTTAACGAGAGTCATTTCTATTTCTCAGAATCTCCCACTTTCCTCCACCAACTATTCAATAATTGATAAAAATGAAAAAAGAGCCGAAACCATCGTTTTCGAGCTCTCCTTATTATTAGGCAATAGTAATTACATGAAATAGGCCAATGCACCAATGAACACTGAACCAACCATAAGAATCAACATAACCCAAATGACGATTTTTGTCACCTTTGCAAATGTACTTTTTGATTTTGTATCTTTCATAAAGACCATCCTTCTTTTAAAATCCAACTTCTCTTGAATAGTTTACCTTCTTTTAAGTGATTCTTCAAGAAGAGTTCTATAAAAGATGCTTTTTCTTTAAGTAACGAATGACCCCAACACACAGAAATGCCGTAATGATGAATATCCAAAAGAAGGCATCTGAACGACCTGCAAGAGGAAGTTTCACATTCATCCCGTAAATACCGCCAATAATTGTGGGTATTGTTAAGACAATAGTAAGCGAGGTTAGAATTTTCATCACGTTATTTAGGTTATTTGATACGATTGCAGAAAACGTTTGTGTCATTTGATTTACAATTTTTAATTGAATCTGAGAAGAGGTTAAGGCCTGCGTCGTTTCTACCAACACATCGTGAAGATGAATTTTATAGGCATGATTAGACGTCAACACCTCTGTATGATTTAGTTTGGTTAACGTTTTTAGATTGGCTGCAGTAGCGGCTTCAAAATAAATTAAACTTTTTTGTATATCCATGATTTGGTAGAGTTGACTATTTTCTGTAGAAACTTGAAGTTCTCCTTCGAGTTTATCAGACTGTGTTTTTAAAAGCATTAGGTAGTGATTGTAAGAAAGTGATAACTGCCAAATTAACTGAAGAAGCAAATTCATAGAGTTAGACATATCATTTCTAGGGTATTCACGTGTTATGACTTCTTGCATGAACGCCGGTTTGTGATTTGTTACGGTAATGATTTTTTTCTCAGGTGTAACAATCACTGAAAAAGGAAACGTATTTAGCTGAAGATATCCGCTGGGACTCGTTATTGCGTAGGGATATTGCAATAGCAAAAGAGCAGGGCGATCAAAACTGATTTGTTCAAGCTCTTCAGAACGTGAAGTTTCAGAGTTATCAAGAATGGCAGTCATGAAGTCAGCAGGCATTTTATAATTTTTTGTGAGGGTTGTAATTTCCTCTTTTGTTGGATTTTCAACACAAAGCCAAAAAACCTCTTTTCCATCTGTTTCCTGATTTTTAAAATACTGATTTTCTAAAGAAAAATAGCTAATCATTCAAGCACATCCTTTATTCAAACTGTAACTTATATTATAGCTAATATTTATTGAAAAAGCCTTTATTTCCCCTTTTTTCCGAGAAGAATCAAAAAATTTTATAAAAACCGTCAAATAGGCATGAACTTTTAAAAAAACTGAAACACTAATGTAAAGAAAATGAAGTATAGTTAGGAGTAGATATGATTAAGAAAGGAAATAAAAAATGAGTTCGACTTCTCTGGTTGTTTTGTTTTGGTACATATATCCAATCATTGTATTATTTGCTTGTAATTTTTTAGTTACAACATTTTCTCTAACACAGCGTTTTAAAATTAAAGTACCAGATATTAGCATTCCTTTCTTGTTGATTGGCTTGCATGAATTATCAAGGAATACAACTTCTAAATCAATTTTACCGTATTTTTTAATATCGGTTCTATTGTTAGGAATCCTGATTGCTGTATTCCTCGCTTACTACAAAGGAGAGATTGTTTATCCTCGATATTTCAAGATGTTTTGGCGACTTGTGTTTTTGCTAAGCATGGTCGTTTATATATTAGTAGTTTTAATAAGCATTGTTTTTTAACACGTAAAAACGGCTTAGAAAACTTTTAAAAAATTCCTAAAAGTCTTTTCCTCTCAATATTTTACTAAAGTAAAAATAGGTCAAAAAAATTCCAAATATATTCCTCGCAAAGGTGGTAGAAAGTGGGGGATTGTGGTAGACTGTTTTTAGCTGGTGGAGGAATAGGGGGATTTTCAATGTTTATGGGTGAGTTTCAACATAATATTGATGCAAAAGGCCGTCTGATTGTTCCCTCAAAACTTCGTGAGAAACTTGGCGAAAAGTTTGTGGTGACAAGAGGATTAGATGGCTGTTTATTTGGATATCCCTTATCTGAGTGGGAGAAGCTTGAAGAAAAGTTAAGCGAAATGCCACTTGCAAAAAAAGATGCACGTACGTTTGTACGATTTTTTTACTCAGCAGCTACCGAGTGTGAGATTGATAAACAAGGAAGAATTAATATTCCGAGTACACTCCGCACACATGCACAACTTGCAAAAGGTTGTGTGATTATCGGCGTTTCAAACCGAATTGAAATTTGGGATGAAGCCCGCTGGCAAGAATTTTCAGCGGAAGCAGAAGAAAATTTTGATGAAATCGCTGAAACAATGATTGATTTTGGCTTGTAGAAAGAGGAACGAAGATGACAGAAGAATTTCAGCATTACACAGTTTTGTTAAAAGAGACTGTTGATGGGTTACAAGTGAAGCCCAATGGTATTTATGTCGATTGTACCCTAGGCGGGGCTGGACATAGTGAATATCTGTTGAGCCAACTGAATGAAGAAGGTCATCTGTTCGCATTCGATCAAGATCAGAGTGCAATCGATCATGCCAAGAAAAGACTAGCTCCTTTTGTGGAAAAAGGCCAAGTTACTTTTATAAAAAGTAACTTTAGAGAATTAAAGCAGCAATTACTTCAACAGGCTGTTTTCTCAGTAGATGGGATTTTATATGACTTAGGTGTCTCGTCTCCACAGCTAGATGAAGCAAGTAGAGGGTTCAGTTATCATCAAGATGCTCCTTTGGACATGAGGATGGATCAAGAGGCATCATTCAGTGCGTATGACTTGGTGAACACATATGATTACCACCAGTTAGTGAAAATCTTTTTCCGATATGGAGAAGAAAAATTTTCAAAACAGATTGCGCGCGAAATCGAAAAAGTAAGACAAGTAAAACCAATTGAAACAACTCAAGATTTAGTTGAAATTATCAAGACAGCTATACCAGCACCCGCAAGAAGAAAGGGTGGTCACCCGGCAAAACGAGTGTTCCAAGCTATCCGGATTGCAGTAAATGATGAGCTGGGCGCAGTTGAGGAATCACTTGAACAAGCAATTGACTTACTAGGAATGAACGGACGATTAAGTGTTATCACATTCCATTCACTAGAAGATAGAATTGTAAAAAATATGTTCAAAGAGTACAGTATCCCTAAAGATTTACCACAAGGGCTACCAGTTGTTCCCGAAGAATTCCAACCTGAATTGAAATTAGTAAACAGAAAACCGATTCTTCCATCTGAGGAAGAACTAGAAGAAAACAATCGATCACGTAGTGCTAAACTGCGTATAGCAGAAAAAATTAAGTTGAAAGAGGAGTAGGAGAATGGCTGAATTGAAAAAAGCACATCAATATTCATATGATTATGTTCCAATTGAAGATCCTATGGATGAGCAACATGATGAACTGAATATAGATCAAATGCCTGAATTCGCTCCAGAAGTGGAAGAAGAAGTGATTATTTCTATTTCTCCTGCTAAACGTTTAAAACGATTCACGAACCTAGAAAAAATTCTTGTAGTTGGCTTAGCTTTGGTAGTCGTGGCTCTTTCTGTAATGACCATCAAACTACGTACCAATATTAGCAGCGTTGAACGAGATATTTCAGGAGTGACCTCGACAATTGCTACGAATAAATCAGAAATCAGTCGATTAGAGCAAGAAAAAAATGAACTTTCTCGATCAGAAAGAGTGAAAAAGATTGCTGAAAAACAAGGGTTGACGATTAATGATGATAATTTAAGGAAAGTGAAGTAAATGTCTGATAAACGGAAGCGTAAGGATTCAAAAAAACAAAAAAATTTAAACCCGATGAACAATCGCAAAAAAGTAGGTATTCTTTTATTTGCTACGAGTATTGTATTGTTCTTTTTATTTGTCGCTCGGTTTTCTTATATTGTAGTAAAAGGAGAAATTGCTGGAACTTCATTAGAAGAAAAAACGAAATCTCTGTATCAGGGAAGCGAAGTAATTAAAGCAAAACGAGGAACAATTTACGATCGTAATGGAATAGCAATCGCTGAAGATGCAACATCCTATTCAATCCGAGCAACTTTGGAAAAAACCTTTGTCTCTGGAAAAGATAAATTATATGCAGAGGAAAAAAACTTCGATGCGATTGCAGAAATCTTGCATAAGTATTTAAAAATTAAAAAAAGTGATGCATTGGATACTTTAAAAACAGGATTAGCTGAAAATAAATATCAAGTTGAATTTGGTTCTTTTGGGAAAAATATTTCATTAGCAACAAAGCAAAAGATTGAAAATGAGATGAGCAAACAAAAAATGGCAGGGCTCTATTTTAATGAACATCCTGCTAGAATGTATCCAAATGGAATATTTTCTTCGCATCTCATTGGATATGCTGTTCCAAACGAAGATGATAATGGCCTAGAAGGAAAATTAGGAATTGAACAGATTTATGATGATGTCTTAAGCGGAACAGATGGAAAGCGTGTCTTTCAAAAAGATAATGCGCAAAATCCCCTAGCTGGAACTGTTGCTGAAGAAACACCTGCAGTAGATGGGAAAGACATTTATACAACACTAGACAGTCGACTTCAGACAATGCTTGAAACCTCGATGGACGAGGTGTATAAGAATGTGGAGCCGGAAAGTTTAACTGCGATGCTGGTTCAAGCAAAGACGGGTGACATTGTTGCAATGGGGCAAAGACCAACGTTTGATCCGGAAAATTTAGATGCCATTGAAGTTTGGCGAAATTTTTTGGTTGAAGATCAGTATGAACCAGGGTCTACAATGAAATTATTTACAACAGCAGCTGCACTCGATGAAGGGGTATTTAATGAAAATGAAACCTTCACTTCGGGTAAAATCACAGTAGCGGACACTGATATATACGATCATGATAAAGGAGCAAAGGGCGATTTGACAATGCGCCAAGCTTTATCTTGGTCAAGTAATGTTGGAATGGTAAAATTAGAACAAAAACTTGGCGATAATTGGCCACGTTATATGAAAATTCTTGGGTTGGGACAAAGTACACATTCAGGTTTAAATGTCGAGTCGGCAGGACAGCTTCCCACAGACAACGTTGTTGACCAGGCAATGAGCTCATTTGGACAAGCAGTAAATGTAACAAACTTTCAAATGATGAGAGGATTTACAGCGATTGCCAATAATGGGACAATGCTTCAGCCTCATTATATAAGCAAGATTGTTGACACGCAGACTGGGAAAGAAACAGTCACAAAAACAGAAGTTGTCGGACATCCATTTCAAGCTGAATCTACTCAAAAAGTTCGTGAGTATATGAGAGATGTGGTAGAGGATCCAAACTACGGAAGTGCCTATGGACTATACAGTGTTCCCGGTTATAATGTTGCTGCAAAAACAGGAACCGCCCAGATTGCCTCAGAACAAGGGGGATACATTGAGGGAGAGAATCCTTATTTGTTCTCAATTGTTGAAATGGTTCCAGCAGAAGATCCTGAGTACATTTTGTACCTAACTATGAAATTACCAAAAAATTATGATCGTGAAGCATTGCCTAGCATTGCTAATCCATTGATGAAGCGCGCAATGGAATTCAATGAAGATAGTACAGATGATATAGCAAATGAGGAAACTGAGAAAGTTAAAGTGTCAGACTATCGAAACTTGGGGACAGAAGAAGCAGCATCTGATGCACAAAAAAAGAATCTTACCCCTGTAGTTATAGGTGATGGAAAGAAAATTGTAAAACAATCAACACCAAATGGTGAAGAATTAATGGCTTCAGAAAAACTTATTTTACTTACTGATGGAAGCAAAGTTATGCCTGATGTGACTGGCTGGTCTAAAGGAGATTTACTGAAGCTGGCTAATCTTCTAGGAGTAGAGGCGGTATTTGAAGGGGACGGCTACTGTAAGGAACAGAGTGTCGTTGCTTATGACATTGTTACAACAGATAAGTTACATTTCGTTTTAGAATAAGTAAAGAAAATGATTAGCAGAATTAGGAGAGAAAAAAGATGGAATGGACACAAATTTTACTTCCAATAGCAAGTAGTTTTGCCATGACAGTGGCTTCGATGCCACTGTTTATTGGCTATTTCCAAATGAAAAAATATGGACAATCGATTCGTGGAGAAGGTCCAGAATGGCATAATATTAAAGCGGGAACCCCTACTATGGGGGGTGTCGTTTTTTTAGTCGCTAGTTTATTGACAAGCATTTGGGTAGCAGCATGGCAAAAAGAATTGACTCCTTCGTTATTTATTCTGCTTTTCATTTTAGTGTTATATGGTTTATTAGGTTTTTTAGATGACTTTATAAAGGTTTTTAAAAAGCGTAATATGGGATTGACTTCATTGCAAAAGCTAATCGGTCAATTAGTAGGTGGTGTAATTTTCTATCTAGTTTATCGAAGTGAGATGAACACGAATACACTGAATTTATTTGGACTAGAAGTTCCATTGGGAATTTTGTATGGTGCTTTTGTGTTATTTTGGCTTGTTGGCTTTTCCAATGCAGTAAATTTGACAGATGGAATTGACGGACTTGTTTCTGGGCTTGGAATGATTTCTTTTGGTACTTATGCAATTATTGCTTGGAGTCAAAAGCAATTTGATGTGTTTATTGTTTGTATAAGTGTGATTGGCGGACTTTTAGGCTTCTTCCCATACAATCGAAAACCTGCAAAAATATTCATGGGGGATGTGGGCTCACTCGCTTTGGGTGGCTTACTAGCTGCCATTTCGATTTTACTTCATCAAGAATGGACATTATTACTTATTGGTTTAATTTATGTATTTGAAACGGCAAGTGTTATTTTGCAAGTTACATCATTCAAACTGACAGGTAAACGAATTTTTAGAATGTCCCCGGTTCATCATCATTTTGAGATGGGTGGCTGGTCTGAGTGGAAAATCGATGGTGTATTTTGGACAGTTAGTATTCTTTGTTCCATCATCACTTTATGGATTGTTTTGTAGGAGATGACAATGATGAAAAAAATTAAAGATTATCAAAATAAAAAAGTTCTTGTGTTAGGATTAGCCAAGAGTGGAGTTAGTGCGGCCAAATTGTTACATGAATTGGGCGCACTTGTTACCGTTAATGACGGAAAACCTTTTGAAGAGAATCCTGAAGCACAAGATTTGTTAACACTTGGAATTAAAGTAATTACAGGTAGTCATCCCATTGAATTGATGGATGAAGGCTTTGCGTTAGTTGTAAAAAACCCGGGAATACCCTACAGTAATCCGCTGATTGAAAAAGCATTGGCGCTGCATATTCCGGTTCTTACAGAAGTGGAGTTAGCTTATCAAATTGCTGATTGCCCAATTATTGGTATCACTGGTACAAATGGGAAAACAACGACGACAACAATGATTGGTTTGTTGCTAAATGCTGATAGAAAAGCTGGTCAAGCCAGATTAGCCGGGAACATTGGATTTCCTGCGAGTTCAGTTGCACAAGAAGCAACTGCCGAAGATGAAATGGTGATGGAGTTATCCAGTTTTCAATTAATGGGAATTGATACCTTCCATCCTAAAATTGCATTAATAACTAATTTATATGAGGCTCATTTGGATTATCATGGTAGCCGTAAAGAGTATCTCAAAGCAAAATGGCGGATACAAAAAAACATGATGTCTGAGGACATCTTAATTTTGAACTGGAATCAAGAAGAATCTCGTGTTCTTGCCAAAAAGACAAATGCGACAGTTCTTCCATTTTCAACAGAGACTGTTGTTGAAGAAGGAACCTATCTTAAGGATGGCTGGATGTACTACAAGAATGAAGCTATCATGGAAAGTAAAGATTTAGGTGTACCTGGTAAGCATAATATAGAGAATGCCTTGGCTGCTATTTTAGTTGCAAAATTGCACGGCTTATCAAATGAAACTATAAAAGAAACACTTACTCATTTTCATGGTGTTCCTCATCGCACACAGTTTACTGGTGAAATTGAGGGACGAAAATTTTATAATGATTCTAAAGCAACCAATATTCTGGCGGCTGAAATGGCACTTAGCGGCTTCAATCGATCAAAGCTTATTTTACTAGCCGGTGGGTTAGACCGCGGAAACACATTTGATGAGCTCATTCCATCACTTGTTGGTGTGAAAGCGATGATTGTTTTTGGTGAAACAAAATCTAAATTAAAAGAGGCTGCAAACAAAGCGGGAATAAAAGTTATTCATGAAACAGAAAATGCTGAAACAGCAGTACCGCTTGCATTTTCACTGAGTGAACATGGAGATTCAATCTTGTTGTCGCCTGCAAATGCTAGTTGGGATCAATATCCTAATTTTGAGGTTCGCGGAAATAAATTTATGGATGCTGTAAAAAAATTGAAAATCAAGTAGAAAAGTGAGAAAAAAAGTATGAGAATTCTAGTTACAGGTGGAGGCACCGGAGGTCATATTTATCCAGCGCTTGCCTTTGTTGATTATGTACAGATGTGTGAGCCGAATGCTGAATTTATGTATGTCGGCGCAAAACGTGGTCTCGAAAATAAGATTGTTCCGACGAAAGACATTCCTTTTGAAACAATTGAAATTCAAGGATTTAAGAGAAGTCTATCGCCATATAATATAAAAACCGTATACTTGTTTATCAAAAGTGTGTTTACAGCAAAAAAAATTCTGAAAAAATTTCGTCCAGATGTAGTAATAGGCACTGGTGGATACGTTTCTGGTGCGGTTGTCTACGCAGCGGCAAAAATGAAAATACCAACCATTATTCATGAACAAAACAGCGTTCCAGGAGTGACAAATAAATTTTTAAGCAAATATGTGACAAAAGTGGGGACTTCTTTTTCAGGCGTAGAGTCGTACTTTCCAAAAGAAAAAGTTATCCATGTAGGAAACCCTAGAGCACAAGAAGTCGCAACTGTTGCAAAATCTTCTGTTTTGTCAAATTATCAACTAGAGCCAAAACGCAAAACGGTTCTGATTTTTGGTGGGAGTCAAGGTGCATTGAAAATTAACAATGCATTTGTTGAAGCGATGGATGAATTTTCTAAGAAAGATTATCAAGTACTGTATGCATCAGGCGAGCGATATTACGCGTCTGTTTCAGAAAAAAGTAAACAACTCAATGCAAAAAATATTAGTATTCAACCTTATATACATGATATGGCGGAAGTTATGGTAAACTCTACTTTATTAGTGGGTCGTGCAGGAGCTACATCAATTGCTGAACTTACGGCTCTTGGACTCCCAGCAGTTTTGATTCCAAGTCCCTATGTAACCAACGATCACCAAACAAAAAATGCGCAAAGTTTAGTGAATGTTGGAGCAGTTGAAATGATTTCTGATGCTGAGTTGACAGGGGAAAAACTTATTCAAGTCATTGATTCAATCATGAATGACCCAGAAAAACAGGAACGTATGGCACGTGCATCTAAAGAAGAGGGCATTCCAGATGCCTCCAAGCGATTATATAACGTAGTTAAAGAAATTATTTAAATTACTACTACCTGAGAGGGGGTGACTTCTATTACAAAGAAAATAGAAGATAATGAGAGAGAAACTGGCAGAACGGGACAATCTGACGTTCCTTCAACAACTGAAGAAACTGAGTTGACGCCGTGGCAAAAAGAAAATTTACGTTATTTAGAAAAGCAGGGAACACAGCCTGCTTGGCAGCCTTCTGTAATCGATGGTAGAAGTGAAACCCCATCGGATGTGCCGATAGATGAGGAAGAGAATACTGTTGAATCAGATGAAGAATCAGATGAAGAGCATGAGGAATCACTAAAAATAAAAAAACATGAAAATGGACCAATTAATGGCTCGTTTGCAGATCGTTTACCGCAGCTAAAAAAACAAAGAAATACAGTTTTGTATCGGAGATTGACACTAATCATCAGTATCTTAATAATTCCTTTACTTTTTTTCCTATATTATGTTTCTCCCTTGAGTAAATTAAATAGAGTGGAAATTGTTGGTAATGAACAGGTAAAAGCAGATAAAATATTAAAAGATTCTCAGTTTGTTTCTGGGGATAGTTTATGGAGTCAGTATTGGGATAGAGAAACAGCTGTAAAGAATATTGAAAAACTTTCTCCACGAATAAAATCCACAAAAATAACATTGAATGGGATTAATAGCTTTAAAATTCAGGTTTCTGAATATAAAGAAGTTGCACTTCTTGCTCAAAAAAAAGGTTATTACCCAATCATGGAGAATGGTGTAGTAATTAAAGAAAAAATAGATAAAAATACTGATAATATGCCTGTTTTAGAGAATTTCTCTGATGAGAAAAAAATAAAAAATCTATTGGAACAATATAATGAAATTCCTAAAGAAATTCAAAAAGGAATTTCTCAAATCAAATATACACCTCGAAAAAATAACGATGAGTTCTTGACAATCTACATGAATGATGGCAATCAAATTCTTGTGAATATATCAAATTTAAGTCAACAAATTGCTTATTATCCTCAAATTGTGAAAGAAATGTCTGGAAAAGGAATCGTCGATATGGAAGTAGGAATTTTCTCGGAAGAGTATAAAAATGAAAGCTCAGATGAAAATAATTCGCAAACGAATGAAACTTCTGACACAAATCAGTAAATTTCAGTGAAGAAATTAGAGAATCTGCTTTCTATAAGCCCCTATTTTGTGGTAGAATTGGTAACAGTGAATATGAATTATAATAAGTATTTTGAAACGAACGAATTTTGTTCGCTTGTATAAGGAAAAGTAAGTAGGAGGGAATCCCATTCATGGCAAAAACAGGTATGTATGTAGGCCTTGATATTGGTACAACATCTGTAAAAGTTGTTGTTGCTGAATATATTGACAGCCAAATGAATATCATTGGTGTAGGGAATGCAAAATCAGAAGGAATTAATCGGGGTATTATTGTCGATATCGACAAAACCGTACAAGCAATACAAAGAGCAGTTAGACAAGCAGAAGAAAAAGCTGGCATTCAGATTAAAAGCGTGAATGTTGGATTGCCTGCAAATCTACTTGAAGTTGAAAGCTGTCAAGGCATGATTGCTGTCAACAGTGAATCAAAAGAGATTACAGATGAAGATGTGCGTAACGTCGCTTCAGCTGCTCTTGTTCGCTCAACGCCGCCAGAGCGTCAAATTGTCTCAATCTTACCTCAAGAATTTACTGTAGACGGATTTGAAGGAATTAAAGATCCTAGAGGTATGATTGGTGTACGTATGGAAATGTTTGGTCTTGTCTTTACTGGTCCGAAAACAATTGTCCATAATATTCGTAAATGTGTGGAGCGTGCGGGTCTGGTTGTTTCTGAACTAGTCATTACGCCACTTGCACTGACTGAATCCATTTTGTCCGACGGCGAAAAAGATTTCGGTACTATCGTGATTGACATGGGTGGTGGTCAAACAACAACATCAGTCATGCATGATAAACAATTGAAATTTACCCATGTTAACCAAGAAGGCGGAGAATTTGTTACAAAAGATATTTCCATTGTTTTGAATACTTCATTTAATAATGCAGAAGCGTTGAAGATTAATTATGGAGATGCATATCCAGAAAGAACTTCTGCAAGTGAAGAGTTCCCTGTGGATATCATCGGAAAATCTGAGCCAATTAAGATTGATGAACGATATCTTTCAGAAGTAATTGAAGCTCGTATCGAGCAAATTTTTAGAAAATCTAAAGAAGTGCTTGATGAGATTGATGGACTAGATTTGCCAGGTGGAGTCATTTTAACTGGTGGGGCTGCTAGTCTTCCAGGCGTAGTTGATTTAGCTCAGGAAATCTTTGACACTAACGTAAAACTTTATGTACCAAATCATATGGGCTTGCGTAACCCTGTATTCACAAATGTCATTAGTATTGTTGACTATTCAGCAAATCTAACAGAAGTTTATCACTTAGCCAAAACAGCTATCACAGGTGAAAAAACGATTTCTACGCAACAACCTGTTGCATCTCCCAAAGAAGTCACCTACGAAACTTATCCAGAGGTTGAAGAACAGCATTATGAGTCACCAGATGAACATTCAACTGGTGAAAACGTAAAAGGGAAGATTTCTGATTTCTTTAAGAATATTTTCGATTAATCAAATCCAGGAGGAATAAAACATGGAATTCTCAATAGATAACAATATTAACGACGGCGCAGTAATCAAAGTAATCGGCGTCGGCGGTGGTGGCGGAAATGCTGTAAACCGTATGATTGAAGAAAATGTAAAAGGTGTAGAATTTATTGCTACAAATACAGATGTTCAAGCACTTAAAAACTCAAAAGCAGAAACAGTCATTCAATTAGGCCCTAAATACACGCGTGGGTTAGGAGCAGGTTCACAACCGGAAGTAGGTCAAAAAGCTGCTGAAGAAAGTGAACAATTACTACAAGAAGCATTAGAAGGCGCAGATATGGTCTTCATTACTGCCGGTATGGGTGGTGGAACTGGAACTGGTGCTGCCCCTGTTGTCGCAAAAATCGCAAAAGACCTTGGTGCGTTGACTGTAGGTGTTGTTACTCGTCCGTTTAGCTTTGAAGGACCAAAACGTGGTCGTTTTGCTGCAGAGGGAATCGCACAACTAAAAGAAAATGTTGACACATTGCTAATTATTTCTAACAACCGTCTTTTAGAAGTTGTAGATAAGAAGACACCTATGCTTGAAGCATTCCGTGAAGCTGACAATGTTTTACGACAAGGTGTTCAAGGAATTTCAGATTTAATTACTGCTCCTGGTTATGTAAACTTGGATTTCGCTGATGTGAAAACAGTAATGGAAAACCAAGGAACAGCTCTTATGGGAATCGGTGTCGCAAGTGGAGAAGATCGTGTGATTGAAGCAACTAAAAAAGCTATATCTTCCCCATTATTAGAAACTTCGATTGATGGAGCAGAACAAGTATTATTAAATATTACCGGTGGATTGGATATGACATTGTTTGAAGCACAAGATGCTTCCGATATTGTTTCTAGCGCAGCGACTGGTGATGTAAATATTATCTTAGGTACATCTATCAATGAAGAACTTGGTGATGAAATTCGCGTTACTGTTATTGCAACAGGTATTGATCCATCAAAAAAAGAAAAAAAATCTAGCCGTCCAGCAAGACAATCACAAATTCAAGCAGTTCCTCAAAAACCTGTGTTAGATATGGAAACTTCTAGACCTGCACAAATAGAAGAAGAAAATGCTTTTGGTGACTGGGACATCCGTAAAGAACAAAATGTGAGACCAAAAGTTGAGGATACTCAATTTGATTCTATTGAGAAAAAAGAATTTGAAACATTCAATAGAGAAGAAGTAAAAACAAATGACGACGATGAATTAAGTACACCACCATTCTTCCGTCGTAAAAGATAGGAGGGGAGCACATGATTACTGATAACTTGCGGGAAATCAGGCAAGCCATTCAGGATTCGTGTGCTTTTGCTCACCGAAATCCTGAAGATGTAACTTTAATTGCAGTTACAAAAACGGTTGATTCAGAAGCAGCAAGAGTGCTTGTTGATTCTGGGATTACACATCTAGCTGAAAATAGAGTAGATAAGTTACTTAAAAAACAATATGATTTACGTGATAAAACTCACTTAAAATGGCATTTGATTGGAAATTTACAGCGAAGAAAGGTAAAATCAATTATAAATGAAATAGATTTCTTTCATGCGTTAGATAGTTTGAGCTTAGCTGCTGAAATAGATAAGCGTGCATTAAAAACTATTTCATGTTTTGTAGAAGTGAATATCTCTGGTGAGGAAACCAAACATGGTATTTCTCCAGAAGAGATAGAGTCATTTATCAGTCAGCTTAGTTCGTTTACGAATATTAAGATTGTTGGGCTGATGACAATGGCACCTCATGGAGCAAATGAACAAGAATTACACGACATATTCAGTAGATTGAAAATTCTTCAAGAAAATGTAAGACAACGAACATTAGCTCATGCACCTTGTACAGAGTTAAGTATGGGAATGAGTAATGACTTCCCGATTGCTATTGAAGAAGGCTCAACATTCATAAGAATCGGAACAGCATTATTTAAAGATGCGTGAAGGAGGAAATACAATGGCGTTATTCAACAAAGGAGCCCTCGCTAATTTTTTTGGTCTGGCAGATGAAGAGGAATTTGATTATTCACCAAAACCAAAGCCTGCGATTGTTCAGCCAAGAACACAAGCAAGACAGCAAAATCAGTCAATGGCACAACAGCCAAATGTGAATGTTCAATCTAAAGAGGTAGTTAGACCTAGACCAGCAGCACGTCCGTCAACTACGCCAACACAAGAAACACAACGACCTTTTCGTAGTACGAAAACATCTGTACAACAATCAAGACAAGAAGATACCAAGGTCGTATCTATGCGTCAAAATGGATCATCTGCGAGTCCACAAACTCGAAGCAGACAGACAAATAAGATAACTATTATTGAACCAAGAGTTTATTCTGAGGCAATGACAATTGCTAAACGAATTTTATCCGGTGATTCTGTGTTAGTTAATTTTCATTTGATTGAAGAAACACAAGCACGTAGAATTGTTGATTTTCTAACTGGAACAGTCTATGCTGAAGATGGCGATATTAAACGTGTGGGTGATGAAATTTTCTTATGCACACCTGCAAACGTAGAAATTGATAGTTCTACCGCACAGTCATTGGCAGAATCACAATTTTTTGATTTCTAGAGGAGGAAGTTCTCATTACAACTATTATTTACTTACTGCTTAAAGGAGTAGAAATTTATACGCTAGTGCTAGTTGTTTATGCACTGCTTTCTTGGTTTCCAGGAGGCTATCAATCACCTTTAGGGCGAATATTAGCACGTATATGTGAGCCGTATTTAAGCATATTTGATCGCTGGAACTTACACTTTGGGCCTGTTGATTTTACAATTATGGCTGCAATTTTACTCTTGAATTTTGCTAGTAGAGGTCTAGTTATTTTAATAGGTACTTTTCTTTGATAAAGGGGGTGGTTATCTGTGAACGCGAATGTGTATCAACATTTCCGAGTAGATGAGCACCCTTTTATTGATTTAATTGGTGGGTGGCTCGAGCAAGTACAAAGTCAATATGCACCATATCTGACGGATTTTTTAGATCCTCGCCAGGCATATATTTTGGAAACTTTAATTCGCCAAGATAGTGATTTAAAATTTACGTTTTATGGCGGATATGAAGCTGCTGAGCGAAGAAGATGTTTAATTTATCCTGACTACTATGAAGCGACAGATGATGATTTTGACATTACGTTATTAGAAATTCATTATCCTAAAAAATTTACGACACTTTCTCATGGTAAAGTGTTAGGCACTCTATTAGGCGCAGGAGTAAAGAGAGAATTTTTTGGTGATATTATTTCTGATGGAGAGCGCTGGCAAGTTTTTCTTGATAAGGGAGTTGCATCGTTTATCGGTATCCAAGTGGAGAAGATGGGCAAAGTATCTGTCCGATTAGAAGAAAAAAATTATACAGACATCTTAACACCAAAAGATGGCTGGTTAGAAGAACATGAGACAGTGAGCTCTTTGCGATTAGACAGTGTGATTTCAACAGTCTATAATATTTCAAGACAGCGCTCAAAGCAGTTAATTGAGTCTGGAAAAGTAAAGATTAACTGGACTGAAAATACACGACCAGATTTTGTTCTGGATTTACTGGATATTATTTCAGTAAGAGGATTTGGTCGGATTCAGATTCAAGGACTAGAGGGAAAAACGAAAAAAGATAAGTATAGGTTGTTATTGGGAGTTTTACGAAAATAAGACGAAGAGGTGAGTAAAATGGCATTGACACCATTAGACATTCAAAACAAAAATTTCCCTACAAAAATGAGAGGGTACAATTCAGATGAAGTTGATGATTTTTTAGACTTAATCGGAAGAGATTATGAAATAGCCATTCAAAAAAATCGTGAATTAGAAAAAGCATTAAAGCATGCTGAAGAAAAATTAGAGTACTTTAACGAACTAAAAGATGCGTTGAACCAATCAATTATTGTTGCACAGGATACAGCTGATAAAGTAAAAACAAGTGCATCGAAAGAATCTGAGGTTATTGTTACCTCTGCTCAGAACAGAGCAAATGAATTGATTTCTAACGCAGAGAAAAGAGCGAATGCATTAAATATTGCAGCTGAAACCAAAGCAAAAGAAATTATTACAGATGCAACCTCTAAGGCGCGCCAATTGGCTACTGAAACAGATGATTTGAAGAAGAAGACACGTGTCTTCCACCAACGTTTAAGCTTGATGTTAGAGTCTCAGCTTGAGCAAGTGAAGAGTCCTGAATGGGATGAAATTTTACAACCATTCTCATCATTTGTTACAGACAGTCATGAAGTAATTAAAGAAGTTTTATCAAAAGAACTTGACAATGAAAATGATCCTGAAGTAAACTCTAATTCAGATGATGAATTATTAATTAACGAAAAAGAAGTTGTTGAACAACAGATGAGCCGGTTTGAATCAACAACTGAAGATAATGATGACAATGAATAGAACAGAAAATCTGCCTGATATTCTTTAAGCGAGCCAAAGATAGTGTGAGTTTGGCAAGACCCTACAGACAGAAAGATCCTCTATGTATGTCTATTTCTGAAGAGAGTAGGAAATAGCGGGTGATTCCGTTAGTAATCACACAAGTGAGTTTTTCTAAAAAACTCTAAAATTGGGTGGTACCACGAACACGTTCGTCCCTTGGGATGAACGTGTTTTTTTATATACAAATAAAAACTTTAAATAAAGGAGCGACACACTGTATGAAAATGAAAGAAACGCTACAGCTTGGCAAGACAGCTTTTCCAATGCGCGGGAATTTACCAAATCGGGAAGTTGATTGGCAAAAAGAATGGGAAGAAAATGAGATTTATCAACGTCGTCAAAAATTAAATGAAGGCAAACCAACATTTGTTTTGCACGATGGACCTCCTTACGCCAACGGAAATATTCATTTAGGTCATTCATTAAACAAAATCAGTAAAGACATCATTATTCGCTCAAAATCAATGTCAGGATTTCGTGCACCATATGTACCTGGTTGGGATACTCATGGGTTACCTATCGAACAGGTCTTAACTAATAAAGGTGTGAAGCGTAAAGAAATGACGCTAGCTGAGTACCGTGAAAAATGTGAAGAATATGCACGTTCACAGGTAGATACACAAAGAGCAGACTTCAAGCGTTTAGGTGTAGCAGGGGATTGGGAAGATCCATATATTACATTAAATCCTTCTTATGAAGCTGCGGAAATTCGTGTATTTGGCAAGATGGCCGAAAAAGGCTATATCTATAAAGGATTAAAACCTATTTACTGGTCTCCTTCAAGTGAGTCGTCTCTTGCTGAAGCGGAAATTGAATATAAAGATGTGAAATCGGCATCAATTTACGTTGCTTTTCCGGTAAAAGATGGAAAAGGAATTGTTGATGAGGATGCGTCATTTGTTATTTGGACAACCACTCCTTGGACGTTGCCTGCAAACCAAGCAATTGCAGTAAATCCTGACTATACGTATGTATTGGTTCAAGCAGATGACCGTAAACTTGTTATCGCAAAAGATTTAGTTGAAACGGTAAAAGAAGCAATTGGATGGGAATCTGTTGAAGTATTAAAAGAATTTTCTGGAAAAGATATGGAATACATGGAAGCCCAACATCCATTCTATGATCGAACATCATTAGTCATTCTTGGAGACCATGTGACACTTGAAGCGGGTACTGGACTTGTTCATACTGCACCTGGACATGGGGAAGATGACTATATTGCTGGTCATAAATATAATTTAGAAGTGTTGTCGCCTGTTGACAACAAGGGAGTTTTTACAGAAGAAGCACCTGGATTTGAAGGTGTATTCTATGATAAAGCGAATCCAATGATTACTGAGCTGTTAGAGGAAAAAGGGGCGCTCTTGAAGCTTGACTTCTTTACTCATAGCTATCCACATGATTGGCGTAGTAAGAAACCAGTTATCTACCGAGCAACACCACAATGGTTTGCTTCTATTGATAAATTCCGCCAAAACATCTTGGATGAAGTAGAAAAAGTAGACTGGATTATTCCTTGGGGAAAAACACGTCTTTATAATATGATCCGTGACCGTGGAGACTGGGTAATTTCAAGACAGCGTGCTTGGGGGGTTCCGTTACCAATTTTCTATGCTGAAAATGGAGAAGCAATCATCACACCAGAAACAATTGAACATGTTGCTGGACTATTTGAAGAATATGGATCAAATGTTTGGTTTAAACGTGAGGCAAAAGATCTTTTACCAGAAGGGTTTACTCATCCTGGCTCTCCAAATGGAACTTTTACGAAAGAAACAGATATTATGGATGTCTGGTTTGATTCTGGTTCTTCGCATGAAGCAGTATTGCGTCAGCGCCCAGAGTTAACATTCCCAGCAGATATGTATCTAGAAGGCTCTGACCAGTACCGTGGCTGGTTCAACTCGAGTATTACGACAAGTGTTGCAATCAACGGAGTTGCCCCTTATAAAGCAGTCTTGTCACAAGGATTTACCCTTGATGGTGAAGGCCGTAAGATGAGCAAATCTTTAGGAAATACAATCCTTCCAGATAAAGTGATTAAACAGATGGGTGCAGATATTCTTCGTCTGTGGGTAAGCAGTGTAGATTATGAATCTGATGTACGTGTATCTATGGAAATTTTAAATCAAGTTTCTGAAGTTTATCGTAAAATTCGTAACACAATGCGTTTCTTACTAGCAAATACAACTGATTTCCAACCAAGTAAAGATGCTGTTTCTTTTGAAGAATTACGCTCAGTTGATAAATATATGATGGTACGTTTGAATCAAGTAATCAAAGAAATTCGAGTAGAAGGATATGAAAAATATAATTTTATTCATATTTACAAAACGGTTATCAATTTCTTAACAGTTGAATTATCTTCATTTTATTTAGATTTTGCGAAGGATGTTGTGTACATTGAAGCGGAGGCTGATTATCAACGCCGCTGTATGCAAACTGTATTCTATGAAACAGCGGTGGCTTTAAGTAAATTATTGACGCCTATCATCCCCCATACAACAGAAGAAATCTGGTCATTCTTGAAAGAAGATGAAGAATTTGTTCAATTAGCTGAATTTCCTGGTTATGAAGAATTTGCTAATCAAGAGGAATTACTTGATACATGGAATGCTTTTATGGACTTTAGAGATAATGTATTGAAGGCACTTGAAGAAGCTAGAAATGAAAAGCTGATTGGGAAGTCTCTTGAAGCAAAATTAACAGTTTATCCAAGTGAACAAGTTCGTAGTCTTTTAACAGCAGTAGATGCTGATTTGGCACAACTATTAATTGTATCACCCGACTACTTTACGATTGCAGATGCAGCAGAAGAAGCACCAGAAAATGCAATGAAATTTGACGATGTAGCCATTCTAGTTGAAAAAGCAGATGGAGAAACTTGTGATCGTTGTCGTCAAGTACGCAAAGATGTAGGATCAAACGAAAAATTACCACATTTATGTGGACGTTGTGCTCATATTGTTGAAGAAAATTATCCAGAAGCTGTAGCTGAAGGATTTGAAGAGTAGAAAGAGCAAGATTGACGAGAGGAGTATTCAACCCTGAGAACAAAGTGGATGCTGTACATCATTGAAAAGTAAGCTTCCATAATTTAACAAGAAGGAGTTGTTCCTTCTATCCCCAACTTTTAAAAAATCTGGAAACAACTATTGTAATTCGCTCTTTTTATATGAACATTAAAGGGATCAGAACAGAATCGTTCTAACCCCTTTAATGTTTTTTTATTTATCCAGTTTTCCTCGTTCACGATACCAGACATCTGGTTCCCAAATCCATTGGAAACCATCTCGTTCTAATAAGTCAAATGCAGCTTTTGGTCCCATTGTTCCAGCTGCATAGTTAGGAAAATCAGGTGTAGTTTTATCCCAAGAAGAACGAATGACGTCTACTAAATGCCAAGATTGTGCAACTTCATCCCAATGAGAGAAATTAGTACCATCTCCATTCAAGGCATCCAAAATAAGTTTTTCATAGGCTTCTGGACTGTTACTAACCGTTTCAGCACTATGACGGAAGTCTAATTTTACAGGCAAAGTATTAAATCCTTGGCCGACTTCTTTTCCATTTAGTGTCATCGAGAATCCTTCAGTTGGTTGAATATAAATGGTTAGTACATTTGGTGGAAGATCGCTATTTTCACATGTTCCTTCAATAGAAGGTTTGAAGACATTTACTGGAACTTGTTTAAAGACAATATTGATTCTTGTCCCTTTTTCTGTTAATCGTTTTCCAGTGCGAACATAGAAAGGAACTCCCGACCAGCGGAAATTATCAATCATAAACTTACCGGCGACAAACGTTTCAGTTTCAGAGGATTCAGAAACATTTTCCTCATGTCGATAGTCTATATAGGTTTGATTATCGAGTTGTCCGCCTCCATATTGTCCACGAACAAAGTTATTTAAAGCTTCTTTTTCATCATAGACGCGTATCGCATTTAATGCTTTGACTTTTTCTGTGCGAATTTCTTTTTCTGAGAAGGCTACAGGAGGCTCCATTGCAAGTAAAGAAACTACTTGCAGGATATGATTTTGAACCATATCTTTCAATGCACCGCTGTGTTCATAATAGCCACCACGATCTTCAACACCTAAGTTTTCTGCGAATGTAATTTGGACATTATCAATGTAGCGATTATTCCATTGAGATTCAAAAATATTGTTAGCGAATCGAATAGCAGAAATATTTTGAATCATTTCTTTTCCAAGATAGTGATCAATACGGAAAATATCTTGTTCTGGAAAGGCTAGACGAATCTGCTGATTTAATTCATAAGCTGATTGGTAGTCAGACCCAAATGGTTTTTCAATGACCAAACGATTGAATCCATTGTCTGTGATGATTTTTTGAGATTTTAAATGAGAAACAATTGTTCCAAAAAATTGTGGCGCCATCGCAAGATAATAAAGTCGATTTCCATTTAGATTGTATTGTTCGTCCAATTTATCAGCTAAATTTTTTAAAGTGTCATAATGCTCTGAGTCATTTACATTGTGTGATTGATAATAAAAATGACTAGAAAAATCTTCTGCTTCTTCGTTTGTAGGATTCAGGTCTTGAATCGTCTCGCGGACAATGTCACGATAGTACTCATCGCTCCATTCTCTACGTGCAGTACCAATCACTGCAAAATGAGTGCCTAGATTGCCTTTTTTAAAAAGGCGAAATAATGAGGGATAGAGTTTTCTTTTAGCTAAGTCGCCTGTTCCACCAAAGATGGTAAAGAGGACAGTATTTTCATTTGCCATAATTATAGCTCCTTTATAATTTATCAACAAAAATTGTGCTAGCAGCCTTGTAGCTGACTGCAATTTGTTTATCTTCATTTTCTAAAGTAATCGGACCCTCGTAGGCAGCAATATCTTTGATGATAAATTCATCATGAATATTTAAGTCAATGGAGACTAAATAATCTAATAAGTCTTTTTCATCTAAGACGCGCGCAATACGAACTTTTGTGTTCACAGGATAACCTGTGAGGGTTTCACGAAGCTTCTCGTGAATAATTTGATTTTCTTTTGGAATCATACCACCATGGGGGCAATAGGACGGATGATTGAGATATTCCTCAAGCTGTTTGGCAAGATGTGAGGAGGTTACGTGTTCTAAAACTTCTGCATCATCATGTACCTCATTCCAAGTGAAGTTCAAATGTTCCACTAAAAAAACTTCCCAAAGACGGTGCTTACGAATTAATGCGCTTGCTTTTTTTAGTCCATCCTCAGTTAATTGAGCCCCTTTGTAAGGAGAATGCTGCACAAGTCCTTCCTTCACAAGTTTTGAAATCATCTCACTCACAGAAGCTGCAGACACCCCTAGACCAGAAACAATTTGTTTATTGCTTACACTGTTTTCGTCGCCTCCGAGTTCTAAAATGAGTTTTAAATAATCTTCACGATTTGGTGTCATCTTTTGCCTTCCTTTCATGGTAGAAACCATCATGCTTAAGTGTATCAAAAAAAAGAACCTTTGACTATTTTTTAAGAAAAAAACATGAATAAAAAAAGGATTTTTCTGAAAATAGAGTAGTCTAAAGAAAAAGAGAATGAAAAGCACCTGTAAGCCCTAGAAAAAGAGAGCTACAGATGCTAACCGGTATTTAATTGTAAAGTTGATAACGCTCATCGTCAGCTTCGTCATAAAAGTAAGTCGGTTGGTCATTCTTTGTTTCAATAATTAAATGGTAGCCATATTCATCTTGAAAAACAAGACGATTCATGCTTAATTCCACAAGAATTGTTTTAGTTGGTTGCTCATCGATGACGATAGAATAATCATCTTTTACAGATAAAGTATGTAATTCCTTACTTTTATCATAAAAGCGCCATTCTCCGATAAAAAGAGAATAATCTTCAGAAGAAGAAAGAGGTCGTTTTTTTCGTAAGACAAGCGAACCAGCCAAACCAAGTAAAGAGGCGCCGATGAATAGTGATAATCTTTTTTTCAAGTTGAAGTCACTCCTTTTATTATTCCATAATATCTAACCAAAAAAGCTCACTTTATTATTATACCAAACATAGAAAGAAATACATCAGTCGAAGGTCTGAACAAGCAGTTTTTTTCTTCTATTTGTGCTAGGATATAAAAGAGGTGACCTATGAAATACACAAATGTTTGTCTTGCAAAATTTATTGAACGCCCTAATCGTTTTATTGCCCATTGTCAATTGATCGATACAGGAGAAGAAGTGATTGCTCACGTGAAAAATACCGGGAGAGGAAAAGAAGTATTTTTTCCGGGGGTTGAGGTAGCGCTTGTTTATTGTCCTAGTAAAACCAGAAAAACAGATTATGATTTGGTTGCGATTAAAAAGAAAGAAGCTTGGTTTAATATTGATAGCCAAATTCCTAATGCGCTAGCAGCTGATGGACTCCTTTCTGGTCAGATTCAACTACCTGGTATTTCGGGAGAGATTATTCACCTGAAACGAGAAAAGACCTTTAAGCATTCAAAGTTTGATATTTATATTGAAACGAATCAGTCAGAAAAAATCTTTGTTGAAGTAAAAGGAATGACGCTGGAAAATTATCAAATCGGTGCGTTTCCAGATGCTCCTAGTCTAAGAGGATTAAAACATGTTGAAGAACTGACACTTGCACAAAGGGAAGGTTATCAATGCTATGTTTTGTTTATTATTCAATTTGAAGAAGTAAAATTAGCGACTATTCATACAGATATGCAACCAGCTCTTTATACAGCTATTCAAAAGGGCAAACAAGACGGACTGCAAGTTTTAGCGTATAATTGTCATGTAACACCAGAAGAGATTCTGATAAAAAATCAGATAGAGTTTCAATTGGAATATCCTTTTGAAGATCCAAATAAAATATGATGAAATGAGGTTGAAGCAATGATAAATTTAGGAATCATTGGAACAAACTGGATTAGTGGACAATTTGTTGAAGCAGCATTATCAACTGGAGAATATGAACTTACAGCTGTCTATTCGAGAAAATTAGCGACTGCACAGGCGTTTGGTGAACCTTTCGGTGAAGTGGAGTATGCGACTGATTTGCACACGTTTTTTGGTATTCAACATATGGATACAGTCTATATTGCTTCACCCAACAGTCTACATTTTGGTCATGCAAAAGAGGCAATCTTAGCAGGAAAGAATGTTATTGTGGAAAAGCCTGCATTTTCAACACCAGAAGAAATGGATGAAATAATCAGCTTGGCAAATGAGCAGCATGTCTTTTTCTTTGAAGCCGCTCGAAACTTTCATGAGAAAGGTTTTCAAAAGGTCCGCGATTTGTTACCATTAAAAAATGAGATTTTAGGTGCAAGCTTTACCTATATGAAATATTCTTCTCGCTATGATCAAGTCTTGGATGGCGGAGAGCCAAATATCTTTTCACCACATTTTTCAGGGGGCGCGCTAATGGATTTAGGAGTTTATCTTGTCTATACAGCAGTTGCCTGGTTCGGTATGCCCAATGAAGTTCATTATTTTGCCCGAAAAGTCTCAACAGGTGTAGATGGCTTAGGCTGGGGAATTCTTCGTTATGATTTGTTTGATGTAACGATTCAACCAGGAAAAATTGGCGATTCTTATGCAACCTCTGAAGTCTATTTTGATAAAGGAACACTTGTATTAAATGGCGTAAATGCAATAGAGGATGTTGTCTATCATGACCGAAATCTGAAACAACGTGAGAAAATTGAGATACATCCTGCAGAAAACCCAATGGCTGAGGAAGCACTTAATTTTGCAAAAGTGATCTCTCATCCTACTGATTCAAAGTACGGCATACTGTACGAAGAATGGGTTGAATTGGCAAGAAATGTAAACCAAGTAATTTATGATTTAAGAAAGAGCGCAGGTATCATATTTGATGCCGATAGTAAGTAAGAAAGAGGAACCCTAATCACTATGACTGATTATCAATCAAAACTTCCAGAACCTTGGCAAAAAAAATGGCAGGATTCTGGTTTTCAAACCGCTTCATTTATTCAAGAAAAAAGTTTTTCCCCTTTGATGGGAAAAAAAGATGTCGTTGGGATTTCTCCAACAGGTTCTGGTAAAACTTTAGCCTATCTTTTACCCTTATTATTAAACGTTAAAAAGGGGGAAGCCAATCAGTTACTAATATTGACTTCTTCACAGGAACTGGCAATTCAGGTAACAGAAGTAGCCAGACAATGGGCCGTAGAGATTGGATTAAAGGTTCAACCGCTTATTGGCGGGGCAAATGTCAAAAGGCAACTAGAACGCTTAAAAACAAAGCCTGAGATAATCGTTGGGACACCAGGACGTGTGTTGGAGCTAATGAAACAAAAGAAAGTTAAAGCACATCAATTCCAAACAATTGTAATGGATGAAGCAGATCAATTGTTTCAAGAAGGAACAGAAAATTTAACTAAACAAATCTTGACGCAAGCGCCTGTCGATTATCAACTGGCATTTTTCTCAGCAACGGCAGACCGTGCACTAGAAACCATTCAATCACTAAAAAACATTAAATTTCATGTTATTGATGTGACAGAAGAAGATGATAGTCAAGGAGAAGTACGGCACGTTTTTTTACGAGTTCCAGAAAGAAAAAAAGTGGACAGCTTACGACGTCTTGCCTATGTTGACGGATTTCAAGCGTTAGTTTTCTTTAATCAAGTAGGAGAGATGGGTGCAGCAGAAGAAAAACTCGTTCATCACGGCGTAGAAGTTTCAAGCTTGGCATCAGATCAGAATAAATTGATGAGAAAAATGGCGATTCAACAATTTCGTGAAGGAAATCTTGTAGAATTGTTAACAACAGATGTTGCAGCCAGAGGATTAGACATTCCCTCACTTCCTTATATTGTAAATGCCGACATTCCAATGACGCAAGAAGGCTATATTCACCGTTCAGGTAGAGTGGGACGAATGGGAACTCCCGGTGTGGTATTAAATCTGGTGTCTCCTGGAACAATTGATGATTTAAAACGATTGGCAAAAGGGTTAGAAATTTCTTTGTCGGAAGTCTTTCTTCATGGCGGAGAACTGCACACCGAACGTCCAGTAGCTGAAGAAAGCGGACAAAACTTGCACACTAAAGCTGTGAAAAAGGAAAAAAGTCCGAAACCTATTGCACACAAGCCAACAGAACCGCAAAAAAACAGGAAAAAGAAGAAACAAAAAAATCAGAAAAACAAAGGTGCGAGGCGCAAATAAGCGCCTCTTTGTGTTACTATATAAGGGAAACGCGTTTCAAAATAGGAGGGCTTTTTGTGAATTCAAGAAAAAGCGAAATATTGAGAACTCTGGAGCAAAAAAAACAAGGGATGACTGCCGCTGAAGTTGCAGAAATCCTAGAGATTGACCGTAGCAACGCAAGTAGATACCTTAGTGAATTATTTAAAGAAAATAAAATAACTAAATCTTCAGGACGTCCAGTTGTTTATTCAATGGCTGAAGAACGTGAGAGTGAGTTTGGAGACAGCTCTACGGACGTTTCTTTTGATAATCTTGTTGGCGAGAACGATTCTTTGAAGGTAAGTATCCAGCAAGCAAAAGCGGCTATTTTGTACCCACCTAAAGGATTACACACTATTATCTTTGGTGAAACAGGGACAGGGAAATCGATGTTTGCAGAATGTATGTATCGTTTTGCTGTAGATTCAAACACGTTGGAAAAAGATGCACCTTTTGTTTCATTTAACTGTGCGGATTATGCACAAAATCCTCAGCTCTTGTTTGGACATATTTTTGGTATCCGAAAAGGAGCCTATACGGGAGCAACAGAAGATAGCTTGGGATTAATGGCCAAGGCTGATGGAGGGATTTTATTCTTAGATGAGATTCATCGTTTACCACCTGAAGGACAAGAAATGCTCTTTACCTTTATTGATAAAGGGGTTTATCGACCACTGGGAGAAAGTGAGCAGGTCTATAATGCATCTGTTCAAATTATCGGAGCGACTACCGAATCCTCAGAATCGTTTTTAACAACATTTAATCGACGAATTCCAATGTCTATTACACTCCCTAATTTGGATTCACGTTCACTTGATGAGCGCTATGAAATTATCTCATTGTTTATTAAACAAGAGGCAAACCGCTTGAATCAACGAATCGATGTAGAACGTGATGCGATTCTTGCATTTATGCTCTATGAAGCAGAAGGAAACATCGGTCAGATAAAAAGAGATTTAAAACTGGTCTGTGCTAAAGCATTTTTACATTATCGAACGCATGACGAGAAACGTTTAGTAATCTATAAAAAAGATTTATCCTTACAAGTGCAAAAAGGCTTATTAAAAGTAAAAGAGCTTCCAGATCGCTTAGATTATTTTGCGGAAGGGAAAAGTAATTATCTGACTTTTGAGCCAGGAACCGCAGATGTCGTCTGGTCTCAAGACCCTGAAAGAGATATGCAGGTATATAATGAGATAGAAGAAAAGGTTTCCTCTCTATCACAAGATGGACTAGAGAATATAGACTTGGAATCGCTTATTTCAAGGGATGTAGATGCGTATTTTCAAACCTATGTTGAAGAGCTGGCACAAAGTGAAATACACAAAGAACTATTACCAGGAGATATATGGGATTTAACGAATCAGCTTTATGATATCGCAGAAACTCGATTAGATAGAAAGTACAATGAAAAGGCGCGGTTTGCGTTTGCGCTTCATCTACAAAGCACCATTGAACGAGTAAAGGAAGGACACCTTATTGTCCACCCAGACTTAAATAATGTCCGGAAAAATTTAAAAAAAGAATTTCAAGTAGCTATCGACTTATCTAGCTTGATTGAAGAAGAAAAACAAATTGAAATCCCTTTTGATGAAATTGGCTTTATCAGTATGTTTCTTTCGATTAATGTAGGTGAAAAAGAACAGATAAAAGAAAATAATGTAGGTGTAGTAGTCTTAATGCATGGCAGTTCAACTGCTTCAAGTATGCTTGAAACAGCCCAAGAGCTGTTAGGAGTTAATTCAGGAATAGCAATGAATATGTCTTTGACGATGGAAGTACAAACAATGTACGATCAGCTACTCTATTATGTTAAGAAAAATAAAGAGAAACTAACAAATGGAGTATTACTATTAACAGACATGGGTTCACTGAATTCATTTGGGAATATGATTTATGAAGAAACCGGTATTCGCACAAAAGCAATTACAATGGCAAGTACAATGATTGTGCTTGAAGCAATCCGCATGGCAAACGTGGGTAGAAGCTTAGAAGATATTTACCAAAATATTCAGATGTCTTTTGAGAGTATTGTCCGTCAACAATTCAAAGTGATTCCACAAGACAGAGAGGAAATTAAAAAAGCAGTAATTGTGACCTGTTTTACTGGTGAAGGAGTTGCAGCAAAATTATATGAACGGATTGTTCCTGTTGTTGATGAAAGTAAAGTAGAGATTATTCAAATGCAGTTCATCGAGCGTGAGTCATTTAAAAAACATATAGATAGTCTGATGGAGGAATATGAAATCAAGGCGATAGCTGGAACAGTTGATGTAGAATATCAAAACATTCCATTTTTCTCTGCACTGGACATTTTTGATGATGAAAAGTTAAATATCCTAAAAAGAATTGCTGGAGATGAAATTCCTGTTGAAAAAATTGTCTCTTCTTTACAAGGAACAATTACTAATGTTTCTTCTTTACAAAAACTGATTCAAATTTTACAAAAAACGGTCCATCAGATTCAAACAGACATGCATGTTATTGTTGAACCGGGTGTAGATGCAGGGATTGTCATTCATTTGGCTTTCTTAATAGATGGATTAATTAATGGGGATGAAAGTCGAGTATTTCCCAACCTAACAGACTTTTCAAAAAAATATCGTTTGGAGTCTGATGTCATTCGGACGAATCTTATGGCGGTTGAAAAAGCATATCGTATCGCGATATCAGAAGATGAAATTGCCTATCTCGTACAAATGTTTATAGAAAATAAGATTAAAAGCAGTCTGGATATTACACACAAATTTAGTGTGTAACAACAAATAGTCAGTGTGCACACTATCTGTATAGACCAAAAGGGCGTGAAACCGTTCTTTTGGTCTATTTTTATTTTGGCACGCTTTTTGCATTAATATAAAGTGTAGTCAAAAATTGTAAGAGGAGTGGAGAAAAATGGCTAAAAAAACAATCATGTTAGTTTGTTCTGCAGGAATGAGCACAAGTCTATTAGTAACAAAAATGCAAAAAGCAGCTGAAGAAAAGGGAGTAGAAGCAGATATCTTTGCGGTATCAGCATCAGATGCAGATAATAATTTAGAAGCAAAAGATGTGGATGTTTTACTTTTAGGCCCACAAGTTCGTTTCATGAAAGCGCAATTTGAACAAAAACTAGCACCTAAAGGAATTCCATTGGATGTAATCAACATGCAAGATTATGGAATGATGAACGGCGAAAAAGTATTAGCACAAGCTGAAAAATTAATCGACAACAAGTAATAGTGGAAACCTGGAGGACAGAATAGTGGAAGATCAAAAGAATTTAGAAGCAATCATGGGCTTAATCATGTACGGCGGAAACGCAAAAAGCGATGCAATGGAAGCCATTGCAGCAGCAAAAAAAGGTGAATTTGAGGAAGCAGATCAAAAGATTGCAGATGCAGAAGCTTCATTAGTAGAAGCACACCATTCTCAAACTGGTTTATTGACGCAAGAAGCGCAAGGAAACCACATGGAAGTGACTCTATTAACTGTTCACAGTCAAGATCACTTAATGACAGCAATTGCTTTTACTGATTTAGCAAAAGAAATCATTGCGTTATATCGTCGTCTAGACGAAAAATAAACACCTATTCTTTTTTGAACGGAAGATTGGGAAAAGTAGTTTAAAAATTTTTGAACGGATTTTTAATTATTTTTGATATAAAGAAGCTTAGCTTCCTTATATATATACGAACTTATAGGAGGATTATAAAATGAATGCATTAACAGCTTGGTTAGAGAAGTACATCCTTCCGATCGCAGCAAAAATTGGTGCGCAAAAACATTTAGTTGCTTTGCGTGATGCTTTTATCGGAACAATGCCAGCAACAATGGCCGGCTCAGTGGCGGTTATGCTTAACGCAATTATTCGTGATTTACCACCGCAATTTGTGAAAGGATACGATGGAAATACGATTCCTGTAATCAAAGAAATCATTCAAATTAATGGGTATGTTTGGAATGGTACTTTGGCAATCGCTGGTTTAATTTTCGCCTTTTCATGGGGCTACAACTTAGCTCGTGCTTACGGTGTAAATGATTTAGCTGGTGGTATCGTATCACTATCTGCTTCAATTGCTGGAGTAACTTATTCATTCTCAGGCGCTTTAAAAGATGTTGTAGTTAGCCCTGAATTAGTTGATTCAATTAATGCAAATTCAGCAACGACTGGCTGGTCTGCAACAGCAGATCAATTGAATGTTGGTGCTTGGGGTTGGATTCCATTAAACAACATGGACAGTAACTTCTACTTTACAGCTATGATTATTGGGTTTGTTTCTACTATTATCTTTGCTAAATTAATGTTAGCTGATATTACAATCAAATTACCTGATTCAGTACCACCTGCAGTTTCAAAAGCATTCGCTGCGATTGTTCCTGCAACAGCTGCTCTTTACGCTGTGGCTGTATTCTACTGGTTATTCTCTAAAGTGGTTGACATTACCTTTATCGCTTGGTTGCAAGAAACAATTGCATTACCATTGCTAGGGTTGTCTCAAGGCTTTGGTGCAGTAGTAATTGTTACATTATTCGTACAAATTTTCTGGTTCTTCGGTATTCATGGACCTAACGTATTAGCACCAATCTTGGAAGGTGTGTTCGGCGTCGCTCAATTGAAAAACGTGAACTTATTCCAAGAAGGCGGTATGGATGCAGTATTGAAAGATGGATATAAATGGGTACGTGGTTCATGGGATGCATTTGCATGGTTCGGTGGATCTGGTGGTACAATTATCTTGATTCTTGCAATCTTGCTATTCTCTAAACGTGCAGATTTCCTAACAGTTGCTCGACTATCTGTAGGACCTGGACTATTCAATATCAACGAACCAGTTATGTTTGGTTTACCAATCGTGCTTAATGCACTATTGTTCATTCCATTCTTAGTTGCTCCAGTTGTTGCTGTAGCAATCGGCTACTTTGCAACAGACCTTGGATTAGTAAATCCAGTATCACAACAAGTGGTTTGGGTAACTCCTCCATTCTTGCTATCATTCTTAGCAACAGGAGCTGACTGGCGTGCACCAGTAGTAACCTTGGTAAGTATGCTTGCCACATTTGCTATCTGGACACCATTCGTAATTGCAGCAAATAAAGTTGATCCATCATTAGGTGAATAAAACTTTTTAGTGAAAACCGCTATCGCTTCTTGAGGTGAAGCGGTTTTCCTTTCATTTTAACTATTTGAAATATGAACTAGTTATCGTTACAATAGATATAAAGGAGGAATGATTTATGATTAGTATTGCAAGTGCGATGCAACAAGAGGCCATCAAAGAATTACTAGAAGCATATAATGAAGATGGGGTTACATTTACTTTTAAAGAAAAACAAGGAATTAAATTATTCTTTGAAACAAGTGCTGATGATAAAGATGCAGCAGCAAAGAAAGCAAAAGAGCTGATTAAAGCTGAACCTTGGGGAAGTGTACTTTTCTTCCAAGCAGCGGCGGTTTAACTAAAGATTGGACGGATGAAAATGGTTAAAAATGGTTTATTTTTATGCAGTATCGGCTTTTTGATTATTTTATACAGCCTGAATCCTAAGAACATGCAATACGACATATTAAGTATGGTTACAGGATTTACTCTTATTGGCTTGGGTGTCTTTTTCTTCATGAAAGGCAAGAAGAAAGAAGATCTTAAGAAAAAAGAGGATGGAGGGAATAAATAATGGAAATCGTGAAAAAACTAAATATTCCCGCAGAATTTTTCTTCGACAAAGTTGTGGATTCTGTGATATTTGATATCCGAAAAGCAACAGGAAAATCTGTCACAAGAAAACAATTGCGAAATTATGAGTATGTTAAGCAATTTTCAAAAGATAGTCGGGCGAGAATAAAAATAGAAAAATTCGTTGAAAACCAATCGTATCATTTTCGTACTTCAACTACGCGTAATTCCTATGTCGTACAATATGAAGTTCGTCCGATAGATGAAAAAAGCTGCGAAGTTCATTATTCTGAAACGATGGAATCATTTGGATTTATTCAAAAAGCAAATGACTTTTTGTTGGGAATAGCTTTAGGCTTTTTCAAAAAGCGTCAGTTCAAAAAGATGCTAACCATGATAGAAGAATCGTATTAAAGGGGTCTAATTTGGACGCCTTTTCTTTTTGTTTTATCAGTTAGGAGGAAAAAAGATGAGTATTGCAAAAAAATTAACAGATGATTTTATTCCACAAATGTTTGACTTGGCTAGTTATGCATTTAATTTTCAAAATCCAGAGGACTCACGTGCGCGATTTGAGTGTATGGCAGAGCATTCATGGAATTATGGCGATGTAGCAGATGGGACATTAACAAGTCAAGTAATGGCAACCCCATTTACTATAGACTTCCATGGGCAGGACTATTCGATGGCTGGCGTTGGATTTGTCGCTTCATATCCTGAATATAGAGGGCAAGGAGGGATTAATCGAACCATGACTTATCTTCTAAAAGATTTGAATGATCAAGCAATTGATTTATCTTACCTTGCGCCATTTTCATATCCTTTTTATCGTCGCTATGGCTTTGAATTATTATTTGAGCGAATCTTGTATAAGTTGCCTTCTTCTGAATGGCCCAGAGTAGGAAAAACAATTGGTAAAATGAAACGAATGAGCTATGAAGAAATAAAAAATTCAATCAGTCAAATTTATCAAGCTATGCCGATTTATCAGTGTGGAGCAGTTAAGCGTGAAGATTGGTGGCTAGATTATAAATTCAATATGAAGCCAGGAAAAAAATTTGCGCAATATGAAAATGCGGAAGGAATCGTCGAAGGCTATCTTGTTTACCGCGTAGATGGTGCGGTTTGTATAATTGAAGAGATTGGCTATTTAACACCAGAGGCTTTACGTGGAATTGTTGGGTTTATTGGATCTCACAGCGGGGTTTTTCAAGAGTTTCAATATGAATCTTCCTATACAGGGAGCAACTTAAATTATCTATTACCTAGTGCGCGATTTTCTATGAGTATACGTCCAGATATGATGGGAAGAATTGTTAATATTGAACGATTTTTAAAAAAATATCCATTTAAAAAAGGACATTCAGGAGAATTTTACTTGAAGATTACAGAAGATCCATTTGCACAATGGAATGAGGGAATCTATCATTTATCTATTTCGGATGAAGGCAAAGCCAAGGTGGAAAAGATAAATGATGAAGAGAAAGTGAATGGACCTGTTATTGAATCTACAATCCAATCAATTACTCAGCTGTTATTTGGTTATAAAAAGGCATCAGAGCTAGCTTTTTATGGACGAATAATAGCAGAATCTTCTATTTTAAATCAGTTCTCTGATTGTTTAGTCGACCAACAACCTATTTTGGAAGATTACTTCTAATTAAAAAAGAAAATAAATGATTTTGATGCGAGGCACAAAATTATTTGTTTTCTTTTTTGTTTTACAAAAATGAATCTTCCCTTTAGGGTAGAAACAAAGATATTATTTCATGAAACAAGATTGACAGTTTCCAGTCACTGATTTAGAATAATCTAGTATGTTTCTTTTTAAGTGCATGAAATAATTTGTATCAGGCTTCCTTAGTTAAATGGATATAACAAGGTCCTCCTAAGACCTAGTTGCTGGTTCGATTCCAGCAGGAAGCGTAATAGACAACTAGGTAAACTTCTCAACTTGATAGAGCAAACGGGGAGTTTTTTATTTTGGTCTAAAAATAGAAAACTCCTTGAAGGGGAATTGAGCTTGACACTACATAGATACTTATCTATATTATATATAGGTAGTCGTCTATGTAAGGAGGAAAGAAAATGAATGACGAAAATTTATCTTCTGTGCTTAAAGCCATGTCTGATCCTAATCGGATAAAAATTATTGATATACTATCACAGGGGACGATGTGTGGTTGCCATGTGTTGGAGCATTTTGAGTTTACTCAACCGACGCTTTCGCATCATATGAAGGTGTTGGAGAAGGCTGGAATTGTCTCTGTTAGTAAGAAGAGCCAGTGGCACTATTATGCATTGAACGATGAATTTGTTGAATCGTTTATGTGCTCAATGACGCAGCTTTTTAGAAAAGATAAGAACGTGTCTGAGCAAATTGCATATAAAAAGAAAATATAGAGACTTGTTGATTCAGATGTGCGGTCGAATTACTGTGTACATAAATCAAAAGCAAAGAGATGAGAGTACTTTTAGAAAAAATGATTCATTTATTTATTTGCGTAATTACGTAAAGAATAAATTTTGTTAGGGGATAGGAAAATGGCAAATGCACTTGAAATTGTTGCGTTAAAAAAAATATATGATACAGGGGTGGAGGCGCTTCGTGGAATCAATTTATCGGTTGAAGAAGGTGACTTCTATGCGCTTTTAGGCCCCAATGGAGCGGGAAAATCAACAACGATTGGAATTATTACTTCCTTAGTCAATAAAACATCTGGTCAAGTTCGAGTTTTTGATTATGACCTAGATACAGATTTAGTTCGTGCAAAACAGCAAATTGGGTTAGTACCGCAGGAGTTCAATTTTAATCCATTTGAAACAGTTCAACAAATTGTTGTAAATCAAGCGGGCTATTATGGTGTTTCACGAAAAGAAGCTTTAAAACGTAGTGAAAAATATTTAAAGCAATCGAATTTATGGGAAAAAAGAAATGTTCGTGCACGAATGCTTTCGGGTGGAATGAAAAGAAGATTGATGATTGCCAGAGCATTAATGCATGAGCCACGTCTTTTGATTCTAGATGAACCAACAGCTGGGGTAGATATCGAGCTGAGACGAGATATGTGGGCTTTTTTACAAGAACTTAACGAAAATGGAACAACAATTATTTTAACCACACATTATCTGGAAGAGGCAGAGATGCTTTGTCGAAATATTGGAATCATTCAAGCCGGAGAATTAATTGAAAATACAAGTATGAAGTCATTATTATCTAAGCTGCAGTTTGAAACCTTTATTTTTGATTTGGCTCCTTATGAGACAGCACCTGAAATTATAGGCTATAAGAGCGTTCTTGATGATGCACAGACTCTTGAGGTTGAGGTAGAACGCAATCAAGGAGTAAATGCAATTTTTGAACAGTTGACAGCTCAGGGAATTAAAGTACTTTCTATGCGGAACAAATCCAACCGTTTAGAAGAGTTATTCCTGAAAATTACTGAAGAAACGCATCATGTGGAGGATAAAAATGTTTAATTTATATATGACTGCTTTAAAAAGCTTAGCTGTAAAAGAAACGAATCGCTATTTACGAATTTGGGTGCAAACATTAGTACCACCAGTAATTACAACTTCTTTATATTTTGTTATTTTTGGAAAAATGATTGGTGGACGAATCGGTGAGATGGGCGGATTTTCTTATATGGAATTTATCGTCCCAGGGCTGATTATGATGTCTGCAATTACCAGTTCTTATGCTAATGTCTCTTCTTCCTTTTTTTCACAGAAATTCCAAAAAAACATTGAGGAGCTTTTGGTAGCTCCTGTACCTACGCACGTCATTATTTGGGGATTTGTGATTGGCGGATTGGGTCGAAGTGTACTGGTGGGGTCATTGGTGACTATCATTTCCTTGTTTTTTGTACCACTCCACGTACATTCATGGGCGATTGTCATTTTAACGCTGTTGATGACGGCCATTTTATTCTCGTTAGCAGGATTAATTAATGGTATCTTTGCTCAATCATATGATGATGTCTCGATTGTTCCTACGTTTGTCTTACAGCCGTTAACTTATCTGGGAGGCGTCTTTTATTCAATTTCTATGCTACCGCCCGTTTGGCAAGCTATTTCAAAGATTAATCCAATTGTATATATGATTTCAGGTTTTCGATTTGGCTTTTTAGGAACAACAGATGTTCCCATCTACCTATCTATTACAATTTTAGTTTTATTTATCGTTGTTCTTTATTCTGTCTGCTGGTATTTAATCAATAAAGGGAAAGGCTTAAGAAGTTAAATAGGTAACATAAGTCGATTGACACGTTAAAAAAAGAGCCGAGAGGCTCTTTTTTTAACGTGTTAGAATAATCAACTCTTTTTCTATAGTAAAGCCATTTTTTATGTAGAATGCTTCTGAAGGATATCCTTTTTCCGTGTTTAACATAATCGCGTTTAACCCTTTCTTCTCAATATCATCTGCGATGCTATTGAGAAAGAGTGAACCAATTCCTTTTCCCTGCAGATTGTAGTCGACACAAAATTCATCTATATAATATTCCATCCCTTTAATCCATGGTTTTTTCATCCCAACACTTAGTGCGACAACTTTTCCTTCAAGAAGCGCGACATAGCCTAAAAAATAGTTGTTTTTTAAATGGTTTTTATAAAAAGTGACTACTTGATCTCTTGATTCATAGACGTCGTTCCACGGTTCTTTTGTAAAAGTAGCTATGGCTAAATCTACGCACTCTTCCAAGTAGTTAGATGATAGTTCTTTGATTTGTAAGTTCACTATAAGCTCTCCTTAATGTTTAGTTAATTATATGATAACTTCCATAGTGGAGAGGTGCAAGTTTTAAATTGTCTCTGTATTTTATAATGAAGGAATAATTCAAATAGAATTAAGGAGAGTAGCTAGCTATATTCTGAATAGATGGAGATAGTAAATTTTAGGAAAGGTCTATCCTAAAAAATTGATAAGTACATACTCAAGGTTTTAATATATACAAAGAGAGAGCCATACATAACTAAAAATAGTTATGTATGGCTCTATCAGCTCTTGTACAAAACATAAAGACGGCTTTATCAGGTTCTATTATACAGCTGTAATCCAGCCTGCATTTCCTAATGGACCAATGATTAATTCACATAGTTCTGCTAATCCCATCACCAATACACCTTCCTTTATCATTATTTTTATTATATAATATTATAACATAAGTCCTGCTTTAATTGTTATGATTATGCAGTAAGAAAATGTTCGGAGGAGAACTATGCAAATTAACGGTCAGCTAATTAAAAAGAAGAGAAAACAATTGAATATGACCCAAAACCAATTAGCTAAGGGTATTTGTAAACAAGCGACGATTAGTAATATTGAAAAGAAAAATACAGCAAACAATATGCAAATCATTACAGCTATCTGTAATCGATTAGGGTTAGAGGTAAACGATATCACTGTTACGGTGCACAAGAGTCAAGTACAAGGGCTTCTAAAAAAAGTTACAAAGCTGATACGATATTATAAATATGAGGAAGCTGAAATTTTACTTAAGGATGTAGTTGAGGTGATGGATGAGCTAGAAGAACATCAGCTACAAGAAGCTTATCACTGTATCGGAGCACTTTCATTATTTAGGAATGGAAAAGATGATGTGACACTGTATAATTTATATCAATCTCTTGAACATGCGACAAATGAGGGATCAATTATTACCATACTATCCAATAATTTATTAGGTATCTATTATGCTACGAAAGGTTTTACAAAGCAGGCAGATGCTTTTTTTGAAAAATCTGTTAGACTGGCTGAATTAAGTCGCGGATACGAGCGGGAAGAAGCTTTATCTACTGTGTATTACAATATTGCTAAATATTACTCTTCCAAAAATGAATATCAAAAGGCGATAGATTATTGCGATGTTGGAATTTCTATTTGTACTGAAAATATGTCCCTGTTAGGATTAGTACATCTTGCATACGAGCGAGCATTTAATTGTAGAGCGCTCAATGAAGAGGTGGGAAGAGAGGCATATAAGTTTGCTGAACAACTAGCTGAACTGACGAAGAATACAGAAATGTTGGCAATTATTAGAGCAGATTTAAAAAAGAGTTAATTTATAATTGATTACCTGGAAAAGAAGGACTCGTTTATGTTCAAACTTGTGGTTAAAAATAGTAAAAGAAAGATTACTGGTGCTGTAGATTAGAAACTCCTTTCTAAAGAAGAGACGGAGAATCTTCTTTCCAATGAGGTTAACTAGTGGTGATAGTCCTTTATACAATCGGCTAAATAAAGTCTTGTCTAAGGGATTTTTTTATAAAGATAGGGTAGTTTAGAGAATTTTGGAGACGGATAGTTTTCATCAAAACTCTGTTCGAGTGCAAGATGATTTTTAAAGTTTTTACTTTTAGGAGTAGCATAGCTGCGAAGGATTCCTACTTAAAGACGTCTGTTTATACTAACTGCTATGAAATCATCCTATTTAGATCCTCTTTAATACGACTAAAACTGATGAGAATTGAATGATTCTAAAAAAGCGCCTATTTTTCTACTTTGTCTTAAAAAATTAGCGATTTTCCAATAAATAAAATAACTCGAAATTCATCAAATATAATTACAAAAAATGACAATCTATTTATGGAATGGCCAGAAATAATAATCTTTCTAGCTCAACTAATTATTAAAATTTTTATTAGGATTACCATTTTTTTGAAACTGATGAGTAAGCAAAATAGACTGGTATGAGTCCGGTTCAATACCGAATTCATACCAGTCAGTTGGCTAATTAATTTGTGTGCAACTTTAAGAGCGCACCTCATTTTGTCTCAACCTGTTTATCTTAAGCCCAGTCTCCATTACGAAATACAGGGACACGACTTCCGTCTTCACGGATTCCGTCAATATTCATCTTATCAGAACCAACCATGAAGTCTACGTGTGTTTGGCTTCTGTTTAGTCCTGCTTCGGTTAATTCTTCTTCACTCATTTGCGTTCCACCTTTAAGGTTAAATGCATAGGCTGAACCAAGAGCTAAGTGATTTGATGCATTTTCATCGAACAACGTATTATAAAAGATAATTCCTGATTGAGAAATTGGTGATGGGTCTGGAACAAGCGCGACTTCACCAAGATGTTTTGCCCCTTCATCAATAGCCAGGAGTTTTGCTAAAACTTCTTCTCCTTGTTCAGCGGAAAAATCAGTTACACGTCCATCTTTAAACGTAAATTTCATTCCGTTAATAGTTGTTCCTGCATAGCTTAGTGGTTTTGTACTTGAGATGTAGCCATCTACATGACGACTATCAGGAGCAGTAAACACTTCTTCAGTTGGCATATTTGCCATGAATTTTTCATTTCGCGCATTAAAGCTTCCCGCCCCTTCCCATAGATGATTTTTTGGAAGGCCAATAGTTAAATCTGTTCCAGGAGCAGTGTAGTGTAGGGCAGTAAACTGCTCTTTATTTAGCTCATCTGCTTTAGATTCTAATTTTTTATCATGTGCTTGCCATGCAGCAACAGGATCCTCGGAATAGATACGGGTGGTCTTAAAAATTTCATCCCACAGAGCATCTACTTGTTCTTCTTCAGTAGAGAGTTCCGGAAAGACTTTGTTCGCCCATTCAGTGCTGGCAGCTGCTACAACAGTCCAGCTGACTTTGTTTGCTTGTGTTGCTTTACGTAAATTCATCATTGCTTTTCCAGCTGCTGCTTGATAAGCGGCGACGCGATCAGAATCAACTCCAGCTAAAGAATCAGGGTTAGAAGAAACCACACTAATTCGGCTCGCTCCTTTTTCTATCCAGTTATCAGCTTGGTCTACTTTATATTGAGGTACTTCGGTGATTCTTGATTCATCTGCAAAGCTCAGAAATTCTTTTTGAACAAATTCATCTGTCCATTGTACTTGAACTTCAGCTGCTCCAAGTTTATATGCTTGCGCTGTAATTAAACGAGCTAAAGGTGCTTGATCAACACTAATTTGTAAAACAACCGTGTGGCCGTTTTGAACATTGACTCCTACTTCAGCAATTAAACGTGCATATTTTTCTAGATTTTCATTAAAATTTTCTAATGTCATATACGTCTCTCCTGAAAATTAATATTTTAGTAAACATGAATATGATAACATTTAACAGGAATCAGAACAAATAAAATAATTAGAATTTGACAACTAACTATGAGAATTATTAAAATTAAAGTAATCACTATTGATTTTTAACTAGAGAAAATGAAGGCGTAAAAAAAACATGTTTTTTCTAAAGAGAAAACGTGTTACAATAACCGTATAAACTTGTTGAAAGCGTTGTTGACATTGCATAAGGAGATTAAAAAATTATGGCAAGAAAAAAAACCATAACCAGAGAACAGATTTTAAAAGCTGCTCATGACGTAGTTGCTACAGAAGGTTTTTCTCGTTTTACAGCTCGTAATATTGCAAATAAGATGAAGTGCTCGACTCAACCGATTTATTTAGAATTTAAAAATATGGACGATCTAAAGCAAGAGCTGTATCGACAAATTCATCATTATTTATCAGTAGATATATTTCCAGTTGTTCGTACAGGAAAGCCGTTAATTGATTTGGCTTTAAACTATATTCATTTTGCTGTAAATGAAAGTGGTTTGTACCGAGCTTTGTATTTGGAATACACAGGTGCGGGAGAAGAAATGCAAAAATTTTCCTATGATTGCTTTTTAAGTATGGTAAAAAAAGATAGCTCCTTTGATCATTTGTCTGAAGCTGAACTTATTTCACTGCACACTGGTACATGGATTGTTGCTACGGGCGTGGCTTCACTGATGACGTCTGGTCTTATTCATTTGACAGATGAAGAGATTGAACAATTGATTCAAAATACGATTGATCATATTTTAAGTGATGATAATTTAGTAGAAGTAAATTTTTAAAAACGAAAAAAGAGGCCGGGGAACTATCCCTTGCCTCTTTTCTGGTCTCTATGCTTGCGCTTTTTCTACTAATGATTTTGCAAAAGCTTCTAAATTCTGAATGTCGTCTTCTTCAGCTGCTAAATCAACCTTTACAGATTCGGCCCCTTTAACAGCACCGATTTTTGAAAAAACTGCTTCAAAATCGTCTACTGATTTACAAAACTCATCATAAAATGTGTCGCCAGAGCCACAGACACCAAAGATTTTTCCTGATAAATCAACTTCTTGAAGATCTTCATAAAAATCAACAATTTCATCGGGTAATTCACCGTCACCATAAGTATAGGTAGCGACCACGCAAATATCTGCGTCTGTGAAATCTTCTGCATCAACTTGGGTACATTCATCAATTTCAACTTCTAAATCCATATTTTCAAACGCTTCTGCTACAATATCGGCGATTTCTTCAGTATTTCCTGTCATACTGGCATAAACAATTTTTGCTAAAGTCATGAAATTCCTCCTAATGGGTCCATTTAAATAAGTTACATTATTTCTTGGGGTTCAGCAAAAATGCTGTACTCTATGATGATTATAACAAAAGCATTTCAGAAAGAAAACCGCGGATTAAATATTACAAATTCCTCATTTGTCTAGAGACTAAATATTATGGTAAAATAGATAGGATTCGAAAAAGGAGACGAGAGAATGATTACATTAAAATCTGTACGTGAAATTGAAATGATGAGTGAATCTGGCGAAATTTTGGCGGGCGTTCATAAAAGTTTACGTTCATTTATTAAACCGGGAATAACAAGCTGGGATATTGAGCTTTTTGTAAAAAAATATATTGAAGACCATCATGCGATTGCTGCTCAAATTGGTTTTGAAGGTTATGAATATGCGACATGTATTAGTATCAATGATGAAATATGCCATGGGTTTCCGCGCAAAAAAGTGTTGAAAGATGGCGATTTGATTAAAGTTGATATGTGTGTAGACTATAAAGGGGCGATGTCTGATTCTTGTTGGGCATATGTCGTTGGAAAAAGTACACCTGAAATTGATCACTTGATGGAGGTTACAAAGAAAGCTCTGTACATCGGTATCGAACAAGCACAAGAGGGAAATCGAATTGGTGATATTGGTCATGCAATTCAAACATACGTTGAAGGAGAAAATCTTTCTGTGGTACGTGATTTTGTGGGTCATGGAATTGGTCCTACGATTCATGAAAGTCCAGCTATTCCACATTATGGAGAAGCTGGAAAAGGGCTGCGTTTAAAAGAAGGTATGGTGATTACCATTGAGCCCATGGTGAATACTGGTACTTGGAAAATGAAGATGGATCCAAATGGCTGGACAGCTTACACACAAGATGGAGGTCTTAGCTGTCAATTTGAGCATACGTTGGCGATTACAAAAGAGGGACCAAGGATTTTGACTTCTCAAGGCGAGGAAGGAACCTACTAAATTTCGAAATAAGGAGAAATCAGTATGGGGATAATAGATAAGGTAAAAGAAAATAAAAAATTACTTCGCTTTATTGAAACGACTCAAAAGAGAATCCTTGATTCTGAAATGGGTGTAACATCTGTTGTTGTTGCATACTATTTACTATTATCCATCTTTCCGTTACTCATTGCAGTAGGAAATATTTTGCCTTACCTTAAAATAGATCCAAATACAGTTTTACCCTACGTTAAAGAAGTGATGCCTAGTCAAATCTATGATTTTTTAGGCCCGGCTATACAAGATTTATTAACGCAAAGTTCGGGAGGACTATTGTCTGTGTCAGCAATTGCTGCATTGTGGTCTGCCAGTAAAAGTATTAATGCTTTACAAACGGCAATGAACAAAGCGTATGGAGTAGAGCCAAGAAAAAATTTCATCTTAGTTCGATTGTTGTCACTTGGAGTCATTGTTTTATTTATGGTTGCGATTGTTGGAGTTGTGGTAATATTTGGTTTGGGGCAAATGATTTTAAGCTCATTACAACCTATCTTTGAATTTCCAACACATATCATAGATACATTTCAAACATTAAAATGGCCCGTCGTTTCATTAGCCTTATTTTTCATTATGATGCTAATCTTTCTGATTGTCCCAAACGCGAAAGTAACAATTCGCTCGGTGATTCCAGGTGCTGTTTTTGCTACTATCGGTTGGATGCTGTTGGCACAAGTGTTTGGTATTTATGCCAATTATTTTGCTTCAAAAGTTAGTGGATATCAAATTATTGGAAGCTTCATTGTATTGATGCTATGGTTGAACTTTTCTGCAACCATTATTATTCTAGGTGGAATTATTAATGCAGTTGTTCAGGAATATCTGAGTGGCACGGAAATTGAAGCTCGTCAAAGTTTGATTAGCCAAGGAATAAAAAAATTTAAAGCTATTTTTAAATTGAAAAGATAGTTTATCAGAAAGAGAGCATGACGATGGATTTTGCATTTAAATTTATAGTAAGGTTATTTATTACCATGATTATTTCTTTGGTACTAACGCCTTTTATCAAGCTGCTGGCGTTTAAAATTGGAGCGGCAGATAAACCGGGTGCGAGAAGGATTAATACAAAAATTATGCCAACAGCGGGTGGGTTAAGCATTTTTATCTCCTTCAGTTTTTCTGTTTTGTATTTATTTAGAGATACGTTTGCATTTGCCACAATGATGCCTATGATTTTAGGGGCACTAATAGTTGTTGTTACAGGATTGATTGATGATATTTGGGAACTGAAGCCATATCAAAAAATGCTTGGATTATTACTGGCTGCGTTAGAGATTTATTTCTTTGCTGGTATTCAAATTAAATCCTTTACATTACCGTTTCTTGGACATATTGAATTAGGATGGTTGGGTCTGCCGATGACTATATTATGGATATTGGCAATCACAAATTCAGTGAATCTGATTGATGGGCTGGATGGACTTGCATCAGGAGTATCGATGATTGCTCTGGTAACCATTGGAATTATTGGTTATTTCTTTTTACCAAATACAGGTGCCTATGTGGCCATGATGATTTTTGCATTAGTAGCGGCAATCGCAGGTTTTTTCCCTTACAACTTCTATCCGGCAACGATTTATTTGGGAGATACAGGGGCGTTATTTCTTGGATTCATGATTTCTGTGTTATCCTTACAAGGGCTGAAAAATGCGACATTTATTACGATGCTTACCCCTATGTTTATTTTAGGTGTACCTATAACAGATACGGTATATGCGATGATTCGTAGAAAATTTAATAAGCAGCCAATTTCGTCTGCCGATAAAATGCATTTGCACCACCGGTTATTGTCGCTAGGTTTTACTCACAGAGGAGCGGTACTTACAATTTATGCGTTAGCCTTGGTATTTTCATTTATTGCATTACTGATGAACTACGCAAGTACTTGGGCAACCATTCTTTTAATTATTAGTAGTGCTATTGGATTAGAATTATTTATTGAATTGATTGGACTAGTTGGTGAAAATAGACAACCATTAATGCGAACCCTGAAATTTATCGGTAATCGAAAATATCGTCAGGAAGTGCTGGAAAGAAACAAAAGAAAATAAATGATTATGAATGAATTGAGGTTGAGAAGATTACGCTCACCTCTTTTTTTATTACAAAAGAAAAATGTTAGGAGATAAATTGATTCAATGCTCTTAAATTATAAGAAGAAAAGGGGAGAAAAGTAGTAGAAGCATTTTCTTTTTTACGAATTTACTGTAAAATGAAGAGTGATTTTACATTGGAGTGTGAGCTATGAAGGAAGGACTTCTTTCGTTAATAAAATCCAGTTACCTGTTTCTTGTAAGAACGAAAGCAAGACATGTTAAGACTATGCATAATAAAATTGTTTATTTATTAAGCTTCCCAAGTACAAGTCAACCTATCTTAGAAGACTTATATGCAAAGTTTGGTAGCCGTTTAGTTATTTGTTATACAGAAAATGCAAAAAAGAACGCATATTTTTTTCATGAAAAAGGGGTAGAAGTCTATTCAATTGATCAATTTAATGTGCTTATCAACAAAGTGATTCCTTTGGTAAAAGGCGCTAAAACTGTTTTGTGTGATAATTATTTTGCTTTTTTAGGAGCTATTTCTTTTTTTTCTGAAACAGAAGTAATCCAACTTTGGCATGCAGATGGTGCAATTAAAAAGTTTGGGATAGAAGCCAATTATGCAAAAGTTCGTTCTAAATCAGATATTCATCGCTATCAGCAAGTTTACCAGGCTTATACGCATTATGCGGTAGGTTCAGATAAGATGGGTAAGGTATTTGAATCCAGCTATCAGGCGATCGCTGAACAGATGTTACCGATAGGCTATTTACCTTCAGATCGATTATTAAAAGATGATTGGCGAAATTTACAAAATGAGCGATTTTCTGAAATCTTCTCTGACCTCAAAAATAAACGTATTTTATTTTATACGCCCACTTATCGAGAAACTATGACTGAAAATCCTTTAGACTTTGAACAAATATTGAGAGAATTAGGAGAGGATTGGGTCTTTTTTGTAAAAGCTCATCCACATGATAAAGAACTAATTGCTAAATTTGATTCATTAAAAAATGTCTTTTCTGATTTACGAGGATTTACTCTACAAGAATTTTTACCATTTGTGGACTGTTTGGTAACAGACTATTCATCCGTCCCTTTTGAATATACATTGGTGAAAGAAAAAGGAAAAATTATTTTCTTTTGTTATGACCTAGATGACTATCAAAAAGAAGTAGGAATACAAGATGATTTTAATCAATGGGCACCGGGGGCAATTGTTTATACACAAGAACAATTGATTGAGGAAATCAAACAAGAGGAGACTAAAGATTTCAGTGCCTTTAATCATTTATGGAATCAATATAATGACGGGAAGGCGACACGTCGATTAATACAACGAATTGAGGAGAAGGTATGAAACAAGATACAATGATGGGCGTTCCTATAGATGCACTAACTTATGAAGAGATAGTAAAGGATATTCCCGAGTATTTAGAAACTGATAAAAAAATGACAGCAATCAGCGTCAATCCTCAAATTGTAACAGAAGCAAGAAAGTATCCTGAAATTGTCTCCTTTATAAAAGAAAGTACGCATCGCATACCAGATGGAATTGGGATTGTGATGGTTTCTAAGTTAACAAAGGGGCCTATTAAAACACGCGTAGCTGGAATAGAATTAATGACAAAATTTTTAGCTTATGCAAATGAACATAAAAGAAGCGTCTTTTTTTATGGAGCAAAGCCGGAAGTAATTAAAGATGCGGTAAAGAACATTCAAAATCAATATCCAGATTTACACATTAAGGGTGCAGTTGATGGATATACGAAGCTTACGGAAGAAGAGCTTGTTGATCAAATAAACGATCAACAACCTGATTTTTTATTCGTTGGTTTGGGATTTCCAAGGCAAGAGCAGTGGTTAGCAAGAAATGTAGACAAACTTAACGTGTCTATTTTTCAAGATGTTGGGGGGAGTTTTGACGTCTTTAGTGGTCATGTAAAACGTGCCCCTCAATTTTATATTGATTACCATTTAGAATGGCTCTATCGTTCAGTAAGTAATCCAAAACGAATCGGACGCATCTTTCAGTTGCCGGTGTTCGTTTGGAAAAGTTTATTGTGGAAAATGAGAAAGAAAGAGTGTGAAAAATGAAAATAGCAATTGTTGGATACAATATATTCGGTGTCGGTGGCACAAGTCGAAGTAATATTAATTTAGTTAAAGAATTGACAAGAGCCGGTGCCGAGTTGACAGTTTTTAATATTACAGATTTTACGAATGAAGATGTAACAGATTTAATTACTCGTGAAGAAATGAGTACAAAAATTATTTTTTCTCCACTAAATGAAATCTTTTCTATTGTAGAACAAGATGTATATATTTTAACTAGAGAGTCTTTGTTCTTACTCTCTAAAGCAATAAAGTCAAATTTTCCAAAGAGTAAGGTTATTGGAGAAGTACATGCACCTCTAGAACGCTTAAAATTTGAGGAGACGTTTTATCAAGACTCAATTGATGTATTTAGGGTGGCAACAGAGAGCATTAAAGAAAGTTTTAAAAAAATTATAGGAAAAGAAAATGTTGTACAATATCCTGTAAGTATTGAGCACATCAAGTATCAGCAGAAAATTGATAATGAGGTAGTTGCTTCAAATAATCTGGTTATCTATTCTCGATTTGACGAAGAACAAAAAGATATAAGTTATGCTATTCAATTGATACATTACCTAGTCAATACCTTGAAAATCTATCAATTTAAACTCTATATTAAAGGGGCTGGGCCTGGAGCTACATTGTATAGAAATTTAATTCGTTATTATAATATTCAAAACTATGTAAGAATTAATTATGATTTGCCATCGGATTATATCTACTTATCAACAGCGAGATTTGAAACATTTGGATACTCTATCATGGAGGCTTTTGCTGAAGGGCGACGTGTATTGATGTATGAAGGTGATGATAACGTATTGCCAGAAATTTATGGAGATTATGAAACAATTGGATGGTTAACCAAAGATATAGAAAGAGATGCAAAATATATTTTGGATTATATTAGTAAAGTTCGTACAAATGATGAATATTTGCGAGATGTACAGAGAGCAAAAAAATATAGTGTTGTTGAAGATTATGGTAAAAATTATTTGATGAAAGTTGTTAATTCTCCATATTCTTCAAACTATGTAGGACAAGATGACGATAGAGAGCTTGTTCAAGAGATATACAAATTACATGGTCGAATTGAAAGTAGTCTTTCAACTAAATTTTATGGGAAATTGAAACGTACAAAGGGAATTAGAAAAATTTTAAAAAATACAAAAATACAAAAAATTATGCGGTCTTATTACAATAAAAAAAATGGTTCAGAAAGTGTTCTATCAGAGATGAATTTACGAGATGATTTTGTATTTGTTGAATCATTTCATGGAAAGAACTTTTCCGGTGATCCTAAGTATTTAGCTTTAGCTTTGAAAAATAAATATCCTAATTTAAATATATTTGTTAGTTCTATAAATCAGTTGGTCGATATGGAAATCTACAGCTTTGGATGCATTCCTTTGAGAACAGGGAGTAGGCTATATACTACTCGTTTTAAACAAAGTAGATGTGTCATTTTAAATGGAAACTCTTTAGACAAAGTTGGGAAGAATGAACAACAAATTTTTGTAGAAACATGGCATGGATTCCCATTAAAAAAAATGGTTTCAGATCTTGAGGATGAAAAACAGAGAGAAGAAGAAACAGAAGCATTTATACCAAGAATGTTAAAATGGAGCTATTTACTCAGCTCATCTGAAAAAAATACTAAATATATCCAAAGTGCATTTTCACTTTCGAAAAATGAAGATTTAGAAATTCTTGAAACTGGAGTCCCTCGTAATACTTACTTGTTGCTAAATAAAGATAATGTAGAGGAGATACAAAGAGTACATTTTAAATACTTTAATAAAAAAGAAAAAGAAAAGAAATATGTACTTTATTGTCCAACATGGAGAAAAGATTCCAGAGACAATATTTCTACATTGGATCTGATTAAATTAATTAACTTATTACCAAAAAGTTATGAATTGATTGTTAAATTACATCCACATGAATCACATCTACGAAAACAGTACGCACAGTTAAGTTCAAGAATTCATTGTTTTTATAATGAACTTGTAGATATACAAGAATTGTATTTAATCTCAAGTTTATTAATTACGGATTATTCTTCAGCAATGTTTGACTTTGCTCATTTAAATAGAAAAATAATTATTTTTCAAGAAGATGCTGAAGCATATGCATCAAAGATTGGATGGTATTTTGACTTAGAAAATTTAATAGGAATTAGTGGCGCAAATTATTCAGAAAAGAAGCTTGCTGAAGAGATTATTCGCCCATATGATGAATTTTCAACCGAACTGATTACCAAAAATCTTATGACAGATGATTCCGTAGAGTCAACAAATGAGATCATTAATATACTATCAAAAAAAGTAAGTTGGGAGTAAGCAAATGGCACAAGTGATAAAAAACAATAGAAATAGAGTAGTTGAAAAAATATTTAATCGCGCAAAAATCTATAATCTAGAAAATCTTCCGGAAACATTCAATGAAAAAAAAATAGGTATTGATTTGGATAGTACACTTAATATTTTGCAGCTAATGGAAGCTGATGAACGCATTGAAAGTATTTATCAAAAAATGATTGATTCTGACTATATTTTTTATTTACATTACAAAAAAATTTCGTATTTTACTAAAAGAAAATACTTAAAAGAGATTTGGGAACGAGAAGATTTATTTATTGAAAATGAAACAATATTTACAATTGAGAAGCCAATTAATGACAAAGATACTAATGAAATACCACGTAGCTTAATCGTAATATTCTCTTCTTTTCCAGAACGTGAAGCATACATTAGTAGTAGAGTAGCAAAAAGAATGTTCCAACCATACTATACGTATATTCAAAATACACTTATAGAAAATACTTATGTAGTAAGAATATTTGATAATAATCTCACCTTTGGAAGTTATTATATGGATACTGATAACTTTATTAATTATGAAGAAAATATTCAGATGATTATTTCAAATGTTAGAAGTGAATTTAATATTGACTATAATCGTGTAATTTGTGTAGGTGAAGGTAAAGGTGGAACAGGTGCATACTATCATGCTAAATTAGGGGATTTTCATTCTGTTGTAGTTGCACCGATTTGTAATAACCTAGCTAAAGAAAATTACGAAAGAGACGTGGAACTTCCTGCTGAGACAAAAGTTGATCTGGAGAGTAAACTTGATGTAATTAGAGAGAAGACTTCAAAAGGGAAGCACTATATTATTGTTAATGAGTATCTTGGAAAAAGGTACATGGTTAATGAAGAATTTGGTGACACAATTATTAATTATCCTAATCAAAATATTTGTAATATTTCAGAGCTATCAAGTAAGAGTGAGCCAATACAGTCTATGTTGATTAACGAACTGCTATTTTCTGATTTAAAATAAACGAAAGTACTGGAAGAGGAGAAATTGATGGATAGAGATACTAATAAGATACGTGGCATACTGTTTGCTTTGTTTTACAGTATATTATCCATAACATTTTTATGGATAATATTATTAAACATTAAAACGAACATTACTCACTATCAATCAGCATTTTGGTTATCACTAATAATGATAGCCATCGCAATCGTTTTTATAAAAAAAACGAATTTTTCTAAAGTAATAATTGATGGAACCAGGAAAAATGAATTCTTGCTAATAAGTATTCTCTTTCTTATTTCTACAATAATCACAATTTATATTGGTTTGGAGACCAGAGTAGAATTTTTATGGGATTTCGGTATAGTTCAACAGAATGCATTTAATATTGCTAAAACTGGTAATTATGTAGATATTTCTTATTTTGCTAGATATCCTAATAATAATTTTATACTCTTGATTGCTACAGGGATATATAAATTTCTATTCTTAATAGCGCCTAATTTAGATATATATGCAATGTATAAAATTCTTATTGTAATAAATAGTTTACTAATTAATATGAGTATTTTGTTTATTTACCTTAGCTCAAAAAAAATATGGAATTCAAAAGTTGCTTTATTTTCAACTATCATCACTTATACTGCAACTCCCATTTTATTATATTCAGAGATATTTTACACTGATACTGTTGGTATATTTTTTGTATCGTTGACAATGTTTTTGTACGTAAAGTTAAAAGAAACAAAAACATCTTTATCTAGTTTGTTTTTTCTTATTTTAATTGGGATTTCTATAGGATTAGGTTACAGAATTAAAGCATTTGTATTAATTATTGCAGTAGGAATAATTATTGACTTAGTTTTAGGGAAAATAAAATTTCAAGAAAAAATAAAAAAAGTTACAATATTAATTGTAACACTGTTGACCAGTCTGGTTATCACTTCAGCATTATTTACCTCAATAATTCCTGTAACTGATAAATTGAAAACTGAAAATGAGTTTCCGATAGCTCACTGGGTTATGATGGGGTTGAACACTCAAAATGATGGACGATTTGCTCACGATGATTATAAATACAGTCTTTCAATAAATGGATATGAAAATAAGAAGGAGAAGGAAATTGAGAAAATAAAAGATAGAATTTCTGAATTTGGGCCATTAGGATTGGTACGCTTCTTATTTGTAAATAAAGTAACTAGGACATGGGCTGATGGTGGATTAATGACAGATTACTATGGCTCACGTGAAGGATTAGTAAACGGATTTATCCAACAAATATATCATAGAGATACGAAATATAATTATAAATTTCATGTCTATTTTCAAGTAGGTATATTTATACTATGGTTCTTTGTTTTTTTAGGTGCTCTTTTGTTCAAAAAAAGAAATGAAAAGATAGATTTTATAAATATATCGATTTTTGGATTATTTTTATTTCAACTTATTTGGGAATGCAACGCGCGATATATATATTGTTTTATCCCGCTATTTATTATCAGTGCAACTAACGGGTTTGTCACTTTTAAAAATTTGGTAAGAGGGGGAAAAAGAGTAAAACGACATTCAAAAACTTAATTTATATTCCCCTTTATTCAAGTTTCATGTATAATAGTTAAAGTTATAAACATGAAAGTAAGGAGGAGTTGTTTTGACTGATGAGCGAAAACAACATCCAGAAGAAGAGTCTTTTAAAGATAAGATTCTGAATTCTCTGCATGGATCATATGATCAGCCATTTGATGATCCGTTCAATAATGAAGAAGAGCCTGTTAAATATAGCGATAGAGTAGAAACGCCAGATAGCTTATATCATGCTGCCGAATCTGAAGAATCCGTTGGGTCTAGAAGCAATAGAAACAATGAGACAGCCGATGTATCTGAACCTTTCTCTAACGATTTTGAAGAAGAGGGAACCATTAAAGGAAAAAAGAATAAACGACGTCAACAGCGAAAGAAAGAAGACAAGCTTGTTGGTAAGATCGTTTCAATTATCATCTTAGTATTAGTAATTGTGGGGGGAATATTAGGCTTTTCAGTCTACCGCTATGTATCAAGTAGTTTAGAACCACTAGATGCTAAAAATGAAAAATTGGTACAGGTAGAAATTCCAAGTGGTTCATCCAACAAAGAAATTGGAGATATTTTAGAAAAGGATAAAATCATTAAGAGCGGGTTAGTTTTCAACTACTATACGAAATTTAAAAATTACACTGGATTCCAAGCAGGATATTATCAAATGGCTCCCAACATGACCCTTGATGAAATAGGCGATTTACTGGAACAAGGTGGATCAGCTACGCCTGTTGAGGTAGCCGATAACAGACTAACAATTCCGGAAGGCTATGATATTCAGCAGATTGCTACAAAAGTGGCTAAGGTCACTGAGTATAGTGAAAAGCAGTTCTTGGCTTTAATGGAGGATGGAGAGTTCTTTAAAAAACTCAAAGCAAAATATCCTGAGCTATTAGCCGGGGCTGAAAAAGCTGAAGGTGTACGTTATAAACTTGAAGGCTATTTGTACCCTGCAACGTATGATTATTACAAAGGAACGACATTAGAAGAGATTGTGACACAAATGGTTGATAAGAGTAATAATGTATTACTGCCTTATTTAGAACAAATTCAGCAAAAGAATATGACTATTCATGAAGTGTTGACGATTGCTTCTTTAGTTGAGAAAGAAGGAGTTAAAGAAGGCGATCGAAAGAATATTGCTCAAGTCTTCTTTAATCGTTTAGCTATTGATATGCCGCTCCAATCAGATATTTCTATTTTATATGCATTAGGAGAGCATAAAGAACTGGTTACTTACGAAGATACTGCTGTAGATTCGCCTTATAATTTGTATCTAAATACAGGATATGGACCAGGACCATTTGATAGTCCTAGTGAGGAAGCCATTCAAGCAGTTCTTAATCCTACTGAAAATGAGTATTATTACTTTGTTGCAGATATCGAGACTGGGAAAGTTTATTTTGCAAAAACATATGAAGAGCATACAAAATTGGTAGAAGAATACGTTAATAAGTAATTAAATAAAAGAAAATTAAATAAAGCATTTACATTTTGATGAAAGCATGGTAATCTTTTTTGGACAATTCCGTAAAAGATTACCTTTTGCGATTATTTTGCGAAACATAAAAGGAGACAGTATTATGGTAGAGAAAGTATTTCCGATGACACTTGAAGGAAAAGAAAAATTAGAACAAGAACTAGAAGAGTTAAAGACAGTAAAACGTGGAGAAATTATTGAGCGAATTAAGATTGCCAGAAGCTTTGGTGATCTATCTGAAAACTCAGAATATGAATCTGCAAAAGATGAACAAGCCTTTGTTGAAGGTCGAATTACAACATTAGAAAATATGATTCGTTTTGCCCAAATTATTAATAATAATGGCGTTGCTTCTGATGAGGTATCAATTGGAAAAACAGTAACGTTTATTGAACTACCTGATGAAGAAGAAGAAAAATATACGATTGTTGGAAGTGCAGAAGCAGACCCATTTTCTGGTAAAATTTCTAATGATTCACCGATTGCTCAAGCATTGATTGGAAAAAAAGTCGGTGATGAAGTAACGATTGCTACACCTGGTGGAGATATGAATGTGAAAATTACAAAGGTTGAACAGATTTAAGGATTCCTTCTTGTGAGGAGTGACTAAAATCTATAGAGCACATTGCTTTTTTGCAATGTGTTTTTCTATGAATTGAATTATTTTAGGTTGAGTTAATGGACTATTTCGGGCTAAAGTCCTATAGTAATTTCAAAAATTACCCGTTAAGATAAGGTGTATAATAAAATACGACTATGCGAAAGGGAGGGAGATTTATGAATAACCCATGGCGCTTGTTTTTAGTAGGAGAGGCTTTGTTATTCCTACTTGCATTATGGCAAATTATGAGTAATCCAGCGCTACTTATCCTACTCTTTTTTGGTATTTTCAATATAGTATTAGTGGTAAGGAAGAAGAAACAACGCACACATTTTAATAATTTTCAATTAGTTTTAGGTGGTTTAATTGTATTTATTAGTCTGTTAAGCAGCTCTGCTATGTGGATGATGCTCGTTTTAGCCGTTGTTTTTATTGGCTTAAAAGGAGTAGAATTGTCTGGCATTGATATGACAAAAAATACTTTTTGGCGAAAAAAACAAATGATTATGGTGAACACCAAAGAATCAGGTGCTCACAGTGGCGAGAGAAAAAAACACCATTGGTTCGGGAATGAACGAATTGGAAATCAGGCTTATGAATGGGACGATATTAATATTGATTTAATATCAGGAGATACAATAGTTGATTTGGGGAATACACTTTTACCAAAAGAAGATAGCGTGATAATCATTCGAAAAGGGATTGGTCGTACAAGAATACTGGTTCCTTTAGGGGTAGCAGTATGTTTAGATCATTCTGCTCTTTTAGGAAGTGTCTTATTCGAAGGGGAAGAGCAAACCTTAAAAAATGAACAGGTAAAAATGTACAGTAATGATTATGATGAAAATCCTCGTCGATTGAAAATTATTACGAATACCTTATTAGGAGATGTTGAGGTGATTCGCATATGATGGGAAAAATTTCTCGCCCAATGCTTGTCGCCTACTCCTTTTTAAGTACGTTCTTTGTTATTCTATTTACATTGTTTACGTATTTTTTTGCAAGTGAAACAAAAAACTGGTGGTCCCAACTTTTTGAAGTACAAATTTTTCATGTACCGATTCTTTTTCATATTCTTGCACTTTCTTTGGGGTTAAGTTTCGTTACATTTCTACTTATCACAGTCATTCAAAAAGCACAGTATGGTAAAATTGAAGAAAAACTAAGGCTACTTGCGAATAGTGACTATGAAAGTAAGAAGCTAGAGCAGCCGGTTCCACATCCAAATAATGATTTATATATACAGGAAGTGGATAAAGATATTTCAAAAATAAAAGATAAAATGATGGAAATGTCTAAAGAACTTCAGTTTCTAAATAGTCGTCCTCAAATGATGGATGGAGAAACAAAAGAAGAAATTCTCGAAATGGAGCGGCACCGTTTAGCTAGAGAGCTTCATGATTCGGTTTCACAGCAATTATTTGCGGCAATGATGTTAATGTCTGCGTTGAATGAGCAAGCACAAAAGGCTGAGACTTTGGAGATGTTTCGAAAGCAACTAGCAATGGTAGCTGATATTATTAATGCTTCTCAATCAGAGATGAGAGCTCTTTTGTTACATCTTAGACCGATTAGTTTAGAAGGAAAAAGCTTGAAGCAAGGAATTGAGCAGCTACTTATAGAGTTAAAAAGTAAAATTCAAATTAAGTTAAAATGGGAGATAGAAGATGTTACGTTAAATAATTCTATGGAGGATCATCTATTCAGAATTGTCCAAGAATTATTATCTAATACGCTTCGTCACGCAAAAGCCGACGAGCTGGAAGTTTATCTTCATCAAGTAGATCAAAGTGTCTTATTGAGGGCTGTAGACGACGGTGTTGGATTTGATATGAGTCAGAGTAAAACTGGGAGTTATGGATTGACCAACATACGAGAGCGAGTAACAGGAATGGGTGGTACTGTGAAAATTATTAGTTTTAAGGGACAAGGTACAAGTGTAGAAATAAAAATCCCCTTATTTAAGGAGGTAAAAAATGATGATTAAAGTGTTGTTAGTGGATGATCATGAGATGGTTCGATTGGGTGTTTCTTCTTATCTTTCTATCCAAGAAGACATTGAAGTAATTGGAGAGGCTGAGAATGGTCGAATTGGCTATGAAAAAGCGTTAGAATTAAGACCGGATGTTATCCTGATGGATTTAGTTATGGAAGAAATGGATGGAATCGAATCAACAAAAGCAATTCTTAAAGATTGGCCAGAAGCTAAAATCATCATAGTTACAAGTTTTATTGATGATGAGAAGGTCTACCCAGCAATTGAGGCTGGTGCTGCAGGCTATTTGTTGAAAACCTCAACAGCGCATGAAATCGCAAATGCTGTTCGTGCGACACAACGAGGTGAACGGGTCTTAGAGCCTGAGGTGACAACAAAAATGATGGAAAAAATGAGTCGCCGAAATGAACCTATCTTACATGATGAACTAACGAATCGTGAAAATGAAATACTCATGCTGATTTCTCAAGGAAAAAGTAATCAAGAGATTGCAGATGAATTATTTATTACCTTAAAAACAGTGAAGACACACGTTTCGAATATCCTTTCAAAGCTTGAGGTAGAAGACCGTACACAAGCAGCTATCTATGCATTTAAGCATGGACTTATAAAGTAATTTAGCAAGAGATGATGCACTTATAAAAAAGTAAGCGTGTCATCTTTTTTTGTGTAACTATTTCCCTTATAATGGGTGGAAAGAGGATATGTTGGAGGTCATAGACGAGATCTGGCAAACTCGTTTGTTCTTTCAAATCTCTTTTGTAGTCAATTTTTCTTCCCTTTGTTATACTATATTTTGAACATGAGAATAGGAGAAGCGTTATGAAGCAAAATTTTGCAATTGTTGGTCTAGGTCGTTTTGGCGGAAGCATCTGCCGTACTTTGATTGAATCTGGGCAAGAAGTATTGGCAATAGATAATAATGAGGATCGTGTAAATGAATACATGAATATTGCAACCCATGCAGTTGTTGCAAATGCACAGGATGAAATGACATTGCGCTCTTTAGGCATTCGTAATTTTGATCATGTAATTGTAGCAATTGGTGAAGATATTCAAGCAAGTATCCTAGTTACTCTGATGGTTAAAGAAATGGGTGTACCTAGTGTTGTTGCAAAAGCGCAAAATTCCTATCATGCAAGAGTATTAGAAAAAATTGGTGCAGATCGAGTAGTTCATCCGGAAAGAGATATGGGTATTCGAATTGCACATAACTTGGTTTCTAAGAATATCTTGGATTATTTAGAATTGTCAGATGATTTTTCTTTAGTAGAAATTCGTGTGGCTAATCCCAAATTCTTCAATAAATCATTATTGGAGTTAAATTTTCGACAACGCTTTGGTTTGACGGTAGTAGCCATACGTCGTTCAAATGGAGAAGTCGTTGTGTCTCCAGATGCTAATGAATTCGTTCGAGAAAATGATAATTTATTAGTTATTGGCGAGACAGATGATGTAGATGTTCTAGATGAAAAGATGAACATGTAGAAGGGAAGAGACGATATGAAATTAGAAATAACACCAAAAGCACAAGAGTGGTTTAAAGAAGAGATTTCTTTAGCTCCTGGAATGGGCATCCGTTTTTATGGAAAAGTTTATGGGAAAACAGATGTGCATGAAGGCTTTTCTATTGGCATGTCAGCTGAGCAACCTGTTCAGCCGCTTTTAAAAGAAGAAGTCGATGGAATCACTTACTATATAGAAGAAACAGATGACTGGTTTTTTAAAGGGTATGATTTAACTGTTGATTTTGATGAAAAACTGGAAGAACCCAAGTATGTATTTACAAAAAATCAAGAAGATGAAAAGCAGTAAGATAGAGATAGTTGCTGTATGACACTTTAAAGAAGTCTGAAAAGGGAGTTTTCTTTTCAGATTTCTTTTTTATACTTGATGAAAAATGTGCTATACTTTTTGATGAGATGATTGGAGTTGAGGTACATGTTATCAATAGTCATACCTTGTTATAACGAAGAGGAGACAATTTCACTCTTTTATAAAGAAGTAGAAAAAGTACGCCAACAAATGAATGAGATTTTTGAATATATTTTTGTAAATGATGGCTCATCGGATGAAACTTTAACGATTTTACGAAAGTTAGCAAAAGAAGATCCTACGCAAGTTCGCTACATCTCTTTTTCGCGAAATTTTGGGAAAGAAGCTGGATTGTATGCTGGATTGAAAGCTGCTAAGGGAGAGCTCATAACGGTTATGGATGTAGATTTACAAGATCCTCCAGATTTATTACCTTTGATGATGAAAAAAATTCAAAAAAGCGATGTGGATTGTGTCGGGACGAGACGAGTGAATCGTGAAGGAGAACCCCCTATAAGAAGTTTTTTTGCAAAAATGTTTTATAAACTCATCAATAAAATTGGTGATACAGAGATGGTGGATGGAGCACGTGATTTTCGCTTAATGACTCGCCAAATGGTAGATGCTGTTTTAGAGCTCACTGAATATAACCGTTTCTCAAAAGGAATTTTCAGTTGGGTTGGCTTTAAAACAGAGTACCTTGAGTATGAAAATCGTGAACGTGTTGCGGGAACTACATCGTGGTCTTTTTGGAATCTGTTTAACTATTCTATAGATGGAATTATTAATTTTTCTGATACACCATTAAATATTGCCTCATTTGTGGGGGCATTTTCTTGCGTGGCTTCGGGGATTGCCCTAATCTTTATTATTGTACGAGCTTTATTGTTTGGTGATCCAACAAGTGGATGGCCATCTTTAATATCTGTCGTTCTCTTCGTTGGAGGATTGCAGTTGCTTTGTCTTGGAATTATTGGGAAATATATTGGAAAAATCTTTCTGGAAACCAAAAAAAGACCCGTTTATATCGTCAAAGAAACAGAAACTACAAATCCATCATAAGACTAATTCAAATAGGAGTGCGAGTTCATTGCATTTTGATTTCAACAACTTCTATACTAGAGTTGAAGGGTTAAAAAATAAGCGAAAAGTGCCTCTCTATATCTATTTTTTCAAAAATAGATATAGAGAGGCACTTTCTTTGCTTTCAAATAATTCCTTCTATCTTAAACATTTCGTTTTTTTTAATTGTGCGTTGATTTTTTGAGTCACTATCTAATTGCACGAAAGTATTGTTAGTGATGCGTTTAATTAATATCCTTTTCTTAAATTCACTTGATTCATAGAAATTAATCTTGTTTTTGTATAGCTTTTCAGATTCTCAAGAAATATTTTCATGAATTTTTCTTGAAAGTTTGGTGTCATACCAGAAGAATGTGGGGTGATTAGGACATTCTCCATAGACCATAAAGGATGATTTTTAGGCAAAGGTTCTTCTTCAAAGACATCTAATGCTGCAAAGCGTAGTTGTTTTTTGTTCAAAGCATCTATTAAGTCCCCAGTGTTTACTGAAGGGCCTCGTCCCACATTAATAAAGGAAGCTTCTTTTTTCATACTTGAAAAGAATTCGGCGTTATATAGGCCTGTTGTTTCATCTGTGAGGGGGAGAATATTTATGACAATATCCATTGATGGCAAGAAGTCTAGTAATTGGTTTAAAGGATAAACTTTTTTGAAATGAGAGACTGTATGCCCAGATGTGTTGATTCCAAATATATTTGGACCAAAAGGGTATAATAGCTCAGCGAGTCTTTGACCAATTTTTCCAGTTCCTACAATGACTATATTTGTATTTTCTAACGAATGATAGGTAATTGAATCATCCTTCCATAGTTGAACTTTTTGATTTAAGATTGCTTTTCGAATGCCGCGATAATCACAAAGAATGGTTGCAAGAACATGTTGACTGATAGAGTCAGCATGGAGACCACTCGCGTTAGATAAAAGTAGCGAACGTTCAGAAAATTTTTCTAATGGTAAATAGTCAACTCCAGCAGAAATTGCTTGAACCCAGCTTAAGCTAGCGTGTTCACTAAGTAACTCATCTGCTAGTTCTTTATCCCAGCCAATCATTATCTCAACATCAGATACCTGAGAGGGAGCAATTTCGGTACACCACATGTAGCCTGGTGCAATATGATTGATTTGACTGATAAATTCATCACGAAAAGGCCTAGTCGAATAAATAATTTTTTTTGACATAGAATCATCTCCTTATAACTAGTGTACCAAAAAAAAGAAAAAAACAAAAAAATGTGTTTCTTAATTCACTAAAAGAGCCTATATACTTATCAAAAATAGTATATTTGAAAATAAAAAATGTATACACTCGTCTAATCAATTGAGTGTATACATTTTTTATTGATAGTATTCAAGAATAGTTTACTTATTGTAAAGGAGGTAGCTCTCTTTTTGGAAATCCTTTAGCTGCTTGAGAGAAAATAAATAAAGAAACGAGTGTAATGAGCAAGCTGCTATCAAATGATGGTGCGAAAATAAAAATTATCGCTGAAAGAATAGCAGGAACAGTAGCACAATAAATCATCGTTTTTAGTGATTCGAAGAAAGTAACTTTATAAAGCTTTAATTTAGCATAAATATTTGCACCTATTGTTGCAAAAAATAAGGTAACAATTAAATTAATAAAAGAAGGGTATAAGGCGACAAAAAAGGCGACTAGTTGAATCCACCAAGGAACATCTGAGCTATCTAATACAGTTCGTAAATTCTTACCAGATAAGTTTTTTAACGTTTCGTTTGTATAAGGAATATGAAATTGGTCACTACCAAATAACGCAGTGGTTATTCCACCAGTATTTGGTAAGCTCAAAACGAGCTCATCTTTTAAAAGTCCAACGCTTAGAAAGTTACCAATCAAATCAGTCGAGATATCAGTCGCATCTCTTTTTCCTTCTGGATCAAAAGTAAAGATGATTGAGTTCGTTTGGTAGATGAAGCCTTTTGTGTCTGAGGATGTTTGCAGCTTACCATCTGCTATTGTAAAATCAGGAATTTCAGCAGCAATTGCCTGACCGTCTTTTTGAATGTCCTGAAAGACGTTGAGTACCCGAAAAGCGATAGGAACAGAAAGAATAGCACTTAGAAAAATTGTATATAAAATAGTTTTCCAAAACGGTGTCTGTTTTGCATCCTTAAGTTTCTTAAAATTAAAAATAGAGTTGTAAAATAGTTGCCAAGTTTTCATAATAATCTCCCTCGTATATCAAATAAAGACTGATAAAAGTATACAATCAATTTTATAGGAGTGGTTGAAGAAATACAAGGGAAGCATAAAATTATTAGAAAGCAATAATTTTAATGAAAATAATTAAGTGAACATGGTTTTTTTTTATGTATTACTGTATGATAGTTGTGAAAGTAGGGATGTTGTATTGAATAGAGTAAAGAGTGTAATAAATACATTAGAGAAAAAAGGCTACTTAGAGATTTTTCTGTATGTTTTTTTTGGTGGTCTGACTACTCTGGTAAATTTTATTGTTTATTTTATTTGTAGAGAGCTATTTCAAAGTGACTTTATTATTTCAAATACTATTTCATGGATTTTATCAGTGACTTTTGCATTTGTAACGAACAAATTATGGGTTTTTCATTCTAAAACGGATTCTTTTATAGCTTTGTTAATTGAGTTTTTTAAATTTGTCTTTTACAGATTACTTTCATTTGGAATAGATATGGGTTCAATGTTTATTTTACTAAAATGGTTGGATTTAAATGACTATATTGCAAAGGCAGTTACACAAATCCTAGTTATCGTTTCAAACTACTTCTTTAGTAAGCTATTTATTTTTAAAAATACAGATAAAATCATTGAAGTTTCAGATGATGAAAAAAAAGACGAATCACAAGCAAAAAAATTGTAGAAACCAACAGACTCTGATAATCTTAGTAATGGAAACATTATCATGATTTTACAGGAGGAATTTTATTATGACTTACACTTTACCGGATTTACCTTATGCTTATGATGCATTAGAACCTTATATTGATGTTGAAACAATGCATTTACATCATGACAAACACCACAATACTTATGTAACCAATTTAAATGCTGCAATTGAGAAATATCCAGAGTTAGGCGAAAAAACAGTTGAAGAGTTGATTTCAGATATGTCAGCTATTCCTGAAGACATTCGTACAGCCGTTCGCAATAATGGTGGTGGACACGCTAATCATAGTTTCTTTTGGGAAATTTTAGCACCTAATGCTGGTGGTGCACCAACAGGAGCAATTAAAGAGGCTATTGACACTACATTTGGAAGTTTTGATAAATTAAAAGAAGAGTTTAAGACTGCTGCAACAGGTCGTTTTGGTTCTGGTTGGGCTTGGTTAGTTTTGAATAATGGAAAATTAGAAATAACTTCAACACCAAACCAAGATTCTCCATTGATGGATGGACAAACACCTGTATTGGGCTTAGATGTTTGGGAACATGCTTATTATTTGAAATATAAAAATGTACGACCTGATTACATCGAAGCATTTTGGAATTTAGTGAATTGGGATCAAGTGAATAAACATTTTTCAGCATAACATATTGAAGTCGGGTTAGAAGTGTTCAGCCTATTTGCGAAGCCTTCAATTCTTAAAGCGTCTCGCCTTCATCTAGAAAAATTTTATTAATGAATTTTAATACAAGTCATTGAGATGCAGTAGTGAAGGCATTTGGGGCTGTAACAGTATGTTGTCCCCTTTTAATAGCTTTTTGTTGAGTATGGACAATAGACTTAATTGAAGAAAAACTAGAATCAGAAGAATGCTCTTCTAATTCTAGTTTTTTTGCTATTTCACAATTAGACTGACGGCAGAATTTAGAGGAAGAGAGTAGGGTAAGAATCAATTTGTCTGCGAGAACAAAATCTTTATAATTGGAAATAGTTGGTATTTATATCCGCAACTGGGACCTTTATTCCTGAAGATTTAAAACCTTTTGAGAATTATGATTAACAAAATAAGTGAAGATTGGATTTTTCTAATCTAAAACCTTCAAAAAGAGAAAATTTGATATATAGCATATATAATAGATATTTAGTTTCTCAAGCCTATCTTACTTTTATAACTATTTTCCCATAAATATGCTGGCATTTTTAATTAATGATTTTTTGAAAATTAAAATTTCATATGACTTTTATTTATGGTAAAATCAAGTTTATTAGTCTTTACATATTTTGAATAGGAGAAAGAAATGAAAAAAAGAAAAATAATTAAACAAATAGTCTGTTTAAGTCTAACATTAGTTGGTCTTATTGGTATGAGTGAGAAGGTAATAGCTGAGGAAATACAGGACTATGATATACAATCAATTATTAAAGAGGATGTAATAGAACAAACTCTTGAACAAAAAAATTCAGTTATGGGTAGTAGTATGAGTAATAATCAAGTTCTATCTACCTTTTCTCTTGGAAAATCATTAAATGCAAGCGATGCAACATTACCAAATAAAGATTTTATCGATGTTTCTTCTTGGAATGGCGCTCTAACTGTCGATCAATATAAGAAAATGAAGTCTTATGGTGTAAAAGGTGTTGTTGTAAAATTAAGTGAAGGAGATTATTATGTTAATCCGCAAAGATTTATACAAATCAAGAATGCTCAAACTGCTGGATTAACAGTATCTGCTTATCATTATAGTAAATTTTCCACTGAAGCTGGAGCAAAAAAAGAAGCAAATTATTTTGTAAATGCAATTTCAAATACAGGTCTATTAAAAAATGTAACTCTTGTAAATGATGCTGAGGATTCGAGTATGGTGAGTGGGCATGTAACGAATAATTCCATTATTTTTGCCAATACATTGAAATCTCATGGTTATTCAAATGTAGTTCATTACTCAATGGCTTCTTGGATTACCGGGGGAAATCCCAAACTAAACCCATCTGTTTTAGGTAAGTCAAATATATGGGTTGCTCAATATCCATATACGCCGAATAAAAATAATTTACTACATTCTGATTATGCTGCGTGGCAATGGGCGTCAGATTTAACATTTTCCGGAGTAACTACGCCAATAGGTGGGAATTTTGATATTAATATGGACTATCTGGGGCGATTTACGAATAAAACGTATGATTCAATTGAAAAAGAAGTAAAAACTAGTTTCAAGGCAAAAATTAAGGAGTCTTTGATATCTGAAAAGCATGGGTTGTGGGACGATGTATATAATACACATGAAGGTATCCGTTCCTTGGGAAAAGGCAGTAAATTTGCTAATAAGAATGTAACAATCAGTGCAACTGTAAAAACGAGCCGCTCTACTTATTGGAAATTTACAGTTGATGGGACAAATTATTGGATGGATATGGCTGCATTTACTCCTACTTTGTATACAGTACAAAAATCTGAACAGGTGAATTATACTGTTGTAGTGAAACCCAATAGTGAATCAGCCAAACAAGGAATCTGGACTGCACCATGGAATACAACATTAGATGGAAAATATTTAGGACACGGTGGAACGTATGCCGGAAAAACAGTTCAAGTGTCGCGAATAGTAACATTAAATACGGGAAGTACCTATTATGAATTTACTGTGAATGGAAAATTGATCGGCTGGTTAGATACGCAGGCTTTCTATGAGCCAATTATAGAAGAGTATGCAACAAGTTATCGTGCAACTATAACAAATAATGCCACAAATCAAGGTGTTTGGAGTGCGCCTTACAATACAAAATCTGGAATTAAAGGTTACGGAAAAGGTCAACAATATATAGGAAGAACTGTAAGTATTTCAAAAGTAGTTAAAACTTCAAGATCAACCTATCTTCAAACTAACATAGACGGAAAAAATATATGGATTGATCAAAAAGCATTTACTCCAGCTTTGTATACAATACAAAAATCTGAACAAGTGAATTATACTGTTGTAGTGAAACCCAACAGTGAATCAGCCAAACAAGGAATCTGGACTGCACCATGGAATACAACATTAGATGGAAAATATTTAGGACACGGTGGAACGTATGCCGGAAAAACAGTTCAAGTGTCGCGAATAGTAACACTAAATACGGGAAGTACCTATTATGAATTTACTGTGAATGGAAAATTGATTGGCTGGTTAGATGCGCAGGCTTTCTATGAGCCAATTATAGAAGAGTATGCAACAAGTTATCGTGCAACTATAACAAATAATGCCACAAATCAAGGTGTTTGGAGTGCGCCTTACAATACAAAATCTGGAATTAAAGGTTACGGAAAAGGTCAACAATATATAGGAAGAACTGTAAGTATTTCAAAAGTAGTTAAAACTTCAAGATCAACCTATCTTCAAACTAACATAGACGGAAAAAATATATGGATTGATCAAAAAGCATTTACTCCAGCTTTGTATACAATACAAAAATCTGAACAAGTGAATTATACTGTTGTAGTGAAACCCAACAGTGAATCAGCCAAACAAGGAATCTGGACTGCACCATGGAATACAACATTAGATGGAAAATATTTAGGACACGGTGGAACGTATGCCGGAAAAACAGTTCAAGTGTCGCGAATAGTAACACTAAATACGGGAAGTACCTATTATGAATTTACTGTGAATGGAAAATTGATTGGCTGGTTAGATGCGCAGGCATTTTATGAACCTATCATAGAAGAGATAGATGTCAATTATAGTGTAGAGATAGTAGATTCAGCTAAAAATCAAGGAGCTTGGAGTGCGCCGTATAATACAGAATCAAATATTATAGGTTATGGAAAAGGATCGCAATATGTAGGTCAGCAAGGAACAGTAGACAAAATTGTAAGAACAACACGCTCTGGTTATTGGCGAGTTACACTAGATGGAAAAACATTTTGGTTAGATGAGGTTTCATTCAAAAAAGTTGTTAAGAAAGCTACAATTGATATTTCTGATGAAAATGAAAGTGATACGATTGATAGCTCACAAAGTGAAACTGAAGAATCAATTATTAATACTAGTGAAACATCTGAACCATCTAATAAAGATGGAATAGTAGAGTCGTCAGATAATATTGAAAATATAATGGAACAAACTTCTTCTGACTCTATCATTGATTCAGAAGAAGTAATGGAGTCTACAGTAGACTAATAATTATTGTTTACTATATATTCAAGTTTAGAGAAGTTATTGGAGAATTTTATCTATTTCATAATAGTTGGAAATAGATAAATTTAAAAAAATTAATTTGCTTATTTTAATTCTCGAGAATCTGGAACTATGATTAATGATTGTGTATATGAAATTTTAACTTTTGTTAACTAGGGAGTGCGAGCTAAACTGAGCAAGAGGGTGGGACATAACTAATTAAGTTATACCCCACCCTCTTAAAGCTTTAATAAAGGTTGATAACAGAAGCAACTCTTTCTTATTTCTCGGAGCCGAGCATTTCTACTCGGCCTCTTTCCTACGATTAGTCAAGAAGAAAATCTAACGATCTTCTTACGTTTTAATTAGGGCAAGAATAACCATCAAAGCACACACCAAATAAACCAGATGTCTACCTGAAATTTTTATCTGGTTTGTGGTATAATTTGCTCATAAGGACTTGTCCTTATTGGTCGTTAGAGGCTGTATACGCATAAGCGTACCTTGTATGATTCCTGACCATGGAATACATGCACTTCAGAAGCTTGTTGATACAAGCAACTGTGGCAACCTTCTCTTTCTTAGGAGCAGGTTGCTTTTTTAGATTATAGTAATAATCTACTAAGTGATTAGGAGCAGCTCGCTGCTGTCGAATCATGTTTCGGATGGTGAAGTAAAGAATTTTCCGTGCCTTTGGATTCCCTCTCTTGTTGATGTGGTCTTTTCCAACATACTTTCCAGATTGAAAGCGTCGAATATCAATCCCAACAAAAGCATTTAGCTTATTTGAAGTAGAGAATCGTTGAATATCACCTAATTCGCCAAGTAAAAGCACAGCGGTCAATTCCCCAATTCCTGGGATTGACTGATATAATTGAAACGCTTCAAAAGGCTGCGCACGTTCAATCATCTGTTGTGCCAACTGGTCCTTTTGTTCAAGTAGGTCTTGAAGCAGATAGGCGTAGTATCGAACTTTTTGACACTGAATACTGTCAGAGTCAACGGCAGGATATGCACAGGAAGCGTAGGCCAAAAGTTGATCCGCTTTTTGCCATGCTCTATTTTCCGAGATCTTTTTTCGAGTTGCTTTCATTAAGCGATTTTTGATTTTCGTTCGACTGGAAGAAAGAACAAAGGCGGGATGAGGGAATAGTTCAATAAGGGACAAAGCATAAAGGGTTACACGACTGGAAAAGAACTGTTCTACTTCTGGAAAAGTCAGTTGTAAGGCATTGTGTAAGTCCATGCGAATGCGTTTGATTTTTTCCTCTATTTCTTGATAGAAGCGGGAAAGATCCCGTAAATCCAGGTAGTGTGATTGTTGGAGTTGTTTGATAGGTCGCTGATTTTTCCAATGAGTCTGAGCTAATTGATGGGCATCGGCTTGATCGGTTTTCCAACTACGCAAAGAGCCTTCCTCCAACTGCTTTTTTGCTTCTAAAGGATTTAACAGACTATAGAATAGGTGATTGTCCTGACAAAATTTTTCTAACGGACGAGAGTAGACTCTTGTCGCTTCAAAAACAATTTCAGGTGTATCAGGTAACGACCGAATTTCTTCCAATAACAGATGAAATTCTTGTTGAGTATGCGTAATTTTCCCTTCTGAAAGACAATATTCGTCTTGGTAAAGCACTTTGTAACTTTCCCCTTTTGAGACATCAAAAGCTAAGATAAACGTCATTATTTTTCCTCTTTTCTTTTTTATTCAAAGACCTTCACTGATTCCTTCCGATTCTACTTTCCTTTACACGGACTCGTAGTCCTTGAGGTCTTGTTCGAACTTCCTTTCACCCTCACTATACGCTATAAATAGAAAATAGTGGGTAAGATATTCCGTCGAATATCCTACCCACTAATCTTAGTATGTTTTTGTTGTTATGCTGTAAAAGTGACACCTTTGTGGCGAGTCAGCATGATTTTGAATAAATTGATATGGGAAAAAATCACTATCAAAATTTCCACTGTTAATTGACTAATTTATCAAATGAACATATAGACTTAAAAGTATTTCTCGTATTCTCTGTCTTTCTGATTGGGTTACTATATCAGTAATGACTAAATCTAGTTTTTTTAAATTTTTTGTCCAAACATTCATTTGTAATTGTTTGTATTCTTAAAGAGTTCCATCTTGTCATACTTAAAATTCTATAGTTATGTTTACCTTATAAATAGTATAGCCATTTATAAATTATCCCTTGTTGCTAGTAGTTATAGAGTGTAAAAATCTATCTACGAATTAGAAATTTATAATATAAAAATTTTAATTAGTTAATTTGAAGATAAATTAAATACGTGGTATTCTTAGACGAATGTATAATTTATAGTTTTTGAGGTGGAAAAATGGACACAATGTTAACAATAGTCGTTCCTTGCTACAACGAGGAAGAGGTATTACCTATATCCAGTAAAGAATTGTTGATATTCTTATTAAAAATGATAGAGGCAGAAAAAATTAGTAATGAGAGTCAAATTATGTTTGTTGATGATGGAAGTAAAGATAATACATGGGAGATTATTGAGCAACTCTCTAATGAAGATAAACATTATACTGGTATTAAATTTAGTCGAAACTTTGGACATCAAAATGCACTAGTCGCTGGTTTGACAAGTGCTGAACCTTATTCAGATGCTATTGTTACAATTGATGCAGATTTACAAGATGATATTAATTCTATTGAACAAATGATTGATGCATATCATGATGGTAATGATGTAGTATATGGTGTGAGAGGGAACAGAGACTCAGACACAGCTTTCAAACGAAAAACAGCAGAAGGATTCTATAGTGTAATGAAAAAGTTGGGTATTAATATGGTACCTAACCATGCAGATTTTCGTTTATTAAGTAAACGAGCAACGCAAACTTTGCTAGAATTCAAAGAAGAAAATCTTTTTTTGAGAGGGATGGTTCCATTAGTTGGCTATCCTTCAGCTAAAGTTTTCTATGCTAGAAAAGAACGTGCTGCTGGCGAATCCAAGTATCCGCTAAAAAAAATGTTGAGCTTTGCTTTTGAAGGAATTACATCATTTTCGATTGCACCAATTAAATTTATTAGAAATCTAGGTATTTTTATTTTGATAATAGGTATTATCTATATGGCATATATTTTTGGGCGAAACATTTCTGGAAATACAATAAGTGGATGGTCTTCAATTGTGGGCAGCATATGGTTATTGGGTGGTATTCAGATGATTAGCTTATCTATTGTTGGTGAATATATTGGGAAAATTTACACTGAAGTTAAAAGAAGACCAAGGTTTATAATAGAAAAAAATATTAGAGATAAGTAAAGAATAAGCGAGTGAAGTTAACGGAATGTATTATTAGTTTGTTTTGTAATTCTCAATTATTATGGCTCCCACTTAATATTGGCTAGTAAAAATATTTTGGGAAGTATAGGTGATCATATGATTATTCAAAAAGTACATGGATCAGAAAATGATTTTTTCTTAATTGATCAAATGGAGGATGCTACTAAGCTTTCTTCTAGTGAGATTGAAGGGCTTAGAAAAAGTATTTGTTCTAGAGAGACAGGGCTGCTTGGTGGAGCGGATGGTCTTTTGTTAGTTGAAGAATCTGAGCAAAATACAGCAATAGGAAAAATGCGCGTGATTAATAGTGATGGTAGTGAAGCGAGTATGTGCGGAAATGGGTTAAGAACGGTAGCACGCTACTTATCTGAAAAAACACAAGAAGAAACCTTTAAGGTTGAAACAATGTTCGCTGATTTAAAAGTGAGAAAGACAGCTGTGTTAGCTGAAGGGGTTGAAACGTATCAAGTGGAAATCTCCCCTGTAAGCTTTGATCCGCAGACGATTCCATTGAACCAAAAGGAACCAATCATTAATCAGTTTCTTCCAGCGCTTTCTTCTAAAATTCGATTTTCTGCAGTTGCTGTTCCTAATCCTCATCTCATTGCATTTGTGGATCACGAGTTATTGATGAGTTCTGAATTTGAACGTATTTCACGATTGGTAAATGAAAAAAATGAGTTGTTTCCTGATGGTGTAAATGTGAGTTTCGTAGAGATAGTGGCGAAAAATGAGTTATTTGTTCGAACGTTTGAACGAGGAGTAGGCTTTACTAGCGCTTGCGGGACTGCAATGTGTGCGAGTAGCTTAATGTATGATTTACTTTATGGTGGGCAATTTTACGAAGTAATCACTGTCCGAAATGTTGGTGGATTAGTAAAAACAGTAGTTCATGAAGAGGAAGGAACCTATTGGATGGAGTTAATCGGTAATGCAACGGTCTCTCATGAAATTGAAGGCGAACTGGAATTGTTTCTTCAGCACGATTTTACTAAGCTGCACATTAAAGAAACCCGTGAACAAAAGGCGTATGAACAATTTTTAAGTACCATACATTAATAATTTGAAAAAATCTATTGCTAGCGTTTTCACTCTTAGGTATAATAGCGTTGGCGATGAATTTATTCGTTAAAAATCTTTGGAGGCTAGACAAACATGGAACAAGGGAAAGTAAAATGGTTCAATAATGAAAAAGGGTTTGGGTTTATTACAGTTGATGGTGGCGATGATATATTCGTTCATTTCTCAGCTATTCAAGGAGATGGATTCAAATCACTTGAAGAAGGTCAAGAAGTGGAGTTCTCAATTGTTGAAGGAAATCGCGGACCACAAGCTGCGGAAGTTACTAAATTATAATCGTTATTTTTTAACAGGTGCTTAGCGCCTGTTTTTTTGTATCAAAAATACTTGCTTGAAGCGCAATTCATCGTTATACTGTGTAAAGTGAAAACAAGGAAAATTTGAAACTTTATGAAATGAGTGACTTGTGTTGAGAGAAGAAAAAAAAGAATATACAAATGAGTTGATAAACTATTTACAACCTAGTCCTTTCTTTCTTTTTTTTAAGAGAGCATTTGACATTATAGGCGGCTTTTTGGGAATGCTTTTGTTTTTTTTAGCTGCTGTAATCCTCTGGATGATTTATTTTTTTAGCAAAAAAAATAAAGGACCATTGATTTTTAGCCAAACAAGGATTGGAAAAGATGGAAAAAAATTTGACATCTATAAGTTTCGATCAATGGTTGTAAATGCAGAAGACGTACTGAAACAAAATGACGAATTATATAAAGAATATGTAAACTGTGGATATAAGCTGGATGAAGGGAAAGATCCTCGAGTAACGAGATTAGGCTCTTTTATTCGAAAAACAAGTATCGATGAGCTTCCTCAATTTTGGAATGTTCTTAAGGGGGATATGTCCCTTGTAGGTCCAAGACCTGTTATTCAAGAAGAGTTGTCAGAGTATGGTGAGAAAGTAGAGTTGTTTTTATCAGTCAAACCTGGAGTAACTGGAGTATGGACTGTTTCTGGAAGAAGTGATGTTCCTTATCCAGAGCGAACAGATTTAGAGCTTTCCTATTTAAAGGATCTTAGCTTGAGAAACGATTGTAAAATTTTAATTCAGACATTTATTGTCGTCTTAAAAAAAGAAGGAGCCCATTAAGTGAATACGAAGATTTTAGTTGCAGCACATAAAAAATATTGGATGCCGGATAATGACAACTATCTGCCCATACAGGTTGGTAGAAGTCTACATCCAGATTTAGGTTACACTGGAGACAATGAAGGAGACAACATTTCTCAGAAAAATCCGCAGTTTAATGAACTGACAGCAATGTATTGGGCATGGAAAAATTTAGATGCTGACGTTATTGGATTAGTTCATTATCGCAGATATTTTGTTAGAAAGAAAAAAGGGAAAAACATTACAGAAAAAAGGGAGAATATTCTCTCTGAAAAAGATATTTTGGACTATCTTCAAGAGGTAGATATGATTTTACCTAATCCAAGAAATTACTATATTGAAAGCTCTTATTCACATTATGCGCATGCACATAATGGCGCAGATTTGGATGAAACAAGAAAAATCATCCAAGAAAGGTTCCCTCTATATATACCTGCGTTTGATTCTGCAATGAAAAGTTCAAAGGCACACATGTTTAATATGTTTATCATGAAACGTGAAGATTTTGATGCGTATTGCAGTTGGCTGTTTGATATTTTATTTGAGTTAGAAAAGCGAATTGATATTTCTTCATATTCTGATTATGAAGCCCGTGTTTATGGGTTTATCAGTGAACGCCTTTTAGATGTCTGGGTAAATACAAATAAAAAAACGTACAAAGAGTTACCAGTCCTGTTTATGGAGCCACAAAATTGGATGAAAAAGGGAAGTAATTTTTTGAAGAGGAAATTTTTCCATTCAAAAAAAGAAGTGGGGTAGACAAATGGAAAAGACAACGAAAAAATATCCAATAAATCAGATTCTTTTTTTTATTGCTTTATTTTCATGGGCGCTCTATTTAGAGCTACAGACAATTACGATGTTTAAAGACCATTTACCCAATCACGGATTTTTAGCTATACGGTTATTATGTTTCTCTCTGTTGGGAATAAAGGGTTTATATGAGCTTTCTGTTTACATTAAGCAAAAAGAATATAGTCAATTTAATTTAAAAAAAGAAGGTCGTTTTTTTATTGGTGTTCTTTTTATGTTACTGAGTGTGCTCATTGCATTCGTAAGTAAAAATACAGTTATAGTCGACACTTGCTTTCTAATTTTTTCTGCAAGAAACCAAGACCTGCGAGTAGTAGTGAAATGGTTTATAGGTTTACAGTTAGTGGTGATGGGTGCCTGTATTTTAGGTTCCTTAACAGGGGTTCTCCCAGAACGAGTTTCTTTTAGGTCGGGAAACGTATTTAGATATTCTTTAGGGTACTCTTGGACAAGTTTTCCAGCACAAAGTTTTTATTATATCTCTCTAATGATATTTTTTGTCAAAGGAATGACGTTTAGATGGTGGGATATTCTGTTTGTTGTAGCGGGATCTGTTTTTTGGTATCAAGTGACGGACACGAAAAATCCAATTGCTCTTATTTTACTATTTATCGTTTTATCGATGATTGTTCGAAAATGGCAACCTTTTTTTACTGGAAAACTGATGACTATTCTTTTTACAATCGCTACACCAGCAATTACAACGTTAATGCTCGTTCTTTCAATTTTTTATAATGCAAAAGTAAAATGGTTTGTTTCGTTAAACCATTTGTTGTCTAATCGACTAGCTCTAGGACACAAAGGTATCGACAGCTTTGGCTTCACTGCCTTTGGCCAAAAAATAGAGTTTGTAGACAACGTCAATAAGAATCTATCTAAAAATCGAAAACTAGACTATAATTTTATTGATAGTTCATTTTTAAATATTTTAGTGACTAAGGGACTTCTTTTTTATGTAATGATCGTTGCTTCATTGACGATGCTTGTCTATAAATTTATGAAATCATCTTATGTAATAGGCGGATTGGTGTTTCTTTTTGTCGTTGTTCATAGCTTGTTTGATCCGCAGCTGTTGGATTTGTGGTTTAGCCCATTTCCTTTATTTATCGGGAAACTCTTTTCAAGAGATAGAGTAGATGAAAATACAAATTGGTGGCAATCAACAAGTCGTTCACTATAGATTTGAGGAATAGAAATTGGAAAAAGTATTTATTAAAACAGAGAATGGTAAAAATCCACATGCAGGTAGTAAGGCACGGGATGATGTAGATGAGTTACTAAAACAACGTGGCTATCGGCCGATTATTGTGGGAAATTATGAGCCACGAGAAGATCGTAAGGAGAATTTATTTGAAAAAATACAGCGTCACGTTACTTCATTAGTAAATGCCTTTCGCTTATTCTTTTTACTTCCAGGTAAATCAATGGTTGTTATGCAGCATCCTATGACTGGGTTTGTTTATTTTAATTGGATGATAAATCCATTGAAAAAAATAAAAAAGGTAAAACTTGTGGCACTAATTCATGACTTGGACTCATTAAGAAAGCTACATGGAGAAAACCAGAAAAATGATGAATTGGCCGATTTGAAGTTGTTAAGAAAATGTGATGCAATTATCTGCCATAATTCAAAAATGAAAGAGTATCTAATTGAAGAGAAATTCCCTGAGGAAACGATTGTTTCCTTAGAGCTGTTTGATTATTTGACACCTGAAGTTATAACTGCGTATGATGAATCAAAAGGAATTGTGATTGCAGGAAATTTAAATGAAGAAAAATCTGGCTATTTGAGACAGTTAAAGCAGCTTTCAAAGGAACTTGTCTTTGAACTTTATGGGCCTAACTATTCTGAATTGCCACAAGAATCTGTCCATTATCATGGTTCATTTGCGCCTGATGATCTTTTAGAGGCTATCAAGGGTAGCTATGGATTAGTTTGGGATGGATCATCAATTGGTATGTGTGAAGGGAATTTTGGTGAGTATTTACGCTATAATAATTCTCATAAAGCATCCCTTTACTTGGCAGTAGGGATTCCAGTGATTGTCTGGAAAGAATCTGCTCTTAGTGAATTTGTGGAAAATGAAGGGATTGGCTTCTCAATCTCGAACTTGTATGAAATTGAAACGAAGATAACGTCTCAGAACAAAGAGGAATTAATAAAAAATGTAGCGGTTATGAAGGAAAAAGTGACGAATGGGTATTTCCTAAATTCAGCGATGTCGGTTGTTGAAGGAAAATTGGAGGAGAAGTAAGTGATGAAGCCAATTATCAGTTTTATTTTACCAATCTATAATACGGAAGAGACACTCCTTCGCCAATGCTTAAATAGGCTAGAGCAGTATTCAACCATCCCGATTGAAATTGTGCTGGTTGATGATGGTTCAAGTAGTACGATTAAGAAAATAGCTGATGAGTATGTTTCTGATGTTCGATTTCATTACTATTATCAAGAAAACCAAGGTGTTTCTGCAGCGCGGAACACAGGCCTACGTCATGCCCACTCAGAGTGGGTTTTCTTTTTAGATCCGGATGATTTACTTACTCAAGATTCAGAAAAATATTTTTTGAATGCTGTAAAAGACAATAAGAAGACGGATATGATTATTTTCAGCTATAGTGAGTTAGACAATCAAACACAACAGATTTCTCCAGTGCCACTTTCCAAAATTGTCAAGTCAGACAATGGCCAGCTGTTGAACCCAGAATCCTTGTTATTAGCCGTTCTAAGAACTCCTGAGACAAAGGGAAGCTATTCAGGTTATTATCTTGGGATGCCGTGGGGAAAGCTCATCAGACGTGAATTTCTGGTGAACCATGCAATTGAATTTCCTAAGGATATCACTAAAAGAGAAGATGCACTTTTTGCCGTACAAGTCTATAGCTGTCAGCCGAGAGTTTCTTGTGAGGCGTCAATGGTCTATCTTTACAGAACAAATAACAATGACTCTTTATCGAAAAAGTATGCTCCGGAGCTACCAGATATGTTTTTAAATTTGTTACACCGCTTATTGAAATATGAAGAGTTGGTGAATGATAAGCAAGCTTTCAACGAGTCGTACTCTATCTATTGTTTTGATTTAACTAAGGAATTAGTTAACCTATATTACTGTAATCAAAATAACCCAGAGACATATAAAGAACGAAAACAAGCGTTTCTAAACTTTCGTGAGACAGAGGAACTTTTACCGTACTTTACAACGGTGCCAAGATTTAATGGACCTTTATGGAAAAAAGTCTTGTTTTACTGCATAAAAAATAAACAGTTTTTCTTTTTAAATGCGATTTATGTGTTAAGGAAAGTGCGTGCTTCATTGTAAAGGAGAAGAAAAAATGATTAAGGTAGACCTATTAATCCCTCGTTATTCTGGAAAAGGCGGAACAGAAACGGTTATAAAAAAAGTCGTTGATTTTTTTGAAAAAAGAGAGGATATTACATTTCACCTTGTTTTGTCTCAAGGAATGGATTCTTTGACGTGGTTAGGGACATTTCAAAATTATGAAGAAAATAAAAATACCTCTTCCAATAAACTGGTTCAATATGCCTCTGGTGTTCTTTATCTATCAAAGTACTTTAAACGAACAGATGCTGACATTATAATCTGTCTAAATACAACTATGCTTCGTGTGGCACATTTTTTCAAAAATCGATATAAAAAATCTTTTAAACTAGTATCTTGGATTCATTTTTCAATTTTTGATGAAAAAGCTATTAATTCTAAGTTTTTACATTTAGCAGAGTATCATTTAGCTATTAGCAGTGGCATAAAGAAGCAATTACAATCTTTGGATATTCCAGATGAACAGATTTTTTTATTGTTTAACCCGATTGAGCACCAAGAGAGAACGATTTCTCCACCAAATCAAGGAAAAAAATATATCTATATTGGACGATTAATGATGGAAGGTCAGAAGAATGTGTCTGAGCTTTTGTATGGATTAGCACAGCTTGATGGAGAGTGGAGCCTAGATATCTATGGAGATGGTGAGGAGCGACAAGAACTGGAGAGTTTAGCTTCAAAGCTTGGTATTGCTGATAAAGTGGCATTTTTAGGTTGGGTAGTCAACCCGTGGAACCAGATACAATCGGCAACTGCTTTAGTATTAACTTCTCAGTTTGAAGGATTTCCCATGGTTCTTTTAGAGTCAATTTCATATGGAGTGCCATGTATCTCTTCAAATTGTCCTACTGGTCCAGAAGATATTATTACAGAAGCGAATGGTTTGCTTTACAAGATGCATAAAACAGAGGAATTATGTCAGTCATTAAGTATTATTGGAGAAAAAACGTTTTCCAGTGAGGAAGTAAAACAATCAATTAATCGATTTTATCCAGAGACATATTTTACAGTTTTCGCACAATTTCTTTACAAAATTATTTCTTAGATTACAGAAGGTTTAAAAAAGTCTTGTGGTTGTATCAGAAATTCTATAGATGATTGAAAAATATGTTTTCTTTTGGTATGGTTTGTAAGTGATTAAAATAAGAATAGAAGAGGGAAACATATGAAGCGTGTAATAACCTATGGAACATTTGACTTATTGCATTATGGACATATTAATTTATTAAGACGGGCAAAAGAACAAGGGGACTACTTGGTGGTTGCTCTTTCAACAGATGAATTTAATTGGGATGAAAAACAAAAAAAATGTTATTTCTCATATGAAAAAAGAAAACAGTTATTAGAGGCAATTCGTTATGTAGATTTAGTTATTCCTGAAAATAATTGGGAACAAAAAATTACTGATGTAAAGGAATATCATATTGATACATTTGTTATGGGAGACGACTGGGCTGGTAAATTTGATTTCATTCAAGATGAGACTGAAGCAGAAGTTGTTTATTTAGCTAGAACTCCTGAAATATCAACGACTCAAATCAAGAAAGATTTGAAGTTGAATTAATTTTCTATAAGAAGGAGTGACTTCATTTTATGAAAGTCTGGCAAAAAACAATTATTGGATTCTTAATGTTTATCTTAGTCGTTTTAATTGGAGCCGTTGCCGTAGGGGCGGTGTTCTATAACGATGCAAAAAAGGTTGCAGACAGTGCGTATGAACCAATTGAACGAGGTACACCAAGTTTACGTAAAGAAGCACTGGATTACTCAAATTCTGAACCATTTTCTGTATTGCTTCTAGGGATTGATACAGATGAAGTTAGAGGGAGCCAGACAGAAGGTCGCTCAGATTCGATTATGGTCGCAACAATTAATCCACAGAAGAAACAAACTACCTTAGTAAGTATTCCACGAGATACTTATACAGAGCTTGTTGGAAACGGAACGTCTGATAAACTAAATCATGCGTATGCTTATGGCGGCGTAGCCATGGCAATGTCCAGTGTAGAAAATTTACTTGATATTCCTATTGATCACTACGCTCTTGTCAATATGGATGGGATGACTGACTTGATCGATGAAGTTGGTGGAGTAGATATTGATAACCATCTTGCTTTTGAATATGAAGGTGCGAATTTCCCACTAGGAAAAATTCATCTAGAAGGCTGGCAAGCTGTGAAATATTCTCGTATGAGATATGATGATCCTGAAGGAGATTACGGTCGTCAAAAGCGTCAACGAATAGTGTTAGAAGCGCTCTTTCACGAGTTGGCATCTATTGATAATATTTCCAATTACAAAAATCTGTTAGAAGTTTTAGGGAATAATGCAAAAACTGACCTTTCTTGGGATACAATTATGACTCTTCTAAAAAAATATACACCGGCGTTAACGACAATGAAGACGGACCAACTACAAGGTGAAGGTTTTGATGGGGACGGAGTCACTGGTGAATACCAAATTAGTTATCAAGGAATTGCACCAGATGAACTATTACGTGTCCAAACGCTGTTAAAAGAACAACTAGAAAAGTAGTTTGAGTTGTTGAGTACTTACAAATAGATAAATGATACGATTTAGGGTTGGGATAAACTGGTTCAGTGTAATCTCAGCCCTAGTATTGATTTTAAAGAACACAAGAATAACAGTATTTAAAAAAATAGTGCCTTAGGTTCTTTTTTTTGACAAGAAATGGAGTGGATGAATATGTTTGATTATTTAGTTGTTGGCTCAGGCTTATACGGTGCTGTATTTGCACATGAAGCGGCAAAAAAAGGAAAAAAAGTAAAAGTAATTGAGAAAAGAAATCATATTGCAGGAAATATCTATACAAAAGAAACTGAAGGGATACAAGTTCATCAGTATGGAGCCCATATCTTCCATACAAGTGATAAGTCTGTTTGGGAGTATGTTCAGCAATTTGCAGAATTTAACAGATATACGAATTCACCCATTGCAAACTATCACGGTGAAATTTACAATTTGCCTTTCAACATGAATACATTTAATAAATTATGGGGCGTAATTACTCCTGATGAAGCGAAACAGAAAATTGAGGAACAACGATCTGTATTGAAGGGAAAACAGCCTGAAAACCTTGAAGAACAAGCAATTTCACTTGTAGGAACAGACATCTATGAAAAGCTGATTAAATCCTATACTGAAAAACAATGGGGAAGAGCTTGTACTGAGCTTCCATCATTTATCATTAAACGACTACCCGTGCGTTTTACCTATGACAATAATTATTTCAATGATATTTATCAGGGAATTCCCATTGGCGGATACACCCAAATCGTTGAAAAGATGCTTGAACACCCCAATATAGAAGTTGAATTAAATGTAGACTTCTTTGAGAATCGTGCTAATTATGAAACGGTAGCTAAAAAAATTGTTTATACAGGAATGATTGATCAATACTTTGATTATGAACATGGCGTACTTGAGTATCGCTCTCTTCGATTTGAAACAGAGGCATTGAATCAAGAAAATTTTCAAGGAAATGCAGTTGTCAACTATACGGATGGAGAGACTCCTTATACACGAATTATTGAGCACAAGCATTTTGAGTTTGGTACACAGGAAAAAACAGTGATTACAAGAGAGTATTCAAAAGAATGGAAACAAGGGGATGAGCCCTATTATCCTGTAAACGATCAAAAAAATTCTGAGTTATATCGGAAATATTATAAATTAGCTCAAGCACAGGAAAATGTGATTTTTGGTGGACGCCTTGGTTTGTACAAGTATTTTGATATGCATCAAGTAATTAAAGCAGCGTTGCATGCTGTCAAAAAAGAATTGAAGGATTAAGGAGGCGGCTGCCCTGTGAAAATCATCAAAAATTATCTTTACAATGTGGGCTATCAAGTCCTTGTGATGATTTTACCACTAATTACCGTCCCTTATATAGCACGTGTAATTGGGGCTCATGGAGTAGGTGTGAACGCCTATACGAATTCAATTATTCAATATTTTATTCTATTTGGCAGTATAGGTGTCAATTTATATGGGAATCGGTCAATTGCTTATGTGAGAGATAACAAAAAAGAAATGAGTAAAGTATTTTGGGAAATAACCGTTTTGAAAGTAATAACGGTTACCTTGGCTTACCTTGCTTTCTTGCTGTTTCTTTTATTTACGAATAAATATCAACATTACTTTTTATATCAATCTATTCTAATCTTAGCCGCAGGGCTTGATATATCGTGGTTGTTCATGGGGATTGAAGATTTTCAAAAACCAGTTTTAAGAAATATGCTCGTTAAAATCGCTTCTGTCGTACTTATTTTTAGTTTAGTAAAGACATCGAATGATTTGGGCATGTATATATTGATTACATCAGGATCAATTTTTATCGGAAATCTTACCCTGTGGCCTTACCTGAGAAAAACAGTTCGTCGAATTCATTTACGCAAATTACAAATATGGAAACATCTGCGTCCATCTCTTAGTCTATTTATACCTCAAATAGCTATTCAGATTTATCTGGTATTAAATAAAACGATGCTAGGGGCACTTGTATCAGTTACCTCAGCCGGATATTTTGACAATGCAGATAAACTTGTAAAAGTAATCTTGGCGGTTGTTACAGCAACTGGAACAGTCATGCTTCCTCGAGTAGCTCATACATTTGCTAAAGGAAACAATGAAAAAGTAAATGAATATTTGTACACATCTTTTGATATGGTAAGCTTGATTGCTACTCCGATGATGTTTGGCTTAATGGCTATTTCACCAAAGTTTGCTCCCTGGTTTTTTGGTCAAAATTTCTTGGGGATTGAAACATTGGTAATGGTCCTTTCGCCTGTTATACTATTGATAGGCTGGAGTAATGTTACCGGACAACAATATCTTATGCCTACACACAAGATGAAATATTTTACCTATTCAGTGACAGTAGGCGCGGTGGTTAATTTGCTGTTAAACATACTTATGATTCCTTTATGGGGAGCGGTAGGTGCATGTATTGCTACTGTTATTTCTGAGGCATTAGTATGTATTGTTCAGTTCTATTCAGTGAAAAAATTTATTCCAATAAAAAAAATGTTTTTAAATATTTGGAAATATTTGGTTGCAGGAATTTTGATGTTTGTAGCAGTTTATTATCTAAATGTGACTTGGCAGTTTAGCATGATGTATTTGTTCATTGAAGTTGTTATCGGTATTTTGATATATACTTTCGTTATTTTTTTATTAAAACCTACAAGTTTAACTGTTTTGTATAAATTTATTAAACGATAGTTTAAAGTCATGAGATAGACTTTTTTCTCATATCTTTTTATGCTATTATATATGTTGTCTCAAAATCCAGACGAATGTCTAGAAAAACAAGAGATAGGATGAACACAGTGGAAAATAAACAAGTAAAAGTTAGAAGTACTTTAGTAACAAAAGAATATGACTTATATAAGAAAAAAGCAGATAAAATAAAAGCTTTGTTTAAATTTTACCGAAAAGATATTCCAAATTTTTGGGCGTTAAAAGGTGTCAGTTTCGAAGTTCATGCTGGAGAATCTGTTGGTATTATTGGAATCAACGGTTCGGGGAAATCAACATTATCTAATGTGATAAGTGGAATTATTCCTCCAACTTCAGGTACAATGGAGGTCAACGGCGAAACATCTATTATTGCAATTGGTGCTGGATTAAAGGTACAACTGACTGGAATTGAAAACATTCGATTAAAGGCACTAATGTCCGGAATGACTAATAAAGAAATTGATGCAAAAATGGAAGAAATTGTTTCTTTTGCTGATTTGGGAGACTTTATCAATCAGCCAGTTAAAAGCTATTCAAGTGGGATGAAGTCTCGATTAGGTTTTGCAATTGCTGTTCATAATAATCCTGATATTCTAATTATTGATGAAGCATTATCCGTTGGTGATGATACATTTTATCAAAAATGTGTCGATAAAATTATGGAATTTAAAGAACAAGGGAAAACAATCTTCTTTGTTAGTCATGCCTTGGGACAGGTGGAAAAGTTGTGCGATAAAACCATGTGGATGCATTATGGTGATTTACGTATGTATGGACCGACGGATATTGTGATGAAAGAATACCGAGCTTTTATCGAGCGGTTTAAGAAACTTTCAAAAAAAGATCAGAAAGAGTATCAAGAAGAAAAAAAAGACGCGCAGAAAGAGTTTACACTTGAACAGCTTTCTAATAGTTGTCTTTCTGATGGTGAATTAGAAAAGCAAGACTTATCAGATAGTGAGATTCAATCAAATCTTAAACGAACTCCTTTGGGTGAAAAGATGAGTTTAGTGACTAGTATTATTTTAGTCCTTTCTGTTATTAGCTTATTCTTCTTAACCGTGGTTAGTTTTAGTGGCAGATCGCTCACTTATGCGTTAGTAAATCCTGTCACTACTTTTAAACAAGCAGGTAACGGAGGAGAGGCAGCTAGAGAAAGATTAGCGAAACAGAAACTTGCCGCTCAAGTAATTCATGTAGGAAGCAAGTATAAAGCAAGTAAAGGTGAGTCGCTTGTAGATATTGCTCAAAAACATGATGTTTCGCTAGAAAAGCTAGCAAAATTAAATAAACTATCTGAGGATACAGTGCTAACTGAAGACAAGGTTATTAAGATTCCTCTCAATAAGTAGTTTAGAGAGCAAAGGAGAAACAACGTGAAAGAAATAGTCGCAGTAATAAAAGAACAATTCTTACACATCGGAATGATTTTTCGGATGTCGAGATATGAAGATAAAGCCACCTATCAAAGTCATTATCTGGGACTTGCATGGCAAATATTGAATCCCGCGATTCAAGTTGGTATCTATTATTTGGTTTTTGGTGTTGGTGTTAATGGAAGCCGGGAGATAAGCGGTGTTCCTTTCTTTGTATGGATGCTTACGGGGATTATTGCATGGTTTTACATGAATACTTCAGTATTAGGTGCTTCTAACAGTATTCATCGACAAGTAGGAATGGTTGCAAAAATGAAATTTCCAGTAAGTGTTCTTCCTACAATAAATATTGTAAGTAATCTGTCCTCTTATTTTCCAATGATTGGAATTTTATTAGTTACTTTGTTTGTATCGGGTGTTACTCCGTCCATATATTGGATACAGTATATCTATTACTTTTTTTGTATGATTGTATTTATGTTTGCATTTGGTCTATTAAATGCCACAATCACGGTCTTGATACGTGATTATCATATCTTTTTGCAGTCAGTTTTGCGGTTGCTTTTCTATGTTTCTGGTCCAATTTGGGATATTAACAACAGAAACTTACCAGATAAACTGGTAAATGTACTAAAACTAAATCCTTTTTATTATATCATCGAAGGATTTCGAGATACATTTTTATCACGAGGCTGGTTCTGGGAAAAAGGAACATACGGGTTAATATTCTGGTGTATGGTGTTAATTCTTTTAATATTAGGTAGCCATTTACACATGAAGTTTAGAGCAAGATTTGTCGATTATATTTAAACGGTAAAGAGACTGGAAAGTCCATCAAAGCTGATGGACTTTCCAGTCTCTTTCAGATTGTCATCAAATAATACAGGCGAGCCTTTTTGCGTTCTCTCAAAAATCAGTTATCTACCTCTTTTCATTAAGAAAGTAAGGTGATGAGAGTCTAGCTTCCAAGCTTTAGTCAGTAGAATATTTTGTAAAGCAATCTAGGTCGTTCTTTTTTCAAGCGTTAAACTATTTATTTTTTTGATAATTTCACAACGACTTCACAACGTGCAGTTTGAGGAAACATATCTACTGATTGTAGATAATCCACAGTAAAGACAGTTGTCAGTTCTTTTAAGTCACGTGCAAGTGTAGATACATTGCAAGAGATATAAACCATCTTTTTAGGAGGTTGTTTTTTGAGTGCTGTTAGTAATTTGCTGTCTAGCCCTGTACGTGGGGGATCAACAATGAGTGCATCGGGTTTAAATCCTTCTTTAAACCATTTAGGTAATAGCTCTTCAGCAGTTCCTACTTCGTAATGTGTGTTTGAAAATCCTAAACGTGCGGCATTCTCTTGCGCGTTGAAGATGGCTTGTTCAATCGTATCCATTCCTCGCACTTCTTTTGCCAAGCCTGCAATACTTAGACCAATCGTTCCAACGCCACAGTAAGCGTCCACTACTGTTTCCTCTTTTTTCAAATCAAGTGCTTTGATGCCTTCTTCATAAAGTACACTTGTTTGCTGAGGGTTTAACTGAAAGAAAGCTCGAGCAGAAAGATCAAATACAACTTGATTGATTTGTTCTTCAATAGCTTCTTTCCCCCATAGATGAAATGTATCTTCTCCCATAATTAGTGAAGTTTTTTTACTTTGAACATTTTGCATAATAGAAACAACTTTCGGCAGGCGTTGATTCATTTCTCTGATTAAAGCATTCTTCTGTGGAAATTTTGGCGTTGAGGTGATGAATACAACTTGAATTTCCTGTGTTTGAATACCAATACGTACCATAATTGTTCGGAAGATTCCGCTGTTTTTGCGCTCATCGTAAATGGGTAGTTCATATTTGTTCAAAAGTTGTACGATAGTATTCATAACATTAGTTGTCTGTTTTTCTTGAACGAGACAGTTATCTATAGATACCAAATCATGAGAATCCGCACGATACAACCCTGCCTCTACACGCTTTGTTTGAGGATTTTGTCTGAGCTGAAATTGTGCTTTATTTCGATAATGCCACGGGTCTTTCATTCCTAGTGTCGGACGTAGTTCGTAGGATGTATAATTTTCAGGTTTGAATTTTTCTAGAGATTGCTTCAATAAATCACGTTTAAAATCAAGTTGCGCAGGATAAGAAAGGTGCTGGAGTTGGCAGCCACCACAAGCCTCATACACGCTGCAGGGAGGTTCTACGCGCTCTTTGCTTTCTTTAAGAATCTTTACAAGAGTCGCTTCAGCAAATTTTGGCGTCAATTTTGTAATCTTCACTTGAACTTCTTCTTTTGGAAGAGTGTTGGGGACGAAAATAATCAGACGTTTATAGTAACCGATTCCTTCGCCATTAATTCCTAATCGTTTAATTTTCAAAGGGATAGTTTGCCCCATTTTCACAATTGTTGTCATAATTTCTCCTTGCTTATATAAAAATGAACTAAGGATAGTTTACCACAGTTTTTTCGATTTGTGAGAGATTCTATGGTATAGTAGAATGTACGTTCGATGAGGAGTGATAAAATGATTACGGTTGTCAGAATTGCAAAGGGAAAAGGTCCTTTTTATACTATTCAGCTATCCGAAGGTGAGGATTTGCGTGTTTCAGAGGATATTCTTGTTCGTTATCGTTTACTAAAGGGACAGGAAATCTCGGAGCAGACCCTTGATGAGATAAGAAAAAGCGGAGGTTATGATTACGGTTTACAGATGGCGATGAATTATTTAAGCTATCAGCTTCGGACAGAAAAAGAAGTTCGGACTTATTTAAAAGAAAAAGAGATTGAGCGAGACGATCGTGATAAAATAGTCATAAAATTGAAAGAATTAACCTTGATAAATGATTTAGTTTATGGTGAAAGTTATGTCCGTACGCAGGTAAGGATTAGTGATAAAGGTCCTCAAACAATTAGTCAGCAATTAAAGCTAAAGGGACTAAAACCAGAGGAAATTGAACAAGCACTGACGTTTTATCCTAAAGACTCTCAGATTGAAGTTGCTCAGCATACTGCGGAAAAGAGTTTGAAAAAAATTCATGGAAAGAGTCAAAGAGAAACCATGCAGAAGGTTAGACAAACGTTGATGCAAAAAGGATTTTCTCCTGATGTAATTACAAGCGTGATGGAAAGAATTCCTTTTGAAATAGAGGAAGAAGAAGAGTATGCAATTCTAGTACAACAGGCAGATAAGCTGTGGTGCCGTCACGAGCGTTTAGACGCTTCAAAAAGAAATATGAAGATAAAGCAGTCTCTTTATCAAAAAGGTTACAGTTTCGATGACATACAGCGATATTTGGATGAAAAGGAAGTAAGTAATGACTAAAGAAAAAATTTGGGAACAATGGGACAAAAAGAAGAAAGAACAATTTCAACAGACGTTCATTGAATGGTATGAACGCGAGAAAAGGAATCTTCCTTGGCGAGTGAACCAAGATCCTTATAGAATTTGGATTTCTGAAATTATGCTTCAACAGACAAGGGTAGAAACAGTTATTGACTATTTTTATCGATTTATGGAGTGGTTTCCAACCATTGAAGACCTTGCAAATGCAGCTGAAGATAAGCTTTTGAAATCTTGGGAAGGCTTAGGCTATTACTCGCGTGTAAGGAATATTCAAGCTGCGGCAAAACAAATTATTGAAGAACATGATGGGAAAATGCCTGATACCATTGAAGAGATTAGCAAGTTAAAGGGAATAGGGCCGTATACTGCAGGAGCAATTGGGAGTATAGCTTTTGGATTACCTGAGCCTGCAATAGATGGCAATGTTATGCGGGTAGTTAGTCGTCTATTTTGTATAGAAGAAGACATTGCAAAGACTAGCAGTAGAAAAATATTTGACGAAGCGATGCGCGCAATTATCGATGAGCAACATCCAGGTGAGTTTAATCAAGCCTTGATGGATTTGGGCTCACGTATATGTAAACCTACCTCCCCAAAGTGTGAAGAATGTCCGATTCAAACGTATTGTAGCGCTTTTTCAAAGGGCATACAGACTGACTTTCCTGTGAAATCAAAAAAGGCAAAGCCCAAAAATGTTTACTACTTAGCAGGTGCGATTGAAAATGATGATGGTGAATTTTATTTAAAACAAAGAGAAAAAACGGGTCTTTTGGCAAATATGTGGACATTTCCACTAATAGAGGTTTCTGAATTTGAGTATCAGACCTATAAAAAACAGTGGGAAAAAGAAGCAGAGATGACTTTGTTTGATTCAGTAGCGGAAGATGAAGAATTAACAATTTTCCCTGAATACCCTGTAATTTGGCAGAAACGACATTTGGGAGAAGTTACTCATATCTTTAGTCATTTAAAATGGCATATTCTTTTATTTTATGGACGATCAAAAAAAGAATTTACTACAGAAAATAGGAGTCAATGGCTAGTGCAAAGCGATTTTAACTCTTTGGTATTTCCTAAACCGCAGATGAAGCTAGTCGAACAACTAAAGAAAAATGAGACGCATGGAAATCATTAGTAGGCAAAGTAAGAAATTATTGTTATAATAATTTACGATGTCGGTGTACTAAACACCCAAACAAAAAACAGGTATCTGTTGAGGGAAGGGTTACTATGCGAGTTCCTAGAGAAGGCGAGTTTGTAACAATTCAAAGTTACAAGCACGATGGCAATTTGCATCGGACGTGGCGAGATACCATGGTATTAAAAACAAGCGAGTATTCTATGATTGGCGTAAACGATCATACACTAGTAACTGAGTCAGATGGACGACGTTGGGTGACTCGTGAACCAGCAATTGTGTATTTTCACAAAAAATACTGGTTCAATGTAATAGCAATGATTAGAGAAAAGGGTGTTTCATATTATTGTAATCTTGCTTCTCCTTATTTACTCGATGAAGAAGCCTTGAAATACATTGATTATGATTTAGATATCAAAGTATTTCCTGATGGTGAAAAACGTTTGCTTGATGTGGATGAATATGAATTCCACAGCAAAATAATGGAGTATCCTAGTGATATTGATTTTATTTTAAAGGAAAACGTAAAAATCCTTGTAGATTGGATTAATAATGAAAAAGGCCCATTCTCTGAAGGCTATATTGATATTTGGTATGATCGCTACAAGCAATTGTCACGTAAATAAGAAGTAACTGCCAAGAAAATTCTTGGCAGTCTTTTTGTAGTGTGTTAAATAAGAATAAAGCAAGAATTTGGGAGTTATCATTAAATAATGAAAAAGAAACCATAAAAAAACTTAGCTTTCCATCTCTTTACATAAAAGGACTACCACCTTGAATTACTAACCATTTGCGGTATGGGGAATACGGAAAAGCGTGTGATATATTTTATTGTAGATCTTTTTCCATACTGAGATGTTCAATTCCTGCATCAATAAACGGTTCGCCATAACTTTTATAACCCATTTCTTGATAGAAGCTAATAGCAGTCTTTTGAGCTCCTAATTTAATTTTATTGAAGCCCTGTTCTTTCGCAAATTTTTCTGCCTCTGAAATCAGTTGTTTTCCATAGCCGTGTCCACGAAATTTTTTTTGAACAGCCATTCGTTGTAATTTTAATTCATTTTTTTCCAAAGGTAACAAACGAACGGTTGCCATAGCTTCCTGATCATCGGAATAAAGAACGAAATGAACTGCGTAAGCCTCATCCTTATCAATTTCACGTTGAAGAGGAACACCCTGTTCCACTACAAAGACCTGGTTTCGTATGCGTAATGCATCCAGATAAATCGTATTTAGCGTATCTTTTGTTTGAACGACTTTCATATTCTTCACTCCTATTCTACTTTAGTATAAACAAAAGTTTTTCATTGGCAACTATCAAATGAGAGAAAAATAACTTAGATAGGGTGAGACAAGCTTTTTATAGAAAGATGTTTTATACTTAAACTAGAAAAGAAAGGAGGAAATAGTTTGTTTGAAAAACTTCGAAATTCTAAATTAATGTTTTGGTCATTAGAGCTTTTAATTATCGCGACTTTCGCGTTTATGTTGACCAAAATTAACTTTTTATTTGCTCCAGTGGGGACTTTTTTCTCTACATTATTTGCTCCGGTGCTAATTGCTGGTTTTTTGTTTTACCTTTTAAATCCTATTGTAAAATTTTTGATGCGGTTTAAAATCCCACGAATCTATGCAATCATTCTTGTATTCGTGCTATTGGTATTGGCGATTGTTTGGATTTTTCTTAGTTTTATCCCCAGTTTGATTAACCAAATATCATCACTGGCTTCTAATATGCCAACAATCGTGAAAAATACTCAGGCTTGGTTAACAGAGATGAGCAATCTTCCACTATTTAAAGAAGTGGATATTAAAAAGTATATTGAACAATTAGATTTATCCTATGGCGATATTATCCAAAACTTTTTAAGCGGCTTATCGAGTGGCTTGGGGTCAATTGTTGGAACGATTGCTTCCACAACAATGGTTATCTTCACCGTACCATTTATTTTATTTTATATGCTGAAGGATTCAAAACGACTTGTTCCAAATATAAAACGATTCTTTCCAGAAGCACGACGAACACAGATTGTCGAACTGTTGGGACAATTAAATCAAACACTTGCGAATTATATCAGTGGTCAGGCAATTGAATGTGTATTCGTTGGAACCTTTACTTTTTTAGGATATCTCATTTTAGGGGTAGATTATGCATTTTTATTTGGTGTTATTGCTGGATTAACAAATCTTATTCCCTATTTGGGTCCCTATCTAGGGCTTGCCCCAGCATTTTTAGTAACGGTGTTCAATTCACCTTTTCAAGCGCTAATGTGTTGTGTAGTTGTTTTAGTAGTTCAACAGCTTGACGGGAATATTATCTATCCAAATGTTATCGGAAAATCACTTCAAATCCATCCATTAACAATTATTTTAGTATTGTTAGTTGCAGGAAACCTTGCCGGTCTGCTTGGTATCTTTTTAGGAATCCCTTTTTATGCCATCTGTAAAACAATTGTGGCTTTTGTTGTAAAGGTTGTTCGAGAAGATTATGGGAAAACAAAAGAAGAAGAGAATCCATTGGAAGAATAGTTTATATTGCAATGGAATTCGCTTTATGATAACATTTTAACGTGGCTACTTTTAGCCACGTTTTTTTCTATAAAAAACAAATGAAAACTATAAGGAGAGAATGCTATTATGAATGCTGACCCTGACAGTCAGTCGCTATTAGCGCAAGTTTTACTATTAGTTGTTTTAACACTGATTAACGCCTTTTTGGCTGCTTCAGAGATTGCGGTGGTTTCAATTAATAAAAACCGTGTGGAGCAAAAAGCTGGGGATGGAGATGTAAAATCACAAAAACTACTAAAAATACTGCAAGACCCAAATAATTTCTTGTCAACAATTCAAGTCGGAATTACTTTGGTTAACATTTTATCAGGAGCATCATTGGCCGATACGCTATCTGTGAAACTAGCACCCTATCTTGGCGGTGGTAGTGCTGGGAAAAATATTGCGAATATTATTGTCTTAGCAATTTTAACGTATGTGTCCATTGTTTTTGGAGAGTTATATCCAAAAAGAATTGCGCTAAACAAGTCAGAAGAAGTAGCAAAAGCAACTTCTGGGTTTATCAGAGGGATTGGAATTGTAGCCAAGCCGTTTGTCTGGTTGCTATCTGCTTCAACGAATCTATTATCTCGTCTAACACCAATGGAATTTGATGATGAGGACTCTAAGATGACGCGTGATGAAATGCGGTATATGTTGGAAACTGAAGGTGTTTTAGATAATGATGAATTAGAGATGTTACAAGGTGTCTTTTCTCTAGATACAAAGGTTGCCCGTGAAGTGATGGTTCCACGTACGGACGCATTTATGATTGATATCAATGATACAATTCAAGAGAATATTAACGAGGTTCTTTCAGAAAACTATTCAAGAATCCCCGTTTACGATGAAGATAAAGATAAAGTAGTGGGTGTACTTCATACGAAAAATCTATTAAAAGCTGCGCATATAAATGGATTTGATAATTTAGATTTAAGACAAATTATTCAAGAACCTTTATTCGTACCTGAGACTATTTTTATTGATGATCTTCTTTATGAATTAAAGAAAACGCAAAACCAAATGGCCATTTTACTAGATGAATATGGCGGGGTTGTTGGATTAGCAACGTTAGAGGATTTATTAGAAGAAATCGTTGGTGAAATCGATGATGAATCTGATGAAGTAGAGAAGCTTTATGAAAAAGTTGGAGAAAATGAGTTTCTGGTACAAGGTAGAATGCTAATTGACGAGTTTAATGAGGTTTTTGAAACGGACTTGCATATGAGCGATGTTGATACAATGGCGGGCTACTTGATTACTGCTTTAGGAACTATACCAGATGAAGGTGAAAAATTATCCTTTGATGTAGATAATATCACATTAATTTCTGAGGAGATGGAAGGGTCTCGAGTTCTTGTACTTCGTGTATTTTTCCATGATCCTGAAGACAAAGAGGTTGAACCAGAGGAAGAACGTCGGCTATTTCGTAAAGAATTTGACGAAGATGAACCAAGAAGATAATCAAAAACCAGTAGAATTGTTAATGAATTCTGCTGGTTTTTCCTATTTATATAGAATGTAAAGAGAACTAGTGAGAAAATTTAATAAGAATTAAGAAAAAGGGAAAATTACAGAGAACAAGTATTTATTTTTCTATAGATTCCATGATATACTGGGCTAGTTAGAGAATTCGAGTGTTTGCCACTTTGAATTTTATAAGATCTATGGAGGGAAACCTCATCTACTTTAAGTAACAGAAATGGAGCCGAAAATGAATAATCCTAAATTAAACGAACAAGTTGATGCTCGTCGAACATTTGCTATTATTTCCCATCCGGATGCTGGGAAAACAACGATAACAGAACAGCTGCTTTTATTTGGTGGTGCTATCCGCCAAGCTGGAACTGTAAAAGGAAAGAAAACAGGAAACTTTGCAAAATCTGACTGGATGGAAATAGAAAAACAACGTGGGATTTCTGTAACCAGCTCAGTAATGCAATTTGATTACGAAGGAAAACGTGTGAACATCTTGGATACACCAGGGCATGAAGATTTTTCTGAGGACACGTATCGGACGTTAATGGCTGTTGATAGTGCAGTTATGGTAATTGATAGTGCTAAAGGGATTGAAGCTCAAACCAAAAAGCTTTTTCAAGTTGTCAAAAAAAGAGGAATTCCTATCTTTACTTTTATCAATAAACTAGATCGAGATGGTCGCGAGCCTCTCGATTTATTAGAAGAGCTGGAAGAGTTGTTAGATATTGAATCGTATCCAATGAACTGGCCTATTGGTATGGGAAAAGGGCTAGAGGGACTTTACGATATTCATAATAAACGAGTGGAATTATATCGTCCAGAAAATTATGATGGAGAACGATTCATTCCTCTAAATGAAGATGGTCAAATTCCAGCAGATCATAAGCTTTCAGAAGATGGCATCTATCAGCAGGTTTTAGAGGAAGTAGAGTTGTTAAAAGAAGCTGGTGATGCATTTGATGTAGAAAAAATTGCAGCAGGAAATCAAACGCCTGTATTTTTTGGCTCAGCACTTACAAATTTTGGTGTTCAAACGATGTTAGAAACATTCTTGCAGTTTGCTCCCAAGCCACATGCCCACAAAACAGAGTCCGGCGAAGCAGTAAGTCCTTATGAAGAAGAATTTTCGGGGTTTGTTTTTAAAATACAGGCAAATATGAACCCTGCTCATCGAGATAGAATCGCATTTGTACGTATTTGTTCTGGAACTTTTGAGCGAGGAATGGATGTTGTTTTAGAACGAACAAATAAGAAAATGAAATTAAGCAATGTGACTCAATTTATGGCGGATACCAGAGAAAATGTACAAGAGGCTGTTGCTGGTGATATTATTGGTGTATATGATACCGGAAATTACCAAATTGGGGATACAATCTATGAAGGAAAATTAAAAGTAGCTTATGAGGAACTGCCATCATTTACGCCAGAGCTCTTTATGAAAGTTGCTTCAAAAAATGTTATGAAACAAAAGTCCTTCCACAAAGGAATTTATCAATTAGTACAAGAAGGTGCCATTCAGCTGTATAAAACATATTTAACTGATGAGTACATTATCGGAGCTGTTGGACAGCTTCAATTTGAAGTATTTCAATATCGTATGTTAAATGAATATAATTCTGAGGTTGTGATGACACCGATGGGAAGTAAGATTGCCCGTTGGATTAAACCTGAAGATCTAGATGAACGAATGAGCTCAAGTAGAAATATTTTGGCGAAAGATCGTTTCGATCAGCCTTTATTCTTATTTGAAAATCAATTTGCAATGCGTTGGTTTGCAGACAAGTATCCAGATGTAGAATTAAAAACTCTACTATAGAATAAATCTGTATAGGCGAAGGAGTATGTCTACACGACATATCGCTCATCAGCAGTGGATTTTATGAAGAGATCGGGATAGAAGCCTTCAACTCAAGTATGTATCATGCGTAGAAGATGATGAGAGCGAAACGAAGAGAAGGAACTCATCACGTAGTGTAGATGAGTTCCTTCTCTTTCCGTCCTTTAGTAAGAGTTTATTAGGGTGAGGTATAACTTAATTGGTTATGTCTCACCTTCTTTTAGGTTATATATTAATCATACAAGGATTTATAACAAAGCTTCTTTTATACTAACGACTTTATTCCAAGTAACACGATCTCAATAGTGCAAGCTACTATTTGAGGTCGCTGTTTTTATTTCAATACTATTTTTTGAAATGAGAACGAACAAACTTTGCCGTTGAAAAAGTGAGTACGAGAACTCCCGAAAAAAGGAATAAAAACCCAATAGGAATAAGATAAAAATTTTCGTGTAGAATTCCTGACGAGTCAATATATTCTACTGAACTTGCTTTAATAAAAAAGCAAGCAAATCCAAAAAAGAGTAGAAAAGTACCAATTACTGCGGTAATCATATTAAATTTAGCTCTTCTTGTCTCGCTACCATCTTTAATTAATTTTTCTGCCATAATGTTTCTATTTTTTCCTCCTAAAATCAATTCATCAAGCGAAATGTAAAACATACTAGAAATAAGGATGAGCATCTCCAAGTCAGGAAGATTCCGGTTATTTTCCCAATTAGAAACTGCTTGCCGAGTGACACCTAAACGTAAAGCAAATGCCTCCTGTGTTAATTGATTATTTTTTCTTAATTCCTTTATTTTTTCACCAAATTCCATTGTGTACGTTCCTTTCGTTAATGTAGTTTTATCATAGAGAAAAAACACTTAGTCTACAAGACAGCAGTACTTGCTTTCCTCTAGAAATAAGAAGAAAGGGATACTTGCGGAGAAAAAATAGCTATAAAATAAGAGAAATCCAATGAGAATATGACTTACTACGTTTCTTTTACTGATACCAAAAAAATGTAAAGAATTTCTAAAAAAGTATAAAGTAAAATAAAACGGATGTCTAACATTAAGAATAAAAAAACAGCTTCTGATAGCTGATTCCACATTTTATCCAACGAATAATTTATCAAATCTTTTTAGCAAATAGTTAGTCAAAAAAGTAGAGGATGGGGATGGTTAATCTTTCAAAATGGTTAATTAATCATTTTCCTTACTCTTTTAAAAAGATAAAGCAAGTATTCTTTTTTTTTGGTCGAAAATCTATCCTTTATTCGATAATTCATTTTTTCAAAATATCGATTTTTGCATGGTATTATATGAATTATTACTATAAAGGAGCGCTTATATGGTACAGAATATCTTGTTAAACGAAGAAGGAAAAACAAAGTTGAAAATTTTAAACAGGGTTCGTGAACTAGGGAAAGGACAGTATCCCATCTATTTTTTTGAGAATGAGTTAGGATTTTCATATGTGAAAACTTCCAAGCTTATCCACTCGATGGATATGGAATTACAACAGTTAGATCCACATTTTCATCTTCTAAATGACAGAGACAAAATAGAGATAAAAGGAGATATTCCTTATTTTGAGGATTATCAGCGTTTTTTATGTAGACAAAGTTTATCTTACCGCTTCTTATTATCAACTATTCTCTATCCCAATAAGAGTATGGCTGATTTTTGTATAGAAGAAAAACTAAGTCAGTCCTCTGTTATGAGACGATTGCGACCCCTTATTTCGTATTTAAAGGAGAGTCATATCCGACTGAATTGCTTACAAATGAAGCTTACTGGAAAAGAGAGTGTTATTCGTATGATTATCACTCACTTTATATGGTATGTCTCTTTTGGGGAAGATTTAACAAACTATTTTGCAAAAGAAAAAGAATTACACATGGAAGAGTTATTTTCGCCAGAAGATAGCCGTTGGATGATTTATGGAGAGGAGAAGGAATGGAATGTTTATCAGGGAGTGGCGCTCTTAAGGATTCAACAAGGCTATGTTATAGATGAGAATATTTTCCAGACGTTTTCCTTGCCTGTGATTAACAAAAAATTCAGGGAAATCTTGACTGAGCAAAAATTGAGTGAAACAGCAATTCAACGAGAAAATCATTTTATAGGCTATGCGATGTTCTATAAAATTCAGTATTTCTCGATTCATGATCCTCGATTGAAATATGTCAAAAAGTATCTTGAAACCAATAAAGTAGTCAGCGAGCATACACAGAATTTTTATGATTTTTGTGTAAAAGAATTATTTTCTACAAAGATTTCGTCTGAACAGAATAAATTAATCTGGATTGATTTATTTAACTTATTTTTAAAGAAAGATGTTTTTCCTGAAGTAGTGTTTAGCTACAATCTTTCAACAAGTACATTAATGACTCATTATCATCCTATGCTGCTTAAATTGAAAAAAAAGATTAATCAGTTCTTAGATCGGGAATATAGATTTGAGTCAGCTCGTTTGAAAGAAAGAGAGGACTTGTTGATTTTACTTTCAGCGATTGTGTTACCCTATTTTGAAGAAAAAAAGGTAAAAAAGACTGTTCATTTAGGAATAGCAGGAGTTCAAGATGAAAGTCTCTTACATTTTTTGTTCTATCATCTGAAACAAATAACAGGAATAGAGATTGAAATTTGTGGGAATAAGCTTGATAAGGAATACGATTTACTATTAAGCTCAGCTACGAAGTTTTTGCCTGAACCTATGACGAGACCTTACTATATTCTGGATACGGAAAATATGCAGATGCTTCATCATATTCAGAAGAAGATAGATAGTTTGTTGCTGGAAAATTAATCTAGGGAAAACAGAAAGATACGTTCATTTATGCTAAATAAAAATATTTAGAAATGAAGTAGCAGGATTGAAATCGAGTAGACCAATCTAGACATGGAATTCGAGTATAAAAAGATTCATTTCCTGTCATATATGAATTGAAAAAGAAGGAGCAAAACGAGTGTAGTTTCGTTTTGCTCCTTCTTTTAGTTATAAAAATCTAAATTGCGACGCCATTTCGTTGATTCACTTTAGGAATAGATATTTCTATCGTTCCATCCATTTCAACTGTTTTAATCTCATCTAAACGATAAGAGTCAGCAGTCAATTTTTTAATAAAATGGGATTTGATTTCTTCAATTTCTGAAGATTTCAGGTTACGCTTTTTATTAACAATCAGAATTTCATCATGCATTAGCGCAGAAGTATAGACAACTGTCGTATTACCAGCAGAGTAAACCTTAACCATCTCAGCATCTGTGTTTTCTAATTGATTCATAACCAATCTAGAATGGCTATTTGTAACGTTTACGAGTTTCATGCTGCTCACCTCACTAAGTAAATTTGAATCTTAGTATATTCTGTTTCTATTATAAAATTTTTTTATGAAAATAGGAAGAATTTTGACTTAAAAATACCCAAAAAAAACAATAAAAGAGTAAGTTGATTCTAATAGTAAGCGTACAAAAAAGACTAAGTGCCTGTTTATAGGCACTTAGTCTTATAACAAAATAATTTTATTGTGGTGCAGGTTCATCGGAAACGTCGCTTGATTCCTTCACTAGACGTTCAGGTTTAGATGTGATAAGAATTTTTCCATCCTTATCTAATTTTGCTTTCAAATCATGGATAGTTGGATGATCTAGATAAAATTCGGCAATACCATCTTCAATTTGTTCTTGGATGGTTCTTCTCAATGGACGTGCACCCATGGAAGGATCATATCCTAAATCTACCAGTTTTTCCTTCACGTTTTCGGGTACATCAATAGTAAGATGTTGAGAGATAAGCAAGTGGTTTACTTCATCTAACATTAGACTAACAATGTTCATCAAGTTTTCTTTGCTTAATGACTTGAATTCAATAATCCCGTCAAAACGGTTAAGAAATTCTGGGGTAAAGTAATTGTTCAATTGGTTTAACACGGAGCGAGTAACCCCTTCTCGTGCAGCCCCAAAACCAACATTAGCCTCCACGTTTCCTGTACCAGCGTTACTTGTCATTATAATTAATGTATCTTTGAAGCTTACTGTTCGACCCTGCGCATCTGTTAGTCGTCCATCATCAAGAATTTGTAAAAACATATGAAGGACATCAGGGTGCGCTTTTTCAATTTCATCTAAAAGAATTAAGCTGTATGGATTACGGCGTACCTTCTCAGTTAGCTGACCTGCTTCATCATAGCCGACATAGCCAGGAGGTGAGCCAATAAGTTTAGAGACACTGTGTTTTTCCATATACTCAGACATATCAAAGCGAATCATTGAATCCTCTGAACCAAACATTTCATAAGCAAGTTGTTTTGCTAGTTCCGTTTTTCCGACTCCTGTTGGACCTACAAATAAGAAAGAGCCAATAGGACGGTTTTGCTTTCCTAGACCCACACGATTCCGGCGGATAGCTTTTGAAACTTTTTCAATTGCTTCATCTTGTCCAATTACATGTTTTTTCAAATCATCAGAAAGATTCTTCAATTGTGTTTGTTCTTTTTCTTTGAGCTCCCCTACAGGAATACCAGTTTTTTGTTCAACAATTTGCTCCATATCTTTTTCAGTGATGACAGGTGTTTTTTCATCGCTTACTTGTTTATCCTTCATCGTTTGCAGTTTGTTGATTTGATCTCGGTAATAGGCAGCTTTTTCAAAATCTTCTTCTTGAGAAGCTTGTTGCTTTTGCGCTTCTGCATCTGCCAATTTTTTCTCAATCATTTTTGGATCAACAATTTGAATCGTTAAGTTCATTTTAGAACCAGATTCATCTAGTAAATCAATGGCTTTATCAGGTAAAAATCGATCTTGAATGTAGCGGTTTGAAAGAACAGCTGCAGATTTAATCGCTTCATCTGTATATTTCACATGATGAAAATCTTCATATCGTTTTTGTAATCCTTGTAAAATGGAAATTGTTTCCTCCACACTTGGTTCATCTACACGAACAGGCTGCATACGACGCTCAAGAGCGGCATCTTTTTCGATGATACGATATTCATTTAGAGTCGTAGCACCTACCATCTGTAATTCTCCACGAGCTAGAGCAGGTTTTAAAATATTGCCTGCATCCATATTCCCATCTCCAGCAGAACCAGCACCGACGATTTCATGCACCTCATCTATAAATAAGATGACATTTTCAGCTTGCTTAATTTCTTCAATCAATTTTTGCATTCGTTCTTCAAATTGACCTCGTATTCCTGTTCCTTGAACCAAAGAAACGACATCTAATCGAATGACTTCTTTATCCATAAGTTTTTGAGGAACATCCCCATCAATAATCTTTTGTGCCAGTCCTTCGACAACCGCTGTTTTACCTACACCAGGTTCACCAATCAGGACAGGGTTATTTTTAGTACGGCGATTCAAGATTTCTATAATACGTTTAATTTCTTCATCACGACCAACGACAGGATCGATTTCACCTTTACGAGCAAGTTCAGTAATATTAATACCATACTCACCTAAAAGGCCCTTTGCAGGTTGTCCACCATGTGGAGGTTGACCATTATTAAAATTATTACCTCCGCCAAATTGAGTAGGAGGAGTCTGTTCATTAGGAATACCTTGGTTTTGCATTTGGCGTGACATTGAACGGAATAAATCGTCTAAACTGCCGAAACCAAATGGGTCTTGTTGTGTCATACGTGGCTGTTCTCCATTTCGTTCATTTTTTAGTTTTTGATAGCAACTCTGGCAGTAGTCGAGTTGTTTGCGTTGACCATTAACATTCGCGTATAGGTGAATGGTTGCTTCATTTGTTCCACAATTAATACAAAGCATAAATCCTTCACGTCCTTTCAGAATGATTGTTACTAGTAGTTTATCGCGAAATTTCTCTTTTTGTAAAAAGAAAACGCTTGGTAAATTCGGCCGATATATAGAAGTGAAGAATTCATTGACCAAATTTGACCTTTAAGTTTATTATACTTATTTTTTTTACGCATGCAAGTTTTTAAACTTCAAAAAATGGAGGAGAATAGGTTCCTTTTTTCAGAATAAAAAAACGATGGATTAGTAGTTCAAAAAATGGATATATTTTAGTGGAAAATGGATATAAAGAAACGAATCTCTCCTTACTAAAGAATAGGGGGAAAAGACCAATTGAATTGCTGAATATTGGAAATATTATGAAATAGGAGGGTTTTTGGCTCATTTTGAGGGAAAAGTGTTGTATCGTTAACAAAAAAATGGTAATCTTTACAATTGAAAGGGTAGAAATTTTCACGGTTCTATTAGGCTGTAAAAAAAGAAAACCCTCACAATAAAAATACACTTTTATTATAAAGGAGACCGATTAACATGGAAAACAAACAATTTCACGTAGTAGCAGAAACAGGGATTCATGCACGTCCAGCTACATTATTAGTACAAACAGCTAGCAAATTTAACTCTGATATTAACTTAGAGTACAAAGGTAAATCAGTAAATCTTAAATCTATTATGGGTGTTATGTCTCTTGGTGTTGGCCAAGGTTCTGACGTAACAATCACTGCAGAAGGTGCTGACGAAGCAGATGCAATGGCTGCTATCGTTGAAACAATGCAGAAAGAAGGATTATCTGAATAATGGTTGAAATGCTAAAAGGGATTGCCGCAAGCGATGGCGTAGCCGTAGCAAAAGCTTACCTGCTAGTTCAACCGGATTTATCATTCAGTAAAGTAACAGTAGAAGATACTGCTGCTGAAGAAGCTCGCCTAGACAATGCCTTGGCAAAATCTACTGAAGAATTACAAGCAATTCGGGAAAAAGCAGCGCAAAGCCTCGGTGAAGCAGAAGCGCAAGTATTTGATGCCCACTTGATGGTTCTTTCAGATCCAGAAATGGTTGGTCAAATCAAACAAAATATTCAAGACAATAAGGTAAATGCTGAGTCTGCTTTAAAAGAAGTTACTGATATGTATATTGGTATGTTTGAAGCGATGGATGACAATGCGTACATGCAAGAAAGAGCTGCGGATATCCGAGATGTTGCAAAACGTATTTTGGCTCACTTGTTAGGTGTTACTTTACCTAATCCGTCTATGATTAATGAAGAAGTTGTTGTTGTGGCACATGATTTAACACCAAGTGACACAGCTCAATTAGATCGTAAGTACGTTAAAGCGTTTGTCACTGATATTGGCGGACGTACGTCACATTCTGCAATTATGGCACGTTCTCTTGAAATTCCAGCAATTGTTGGAACGATGGAGATTACAGCAAAAGTTAAAGCAAATGATATTTTAGCTGTTAACGGGATTGAAGGGGATGTCATTATTGACCCTACTGAAGACCAAAAAGCTGAATTTATTAAAGCTGGAGATGCTTTTGCTGCTCAAAAAGCAGAGTGGGAAAAATTAAAAAATGCAGCTACAGTGACTGCTGATGGCAAACATTTTGAATTAGCAGCAAACATTGGAACACCTAAAGATTTAGAAGGAGTTCATAACAATGGAGGAGAAGCTGTAGGATTGTATCGTACTGAATTCTTATATATGGATTCACCAGATTTTCCAACTGAAGAGGACCAATATAAAGCTTATAAAGCAGTATTGGAAGGAATGGAAGGAAAACCAGTCGTTGTTCGTACAATGGATATTGGTGGAGACAAAGAATTACCTTACTTGCAATTACCACATGAAATGAATCCTTTCTTGGGTTACCGAGCATTGCGTATCAGCTTATCAGAACAAGGAGACGACATGTTCCGTACGCAAATGCGTGCGTTGCTTCGTGCATCTGTTCATGGTAACTTGCGTATTATGTTCCCTATGGTTGCCACACTGAAAGAATTCCGTGCTGCAAAACAAATCTTTGTAGACGAAAAACAAAAATTGGAAAGTGAAGGAACGAAAGTTTCTGATACGATCCAAGTAGGAATTATGATTGAAATTCCAGCAGCAGCAGTAATTGCTGATAAATTTGCTAAAGAAGTTGACTTCTTCAGTGTTGGAACAAATGACTTAATTCAATATACAATGGCTGCAGACCGTATGAATGAACGCGTTTCTTACCTATATCAACCATATAACCCATCAATTTTACGTTTAATTAAGAATGTAATTGATGCAGCACACGCTGAAGGAAAATGGGCTGGTATGTGTGGAGAAATGGCTGGAGATCAAACAGCAGTTCCATTATTAATGGGTATGGGATTAGATGAATTCTCTATGAGCGCTACATCTATTCTTAAAACTCGTAGCTTAATGAAGCGTCTGGATACAACCAAAATGGCTGAACTTGCTAACCGTGCACTAAATGATTGTGACACAATGGAAGAAGTCGTTGAATTGGTTAACCAATACGTTGATTAATCATTACTAATAGAAGCGTAAGTGAGTTCGATATTGTTCTCGCTTACGTTTTTTTGCGCTGTTTGAACACCTCTGTCAGTTGCTAGTTGGAGGTTTCTAAGTCAACGAATGTGCAAAAGTAGAATCGAGTGTTTATAGATGGGCGTATGAAGTGAAGATTTTTAATTTAAAACAAGCCTTCAGAGTAGTGAAAAAAGTTCTCATTTCATTGTTATTTAGTAAAAATATGAAATTGAAGAGTTTAGACATGTAACAGTGTCTTAAATTCTTTTTTATTTTCTGTAAGCTTATAAGGATTTTGATTGTTCAGAACAGATTGAGCTGAAAACAAATGGTGCGTATGGAACAACAGTATTATTTGGTTATTTCCAAATGATATTGGCATCTATTTGGTTTAACCGTTCTGTAAACTTGCAATTTATTTTCCATAAAACTTTTTTTTAAAAAAGCTAAAAAAATAGCACATTTGTATGAAATATAAACTAAAATTTCCATTTCTACTCAATAAACTCGTGTTTGTTTAACTAACAGTTTTGTCATATAAAAGTAATTTTTTACAGATAAAGGTTGATTTAGAGGGGTTCAAGCGTAAGATCAGGTTTTTTTAGAAAAACTAAGACCTTAGATTGAGTGACACAGAAACCAGCTATGATATAATATGGATAACAAATTCAAAGAATCATTGTCTCATTCATTCAATTTGTTTCAATATATTGCAATTATTTAAGTATTTTTAGAATTCGTTATTAATGAAAAATATCATTAGGATAGTTTGGAGGAATCATTGTGAAAATAGGCTTTTTTTCAGACACGTATTTTCCCCAGGTGAGTGGTGTAGCAACCTCAATCAAAACATTAAAAGAAGAACTCGAGAAGAATGGTCATGAAGTATATATTTTCACGACATCTGATCCCAATGCAGATAAATTTGAAGAAGATGTGATTCGGATGCCTAGCGTTCCCTTTGTGTCATTTAAAGATCGAAGAGTTGTTGTTCGAGGAATGTGGTATGCATATTTAATTTCAAAAGAATTAGAGTTAGATTTAATTCATACACATACAGAGTTTGGTGCAGGACTACTTGGTAAAATGGTTGGGAAAAAAATGAAAATACCTGTTATTCATACATATCATACAATGTATGAAGATTATCTGCATTACATTGCGAAAGGAAAAGTTTTACGACCTGCACATGTGAAATATTTTTCGAGAGTATTTGCAAATCATACGACAGGAGTGGTTTGTCCAAGTGAACGAGTGATAGAAACCTTGCGTTCTTATGGGGTGGTTACACCGATGAGAATTATCCCTACAGGAATTGATATTGAGAAGTTTAAACGTTCTGATATCACAGCAGAAATGACCCAGGAAGTTCGATCACACCTTGGGATAAATGAGGATCAGTTGATGATTCTATCTTTAAGCAGATTGTCTTATGAAAAAAATATTCAAGCGATTATTCAAGGATTTCCAAAGGTACTGGACTCATTGCCAAATGCTAGACTTGTCATCGTTGGCAAAGGTCCGTATATGGAGTCTTTACAAGAAATGGCTGTAGAGCTAGCTATTTCTGAATATGTACAGTTTGTTGGAGAAGTGCCTAATGATGAGGTAGCCTTGTACTACAAAGCGGCAGATTTCTTTGTTAGTACCTCCACCTCTGAAACTCAGGGATTAACGTATACAGAAGCTATGGCAGCAGGTACTCCGTTAGTTGTGGAAGGAAATGCATATTTAAATCATTTGATTAGTCATCCTTCTTTAGGAGAGACATTTGATTCAGATGAAGCCTTTCCGCAAGCATTGATAAATTACGTGAACAAGTCTGTACAACACGATGAATCAGTTTTACAGGAAAAATTATTTGAAATTTCTTCTACGCATTTTGGTGAAGAGATGATTTCATTTTATCAGGATATGATTGATTATCATGAGCAACAGCTTATGCAAAAAGAATTAGAGCCATCAATAGAAAAAATTCGAGTAAAGTTAAGTAGTTTAAAGAAATAATTTCATTTTTAAGGAAAATTCTTGTTTCTAGAGTATACTAGAGACAAGGATTTTTTATTTTTAGGAGGAATGGACAAATGGAAATAGGTTTTATTGGAACTGGTGTGATGGGTGCGTCAATTATCAAAAACATGTTTAAGCAAGATTTTAAAGTGAATGTATACAATCGCACGAAAAGTAAAACAGATGAATTAGTTCAGCTAGGAGCGACTTGGTATGACACGCCCAAACTAGTTACTCAAGCAAGTGATATTATCTTTACAATGGTAGGATTCCCTAAAGATGTTGAAGAAATTTATTACGGTAAACAAGGGATTTTTGAGGCAGATGTGAAAGGGAAAATACTCGTTGATTTAACGACGAGTACACCGACTTTAGCAGTAAAAATAGCAGAGACAGCACAAGAACAAGGTGCCTATGCTTTAGATGCCCCTGTATCTGGTGGTGATTTAGGTGCTAAAAATGGTACGCTAACAATAATGGTTGGCGGTGAGAAAGAAATATATGAGAAAGTACTGCCGATTTTTGAAAGCTTTGGGAAGACATTCATGCTTCATGGCGGTGCAGGAAAAGGGCAACACACAAAAATGGCTAACCAAATTATGATCGCAGGAACCATGACTGGAATGACAGAAATGCTTGTGTACGCTCAAGCAGCGGGATTAGATTTAGAGAAAGTGATTGATACTCTAGGTGGCGGAAGTGCAGCCAACTGGTCAATGTTAAACTATGGCCCTAGAATTTTAAGAGAAGATTACTCTGCTGGTTTCTTCGTGAAACACTTTATCAAAGACTTGAAAATTGCTTTAGATGAATCAGAAAAGTTATCTATAAAACTACCTTCTACAGATTTAGCAAAAACTTTATATAATCAATTAGCTGAAAAAGGATATGAAAACGACGGAACACAGGCTTTGATTAAGCTTTGGTGGGACTCTGGGAAAAAACCACAAAAAAATTAATAAAAATCTACAATTTTTTTTCTAAAAATCATGCAAGTATGCGCAGCTTTTGTTACAATATAACAGGAATAGAGAAAGGGAGGCCACTCGCATGAAACACTCACAACTTGTTGCCATCATTAAACGCTTAGAAGCAATGACTGAAGCAACTGACAACGAAGTACAAGTTCGCCGTTTTGAAAAAGAGGGTGTCGAAAAATGTACTGTTACTTTTGATAAGTCAACAGATACGTTTGAGTTAACCGAGGCAGATACACAACAACAATACCAATTTGATAATATTGATATTGTTGCGATGGAAATCTATGATTTAATTCAATAAACCTTTTTCACTAGTCTAATAGACAAATGAAGAAACCGATAAAAACTAAGGCAAATGTCTTAGTTTTTATCGGTTCTTTTTTCAGTTTCCCAAGTGACGCTTCCTTCAATTTTACCGGCTACTACTTTCTTAATGTAATTTGCTAGGATAAACAACGGATCTACCTGACTTTTCCTGAGAGAAGTTGGGAGAGAGGGCTTTTTTTTAGTTTCGTCTGAGAAATCTGGTTTCACTTTAGAAGATGTAATTTTCTCGTCGACAATTTTTCCAAAATATATGAAATAGTGTTTCGTCTCCTCTGAATTTATAGGAAGAGATAATAGCAGTTTCTTAGAACATAGTGCCTCTTTTTGCTGAGTGATTAAATAAATGAATAATGACATTTGTTCAATAGCCAATTGAAGTTTTTGCGCATATTCAAAGTTCATTTGCTGAATACAATAAGCCTGCCTTTTTTTTAAATACTCTAGGATCACTTGATTCTCTCCAGAAAGAAGTCCTCTAATTTCTGAATCCTTCTCTTCTATAGTAAGATTTTTGATTTCGGGAAGCTGTGCATCAACTATGAGCTGAGTGATTTTTTCGATACCAGCCAGCTGATAGGTCTCTTTGATAGTTGTGAGTACCTCAGGCAGCTGTTTATAGTTTTTAAAAGGACCATAGCTTTTTTGCTTTTTGTCATGAGTTAGTTCAAATACCTGCTGATCATAGGTAAGGTATAGGTAGTTTAGTGATTGATTCATTTGTCTATTATACATAGGGTGGTAGCTTTGAATAAGCTGACATTCAAGCAATAAGGCATCTAGTTCAGTATCAACAAGAATGACCTCAAAATCGTAAATGTTATGAACCATACGTAAAACTTTTTTTGAATGTTGGTTGTTCTTTTGAAAATAACTCGATACTCTATCTTTTAATCGTTTCGCTTTTCCAACATAGATGACTTGATTTTGGTAATCTTTCATTAAGTAGACACCGGGTGTTTGGGGAAGCTCTTTTACTTTTTGTTTTAACATAAAAAAACACCTACCTAAATTGTGACTGGATTATAGCTGAAAAAAGTCAAAAAAACAAATAAATTGCAATTAGATAAGAAAATTTTAACGAATACACACATAATTGTTTGATAATCAAAATAATTTTTTCCGCGTAGTTCATTTTAATAGAAATCGATGAAGTCCTTGATAGACAATAGCTGCAGAGAATTCAGAAAGAAAAAAATAGAAATGAGTTTGATTTAGATAACGAAAAAATCAAAAAAATTGGTTGCATTCACAAAAAAAATACGATATAGTTTGAACATCAAATGATTTGATAATCAAACTAAATGGATGGTGCCCCATGGAACTGGAAACAATCAATGATTACCTGGTGAGTGTATTTAACGATATTCTCACAATTGAAGAGTCTGAACTCAAAAAATCACAATTTAATGATCTTTCAATCACAGAGATGCATACGATTGAAGCGATTGGCATGTATAGAAAAAAAACAACTTCTGAAGTTGCTAAAGAGTTATCAATCACTGTTGGAACATTAACTATTGCCATTAACAAGTTAGTTAAAAAAGACTATGTTGAGCGTATTCGCAGTGAAGATGACCGTCGTGTTGTAAAGCTTGGTTTAACTAAAAAAGGAAAGTTACTTTTCCGTGTTCATCAGCATTTTCATCGTGAAATGGTGAAAAATATCTTAAACGGTATGGAGAAACCAGAAGAAGAAGCATTGCTAAAGGCACTGAAAAACCTTCATACGTTTCTGCAAGGATATAAATGATGACAAATTTTGGTAAAATTTCCTGCACAGCACGTTACTTACCCGAAAAAGTAGTAACAAACGACGATTTAGCAAAAATATTAGCTACCTCTGATGAGTGGATACGTTCTAGAACGGGCATTGAAAAACGTCATGTGGTAACTGATGAAAATACCTCAGATATGTGTATAAAGGTGGCACAGCAATTAATTAGAAAATCTGGAATTAATGCAGAACAGCTAGATTTTATCTTAGTTGCCACTATGTCGCCAGACTATACAACCCCTTCAGTTGCCTGTCAGGTACAAGGAGTCATTGGTGCAAAACAAGCAATAGCATTTGACATTAGTGCTGCTTGTTCAGGTTTTGTTTATGGACTTTCCGTTGCTGAAAAATTTATCCGTACAGGTTCGCAGTATGGACTTGTTATTGGTGGAGAAACATTCTCAAAATTATTGGATTGGCAGGATCGTTCAACCGCGGTATTGTTTGGTGACGGTGCAGCAGGAATTCTGGTAGAAGCGCAAGATACACCAAGCATTCTAAGAGAAAAGCTAGCAGCAGACGGAATCAGAAATCAGTCATTAACTGCGGGATTTCAGGCAAATAAAAGTCCCTTTTTTGACGAAAAATCAGAATCTTCTTACTACTTAAAGATGATTGGTAGAGACATTTTTGATTTTGCCCTTCGAGATGTTGTATCCAACATTCAAGAGGTGGTTGGCGAAGAAAAAGAATCGATTGATTATTTTTTACTGCACCAAGCTAATGAACGAATCATTGAAAAAATTTCTAAAAAACTAAAAGTTCCTAGAGAAAAATTCTTAACAAATATGAGTAATTATGGAAATACATCGGCTGCAAGCATTCCGATTTTACTGGATGAAGCGGTTGAAAATGGAAAAATTCAATTAGGATCAAATCAAAAGATTGTGTTTACAGGTTACGGCGGAGGATTGACTTGGGGCAGTATGCTTCTCACTCTGTAGTAGCTGTTTACAATAAATTAATGAGCAGCGCTCAATCACAAGTTGAAAACAATATTGGAGGAATATAGAAATGGTATTTGAAAAAATTCAAGAAATTATTGCAGAAGAATTAGGAAAAGAAACAGAGGAAATTCAATTAACAACAAATATTCAAGGGGATTTAGAAGCGGATAGCTTGGACTTATTCCAAATTATTAATGAAATTGAAGATGCATTTGATGTGAAAATTGAAACAGAAGATGGCATTTCAACTGTTCAAGATTTAGTAACGTACGTTGAAAAACAAAAAGCAGAATAATATCGATTAAGGTTAGGCTATTAGCCTGGCCTTTCCTTTTATAAAAGAAATCAAATTTACTACGTTTTAACAAGGAGAACACAATGAAGACAGCATTTTTATTTAGTGGGCAAGGAGCACAATATCAAGGGATGGGTCAATCGCTATATGGACAAGAAAAGATTGTTCGCGAGACCTTTAATGAAGCAAGTGAAATCTTGGACTATGATATGGCGAAGCTTTGTTTTGAGGAAAATTCTCAATTAAATCAAACAGAATATACTCAGCCAGCAATTTTAACTGTTAGTGTTGCTTTTCAACGGCTACTAGCCGCAGAAGGGTTTTCTGCAGATGTAGTTGCTGGACTAAGCTTAGGAGAATATTCAGCATTAGTTGCTAGCGGAGCCTTAAGGTTTTCATCCGCTGTTCAGCTTGTTTCAAAGCGTGGCAAGTTTATGACAGTAGCAGCTCCTCCAGGTATGGGAAAAATGGTTGCAGTAATGAATGCACCTGTAGATGTTATTGAGAAATGTTGTGAACAAGCCCAGCAGTTTGGGATTGTTTCACCGGCAAACTATAATACACCGCAGCAAATCGTAATTGGTGGAGAAAGTAGCGCCGTGGATGAAGCGATACGTCTCTTAAAGGAGCAGGGGATTAAGCGGATGATTCCATTAAACGTGAGTGGACCATTTCACACGAAACTCTTAGTACCTGCTGCTGAGAAGTTGGAAAAAGAATTAGAAAGTGTCCGCTTCTTTGAACCAGTTGTGCCAGTCATTAGCAATACTACGGCGCAAGTTATGAATGCAGATCAAATAAAAGAGCTATTAAAGAAACAGGTCATGTCCCCAGTTCGTTTTTACGAAAGCATCGAAACAATGAAGAAACTCGGTGTGACGAGAATCATTGAAGTGGGACCTGGAAAAGTGTTAAGTGGATTTGTTCGTAAGATTGACTCATCACTCGAAATAGCACGTGTGGAAGATGCGGAAACTTTTCTTCAAACAAAAGAATTTCTAGCTGGAGGTAACGAATGAAATTAAAAGGAAAAAATGTCTTTATTACAGGGAGCACTCGCGGACTTGGTGCTGCGATTGCGAGAGCTTTTGCAAATGAAGGAGCCAATATTGTTCTCAATGGCCGTGGAGAAATTGATCCAAATAGTATCCAGGAGATTCAAAATCTTGGCGTATCATGTATCGGCGTCTCTGGAGATATCTCAGACTTTGACAACGCAGGGAAAATGATTGATGAGGCTGTGAAGGGGCTTGGCAGTGTGGATATTCTTGTAAATAATGCAGGAATAACAAATGACAAGCTGGTTTTGCGAATGACAGCAGATGATTTTGAAAAATGTTTGAAAATCAATTTAACAGGAACGTTTAATATGACACAACATGTATTGAAAAAAATGATGAAGCAACGCCAAGGGGCAATCATTAATCTTTCGAGTGTTTCTGGACTAATTGGAAATTTAGGTCAAGCAAATTATGCAGCAAGTAAAGCAGGCGTAATCGGATTTACAAAATCAGTTGCAAGAGAAGCTGCCACTCGTGGGATTACTTGTAATGCAATAGCACCAGGGTTTATTGAAACAGATATGACGGATGTCTTATCAGATAAAGTAAAGGAAGAAGCAACTAAGCAAATTCCTCTACAACGTTTTGGACAGCCGGAGAATGTTGCTGAGACTGCTGTATTTTTAGCTAAAAGTTCATATATCACAGGTCAAGTCATCAATGTTGATGGTGGTATGGTTATGCAAGGGTAATGAAAGGAGCAAATTATGAATCGAGTAGTAATTACAGGTTATGGTGTGGCATCTCCAATTGGAAATGACAGCGAAGCCTTTTTAGATAGCTTAAAAAAAGGGACAAATGGGATTCGTCCAATTACTAAATTTGATGCAACAGATACAGGGGTTACATTAGGAGCAGAAGTTCACGATTTTCCATTTGATAAATACTTTGTAAAAAAAGACAGTAAACGAATGGATTTATTTTCTATATATGGAATTTATGCGGCGTTAGAAGCAATGGCAATGAGCGGACTTACCACTGAAACAGTCAATCAAGATCGTTTTGGTGTAATGGTTGGCTCTGGAATTGGTGGATTACAAACGATTCAAGATCAAGTAATCCGTATGCATGATAAAGGAGCACAACGTGTATCGCCAATGTTTGTTCCAATGTCTATTGTTAATATGGCTGCAGGAAATATTGCTTTGCGTGTTGGAGCCAAGGGTATTTGTACAGCAACTGTTACTGCTTGTGCCAGTGGAACACATTCGATTGGTGAGGCCTTCAGAAATATTAAACATGGTTATTCTGACGTCATTTTAGCTGGAGGATCAGAAGCATCTATCACTGGGATTGGTATTTCTGGATTTGCTTCATTAACAGCTTTGACAAAAGAATCTGATCCAAATCGTGCATCTATTCCATTTGATGCTGAACGAAATGGTTTTGTTATGGGGGAAGGTGCAGGAATCTTTGTTGTAGAATCCTTAGAGCACGCCCAAAAACGTGGAGCAAATATTTTGGGTGAGGTTGTGGGATACGGTGCTAATTGTGATGCCTATCATATGACCTCTCCTACACCAGATGGTTCAGGTGCTTCTAAAGCAATGATTTTAGCAATGGAGGAAGCAGGAATTTCGCCAGAAGAAGTGGGCTATATCAATGCCCATGGTACAAGCACACCGGCGAATGATAAAGCAGAAGCAAAAGCTATTCAGCTTGCTTTAGGTGAAGGATTCATGAATACCTATGTAAGCAGTACAAAATCAATGACCGGTCATTTGTTGGGAGCTGCTGGTGGTGTTGAGGCGATAGCAACATTACTTGCGTTGAAACATCAGTTCGTTCCGCCAACGATCAATGTGAAGGAAGTTGATCCTGAAATTAACTTAAATGTTGTAATTAACGAAAGCAAATCTGCAGAGATGACCTATGCTATGAGTAATTCATTAGGTTTTGGTGGACATAATGCGGTTATCTGTCTGAAACGCTGGGAGGATTAAGATGAATATCGGTGAGATTAAAGAACTATTGAATCAATTTGATCACTCTTCATTAACGGAATTTGATTTACGTGAAGGTAGCTTTGAATTGTACATGAACAAAAACCACGAATCAAGACAACAAGCGAGCCCAATTGTTAGTCCAGTTGCACAGCCAACTGAGTTTTCAGCTCCTTCTGTTGTCAACGCAGCCCAGCCAGAACCTACTCTCTCTGAAAAACAAGAAACAAAAAAAGAGGTAGTAGGAGAAGTTGTGAAGTCGCCGATTGTTGGCGTTGTTTATTTACAGCCGTCCCCTGATAAACCCGCGTATAAATCAGTTGGAGACACAGTGAAAAAGGGCGAAGTTCTTTGCATCATTGAAGCAATGAAATTAATGAATGAAATTACCAGTGAATTTGATGGCGAGATTACTGAAATTCTTATTGAAAACGAAGAGGTCGTTGAATTTCATCAGCCCCTATTCCGAATAAAGACGAACTAGAAAAGAGGATAATGATGAAAATGAATACAGAAGAAATCAAACAAATTATTCCCCACCGTTATCCTATGCTTCTGATTGATACAATTGAAGAAATAGAAGAAGGACAACGAGTGATTGCAAAGAAAAATGTAACAATCAATGAGCATTTTTTCCAAGGTCATTTTCCAGGCGAGCCTGTCATGCCGGGAGTCTTAATTGTTGAAGCGATGGCACAAGCTGGAGCAGTAGCTCTACTGTCATTAGAACAATTTAAAGGAAAAACAGCCTATTTTGGTGGAATTGACAAAGCGAAATTCAGACAAAAAGTGGTTCCAGGAAATACGTTGATGCTTGAAGTAGAGATTCTTAAAGTAAAATCTTCAGCTGGTATTGGTAAAGGAATTGCTCGTGTGGATGGGAAAAAAGTAGCTGAAGCAGAATTGACATTTATGATTGGATAGGTGACGTATGTTTTCAAAAATTTTAATAGCCAATCGCGGAGAAATAGCCGTTCGAATTATTCGGGCCTGTAGAGAAATGGGAATTCAAACTGTTGCTGTCTATTCTGAAGCAGATAAAGAGGCACTTCATACGCAGATGGCCGATGAAGCGATTTGCATTGGTCCTGCTAAAGCAGCAGATTCTTATTTGAATGTTCAAGCCGTTTTAAGTGCAGCGATTATCACAAAATCAGAAGCTATCCATCCGGGATTTGGTTTTCTGTCAGAAAATAGTCAGTTTGCTTCAATGTGCGAAGAATGCAATTTGGTTTTCATTGGTCCTAAAAGCGAGACCATTGATGCGATGGGTAATAAAATTAATGCAAGAAAGCTTATGATTGAGGCGAATGTTCCAGTAATACCTGGAAGTGAAGGGGTGATTTCAAGTGTGAAAGAAGCGCTTGAAATTGCAGAGACCATCGGCTATCCAGTCATGCTAAAGGCTGCAGCTGGTGGTGGCGGAAAAGGGATAAGAAAAGTGCGCTCAGCTGAAGAACTCCCTCAACATTTCTCCTCCGCCCAACAAGAAGCAAAAGCGGCATTTGGCAACGATGACATGTATATAGAAAAAATTATTTATCCTGCACGTCATATTGAGGTACAGGTTTTGGGAGATAAATCTGGAAATGTGGTGCACTTAGGTGAACGGGATTGCTCTTTACAAAGGAACAATCAAAAAGTCATGGAAGAATCTCCTTCAGTTGTTATTTCGGAAGAAAAGCGAGCAAGTCTTGGTAATGCGGCAGTTCGAGCAGCAAAAGCAGTCGCCTATGAGAATGCTGGAACCATAGAATTTCTTATGGATGAGCATGGCGATTTCTTTTTTATGGAGATGAACACGCGAATTCAAGTAGAGCATCCTGTGACAGAAATGGTTACTGGAGTTGATTTGGTCAAAAAACAAATAGAGATTGCTTCAGGAGAGCCTTTGAACATTCTGCAAGAAGAGATTCAGTTTTCTGGACATGCTATTGAGTGTCGAATTAATGCAGAGAATCCTGCATTTCATTTTGCTCCATCACCAGGGAAAATTCAAAATCTGTTACTCCCGAGTGGAGGAATGGGCTTGCGTGTGGATAGTGCGATGTATTCGGGATATAGTATTCCGCCGTACTATGATTCAATGATTGCGAAAGTCATTGTTCATGGCCACACACGTTTTGATGCACTAATGAAGATGCAGCGGGCACTGGGTGAACTAGTAACAGATGGTGTTGTTACGAATGCTGAATTTCAAATGGACTTAATCAGTCATCCTGCAGTATTAGCAGGAGACTATGACACAGCTTTTTTACAAGAAACATTCTTGCCTAATTGGGTACCTGAGGAAGAGTAGGAGGACGAACCATGGGGTTGTTTAAGAAGAAAAATTATATTCGAATTAATCCAAATCGACCAACCCAAACGTCGAATCAGCCTTCTGTTCCAGACAATATGTGGGCAAAATGTCCAAGCTGTAAACGAACACTTTATACGAAGGAAATTGGGGCAGAAAAAATTTGCCCTCATTGTGGATATAATTTTCGAATTAGTGCGTGGGAACGTCTATCATTACTGATTGATGAAAAAAGTTTTGAAGAATGGTCAACAGATTGTCAAACTGAGGATCCATTAGCGTTTCCAGGTTACTTAGAAAAAGTTGAGAAAACAAAAGAGGCTACAGGACTTCACGAAGCTGTTTTGACAGGAAAAGCAACAATTGACCAACACCCCATCGCAATTGGTATTATGGATGCAAATTTTATTATGGGGAGTATGGGAACTGTTGTAGGTGAAAAAATTTGTCGGCTATTTGAACAAGCGATTGAAGAAAAGCTTCCAGTCATTCTTTTTACTGCATCAGGTGGTGCGAGAATGCAGGAAGGAATCTTCTCTCTAATGCAAATGGCAAAGATTTCAGCTGCTGTCAAAAGACACAGTAATGCAGGACTTTTTTATCTAACGGTATTAACCGATCCAACAACTGGTGGAGTAACGGCAAGTTTTGCAATGCTGGGAGATATTATCTTAGCTGAGCCTCAGAGTCTTATTGGTTTTGCAGGAAGAAGAGTAATTGAACAGACGATAAAGCAGGAGCTGCCTGAAAACTTTCAAAAAGCAGAGTTTTTATTAGCTCATGGATTTGTTGATCAAATTGTTCCCAGAACAGAATTAAAGCAGAAATTAGTTGATTTCATTCAATTGCATACCATGGAAGGGTGGTCTGGCAAATGACAAATACAGCACATGAGATTGTTCAGTTAGCTAGGCATAAAGATCGATTAACTAGTTTAGATTACTTTGAACAACTATTTGATGATTTTCAAGAACTTCATGGGGATCGTTTGTTTAGTGACGACCATGCAATTGTTGGGGGAATTGCTTTATTAGCAGGAAAGCCAGTAACCGTCATCGGCATTCAAAAAGGTCGCAATCTTCCAGAAAATATTGAACGAAACTTTGGCTCCCCTCACCCTGAAGGCTATAGAAAAGCATTGCGCTTGATGAAACAGGCTGAAAAATTCCATCGACCAGTGATTACCTTTATAAACACTGCTGGCGCATTTTGTGGTGTTGGTGCAGAGGAACGAGGCGAAGGGGAAGCTATCGCTAGAAATCTGTTTGAAATGGCAGATTTAAAAGTTCCGACAATCTCAATCATTATCGGCGAAGGTGGAAGCGGTGGAGCTCTTGCGTTAGCATTAACAGATGAAGTTTGGATGCTTGAACAAACTATCTATGCGATTTTATCACCAGAAGGTTTTGCTTCTATCTTATGGAAAGATGGTAGCCGTGCAACAGAAGCGGCGGAGCTTATGAAGATTACAGCTCCAGAGCTGAAAGAATTAGATGTAGTAGATAAGGTTATTCCTGAGACGTTTAAAGGAAAACCACTCTCTCAAGAAAAGGTACTTCAAATAGTAAAAAAAGCGTTGATAGAAAAAATATCTCAGCTTGCGCAAAAAGAGACAGCTGTTTTGTTGGAAGAACGCTATCAGCGATTTAGAAAATTTTGAAATTTGATTAAGGGTGGGCTAGTCGTTGTTGTACTTCCCGCTGTATAATAAGATTTTTAGAGTGTAGATGATAACTGGTTGAGTTATCATCTACACTTTTTTATATTCAATAGAAATGTATAAATATTTGTTCTGTGCATCCGTTAGTAAATGGATATTTTGATTAGATTTATTATTTTATTATATGATAATAAAGCGGAAATATAGTGTTTTCTTTGCTTTATAAGGATTTTTGTTAGAGATGAAAAATTTATTGCTTTTTTTTGAAAAAATAGATGAAAATTCAAAATGAGTGTGTTAATATGTATATTATCACAAATAAATGATTATTAGTGTATAAAAATTAAAGGAGTGTTTGTATGAAAAAGTATTTCGGGATTCTTTTAGCAGCGGCTGCTGTATTCATTTTAGGAGCGTGTAGCAGTGGTGGGGATACATCGAGTTCTAGCGAAAAGGACACAAAGACCAATCAGCTAGAGGCTATTAAAAAAGCAGGTGTTTTGAAGGTAGGGACCTCTGCTGATTTTGCGCCTTTTGAATTTCATAAAATGGTCGATGGAAAAGATCAAATTGTAGGTTCTGATGTAGATATGATTCATAAGATTGCAGAAACGCTGGATGTAGATGTAGAGTTTATGGATATGGAGTTTAACGCAGTTCTTACGGCTCTTCAACAAGGGAAAGTTGATATTGCCATTTCTGGAATCTCCGCGACACCTGAACGTCAGAAAACATTTGATTTTACAATGAATTACTATAATCCGCCACAAAAAGTGGTGATTAATAAAAAAAATGCAGATGTCTATACGTCAATTGAATCTTTGAGTAAAAAGAAAGTGGGCGCACAAAAAGGCTCTATTCAAGAGACTGTCGTAAAGGAACAAATTGAGGACGCTCAAATTGTTTCTGTTGCAAAAGTTCCCAACTTGATTATCGAGCTTAACCAAGGTTCTATTGATGCATTGGTGGTAGAAGAAACAATAGCTGCTTCTTATATCGCACAAAATGATGAGTTGATGTTTGCAGATATAGATTTAGTTTCTAGTGAAGATGAAGCATATGCGATCGCTTTACCAAAAGGAAGTACAGAATTACAAGAAGAGCTGAATAAAATTGTTAAAGGGCTAGTAGATGACGGTACAGTAGAAGAATATGTTCAAAAAAATATTAAGCTAGCAAATGAAGGAACGGATAAATAGATTGGAGCAATAAGATATGAATTTTTCTTTCTTACCGCAGTATCTCCCTTATTTCTTATCGGGAACAGTAGTAACATTAATAATATCGATAGTAACCATTATATTAGGCACACTCATTGGCGTTTGTATGGCTTTAATGAAGTTGTCAAAAGTAACTCCGTTAAGATGGCTGGCAAATATTTATATTGAAGTCTTTCGTGGGACACCCATGCTTATTCAAGTGCTCATTGGTTTTGGTTTACTCCAAGGGATTGTCTCAGCACCTACAGTTACAATTGGGGTATTAGCAATTGATTTTGGTCGACTCATCCCAGGAATGCTTGTTCTTTCGTTGAACTCAGGTGCTTATGTAGCTGAGATTGTTCGAGCAGGGATTACTGCAGTCGATTACGGTCAAAGTGAAGCAGCAGGCTCATTAGGTCTTAGACCGATGCAAGCAATGCGCTACGTAATCTTGCCGCAAGCACTCAGAAATATTTTACCGCCGATGGGGAATGAATTTATTATTTTAATTAAAGATTCTTCCCTTTTGTCGACAATTGGCATATATGAGCTGTTGAGTAGTGCGCAAATTGTAGTTTCTGACTCGTTTATTCCATTGGAACCTCTCTATGTTGCAGCAGGAATCTATTTTATTCTGACATTTATCATGTCCAGAGTGCTAAATCTTTGGGAAAAGAAATTAGGAAAAGGGTATCATCGGTAGGAGGGGATTATCATAAATACGTTAATTGATATAAAGGATTTACAAAAAACATTTGATAAGAACGTTGTCTTAAAAGGGGTAAATCAACAAATTCAAAAAGGGGAAGTTGTCGTTGTAATTGGGCCATCAGGTTCAGGAAAAAGTACCTTTTTGCGTTGTATTAACCTATTGGAGGAGCCTACGAGTGGGACAATTATTTTTGATGAAACAGATGTCACAGACAAGAAGAATGATATTTATAAAATGCGGGAAAAATTAGGAATGGTTTTCCAGCAATTTAATTTATTTCCTAACATGACTGTTTTGGAAAATATTACGTTGTCTCCCATGAAAGTAAAAAAAATGAATAAAGAAGCTGCTGAATTAATAGGCATGGATTTATTAAAAAAAGTTGGCTTAGTAGATAAAGCTGATGCATACCCTCAATCACTATCTGGAGGACAACAGCAGCGAATCGCAATTGCACGTGCACTTGCGATGACGCCGGAGGTCATGCTTTTTGACGAACCAACTTCAGCTTTAGACCCTGAGATGGTTGGTGAAGTACTCAGTGTGATGCAAAACCTTGCTCAAGAGGGAATGACCATGGTGATTGTTACACATGAAATGGGCTTTGCAAAAGAAGTCGGCGATCGAATTTTATTCATGGATCAAGGAGTGATTGTCGAGGAAGGAACGCCTAAAGAAGTATTTGAAGAAACAAAAAATCCTCGAACAATTGATTTTCTTTCAAAGGTGCTCTAAAAAAGAATAAGTCTGCTCTAGAGTACTTAAACAGGAAATGAAAGAGAAGCATTTGTGATTTGTAGATACCATGTATAGTACGACAACTTGTGGAGTTGTTGAAGACTATATGTGGTATTTTTTTCGTTGAGTAGGGTACTGGAATAGTGCAGTTAAGCTTTGTTTGTCAAAGAATCAATAAGTTTAGACATTTCTATTTCACAATAGTAGTTTTTTTTAGAGAAATAACGTATAATAAGGGGTTGAGAGGTCGAAATAAAAGTGTTTAGCTCCGAGAAATAAAAAGGAGTGGCTTTTGTTCCTATCGTTTATCAATAGTTAAAGAGTCCAAAACATAACTCTTTTTAGTTATGTCTCAGACTCTTCATTTTTTAATCAAGGAGACAATATGTTTTCAAATTATAAACCAACTTGGATGGTAGATGCCATCTATCAAATTACCCCTTTGCAATTGAAAAAAATGGGCATTAAAGCAGTATTAACGGATTTGGATAATACGCTCATTGCTTGGAACAATCCAGATGGAACACAAGAGCTGTTAAACTGGATTTTAGAAATGAAGAATGCTGGGATTCCCGTTGTCGTTGTATCTAACAACAAGTCAAGTCGGGTTAAGCGTGCGATTCAGCAATTTGAGCTGGATTACGTTGCACGTGCACTGAAACCTTTTGCACGTGGAATTAGATCTGCTCAAAAGAAATTAAATCTTTCAAATGATGAAGTAGTCATGGTTGGTGATCAGATTATGACCGATATTCGTGGTGCAAATCGTGCAGGCATCCGAAGTATTCTTGTGAAACCAATCGTAGATACTGATGGTTGGAATACGCAAATTAATCGTTTTTTTGAACGAAAAATTATGCGTTCTTTAGTAAAAAAACACCCTGAAATGAAATGGCGAGGTGGACTCGAATGACAGAAGTAATTCATTGTATTGGCTGTGGAGCCGAAATACAGACACAAGCCCCTGGTGAGTTAGGTTATACACCAAATGGCGCATTAGAAAAAGGTTTAGCAACTGGAGAAGTCTATTGTCAACGATGTTTTCGATTGAGACATTATAACGATATTCAAGATGTTCATTTAACAGATGACGATTTCTTGCGTCTGTTAAACACATTAGGACAAGAAGATGCTTTAATTGTTAATGTAGTAGACATTTTTGATTTTAATGGCTCTCTTATTCCTGGTCTACACCGTTTTGTAGGAGATAATCCAGTACTTTTAGTTGGAAATAAAGTGGATATTTTACCTAAATCACTTAAAAAATCAAAAATGAAGCAGTGGATGGTTGAACGTGCACACGAAGTGGGGCTACGTCCGATAGATGTTCTTTTAACAAGTGCGAAAAAACCAAATGAGATGGAAGAATTGTTGGCGACGATTGAGAAGTATCGTGAAGGTCGAAATGTCTATGTTGTTGGTGTAACCAATGTTGGAAAATCAACTTTGATTAATCAAATTATCAAACAGACGGCAGGAATTCAAGATCTAATCACAACCTCTCAGTTTCCCGGAACGACATTAGATAAGATTGAGATTCCGCTAGATGACGGGCACTTCTTAATAGACACACCGGGAATTATTCATCGACATCAGATGGCACATTATTTAGGAAAAAAAGATTTACGAATCATTGCGCCAACTAAGGAAATTAAGCCGAAAATCTATCAGCTGAATGCTGGACAAACACTTTTCTTAGGTGGTCTTGCTCGATTTGATTTTATTCAAGGGGAAAGAAGTTCATTTATTGCGTATGTTTCTAATGATATAGAACCCCATAGAACAAAACTGGAAAATGCAGATGCGTTTTACGAAAAACATGTGGGTGGTTTAATACAACCACCACGTGTAGATGAAGTGAAGGACTTTCCTGAGCTGATACGTTTTGAGTTTTCAGTAAAAGAAAAAACAGATATAGTTTTTGCCGGTTTAGGTTGGATTACCGTTACAAGCCCAGGCGTTGTAGCAGGGTGGGCACCAAAAGGTGTAGATGTAATCAAACGTAAGGCATTGATTTAAGAAAGAAGGACGATTATGGCGTTACGCGGAAAACAAAAGCGTTTTTTAAGAAGTCAGGCACACCACTTACAGCCTATTTTTCAAGTAGGTAAAGGTGGAATGAATGAAGCAATGTGGATTCAGATTGAAGAAGCATTAACAAAACGTGAATTGATTAAGATTAGCTTGTTGCAAAATACAGATGAAGTAGCTGAAGATGTAGCAGAGATTCTAGAAAATGAGATTCATTGTCAGGTTGTGCAAATTATTGGTCGTGTATTAGTTTTATACAAGCCTTCTGACAAAGAAAAATATCAAAAAATTTCAAAAGAAGTACGTGCAATTTAAAAAAGGTGGTGCGATCATGAGTATACAAACGTATTCTGATAATAGGGCAACAGTTTTAACTCTGTCTGAAAAAACAGAAGTGACAAATAGAAAACAAGTGGGAATTTTAGGTGGGAATTTTAATCCAGTCCATTTGGCTCATTTAATGATTGCAGATCAAGTTGGTCAGGGCTTAGGACTAGATACAGTTTTCTTAATGCCTTCTTACTTGCCTCCACATGTGGACGAAAAAAAAACAATTGACGCAGAACATCGTTTAGCTATGCTTGAGCTTGCAGTGGAAGAGAATCCATTACTAGCAATTGAAACAATTGAGCTTGATCGAAAAGGAAAAAGCTACACGTATGATACGATGAAGACTTTAACTGAATCAAATCCCAATACGGATTACTATTTTATTATTGGGGGAGACATGGTAGAATATTTACCAAAATGGCATCGGATTGATGAATTGTTAGAGTTAGTCAATTTTGTAGGAATTAAACGTCCAGAGTTTGGTACAGAAACTCCTTACCCGATTATTTGGGTGGATGTTCCAGAAATAGATCTAAGCTCCTCTAGCATCCGAAAAAAGGTGAAAAATGGCTGCTCAGTACGCTATTTAGTTCCCGATAAGGTGAGAGAGTATATTCAAGAAAAGAGGCTCTATCTCAATGAAGAATAGTGAGCAATACACAAGTGAGAAACGTGAACAATTGATGCAGCGTGTTCAAATGCAGATGAGTGAACGACGGTTTAAACATGTTTTAGGTGTTGAGGAGACAGCAATTGCCTTAGCGAAAAAATACGGCGCCTCTCCTGAAAAAGCAAGTATCGCTGCATTAACTCATGATTATGCCAAAGAAAGACCAGATGATGAGTTTATTTTAGTCATTAATCGTGACGGATACGATAAAGAGTTGCTTAATTATGGCAATGCGATTTGGCACGGTCTTGTCGGAGCGGACTTTGTCTCTAGAGAGCTGGGGATTACAGATGAAGAAATTCTCTCTGCTATTCGTTTGCATACTACAGGGGCTGCTCAAATGAGTTTACTGGATAAAATTATTTATGTAGCGGACTATATTGAACCGGGCCGTACATTCCCGGGGGTAAAAGAAGCACGAGAATTAGCATTACTTGATTTAGATGAGGCAGTTGCGTTTGAGACAAAACACACCTTAGAACATTTATTAGCCCAAGAACAAAAGATTTATCCAAAAACAATAGAAACGTATAACTATTGGGTAGCAAAGTAAGCTACAGAGATATCAAGGAGGGAATTATCATAGATAGTCAACAGATGTTAGAAATTGCAGTAAAAGCAGCTGACTCAAAAAGAGCAGAAGATATTATGGTTTTAGAAGTAAAGGAGATTTCTTTATTAGCGGATTACTTTGTTATCTGTTCGGGAAATAGTGAACGTCAGATTAATGCAATTGTGGAAGAAATAATTGAAAAAGAAGAAGAGCAAGAAGTTGAAGTGAAGCGTGTTGAAGGAAAAGATGGTGGAAAATGGGTCTTAATTGATTTAGGGGATGTAATTATCCATGTATTCCATACAACTGAACGTAGCTTCTACAATTTAGAAAAATTATGGTCAGATGCTCCTTTGGTAAGTATTAATGAGTGGGTAAGCTAACATGGCTTACGAAACCTTTGCTTTTGTTTATGACGAGGTCATGGATAGCAGCTTATATGAAAAATGGTTGGCTTTTTCCAAGCGTCATTTTCCAGAGAATACAAAAGAAGTATTTGAGCTTGCCTGTGGAACAGGTGCTTTAGCCGTTTCTTTTGCAAAAGATGGCTATGAAGTAACTGGTTTGGATTTATCAGAAGAAATGCTGATGATTGCAAGCAATCGTGCCTTTGAGGAAGAAGTTGAGGTCCAATTTGTTCAAGGAAACATGCTGGATTTATCAGAAGTAGGGCAATATGAAGCAATTACCTGCTTTTCAGATTCCCTTTGTTATATGGCTAACCGTCAGGAGGTTCAACAAGTTTTTGATGAAGTGTTTCAGGCCTTAAAAGAAGAGGGAACCTTTATCTTTGATGTGCATTCTACGTATCAGGTGGATACTGTTTTTCCTGAGTACAGCTATCACTATCAGACAGATGATTTTGCTTTTCTTTGGGACAGCTATCCTGGAAAAAAAGAACATAGCATTGAACACTTTTTGACCTTCTTCGTGGAGGACCCCGAGGAACCTAGCCGTTTTATACGAGAAGATGAACTTCATCAGGAAAGAACCTATACAATGGAGAACTATTTAACGATGTTGGAAAATGCTGGGTTTCATCAAGTGAAGGCTTATGCTGATTTCACAGATGAAGAGCCTACCGAGACGACACAACGTTGGTTTTTTGTTTGTCAAAAATAGCCTGCCAATAAAAGGTTGGACAGTACCTTAGTGGGGCTGTGCCAACCTTTTTTTAGATAGAACGGAGGGAATAGATGAGAAGCTGTGGGATAGTAGTAGAGTATAATCCTTTTCATAATGGACACTTGTATCACATAGAACAAGCTAGACAGATTAGTCAAGCTGAGGTCGTTATTGCTGTTATGAGCGGGAATTTTCTTCAGCGTGGAGAGCCAGCAATTTTTGATAAATGGGTACGAGCAAAAGAAGCATTAACACATGGTGCAGATATTGTGATTGAATTACCTGTAGAGTGGTCTGTACAATCAGCTGATTATTTTGCCAAAGGAGCGGTTCAACTCCTGCATGCGATGAGATGTGATGCGATTTGTTTTGGTACAGATAGTCATGAGTCATTTGATTACGAAACTTTTGGTTCATTTGTGAAAGAAAATCAGCAGGAAGTGGAGAAAATATTCCAGTCTTTACAAGATTCTTCGCTCTCTTATCCGCAAAAAATGACAGAGGTCTTTCAAAAAATCTATCCGGACATTTCTTTAGATTATACCTCCCCCAATCATATTTTAGGACTTAGTTATGCAAAAGAGAATGCTTTGTATGAATCTCCAATGAAAATCTATCCTATTTTGCGCAACTCAGCGGACTATCATGATGCTGTCTTTTCTTCAGAAAAAATTGCAAGTGCAACGGCTATTCGTAAAGCAGTTAGTGAAAATAGAGAGACAAGCAATTATGTGCCGGAGCAAACACAAACAGATTTGAAGACACAGTATGCTTCAAGCTGGGAAGATTATTGGTCATATCTCCAATATAAGATTCTTTCTACCGAAGTGGAGGAATTAAGGCAGCTTTATCAAATGAATGAGGGGCTAGAGTATCGAATAAAAAGGGCTGCAATAGAGTCAGAAAGCTTTGAACAGTTTATTCAACTTGTTAAGAGTAAACGGTACACACAAACAAGACTACAACGTTTGGCTTGCTATGTTCTGTTGAATATCAAAGAAGAAGAAATCAAACGACAATGGTCGAATCCTTATTTGCATGTATTAGGATTTACGAATAAAGGGCAGCTGTATTTGAAGAAAAAGAAGAAATCTATCAAGGTTCCTTTAATTTCAAAAATTGGCAAAAAAGAAGAACAATATACACTTCTTGTTCGAGGCGATAGAATTTATCAAATGGGCATAAAAAAAGAAGAACAAAATTTTGGTAGAATTCCAATAAGAATAGCAGGTGAAACAAATGAATGAATATGATAATCTTGAATTTTTTGAATCCTATAGCCAAATGGAGCGCTCAAAAAAAGGGTTGGCAGGTGCAGGTGAGTGGCATCAATTTAAAAAACTGCTTCCTGATTTTCGGGGAAAACGTGTGTTGGATTTAGGTTGTGGCTATGGCTGGCATTGCCGATATGCAATTGAGCATGGAGCTTCTTTTGTACTGGGCTTAGATACTTCACAGCGAATGCTTGATCAAGCAAAACAGATGACGCAAACACAAGCGATTCACTATAAGAATATGAAGATAGAGGATGTTAATCAGTTAGAACAGACCTTTGATTGTGTGATTAGCTCACTGGCGTTACATTATGTTTCTTCGTTTGAAGAGGTTGTACAAAAAGTTTATGGATTGCTCACAGAAAAAGGCACTTTTGTATTCTCAGTAGAACATCCTATCTTTACTGCAGAGGGGACAGAGGACTGGATATACGATGAAAAAAAGAACAAAATTGCTTGGCCAGTAGATTCCTATTTTGATGAAGGAATTAGAGAAACAACATTTTTAGGGAAAAAAGTGAGCAAATATCATAAGACGCTGACTACTTATTTGAATAGTCTTTTGATAAATGGATTTGATCTCCTAGAAGTAGTGGAGGCAACACCAGATCCAAGCATGATGGATTTACCTGATATGAAGGACGAGCTAAGACGCCCAATGATGCTGTTGATTTCTGCCAGAAAAAAATAAATGTCTGCTTTCTGAAAAAAGACTTCACAGAAACGGATTTCACAAGTATAATAATACAGGACGTTTTATATTAGAAAAACAATAGATAAAAGAAAGTGACGTGATAGTATGGGTCGTAAATGGGCAAATATTGTGGCAAAAAAGACTGCCAAAGATGCAAATAATAGCCGGATTTATGCGAAGTTTGGAATTGAAATTTATGCAGCAGCAAAATCTGGTGATCCTGATCCACACGCAAATCAAAAATTACGTTTTGTTATTGAACGCGCAAAAACATACAATGTACCAAAACACATTATTGATCGTGCGATTGAAAAAGCAAAAGGTTCAGGAGATGAACAGTATTCAGAACTTCGCTATGAAGGGTTTGGGCCAAATGGTTCAATGGTCATCGTGGACACATTGACAAACAATGTAAATCGTACTGCAGCAGATGTTCGTGCTGCCTTCGGTAAAAACGGTGGGAACATGGGTGTCAGTGGAGCAGTTTCTTACATGTTTGACAATACAGCTATCTTTGGATTTAAAGGGGAAGATAGTGATGAGCTCTTAGAGTATCTAATGGACAAAGAAATTGATGTTCGTGATATTTTAGAAGAGGAAGACCAGTTAATCGTTTATGGTGAGCCAGAAGATTTCCATGCCATCCAGGAAGCCTTGAAGGAAAAAGGAATCGAAGAATTTTCAGTTGCTGAAATTCAAATGCTCGCTCAAAACGAAGTAACGTTAGAAGGCGATGACTTACTAAAATTCGAAAAGATGATTGATGTGTTGGATGATTTAGAAGACGTGCAACAAATCTTCCATAATGTGGATTTGGATTAAAATCGATTCTTTGTCAACTAATGTTGTTTTAAAAATAAGTCACAGAGTTGAGAACATTTCGGTGTTCTCTTTTTGTTTTCTAGATGAGTTCAAAGAGACCTTGTTGGACAAGAATCCGCAGACGTAGGTGACGAAATGTTCGAAAGCCAAAAGCAATTCGTTTGATTACTTGGTTTAGGTTGATTTTTCCTTCTAGTTTCCTGTTAGAATAGCTGTACATCAAGGCATTACAAATGGCTTTTCGATGTTTTCTAAGGTAGAGAACGGCTTTCTCGAGGTCTTTTTTCCAGTTGCTCAATACAAGTATAAAAGCTCTCATATTCCTTATTTTCAAAGGATTCTAAGAGTTCTTGGTAAATTTTATAGCTTTCTCTTAGGTTAGGATGGGATTAAATTGTGAAAAAATAATTCTGGTAGTAAGTCTTCTTTTTTAGCACAGGCGTACGGTACAACAATATGAATATAGAAATGAATGAACCGTGCTCAAATAATGACGACTTAGCTATATACCTTTCAAAAGTTATTGATACTTTGAGTGACAGATTTATCCATTCGTTTTAAGAGAAAAACAGACAAATCTTTATGCTTAACTGCTTTTCTCTTCTCTATTTTTTTTTAATATAGAATTTACTTCTTCTATTTTTTTGGAAAGTTTTCGGATGAGCTTAACTTATTTTAGAATAGAAAAAAATAGCTCGAAGGGATGAAGATGGATCATTTTTAAAGGGAGGCAAGTTTAAAAGGACGTAGTTATTGTTAATGACAAAAACATGTTAGAATAATTAAAGGGAGTGATTAACTTGGATTTATATGGATTAGTAGAAAAAAAACTGAATGAGCTTAAAATTCCTTTTCAAGTAGTGGATCACCCACCAGCATTGACTACGGAGGAAGCTGACAGTTTTATAGAAGGTATTGAAGGTGTGAGAACAAAATCAATGTTTTTGACGAATAAAAACAAAACAGCATACTATTTAGTAATTATGGATGATCAGAAAAGATTAGATATGGATAAGATAAAAGAAGTTACTGGAGAAAAAAGAATTAAAATGGCCTCTGAAAATAGTTTAATGGAAAAAATGAATTTACCCGTTGGTGTAGTTTCAGTTTTTGGACTTTTAAATAATAAAGAAAAAGATATCCAAGTATACTTTGATGAAGAGATTACAAAAGAAACACGTATGAGTTTTCACCCTAATATAAATACTAAAACGATTTTTGTAAATACTAGTGATATTTTTAAATTCCTGCAAAGTATTAATTTCAACTACTCAATTATTGATATTTAGTTCCTTATTTCAGGTATTAATAAAGATTCAATATGAGAATGTTGTTTCAGAAGGGAAAGTCAACCGAGAGATGTATCAGTCGAAGCTTTTTATGAGAATTATCAACTAGATCAAATGATAGATAGTGACATGAAAGAATTGTTTAGAGATTATTTTATGTTGATGGGTGGGTTTGTACAAAGTGTAAGACAAAAAAGTTGAAAACGCTTGCTTTTTATGGTATAAAATAAGTGTAAGGAACGATAAATTCCCATAATTAGTTATTTGAGTAACTTGGTTATTGAAAACAATAGTTGAAGGAAAGAAGGCTAATTAGCACGTACGAAGTAGGCTACGTGTAAGTGAATGGAAGTTCTAAGAAGATACAGAAAGGCGTGGGAATTTGAAATTTTCCTTACTAACTGAATATGGCCTAACAGGTGCTTAATAAAAGGTTGGAGCAACAGTGGACACTCCATCATGAAATGTATGAACGAAAAAAGCAAATAATCCTGTTAGGTCTTTTTTTTTATCAAAAAATATCCTGTTATAGTAGATTCAAAAGAGAAAAAGAAGATAGAAATGTAGTCTCTAGGTGAGAGAAACAGTTAACTAGAAAGTTTCTTAGTATAAAAAATGAGTTCTTCGCACTTTAGTGAACACAATTCCGATGTCAAAATGCGAAGAAGATGGAGCGAATTTTTGCAAAGCCTCACCTTTAAGTCATTTTTTTATTTTTCGATTGTTAACTAGTGCAATTCTATAAGGTAAATGGGTAAATTATGGATTGAGTCTTCTAGAAATGAGTATCTTATGATAAAAGATAGTCTCTATTATTCAATAGGATTTTAAACGTTTAGTCAACAAATTGAAAATATTTAAATGAAAATTCTATTCTATTTTCTGCCTGTGTGGATTGGAAAGAGAATAGGATAAATAATTCTTCTTGTGTAGTGTAAAATATATAGAATAAATTGATAAGGAAAATAGTGAATGATAGTTTAAGAGGAATATTTTTAAAAAACTTTTGTTATTTAATAACGGTTGTTGTTTATTCTTTTTTTGTGAAAAAGAACGTTATTTTATTTAAAATGAGGAGCTCTTTGGGTTTTTATTAGGAGGAAATTATGCTACTATAAAGTGAGAGACGAGTGAGTGGAATTTAGGAAAGCGAACGATAAAAAAGTTCCTTAATAAATTTAAGACTTAACTGTGAAAAAGTGAGATATATTAAGGAGAATTCGGATGATGCAAGCAATTGTCTTAGAGCCTTTTGACCGTATTTTAAGTGGATACCAAAAAATAGAAGAATTGGCTGTACCCGTAGATGCATGTTCTTATTTGTGTAAAACCTATCAATCCTTAGGTGTTCAGGGCTATCAGTTAGCTAACTTTCGAGCGACAGGTTATTTAAATCGTTATTTAACTTGTACATTTGAACATCTTCCAACTTTAGTTTATAAAAAAATTTATCGAATTCCTTTAGCCTTTAGAAAGGTGGAATCTTCACAGCTGCTTTTTTCAGATTCTTATCGTTTTGAAGGGTTTTTAAAATTGCTGGACTGGTATTTAGAACATCAGCCAAATAAAATAGTAATGGATAAACATCGTACAGATTTAAAAAAAGGACCTGTTTATTTAGATAGTGCATTTTTAAATTTTCGATTATCTGAAATAATTGATGGGGCGGGATTCCCGCTTAGCAATTTTTATTCAATCGAGCAGTTCATTGAATGGAACCGTATTTATCGTTTAATTAACAATAAATCAGTTGGACGACATAGTAAGGTATTTGATGAAACTTCTCAGGAAAATCTGTCAGAGCTACGAATTATTTTGGAAATTGTCAGCTTGAAATATGGGCCGACAAACTTTACAGTGTAGTGATAAAAATGAAGTAACTAAAGAGGGTTAGAAGGATTCAGTATAAAAAAGCTAGGCGAAAATCAACAGTGATTTTCGCCTAGCTTTTCTTTAAATTTGAATGACATCAGCCAATGAGTCTTCGACGTTGTTTAATAAGGCACTTGGATGTTCGCTAGATAGTAATGTTAGCTCATGCATCGCTCGTGTGCAAATCGTATAGAGAATTAATTTATCTTGATCAGTAGAAAAAGTATCTGCATTTACATTCCATGCAAATACACGGTCAAATTCGAGTCCTTTGGCTAAATAAGCAGGGATAATGAGTAGCTGTCGTTTCATAAAATCATCTTCATCAATGATCACTTGAACATCATAATGGAGAAATTCAGAAAGCTGTTCATAAAGAGAGAGGCACTCAGCTTTCGTCTTGCAGATAATCGCTGTCCGCCAATATTTTGCCTGCTCTTTTGTCTTCGTTAAGTGATTTACTAACCAATTTAATGCGTGATTTGGCGTTTTGCTTTTAATAATTGTCGGAAGTTTTCCAAAACGAGTCGTTGTTTGAACGCGATCATCTTGGGACAGAAAATGATTGGCGAAATCAGTAATTTCTTTTGTTGAACGATAGCTTGTTGTTAGCTGGAACCGCGTAACAGGCTGTTGTGGAAAAAGCTGATCAATTGAAGTGACGATGGTCTCATTTCCAAAAACTTTTTGATTTAAATCACCACAAAAAGTCATGTTTGCTTTAGGATAAAGCTGTCGAAGTAAGGCCACTTGAGCAGGCGCAAAATCCTGCATTTCATCCACAAAAATATAGCGTGCTTTTTGTTCCACATCCACAGGATGTAGATTTTTCATCAATAGAAAGAACAAGACCGCATCTTCTTGAGGGATTTCCTTATTTATCAAGTCTTTGCGTAGTGCTTTAATCGAATGCAACCATTGGTCTTGTGAGATTCCTTTTTCGTCTAAAACATTTTGTGGAACATTTTGAAGAAAATGCAAGTATTGTTTTTGACTATTTACAAAGCGGAATCGGTGAATCATTCGTTCAATTTTCTTAAACTTCTTTTCGACAACCTGTTTTGCTATTTTTTTGCGTAATTTCTTTTCTTTTTCTTCTGTATAGTCCATGTTGGGATCATTTTCAAAGATTTCTTCGATTAGAGTGTCAACACGTTCTTTGACCCAAGGCTGCCGGCGTTCATCATTTTGAAGACCGCCAAGCTTTCTCAATAATTTGGTTTGCAGCAAGACCATTCGCTGATACATTGGAAGCTGGGTATTTGTTTCTTGGTACCATCCACGAATTTTTTCTTTTGATAAAATGATTCGTCCATCTAATTTCAAGTCACGAAATAGTGGACCAAAATCAGTGATTGCGCTTGTATATCTGGCCATACGTTTCACCAAATGAAGCCCGCTTTTCATTCGCTCAATTTGATTTTCATCACCAGATAAAAATAGTTCTTCACGGTTTACTTCCTCTTTTAATGAAAGCATTGGTAAAAGCTGTTCAATATAGCTTCTAAATGTTTGAGTAGGGATGCCACTTTCTCCCAAAGAGGGTAACACGGTAGAAATATACTCCGTAAATAAATGATTGGGTGAAAAAAGCAGTACTTGTTCAGAATCAAGCCATTTACGATTGTGATAGAGAATGAAGGCCACGCGTTGCAGTAGAGCAGAGGTTTTTCCACTTCCGGCAATTCCTTCAATCAACATTACCTTACTTTGGCTATCTCGTATAATTTGGTTTTGCGATTTTTGAATAGTCGCAACAATGTTTTTCATTCGTGTACTAGAGGCTTCATCTAAAATTTCTAATAAGAAGTCATCATTAATGGCTTCTGATGTATCAACCATAGATAAAATAGTTCCCTCTTTAATTTTAAATTGTCGCTTTAGTAAAAGATCAACATGCAATTGTTCACCAACGGCTTCATAATATGCTTCCCCGAGTTCACCTTCATAATAGAGATTTGCAATAGGTGCTCTCCAATCGATAATGATTGTTTCTTCCTCTTTATCTCGTAAAGAGGCAATTCCTAGGTATAAGGTTTCTACTTCTGCTTCTTCTTTAAAATCAATTCGGGCGAAATACGGACTATCAGACATGGTCGTTAGCGTTTTTATTCTTTTTTCCTGAGCTGCTAACGAATTGTACTTTATTAAGAGCTCTTGTTCGTGCTGACGATATTCAATGACAGACTCATAAAACGATTCATTGGAACCCGTTCGGATTTTATAGTCAGAAGTTTCTTTTGCTTGTTGCTCCATATCTTTGGAAGCTTTATTCTTTTGCTGAAGTAATAGCTGTTTTTCCATATTGATTAGGGAAATTGTGTCCGTTACATGCTGCTGTTCAAGTTGTTTTTCGTTCATGTAGTAGATCCTCCTAAAGTTACAATAACGACTTAAAAGTATAGCACAAAAAGACGAGAAAAGATAATTTTCCCGTCTTAAACTATGGTAAACTAAAGAAGAAATCAGTTTTTACCAATCAAAGAGAAGGCCATACCCTAAAGCTATGATTTCTCGTAAATAATTTGAAAAAGTTGTGGAGGTCTTTGAAGCCGCAGACAACCCACTGACCTGCTTGATTCCCTGCCTTTTTGCAAGCATTTGGGCACGATACATATGGAAATCATTCGTGACAATAGCTACGTGAGTGGGTGAGTAGCGTTCAATTGAAAATTGAATGTTTTCCTGCGTTCGTTTTGAATCAGACTCTTCAAAGATAGATTTTTTTGGAACGCCTTTGTCAATAAGGTAAGCTGCCATAACACTAGCCTCTGTTGCAGGCTCATCAGAACCTTGTCCGCCACTTACGATAATAGTTATTTCTGGATGTTGTTTCCAATAAAGAAAAGCGGTATCCAAGCGTTCTTTTAGTACAGGGCTAGGATAAGCCTCTTCACTAGTCGCTCCACGAATTTGTGCGCCTAAGACGAGTAATGTTTGTACATCATCAGAAGGGGTTGCTTTCGTCTGACTAAAAATAAGAGCAATAACCAATAAGGTATAACAACAGCCTAGAATAAGTAGTATACCTAAATATTTCAACCATTTTTTCATAAAGTAAATCCTTTCTCTTACTATAATTATTGTAACAAACCAAAAAACGAAACGAAGGAATTTCTGACAACTTAGAATTTTCTTTAGAAATTTATGTATTAATTAAACTGTGAGGTGTCTATTTATGAGAACAGAAGAAGAAATGATGCTGCTAATCGTAGAGGTTGCAAAAACTCACCCTGAGGTTATTGCAGTAGGGATGAACGGGTCAAGGACAAATAAGCGAGCACCAAAAGATGTATTTCAAGACTATGATATTGTTTATGTAGTCAATGATATGAAAAGACTGCTGGAAGATCGTTCGTGGATTGATGCATTTGGTGACCGGCTTATCATGCAAACACCAGAAGAATCTGTATTGTTTGAACCTAGTTTAGGGAAGCGTTTCACTTTTTTGATGCAATTTATAGATGACACACGAATTGATTTAACGCTTTGTCCTTTATCAGAGGTTGAAGACTGGTTAGAGGAGGATCGTTTGGTGCGTATTATTTATGATCCAGGCAACCTTCTTCCTCGGGTACCAATTGCCACCGATCAGGATTATTGGGTGAAAAAACCTTCAAACGAAGAATTTTTTGACTGCTGTAAAGAATTTTGGTGGGTGAGTACTTATGTAGTGAAGGGATTATATCGGCATGAAAAGGCCTATGCAACCGATCACCTGTACAACTATTGCTACCATGAGCTTTTGCGTCTATTTAGCTGGCAAGTAGGAGAAAATACACATTATTCGTTAAGCGTCGGAAAAAATTATAAATATTTAAGCAGCTATTTAACAAAAGAAGAAAATGAGGCTTTGAATGATTTACTCGATTTTCGTACAGAGGATAGTTGTTGGCGAAGTTTATGTAATATGGAAGCACTGTTTCATCAAACAGCTGAAAGATTTGCTGAAAGTACGGGGCTTCGATATAACGGAAATGAAGGGCAAGCGCTGATGAGCTACACTCATCGATGGTATAATCAAGCAAAAGAAGAGCCACTTCAAAAAAAATAAAAGTTTCATTAACAGGTATGCCCAAAATGTTGGACGCCAAGAATAAGGGCACTTTGACCGGATGATTCTGTTAATGGAAAATCCTTTTTTCTAACTAAATTTATCTCTTTTAGATAGAATAAAAATACGCTGCATAACATAAGTAGATTAGAAAGTTTTTTCCAATGTCTGCTACGATGGGCGCACCTCAGTTTGAATGATGAGGTGCGCTCTTTTTTACAAAATTAATCAATTCCTAATAAAAACTAGTTTTTTATATTTGAGAGTGATAGTTGTTTTCATTTAAGGGGTTTTGTTTTATTCCATCAGTTGTTTGGGCTACTCTTATACTATAAAGGGATGGAATGATTCATTTCACTCGTCACTTTTATAGAGCTGATCTGATGAAATAGTCAGATTTTGGAGGAATAGAGATGGGACATTTTAAAAAATTTATTTTCACAGTAGCTGTTGGTCTACTTGCACTTATTACGGAATTTGTTTTACATCAGCCGACCTGGTCTTATCTACTCGTTGCCATTGTAGGTGGTATAATGGCTTTTTCTATGCTTATTGAAATGATTAAAACGTTAAAATCGGGAAAGTATGGAGTAGACATACTAGCAATTACTGCAATTGTTGCAACTCTGGCAGTAGGTGAGTATTGGGCAAGTCTGATGGTACTGATAATGCTAACTGGTGGAGATAGCTTGGAAGATTATGCAGGACGTCAGGCAAGTAAAGAATTGCGTGCATTGTTAAATAACTCTCCACAAATTGCACATAAATTAGTCGAACATGCCTTAGTGGATATTGAGGTGGAGCAAGTGCAAATCAATGATACACTTGTTGTGAAGCCCGGAGAAATTGTCCCTGTAGATGGTAGAGTGATTGAGGGAGAATCTACATTTGATGAATCATCACTCACAGGGGAGTCTGCTCCTGTTGAAAAAAAAATGGGCGATGAATTAATGTCAGGAAGCATAAATGGTGATCGATCGGTCAAAGTGAGAGTTGACAAGTTGGCAGCTGACAGTCAGTATCAAACAATAATCAAGTTAGTTAAAGAATCAGAAGCTAAACCTGCAGAATTTGTGCGAATGGCGGATAGATATGCCGTGCCTTTTACATTGATTGCGTATCTTATTGGCGGGATTTCATGGATTATTACGAAAGATCCTGTGCGTTTTGCTGAGGTCTTAGTTGTCGCTTCACCTTGTCCGTTGATTCTAGCGGCACCTATTGCATTGGTGGCAGGAATGAGTCGATCAAGTAGAAATGGGATTGTTGTGAAAACTGGAACGACACTAGAAAAATTAGCCCAGGCAAAATCGTTTGCATTTGATAAAACTGGAACCATAACCAAAGGGCAATTGTCTATTGACCAAATTGTTCCTGTTGCTCAATTCAGCGAAAAGGAATTTCTTCAATACGTTGCAAGTGCAGAGCAAGATTCCAGTCATATTTTAGCCCGCTCTATTTTGAATGAAGCAAAAGGAAAAGTTAACTTTTTGCCTGTAACAAACTTAGAAGAAGTAACTGGCTCAGGCATTAAAGCAACGATTAATCAAAAAGAAATAAAAATAGGCCGAGCAGAATTTGCAGGAACAATTCCTAATGACACGAGTCAAACAATTATTTACGTTTCACTTGATAATCAATATATCGGGTATATGACGTTCAAAGATGTAGTACGAACAGAGTCAAAACAAACTTTGTCCGCTTTAAAAGAATTAGGAGTACAAAATTTAGTTATGCTGACTGGAGATCAACAAGAAATTGCAGAAGAAATTGCACATCAGGTAGGAATTACAAACGTGTATGCACATTGTTTGCCTCAAGATAAGATAAGTGTGCTAAAAAACACAAAGAAAGAAGAACGTCCCATTGTTATGGTTGGCGATGGAGTAAACGATGCACCAGCCTTAGCCGTTGCAGATATTGGGATTGCTATGGGTGCGCATGGATCGACGGCCGCGAGTGAAAGTGCAGATGCTGTCATCTTAAAAGATGATTTAACGCGTGTTTCTACAGCAGTAAAAGTAGCGCAGGACACGATGAAAATAGCTCGACAATCAGTTTTAATAGGAATATTTATCTGTGTTGGTTTGATGTTAGTTGCCAGTACAGGTGTGATTCCAGCTCTTTTGGGTGCAGCTCTTCAAGAAGTGGTTGATACGGTATCTATTTTAAGTGCATTGCGTGCTAAAAACGATCAATAAGTTATTTTAAAAACTATTCTAGCCCATAATTTTTGGTGTTTAGAATAGTTTTTTTGTAGAAAACAAGAATAATCAATACGCATACATCATTTACTATGCTATGATGACAAAAAAGGATATAGAATTTGGAGGAAGAAATGCATATGAATCAATCAGTAAAAGAGTATTGGCAGCAGTTTGCTAAACAAAATCAACTAGAGGCGTCCTATGAAGCATGGTCTTTTGGGAATACTCCTGAAATGGCAGATGAGCTTGTTCAATTAGTGATTGAAGGGACCAAAAGAGCAACGACTTCTGCCTATCCTTTGTATGAAATTGAAGGAGAAATACTGCCTAAAGCAAATGAATATAGTATTTTACTAGATGGAAACTTTTTGCCTAGAGCGATTATTCGGACAACAAAAGTTGAAATTACTGCTTTTAATAAAATTTCTGAGGAATATGCGTATATAGAGGGTGAAGGCGATAAAAGTTTACCTTATTGGAAAGAGGAACATAAACGAATGTTTGACGTTGAGATGAAGAATCATGGTCAAATTTTCACTGAGGAGATGCTTTGCGTGTGTGAATATTTTGAGTGTGTTCATAGTTAGGTAAAGAAAAAGAACCCTACTCATTTAATCAGTTTATTTTTGAGTAACTAATGACAGAAAATCTTCTTTTGGGAATGATTGACAATGAATCTACCTTGCACTAAAGTTAAAGAAAGTTTAGCTAAGTGACAGATAAAATTAATGAAAAGGAACGTGAAAAAAGATGCCATTTGTACATGTAGAGTTAGTTGAAGGGCGTTCAAAAGAACAGCTCGATGGAATGATGAAGGATATTACAGAAGCCGTTCATAAGAATACAGGTGCACCAAAAGAGCATATCCACGTAATCGTGAATGAAATGAAAAAAGGGACCTATGCAGTTGACGGGGCATGGAAAGAGTAAAAAAATTATTTTACGTAGGAAAGACTTGCATTTTTTGAATAGAAGTGTTTAAATTAACACATAATTGATTGATGAGAAAGACACCTGCACTTGTTTGTCGTCTGTTAGAGAGGAAAACCTAGGCTGAAAGTTTTCTAGAATGACGCAAGGAATGACCACTTTCGAAACCTTTGTTGAAACAAAGGCGGTCGGACCGTTAACACGTTGAGGAACACAATAAGTGTTTGAACATTAGGTGGAACCACGAATTTTCGTCCTAGTATCTTTAGAGATACTAGGATTTTTTTTGGTTTTGAGAGAAACAGGAACTCAACTTTTTCAAAAAAATCAACTTTAGAGGAGGAAATAACTATGGCAATTAACGTTACATTTCCAGATGGAGCAGTGAAAGAATTTGAATCTGGTATCACCACTTTAGCAATCGCTGAAGGAATTTCAAAAGGACTTGCTAAAAAAGCATTAGCTGGAAAATATAATGGAGAACTGATTGATTTAACACGTCCTATAGAAGAAGATGGAAAGATTGAAATTATTACACCTGATCATGAAGATGCCTTAGGAATATTACGTCATTCTAGCGCCCATTTAATGGCTAATGCAATGCGTCGTTTATTCCCATCTATTCATTTTGGCGTAGGACCAGCGATTGATTCTGGCTTCTACTACGATACAGATAATGGGGAAAATCCAATTACTGCTGAAGATTTGCCAGCTATTGAAGCAGAAATGATGAAAATTGTAAAAGAAAATAATCCGATTGTTCGAAAAGTAGTCACAAAAGAAGAAGCGCTAGCCTTATTTGCAGATGATCCTTATAAGGTAGAGCTAATCACTGATTTACCTGAGGATGAGGTGATTACGGTTTATGATCAAGGAGACTTTGTTGATTTGTGTAGAGGTGTTCACGTTCCTTCAACTGGTCGTATCCAAGTGTTCAAATTATTGTCTGTCGCAGGTGCATATTGGAGAGGGAACTCTGATAACCATATGATGCAGCGCGTGTATGGAACAGCCTTTTTTGATAAAAAAGATTTAAAAGAATTTATCAAAATGAGAGAAGAAGCAAAAGAACGTGATCATAGAAAATTAGGAAAAGAATTAGATTTATTTATGGTTTCTCAAGAAGTAGGTTCAGGGCTACCTTTCTGGTTACCTAAAGGGGCAACTATTCGTCGTACCATTGAACGTTATATCGTAGACAAAGAAATAAGTTTAGGATATCAACATGTCTATACACCAATTATGGCTGATGTTGAGTTATATAAAACTTCTGGACATTGGGACCATTACCATGAAGATATGTTCCCTCCTATGGATATGGGCGATGGTGAAATGCTTGTGTTACGTCCTATGAATTGTCCGCATCACATGATGGTTTATAAAAATGACATTCATTCTTATCGCGAACTGCCTATCCGTATTGCAGAATTAGGAATGATGCATCGCTACGAAAAATCCGGGGCTTTATCAGGATTACAACGTGTACGAGAAATGACATTGAATGATGGTCACACCTTTGTTCGCCCTGATCAAATCAAAGATGAATTCAAGCGTACACTTGAATTGATGGTGGCTGTTTATGCAGACTTCAATATTACAGACTATCGTTTCCGCTTAAGTTACCGTGATCCAAATAATACAGATAAATATTTTGATGATGATGCAATGTGGGAAAAAGCACAAGTGATGTTAAAAGCGGCTATGGACGAAATGGAATTAGATTATTTTGAAGCAGAAGGTGAAGCGGCCTTTTATGGTCCAAAACTTGATGTACAAGTAAAAACAGCAATGGGCATGGAAGAAACGCTGTCAACTATCCAGTTAGACTTCTTGTTGCCAGAACGTTTTGACTTAACTTATGTCGGTGATGATGGAGAAAATACACACCGTCCTGTCGTTATTCATAGAGGAATTGTTTCAACGATGGAACGTTTTGTCGCTTATTTGACAGAAGTTTACAAAGGCGCATTTCCTACATGGCTTGCACCTATTCAAGCGACAATTATTCCAGTTTCTGTGGAAGCACACTCTGACTATGCACATACTATAAAAGAACGATTACAAGCTCAGGGACTGCGAGTAGAAGTGGACGACAGAAATGAAAAAATGGGCTATAAGATTCGTGCATCGCAAACACAAAAGGTTCCTTATCAATTAGTTGTAGGGGATAAAGAAGTAGAAGAGGCAACAGTAAATGTTCGTCGATATGGTAGTAAAGAAACAAGTGTAGAAGAATTGAACATTTTTGTTGATTCAATGGCTAATGAAGTGAAGAATTACAGCCGTTAATTAAATGGTAAAAAAGAACGGATAGAATATCCAGAGTAGCAAACAGCTACTCTGGATATTTTTTGTATTAGTTTTCCACAAAAAAAAGGAAATAAAAAATGTTTCACATTATAATGCGTATAGTTTATTGTAAGGCGCTAATTTTAAAGTGTTTCAAAATGTAGAAACAGAAAATAAAAAAAACTGTGAAACATTTAGAGCTGTGTTTTTAAAGAGATAATTAAATCTTTTCTTAGAAGACACTTTTTCTCTTTTTAAATAGAAGATTTTTGGTTACAATAGAACAATGAGTGATTATGCCTTTTTAGGCGTATACATATAGAGGATAAGTTGGAAGGATTACGATAAGATGAAGAAAGATTCAGGGATAGACAATAAAAAAGAAGTTCATTATGAGACAAAGGAAGAGCAGGCAAGGCGCTCTCATATACCTTTTCGTTTAAATTTTCTATTCTTTATCATTTTTACGCTGTTTGTTGCATTAATTGCGCAGTTAGGCTCGCTGCAAATTATTAATAAAAAAGATATCGATAAAAAGATAGAAGCATCATCAACGACAGAGGTCAGTGTTAGCACGCCACGTGGAATGATTTATGATGCGAAAGGACGCGCTTTAGTAGAAAATAAAGCAAATGCAGCAATCACATTCACAAGAAATAACTCGATGGGAGCAAACGATTTATATGAAATAGCAAATAATCTTGCAGAGCTAATTGAAGTTAAACCAGACAAATTGTCTGAACGTGATAAAAAAGATTATTGGCTTGGCAACAAAAACAATTTAAAAACTGCACAGAAACGCTTGACTGATAAGGAACAAAAAGAGACTGATGTCGGTAAGCAATACCTTGCAACGGTTGATAAGGTAACAGATGAGGAAATCAATTTTTCAGACGAAGAGATGGAAGCTGCGACTATCTTCAAACGAATGAATAGTGCCTATGCATTAAACACTGTCTTTGTAAAAAATCAAGAGGTTACAGATAAGGAACTTGCGCTCGTTGCAGAGCATGCAACGGAGCTTCCAGGCATATCGACTGGAACGGATTGGCAACGCGAATATCCGTACAAGGGTTCTTTGACAGATATATTAGGACGAGTTTCAAGTGAAAAAGAAGGTATCCAAGCTGACGATTTAGATGAATATCTTGCTAAGGGATATGCTAGAAATGATCGGGTAGGAACAAGCTTGTTAGAAAAGCAGTATGAAGAAGTTCTACAGGGAACCAAGACAAAATATGAAATAACTGTTGATCAAAAAAATGAAGTAGTTAGTAAAAAAGAAACGAGTTCGGGAGAAAAAGGTGACAATCTAGTTTTAAGCATCGATTCGGAATTTCAGGAGAAAGTCGAAGGAATTCTAAAATCTAACTTTGAAGATATGATTAATAGTGGAAAAGCGAAGTATTCTCCAGGTGTTTATGCGGTGGCAATAAACCCAAAAAATGGTGAAGTTTTAGCAATGTCAGGCTATCAGCACACGCCGGAAACAAGTGACTTAGAGCTGAGACCATTAGGAACGATTTTAGATGCTTATACGCCTGGATCTGTGGTAAAGGGTGGAACGCTGACCGCTGGATATGAAGCAGGCGTGATAACAGGCAACGATGTGCTTGTCGATGAACCTATCTATATTCAAGGCTCTGCAGTGAAAAAATCTGTTTTTACTACGGATTATCCACAAGAAATTTCTGCTCAAAAAGCATTAGAATTATCTTCGAACGTTTATATGATGCAGATTGTTTTTAGAATGTTAGGGATTAGCTATGAGCGTGGAATGACGATGCCGTATGCTGCTGAACAAGGGGAAATATTTGGAGAGCTAAGAAAAGGATTTAACGAGTATGGTATGGGCGTAAAAACAGGGATTGATATTCCTAATGAAGAAATCGGCTTATCATGGACGAATTTCGGAGATAATGGTCCAAATGCCGGAAATCTACTAGACTTATCTTTCGGACAGTATGATACGTATACTCCGATGCAGTTAGCTCAATACGCAGCAACAGTTGCCAATGGTGGGAAACGAATTGCTCCTCACGTAGTGAAGGGTGTTTATGAAAATAAAGAAGATGGCACTTTAGGCGAAGAAAAAGAAAAAATCGGACCTAAAGTTTTAAATGAAGTAGATATAACAACTGACCAAATGAATATCATTCGTCAAGGGTTTTACGATGCAGTGCATGGGACGGATGCATTTACGACTGCTAAAAGTCTAGCAAATGCTAAGATGACTGTTTCTGCCAAAACAGGTACAGCGGAAACAACCGCACCTGGACATCCTGAGGTTGCTACTGTAAACAGTAATATTGTTGCTTATGGACCATCAGATGACCCTGAAATCGCGATTAGTGTGGTATTACCAAATCTGATTGACGAAAAAGATCATAAAAATTTGGTTATCGCACAAGAAATATTAGATGCTTATTACGATATGTATATGAAATAAAGAGATTAAACTATCCTTAAATTTACTTTTCTAACAGTTTTATGAAGCTGTTAGAAAAGCGGTTAAAGGATAGTTTTTTTTCAGCTAGAACAAGTAAATAAGTAAAACATCCTAAAGTTATTCTTATTTGAATAAGCCGTTCTGTTAGGGATATACTTGTCAAACAGTTAAAATAAACAGAGAAGGAGTGAACGGATATGACTATTTATGAGTTTAAAGTGAAACAAACAGATGATGAAATGAAATCTTTGAGGGATTATGAAGGAAAGGTATTGTTGATTGTTAATACGGCAACTGGCTGTGGATTTACACCACAATACGAAGGTCTACAAAATTTATACGATGAACATCATGCAGCTGGATTTGATATTCTAGATTTTCCCTGTAATCAATTTGGAAACCAAGCACCAGGTAGCAACGAAGAGATTACAGAATTTTGTCAGCTCACGTACCATACTACATTTCAAACCTTCGCAAAGATAAAAGTGAATGGTCCAGAGGCAGATCCATTATATAAATACTTAAAGCAAGCGCAAGGAGGATTACTTGGCAAAACGATTAAATGGAATTTTACAAAATTTCTAGTAAATCGCGAAGGTGAAGTGGTAAAACGCTATGCATCAACTGTTAAACCAGAAGAAATCGAAGCGGATATTATTGAAGAATTAAACAGATAATCTTTTCGTCAAGTAGAACTACTTAACAAAATTGTGAAAAAGAGTAGCTTTCTGTTTTGAAACATGGTAAACTATTCAAGTCTGAGAGTTATCTTAGAGGATTCCAGTATGTATGGGAGGGAAAATCATGCGCGTAAACATCACTTTAGAATGTACTTCTTGTAAAGAACGTAACTACCTAACAAGCAAAAACAAACGTAACACTCCAGATCGCTTGGAAAAAGAAAAATATTGCCCACGCGAAAGAAAAGTTACTTTGCACCGCGAAACAAAATAGTCTTATCTATTAATTAGCTGTAACCCTTATGTAATAAGGGCTACAGCTTTTTTTTGATGTTGGAAAGTGGATTGACAGCTAAAATGACGCCAAAATGTTAACATCGAAATGTTCTACCAGTGTAGAGATAGTTTGTTTTTCAGCTTTCTTTGTTATAAAAAGGAAATTATGATCTATTAAGAACAACGGTTGTATCAGTAATTTTTAGCACATCTTCTGAGGGATCATAGGTAAAATAGAAAGGTTGGGGACCTGGTGGAGTATATCCATTTTTTTCTTTGAATTTATCAAGATCCCAAGTGATTATATAATTATTATTTTCTTTTGTATAATCGGTCACATCAATAATTTTCCCATCTGTCTGAATTTGATTTTCAGTGATGATGTATTCAGTTGGTTTGTCATCGTACAGTTTTCCTGTCCAGGTTCCTTGTATTTCCTTTGGCAAAGAGTGATTACTTTGTAAATTTGTATTGGAACTATTGGTTTCTTCTGTGTTAGTTTCTTGTGGAACGTTTTCGGAGAACGAAGTTGTTTCATTTTCTTTTATAGAAGAAGATTCAGTAGTCATCGACAGTGATGTTGAATTCATACTTGATAGTTCTTCAGTTGATTCTGTTGGTTTTGAACTAGATGTACTAGTGTTTGGTGCTTTAGAACAAGAGGTCAAACTAATAAATGTAATTGCAGTAAATAGTAATAAAAATATTTTCTTTTTCATGAGTTCTTTTTTCCTTCCTTAACGGATACTACAAGTGCATTATACTAGTCTTCTGGTAAAATTTCGAGTCAGAACCTAACAAAATGGTTGAAATAATCACTGGTTGTAAGGCAGATTTGTTTGCATAAAGAGGATAGGTAGAAAGATAACTAGGAAATACGACTTCACATGATTGAATGAGCGAATCGTCGAAAATGCTATCTTTTCAAAATTATGTTTTTTCTTCTTCAATAGGACTTGGCGTGAAACTGGATGAAAATAAACTACTCCTTTATTTCTATGATGAAAATAAAAATATTGTTTTGAAATCTGAAAAAATAAATGAAAGAATTCTATTCTCATCAAACGGAAATGTAACATACATCATGCTGAATGGTGAAAAAGTGAACTTATATCCATGTTAGTAATCAGTAGACTATCCGAAGTGTTTAATACATAATGATTTGAATAAAAAACACGCATCAAAAATCCGATGCGTGTTTTTTACTTTACCCTTTTTCAAAGTCAGCATACATGACCCCATCACATTGGTTACTTTAACGATTTTTACAATCAGGCTGTCGCCTTCTTTTATTTTAGGATTTTCAGTAAGAACAAAATTCATATATTCATCCATTTGAATTGCATATCCTGTAAATGTTCTTCAAAGAAGTTAGTTTACAATTTTTTTTGCTTAATGTTGAACATTTATTCCTGTCATGTAAAATAGAAACTTATTTCTATCAAGGGATGAGCTTCTTAATGACCGGAATTTTCTTTAGAATAAAGATAAGTAAAAATGAAACAATAAAATTGATAGGAATCAAACATAGAAACCAAAAGGCGTTGCTTAAGTTAAATATGTCTAACTGCTGTATGATTCGCTGGATAATCAAATGGATAATATATATGCCAAAGCAACAACCAGAAACGGATAAAATTCCTTTTATCCATACAGAAGACCAGGAAGTAAACTTGATTCGAGAAATAACCGTCCATAAGAGTACAGAGGCTAAATAACAAAACGGAGAACTAAAAATGTAGAAACTCTGAACGATTTCTCCTCTTTGGCTACTCAAGTATACAGTACTAAGAAAAGTGAATGTGGTTACACATAGAAACATAAAAATAAGATATCTTGATTTAATATTTTTTAGATATTCTTTTTTTGTGAGTAGAAATCCTAAAACATAATAGGCTAGATATTGGTTTCCTTCAACCAGATTTAATAGAAGTGGTATAGGGCGATGAAGGAGGTCATATGGTAGCCAAATAATTGATTTACTAAAGAAAAATAAGAAAAAAATGCCTAAAAGATAGAGGCTTCCTTTTTTTTGTGTTGCTAGTAACGAAAGAAAAGGTGTTAGGACATATAATGAGATGATTGCATACAAGAACCAAAGGATAGGCTCGATTTGCCCGTAAGTTAGTCTTGAAAGAAAATCAATAATACAGATATCATAATACCTTAGAAATAAACCATTAAATAAATACCATAGAATACTCCAGACAATAAATGGCAAGAATACATTAATGAGTCGTTTCTCAACAAATCGTTTTGTGGAATAGCGAGTCTGATAGCCAATTAAATTTGCACCAGAAATCATGAAAAAAATTGGCACACAAAATGAAAATAAGCATTGGATAAAGGCAGCTATATACCATGAAGTATCCAAACGAAATGAGTAGAACGTTTCTACCGAATGCAAAGACACAACGCCGATTGCAGAGAGGATTGTCAATACATCAAAATAGATGACTCTCTGTTTAGTCACGTTTAAATAATTAGTCACTTATAGTACTCCTTTTTTATGTAATATAATGTCAGGCAACCAGTAATTATAAACCATGTATCAAATCACTGTTCACCATTTTGTATCATACCATATCAAACAATGAATAAAATAGATTCTGTCATTTTTTGTAGATAGATTATCTTTTAAAAGAGGAATACAGAAAATAGATTCTTTATTTGAAAGGTGACAAAAATTGTATGACCTATAAAGTAGTCAATAAACCAAGCCAATAAAGCAACTAGGCTTTTCCAGAAAAAAGTAGTATCATCAGAAGAGGATTAATTTAAAATCATCAATTTGTTATTTGGGGAGCGAATGTATGGAAGAAAGATTTGTCGTTTATCAGAGTAAAATGAAACAAGTAGGGTTGGTTATTTTGGCCCTTATCATGGTACTAGCTAGCTTCTTCATTTTATTTATTGGAAAACCAGTATTTATTCTTGTTGGGGTTGTGGGCACTTTATTTTTTGGCTATGCAACGTTTTATTTGATGAAGCAATTGTTTGCTGGGAAGAAGTTAGTAGTTTTAACAGAGCAAGGATTTTACGATTACTCAAGTGCTTTGGCAACAAAAGAGAGACTGATTCCTTGGGATGAGGTTTCTCGTATTGAAGAGGTAGGCATAGTCAATCAGGATTTTGTTTCCATTTATCTAAAGCATCCAGAACAGGTTTTAACGAACCTTTCAAAAGTACAAAGAGCGGGTATAAAAGCAAATGTAAAGATGGGGTTTGGGGAAATTAACATTACTTTACAAAGTGCAAAAAAATGTACAAACGAAGCACTTATTGAAGAGATGCTGTTGTATGTTCCAGTGAATTACGAAGAGGGTATTGAAAAAAAAAATAGATGATTGAACCGATTACAGGCGTTTATTGATGTCTGAGATATTCAGAGGGAGAAGAGGGAAAGAAGATGAAAAAAATTGCAGTAATTGCTGGAACGAAAGTAGATACGAAGTTAGGAGTGGCTCTACTAAAAAAGCACTATAAAAATGAGCTCGTTTCTTACCCTATTTCAAGTACGCCAGCTGAGCAAACCTACTTTCAAACAATGAATCCAGCGCTTAGGCAAGAAAAAATGGATACGATTATTGCTAGATTAATACGTGAAGAAAAAGTAGAAATTTTCTTTATCTACTGTAATTCATTAAGTGCCAGTGTTGATTTTGAGGAGTTATCAAAGAAGCATCGTGTACCGATTTTGACTCCTTTTCTATTTTATAAGGAGTTGGCGCAAACCTATTTACGAATGGGTGTTCTAAGTGCTAATGCTCAAGGTGCAGCTGGGATTGAGCGAGTGATTGTACAGGAAAATATAGAGGCTGATGTGTATTCAATAACAAACATTGATTGGGTGAATAGTATTGAAACCGGAAAAACACCATCAGAAATCTGCGCTTCATCGGGGATAAAAGAGTCCATTGCTTTCTTTGAAAAAAATCAGGTATCTTGTATAGTGTTTGGCTGTACGCACTTTCCCTATTTTTTTGATGAGTATCAACGACTATCTTCTATAAAATGCTTCAATGCGGATACCTATTTGGTTGAATCTTTAAATGAGTTACTTTCAAGATAATCGCGTAAATTGTAATTTATTTTGAGCGTTTCATATAAATAGAGTGCAAGCAGGAGATATCTAAAAACAATAAAAATAGTTTGAAAAAATGATAAAAAGAACGCTTTATTTAAGTTTTTTGAATAGGTGAATTTAGCGTGGAAAATTAAAAGGATAAATTGATACGCTGTAACTGCGCCAATCCAAGAAGAGTAGAGTGATATAGTTTATTCTTATCATTTACAAATATGTTCGAATTGCATAAATTGTGATGTTTTGAACAAGATGCGGATTGGTTGATTTCAAAAGAAAAATGAGTATACTACGTTCTTAGAGCCTAAGAAACTTTTGTGAATGGAGTGTATATAATATGGAAAAAGCAAACGAATCAATGGAGAAAGAACTTCACGTACGTATTCAAAAATTAGTAGAGGAATACGGACTAACGAATGTGACGAAGGCAGTTGAAGTTGAAAATCAGATTGCTTCTTATTCGCAAACATTAAAAAAATAACGAGTGAAAACAGCGATATATAAAGGAAAATGAAGGATTGAAAATAGCTATAAAGTGAGGAGAAACAGTGATGTTTTTATCTATGTGGGCACAAGATCGAAAGGGATTAATTGGCAAAGATGGGTTACTCCCTTGGCGTTTACCAAATGATATGCAATTTTTTCAAGAGCATACAATGAATTCTTTACTGGCAATGGGAAGAAAAACGTATGAAGGAATGGATTATCGAAGTGAGAAATATCGCCATATCTTTGTTTTAACTCAACAAGAAACGTTTCCTGTTCGACAAAATGCGGAAGTTGTTTCATCAATAGATAAGCTGGTTGAACTGTCAAAACAAACAGACGAAGATATTTATGTTTCAGGGGGAAGTCGTATATTTAAAGAAATGCTTCCCTATACTTCAGTTATTTGGCGAACACTTATAGATGCAGAGTTCGATGGAGATACGTATATTGAAGAGATGGACTTTTCTGAATTTGAATTAGAAGAGGAAATACAGGGAATTCTTGATGAAGAAAATCATTATCCACATGTTTTTCAAAAATGGGTCAGAAAACCAGAATTTCCTGTGAACAATTAACAGAATGTGGTGATTTTTCGTGAATTGTGCAAATATGATTTTTGTGTGAATTCATCAGAGAAAGATTGCCATTTTCTTTTTTTTTCGATACCATTCAGTAAGGGAGTGGACGAACGTATGGAGAAAAAGAAACTTAGAGAACAAAAGATTCAACAACTAAAAGAATTGAACCAATTTTCTGAAAGAAAAAAGGAAAAAGAAGCCTATATATTAGCCCAGCTCTTTGAAAGTGAGTCATGGAAATCAGCAAAATCTGTTGCCGCCGTGATTTCGTTAGGATTTGAATTTGACACAAGCGAGATTTTTGCCAGAGGCTGGCAAGAAAACAAGCAAATGGCTGCACCAAAATCTTTTCCAAAAGGGAAAATGGTGTTTTACGAAACGAACTCAGACACTGTACATACGATTTCAGCATTTGGAGTAAAAGAACCTGATTCAACAAAAGAGGTTATGCCAGATGAATTAGAGTTAATTATTGTGCCTGGGTTAGTATTTTCAAAATCAGGGTATCGAATTGGTTTTGGCGGAGGCTACTATGATCGTTATTTATCAAATTACAGAGGAAATACCTGTAGCCTTGTATTTGAAGAACAGTTCCACGAGGACTGGACGTTTGAAACATTCGACGTACCTGTCGCTCATCTATTTACGGATAGTAAAGGAGTAGATTTATGAATTATCAACAACAAATGAAACTAAAGCGGTGGTTAAATAAACCGTTATTAACCTACACGTTCTTAGCAATTCAAACAATCGTGTTTTTATTAATGTTTTTATCACCGGCTATGGATAACTGGTTTTATAGCACTGGAACGATGTTTGGCCCGCGTGTCGCGATTTTACACGAGTATTGGCGGTTTATTACTCCTATGTTTATTCATTTTGGTTTATCACATTATGCCTTGAATTCTGTGGTCTTGTATTTTATGGGTACTCAGATTGAGAATATCTATGGCCATGGCAGATTTTTATTTATCTACTTACTGAGTGGGTTTATGGGGAATATGGCGAGTTTTGCATTTAATAGTCCACAAACAGTCGCAGCAGGATCAAGCACGGCTTTATTCGGTATGTTTGGGGCCTTTCTCATTTTAGGTGTTCACTTTAAGGAAAATATGGCTATACAAGGAATGGTTCGACAGTTTGCGCTATTTGTGGGAATGAGCCTGTTATTTGGTCTATTTGATAGTACAATTGATATGTGGGGACACATTGGCGGAATTATTGGTGGATTACTACTTGGAAGTGCAATTGCACTTCCAAAACAACAAGAAAGGTACTCCATTCATGAACGAATTATTGCAGGTGGGATTTTTGCTTTTCTTATTGTGATTCTCTTTTTGTTAGGTATAAGAAAATATGGTCTGATATAGAAAACAACTGTCGTGTAAAAAACATATTCTTAGCGAGTTGTTAAACTATTTAAAAAAAGAAATCAAAACAAAAGCTGCGAGCGCTAAAAACGTGCTGGTTTTCTCTCTATTTTATAGAGATGAGTGAACGCACCAGCTATGTTCCAAAAGTCATTGTTTTCCCGTCGTTTATTAATATTTTACGAGGGTGGGGTATAACTTAATTAGTTATGTCCCACCTTCCTCTTTTTTCTATTTTTATAAAAAGTAGGAGAATAAAAATTTTTAAAGACCAGTGTTTTTGTTCATTGGAAAGAGCGTGTACGACTTTTTACTAAAAGGATTGAGTTGCTTGCAGAATAAGAGCTAATTTCTTTTTCTATATCTTCGTATATTGTTCGTTTTTTTTCTCAGATAGCTAAGGAAAAACCTAAGATTTTTTGTTATACTAGATAAGGTAGTTTTTTATTTTGAAAAAAATTGAACAAACAGATGAAGAGGTTTGGAAAAGTATAGAAATAGCATTGTAAAAGGTAGGACTAGTCTTGTATAATGTTCAAGGAAGTGCGAAAAATGGAAAGCTTATATGATGTACAACAACTATTTAAACAATTTGGCATCTATATCTATGTGGGTGCAAGAATTTACGATATTGAACTGATGACAATTGAGTTGAAAAACCTTTACGAAGGTCGACTGATTGATAAGGATACGTATATGACTGCATGGCGAATCTTAAAACGAGAGCATCACATTGAAGAAAGCCGACAGAAAGGAAAATACTGATGGACAAGAAGATTATTGGGATTGATTTAGGTGGAACAACAGCAAAATTTGCGATTTTAACTATGGATGGTGAAATTCAGCAAAAATGGAGTATTGATACAAACATTTTAGATGAAGGAAGTCATATTGTACCGGAGATTGTAGAATCAATTAATCACCGTTTAAATCTTTACAACATGACGAGTGAAGATTTCATTGGTATTGGTATGGGGACACCGGGAAGTGTAGACTTAGAAAAAGGAACAGTCATCGGTGCCTATAATTTAAATTGGGCGACTTTACAGCCTGTAAAAGAGCTGATTGAAAAAGGAACAAAGATTCCATTTGCCTTAGACAATGACGCCAATGTTGCAGCGTTAGGAGAACGTTGGAAAGGTGCCGGAGAAAATGATCCGGACGTAATTTTTATCACGTTAGGAACCGGCGTTGGCGGGGGAATCATTGCTGAAGGAAAATTATTGCACGGAACGGCAGGTTGTGCGGGAGAAGTGGGTCATGTAACGGTTGATCCTAATGGTTTTGAGTGTACATGTGGAAAACGCGGCTGCCTTGAAACGGTTTCAAGTGCAACTGGTGTTGTTCGCGTAGCACGCCATTTAGCGGAAGAATACGTGGGTGATTCTAAAATAAAAGCATTGTTAGATGATGGTGAAGAAGTGACAAGTAAAGATATTTTTGAATATGCGCAAGCAGAGGACCCATTTGCATTAATGGTTGTCGATAAGGTTTGCTTCTATTTAGGTTTAGCATGCGGGAACTTAGGAAATACGTTAAATCCATCAAGTATTGTTTTAGGTGGCGGGGTTTCTGCGGCGGGAGAATTTTTACGCTCACGTGTGGAAAATTATTTTAAAGAATTTACGTTCCCGCAAGTACGAAATAGCACAAAAATTAAATTAGCTGAATTGGGAAATGAAGCAGGTGTAATTGGTGCTGCCTCACTTGCTTTACAATTTGATAAATAGAAAGGTTTGAAATAAATGTCTGTATGGTTAAAAATAGATATTGTATTAATTGCAATTGTGTTAGTTATTGTAGGATATGAATTGTATATTCGTATGATGGGGAAACGCTCAGCAACAATGTTGACAGAAGAAGAGTTTCGTGAAGGAATGCGAAAGGCGCAAATTATTGACGTTCGTGAAAAAGATATGTTTGATGCTGGTCATATTTTAGGGGCTAGAAACATTCCTTACAGCGTGTTGAAACAATCGTATGGGTCCATTCGTAAGGATCAGCCTGTTTATGTTTATGACCAAAAGAAAAGCTTGAGTATCCGCGCAGCATCAAAATTACGTAAAGAAGGATACAAAGAGATTTATCTTCTTAAGGGCGGCTATGATAGCTGGACTGGAAAGATTAAGAAAAAAACATCCTATTAAATAAGTAGAATAGAGAATGAAAGCGACTGGTTGTTAGGACCAACGGACTAAGCTTCTCTAGACTAAAAAGGGAATTTGGAGAGGGGTCGGGCAGAAGTGTTCAGCTCCGAGAAGTAAGAAGGAATTCACGAAGATTGCTCCTTAAATCTTTGGGATTAAGTAGGTACGTTTCTACATCTATTTTTTTCAGAAGTAGTGTGTCAAACACACCAAGTAGGTATAGCTTACTTTCGAAGCCTTCAACTCACTCATGTTTCATGTTTAGAAAAGGTGAGACATAACTTAACTAGTTATGTCTCACCTTCTTTTTGACTCTGTACGTATCTTTAAGGTGTGTTTTATACTCTTATAAACATAATTGAGCAATTGCTTTTGTAAAATATTCAGAAAATGCTTATGATAGGAGAGTGAGGTGAAGACCATGTTACAGATAAAACGTGTATATGAAGAGCCGTCAAAAGAAGATGGTTATCGGATATTGGTAGATCGTTTGTGGCCGAGAGGTATATCAAAAGAGCGTGCCCAGCTAGACGAGTGGTTAAAAGAAGTGGGACCAAGTAACGAGCTTAGAAAATGGTTTCATCATGAGCCTGAAAAATTTGATGTATTTAAAGAAAAATATGCAGATGAATTAGGAGCAGGAAAGGCGAAAGAAGCATTCAGCCATCTACAAACACTTGTTGCTAAGCACCAAAATGTGACTCTAGTCTATGGGGCAAAAGATACCCTCGATAATCAGGCGGTTTGTTTAAAAGAGTGGTTAGAGAAATAAAAAAACATCCATTACACAGCATATAAGCAAGGAGTCTAAAAGAAATTTCTTTTGGATGAACTCGTCTTAAAGCTGGTAATGGATGTTTTTAATTAGCGAGAAACACGTTTTCTCATCGCTTTTTTGCGATTTTCTTCAATCATTGATTCTTTTTCATCGATTGGATCAATCACTGTTTTTTTAATCGTTGCGACAGCGCCGGCTACAGCAGCCACTGTTGCAAGACTTCCAACAAGAAGTCCAGATACAAATTTTTTCATAGCGCACACCTCTTCATACAATTATTAGTCTACTCTTTTATTATGGAGGAAAAGGTAAAAAAAAACCAGTAGAATGATTAATATGAAATCGGTTTATTTTTTTCTTGTAAAAATTTAGTAAATATTTTATAATATATTTACTAAATAAAAAACGAGGTGTTCATATGCTAGAAGAATTGCATAACGAGTTTCAGCAACTATTTGATGGCGAGACAGCAACAGGTGAATATTTTGCACCAGGTAGAATCAACTTAATTGGAGAACATACAGATTACAATGGCGGCTATGTATTTCCTGCATCTATTACAATCGGGACATACGGATTGGCGCGTAAAAGAGAAGATCAAATGATTCGACTTTATTCAAAAAACTTTGAACAATTAGGGAGAATTGAATTTTCACTAGAGGATTTGTCTTATAACAAGAAAGATGACTGGGCAAATTATCCTAAGGGAGTGATTGCCTATTTAATTGAAGATGGCTATCAAATAACTTCTGGTATGGATATCTTGGTCTATGGAACGATTCCAAACGGGGCGGGTCTTTCCTCGTCAGCTTCTATTGAACTGCTTACCGGAGTAATTGTAAGAGATTTGTTTGACTTACCTGTTGAAATGTTAGACTTAGTAAAATTAGGAAAACGTGTAGAAAATCAATTTATTGGCGTGAATTCAGGTATTATGGATCAATTTGCGATTGGTATGGGACAAAAAGATCATGCTTTATTGTTAGATACTAATACTCTTTCTTACGAAGTCGTTCCAGCAGCTTTTGGGGATTATGTTGTGGCAATTATGAATACAAATAAACGACGCGAGTTAGCTGATTCAAAATATAATGAACGACGTGGGGAATGTGAAGAAGCTCTTCAACGATTACAGAAAAAATTACCCATTCAAAGTCTAGGAGAGTTAGACGAAGAGACATTTTATGCAAATACTCAGCTGATTGATGATGAAATACTGATTCGACGTGCAAAACATGCGGTGATGGAAAATCAACGGACATTGAAAGCGAAGAAGGCCTTACAAGCTAATGATTTAGAAACTTTTGGTCAACTTTTAAATGCGTCTCATCAGTCACTAAAAGAAGATTATGAAGTAACTGGAGTGGAGCTAGATACGTTAGTTGCTGCAGCACAAGTACAACCAGGTGTACTAGGTGCGCGAATGACAGGGGCAGGTTTTGGAGGATGCGCGATTGCACTTGTTAAAGAAACAGCTTTACCAGAGTTTATGGAAACTGTTGGAAACCTCTATAAAGAAAAAATTGGCTATTCTGCAGACTTTTATAAAGCAAGCATTGATGATGGCGCTAGAAAACTGTAAGATAAAGAAGGAAGTATTTCATAACAAAGGAGACGAAATATATTATGTCAATTTTAGTTCTAGGAGGAGCCGGTTATATCGGTTCTCATGCAGTAAATCAATTAGTATCAAAAGGCTATGATGTAGTTGTTATCGATAATTTATTAACTGGGCACAAACAAGCGATTCATCCAAAGGCACGTTTTTATGAAGGGGATGTCAGAGATAAGGCATTTGTTCAAAGTGTTTTCAAAAAAGAAGCGATTGAAGGCGTGATTCATTTTGCGGCAAGCTCTTTAGTGGGTGAATCTGTTGAAAAGCCATTGGACTATTTTAATAATAATGTTTATGGCATGCAGATTCTTCTTGAAGTAATGGAAGAATTTAAGGTGAAAAATATAGTCTTTTCTTCTACTGCTGCAACGTATGGCGAACCTGAGCAAACCCCAATACGAGAAACAACGCCTACCAATCCTAAGAATCCTTACGGTGAAAGTAAGCTAATGATGGAAAAAATGATGAAATGGTGTGACAATGCATACGGCATGCGTTATGTAGCATTGCGCTATTTCAATGTGGCGGGAGCAAAAGCTGATTCTTCGATTGGTGAAGATCATAATCCAGAAACGCATTTGGTGCCAATTATTTTACAAGTTGCTTTAGGCCAAAGAGAAGCATTAGCTATTTTTGGGGATGACTATGATACACCAGACGGTACATGTATCCGTGACTATGTTCATGTAGAGGATCTAATCGCCGCACATATTCTTGCTTTGGAATATTTGAAAGCAGGAAATGAAAGTAATGTCTTCAATTTAGGGAGCAATAATGGTTATTCAGTAAAAGAAATGTTGGAAGCTGCCCGTGAAGTAACTGGAAAAGAAATTCCAGCAAATATTGCCCCTCGTCGTGCGGGAGATCCAGGAACATTGGTTGCAGCAAGTGAAAAAGCTAAATCTGTTTTGGGTTGGGATCCTCAATATACCTCAGTAAAAGATATTATCAAAACGGCTTGGGATTGGCATGTTAGCCATCCAAATGGATATGAAGACTAGGAGGTTTGGTTGTGACAGTCAGTCAAACAATTTATGAATTCACCACATTGGCAATTGCTTCTGGCGGATGGATGGAAATGGACCGGATTTATTTACAAAATCGAGTGGCCTCACTGATTGGTGAAGAAGCGTTAGCACCTGTAAAAGAAGGTACAGCTTCTCATACCTCGTTAGAGTTATTAGATGGATTGGTTGAAACAGCAAAAAAAAATCAAGTGATTACAGAAAATCAAGCAGAAGTGGAAATCTTAGAAGCGCAATTAATGGACTTTCTAACGCCGCCGCCATCTGTAGTCAATGCATTTTTTGCGCAGCATTATTCAAAAAATCCGCAAGAAGCAACGAATTACTTTTATGAGCTAAGTAAAGCAAATGATTATATTAAGACAAGAGCTATTGCAAAAAATATTATTTTTCCAGTAGAGACAGAGTATGGTGAATTAGAGATTACGATTAACTTGTCAAAACCGGAAAAAGATCCAAAGCAAATTGCTGCAGAAAGAATGGCAGCAAAAGTAGATTATCCAAAATGTATGCTATGCATGGAAAATGAAGGATATAAAGGTCGATTGAATTATCCAGCGCGAACCAATCATCGTATTATTCGAATGAATTTAGATGGAGAGAGCTGGGGCTTTCAGTATTCGCCGTATGCCTATTACAATGAGCATTCTATTATTTTGTCAGAAGAACATCGCCCAATGCGTATTTCAAAAGAAACGTTTACTCGTCTCCTAAGAATTATTGAGGTATTCCCTCACTATTTTGTCGGATCTAATGCTGATTTGCCAATTGTTGGAGGATCAATATTGTCTCATGACCACTATCAAGCAGGTCGACACGAATTTCCAATGGCAAAGGCAGAGATAGAAACAGAATTTTCACTTACTAATTTTCCAACGATTCGTGCAGGGATTGTGAAATGGCCAATGTCAGTGATTCGTTTACAAGGAAAAGAACCTTCTGAGTTGGTAGAAGCAGCAACTGTGATTTTTGAAAAATGGCAAAATTATTCTGATAAATCCGTAGAAGTTTCAGCGTTTTCCTCTGATGGGACACCGCATCATACTATTACACCTATTGCTCGACGCAAACAAGAATTATTTGAGCTTGACTTAGTTTTACGGGATAACAATGTATCTGAAGAGCATCCAGATGGGATTTTCCACCCGCATAAAGATGTTCAGCATATCAAAAAAGAAAATATCGGACTTATTGAAGTGATGGGACTTGCTGTTTTACCTCCACGCTTAGAAAAAGAGCTAATAGAGGTAGAAAACTATCTGCTTGATGAGGAAAATCAAATGGCTGCTTACCATAAAGAATGGGCGGATAAGTTGAAACAAAATACAAACATAACTAGAGGAACCGCCAAAAAGATTGTTCAAGAATCTGTCGGAAATGTATTTGCTAGAGTATTGATGGATGCAGGCGTATTTAAGCGAAATGAAGAAGGACAACTGGCCTTCCAACGGTTTATTCATACGTTATAAAAGAGGAGGAGAGAGATGGCTACCATAAAAGATATCGCTGAATTGGCAGGCGTTTCTCCTGCAACTGTTTCGCGTGTATTAAATTATGATACGGAGCTTTCTGTTGGTCATGACACGAAGAAGAAAATTTTTGAGGCTGCAGAAGAATTGAATTATACAAAGCATAAGAAAAATCAGCGACATGAAAAATCACAACTTCGCCTGATTCAATGGTATAACGAAGTGGAAGAACTAGACGATCTCTATTATCTATCTATTCGGCTTGGGATTGAAAAAAAAGCAGAAGAATTGGGTATCCGTTTGTTAAAAGAGACCCTATCACAGATGAGTGATGAAACGGTTGACGGAACAATTGCTTTAGGTAAATTCGACACAGAGCAGATAGAATTGCTAGGGAAAAGTCAGGATAATCTATTATTTGTTGATTTTGATGCGATGCAACAAGGATATAATTCACTTGTAGTTGATTTTCATCAGAGTGTTCAAGACGTAGTTGACTATTTTCTCTCAAATGGTTATACAAAACTAGGTATCCTTGCTGGAAAAGAATACACCAAGCCGACACATCAGCTAATTTCAGATGTCCGTTTTTCTGTCTTTAGAGAATTGCTTAGTCAAAAAAATCTTTACGATGAAGCATTTGTAATTGAGGCTGATTTTTCAGTAGAGGCTGGTTATGAAGCTATGAAACGTTTTTTGAAAAAGAAAAGAGAAGAGTTGCCTGAAGCCTTTTTTGCTTCAAATGATGCATTAGCAATTGGTGCGTTACGAGCAATGCAAGAGGCAGGTGTCATTGTCCCCGATGAACTGGCTGTGATAGGGTTTAATGACATTAGTGTGGCAAAATACGTCAGCCCACCTTTAACTACTGTCAAAGTGTATACGGAATGGATGGGCGAACTTGCAATAGAAACTATTCTTTCATTAAGCAAAGACAAGTCTCCAGTGCCAAGAAAGATTACAGTTGGAACAGAGCTTATCTATAGAGAATCGACAAACTAACTAGAAACCTAAAACTTGCGTTCAGCACGTCGAATGAATAAACTTTTTTTAGAAAAATAGGTTCCCCTGTACTGGACACTAAGATGTGAAAGTCCAATACGGGGGTTTTTGTTGTCTCTGAATGATAAAGTGAGAACAGGAAAGTGAATACAAGAATAGTTGAAAGCTATTTGACTAGTGAAATAAGCTGATATATCTGCGGAGGTTCCTTCCTGAAACAAAAGGATTTACTTAAGGAAATTACGAGAATAAAGGGATATTAAGTTATAGAAAAATATGCTACAATGAGTGCATTATTGTTCTACAAAGGAAAGGGATTTTTGATGAGTATACTTGCTATCGATACCTCCAATCAAACATTGGCCATTGGTATAATAGAAGACGGAAAGATTGTAGGTCAAATACAAACAACGGTTAAAAAAAATCATAGTTTGACATTAATGCCAGCTATTGATTCTTTGATGCAATCAGTAGAAAAAAAAACTTCAGCTATTGATCGAGTTGTGGTGGCGCAAGGACCAGGATCTTATACAGGATTAAGAATTGGCGTGACAACAGCAAAAACACTTGCGTATACGTTGAAAAAAGAATTAGTCGGTGTGTCTAGTTTAGCAACAATTGCTGCAAATTGTGTCAATCAAGGAGGGCTCATTGTTCCAATTTTTGATGCACGGCGAAGAAATGTTTACGCAGGCATATATCAATGGGAAAATGGTCAGCTTATTTGCAGAAAAGAAGACCGTCATATAGCAATGGATCGCTTACTTGATGAGTTGTCTGAAATAAAAGAGTCTATCTACTTTGTCGGGTCAGACGTCGGAAATTTTGTAGAGGACATAGAAGAAAAGCTCCCTCATGCCAAACGAAATACTGTCGCTTTGTGGGATATCCCCAATGGAATTACCTTGGCTGAACTCGGAGAAAACGCCACACCAACAGCAGATGTCCAAAGCTTTCTGCCAAACTACTTAAAACGAGTAGAAGCAGAAGAAAAATGGCTGGAAACACATGTGCCAGGAGACGAAGCCTATGTTGAAAAGGTTTAGACAACTTTCTCGTCGGGTTCTATATCCATTTAACAGAAGAAAAATTTATCCCTCTCAGACGGTAAAAATAAATGGAGATACTTTTTTTATTCGTGAGACAGAGATAGAAGATATTAAAGAACTATTAGCGGTTGAACGAAAAATATATGTGGGACAGTTACCATGGACAAAAAGTGCTTTTTTGACAGAATTAAAGTCATCCATTCCTCATCTGTATCTATCTGTATTCGCTGAATCAGAGTTACTTGGTTTTATTGGAAGTCGAATCATTGGAGATGACTGTCATATTACAAACATTGCCATTATTCCAGAATATCAAGGACGTGGAATTGGAGGACGTTTGATTGACGAAATTGTTAAATTTGCTATAATGAATCGCTGTGAAACAGTTTCTTTAGAAGTGCGCATGAGTAACAAAGATGCGCAGAGGCTTTATCGAAAAAAGGGCTTTGTTTCAAAAGCGGTGAAGCCCGCTTATTATAACGAAACAAATGAAGATGCACTAGATATGATAAAAATAATAGAAGAAGAGTGAATGTGGTGTTTTATAAAAAAAATGATTTTTCAATTTCTGAATTGGCAAATCAATTATGGGCAATCTGTGAAGAGTCATATGAGCATGGTTCTCCTTGGAGTACGCAACAATTTGAAAATGATTTGAATCAAAATCATTCTTACTATTTGCTTTTGGAAGAAGAAAATACAATTGTTGGATTTGTCGGTTGTAATTTAATCTTAGATGAAGCTGAGATTACAAATGTAGCGACTGCAAAGGCTTTTCAAGGAAAAGGCTACGCAAGAAAATTATTGCATGAGCTGATTGTCCAGATGAAGGAGCAGGATATTTTTCAAGTCTTTTTGGAAGTTCGCTGTTCCAATCATGTTGCACAAAATTTATACAAATCAGAAAAGTTTCGCTCATTAGGAATTAGAAAATCTTATTATCAACGACCTTGTGAAGATGCTGTAATTATGAGTGCGAAAGTGAGGGCTTAGCTTGACGGAAACAAGAGAATTAATTCTAGCAATTGAAAGCAGCTGCGATGAAACAAGTGTCGCAGTTATTGAAAATGGCGATCAAATTTTAACCAATATTGTGGCATCCCAAATTAATAGTCATAAACGATTTGGCGGTGTAGTTCCTGAGGTTGCAAGTAGACATCATGTAGAGCAGATTACTCTTTGTATCGAAGAAGCACTTCAAGAGGCAAATGTCACTCCTGAAGAGTTAACTGCTGTAGCTGTCACTTATGGTCCAGGCTTAGTTGGTTCTTTACTTATTGGTATTTCTGCGGCAAAGGCTTTTGCCTGGGCACATCAGCTACCCTTAATCCCAGTGAATCATATGGCAGGTCATATCTATGCTGCGCGTTTAGTGAAACCATTGGAATTTCCTTTGATGGCTTTACTTGTAAGTGGTGGCCATACCGAACTTGTTTATATGGCAGAGGATGGTTCATTTGAAATTATTGGTGAAACAAGAGATGATGCAGCAGGTGAAGCATATGATAAAGTGGGACGCGTATTGGGCTTATCCTATCCTAGTGGCAAAGAGATTGATGAGCTGGCTCACAAAGGAGAAGACACCTATCATTTCCCTCGTGCTATGCTAAAAGAGGACAATTTTGATTTCAGCTTTAGCGGATTAAAAAGTTCTTTCATTAATTTAGTCCATAACGCTCAGCAGAGAGAAGAACCCTTAGTAAGAGAGAATTTGGCTGCAAGCTTTCAAGCAAGTGTTATAGAGGTGCTTGTTGAAAAGACGGTTCGTGCATGCAAAACGTATCCTGTAAAACAGTTGGTAGTAGCAGGAGGCGTTGCAGCAAATGTCGGGCTAAGAGCAGCGATGGAAGAGGCAATGGCTGAACGCTTACCTGATGTTGAGTTAATTGTTCCACCATTACGCTTATGCGGAGATAATGCTGCGATGATTGGAGCAGCTGCACACGTAGAATTAGCTTTAGGAAATCTTGCAACGTATGAATTAAATGCTAATCCTAGTCTTGTCTTTCAGACGATGTAAGAAGATAAAGTAGAGGAATAGAAAACGTTGTAGAAGATTTTATGGAAATGACTGCATAAATAATTAAAGAAAAATTCTTAGTCGTCTTTTGACAGTGAGGCGCTCTTTAAAAGTTAGAGTTTTAATCCAGCTTTTTAGAAAGAGCGCATCATAATGCTAAGAATTTTTTATTATTCTTTTTTTTGAATAAAAGTACAAAAAAACTTGATTTTTGTTTTAATATACAAGAAAATAGACGTAATATAAAAATATATTCAATAAAAGGAGTGCGAATTATGACAGAATCAGTCTTTCAGGGAAGAAGTTTTTTGGCAGAAAAAGAGTTTACAAAAGAAGAGTTACAGTATCTAATTAATTTTTCTCAGCATTTAAAAGCATTAAAAAAAAGAAATGTTCCGCATCGTTATTTGGAAGGGAAAAAGATTGCGCTATTATTTGAGAAAACTTCTACACGTACCCGGGCGGCTTTTACAACCGCGGCGATAGACTTGGGCGCACATCCGGAATATTTAGGAGCAAATGATATACAACTTGGGAAAAAAGAATCAACAGAAGACACTGCTCGAGTGTTAGGGAGCATGTTTGATGGAATTGAATTTAGAGGATTTAGCCAAGAAATGGTGGAAGAATTGTCTGAATTTTCAGGGGTTCCTGTTTGGAATGGACTGACAGATGAATGGCATCCAACACAGATGATAGCAGATTTTTTAACCATTCAAGAAGCATTTGGAAAGGTAGAGGGGATTACGTTAGCCTATTGTGGAGATGGAAGAAATAATGTAGCGAATTCTTTACTTGTAACGGGGGCTATTTTAGGAACAAATATCCGAATTGTTTCACCAAAAGAACTTCAACCAGATACGTCAGTTATTGAACTGGCAAATACGTTTGCAGAAAAATCTGGCGCCAATCTACTGATTACCTCCGATGTCGAAAAAGGAGTGAAAAATGCTGATGTATTATATACTGATGTATGGGTTTCAATGGGGGAAGAAGAGAAGTTTGAGGAGCGTGTGAAGCTGCTGCTACCCTATCAGGTCAACCAAAAGTTACTAGAACAAACAGAGAATGAGAACGTCATATTTTTACATTGTCTACCAGCATTTCATGATGCATCAACAGTCTATGGGAAAAAAATCAAGGATCAATTTGGTATGGAAGAAATGGAAGTAACGGATGAAGTGTTTAGAAGCGTCCATGGTTGGCAATTTCAACAAGCAGAAAATCGAATGCACTCAATCAAAGCGATTATGGCAGCTACGTTAGGGGATCTATTTATTCCACACGTATAAAAAAGGTCGGCTGCTTCTCATTATCAATGGCGGGAATCTCCGGTTTTTTCAAAAAAATATCCTCTTAAAAAAACTTTTAAGTAAATTGACTATTTAAGCTAGATAAAGCGGAAAAAGTCTGCTATAATCAGTGGCAGTTTCATATCGTTTTTGATGATCAAGAGAGTACCATAGTTTTTTCTACTAGCGATTTCGGAGAAGGTGAGAGCCGAAAAGAAAAACTAATTGGGAAACGCACTTGGGAGAATCTGTGTTTAAGCAGACGGCAATCCACCGTTATCGGATTTAAGAAGGTCCAATGGACAAATAGAGTGGTACCGCGGGTAATCTCGTCTCTAGTGATGTTATACATCACTAGGGGCTTTTTTTGTTTCTCAAATGGTGCGAACCAAAAACGTTACTTGAAAAAATAAGGAGGAAATAAACAATGAATAATAAAGAAATTGTAGCAAAAGCGATTTTTGATGTAGTAAAGGATGATTTATCTCTTGAGCAAGTAGAACAGCTGTTGGAAAATCCTAAATCAGTGGATCATGGAGATGTCGCTTTCCCAGCATTTTCTTTAGCGAAAGTCTACCGTAAAGCACCTCAACAAATTGCGGCTGACCTTGCAGAAAAAATTGATGGACAAAGCTTTGAAAAAATTGAGGTTGTAGGACCATACTTAAACTTTTTCATGAGTAAAAGTATGATTAGCGAAAAAATACTAAAAGAAATAATGACACAAAAAAGTCATTATGGAGACAGCACAATTGGAAATCATGGAAAAGTTCCGATTGACTTGTCTTCACCAAATATTGCAAAACCAATTTCTATGGGCCATTTACGTTCAACTGTTATTGGAAATTCCATTGGATTTATTCTTGAAAAAATTGGTTATGAACCTATTCGGATTAATCACCTTGGGGACTGGGGAACTCAGTTTGGAAAGCTAATCGTTGCCTATAAAAAATGGGGTTCTGAAGAAGCGGTCAAAGCACATCCAATTACAGAGCTACTTCGTCTTTACGTTGAATTTCATGAAGTTGCAGAAAAAGAACCAGAACTAAATGATGAAGCACGTGCTTGGTTCAAACGTCTAGAAGAAGACGATGCAGAAGCTCTAAGTTTATGGCAATGGTTCCGGGATGAGTCAATGGAAGAGTTCAACAAAATCTATACTATGTTAGGTGTAGAATTCGATTCTCTAAATGGTGAAGCATTCTATAATGATAAGATGGAAGAAATTACTAACATGCTGGAAGAAAAACATCTTCTTAAAGAAGATCAAGGGGCTGAAATCGTTGATTTGAGTGCTTATGATTTAAATCCAGCCTTGATCCGTAAATCTGATGGTGCAACTTTATACATCACACGTGATTTGGCAGCAGCTTTGTACCGTAAGCGTACTTATGATTTTGCTAAATCAATCTATGTAGTGGGAAATGAGCAAAGCTATCATTTCAAACAGTTAAAAGCAGTCTTAAAGGAAATGGGCTTTGACTGGTCTGATGATATGTATCATGTTCGTTTTGGTTTAATTACTCAAGGTGGGAAAAAATTATCCACTCGTAAAGGAAAAATTGTTCTTTTAGAAGAAGTTTTAAATGAAGCAATTGATTCAGCAAATGAACAAATCAGTGAGAAGAATCCTGATTTAGAGAACAAAGAAGAAGTAGCAAAACAAGTAGGTGTGGGAGCTGTAATTTTCCACGATTTAAAGAATGATCGTATGAATAATTTTGATTTTAATTTAGAAGAAGTGGTGCGGTTTGAAGGTGAAACAGGTCCTTACGTACAATATACGCATGCACGTGCTATGAGCTTATTGGCAAAAGCAGGCTATACGGAAACCACAAATGCAGACTTCAAATTGAATGATGAAGCAAGCTGGGAAGTTATCAAGTTAATTCAAAAGTATCCAGAGACAGTGATGCAGGCCGCTGAAAAATATGAGCCGTCTGTCATTGCAAAACATGCAATCAAGTTAGCACAAACCTTTAATAAGTACTATGCGCAAACAAAAATATTAACAGAAGACGATCAAAAAGATGCTCGTTTAGCGTTAGTCCATGCAGTTGCAATTCTCCTAAAAGAAGACTTGCGTTTGTTAGGATTGAAAGCACCAAATAAAATGTAAAAAAGATACAGTGCTTTTCTATCAAGAGTAAATGAGAAAAGACAAAACCGTCAAAGCGTTATGTTCGCCTTGACGGTTTTTTTAAACTATAAAGAATGTTTCGTAAAATATTCTTCTACCTTTTGTGCTTCTTCATCTGAACCTGAAATAATCACAACGGTATCAAATCCAGCGATGGTACTTACTACGTGTGGTGGCTTTAATTCATCAATAATCGAAGCAAATAAATGTGCATTATCAGGCAAGGTACTGACAATTGTTAAAAAGTGAACACGTTGTACCTTGAGTACGATGTCTTTAATCATCTGAATTAGCCGTTGTTCTTCTTCTACTTTCTCATTTTCATTAAATGTACTTCCTTGGAATATTTGAAAAAGAGGAAGTCCGTCTTCATCGATGGTCTTAATTATTTTAAGGTCACGAATATCACGAGAAATCGTTGCTTGTGTAGCAGTGACTCCATGACTTTTCAATTGAATCAACAAGTCCTCTTGTGTACGTATTGGGTGACTGGTAACAATTTGTTTAATTAGTAAATGGCGGTCGGCCTTACGCATAGGTAGATGTACTCCTTTGTAATTAGTATTTCTCATAGTATAACGAATAAACAGAAAAAAACACAGTCAGATGGGGAAAAATTAATCAGAAAAAAATAATTTTATGATTATTGTGAATTTTAAGTATCAGGAAATATTTTTTAACAAGTTTTTAAAATAGATAAGAATTAGAAAACAAAAGAGAATGTGATTGAATTTAAAATTGAGACTTGAAATTAACGTGAAAGTATCATATACTATCAAAGGTGTCTCTTATAGAGATACTAATACACATCTTTTGACTATTTTTTGTGAGGTGCTGCATGTCAGTCCACAAAGGAGTAAATCAAAAGAGAGGGTATAAAAATACAAAAAACCAATTGGAGGAAACAAATCATGGCAGTAATCTCAATGAAACAATTGCTAGAAGCCGGCGTACACTTTGGTCACCAAACTCGTCGCTGGAACCCAAAAATGAAGAAATATATCTTCACAGAAAGAAACGGAATCTACATTATTGACTTACAAAAAACAGTTAAATTAGTGGATAACGCTTATAACTACATGAAAGAAGTTGCTGAAGAAGGCGGCGTTGCTTTGTTCGTAGGAACAAAAAAACAAGCGCAAGAAGCAATTAAAGATGAAGCTATCCGTTCTGGTCAATACTATGTAAACCATCGTTGGTTAGGTGGAACTTTAACTAACTGGGATACAATCCAAAAACGTATTAGCCGTTTGAAACAAATCAACGCTATGGAAGCAGATGGAACATTTGATGTTCTTCCTAAAAAAGAAGTTGTTGGCTTGAACAAACAACGTGAACGTCTTGAAAAATTCTTAGGTGGTATTGCTGATATGCCTAGAATTCCTGATGTAATGTACATCGTAGACCCACGTAAAGAACGTATTGCTGTTCAAGAAGCACACAAATTAAATATTCCTATCGTAGCTATGGTTGATACAAACTGTGACCCAGATGAAATCGACGTAGTAATTCCTTCAAACGATGATGCTATCCGTGCCGTTAAATTGATTACTTCAAAAATGGCTGATGCATTTATCGAAGGAAACCAAGGGGAAGACCAAGTAGTTGAAGAAACATTTGTAGCAGAAGAAACTGCTGAAAATGCAACTTCAATCGAAGAAATTGTTGACGTTGTAGAAGGCGACAATGCTTCTGCTGACTCAGCTGAATAATCTTTAAATTCGGAGCTGTTTCAAGGGCTAGGCGCCATGCCTCATCTCCTTTGAAACAGCTTTTTTTAAAACGAAAACATACCTTTAGGAGGAAATAAAAAATGGCAGATGTAACAGCTAAATTAGTTAAAGAACTACGCGACATGACTGGCGTAGGTATGATGGACGCGAAAAGAGCGTTAGTAGAAGTAGAAGGCGATATCGAAAAAGCAGTTGACTTGTTACGCGAAAACGGTATGGCAAAAGCTGCTAAGAAAAATGACCGTATTGCAGCTGAAGGTTTAGCATCAGTAGCAATTAAAGGAAATTCAGCAGCAATCGTTGAAATTAACTCAGAAACTGACTTCGTTTCTAAAAATGAAATGTTCCAAGACTTAGTAAAAGAAATTGCTGAATTAGTTGCAGAAAACAAACCTGCTGATTTAGAAGCAGCTATGCAAATTAAAACTGCTAAAGGAACAATCGAATCAGATTTAGTTGAAGCTACACAAGTTATCGGAGAAAAAATTAATTTCCGTCGCTTTGCTTTAGCAGAAAAATCTGATAATGCAGCATTTGGCGGATACCTACACATGGGCGGACGTATCGCTGTATTATCAGTAGTTGAAGGAACAACTGACGAAACAGTTGCACGTGACGTAGCAATGCATATCGCTGCAATTAACCCTCGTTACCTAGACGAAACACAAATTCCTCAAGCAGAATTAGAACACGAAAAAGCTGTTTTAACTGAACAAGCTTTAAATGAAGGAAAACCTGCAAACATTGTTGAAAAAATGGTAGAAGGACGCTTAAACAAATTTAAAGCAGAAATCGCTTTGGTTGACCAACCATTTGTTAAAGACCCTGACATGACTGTTGAAAAATACGTTGCCTCAAAAGGTGCAACAGTTCAATCATTCGTTCGTTTTGAAGTGGGCGAAGGAATTGAAAAACGTGAAGACAACTTTGCTGAAGAAGTTATGAGCCAAGTGAAAAAATAATTCTGTTACCTGTTAACAGATGGGAACGCATGGAAATGCGCTCCCTTTTTTTAGGCAAATTCATAAAAGCAGACAAATCTACTTACAGAGAGTGTCCACAGCAAAGAGAGTATGCTAAAATAGTAAGAGACAATAATGGAGGAATCAGAATGGTTAAACCTAAATATCAACGTGTTGTATTAAAATTAAGTGGCGAAGCATTAGCAGGAAATGATGGATTTGGCATTAAACCACCAGTTATAAAAGAAATCATCGAAGAAATCAAAGAAGTTCATGAGCTTGGTGTTGAGATGGCGATTGTTGTTGGTGGTGGAAATATCTGGCGCGGACAAATTGGCGCTCAAATGGGTATGGAACGCGCGCAAGCAGACTATATGGGCATGCTTGCTACGGTGATGAATGCACTTGCATTGCAAGATACACTGGAAAATGTTGGGGTTCCTACTCGCGTACAAACATCCATTGATATGCGTCAAATTGCAGAACCTTATATCCGTCGAAAAGCAGAACGTCATTTAGAAAAAGGACGCATCGTTATCTTTGCAGGAGGTACAGGAAATCCATATTTCTCTACGGATACAACTGCTGCTTTACGTGCTGCAGAAATTGGTGCTGATGTTATTTTAATGGCTAAAAATAATGTTGATGGGGTTTACTCAGCAGATCCTAAATTAGATGAAACAGCAACGAAGTTTGAAGAGTTGACACACATGGAAGTTATTGCCAAAGGATTACAGGTAATGGATTCTACAGCAAGCTCACTAAGTATGGATAATGATATTCCGCTAGTTGTCTTCAATTTAAATGAACATGGAAATATTCGCCGGGCAATCCTTGGAGAAAATATTGGAACTACCGTAAGGGGGAAATAAACATGGCAGATGCAATTATGCAAACAGCAAAAGAAAAAATGCAAAAAGCAGAACAAAGTTTACAAAGAGAACTAGGTCAAATTCGTGCAGGACGTGCAAACGCAAGTCTTCTTGACCGAGTAATGGTAGATTACTATGGTGCACCAACGCCAGTGAATCAGCTTGCATCAATTAATATTCCGGAAGCACGAGTATTAATGATTACACCATTTGACAAGAATTCTATTCAGGATATTGAAAAAGCAATCATGACAAGTGATATTGGAATTAGTCCGACAAACGATGGAAATGTGATTCGTTTAGTGATTCCTCAATTAACTGAAGAACGTCGTAAAGAGCTAGCAAAAGAAGTAAAAAAAGAAGCAGAAAACTCAAAAATTGCCGTACGAAATATACGCCGTGATGCAATTGATGATTATAAAAAGCAACAAAAAAACAGTGAGATTACTGAAGATGAACTGCGCTCATTGGAAAAAGAAATTCAAACATTAACAGATAATAGCGTAAAAGAAATTGAGAAAATCCAAGCTGAAAAAGAAAAAGAATTGTTAGACGTTTAGTTATCTTAAACAATTTTTAAGAATTAAAAAAAAGGACCTTCTGACCTCAAACTTTGATCTCGGAGTGTCCTTTTTTTGTGTAAGCAGTAATTAAATAAATCATGCGTTATTCCAACATTAGAGAAGTGATAAAAAAAATTCTATAATAAACGTAGGATTGATGAAAGCGTTGTTGTATTCGGCTTCTATTTATGGAATAATATGAGAAACGTTAGTTCTCTTGAAAGGAGATGGAAGAGTGAATTTTTTGCAAAGAGCAATAAGTAGTGTGACAAGAAGAAAGGGTAAATCCATCATTTTGTTCTTGGTCATATTTGTGTTAGGGAATGTGATCGCGGGGGCTATTGCAATCCAACAGTCAACAAGTAACGTCGAAAAAGATGTAAAGGCGAAATTAGGCGCAAATGCCACTGTTGAATTTGACTATGATACATTCCAAAAGGATCATAAGGACGAAGACGAAGCAACTTTAGTATATCCTGATAATCCCAAATTAGATGTCTATGAGAAGGTTGGAAAGTTATCCTATGTAAAATATTTTGATTACAATACTTACAGCTATTTTAATTCTAGAAAATTAAAGTCGTTTGATTATCAGTCTGAGGAAAATGGAGATGAGGGCTCTACCCGGATAACAGGGAACCGCGGTCTTGAATATTTTAATCTTAAAGGGATAAATTATCCTAAAATATTAGACATTGAGCAGAAAAAAATTAGTCTAGTTGAAGGAACTGTTTTTTCAGATAAGGATGTAAAAGATGGAGCCAGTGTTGCCGTAGTAGGTAAACGGTTTGCTGAGAAAAATAACTTATCTTTAGGCGACCAGCTTCTTATTACCGCGACAAATGAAGACCAGCTTGGTTTTGATAGCGAGGGCAACGAGGTTGAAGTGAAGCCAGAAGATATCAAGTCTGTTGATTATCCAGTAAAAATTATTGGTTTTTTTGAACCTGTTAAATCAGAAAAAGAACCTAAGAAGAACAGTGATGAATATTATAATCAAATGAATAGTTCCACAGAGCTTGAAAATACAATTTATCTTCCTAATAAAACAGTATCTGAATATTCAAAAAAACAAAATGAACTTATGTTTTCTGGTGACGATACAATGGAGGGTGATATGGGCGAGTACTATTCACCAGCTTATATCTTAAAAAATCCAGGGGATACAGAGGCGTTTAAAGAAGAAGCAGAGCCATTATTACCGAAATACTATGTAGTTCGTGCTTCATCAGATCAGTATGATGAAATTGGTGGTAGCATGAAAAAAATGGGCCAAATTTCTAAGTATGTTGTAATTATTTCAGTTATTGCGACCTTACTGATTATTGGTTTAGTAGTACTGTTATTTATGAGAGATCGGAAACATGAGTTAGGTATTTACTTGTCTCTTGGTGAAACAAGAGGAAAAGTAATGGGACAGGTGCTAATTGAGTTATTGATTATTAGTGCACTGGCGCTAGTTCTTTCTTTAGTTACAGGGAATCTTCTTGGAAATATGGTTTCTAAATCACTGATGAATTCTGATTTATTACAAACGACTAATGATAATATGATGTATTATAGCAGTGTATATGATAGTGTTTCTAGTAATTTAACAGCAGATGATGTAACCGGAGCATATAAAGTGACGTTTTCTGTAGCTTATATTTTTACCTATTTACTTGTTGGGTTAGGAACCGTTCTTTTATCTGCACTAATACCATTAATGTATATTTTACGATTAAATCCAAAGAAAATTATGATGTAAGGAGGGAACCCCATGCCGCTTTTAGAAACGAAAAATCTAAGTTATTTTTATCAAGATGGTGATCAGCGTCGATTTATTCTTAAAGATACAACTATTTCTTTTGAAAAAGGGAAATTTTATACGATTTTAGGACAGTCAGGTTCGGGAAAAACTACATTTCTATCTTTGATTAGTGCTCTAGATGAACCAAAAGAAGGGGAGATTCTTCTTGAAGGTCAAGATATTAAAAAAATTGGGTACGAAAAATTTCGCCGAAATGACATCAGCATCATTTTCCAAAGCTATAATTTGGTTCCTTATCTGACAGCAGTTGAAAATGTGTTGGTAGCAATGTCGATTACAGATAATGAACTCCCTGATAATCATCGGGAAGTTGCCTATAATTTACTTGATTATATTGGGATTACTAAGGCAAAAGCAGACCGACTCGTTAATCAATTATCTGGTGGAGAACAACAGCGTGTTGCGATTGCACGTGCGCTTGCGACAAATGTTGATATTATCTTAGCAGATGAGCCAACAGGAAATTTAGATGAAGAAATGGAACAGGAAATTGTTGATATCTTTAAACGCTTAGCAAAAGACCATAATAAATGTGTCATCGTTGTTACCCACTCCAATGAAATTGCTAAACAGTCAGACGAGCCTTACTATCTTCATAAAGGTGTTTTAAAGCATGAGTGATTTTTTATCGAACTTTACAAATGATAACTATAGTGGGGACAAAGAACCAAAAAAGACAAAGAAAAAAAGGCGCGCACCGTTGCCAGAGGAAGAAACCGAACTTGGCTCACAACCAAAAGAAATTGAGCCTGTGAATTCTGAACAAACACCGAGAATTATTAAGCCAGATATTCAAAGAAATGAGCCATTACAGAAAGACGAGACAGTTTCTGAAAAAATAATGGGCTCTCCTCTAACTAGTTCAGAAATCCATGACGAACAAATCAATGAGCAAAATACGAGTAGAACTGAATCGTCAAGTACAAATGAAGAAAAACAAGTCCGAAGCAGATTCCAAGAAGAAGAAACGGAAACAGATCCAGACTATCAGAAAAAAAAGATAAAAAAGTTTGGCATTCTTGGTGCAGGTATTGTAGTTGTCTGTGCGCTGCTGTTTGGTGTCTACTACCAGCTGACACATGTGAAGGTTCCTGATTTTAACAAGAAAGAACTGTCCGAGGCAAGAACATGGACTTCTGAGAATGATGTGAAGCTTAAAGTGGAACAGGTTTATGATTTTGATACAGAACCTAATATTATTATCAAACAGGGAGTTGCTGGGGGCAAAAAGATCAAAAAAGGAAAGGAACTAGTGATTACTTCAAGCCTAGGTCCTGATCCTGATCAGAAAATTGCGTTACCTGAATTTAAAGATTTTTCTGTAGAAGCAGCCCGTAATTGGGTATCTGAAAATAAAGCTGAGAATGTAGCGATCATTGAAGAGTATAATGACAAAATTGAGGAATCAAAATTCATTAAATTACAATTTGGAAATAAAGATTTAGATTCAGCTGAGTACAAAAGAAAAGATAAGCTTCAAGTCTATTATTCAAAAGGAAAAGAAGTATTTGAAAAAAATATTGAGGTTCCTGATTTTAAAGGAAAAACAAAGTCAGAAGTACAAGAATGGGCAACAAAAAATGAATTGAAGCTAGAGGCGACAGCTGTATTTTCAGAAACGGTAGAATTGGATAAAGTTCTTTCACAAGAAACAGCGAAGGGGACTAAAATTGCGAAGAAAGACACCTTTAAAGTTAAGATTTCAAAAGGACAAGCAATTTCTGTACCGGACTATTCTCAATATACTGTAGAAGAAGCTAGTCAGCTAGAATCAAAAGTTCCTGCTCAGATTCGCAGTATTTATACAACAGATGTTCCTTATGGCAGATTTATCAGTCAATCTGTAGAGGCTGGAAAACAATATAATGAGGGCGATGCATTGCCGAATGTAAAAGTTCTCTACTCGCAGGGACAGCCATATTTGAAGGATTTAAGAGGCCAAACAGTTGAAGGTGATTTACAGAAGGTCTTTTATGATGAATTTGAATCAAAAGGTGCAAATGTAACGTATGAGGTCTATTATGTAGACTCAGCAGAAAGCAAGGGCACGGTGGTTGCTATGAGTCGTTTTAGTGAGTTTATTCCAATTGATGCCCATATCTATATCGGAATCAGTAAAGGAAATCTACAGCCAACAGAGCCAGCGTCAGAAAAAGAACAGCCAGCTGAAAAACCAGCAGAAGAACAGTCAGCTGGGAATGCTGAAGAAGTTAGTAAATAATGAGATAAGTGAGAAATCCAGGCTATTGAAAGAGAACAGATGAGGTCGAGCGTGGGATATAACTTAGAGAGTCATATCCCATCCTCAGTCTCGTCACTCTTTTTCAATAGCTTTTTTATGGTAAAATACTTGAAATTTCCTATCATTATGGAAGAAAAAAGTGTAGAATCTTTAAGATGCGTTAAACAATCGTGAAAAAATTCAAAAATGAATAGGAAATAAAAAAACTTATTGCTATAATGTTCAAGATAGCGTTAATTTTTAAAGAGGAGGAAAAAGGATGTTACGTTTTTTCCCACAAAAAAATAAGTATGTACAAGAAGAGTCTAAATTTGTATTTGATGAGGCTGGATCAATTCCTCAACACATTGCTGTTATTATGGATGGAAATGGACGTTGGGCACAGAATAGAAGGCTTCCGAGAGTAGCAGGGCACAAAGAGGGAATGGAAACAGTTAAACGAATTACAAAGCATGCCTCAAAGCTTGGCGTAAAGGTACTAACTTTATATGCTTTTTCTACAGAAAATTGGAAACGCCCTACAGATGAAGTGAATTTTCTCATGCAGCTTCCTGTGGATTTTTTTGATGTATTCGTTCCAGAGTTGATTGCGGAAAATGTCAAAGTTCAGGTTATGGGCTATAAACAGTTTTTACCTGCACACACGCAAGATGCGGTAAAAGATGCAATGATGCAAACAAAAGATAACACTGGAATGATTTTGAATTTTGCTTTAAACTATGGAAGTAGAGCAGAAATCGCTACAGCTGTTCAAGAAATTGCAAAAGAAGTAGAAAAAAAAGAGTTGAAATCCGATGAGATAACAGAAGAAACAATCGCTAATCATTTAATGACCAGCTTTTTACCTCAGGAGCTTAGAGACCCTGAGCTGGTTATTCGGACAAGTGGAGAAGAAAGAATTAGTAATTTTTTATTATGGCAAATTGCTTATAGCGAATTATTTTTCACACAAGCACTGTGGCCTGATTTTACACCAAAATTACTTGAAACAGCGATTGCATCATTTCAAAACAGAAGTCGTCGATTTGGCGGATTGAAAGAGACGACGTAGAGGAGGAACATGCGTGAGACAACGAGTAATTACTGCAGTAGTTGCACTAATCTTATTTATCCCAATTATTTGGGCTGGAGGGTTAGTTTTACAGCTTTCTGCTGCTGTGTTGGCGGTTGTAGGGGTATATGAATTATTTCGAATGAAGGGATTAACGATTGCAAGTTTAGAAGGGGTTTTAGCTTCCATCGGTGCAGTTATTTTAGTTTTACCCGTGAATGACTTGCTTAAGTTTTTGCCTGAAAAAACAAACAGCTTTCTTTTATATTATTTGATTGTGTTAATTATTCTAGGGATTTGTGTATTTTCAAAAAATACGTATTCTATTGATGAAGCAGGTTTTCCAGTCATTGTCAGTTTGTATGTTGGTGTCGGCTTCCAAAATTTTGTGAATGCACGGATAGCAGGACTTGAAGTTTTATTATTTGCTCTTTTTATTGTATGGGCAACAGATATTGGAGCGTATATGGTAGGTAGAAAATATGGTCGTAGAAAACTTTGGCCGGAAGTTTCACCAAACAAAACCATTGAAGGCGCACTTGGAGGAATTGCAAGTGCATTAGTCGTTGCTCTTATTTATCTATTTGTTTATCCTGGAGCAGATTTTTTCAGCTATAGTAGTGTAGTCATGTTGGGATTAACCATTATCTTTTCAATTGTAGGTCAGTTTGGTGACTTAGTTGAATCCTCTATCAAAAGACATTACGGTGTAAAGGATTCAGGAAATATTCTACCGGGACATGGAGGAATACTGGATCGTTTTGACAGTCTCTTATTCGTTTTTCCCGTGATGCATATTTTGGGAGTCTTTTAACTGAAAAATTTTAAAATTTGAAAGAAGTTACTTAACAAAGAATAGAAAGAAAATAGAGGAGGTCGGACAAATGCTCAGAAGTATTTGTTTCGGTCTTCTCTTTTCTAGTCAACCAGATGAAATAAAGGCAGTCTTCCATAGATAGTTAAGAAAAGAAATTCTGGTTTTAATTGAATAATTTCATTTTTGGGTAGAAATCAATAAATTTGCGTATTCTATATATGTGGACGAAAAAAAGAGAAAATAGTTGCTGTAAAAAAATAAAACAATTTACCATTTTTCAATAAAAGTGGGGAATTAAGTAACTATTTGGCGATTTTCACTGACTTATGATAAAATGAGTGGTGTTTTATATAGTAATTTCTAGAAAATTGATTTCATTCGTGAATACTTTAAAAAGAGAACTTTAAGAGAAGGAAGGAAAATAGATGAAGACAATTATTACATTTATTATTGTTTTTGGTGTATTAGTAATTGTCCACGAGTTTGGCCATTTCTTTTTTGCAAAGCGTTCAGGCATTCTAGTTCGTGAATTTGCAATTGGCATGGGACCCAAAATAGTGGCACATCAGGCAAAAGATGGAACAACCTATACCTTGCGACTACTCCCCATTGGCGGATATGTACGTATGGCAGGAATGGGGGAGGAAGAAACAGAGCTTCCACCAGGGTTACCACTCTCTGTGGAGTTAAATGAAGCGGGTGTCGTAACAAAAATAAATACGAGTAAAAAGATTCAATTAACAAATAGTATCCCCATGGAGTTAGTACGACATGACTTGGAAGACGAGCTGACCATTACCGGGTTTGTAAATGGAGATGAATCAGAGGCTGTCACGTATCCTGTATTACATGATGCAACAATTATTGAATCAGATGGTACAGAAGTACGGATTGCTCCCCGTGATGTCCAATTTCAATCAGCAAAACTCTGGCAAAGAATGCTTACTAATTTTGCCGGACCGATGAATAATTTCATTTTGGCTATTTTATTATTTGTTATTCTTGCATTTATGAATGGTGGGGTACCAATAAAAAACACGAACCATTTGGGAGAAGTATTGACTGGCGGAGTAGCCGAGCAAGCTGGGTTAAAGGAAAATGATGAAATTGTTTCGATCGATGGCAAAAATATTACTGACTGGAACGGACTTGCAACAGTGATTTCTGAAAATCCAGGGAAACAGATGAAATTTGTCATAAAGCGAAATGGTGAAACGATTGATAAGACCATTACACCAAAATCAGAAAAGTCAGGGAAACAAACAGTGGGAAAATTGGACATTGCGGTTCCTATGAAGACAAGTTTGACGGATAAAGTTTTTGGCGGAATTACACAGGCATTGGATAGCTCATTGGCAATTTTTAAAGCATTGGGTTCCTTGTTTACAGGCTTTAGTCTGAATAAACTAGGGGGACCGGTTATGATGTTTCAAATGTCATCACAGGCAGCAAATGAAGGTGTGACAACGGTAATCGCTCTTATGGCCATGCTTTCGATGAACTTAGGGATTATCAACTTATTACCTATTCCTGCGTTAGATGGCGGAAAATTAGTATTGAATATCTTTGAAGGCGTTCGTGGGAAACCACTTAGTCAAGAAAAGGAAGGAATTTTGACATTCATCGGTTTTGGGTTGCTGATGGTGTTGATGGTTCTAGTTACATGGAATGATATTCAACGATTCTTTTTTTAGCGTATAGATAAGCTGTACAGGTTTGTTAGGGGGAACTAATAAACAGGGATACACGAGAATGTGTATGAAAAAGGAGAAAAAGGATGAAACAATCAAAAATGCTAATTCCGACATTGCGTGAGGTACCAAGTGATGCGGAAAATCTGAGTCATAAAATGCTGTTGCGAGGCGGTTTTATTCGGCAAGTGTCAGCAGGTATTTATTCTTATTTACCGTTGGCTCATCGCGTTTTAAAAAAGTTAGAGTTCATTATACAAGAAGAACTAGCAAAGATAGATGCTATTGAGATGCTGATGCCAGGACTTCTTCCAGCAGAGCTTTGGGAAGAATCCGGTCGTTATGAAACTTATGGACCAAGTTTATATCATGTAAAAGATAGAAATCAACGTGCCCTTCTTCTTGCACCAACACATGAAGAAGCATTTACGGAGCTGATAAGAGATGAGGTAAGCTCATATAAACGGCTGCCAATCTCACTTTACCAGATACAAACAAAATACAGAGATGAGAAGAGACCTAGATTTGGTCTTCTTAGAACTAGAGAGTTCATCATGAAGGATGCCTATTCGTTTCATTCTAATGTCGAAAGCTTAGATAAGGTTTATAAAACATTTGAGCAAGCCTATATAGAAATTTTTAAACGCTGCGGATTAGATTTTCGAGTAGTAATTGGAGATGCAGGGGCAATGGGAGGAAAAGACTCAAAAGAGTTTATGGCTATTTCTGATATAGGAGAAGATACCATTTGTTATTCTTCTGAGACAGATTATGCTGCTAATCTTGAGATGGCAACAAGTCTGTATACTCCCAAAAAAGCACATGCGAAGATGAATGAATTAGAAAAGGTAGAAACACCTAATATAGAAACCGTTGAGGAAGTAGCTGAATTCTTCCAGGTAGATGTTCAACGAGTGGCTAAGACGTTATTATTCATGGCAGATGGTCAGCCAGTTCTGGCAATTGTTCGAGGTGATCATGAAGTTAATGAAGTGAAGCTTAAACATTTGTTGCAGGCTGAAACGTTGGAGAAAGCAACCGAGGATGAAGCACACGTGTATCTTCATTCAGATTTTGGTTCAATTGGTCCTATTGGTGTGTCAGATGAGATACGGGTAATTGCAGATTTGCATGTACAAGACATGGCTAATTTTATTGTTGGAGCAAATGAAGTAGGGCTCCACTACAATCAAGTCAATCTAGAGCGCGATTTCTCTCCTGAACTTTTTGAGGATATTCGCTATGTGCAAGAAGGTGATCCTTCTCCTTCTGGTAATGGTGTATTAGAGTTTACGAAAGGAATAGAAATTGGGCATATCTTTAAATTGGGTACACGTTATAGTGAAGCAATGGATGCCACTGTTCTTGATGAAGATGGAAAAGAAACTTTCGTAAAAATGGGCTGCTATGGTATTGGTGTGAGTCGCTTACTTGCAGCTATTGTGGAACAAAATGCAGATGAAGAGGGAATTCACTGGCCAAAGGGTATTGCTCCCTTTGATTTACATGTCGTACAAATGAATGTTACTGATGAGTATCAAACTCGCTTATCAGAAGAAGTGGAAACGATTATGTGTTCTGCTGGCTATGAAGTGTTAGTTGATGACCGGAATGAACGTGCAGGCGTAAAATTTGCGGATTCTGATTTGATTGGCTGTCCTATTCGAATCACTGTTGGAAAAAAAGCAGTTGATGGAGTAGTTGAAGTAAAAATTAAAAAATCAGGTGCTATGCTTGAAGTTAGAAAAGAAGAGCTTGTAAATACACTTGAGATTTTGTTAAATTCAGAAGAATAAGAACAGTAACTCATTACTAGAATAAACGAAAGAGAAAGAATCCGGGACATCACAAATGCCCGGATTTTTCTTTTGTCTGATTTTTGGAAAAGAATAAATTGAGTGAGTGGACTTACCTGTTTAGATTTTAAAATAAAGTTCCTCTATAATCCTCTGTTCTTTTCAGGATAGAAGCTGTTGTGCATTATTTATGCTAGTATTTAAAAAGTAGCGTCCGTTTAGAAAAGACATTTCTTTTTCAAAAGTTTTAATGAAACTTAAGAGAAAAAACGGTATACTTAATAGTGCTGAAAGAGTCTACTTAGTTAGTGAGGATATGAGACTGTGTAGATGAAAGTCGAAATAGAAAGGGTGGTTTTTTTCTTGTCAGAAAAACGTGGCTTATTTGAAAAGTTGGTAGAACAAATTCAACTAAATGAAGAAGAACGGAACAGTCCTTTGATAGTAAAGGGTGAGCTGGAGAAAGTAATCGTCCATCGCCAATCAAAAATTTGGGAATTCACGCTGAAATTTCCAACGATTTTACCTGCATTACTTTATCGTGCGATTACGCAAAAGACCGAACTAGCGTTTAAAGATATTGCAGGAATAAAGATAAATATACTTGCTGAAGATTCAAGCTTTGATGAAAGAATTTTACAGGACTATTGGAATGTTGCGCTACAGAATCATCAGTGTGACACGCCCTTAACCCAACAAGTGTTAAAAACACAAGTCCCTGTGATGAAGGATAGAAAAATTATTTTGTCTGTTGATAATGCAGCAGTTATTCCTTATTTAAAACAACAGGCTTTTCCATTGATTGAAGAGCTATATCAATCATTTGGTTTCTCCAAATTTCATATTGAACCGGAGATGGATGAAAAGCAAGCAGAAATCGTATTAAAGCAATTTGAAGAACGAAAGCAAGAACAAGAACAAGCATTTATGCAGCAAGCTGCTGAGAATATAGCAAATCATGAGCAGTTGAGAAAAGAGAAAAAAGAACAGGCACCTGCGCTGTCAGGACCTATTCAATTAGGAAGAAATATTCCCGCTGATGAGCCGATTACCCCTATGGCAAATATTGTGGAAGAAGAACGCCGTGTGACAATTGAAGGGTATGTATTTGATACCGAAGTACGTGAGCTTCGTTCAAAACGAAAAATTTTAATTGTGAAAATTACGGACTATACTTCATCATTCATTGTTAAGAAATTTTCAAATGGAGAAAAAGATGAACAGATTTTTGATGCAATCTCTAAAGGCAGCTGGTTAAAGGTACGCGGAAGCGTTCAAGAAGATACGTTTATGCGCGATTTGGTGATGAATGCACAGGATTTATTAGAAGTGAAGCATGCTCCTAGAAAAGATTATGCACCTGAAGGACAAAAACGTGTAGAGCTACATTTGCATAGTAATATGAGTACGATGGATGCGACGAACAACATAGGCGATTTTGTTGCACAGGCAGGAAAATGGGGGCATAAAGCGATTGCCATTACCGATCATGCCGGGGCTCAGTCTTTTCCCGATGCGCATAGTGCGGGGAAAAAAGCAGGCGTAAAAATTCTTTACGGTGTAGAAGCAAATGTAGTCGATGATGGAGTTCCTATTGCGTATAATGATGCGCACGTTTCTTTGAACGAAGGAACATATATTGTATTTGACGTGGAAACAACAGGACTATCGGCTGTATATGACACGATTATTGAATTGGCTGCAGTAAAGATGCATAAAGGAAACGTCATTGCTACCTTCGATGAATTTATCGATCCCGGGCATCCATTATCACATACGACGGTCAATTTGACAGGAATTACCGATGAGATGGTACGAGGTTCAAAATCAGAAGAAGAAGTACTAAGAATGTTTCTTGAGTTTACTGGTGATGATATTCTTGTTGCCCATAATGCCTCATTTGATATGGGCTTCTTAAATACGAGCTATGGAAAATACGGGATTCCAGAAGCACCAAACCCTGTGATTGATACACTGGAATTGGCTCGTTACCTGTATCCTCAATTTAAACGTTTTGGCTTGGGTGTCCTTTCGAAAAAATTTGGCGTGAGTCTTGAACAACATCACCGGGCCATTTATGATGCTGAAGCAACGGGCCATTTAGCTTGGATTTTCGTTAAAGAAGCGATGGAAAATCATGAAATGCTGTTTCACGATCAGCTAAATATGCACATTGGTGAAGGGGACTCTTATAAGCGGGCACGTCCTTTTCATGTAACGATATTAGCCCAAACACAAGCAGGATTAAAAAATCTGTTTAAGCTTATTTCTATGTCCAATGTGAATTATTTTGAGCGCGTGCCGAGAATCCCTCGTTCACAGCTTATCAAGCTAAGAGAAGGATTGCTTGTGGGCTCTGCTTGTGACAAGGGAGAAATCTTTGAGGCAATGATGCAAAAAGGGGTAGAAGAAGCAAAAAACAGAGCTAAGTTCTATGATTATATTGAAATTATGCCAAAAGCAGTATATGCTCCATTAATTGAGCAGGAACTCGTAAAAAACACAAAGGATTTGGAAGACATCATGAAAAATCTTGTGAAAATTGGTAAAGAGCTAGGAAAGATTGTTGTGGCTACTGGAAATGTCCATTATTTGAACGAAGAAGATGCCATTTATCGTAAAATTCTTATTAATTCAATGGGTGGTGCCAATCCGTTGAATCGTCACAGCTTGCCTGCTGTTCATTTTCGCACAACAGATGAAATGCTTACTGCGTTTCAATTCATGGGAGAAGAATTGGCGATGGAGTTAGTGGTTACAAACCCTAACAAGATTGCAGATATGTGTGAAGAAGTGATTCCAGTGAAAGATGATTTATATACACCGAAAATTCCTGGATCTGAACAAGAAATCACTGATTTAAGCTATAATCGAGCGAAAGAACTTTATGGTGATCCATTACCTGACATCGTTGAAAAACGATTGAAAAAAGAATTGGACAGTATCATTGGAAATGGGTTCTCTGTTATCTATCTTATTTCTCAAAAATTGGTTCATAAGAGTAATGAGGATGGCTATTTGGTAGGTTCGCGTGGATCTGTTGGTTCAAGTTTTGTCGCTACCATGACGGGAATCACAGAGGTCAATCCTCTTGCTCCTCATTATCATTGTCCAGAATGTAAATATTCTGAGTTCTATGAAGATGGATCTTATGGTTCAGGATTTGATATGCCGGAAAAAAAATGTCCGAATTGTGGTGCACGGTTGTTTAAAGACGGGCATGATATTCCCTTTGAAACATTCTTAGGGTTCCACGGAGATAAGGTACCCGATATCGATTTAAACTTCTCTGGGGACTATCAAGCGGAGGCTCATAACTATACAAAAGTACTGTTTGGAGAGGATTATGTTTTCCGTGCGGGAACAATAGGAACAGTTGCCGATAAGACCGCTTATGGATTCGTTAAGGGGTATGAGCGAGATAATAATTTACATTTTCGAGGAGCTGAGGTTGATCGTTTAGCCAAAGGAGCAACTGGGGTTAAACGGACGACAGGTCAGCATCCGGGAGGAATTATTGTTATTCCTGATTATATGGATGTCTATGACTTTACACCTATTCAATTTCCGGCAGACGATCAAAGTTCAGAGTGGAAAACCACTCACTTTGATTTCCATTCGATTCATGACAATATTTTGAAGCTGGATATTCTAGGTCATGATGATCCTACTGTTATTCGTATGCTACAGGATTTATCAGGAATTGAACCAAAAACAATTCCAACCGATGATCCCGAGGTAATGCGTATCTTTGCAGGACCAGAAGTATTAGGAGTAGAGCAGGATCAGATTTTTTCTAAGACAGGAACATTAGGAATTCCAGAATTTGGGACTCGGTTTGTTCGTGGAATGCTGGAAGAAACGCATCCATCAACGTTCGCTGAGCTTCTTCAGATATCAGGTTTGTCTCACGGAACCGACGTTTGGTTGGGTAACGCAGAAGAACTGATTCGACGTGGAGAAGCGAACCTCGCTCAAGTAATCGGTTGTCGGGATGACATCATGGTGTATTTGATTCATGCAGGACTTGATAGTGGAATGGCTTTTAAAATTATGGAAACCGTTCGTAAAGGACAATGGAATAAAATTCCAGATGATTTGAGAGATACGTATCTTGCAGCAATGAAAGAAAATAATGTGCCTGATTGGTACATTGATTCTTGTTCAAAAATTAAATACATGTTTCCTAAGGCCCATGCGGCAGCCTATGTTTTAATGGCGCTTCGTGTTGCTTACTTTAAAGTCTATTTTCCAATTCTCTATTATTGTGCGTATTTCTCTGTTCGTGCAGATGATTTTGATTTAGTGGCGATGTCTAAAGGAAAAGAAGCAGTCAAAGAACGGATGAAGGAAATTACCGATAAAGGAATGGATGCATCAACGAAGGAAAAAAATCTTTTAACTGTGCTTGAATTGGCAAATGAAATGATTGAACGTGGGTTTAACTTCGGCATGATTGATTTATACAAATCAGATGCAGAGAATTTTGTTATTGACGGCAACCGATTAATTGCACCATTTAGAGCGGTGCCAAGCTTAGGAGCCAACGTAGCAAAACAAATTGTTGAAGCACGAAAAGACGGTCCATTTTTATCAAAAGAAGATTTAGCTACTCGAGGAAAAGTATCCAAAACATTAATTGAGTACATGACTGAAAATGGTGTGTTAAAAGACTTACCAGATGAAAATCAGCTTTCTCTGTTTGATATGCTATAAAATAATCTGAATAATGGTTGAAAAGGCTAGAGCCGTTCTTCATGGTTGAGGAGTTCCTCAGCTAGAAGGATTGGCTCTAGCGTTTCTTTCTACATATAATCTTCATTTTATAAATAATAGAGAGAATTATAGATGAAAAATAGTTTTAAGAAAATGAATTATTGAGCTATCTGTAGTTAATAAAGGGTAATAATAGAATTCAAAAAAACTATTTTCCGCAACGAATAATATGATAGAATTATTGATGTAAGCTTAGCATTGTAAAGACGAAGGCAGACAGATGATTATTTAAATAGTCAGTTGGCTGTCTACTTTTTAATAAAATTAGACGTTTGATTGGAGGAAAAAGGATGGTTTGTTTAACAATTGATTTGGGAGAGTCTTATCTAAAGACGGCAATTTACACACAGATTACAAAGCAGTTAATTGAAAAAGAACAGTTTGATTCTCCAGATACTTGGGATAAGATGAAACGATTATTAGATGCTTGTATTAAGACGTATATAGAAAGCTATGATATCTCAGCCATTTCTTTTAGTTTACCTGGAACGATTCATCAAGAAACTGGCAAGATTGAAGGCCTTCAATCTTTAGAATATCTTGAAGAAATTGATTTTCGTGAGACTTTTACAAGCACGTATGAACTGCCGGTCTTTGTGGAAAGTCGTGTACGATGTGCTGGAGCCGCAGAGATTTCATTAGGAATGAAAGATGAGCATGTAAACGCACTGGTTCTCTTAGTAGATGAGGGAATATCAGGAGCTATCTATTATGAGGGAAATAATTATACAGGTATGCATCAGCGAGCAGGAGATTTTGGAAAAATACTTCTTGATGGAAAACGCGATTTAAATGAGTTATGCTCTCCTGTAGCAATGGCTAAAAGATACTCCAAAGATAGAAACCAAGAATTTACTGCAAAAGAAATTTTTCAACGTGCAGAAGATGGGGAAACAGAAGCAATCAGTTTTTATGAGGAGCTATTTTACTATATTGCTTTAGCTATATATAATTTTCAATACAGCTTTGATCCAGAATGGATTATTTTAAGTGGTGAGATCACACAGGAAGAGAAGATTTTTGAACCAATTAATCGCAAACTCATGGAGATTGTGAATGAAAATAAAAAAGGAGCAATCATTCCGCAAATCCGTCTTGCACATTTTCAAAGTGATGCCAGCTTAATCGGAGCTGGTGTGCTTGCGACAAAATAAAAAAGGGTCGAGAAGACCACTTAAATAAAAAGAACTAGGACCAATATCTATGGGGGGTATTCATCATGGATGTTGGTCCTAGTTGTGTCGTATATAAGAAATTTGGCTAATCATCCAGACAGACTTTAAATAAATTCTGTATTAGTAATCACCGTTTCTTGTATCAGCCATCGATTGCCTTTCTTAACAAACGTGTGATTTGCTTCAGCGATATGACTTTTGTAGTTGTTTTTTCCTAAATTTATCGTTTTTTGTAGTGTCTGTATCAGCATATGTGTCTTATCTTGTTTCTTTATTTCAAAGGATAATAATTCATTTTTAATATCGTATTCTTTAAAAAATTCATTCATTTCAACTCTTGTTTCTTTCCAATTGGAAGTAGGAATCGTGGAGAGATAAGCGTCAATATCTTTGTCATTAATCGCTTGTATATTTTTTTCCAGTGTAAGCAAAGTTTCTTTCGCTGCTTGTTCATCTGAAATATTTCCAGTGATAGTTAGTGTTTGAGTTTTAATGGTCTTTGTAGGAAACCCTAAAATCAGAAAAATGACAGAGAGACATAAGAACAAACAAATTAGAAGTTTATATATTTTTTTCATAAGTCGACACATCCTTATCTTATATAACTAAACATCGGATAACTTACTTGGACTGACAATTCCTTGATATAAGTTTCGACCAATGATTCCTTCCGGCATTTTGTAAGGACCGTCGAAGGGTAAAATTGTTTCAGCTAATTCAGGAATAGGTTCTCCAGCTTTCCATTGATTCAAACGCCAAGTAGTTGTTTTAAGTCTTGATATTAATCCACCATAGCGAATGTCAAGTATTTCCCAGCCAAAGGGTTTGTTAGATGTAAACCAGATTTTTTTATGAATACTGTGCAAATGATCAGTTAATTCAATAAGACAGACAGCTTCTTTTTCTAAAAGTGGAAGTAACTCTTTGGAATCTGTTTGATAAGCCTCTCGCAAACGGGGACCAAAAACAGCTTTTTTTGCTAATAATTTTGCAAGTGAGTAATAGAATGTGAATAAATCTGTTGTATTTTTTGTCACTGTACAATGTGCGAGTTTTTTTGCCAATTGTTCATAATGTCTATGCAAATGAAATGGAGAAATTGTTTGATCATAGAGACCGATGAGAGGGTCTTGATAGAAAATAAGCTTGCTTACAGCAGAAGCATGTGGATTGTTCTCAGAAACACCAGGTGTTTGATCAAATTGGTCTAACAAAAGAAAGCTTTCCATTGACTCATTTTGATAGAGTGAAAATTGCTTCTTTAACAAATCCATTGATACAGAACAATTGAATTGATGTTCAGCAAAAAGCTGTAGACCTAACAAAGCAGTATCAAAAGGAGTTTCTGCGCCGTCATCTCCCCATAAGGTTGCATAGACAGATTGGATATTCGCCTCTTTGCAGGCAGAAAGTCCAGCATTTGTCGTAGCAATCGTCTTTCCGTAGTTTGGAGCAATCCCGTTCCAAATCCAAATACCTCCGGCAAAATGAATAGGCTTTTTTAGTGTTTGATGTTTTTTCAGAAGCTGCAGATACTGTGCCTTCTCATGATGATAGTAGTCCCAATAAACCATTGAGACATCTGGCATCGCAGAAATAACCTCAGCGGTGATAATTGAGTGTTCATCATAATAATCGCCAGTCTTTGAACCGAGTCTAAAAAACATATCGCTCCACATTTCTGGCTTTAAGTTTAATTTATTCGTTATCTCTATGACTCTAGTTAAATGATCATTCATCAGCTTGAACCGATTTTGAAAACCATGCGCTTCCAGTGACTTTCCTAATCCCAATTGCTGTGCTTCGTCCATCCCAATATGAATATGTGAGGACCTGAAGGGTTTTGTTGCGGCTTTGATTGCTTTTTCTAAAAACTGATACGTTTTTTCTTCATTTACTAATAGTATTTCTTCTGTATCACGAATTTCTTGACTGAAATTCCATTTCAGAGGATTTTTCAAATGTCCGAGTACCTGAATTGCCGGAATTACCTCAATTCCCAAGTTATAGCCAAAATCATCTATTTCTTTTAACTCTTGATAGCTGTAAGCTCCCCTGAGATAACCAAAATAGGGATATTCTGGAATTTGATAGGTATCTTCCATATAAAGCAACAGTTGGTTTAAACCCAAGGTACTGCATGTTAAAAGAATTTGTTTTATTTTATCAATACTGTAGACGGCATTTCTAGAAAGATCTAACATAGGACCAATCTTTTTGAAATGAGGGACTTCTTCATAATCTGAAAGGTTCTCCCAGTCATTTAATAATCGAGTGAGCATTCTAAACAAATGTGCAGGTTCTGAGTAGAGTATCTGAATCTTTTTTTCTCTACGTATTACGTGTAAATTTCCTTCTTGTTGAATGAGTTTGATGGATTCTCCAGAAGATTCAATGGTAAATGATAATTTTTTCTGCAAAAGAATAAGCCCTTCTTGTACTGGTTGGATGTCCCCATAAAAAAATAGCGTTTTCATTTTTTTCTCCTCTCTAGTTCTTTCTTCCATTATAAAAATTGTAGAGAGAACAATCTACGCAGAGCGCAAATTCACATAGTGAAAGAAAATTTTACATAGTGCTGGGAAAGAGAAACGTCTTTTTTGTCACACAAACGTACCCGTAACTCTTACTATAGCTGGATTTTCTTGGTGAACAAAACTACATATTGAGTACCATTTAGATAATTTATAAAATGGAAGCGTTAACAAGAATGGAGGAGGAGTCATGGAGCTTGTATCGAACAAGCCAAAAGCGATAAGAGGAAAAGAAAGTAGAAAGAAGAAGTTTATTAGAAGCCGACAACTATACTTATTTATCCTTCCAGCTTTTTTGGTCATTTTTATTTTTTCATATATTCCAATGTATGGTGTATTGATTGCATTCAAAGATTTTGTTCCTAGCTTAGGTGTATGGGACAGTCCATGGGTTGGATTAAAACATTTTCAGAGATTTTTTGATTCTTATTATTTTTGGGATTTATTAAAGAATACATTAGGAATAAGTGTTTATTCCTTGATTGTTGGATTTCCATTGCCAATCATTCTTGCTTTAGCGCTGAATGAAGTAAAAGATGGACCATGGAAAAAATTTTCACAGACAATCACCTATGCACCCAATTTTATTTCGACTGTTGTCATGGTGGGGATGATTATTGCTTTTTTAAATCCTTCTACAGGAATTATCAATAATGCATTGAATTTTTTTGGTATAGATTCAATTTCATTTATGGAAAATCCAAGATGGTTTAAAACTGTCTACGTCTTATCAGGTGTTTGGCAAGGGACTGGTTGGGCGTCTGTCATTTACTTAGCGGCACTTGCTGGGGTAGATACGCAACTACACGAAGCAGCGATTGTTGATGGGGCAAGCAGACTCCAGAGAATCTGGCACATTAACTTGCCAACCATTCGACCAACGATGGTCATTTTATTGATTATGAATGTTGGTTCAATTATGAACTTAGGTTATGAAAAGATTCTGCTCATGCAAAATCCTCTAAATATGCAATCATCAAATGTGATTGCAACATTCGTCTATCAGCAAGGGCTGTTAGAAGCACAATATAGCTATGCTGCGGCAGTTGGGGTCTTTAATTCTGTGATTAATGCAATTTTGCTTATTGCAGTAAACAGAGTGGCTTCAAAATTGGGCGAATCAACTTTATTCTAAGGAGGAAAATATGAATAATCGACTAGTAAAAGACACAAAAACAGATAGACTATTTATGATATTTACTTACATTTTTGTTATTTTATCTGTATTGATTGTCTTATATCCACTAATCTATATAGTAAGCGCATCGATTAGTGATCCGCAAGCAGTGAATTCGGGGAAAATGTATCTGTTTCCTAAAGGAGTTACTTTGGAAGGATACAAAATCATTTTAGAAAACAACAGTATTTGGCGTGGTTATTTAAACACAATTTATTATACAGTGCTGGGAACAAGTATTAACTTACTGGTTACATTACCTGCAGCCTATGCTCTATCAAGAGCTGACTTTTATGGTCATAAGGTTTTTACCTCTTTTATGTTGGTCACGATGTTTGTGAGTGGAGGTTTAATTCCGAGTTATTTACTAATTAAAAATTTGGGTATGCTGAACACGGTATGGGCACTGGTCATCCCGGGAGCAGTTTCCGTTTATAACATTGTGGTTACAAGAACATTTTTTCAATCGACCATCCCTAGAGAAATGGAAGAAGCTGCAATCATTGACGGCTGTTCAGACTTTAAACTGTTTTGGACAATCATTTTACCTTTATCTACGCCAATTATTGCAGTTATGGCTTTGTTTTATGGCGTTGGGCACTGGAATGGCTTCTTTAGCTCATTAATTTATCTTTCTGATAAAACCATGTATCCACTTCAAATGGTTCTAAGAGAAATACTCGTGTTGCAGGATTTTAGTTCAAATGCGACGAATGGAAGTATGACAGGAGAAATGGCAGAATTAATGTTTAGTCGTCAACAATTATCTGCTGTAATCAAATATGGTGTCATGATTGTATCTACTTTGCCAATTATTATTATTTATCCGTTTTTACAAAAATATTTTGTAAAAGGAATGATGGTTGGCTCAGTTAAAGGATAGGAATAACGGGGGAACCCGTATTTATAAAAATAGGAAAGGGGAAAAATAATGAAGTTCAGAAAAAAATCAGTATTTTTAGTAGGCCTTATTACGTGTGGGTTATTACTTTCAGCGTGCGGGGGAGGGGAGACGAATAAAAAGAATGAAAAAAATGTAGAATTAGGAACAGTTGGTGAATTTCCAATTACTAAGGAAAAAACGACGATGTCAATGATGGGGCCTCATGTAGGAGAAATAGAATGGAAAGACATGGCATTTTTTAAAGATTATGCAAAGAAAACAAATATTGATTTTACTTTTACGACGCCTCCAATGGATGATTTTGGGACTAAATTAAATTTAGCATTTGCAAGTGGTGATCTGCCCGATGTCATCATTGGAACAAGCTCTGCGACTTTAACGCCTGCTATGGAGATGGATTATGGTGATCAAGGGATTCTAGTTGCACTAGAGGACATGATTGATGAAAATATGCCTAATTTAAAGAAATTATTGGACGCAGAGCCGGAGATTAAAAAGTCCATCACAACACCAGAGGGACATATTTATTCCTTACCGATGATTTCACGTGATTCAACAGCGATTTGGCCAAGAGGACCTGTATGGTATCGTGGGGACTGGCTAGAAAAACTTGGGATAAAAGAGTTACCGAAAACAACCGATGAATTTTATGACTTACTTGTTCGTTTCCGCGATGAAGATCCGAATGGAAATGGTAAGAAAGATGAGATCCCCTTAACTGATGTCAAAATGGACAGCACTAGACCTTGGATTATGGGTGCATTTGGAATGAAGGAACGAGGTATTCAAGAGGTAGACGGAAAAGTGGAATATACACCGATTACTGAAAACTATAAGGAATACTTGAAATATATGAATAAATTATATTCTGAAAAGCTATTGGATCAAGAAGTTTATAGCCAATCAGATGAACAAAAGAAAGCCAAGGGACAAAATAATCAAATTGGCTTGTTCCCAGATTGGTATTCATTCTTTACTACTGGAAAAACAGAAGAAGAAGCTATGAGCGATCCTATGTGGCAGCCATTAACTTCTCCTGTGTCAAAGACAGCGGTTGTTCCAGGAAGTCCACGATTATCACGTGGAACGTTTGCTATCACAAATAAGTGTGCCTCCCCAGAAGCAATGCTTCGTTGGGTTGATTACTTCTATAGTGAAGAAGGCTCATTTTACTTTAACAAAGGGCCTGAGGGTGCTTTTTGGGAATGGGCAAAAAATGATAAAGGGGACAAGGTTCGTGTATTTACAGATAAAGTGGACTTGGATGACTTAGAAAAAAGCAGATCAAAAGTTACGCCAAATTTTGGTATCACTGTTCCGACAATTGGACTGCCAACTACACCGGAAACCACTATTCTTAAGTCTGTAAATGATGTTCCAAATACAAGCTTTACTGATTTTATCACTAAAGAAACCGAGTCTAAAATTACGCCAAATGCACAAGTTCCATTTCCATTATTGTATTTGACAAAAGAAGAGACAGAGAAAACTCGTGATGCTGGAACGGATATGTCTACGTATGTAGAACAAATGGAAGCTAAATTTATTACAGGTGTAGAGCCGTTATCAAATTGGGATAATTATGTGAAAACACTTGAAGGCATGGGTGTAAAAGATTATGTGGCTGTTTATCAAACAGCATATGATCGATGGGCAGAATCAGAATAAGCAGCTAATAAGAGTGGCTGGGGCAGTGGAAGCCTTCAAAGCGATAGACAGAGTGTCTTAGCTGTTGATAAATTTCTTCTGTCCCGACCTCTTCTTGTTGCTGAGTTAGTTGAAAAAAATACTGGAAACGACCGACTTTGGAACTCGTTTGAGTAAAATTAATTTTTAAACATTCTTCATTATAGTTTATGACTGTATAGAAATGGGGTTAATTGGAAGAGGGGATTAAAATGGGAGACTTAAAAGGAATCATAAAAGGGAGTTATGTTATTGGAGAAATAGTGATACAGGCAATGAAGTATCAGATATTTTTTTTCTTATTTGTATTACGCGGAGGGATTTTATTTGGATTATTTCCCAGTATAGCAGCAGTTTCCCAAGGGATATATCAGCAAATCATTGAAGAAGAGTCTATTTCTCTGAAAAAATTTTCAACACATTATAAACAATATTTTAAAATAGGCAATCAACTTGGTTATACGGTATGCGGAGCACTTGTCTTTTTATGGATAGATTTAAGAATTTCTGCTACATACATTCAACTGCCTATTCTTCACTACTTTCTGCTTTTTTTATTCATCCTTTTTATGGGGGGAAGCCTATATATTTTTCCTTCTTTATGTCGTTATGAATTAACGTATCGTCAGTATATTCAGCGTAGCGGACTTTTGGTTTTCTGTAATTTAATAGAAACGATCGCAATTATTTTTGGCCTCTATTTATCTACCATTCTCATGGCATTCTTTCCGATTTTGCTCGTTGTTGCTTCAGTTGCTCTGTATGGATTCCCAATAGTGTGGTTTGGCATACAGTCAATGAAAAGAGCGGAAAGAAAGGCTGCTAAGTTATGAGGAAACCTTTGCTAGCTAAAATCAAATTCAAGAAAAAGAATTTTCAAAGATATATTTTATCTTATTTGTTAGTATTTTTGGTTCCTTTTTCTTTAATCTCTATTATTTGGTATAAAACCTCTATAGACAGTTTAAATGACCAAATTCGTTTATCTAGCAGGAACTACCTTTTGCAAGTTCGTTCTATTATAGCGAATAACATGAGTCAACTAGACATGTTGACAAAAGAAATTGGCGCAAATCCAAAAACAACGGAGAAGATGGCGAAACATCCCTATTATTCTGTGGAAATGATGAAGGAACTGCAGCGTTACAAAATAACTAGCAATATCATTGATGAAATGTATATCTATTATTATGATGAACCAAATAAATTTTACTCCTCAGCAGGAAGTCTTGACTTAGAGACTTTTGGAAAAGTGAGGTATCAATCCTATAACATTGATAAGAAGCAAATGAAAAAACTATTGGATACCAAAGTACCCAGTATAGAAACTATTCCCAGCGGTAATCAGGCTTTGGGCTTGTTAACGTATTTAGTTCCGCTTACTTCAACGAGTGGAAGTGCCTACGGATTAGTCATGTATACTATGAAAATGACAGACATAGAGGGGATACTAGATAAAACGGTAGACAAGGATACAGGCAGAGTCTATATGGTGGGTGAAAATAATCATTTGCTTGCCTCATCAAGCGGCGAAAAACTTCCTAGTTATTTTAAAGAACCAAAAGAAATTCAATTGGCGATGAACTCTTCAATGATTAAAACGTCAGATGGTGTGATTCGTATGAATCGTCTTAAGGACAACGATTTTGGGATTCAGTATGTCTCTTTTACCAATACAAGTCAGATATTTAAAGAATTAAATCGGACAAATGCGCTTGTATTGCTTGTTGTATTTATCGTGTTGATAACGGGGATTGGCGCTATTCTCATTATTGGAAGAAAACAATATCAGCCGATTAGAAAAATTGAGCGGATGATTGACAATCGAGTAGATGCCATTGTTGAACCAAGCCATTTATCTGATTTTGATAAGTTTGAATATCATGTAACCCACTTTTTAAAGCAAAATGAACAGCTCCATCAAGAAGTATTGCGTCAGACACCTTATGCGAGAGAACAAGTTATTCGGCGCTTGTTAATGGGGAGATTCAACCAGCTAGAGGAGATTCAATTGCTGCTGCAATCCGTGAATATCCATCTATTTGATGCTGGTTATTTCGTTATGCTAATTGATACAAAAATGGTGAATTCTAAAACGAGTATTCAAAATCAGGAATTCTTAATGAGCTTTCTAGATGATCTTTCAGGAGAAAATTATCAGGCATATGGCTCAGAGATGCTTTCTGAACAGGCCATTGCACTATTTGTCAGTCTAGACAAAAAAGTGACACAACAGTCTGCTGTGACAGATATTCTAAAAAAGATTGTTTCAGCGAATAGTGTTGCCCCAGCTACAGGAATAGGCAGTGTGGTAAAAGAGTTAAAAAATATTAATCGAACTTATATTGAGGGGCTTGCGGCACTTGAATATAGTACGGTATTTGAAAAACGAACGAATATCCACTACTACGAGGAGATTTCTAAAAAACAAGAGGTAGATGGTTTTGAGTATCCAAAAGATGAAAAGTTAAAGCTAAATCAGAGTTTACTTCAAGGGGATTTTGAAATTGCAAGTGAAACAATTGAACTGATGATTACTAAAGCCATTAAAAGTCAGTTAAATCCAACAGAATTGAAACTTTATACATTTGATTTATTAAATTCCGTTGTTGGAATTGGCGTCGAGATTATTGGCCCCTCTCTTATAACAGAAGTAAATGTAGAATTTCGCAATCTTACAGAGTTAAAATTAGAGTTAATTCATATGAGTAAAAAAATCTGTTTAGCTGTTCAGGCAAAACCAAAAAGCCAAGAAACTAAGTTGCATAAAGAAATCTTTGACTATCTGAATCGTGAGTATACTTCCCATGATATTTCATTAGAACAGGTAGCGAGTGAGTTTGACGTATCTATCTCTTTTATCAGCCGTTTTATAAAAAAAGAAAGCGGTCATACATTTTCTAAATATATTCAAGAGCTGCGTTTGGAGCAAATCAAAAAAGAACTAATTGATACGGACAAACCAATTAAGGATATTATTGTTAGCGTAGGCTACTATGATGTTTCAAACTATACTCGAAAATTCAAATCAATTGTGGGGATGACACCTGGACAATTTAGAAATGCTAATCGATGAGAAGAGTTATGTTCATTTTAAATCGAATGATTTGTACTTATAGAGAAAAATAGAAAAAAAGTAAAACAAAGAGAGCGTGACGAGATGAAGGAAACAAGTATACGCAAGGATATTGAGCAAAATTTGGACACAGAATATCAAGAATATGAATCTTTACCCGAAAACCTGATGAAAAAATTAGAATGGTTTCAAGATCAAAAATTAGGGGTTATTTTCCATTGGGGATTATATGCTATAGCAGGGATAGTTGAGTCGTGGCAGCTTTCAAAAGAAGATGACTGGGCAAGAAATCCAGGCTGGAGAAATAGTGTACAAGAGTTGAGAGAAGATTACTGGGGCTTGAATCACTCGTTTAATCCTTATGAATTTCATCCAGAAGAATGGGCAAAAATGTGTAAAGATGCAGGGTTTCGCTACATGATATTTACGACAAAACATCATGACGGTTTTACCATGTATGACACACAATACAGTGACTACAAGGTAACTGCTTCGCCGTGTCCGTATGCAGATAATGCACAATCTGATATTTTTGCTGAGGTTTCTGCTGCCTTTAGAAAAGAAGGTCTTTCTGTGGGGGCGTATTACTCGAAGCCAGATTGGCATTCGCCACTTTATTGGGTACCTGAAGAACAAGCCAAAGGGCGTCAAGCAAGTTATGATCCAGAAGTGTTTCCTGAGCGTTGGCGTGAGTACAATGATTTCGTGACTAATCAATTAACAGAACTCAGTGAAAATTATGGAGAAATCGCTATTTTATGGCTGGATGGCGGCTGGGTAAATGCTCGGAAGGAACAACTGGACATGGCTACGATAGCCAAACGAGTGCGGTCAGCTCAAGCCGATATGCTAATTGTTGACCGAACCATTGGCGGCATCTATGAAAACTACGTGACCCCAGAAAGAAAAATTCCGGATATTCCACCCAAAAAAGTTTGGGAAAGTAATATTCCATTAGCCAATAACTGGGGGTTTTCTCCTAATGACAAGTACAAATCCATTGATGAAATTTTACAAAGTCTTGTTCAAGTCGTTTCATTGGGTGGAAATCTTATTTTAGGTGTAGGACCTAAACCAAATGGACAGCTACCCGTTGAAGCAGTAAATATTTTAGCGAAACTGGGCAGCTGGCTCGACCGCTTTGGAGAAGCAATTTATGATACGCGTGCGGTGAAAGAGTTGAGTTATCAGGGTTGGCTCTTTACAAAAAAGAGTACTATGATCTATGCTTTTCAAGAACAAGACGCACCCCCGTTAAACTTAAATGAGCTTAGTCTTTTTGTAGAACAGGTGGTTCATTTGAATACCAAGGAGATTATCAAAGAAAGGATAATCCAGCCAATAGCAGGTGAAGAGCTTTATCAAGTCTATAAAATTACTCTACAAAAAACATGAGGGGAGGAATGTAGTGAGATGATTACTTTTTCAAAAGACTTTCTGTGGGGAGCTGCAGCATCTGCACCGCAAACAGAAGGGGCAGCATTAGTAGATGGGAAAAGCCCGACTGTCTGGGATAAATGGTTTGAGTTAGAACCGGAATTATTTTATGAAGGAGTCGGACCTGAACAAACATCAAACACCTATTATCAGTATAAAGAAGATGTTGCGCTAATGAAAAAAATGGCGCTAAATTCGTATCGAACATCTATCTCTTGGGCAAGAATATTACCTGATGGGAGAGCGGTGAACGTAAAGGCAGTTCAGTTTTACCGAGACTATTTTCAAGAAATGAAATCAAATGGAATTGAACCAATAATCAATTTATTCCATTTTGACATGCCTTGGTGGCTAATGGAAAAAGGTGGCTGGGAAACGCGTGAGTCTATAGAGGCATTTGCATTTTATGCACAAGTCGTATTTGAACAGTTTGGTGATATAATAAAAAAATGGACGACGTTTAACGAGCCACTCGTTCATGTCGAATGCGGGTATCTTGGTGAAGCACATTATCCAAAGGTAGTGGACTTTACACGTGCGATTCAAGTTGGATATCATACTTTGTTGGCTCATGCGATGGCTGTAAATAGGTACAAAAATAGTAAATATAACGATGGAGAAATCGGAATTATTTTAAATCTATCACCTGTTTATCCTAAAAGTACCCATGTAGAAGATAAGAAGGCGGCACATATCACTGATTTAATTTATATCAGAAGCTTTTTGGATACCGTTGTACATGGCTACTTTCCTGAAGAATTAATTCAACTTTTTAAAACACATCAACTGCTACCAAAAGTTGAAGAAGAAGATAAGGAAATTTTTCAAAGGAACATCGTTGATTTTTTAGGGGTTAATTATTATCAACCCTTGCGTGTACAAAGACCTAAAAAGGAGCAATTTCCAGCACAATTTCCTAGTGCATTTGCTAGCCACTATGATTGGCCGAATAAAAAGATAAATCCATATCGAGGTTGGGAAATTTATCCAGAAGGAATTTATGATTTAGGTATGCGGCTGAAAAATGAATACAAAAATATTTCATGGTACGTGTCAGAAAATGGGATGGGTGTATCAGAAGAAGAGCGATTTTTAGATGAGTCTGGAGTTGTTCAGGATAGTTATCGAATTGATTTTTTAAAGGAGCATTTGATTATGTTGCAAAAAGCAATCAGTGAAGGAAGTAATTGCTTTGGCTATCATATGTGGACATTTGTAGACTGCTGGTCTTGGTTAAATGCTTATAAAAATAGATATGGGTTTTATCGAATTGATTTAGAGAATCAGTTTAAGCGATCAGAAAAGGCAAGCAGTCTTTGGTTAAAGCAAGTCATTGTAGAAAATGGGTTTCCAATGACTGATGAGAGAAAAGGGTGACTCACTAACATAGTTCTGTATATGATTTCATTGCAGGATGAAAAATGAATGCGGTGGATTCATCATTTATAAAGTGCATGCGCTCATAAATGAAGGTATGACAGTAATCTGCTTTTCGAATAGAAAGTCAATAATCTAAATTAAGGTTGTATAAATCAGTTTTTCTCCTTTTAAAGGACTAGCCAAATGGAATATTTGAATTTACTACGAAACTATGCTATAGTTATTTATGGTAATGATACTAATTGTGAGTGAGCGGATTTTTCGCTCACTCTTTTTAATGGAATTACGGAATTAGACTCTTAAAGGAGGCGAAAAATTTTGAGTAATGTGGTAGAAACGGTGACCGATTTTCTAATGCCCATCTTAGATGAACAAAATTTTGAACTTGTAGAAGTGGAATTTGTAAAGGAAGGAAAAAATTGGTTTCTTCGTGTGTACATCGACAAAGATGGTGGTATTGATATCGAAGAATGTGCGCTAGTGAGTGAACGATTAAGTGAAAAGTTAGATTCTGCCGATCCAGATCCTATCCCACAAGCATATTTTCTAGAGGTTTCATCTCCTGGAGCTGAACGTCCGTTAAAAAAAGAAGCTGATTATGAAAAAGCTATTGGAGAATATATCCATGTTTCACTTTATCAAGCAATTGATGGAGAAAAGATTTACCAAGGATTTTTACAATCTGTTACTCCAGAAGAGCTTGTTTTAAAAATCAGAATCAAAACGCGGGAAAAAGAACTTGTTTTAGAACGTAAAAATATTGCGAAAGCTCGTTTAGCTATTCAATTTTAATATCGGAGGAATTAAAAAATGAGTAAAGAAATGTTGAACGCTTTAGATGCTCTTGAAGCTGAAAAAGGCGTATCTAAAGAAATCGTCATTGAGGCTCTAGAAGCAGCACTAGTTTCTGCATACAAACGTCACTATGGTCAAGCACAAAACGTTGTTGTAGAATTTGAACAAAAAAAAGGAAACATTCACGTATATGCAGTAAAAGAAGTAACAGAAGAGGTAATGGATTCTCAGTTAGAAGTATCATTAAAAGATGCGTTACTGATTAATCCAGCTTATGAAATTGGTGATACAATTCGTTTTGAAGTTACACCAAAAGATTTTGGTCGAATTGCGGCACAAACAGCAAAACAAGTGATTTTGCAACGTGTTCGTGAAGCGGAACGAGATATTATCTACAATGAATTCAGTGCATACGAAAAAGATATCATGCAAGGAATTGTTGAAAGACAAGATCACCGCTATATCTATGTAAATTTAGGCAAAATTGAAGCTGTCTTATCAAAGCAGGATCAAATGCCAAATGAATTTTATCAGCCACATGATCGTATTAAAGTCTATGTTGCTCGTGTTGAAAAGTCTTCAAAAGGACCTCAAGTATTTGTTAGCCGTAGCCATCCTGATTTATTACGTCGCTTATTTGAGCAAGAAGTACCAGAAGTTTATGATGGGATTGTAGAAATCATCAGTATTGCACGTGAAGCAGGCGATCGTTCAAAAATTGCTGTTCATTCTATGGATGAAAACATTGATCCCGTGGGTACATGTGTTGGACCAAAAGGACAACGAGTTCAGGCAATTGTTAATGAATTAAAGGGTGAAAATATGGATATTGTTGAATGGAATGATGATCCAGCAATCTATATTGCCAATGCACTAAACCCTGCACAGGTAGTAGATGTTATATTTGATCCTACAAATAGTAAAGCGTGCACAGTGGTTGTACCTGATTATCAATTATCATTAGCTATTGGAAAACGTGGTCAAAATGCGCGTCTTGCAGCGAAATTAACTGGATTCAAAATTGATATTAAGTCAGAATCTGATATGGCTAGTTTCTATGAGCAAGAAGCAGAAAAATCGGATGAGATTATTGCGTCAGATATGACTGCAGATGATTACGAAAATATGGAATTTAATGAAGCAGAGACAGAAGCACTTGAAGAAGCAGAAGCTGTCGAAGAAGCAGAAGTAGTTGAAGAAACAGAATAAATAGTTTTGGGAGGCGAAAATAGATGAAAAAACGAAAAATCCCTTTGCGAAAATCAGTTGTATCTGGGGAGATGAAGCCTAAAAAAGAAATGATTCGTATTACACGTTCTAAAGAAGGCGAAGTCGCCATCGATCCAACCGGAAAATTACCAGGGCGAGGAGCTTATGTTTCTATTGAGCCGGCAGAAGTTCAACAAGCTTGGGATAAGAAAATTCTTGATCGCGTGTTAGAAACAACACTGTCAGATGAATTTTATCAAGAACTGCTGGACTATGTTACACACCAAAAAGCGCGAAGAGAGTTATTTGCAAATGACAAATGATCAAAAGGCACTGAATATGTTGGGGTTAGCTATGCGTGCTGGAAAACTGGTCACTGGAGAAGAGATGACAATACAAGACATCCGTCGCCAAAAATCAAAATTAGTTTTTGTTGCGAGCGATGCCAGTGAAAATACTAGAAAAAAATTACAAGACAAGAGTTCTCATTATGAAGTGACTTGCTTAGAATCGTTTACCCACGAAGAGCTTAGCCAAGCAATTGGAAAGGCGCGGATGGTTATCGGAATCAACGATCAAGGGTTCGCGAAGAAGATCAAGGAACTAATATTAGGTTAGGAAGGTGATTGCATGGGGAAAAAACGAATTTACGAACTTGCAAAAGAAATTAATAAATCAAGCAAAGATGTTGTGGATAAGGCACAAGCTCTAGGCATGGATGTTAAAAATCATATGGGGTCAATCTCTGGAGATGATGAAAAAAAATTGCGTCAAGCATTATCAGGGGGAACTACTATGACAACATCAAATACAAATCAAGCACGTCCACAAAATCAGAAACCAGCAAATCAAAAACCAGCTAACCAGAATCAAACGCAAAGCCAACAAGGACAACAACGTCCGCAAACAAATCAAAACCGTCCAGCAGGACAAGGACAACAGCGTCCACAAACAAACCAAAACCGTCCAGCAGGACAAGGACAACAACGTCCACAAACAAATCAAAATCGTCCAGCAGGACAAGGACAACAACGTCCACAAACAAATCAAAATCGTCCAGCAGGACAAGGACAGCAACGTCCACAGACAAATCAAAACCGTCCAGCAGGACAAGGACAGCAACGTCCACAAACAAATCAAAATCGTCCAGCAGGACAAGGACAACAACGTCCACAGACAAATCAAAACCGTCCAGCAGGACAAGGACAGCAACGTCCACAAACAACCCAAGGAACTAGCCAAGGACAACAAAGTAACCAAAACCGTTCAGGCGGCGGACAAGGAAATACTCAAAACCGTGGTGGGCGTACAAACAACTACGGTAATCAAAATCGTAATAATTTTGGTGGAAACCAAAACCGTAACAAGTTTAATAAAAAAGGGAAAAAAGGAAAGCATCAACCACAATCCAATAAACCAGCAGTTCCACCACGTAAATTCCGTGAACTTCCAGAAGTGTTAGAGTACACAGAAGGGATGAATGTTGCTGATATCGCGAAAAAGATCCATCGTGAACCTGCTGAAATTATCAAAAAACTCTTTATGATGGGTGTAATGGTTAACCAAAACCAAGCACTTGATAAAGATACAATCGAATTACTTGCAGCAGATTATGGTATGGAAGCTGAAGAAAAAGTACAAGTGGATGTAGCCGATATTGATAAATTCTTTGAACCAGAAGCTTTAGTTGAAGAAAATCTAGTTTCTCGTCCACCGGTTGTAACGATTATGGGACACGTTGACCATGGGAAAACAACATTGCTTGATACTCTACGCCATTCACGCGTAACAAGTGGTGAAGCAGGTGGGATTACTCAGCATATTGGGGCATATCAAATTGATATTGATGGCAAACCTATTACATTCTTGGATACTCCAGGACATGCGGCATTCACAAGTATGCGTGCACGTGGTGCTAGTATCACTGATATCACTATCTTAGTTGTAGCAGCTGATGATGGAGTAATGCCACAAACAATTGAAGCAATTAACCATGCAAAAGCAGCAAACGTTCCAATTATTGTTGCGGTGAATAAGATTGATAAACCGGCAGCTAACCCTCAACATGTAATGCAGGAATTAAGTGAATATGAGTTAATCCCAGAAGCGTGGGGTGGGGAAACCATCTTTGTTGAAATTTCAGCGAAATTTGGCCAAAACATTGAAGAACTTTTAGAAATGGTTCTTTTAGTGGCAGAGGTTGAGGATTTAAAAGCTGATCCTAAGATGCGTGCAATTGGTACTGTTATTGAAGCTCGTCTTGATAAAGGAAAAGGACCGGTTGCAACTTTACTTGTTCAACAAGGAACCTTACATGTAGGAGATCCTATTGTTGTAGGAAATACTTATGGTCGTGTGCGTGTAATGACCAATGATATAGGCCGTCGTGATAAAGCTGCGGGTCCTGCAACACCAGTTGAGATTACAGGATTGAATGATGTACCACAAGCAGGAGATCGTTTTGTTGTCTATGAGGATGAAAAAACAGCTCGTGCTGCTGGGGAAGAACGTGCTAAACGTGCATTACTTGAGCAACGTGCAGTAAGTAGTCGTGTAACATTGGATAACTTGTTTGAAAGCTTAAAAGATGGTGAGTTAAAAGATGTTAACGTCATTATTAAAGCGGATGTTCAAGGATCTGCTGAAGCCTTGGCTGCTTCATTGAAGAAGATTGATGTTGAAGGTGTGCGTGTGAAAATCGTCCATTCAGCAGTTGGAGCAATCAATGAAAGTGACGTAACACTTGCAGCAGCAAGTAACGCAATTATCATTGGATTTAACGTTCGTCCTACAACTCAAGCAAAACAACAAGCAGAATCAGAGGAAGTAGATATTCGTTTACACCGAATTATTTATAAAGCAATTGATGAAATCGAAACAGCAATGAAAGGCATGTTAGATCCTGAATTTGAAGAAAAAATTACAGGACAAATGGTTGTTCGTGAACTTTACAAAGTTTCTAAAGTTGGAACAATTGCCGGTTGTTATGTAACAGAAGGCTTCATCAGACGTGATAGTGGCGTACGTGTCATCCGTGATGGTATTGTTATCTATGAAGGAGTTCTAGCAAGCTTGAAACGTTTTAAAGACGATGCAAAAGAAGTAAAATTAGGCTATGAATGTGGCGCGATGATTGAAAAATTCAATGACTTAAAAGTTGAAGATGTTATCGAAGGCTTCGTCATGGAAGAAATTAAAAACGATTAATTAAAGGAGGCCGCTCAAATGGCTAACTATAGAGACCGCCGAGTCGGTCAAGAAATTTTGAAAGAAGTAAACGCAATTCTACGAAAAAAAGTACGTGATCCTCGAGTACAAGAGGTAACAATTACGGACGTTCGTGTGACAGGTGATTTACAGCAAGCAACCATTTACTACAGTTTATTATCAGATTTAGCATCTGATCAACAAAAAGCACAACAAGGATTGGATAAGGCAACAGGTCTGATTCGACGAGAGTTGGGTCACGCACTGAGCTTATACAAAACACCTGAGCTAATTTTTGAGTTAGATGAATCCGTAAAATACGGTAACCATATCGATGATTTGATTCGTAAACTAAATACACAAGACTAAAACGAAGCGGAAAACCCTATGTCGATTGGGGTTTTCCGCTTTTTTATTTTATACGAATTGATTGTCCGGGGATTAAATTGAAATTATCTGGACTCATACCATTTAGTTCAAAGATAGTTTCTACAGGGACACCGGTACGTTCCGCAATTTGATCTGGCCCTTCTCCAACTTGTACTACCGTATACTTTTCACCAGCTAAACGCTCACTTGATTGTAGAACCTCAGAGTATGCTGTGGGGGATTCTGATTTTTCTGTTTGTTGAGGAGATTCAACAGTATATTCTTCATATGAAGGTTCACTAAATTCTGGTGCTTCAGGTGTAGAAGATGCCATATATGCATCGAAAATTTTTTGAGCTTCTTTAGAATAAACATCTATTAACTTGCCGACCCATTCTTCATAAACAGAATAGTCATCTTGTGTATTTAATTGTATTCCAGCCATTTTTGTTACACCTTCATTTGAAATTTCGGCAAGTGTGGCCACTTTTTTATTTGATAATTCGGCTAAAGCATTTATTCCACCTTGAATAGATGGATATTCTGCATTATATTCATCAACTAATTTAGGTGCTTCTTCTTGCAACTTTTTAGTATATTCATCAAGAACGGATTGGTAGGTCGTTTTTAATTCTACTTCTTTTGTAGTTTCTTCTATTTTAGTAGAAGACTTAGTTATGTTTGCTTTAGTATTGCTTGTTTTAGTACCATTTGTTTTAGTATCACTTGTTTCAGCTAGTGATGTTGACGAATGACTAGAATTACTAATTTGTTCATTTTTATTGTTTGAGCATCCACTCAAAAAAATCACTGCTAATAGTGTGAATATCAATCCTGACTTTTTCAATTTCTTCCCTCATTTCCCTATTTTAATCACTTTCATTATAGCAGATTATACATAAAAAATACTATCGTAATAAAATGATATAATTGGATAATGTACTTATTAAATCATTTTATTTGATAAATATATATGCCATTTTCAAGAATATCAATATAAAAGTGCTTGTTATTTATTTTTTGTGGTAGAATTACAGTTAAAGTTTCATTTATAAAAGAGGTAAAAATGAGAAAGAAAATAATTTTTGGAATAATGTTAGTTTTATTTATAACAATAGTGGGCATAAATCTCTATACACCATTGTATTCAGATGACTTATATATGACTCAATATAAATCGGTTATGGATATATGGAATGCAAGTGTAGATGACTATTTCAATTGGAACGGTCGTTTTATAGGACAGACTTTATTTAGGCTGTTAGTTTATATCCCTTCATGGTTATTTGCACTCGTAAACGCTGCAATATTCTGTATTTTTGTATTTGTGACGTTTCTACTGTCTTCAAAAAATTGGAAAAATTTATCCCCATTAAAGCTAGTTATTGTTATCAGTTTGTTTGTTCTATTTATCCCTTCGTTTGGGCAAACCATATTATGGAGAGCTGGCGCAGGGAACTATTTATGGACGACAACTATAATCTTATCAATGATACTGCCTTATTACAGTCATTTTTTTGAAACTCATGAGGGGTTATTATTTCCCAAAAGGATATTATATCCTTATCTAACTATTTTTGGGATTGCTGCTGGACTGTCAAATGAAAATACGTCAGGCGGTTTACTACTTTGTTTACTTGGTTTTCTAGGTTATGAATATTTTCATAAAAAGAAGGTGGCATGGTGGCAAGTATATGGTTTTATGGCAACTTTATTTGGCTTTCTAATCTTATTGATGTCTCCAGGAAACAAAATTAGAACTGCTGCAACAGTTGGATCAGACTACTTAACACTAAAAAATATGGTTTTATGGCTATTAAATATTATGGAAGCTCTGTATAATGAGCATCTTTGGTTGTTTGTCGGTATAGCTGTTTGTGCCACGTTATCCTTACTATTTTGGTTTGATAAAAAGAAGTACCTTATGGGTGTTTTTTTTACAATTATCGGTTTAGCAACTATCTATGCATTAATAATGTCTCCGTTAGGGCATGAGGGTGGTCGTCCGTTTTTTGGCGGATTAGTATTTTTAATTCTTGGACTTTTGAACTTCTTTCCAGATGAAAAGACTAGTGATGTTACCCGAAAAATATACTATCCATTCGTATCTGCCTTACTTGTTGTCACGTTGTTCACTGCAGTTGTAGGATTGAAAGATTACTATTATTCTAGCCAAGCGATAAAAGCCAGATATGATTTTGTGGAAAGCCAAATTGACTCTAATGATAGAATCGAAGCGCAAGAACTAAGCTATCAACCGCAAAGTCGTTTCTCGATTAATTATGGATTAGAAGATATTGGTGAAGATGAATATGCATTTCCAAACTCTGGATACCAAGTTTATTTTGGCATAAAAGGGATTATTTTGAAGGATTAACAATCACGGTGAAAGAAGAAATAGATATGTTATTTGTTGGAATGGAAAAGAGAGTGGGACATAACTAATTAAGTTGTTCCCCACCTTTGTAAAACCTTAATAAAGGTTGGGAACGGAAGGAACTCATCTCCACTGCGTTTCGCTCTCAACAACTTCTACCTAGAGTTGAAGGCTTCGAAAATAAGCTGAACATTTCTGTCCCGACCTCTTTCCTACGATTAGTCAAGAAGAAAATCTAACGATCTTCTTACGTTTTAACTAGGGCAAGAATAACCATCAAAGCACACACCAAATAAACCAGATGTCTACCTAAAATTTTTATCTGGTTTGTGGTATAATTTGCTCATAAGGACTTGTCCTTATTGGTCGTTAGAGGCCGTATACGCATAAGCGTACCTTGTATGATTCCTGACCATGGAATACATGCACTTCAGAAGCTTGTTGATACAAGCAACTGTGGCAACCTTCTCTTTCTTAGGAGCAGGTTGCTTTTTTAGTTTATAGTAATAATCTACTAAGTGATTAGGAGCAGCTCGCTGCTGTCGAATCATGTTTCGGATGGTGAAGTAAAGAATTTTTCGTGCCTTTGGATTCCCTCTCTTGTTGATGTGGTCTTTTCCAACATACTTTCCAGATTGAAAGCGTCGAATATCAATCCCAACAAAAGCATTTAGCTTATTTGAAGTAGAGAATCGTTGGATATCGCCTAATTCGCCAAGTAAAAGCACAGCGGTCAATTCCCCAATTCCTGGGATTGACTGATATAATTGAAACGCTTCAAAAGACTGCGCACGTTCAATCATCTGTTGTGCCAACTGGTCCTTTTGTTCAAGTAGGTCTTGAAGCAGACAGGCGTAGTATCGGACTTTTTGACACTGAATACTGTCAGAGTCAACGGCAGGATATGCACAGGAAGCGTAGGCCAAAAGTTGATCCGCTTTTTGCCATGCTCTATTTTCCGAGATCTTTTTTCGAGTTGCTTTCATTAAGCGATTTTTGATTTTCGTTCGACTGGAAGAAAGAGCAAAGGCGGGATGAGGGAATAGTTCAATAAGGGACAAAGCATAAAGGGTCACACGACTGGAAAAGAACTGTTCTACTTCTGGAAAAGTCAGTTGTAAGGCATTGTGTAAGTCCATGCGAATGCGTTTGATTTTTTCCTCTATTTCTTGATAGAAGCGGGAAAGATCCCGTAAATCCAAGTAGTGTGATTGTTGGAGTTGTTTGATAGGTCGCTGATTTTTCCAATGAGTCTGAGCTAATTGATGGGCATCGGCTTGATCGGTTTTCCAACTACGCAAAGAGCCTTCCTCCAACTGCTTTTTTGCTTCTAAAGGATTTAACAGACTATAGAATAGGTGATTGTCCTGACAAAATTTTTCTAACGGACGAGAGTAGACTCCTGTCGCTTCAAAAACAATTTCAGGTGTATCAGGTAACGACCGAATTTCTTCCAATAACAGATGAAATCCTTGTTGAGTATGCGTAATTTTCCCTTCTGAAAGACAATATTCGTCTTGGTAAAGCACTTTGTAACTTTCCCCTTTTGAGACATTAAAAGCTAAGATAAACGTCATTATTTTTTCTCTTTTCTTTTTTATTGAAAGACCTTCACTGATTCCTTCCGATTCTACTTTCCTTTACACGGACTCGTAGTCCCAACATACTTAAACCTGATTCTAAAAGGATAGTGAAGGAGCTCGGTTTATATTTCGGACTCGTAGTCCTTGAGGTCTTGTTCGAACTTCCTTTCACCCTCACTATACGCTATAAATAGAAATTAGTGGGTAAGATATTCCGGCGAATATCCTACCCACTAATCTTAGTATGTTTTAGTTTAGTTATATTGACGAGTGATTACACCTATAGAACTAAACTAAATTTTAGAAGAAGGAAAGAAATTTTAATTGCTAAAAAAATACACGGGTCATCCTCTTTGATACATACAGTGAAAAAATTAGTTTAGGAAAGATTTCTTTACTCAAAAAGAGATAGATCATGACAGAATCTAAGACTTCTAAAATAGATATAAAGAGGTACCTATTTGTTTCTTATAAAACGCTTCTTCTCATATGTCAAATTTGTTTCTGTTTTGAATTCATTCTTACTTTTCTTATGAATAACATTATAGATAACGACGGATTTAAAATTGCATGACCAAGAAAGCATATAGACAAAATTGTTGAACCGATACCAACATTTCCATCAGGTGGACTACTAAAAAGATAAATCATCACAGCATAAAGCAAACTATATGCTGATAAGAAAAACATACATAAAATCGAAATGACTACAAAAAAGTATTTCTGTTTAACTAATGAAATAAGATAAATAGCAAGTAAGATACTGACTATGTAAGCGGATAATGGGTGTACAAACAAAAAAAATAGAATGACTGCAGTGTTAATTACTATCAATAATATGTATAGAAATTTTTCCATGTTAAGAAACCTCCAATTCTTATTAGTGTGACATAAAGAGACCACCATGTATCGAATACATAGTGGCAACAGACAGTATGCTGTTTCATTATAGCCAAGTCTGCTTTAAAACAAAATAGCTACCTCTAATTTCTCCAGCAAGTTTTGATTTTTGTTTAGCAAATTTAAATTTTCCTTCTAATTCTTCTGGAATTTGCATACCCTCTGAGAGTTTAATCCCCACTGCTCGTTTAGGTTTCTCGCCATTCTTTGTATATAGAACATTAAGAACCATCCCATTCTCAAAGTAAAATTCAGGCCAATAGATATTTTCGTCTTCATAAATGGCAACTTCTAGAACCTTAGACTGAAATTCTAAATTACGCTCCTCGATTAAAATCTTTTTAAGCCAGTTAACTTCTTCTGGTTTCTTTTTGGCTGGAAAGGTTACATAGTCATATTTAAACTTATTCCAAAAATAACGAGCTTCGTTCGCTCTTAAGCCAGCCAACGCTTCAGCAACAGGTGAAGCTTCTAATCCTATGGTTTCTATTTCATTAAAATTTACTTTGTATGACATGTTTATTCATCTCTCTTTCTAGGTTTCATTGCTTTTCTGACTTCACCATATTTTAAAATGAAAGAAAAAATTCCTTACTGTGCTGTGGTTGTAACAGCTAAACTCTTTTCTTATTCTATCTTCTCATATAAAATCAGGATTCTCTTCATCTTGTCAATAGTATATGAACACCAGTTCACTTTGTAAAGTAAAATGAAAATAAAGATTTTATAGAAAAGTGACAAATTTTATAAAGGGTAGGTTCATTTACAATCAGAAAATTCTCCACTGTTTTTTACAACCTTTGTAGCGTGCTACGACTTGATGTATACAAGAATGAACCCTCTAACAATTTATTTTACAATTGAAAGCTGCAAGAGTGAAAAAAAAGGAAACAAGTGGAAGAGTTCTATCTTTATTATTAATAAGGTATATAATAAAGATAAACGTATGAAAGATGAGATTTAAATGGGGAATTACATAGTGAAACATTATAATTTTTTTATTAAAGTAAATTGGATTTTAAGTGTAGTAACTGCAGTAGCGAATATATTTCTTTATACTAAACTACCTCAAATAGTTGGTAATCACTTTAACATGTTGGGAATCCCTGATAGTTCAGGTGGAAAAGCAATTATATGGGCGTTCCCATTAATCTTTTTGGTATGTGCATTTTTATTTAATGAAGCATATATTGATAAGTTAAGTCTTGGCTGGATTAAAAATAAAAAAATAATGAAAATTTGTATATTGGGGGTACAAATCATTCTGTGGATAGCTATACTAAGTCCCTATATTTATTATTTTTCGATAATATAGTAACGATAAAAAAAGTATGAGTAAATCTGAACAAAAGTGGAGACCATTCATTCTTAAAGCGTTTGGCTTTTAGAGATTGATGAGAGCAAACGCAGTATCTTTATTAAGAATTTACGAGGATGAGACATAACTTAAACAGTTATGTCCCATCCTTTTTTTACCAGGTTTTGTAAGTAACGAGGAAATTTGGGAGAAAAAATTAATTCTTTCTCCATTCGAACTTTTCTTTCACTGAATCTGCATAATATAGCCCCTCATTGGATTTTTTTAGTGCCTAATCTCTTTTTTTAAATTATTTTATCGGCCGTCTTTTGTTCGTATTGGACACGCAAATGATTTATAAAAACACTTTGTATGGTTTTTAAAAGGGGGAGTTCATTTCTGCATAGAATGGGTCTAAGTTTGTCTTACAAATGGAACTTGGGCTAAGATCAAATTTTAAATTGCGTAAAAAATTGGGGAATAGTACATTTATAAATTTAATATATAGAGTAGTGGGAACGTGTATAGAATAATAAATACTCTCTTGATTAAGTTGATGAATGGATAGAGGAATAAAGGAATTATAGTTAAATAAATATCAACTGTTATTTATCATCTATCTTTCTCATGGTATACTGGGGAAGTATCATATTTTTAAGGAGGATATTATGAAAAAAGTTATAACAGGAGTTATTTTGACGATAGGTTTGGTATTGGTTGGCTGTTCTTCGGTAAAAACCGAAGTGTTCACTCAAGTGATGACTGGGATGAAAGCTGAGGTCAAGATTGGTCATAAAAAAGATACTATTGAGTCTATGGAAATGACGATAAAGTTTGATAATGAGGCATTTGGTATTGACGATAAAGAGGCTGCCCAAGAAGTTGTAGACACAATGAATAAGCCAGAAGAACTGGAAAAAGCGAGCATGGATTATAATAACAAGGAGACAACGATTACTTTTAAAGCTTCTGATAAGATGTTAAAAGATGGAGAATCGTATACAGATGTAGAAAAAGAAATGAAAGATCAAGGATTTAAAAAGAAATAATAGTACATAGTCAATACATTTTGCCTGAGGATGGGGACAGAAGAGATTAACTCCGAGAAATAGGAGAGAGTCATTTCAGTCCCCACCCTCATTTTTTTCCGAGTCTCCCTTTAAAAAAAGTATTGGAACGTGCAGCATTATTGACGGGATAGCTCTTTACCGATTTTTAGGCTAAGATGTTTAGCAATTTTTCCGACTATGTTATAATGATACAGTTGAATTCATAGGAAATGAGGATATGTGATGGAGGGCATTTTGCCATTATGGAAAGAGCGTGGCATGACCAGTCATGACTGCGTATTTAAACTAAGAAAGATTTTGAAAACCAAGAAGATTGGTCATGGGGGGACTCTTGATCCTGATGTAGATGGGGTGTTGCCAATCTGTATAGGTAAAGCAACCAAGGTGATTGAATATATGGTAGACTCCGGAAAAATTTATGAAGGAGAAATTACATTAGGCTTCTCTACGACCACCGAAGATCGTTCGGGAGAAATAGTTGAAAAAAAAGAGGTAGAAACGCCTCTAACCAATGAACAAATTGATGCAGCTATGAATCAGATGAATGGAACGATTACTCAAATTCCTCCGATGTATTCAGCGGTTAAGGTGAATGGAAAACGCTTGTATGAATACGCTAGAAATGGTGAAACAGTTGAAAGACCCAGGAGAACGGCGGAAATTCATTCATTTGTCCGAACAACAGAACCTACATGGGATGAAGAAGCCAAAACACAATCTTGGCGATTTAAGGTGATTTGCGGAAAAGGAACCTATGTCCGTACGCTTTCAGTTGATACAGGAGCACTTTTAGGTTATCCCGCGCACATGTCAGATTTGAGTCGATTAGCAAGCGGAGGACTTTCTAAAGAACAATCCTTAACCTTAGAGCAAGTCGCACAAGTAATGGAAAATCATACAATAAATGATGTACTGCTACCAATTGAATACGGAGTTTCTTCGTTAAAAAGAGTGGATATCACTGAAGAAGTGTGGGAAAAAGTAAAAAATGGCATGCGTCTTTCTTATGAGGTATTCAGTTTAAAGAAGATGCCTGAGGAAGAAATTGCTTTATTTTATGAAGGAAACGTAGTCAGCATTTATTTGCCCAATCCGAAAGAAAAAAATATTTTAAAACCAAGTAAGGTTCTTAGAAATGAATAGAAGGTATAGATAATGAAAATTATTAAATTAAGACATCCATATAAACAAACAGAAATTCCAACAGAAAAAGTCGTACTTGTACTTGGTTTCTTTGATGGCGTTCATAGAGGGCATCAAAAAGTAATTGAGACAGGGAAAAAGCTAGCCGAAGAAAATCAGCTGAAACTTGCGGTTATGACCTTTAACCAACATCCGTCCATTGTTTTTCAAAAATTATTGCCTGAAAATATGCGTTATCTGACTAGCCTTGAACAAAAGGAAAGACATATGGCTGAGTTAGGTGTTGATTATTTGTATGAAGTAGAATTTACCTCTTCATTTGCAAGCTTACCGCCACAAGCATTTGTCGATCAATATATTGTTGACCTTCATGCTGAATATGCAGTATCAGGATTTGATTATACGTATGGTCCAAAAGATATAGCAGATGTTAAACATCTTCCTGAGTATGCGAAAGGTCGATTTGAAACGATTACTGTACCAAAAGAAGAAGATGAAGGAGAGAAAATCAGCTCCACTCGTATTCGTGAATTAATGGCGCAGGGAAATATGGAAGAGGTAACTAATTTATTAGGCTATACTTATGAGATTGAGGGAACTGTGATTCATGGTGACGCTCGAGGCCGCTTATTAGGCTTTCCAACTGCAAATATAAAAACAAAAAGTACCGTACGCTTACCGGAAGAAGGTGTATATGTATCTGAACTAAAAGTTGGGGATACATGGTATCCGGCAATGGGTTCAATCGGGCATAATGATACATTTGGTGCCGGACGAGAGCTAACGGTTGAAGTGTATATTCTTGATTTTCATCGCGACATTTATGGTGAACAAGTTGCAGTACGCTGGAATCATCTCTTACGTGAACAAGTGGCATTTGATGGTGCAGAAGCACTGGTTAAGCAATTAAAGCAAGATGAAGTAGACACACGAGCCTATTTTGAAAAAAGAAATGCCTAGTTTTACGTTAAATAAATGGACCCATTCCAGTGGATCTTTTTGAATAAATGACGAAAGAAGTTTGGACAGATGTGTTCAAGCTTTTTTCGGCGTTTGTATGAGGAAAATGTGTTCCTATTTAAGTGAATCAGTGAGTATTTGAAATGAACGACCTGTTTCTTATCTTTTCCTATTTTATCTACTCACGGGTTCTAACATTTGTAGCTATCTAAAAAAATAATAGTTGTCTGAAAATTATTTTCTGAGATTTCTTGATGATATAGACCGTTGTTTTTTTTGACATAATAGCGTATATTTTTCAAACCTAGCCCATTTGCTACTCGATCAATTCGAGTAGTCTTTTCTTTTTCATCAAATTTATTTATAAGCTCAATTTTAATTTTTCCATCGAAAGAATGAATGGTAAAATAAACCACTTTCTCCTCTTTTTTCTCATTTCGTATCGCTGCTTCAATTGCGTTGTCTAGCAAATTTCCCAATATCATGACAAATATATCTTGATTTAATCTAGTTGTTTCTGGAAGAAGAACCTCGGCTATCAGACGGACATCATTTAATTCAGAAATTCGAGCTTTTTCATTGATAAGGTAATTTAAACTGAAATTATGCGTATAGAATATTTCAGAAGAATGAATTATCTCGAGTTCACTTTTAAGATATTCTTTTACTTTTTCTAAATGAATAGGGGAAGGACGTTCTAATAAACTAAGAATATAAATGTATTGGTTTTTCAAATTATGTCGTTGTGTATCTATTTTTTTCTGATTTTCTTTCATTGAATTCAGGTATTTTAATTCTCCTATATACCGCTGATTCAATAAGGTCATCTCTACTTCTTTGGATAGTGCGTTTTCTAAAAAGATAAAAATATAGATGACAGAAAAAAAGAGAATAGAAAAAATGATAAGAATGATTATCTGTAATTCTTTGCTTAATGAATAGTTTAGTTGTTTCCACATAAAGGAAATAAGGATACTTCCTAGGATCAAAATGAGTGAAATGAAGATCAGTAAAGGTCCTGATTTTCTTCTTATATAGTTTTGTGTGAGTCTCTCTTTGAAAGGCACAAGACATTGTATAAGCAGAATTTTTAGTAAGAATGAAAAGATGGAATAGAGCACTCGTTCTGTCACTATTGAATGGGGATTAGGTAGAATGAAATATAATAGCGTAGTCGCATATGCGTTTGTCAATAAGAATAGATTTGATAAAAAGAAACTCCAAAAAAACATATTTTTGTGAAAAGAGTGTATTTCCTCACTAAGGATCATACAGAATAAAAAATAAAGAATATACTGCAAAATCGTTTGATAGATTATGTACCAATTCTGGAGGTGAATCAGTAGAAATCCTGTAATAATATAATTTTCAGATGCAAATTGTAGAGCCAAAACAGCGCATAAGAAAAACAATATAGTCATACGTTTTTTTTGACTGATTTGTTTCCCTTTAAAAAAATAGACTAAAAGTAAAAAGGGAAGAATTGTATCAAGAATACTCAGCACGAATTCTAGTGAGTCAATCATTTTATTATAAGACCTCCTTTAATTTTAACAATAGTTCTTTACGTATATTGTCTGAAAATTTTCTTCCAATAGGTAGTTCTATGACAGATTCGCCATCTGACAGTGTAATGAGCTTAGAAGAGAGTTTACAAACGTATTTGGTATTTAGGATGTAAGAATTATGACATTGTAAAAAATTATTATTTAATTTATTCAGTAGCTCTGCGTTTGACATGATTGCTTTATGAATTTTATTGCGCGTATGAATGTATACCCATTTTTTATTTTTTTCAAAATAAATAATCTCTCTAAATTTGAGACTGTGTAAATTTTTATTGAAAGTGAAAATAAACCGTCCCTCATCAGCTTCGGTGTAGTTGATTAAGCGATTGAGTACTGGGAAAAGTTTCTCTTTAGTAATTGGTTTGAGCAAATAATCAAAGGTTCTTATAGAAAATACTTCAGGCATGTATTTTTCAAAGCTTGTAAGAAAAATGATGAGAGTTTGCTGATTGGTTTCTCTTAAAAATTTAGCTAGTTCGATACCAGAAAAATCAGGCATTTGGATATCTAAAAGTAAAAGGTCATATTCATCGTTGTCAAACGATTTTTTTAATTTTTTTGAAGAAGTAAACACATGAATATCGAATAATTCACTATTGTACATCCTTAATAAGCGTTCCATAGTAACAGTTGTTGCTAAATCATCATCACATACGGCAATTTTTATCATCTATTTATTCCTTCTTTACTGTAGTTTGTGCCATCAACGGTTTTTGCTGGTAGTTTTATTATATAAATAAACTACGTTAAATAAAGAAGGAATTCGATAAATGAAGAAAAAATTATTTATTTTTTTTATTCTTACCATTCTTTTTGTTTTGGCAATAAAAAAATATGACACAAAGCCAGTCTCTCATCTAATTAATGTTCCACTTGAAAATCAAAATAGTGATGAAAAACTTGGAAATGGCTGTGAAATAACAGCTCTCAGTATGTTGTTAAAATATGAAGGCTATAAGGTAAATAAAAATGAACTAGCAGAAATTCTTGAGTATGTGCCTGTTAAAATTGATGCAAATACTTACGGAAACCCTCGCGATGGGTTTGTTGGAAATATTTATGGTGGACTTGATGCGATGGGTGTCTTTGTCGAACCTATTGCTAAGGTTGCAAAAACCATTGTAAAAAAAGAGAAAGAGATAGTTTTTGGTGAGGAAATTCCTTTCTCGAAAATCGAAGATCAAGTAAAAAATGGAAATCCTGTTTGGGTTTTGACGACCATTGACTATCAAATTCCCCAACCTGATGATCTTTTTATTTGGCATACAACAAAGGGAGAAGTACAGGTCAACAGGCTCTGTCACTCTGTGGTCATTACAGGGGTAGATGATACACATGTTTATGTAAATGATCCTTATGGAAAGAAAAATAAGTCTGTGCCTAAATCAAGGTTTATAAAAACTTATAAAAGTATGAATGAGCAAGCCCTATATTTTAACCAGTAAAAGAGGGAGAAGATAGGTTAAAAAATAAAGTTAGATAATCACAGTAGGAAGGAATGTGAAGAAATGAAAAAAATAATATTAATCGCAGTAATATTTATCGGAGGGATTTTTTACAGCACCACAGCAAAGGCATCAGTCTTTGGAAGAGAGGAGATACCAGCAGATACACAAGAAACCTATTTCCAAGAAAACTTTTTATCAGAATTTTCTGATTCAGATAAGTTAACTGTGCTTCCAGATGGAGGTGTTTTGCATGGACGGGCAACTGTTTCTTCTGTGGACGATCCGTCAATTATTATTAGTACGTATGATAGTGCTACTGATAGTCAAGCTATCAGTGTTGGAGAATTAAAAAAATTATACAAAGCGGAAAAAGAATTGTCTGACTTGGGCTATGTTTATTTAAGTACCGATGATAAGAGTACGAGTGTTCCAACAAAAATAATGTCATTGGACTATGGTGCATCGTATTCATCAAATAAGTTCACTGGAAGTGGCTGGCGATTTGGCGGGTTTCTTTTTAAAGCCATTAATTCCCCATTCCCCAATCTAATTTGGTCATCTCATGTGGATAGCGGGCTTGTGGGTACAAAATCACAAGCAAACTATACCCATGACAATGGTAGTCAAAGTGTATACCAAGGAGTTTTTGTAAATGTTGATCAGCGCTTGTCTGTTTCAAATACTCGAGTGTACTATAGCTATTCACCAAAGGATGGAACCTATTATTTTGTTGGGAATGTAGATAGCAAGCTTTAGTTTTAGGCTTAAATAGAACTGTCTTTTCTGTATGTAAACTAAGCCTTTAAATAGTTTTTTTGCTGATAAATATAGGGTTTGTCAATGAAGAAAACTATTTAGTGAACAGCAATCAGAAATTTTCTGAGGATAAAGTGAAGAGATCTTAGTCAAAGGCTGTTGTTTTTAAATTAAGTCAAAAAATTAAACTATTTAGAAGCGAGATCCGAAAGTTGGACAAGATAAGACTGGATGATATGACGCAGCTATCTAAGTTATATCTTAATAAAAGTTGGAAATAGAAGGCATAACGTCTAAAATACACAAAAAATAGTTATTTGTTATCTCTCCCTCGCAATTTGAAAAATCCAGCCACTTTTCTATAGAAGCCTATCAAGTGAATAAAATTTGGGTTTTCTTTTATTGGACAAATTATTATGGGAAGTGTAAATGATATTAAAAAATAGCCGAATAGATGTTGATGTACTGTTGATTGTAGTCATTATCTAATCAGCTATTTTTTTGTACGTCACTAACAAATAAGGAACATTCTGCTTGTTGTATTGTTTAGAATGAAGGGATATTTGATATAAAAATGGAGAGTAGAAATAGTAGAAAATAATGCTACATTAATTCTTATGAATGCTTAGAGGAGTGTTCTCTTTTTTTATAATAGCCTCTTTTTTATTAAAGAGCTTGGAATGGTAGTGAGTTTAAGTGTTCGATTGAATATCTGCATTTTGGCACCCACTATAAAGCTAGATTCCAAGCTTTTTTTGTACCTTTTTTATGGTTTTCTCCTCAGTAGAAATTAGTCAATCTGCTTCAAAGCTTCTTTTGGTACTTCCTCTTTTGGTACCTCTTCATAAGTTTCCACATGGGCACCCTTATTACTCAACTTTAAATAACGGTCAGTCTTTAGTTCACTAATGCCATTAAACTCAATAGTCCTTGTTTTTCCACTCGGAGAAGAAGCAAGTTGTTTATATGCTGCTGTTCCATAGCTATTGACTGAAACTGGTTTTTGCGTTTTTACATAAACTTCACCTCTTGGAACTAAAGGGTTCAGCTGATCTATAATCGCGGCAAACTCATTTGAAGCATTTTTTGTGTAGAGCATTGTTCCTCCTAATAAGATGGCTAATGATACAATACCTGTAAGTAATTTTTTCATAATAATGAATCTCCTTTTCGATTTAATAACAAAATGATAGCAACGAATTATTCACAAGAAATCAGTCTAGAGGTGTATATTCATCTAACATTGTTGTTAGCTAATTGTTAGATTTTATTCTTGACTGAAAGGTTCAGTTTTTTGAAATGAGTAAAAAGTCCTAAGTTTGATCATTTTTTATGAATTAAAGAGCTTTTTTCTATAGATTATTGGCTATTTTCGATATAATTCACTGACTTTATCAAAGTTTTTCTAGTAGAAAAAAATAATGAGAAAAAAACTAAGAAATATGGGTTATTTGCTTAAAGAAAAGAAGTAAGCTATTAAGGAAAGTTTTTTTAAGCAATATAATTTTTATTTGTAGAATTGAAGTGAAGGATGGAGAATAGTAAAGATATGAAAAAAACAACAACATTTATGATGCTGGGCTTATTGCTATCGACAAATATAGTTCCGCTAATCGCAACAGCTCAAACAATTGAAGAAAATGCAACACAACCGTCAGATGTAGAAAATGTGACAACCGTTGAATCTTCTACCGTATTTCCTAATCAAGTAGATTCAAGTGAAATGATTGAGAAAGAAGAGTCAAATGAGACTCATAGTGAAGCAACGGCAACAGTTGCTAGCAGTGATGAAATAGAAGTGATAAATAAAGAAGAAGTAAATAAAGAAGAAGTAAATAAGAAAGAGGATCGTGCGACTCCACCAGAACAAGAATTAAAAGAAGAACGCTCTTTGCCAACAGAAGAAGAACAGGAATCTATTGATTCTTGGATGCCTGATAAAAACCTTCAAAAAGCTATTTCAGAAGTTATAAAGGTACCTGTTGAGTCAATGACAAAGAAGGATATGTTAAAGGTTAAAACGCTTTATCTTTCCTCAAAAAATATTTACTCACTTAAAGGATTAGAGTACGCTACAAACTTAGGTGGAGATGTAGGCTTTAATTACAACCACATAAGTGATATTTCCCCTCTATTCAATTTGAAAATTACTTATCTAAGATTGGCTGGAAATAATATTTCTGATGTTCAGCAATTTCTTAACATGCCTTATCTCACTTCTCTAATAATTCCTGAGAACCATGTCAAAGATTTGTCCCCCATCCAAGGGAGTAACTATACAACAATCGCTGCACTCGATCAGACTATCTACCTAGATGAAAAAACGGTATTTCCAGATGAAGAAGTTGGAACAACTGCCGGAATTGTCCGTCCTAATGGGGATCAAATTACATCATTTACTGGTATGACTACTTATGATGCTCAATCTGATTATTTGTCATGGCAGTTAACGGGAGGTAAGCCCAAAACAGTTAATGCCAAGTGGGATGATAGTGTTTGGGTTCGCGCACACTATAATGCAAAAGGAACAGGATATGCCGGCTTTTCTGGAAAATATATTCAACCGCTTCAATACAAGGATGATCAGACGGCTATCAACGTTCATGACTCCATTGTTTACATAGGGGATAGCTGGGATCCAAAAGAAAATTTTGACTCTGCTTTTGATAGAGAAGGCAATCAAGTGGACTATTCAGAAATTTTGGTTGATGACAGTAATGTCAACCTATCGAAACCAGGGATTTACAAGGTGACATATACGTATAAAGGAAAGTCAGTCACGGCTGTTCTTACAGTCAAAGACAAATCAAAAGTTTCTGTACATTATATGAATGAACAAGGGGCTGAAATCCATAAGAGTCAAACCTTGTTAGGGAAACCAAAAGAAACTTATGACACGAGTCAAGCTCCCTATTTTATTCAACAAATTGATGATTATTACGTTGATACCCAAAATCTACCAACAAATAGAAGTGGAGAGTTTACAGATGTCGCTCAAACAGTCATTTATAAGTATAAAAAAGATGTATCTTTACTGAGCGTTCATAATACTACCTTAACAGTTGGAGATACTTGGAAAGAAGAAGACAATTTTGATAAGGCAGTCGATATCTGGGGGAATCCGGTGAGTTTTAATCAACTAACCCATAGTGGAACTGTGGATACTACAACGGCTGGGGTTTATAAGGTTGTCTATGAGCAGTCTGTACCGGAGATTATAGAGAGTAAAGTAGAAGGAAAGCATTTTGCTACAGCCATGATTACAGTTTTACCAAAAGATGAGACACATGTGAAAGTTCATGATTCTCAGCTAACAGTCGGAGATTCGTGGAAAGCTGAAGACAATTTTGATTACGCCAAAGATTTTTATGGAAATGATATACCGTTATCAGCGATACAGGTGACTGGAAATGTTGACACGATGACTCCAGGAGAATACCAAGTAACCTACTCACAATATGTACTTAATATTTTTATGCGAGGATTAACAGAAGGAAAATATGAAGCGACAGCGACCATTACGGTAAAGGAAAAAGAAGTTGTCCCAGCAGCGCCTGTTACAGTGAAATATCAGGATGAAAAGGGAAATACACTACATGAAGAAAAAACAATTTCCGGATTAGTCGGAGAAGCATATGATGCAACTACATCTGAGTATCAGCTTTCAATTGAGGGCTATATACTAACAGGCGTTTCGGATAATGTAAAAGGGACACTCTCTGAAAAAAATCAAGAAGTTATTTATACCTATATAAAAGATTTAAGCCAAGTAAGTGTTCATGACTCGGAGATAACAGTAGGTGATGCATGGAAAGCCGAAGATAATTTCGACCGAGCAATTGATGAATCAGGAGAAGAGGTTTCGTTTGAACAGATTATTGTCACTGGACAAGTGGATACCAATACTGCTGGAAGTTATAAGGTACACTATCAACTACCAAAAACAATAGAAAGTCGACAATCAGCAACGGAAGCAATCGCAACGATTACAGTTTTACCAAAAGATGAGACACATGTGAAAGTTCATGATTCTCAGCTAACAGTCGGAGATTCGTGGAAAGCCGAAGACAATTTTGATTACGCCAAAGATTTTTATGGAAATGATATACCGTTATCAGCGATACAGGTGACTGGAAATGTTGACACGATGACTCCAGGAGAATACCAAGTAACCTACTCACAATATGTACTTAATATTTTTACGCGAGGATTAACAGAAGGAAAATATGAAGCGACAGCGACCATTACGGTAAAGGAAAAAGAAGTTGTCCCAGCAGCGTCTGTTACAGTGAAGTATCAGGATGAAAAGGGAAATACACTACATGAAGAAAAAACGATTTCCGGACTAGTCGGAGAAACATATGTAGCTGAGGAATTGGAGCTAGAGGGGTATCGATTCGTTCGAGTAATAGGAAATGAAAAAGGGATGTTCACAAATCAGGAGCAGTTAGTTATCTATGTTTATGAAAAAGTAAGAGATGATGAAACAACAGTAGACACAGGGGAAAGTAAGACGCCAGATGAAACTACAGGAAGCCAATCAGATAAAGGCAATGTAATCATACATTATACAGATGAAGAGGGGAATTCATTAGTAAAGGATAAAGTGATTACTGGAACTGTTGGTTCGAGCTATGAGACAAAACCAATCTCATTTTTACCAAAAACAGGAGAAAGCCAAGTGCTATCTAGTATATTTACAAAGATAGGAATAGGAATACTGGTGATTATTATGGGGATTTGGGGATTTTTCAAAAGAGAATCAATAAAAGAAAAAAATGATAGGTAAGAATCGCGCAAGGCATAAAAGGTGAGGTCAAAGCGTAAGTAAAAATGTATATGGATTGTGATTGAATCAATAGACTGATAATTTAGATGGAGGAGAGCCAAACAGAGGTGTGCAGAAATCCGCAAGCAAGTGGGTGCTGTCAATCATCAAAACGAAAATTTTGCTGATTGAAATGCCAAAGTAGAAGCATCTCCACATCTATTTTCTATAAAAAGAGTGTATCGACACACCTTCATCTTATTTTTGAATAAGCAATCAAACTTTGGAGATTGATGAGAGTGTAGTGGAGAGTACTTACTTTTTTCACACTCCTTATTTATTCGAAAATTAGATAAAAAAGAGGCTGAGGTTTCGTTCTACATCAGACTCACCTATCATTTTATAAGTTAGAGGGAAATAGATGATTTTAGATATGTTAGAAGAAAATAATCGTTATGAGCTGTTGTTTGCTCGCTTAATGGAGGAGTATAATTATCAAATATTGACGGAAAAATATGCATGCGATTATTTAAATGTGTCCAGATACAAGCTATATTATTTTATCAATGAGCTAAATAGTTACCTTGAAAATAATGAGATTAAAGTAAATGATGAGAGTGTGATTCTCTATTCTCCGATTACCACGATTGATTTGGAGAAATTAAAATATACTTTTATCCTTCAGTCAAAGAATTTTTTACTTTTACATTCCATTGTTGAAGGAAAAAAGAGCATCAAGTCATTTGCAAAAAAGGAATATCTTAGTCTTCCTCAAGCCTATCGAAAACGAGGACAATTAGCTGCAATTTTAGAGGAAGAAATTGAAATAACTATAAAAGGGATGTCCTTAATTTCAGAAAATGAGCTAGCCATTCGTAATGGATTATTTGATATATATTTTTATTTTTTTGGTGGGTTTGAGTTCCCTTTCCCACAAGAAATAAGTGATAAATATGTAGAAATTGAACAGTTTTTGCTCGCTGGATGGCGTTTACGTTTGTCAAAAACAGATGCACAAAAATTAAAATTATTTCTTTTCATACAACTTTCTCGAATTTCCTCGAATAATGTATTAGCTGATATTGAGGCAGAGCAATTAAAAGAATATATTCAGTTTCAATCAGATACACCGTATGTTCTTCCTGAGAAGATTAATTTTCCCAAAAATGAAGAACTGTTTTTAATGACCTATATTGGGCTGAATTTTGATAAAGACAAGTTATCCATTGTTCGACAAGGTGAGCTAGGAAGACTTGTTGAGGCATTTATTACTGTATTAGAAGAGAAGCTACAAGATAAATATCCTATTAAAGAGCAGTTGTTACATCAAAGTGCACTAATTTTTGCAAATTGGCTAACCTTTTCCAATCAGGCGACCTCTTTTATTGAGGAGTCCCAGATTGGCTATTTTAGCGAGATGTATCCATTATTTCATACGATTGCATTTCAGTTTGTCAATGAATACTGTCGAATACTCGACAGTGCAGAAATTACTAATAGTCAGCTGACAAAGTATTATTTTGATATTATCTTTTTGCTGATTCGCAGTATCTCACTAACTGAGGTTGAACCGGTTGTGACAATCTGTGTAGATTTCTCGCATGGTGAAATGTACAATGCTTTTATTAAACGGAATCTTGAAAATTATCGAGACTTGAATATTCAGCTACAGGATGTGTTTGATAGGAATACGGATATTTATTTATCAGATATTTATCTCCCAAATCTAGTCGTTAAACAAATCATTTGGAGAGATCCGCCTACAAAAAATGACTGGACAAATTTTGGGGATTCAGTGTTAGCTATAAAGGAGAAAAAGATTGAAAAAAGAAAATAAAATTTTAGTTAGTCTATTACTTTTCTTTACAAGCGGACAAATATTTATAGCTAAGGATACAGTCGAATCTTTTGGCGAGTTAGTAAAAGAGGGAATGAAAATTTCTTTAAGTAATCAATATTTTATTGAAGAAAGTATTTTATGGGAGCTAATCGAACAACCAAAAAATGCGAGTGGAATAATCGCTAAAGAAGATACTGACGTAAATTATGTTTACCGAAAAGTTGATAAACGAATCTGGAATGATAAAAAAGCAGAACACTTTGAAAATAAAGCAACGATGCCTCAACCGTTGATGACTGGGGGAATGGATGGGGAAATTCATTCTCACGTGGGGGCTTTGATGAGTGAGCTGAGTGGTAAAATTATTTATGGGGAATATAAAAATGATAAAGCAAAAAGAAGTTGGTTTTAATTGCTAAATATTTTTTGAAACAAGTAAATGAAGGATAAGTGTGGACAGATAGTATACTGTAAAAAGATTTCAACAAAAGAGACTTGAAGCTATCTCTATATCCGAAAATTCGCTTGTTACGTCGACTTAATTGACAAAAAAGAGGCGCAACGATTATGCTTAAGATAGATAGACAGAGGAGGAATCAATAATGGACGAGACAGTTTTCTTTAATCAAGGCAATGCAATGAACACAGATGTAGATATTAAAGCATTATATGTAGCTGCACAAATTGAAAAAGATCGAAGCGGACTACACAAGGAACTAATTATTGTACGCGACTCAAAAAATAAGCAGTACATCCTTTTTGAAAAAGAAACGTTCGATAAACTAGAGAACAAAGAATCCTACAAAATTATTGATTATCTTTCTTAAGTCAAATGAGGATACGAAAATTGAGGTCGAGTCAGAAGTACCTAGCTCTGAGAACCAAGTAAGTGAAGTCGGGACAGAAGCCTTTAACTCACGCATGGGACATGCATAGAAGTTGTTGAGAGCGGAACAAAGTTGGGAGATGCGTTGCTTCTGTTCCCAACCTGTATTAAGAATTCACGAGGGTGAGCTATAATTTAGTTATAGTTCACCCTCGTAATTTTTGTTGTAATCGTTACTCTAGTTCTCAGTCATTAGGCTAAACAAGCTGAAAAGGGACAATTCGATCCGCGATTCTTGCAAGCTCTTCTGGAGATTCTTTTTTTCCGCTATCCAACCACTCTTGTAATAAACCAAACATCGCATTGCTAAGGTAGGCGAGTAGGTATCTTTCTTCGGTTTTGTCACTTATCTTTATAGAGAGATGTGGCAAGATATTTACTTGTGCATTCTGTTTTAACAGCTGCTTCACCTGTATTTGTATTTCCGAAGTACCGTTGTTGGATAACAACAAGGACAACAATTCCCCTTCTGTTGAAAAAAACGCAACATAACCACAAAAAATTCTTGTCGATTTTCATGTGAAGTTATTTCAAAAAGAAGCTGTGCTTTCTCAAGTAGTTCCTCTTGATATTTTTCTACAAGCTCATATTTATCTTGATAATGCAGATAAAAAGTACCACGGCTGATGTCCGCTTTTTTGCTGATGTCATTTATTGTAATTTTATCAAATGATTTTTCCGTCAATAAGGAAATCATCGCTTGATGAATGTTCTTTTTTGTTCGAAGAACACGTAAGTCTGTTGTCTGGTGTGCCATGAAAAACCCTCCATCTATTGAATAAGTATTGGAATAGTCTATGCTAAGTTTATAAGAAAATGAACGTAGTGTCTATTTAATAAAAAAAGGACTAGTTTCTCATTAATAGAAATTAAGAATAAATAAAAAGAGGGCAGAGAAAAGAAAATATGCTATACTCAACTTGAAAAATTAAATACTAGAAACATTTGGGGTGCCTTTGCGCTGAGATAATACCCATTGAACCTGATGCAGTTAGAACTGACGAAGGGAAATGTTTGAACACACTCATTTTTATATTATGAGAAGAGTAGCCATTAATAGGCAGTTTATTTGTGACTCTTTGAAAAGAATGCGTTCAATAGCCGTATCGGCACCTCTTTTGCTTCTAAACCGGAAGTAAGGAGGTGCTTTTTTTAGTTTCTAAAGAATAAAAAAGGAAAGAAGGAAAAGAATATGAGAGAATCAAAACTAAAAAAATTAACGATTTTATCTATGATGATTGCACTAGATGTAGTGTTATCCCCGTTATTTCGGATTGAAGGGATGGCTCCGATGTCTAGTGTCATGAATGTGATTGCAGCAGTTTCATTAGGACCCTTTTATGCAACCATTATGGCATTTGTTTGTGGTATTTTACGAATTACGCTTTTGGGGATTCCTCCCTTGGCATTAACTGGCGCTGTATTTGGTGCGTTTTTAGCAGGTATATTTTATCAAATAAAGGCATCAAACTGGTTAGCGGCTTTCGGAGAAATCATTGGGACTGGGCTTTTAGGGTCCTTGCTTTCTTATCCTGTAATGGTGTGGTTTACAGGAAGTACAAATGGATTATTCTGGTTTGTTTATACGCCACGCTTTTTCGGAGGAGCAATTTCTGGGTCTTTTATTGCTTTATTTGTATTAGTGAAGCTAGATAAAATAGGTGTATTTCAAAAGGTAAAAACGTTATTCCAATCGTCAGTCATTTATAAAAAGAATGAAAGCCAATAGAGAAACCTACAGGACGATTTTAAAATCCCTCTTTTTGATTAGTCAGCTAAATAATTGATTCTATGAGGAAGTGTAATACAGAAAATCATTTAAAGTGATACAGTTGATGCAGGCATTAAAGTTGCAATAATTTGAAAAAAAAGACATGATAGGACTGTTAATATTAGAAGAGAGGACGAATAAGATGCGTTACTTTATAATGGATAGTCAAGATATCCGAGTGAATCTTGCAACAGAAGAATATTTAATGAATACAGCAGATGTTTCTGAACCATTGCTTCTGTTCTATATACAAAAACCGTCTGTTATCATTGGTCGATATCAAAATGCTTATGAAGAAATCAATCTTGATTACTTGCGGGAACATCATGTAGTTTTGACGAGGCGAATATCAGGTGGTGGTGCCGTTTATGATGATTTAGGAAACTTAAGTTTTAGTATTGTGATGCAAAAAGATGATACAACCTTTGGCGACTATCAGCGCGTGACAATGCCAATTTTGAAAGGGCTTCAAGCAATGGGCGCGCGGTCTGCTGAGATGGGTGGAAGAAATGATTTGTATATTCATGGTCAGAAATTTTCTGGAAATGCTATGTATACCAAAAAAAATCGAACCTATTCTCATGGCACGTTAATGTATGATGTGGATTTATCTATTTTGGAATCAGTTTTAACTGTTTCTAAAGAAAAATTTGAATCAAAAGCAACAAAATCAGTCCGAAAAAGTGTATCAAACATTAAGCCCTATTTAGATGAACGCTACCAGGCAGATACAACAGAGGAATTTCGAGATGAGCTACTTTGTCAAATTTATTCAGTATCTTCTCTAAATGAAATTTCAGATAAGCAATTAAAACTAACGGATAAAGATAATGAAGAAATTCAAAAATTAGTTGATACGCGTTACAGCAATGATGAATGGATTTTCGGTGAAACACCTGAATTTCATTTCAATAAACGCACGAGAATTCCTTCTGTTGGAATCGTAGATATTCATGTTTCTACAAATAAAGGAATAATTCAAGAGTTGGCTATTTATGGAGATTTTTTTGGTGAACAAGAGATAGACATACTTCAAAATCAACTGATAGGGGAACCCTATATTTATGAAGTGCTGAAAAAGCGACTTCAAACGTTCTCTGTTTCAGACTATATTTTGAATTTAACGAATGAAGAGCTGCTTTCTTTATTATTTTCATAGGAGGAAATAGATGATTCAGTTGCATCATGTTTCAAAAGACTATCAACAAATAAATGCATTAGATGATTTAAACTTCCAGATTGAGCAGGGGGAAATAGTTGGAATTATTGGGAAAAGTGGTTCAGGAAAATCAACGTTGCTTCGTATACTCAATTTAATTGAAACACCAACTAAAGGGGAGATTTATTTTGGGGAGAAAGAGATTCAGACTCTTACAAAAAAGCAGATTCAACAAACCAAACAAACGATTGGAATGATTTTTCAGCACTATAATTTATTAAGTAATTTAACTGTTCATCAAAACGTAGCTCTTCCTTTAAAGTTACTAGGGAAAACTAATCATGAAAAAGTAGATGAATTACTTGATTTTGTAGGAATGCGTATGAAAAGTCAATATTATCCTGCGGAATTATCAGGAGGAGAAAAACAGCGAGTGGCTATTGCTCGTGCACTGGTTAGAAACCCAACGTTATTACTTTGTGATGAACCAACTAGTTCTTTGGATGAAGAAAATACAGAAGAAATTATTCGATTGTTAAAAAGGACTCATAAAGAGTTTTCTCCCACGATTTTGTTTGTCAGTCACGAATTAAGTTCAGTAAAAACTTTATGTGAACGGGTGTTGGTACTTGAATCAGGTAGGATTACAGACGAATTCTTTAACACACCTAAAGACGTATCTTCCCCTGTACTTTCTTATGCAGAGAGAATAAAGCGGGGGGTAAAAGATGTCCGTAATTGAAAATATTCAGTATTACTTACCGGAATTTATTGTGTCTTTAAAGCAAACAGGTATCATGATGAGCATTAGTATGGGGGCTGCGTTACTTGTTGGGCTCCCATTAGGAATTGGGTTGTTTTTGTCCAATCCCAAAGGACGCAAAAAAAACGTAGTCAATTATTGGGTATTAAATTTTTTGATTACTTTGATTCGTTCCTATCCCTTTTTACTATTTGTCATTTCATTAATACCGGTCACTCGTCTGATTATTGGACGAGCATTCGGGCCATATCCTGCCTCTTTTCCATTGAGTATTGTAGCATGTGCCATTTTTGCCCGGCTGGTAGAACAAGTACTTTTAGATGTACCTAAAGAGATAGGCGCGTTAAGTGAGTCATTAGGAGTGAGCCGCTGGCAGTACCTGTGGCATTTTTTATTGGTAGAAGCAAGGAGTGGTATTTTATTAGCATATACGACTACGATTGTCAGCATGGTTTCTTACTCTACTGTAATGGGGATTGTTGGTGGCGGTGGAGTTGGAGATTTCGCCATTCGTTATGGGTATCAAAGCTACCAATATGGCATTATGTATTTTGCGATTGTTTTTCTGATTGTTTGCGTATTTATTCTCCAAATGACGGGGAATTATTTTGCACAAAAACTAGATAAAAGAAAGTAGGAGAAATAGATGAAAAAAGTGATTTTAGCAGTGTTAGCATTGAGTGTCCTTGGAGCCGTGACTGCTTGCGGTACAGAAAAAAAAGAGAGTGCGGGAAAAGAAGATAAAATAATCAAGGTAGCTAGTCAAGCACCGCCGATGACAGATGTAGTAAAAGTGGCTGCAGAAGTAGCAAAAGAAGATGGCTGGGAAATTGAATTAGTGCAAGTGAACGATAATGTCGCTTATAATGATATGGTTTCAGGGAAAGAGGCAGATGCAAGTTTTGCTCAACATGAACCTTTCATGATGAAGTACAATGAGGAAAAGAGAACAAATTTGGTTGCTATTCAGCCTATTTATGATGCAAAGGTTGGGTTTTATTCAAAGGACTATCAATCAGTAGATGAGCTTCCTGAAAATAGCAAAATAGCGTTACCAAGCGATGTATCAAATGAAGGACGTGCATTAGCTATTTTACAGGAACAAGGATTAATTAAGTTAAAAGAGGGCGTTGGTGTGAATGGTACAACCAAGGATATTATTGAGAATCCGAAAAAATTTGACTTTCTGTCTGTGGATTTATTGAATCTAGCTGAAGCATATAGTGAACCGGGTGTTTCTTTGGTTTATAATTACCCTACCTATATTTCAAAAATCGGCTTAACACCTAGTGATGCACTATTCTTGGAAAAAAATATTGATGGACGATTTTCCATTCAACTAGTTGCACGAGAAGATAATAAAGAGAGCGAGAAAATAAAGGCACTGAAAAAAGCGATGACAAGTGATAAAGTAAAAGAATTTTTAGAAGGGGAACATAGTGAGACGCTCGTTGTTTCATTTTAAATAACTAAAACGAAGACAGTAAAGGTTCTCATAATGAGTAATCTTAAATCTGTCTTCGTTTTTATGTTAAATCATTAATTGTTTTTGTTCATTATAGTAGCTCTTATAGGCTAAGTACGTAGCAAGAACTGAGCCGATACTTGTTGCCGAAAGTAGCATAAAAGTTACCATAATTTGATATTTAATAGCGTGAACGGGATCGACACCTGCAAAAATTAGTCCAGACATCATTCCAGGAAGGCTGACTATCCCAACGGTTTTTGCTGAATCAATGGTAGGAGACATTCCTGTTCGGATGCTTTGTCGAAGAATTGAAAGAGAAGCAAGCTTGATATCAGCACCTAATGAAAGCTTCTCTAAAATAGCCTGACGTTGGTCGTGGAACAGACTATCCAGACTTCGATAACAAAGACCGATGGCGACCATTGAGTTGCTGGCAATCATTCCACTGATAGGAATAATTTGGGAGGGAATAAATTTTATAGAGCCAGACAGAACCAGCACACCGATGGTTACACTCGTACTTGCACCGATTGCAATAAACGAGAGAAGAAAACCGTTTTTGATATGCTGACTTCTTTTTTTTGCATTTTGTGCTGCATTTATCACAATAATAAGCGCCATTGAAACGGTTAAAAACTCATTATTTACCCGAAAAAGATAACTTAACACATAGCCGACAAGTACCAGCTGAATAATTGCGCGAAATACACTGAAAATAATGTCTTTTGTAAATCCTAATTTTTCTTTATAACTAATTCCTAAAGCGACCATAACCAACATAGCTGCAAAAAATAAGGAGAGATTATTGACTGCTAAGTTCATTTGATGCCTCCATTCTTCCGTTCACAATACGAATCGTTGACTTTGCTTGTTGAATTTCTTCATTGTCGTGGGTGACACGGATAAGTGTAGTACCATTTTTCTGATTTAATTGATTTAGCCATTCATTTACAATTCCTTTGCTTTCCTCATCTAACCCTGTTGTCACTTCATCTAATAAGAGAATTTCTGGTAAAAAGAGCACATTTCGTAATAAAGCAACACGCTGTTTTTCACCACCCGATAGTTCTGTAATCTTTTTTTGTAGATAGTCTTTAGAAAGCTTGACTTCTTGAAGAAGACTTTTAGCATGGGCTTCATCAAAGGGCTTATTTCTAACGGTATAAGGAAACAGTAAATTGTCAAAGACTGTTTCACCAAATAAGGTAGGCTGTTGAAAGCAATAAGATACCTTCTTTCTGTAGTCCTCAGGTTTGTAAGAAGTACTTGGTGTCCCTTGGAAAAATACAGTACCACTTGTCGGGCTTAATAGTGTAGCAAAAATTTTTAATAAGGTACTTTTTCCTCCACCAGATGGACCTATGATGGTTGTTTGACTGCCTTTTTCTATTGAAAGGGTAATGTCAGAAAGGATGTTCTTATTTTCAATCTCATAAGAAACTGCCTCTGTAGCTAATAGTATGTCCATAAATGCTTAGCTCCTTGTTCGTATTAAAATGTGTGCTTGTTGTTCCCAAAATATCATAGCACAGAATCGCTGAAAGTGGGACTCAAGGATTGATGTAGAAAAAAATTGTGACTGTATCGTCAGATTGCTTGATGTTTTCGTGCAACTTGTAGAAAGAATAGAGAGCACTGTAAAAGCAATTAGGGACGTGCTATCATGAATAGTGAAGAAAATAATTGTTGGAAAATAAGAATCGTATGATTCGTTTCCAAAAATGAAAGCGATTAACTGTAAGTGGATGTTAGGAGGAGCAAAGTAATGGAGACAGAAGAAATTTTTAAGAAGATGCATAGTGGAGAAATATACTTTGAAAATGCTGAAACAGGAAGTTTGCAAAAGAAGTTTAATGAAATTCTTTATGATTTCAATCAAGTCAGACCGTCAGACGAAAAAGAAAAACAACAATTAATGAAACAGTTATTTGCAAGTGTAGGAGAAGGCGTGTATATTGAACAGCCTTTACGAGCAAATTGGGGTGCTAATACGCATTTAGGAAATCATGTGTACGCTAATTTTAATCTAACACTCGTAGATGATACACGAATTGAAATTGGAGACAATGTCATGATTGGGCCAAATGTAACCTTGGCTGCAGGAACTCATCCGCTAAATCCTGAGCTACGAGTAAAAAAGGCACAGTATAATCTTCCTGTGGTTATTGGTGAAAATGTCTGGTTGGGTGCTGGGGTAATTGTTCTTCCAGGTGTGACAATTGGAAAAAACTCAGTCATCGGAGCAGGTAGTGTAGTAACAAAAGATGTTCCAGAAAATGTTTTAGCTTTTGGCACACCCTGTGTTGTTCAAAAGACGATAACGGAATAAATATTATTAGGAGGTCGGGACAGAAGTGTTCAGCTCCGAGAAATAAGAAGGAATTCACGAAGATTGTTCCTCAAATCTTTGGGAATTTCAGCTTATTTTCGAAGCCTTCAACTCTAGCATGTCTCATGCGTAGAAGTTGATGAGAGCGAAACGCAGTGGAGACCTTCAACTCTAGCATGTTTCATGCGTAGAAGTTGATGAGAGCGAAACGCAGTGGAGACCTTCAACTCTAGCATGTCTCATGCGTAGAAGTTGTTGAGAGCGAAACGCAGTGGAGACCTTCAACTCTAGCATGTCTCATGCGTAGAAGTTGTTGAGAGCGAAACGCAGTGGAGACCTTCAACTCTAGCATGTCTCATGCGTAGAAGTTGTTGAGAGACAAACGCAGTGGAGATGAGTTGCTTCTGTTCCCGTCGTTTATTAAGATTTTACAAAGGTGGGGAATAACTTAATTAGTTATGTCCCACCTTCTTTTTATGGAAAATTCAGTAGAGAGAAAGAAACTAGAAATTGTTCTTTTGGTGTTTTTTTTAGGATTTTCTGTGAAGAGAAAATTTGTTCATTTATAATGAATAAGCAAGCGCACCTCAGCATTCTCTTTCTTATACAGCGAAATATACCGAAAAGAGGTACGTTGGGGACCTGGTTCGTGCGTAGAAGATGGTGAGAGACAAACGCCGTGGAGATGAGATTCTATCTTCACTCTGTCTTTTAGTAATCTTTTAAAAATCTGGTAGTTTATCGTTAGGTTCCAGAATCATTACATCGTATAAAAATTAGCATTCATTTGTAGAGGTAGGAGAAAAACATTGTTAGTAAAGATGGTTATGACATTCGTAGTAGGACTGTTGGGCGGTTGTCTGGCAAAACGACTGAAGATGCCAGCTGCATTTATGACAGGAAGTATGATTGCGGTGGCTCTATTTTCTATTCTTACTAATCAGTCAGCTATGCCGGGCTCTCTGAAAGTATTTGCACAAATTGTTAGCGGCGCTTATATTGGGCAACAAGTTTCTAAAGCAGACTTACTTAATTTTCCCAAATTGTCTAAGCTTATCGTACTGCTTTTAAGTTTTTTTACAGTCAATATGTTTGCAATGGGGTTACTTTTTCATTATCTGTTTTCCATTGATTTAGTGACGGCACTTCTTAGCTGTATGCCAGGTGGTATTATGGATGTGTCACTAATTAGTATTGACATGGGGGCGCAGTCAGAAATTGTTGCGACCATGCAGCTTGCCCGTCTTGTGGGTATTCTCTTGATACTTCCAGCTTGGATTCAATTTTTGTTGAAACGGCTTGGAAAAGATGATGTATCCTCAGTGAATAAAACAAAAGAAAAGATGCAAAAAATCCATCCCTTTGGCACAAATAGAAACTGGACAAATGATAGTCTCATTTTGATTATTGCAGGAATCGGGGGGCTATTGGGAGTCTATTTAGAGATTCCTGTCGGTGCCCTCATCTTTTCCTTAATTTTTTCAAGTCTATTAAAAATCGTCAAAAATACAGCACAGTTAAACAGCTCGATTCGCTATCTTGCTCAAATTCTTGCAGGTTCAATTATCGGAAGTACGTTTACACATCATAGCGTACAACAAATGTCACAATTAATTGTACCAGCACTTCTTCTTTTAGGAAGCTATTTGATTATTAACGTTTTATTTGGATTTATCGTTTATAAAAAAGGTGACTTAGATTTGAAATCTGCTTTATTTGCTTCCTCTCCAGCTGGAGCTACCGATATTTCACTTATTGCGGGTGAACTAGGTGGTGATATGCCAAAAATAGCAGCTATTCAAATTAGTCGGACCATCTACACCATTGTTGTTCTTCCAAATCTTGTCCGTTGGTTTGTTGGCTGGATTAGTTAAGACAATGAGTAGCTGAGAAGTCTATAAAATGTCTGTTTTGGAATAAAAAAGAATGAAAAATGAGTAAAGACAGGGTTAATGTCCAAAGTGGTCACTAGCCCTGTCTTTTTATTGAGAGTTTTTTTGAGTGAGACAGATGAGCTGAAAAATCTGCCGACTCAGTTCTGTAATATTTTTTAGTGTATAGGCGGTATCCATTGCTTGATTTAAGCTGACGGGTTCATGCTGTATTGAAAAAATACCGTCAAATAACGTCTGCTTTGGAATTTCTTTATAGCTTCCACAAAGCAGCAGTGTATGCGTCCTATATTTTTTTGCAAGATTTGCTACTCCATAGGGAACTTTTCCCGCACTCGATTGTGCATCCAGCCTTCCTTCACCAGTAATCACCCAATCACTCGTTCGTAGATGTTCTTCTAAACCAATTAAGTCAGCCACTAGGGAAAATCCAGACTGCATCTCTGCTCCTAACCAAGCAAAAGCCCCTCCAAGTCCTCCCGCAGCACCTGCCCCAGAAGCCAATTTCAAATCTTGATAACCTTGATTCTGCATTGATTCTGCGATTTTTGTCAATTTTTCATCAAGCAAAACAACTTCTTCTTCTGTTAGCCCTTTTTGGGGACCAAAAATATATGCTGCTCCATTTGAACCACAATAAGGATTTTGTACATCATTTGCAATAATGAGATGAATGTTTGCTAATTTTTCTTTTAAGGAGTCTAACGAGAGACTGTGCGCAGATAATAAAGGATTAGAGTGGAGACTAGGCATGAGTCGATTGTTTTTGGCATCAAAAAGTTCTGCTCCTAAGCCCTGAAGCATCCCTAATCCGCCATCTGTTGTTCCACTACCACCTAAAGTGATAATGATTTGTTTAATTTCCTGATCGATAATAGCAGAAATCATCTGGCCTAAACCGTAGGAGCTAGTTGAATAAGCTTGATTTTTTCGATTGTTTGAAAAGTGGATGCCAACGACACTAGAAGATTCAATAACTGCTGTGGGAAGACCGTTAATAATTGTTAAAAAGTAGTTCGCACGAATGTCTTCTCCAAACGAATTGACTGTTTTCAGAGAACAAATTTCACCAGGGAGAGCAGCGGAAATTGCTTCTATTGTACCTTCACCGCCATCAGAAATGGGAATAGGGATTACTGTTTCCACCAAGTCCTCAATTCCTTTTTGTATTGCATGGGCGAGTGCAAAAGAAGTTGCACTTTCTTTAAATGAATCAATCGCAATTGTTACTTTCATCTAGATATCCACCTTCCTTTTGTTCATGATACCATTGATTGAATAGAGAAAATAGTCTTTTGACAGAGCTGTAGCGCTATTGAGTCGGGGTGGGTTTGGAAATTGCATTAAGAAGCTATTTCTTTTATACTAAACTGTAGTTGAGTAGATTGGAGAGGAAGGAAAAGAATGAAAAACTGTTTAGACATTTACTTACAACATCACGCGATGACTCGCTATGATGTATCAAAAAAATCAGGTGTTTCAGAACAGACACTTTCAAAGGCAAGTAAACGCAACCCCAACACATTAACCGCAAAAACGTTAATTGCTATTTCAAAGGGAACCGGTGAATCACCAGGAGAGGTCTTAGATGCTCTTTTAAAAATATTAGAATCAGACGAGCTATACATAGTGACAACATTAGTAGAACTTCGACAAAAGATTAACGAACAAGAGGATGAATTTATTGTAAGAGGAGAATACGGGGAGCTTTTAAAAGAAATTGAGAATAGTCGCTTATCAGAAGAAAGTCTGCTGGGCTTTCAACTAGGAAGCAGAGGAATGGGCGACTTGATTGTTTGGGGGTTAAATCGTGTGAGACAAACCCTTGCTGACGATCCTAAAATGGAAAAATTAAAGCAAGATATTTTGGATTTATATCAGTTAAAAATAATGAATGGTACTGAGATGAAGCTAAGATTGAAACAATTAGATTATTAAAGAAAATTCAATAGATAAAAAACTGCTAATTGGATGGATAAAAAAACACCCAATTGGCTGTTTTCAATCCCCTTAATTTCCATATAATGAAAGTAAGGAGTTGAGTGTATGACAAATACCCTATTAACGATTGCAGGTTCTGATACACTTGCGGGTGGTGGAGTACAAACGGATTTAAAAACAATTGAAAACCATCAGATTTTTGGCGTAGCTGCAATTACCTGTATAGCTACGCAGAATGAACGAGGGTTTGAAATACATGATGTATCGACACAATTGGTGGAGGAACAGCTTTCTAGTATTGATAGAGCAATGGCTATTTCAGGAATTAAAATTGGTTTGCTCCATCAACTATCTACGATAACAAGAGTGGAACAGTTTATACAAACATTTACAGGGCCGATTGTGCTAGATCCTGTGATGGCATTTAAAGAAACAGAGGCACAGTATCATGCCACATATAAAAATGAGCTCGTGTCTCGTCTATTTCCATATGCAACGATTATTACCCCAAATTTAAAAGAAGCAGAGCTACTTTCTGAAATGACGATTCATTCAATCGAAGAGATGAAATGTGCAGCAAAAAAGATTCTTCGTTTAGGTGCAAAATCTGTAGTCATAAAGGGTGGAGAGCGAATATCTGGGAAAATAGCTTATGATTTATTTTATGATGGGCAACAGTTTGTCCTCTTAAAAAAAGAAAAGCTGAAAGAAAAGACGATAAATGGTGCAGGTTGTTCATTTGCCTCGGCAATCGCCTCAAATTTAGTTTTAGGTAATGAACTAATTTCTTCTGTTGAAAAAAGTAAAGAGTTTGTTTACCAATCGATTAAGCATGGAATTCTATTGAAAAATGGTGAAGGTAATGTTTGGTTTGGTCAGACTGTTGAGGAGGGGAATTATGAAAACACGTGAGTTAACAAAGCTAGCTTTGATGGTGGCACTAACGGTATCACTATCTATTTTGTTTATTATTCCTGTCCCCCAGACAAAAGGCTTTGTCACTTTATGTGAGGTAGGTATCTATTCATCGGCCTTACTTTTTGGTCCAACAGGTGGCTTATTTGTAGGCGCTTTGAGCGGTGGACTCATTGATTTGATTTCTGGCTATCCTGAATGGGCATTATTTTCTGTACTTATTCATGGATTACAAGGATGGCTTTTGGGTTATTTGTATCAGAAGTTTCCTAATAAGAAAGGGATGATTGTTGGTTTTGTATTGGCAACGTTCTTAATGGTTGCAGGTTATGCATTTGCCACAACTTTGCTCTATACATGGCCTGCAGGAGTCGCCTCAATACCAGGAAATTTGATTCAGAACTTTTTTGGTATTCTGGTCACTGTTCCTTTGTATCAAGCATTACAAAAAATCCTTCGTCATCCTCAATATAAATAGAAAGAAGTTTGATTGATTATGGAAAAAGAAACCTTGCAAAAAGAGTTAACTGTTATTGTAAATGATGTATTGAAAGCAGCTAAACTGAAAAAAGGAAATGTCTTTGTTTTAGGCTGTACAACAAGTGAAATTGTTGGTGGACAAATTGGTAAAAATTCTAGTCAAGAAGTCGGACAATGGGTCATCGAGACGATGAAATCAATTCTTGATTCATTAGGCATTTATCTTGGTGTACAGGGCTGTGAGCATATTAATCGCGCCCTTGTAGTTGAACGTGAGCTTGCAGAAGCAAAAGGTTGGGAAATTGTTTCAGTAAAGCCTGCATTGCATGCAGGTGGAGCATGCTCAGTGGCTGCGTTTGAACAGTTTGCTGATCCAGTTGAAGTTGAACATATTCTTGCGCAAGCTGGAGTGGACATTGGCGATACGTCAATTGGCATGCACGTGAAACATGTACAGGTGCCTGTTCGTCCATCTGTCAAAGAGTTGGGTGGAGCACACGTAACTGCCCTTCGAAGCCGTCCAAAATATATTGGTGGACCAAGAGCGATGTATGAATCGATGGACTAAGAGGGGGAAATAAGTAATGGAGGAAGAAGTTTTTTTCAATTATTTAAAAGTCGCACTTCAAAATTTAGACAGCACGAAAGCCTTGCAGTTTAACATTGAGATGGAGATTCGCCGCTTACTAAAACAATATTCACCAGAGCAAATAAAAGAGAAAATAAAATAAAAATGAATAGAAACAATTTGAGAATCACTTTCAAAAGCTGAAACTTGGCTTTTGAAAGTGATTTTTTTCAAAGAATTGACAGCATCAGGAAATTGATGAGAGCAAATAACCGCATTTCACTCAACCAATGTACGTTGGACTCGCCATTAGAAGAGTTAAAAATTTATTCGTATCTTCCTATCTGTATCTAAAAGAACAACAAAAAAAGGTAGAACATATCAAAAATAGGTAGCGTTCACAAAAATAATTTGTTGAATGCTAAAGTGAGGGGGCTATAGCGATAAAAAAATTAAGGAGATGGATTATGGTTACATTTTAAATAGCTATCTTTTGCTTATTCACTAAAAATCTAAATAAATGCTTTGATTGATTAAAAAATTATTGCATATTTATTCACTTTTTTTATGAGCTACCGCGCGCTGTTATTGATATGAGCGCGCAAATGGCTTATACTACTTGATGTATTAAAAAAGGCTCGTGAAAAGAGTAGGATGAAAAAGAGTGTGATGAAAAAGAATATGATGAAAAAAAATAGAATAAAAAAGAGTGTGATGAATAAGAGAACAGTGGCAATAACTGTTGGAACTATAGGCTTATTTCTGTTGGTTCTTCCATTTTTGCCTAAGGAAATTGTTGTACATATTGACGGAAACGGATTACCAACGAATTTTCAGAATAAATATCTTTTCTTTCTTTTTTTCTCGGTAATAGATATTGTTGGTTCGATCTTGTGGGTAACATTGTTAAAAACAAGAGTGGCCTTTTTGGAAATGGTGAGCCACAAACTTAATGAGCTAATTGTGCTTTATTTTCCAGTACTTATGCTAACTTTGCTTTTAATGAGTCTGTCAGCGACACTTAGATTAATCTCGCCAATGATAATTTTCTTCAGTATTCATGGCTTATATGCAGTGGCATTAGTTTATGCTATTTTTGTAAACAGGAATAGATAAAGAAGTAGAACAGAAACAGCTTGCTTCGAGAACCAAACAGGTACCGTATACATCGAAGGTAAAATTTTTCGTGTTTTAGAGCAATAAGAAGGAGCCGCTTTTGCTTCTAATCTTTATTAAGATTTTACGAGGTGAAACGTAACTTAGGTTATGTTTCACCTTTTTTCGTTAAAAAAAAAGATAAATCTTTGAAAAAATCAGATAGTTTCTTGAATGTGGACTTACTGAAAACAGGAGAATTGCTGTTATTTGTGAAAAAGATAGAAAACTTTTAAATTTCCCCTTGACTTAAAGTTCACTTCAAGGAGTAAACTAACGAATGTTGAAGGGGGAATTTTTATGTTTTTAGAAAAAATAAATAATCCAGAAGATGTTAAAAAATTAACAAGAGACGAGCTATATCTATTAGTAGACGAGGCAAGAGAAGCATTAATAAAAAAAGTAAGTCATCATGGAGGTCATAATGGTCCAAATTTAGGTGTAGTTGAAATGACAGTTGCACTGCATTATGTTTTTCAATCACCTGTTGATCAATTTATTTTTGATGTCTCACACCAATCATATGTTCATAAAATGTTGACCGGAAGAGCAAAAGCATTTTTAGACGAGACACACTATGACGACGTATCAGGATATACTAACCCAAAAGAAAGTCCACATGATTTATTTACGGTTGGTCACACATCTACCTCTTTGTCTTTAGCAAATGGTGTAGCAAAAGCAAGAGACTTGAAAAAAGAGACCAACAACGTTATCGCAATCATTGGCGACGGCTCTATTTCCGGCGGTTTAGCTTATGAAGGATTGAATAATATTTCTGAGCTTGGAACAAATACAATTGTGATTGTAAATGACAACGATCAGTCGATTGCAGAAAATCATGGAGGAATTTATGAGAACCTCCGTTTGCTTCGTGAAACAAAAGGAAAAGCGAAAGATAATTTCTTTAAATCTCTAGGATTTCACTATGAATATTTAGAAGAAGGAAATAATTTAGATGCGTTAATTGAATTGTTTCAAGCGGTAAAAGATACCAAGTCTCCAGTAGTTCTTCATATTCATACAATTAAGGGGAAAGGATTCGCTTTTGCAGAAGAAAATCGCGAAAAATTTCATGCAGGAGGTCCGTTTAGCTTGGAAACTGGTGAATATATAAGCACTGGAAATCAGTTATCTTATAACCAGCTAACAACTGAGTATTTACTGGAAAAAATGGCAAAAGACTCATCAGTTGTGGCTGTTAATGCAGGCACGCCAATGTTGTTGTTTTCTGCTGAACAGCGCGCGAAGGCTGGTAAACAATTTGTGGATGTAGGAATCGCAGAAGAACAAGCCGCTACTATGATTGCAGGATTAGCTAAAAATGGTGTAAAACCTGTTTGGGCAGTTTATTCAACCTTTATGCAAAGAAGTTATGATCAAATATCTCACGACTTAGCATTAAATAATTTGCCAGGAACTATTTTAGTTTATGGGGCTTCTGTGAATGGTATGAATGATGAAAGTCATCTAGGAATTTTTGATATTCCATTTCTCAGCCATATTCCCAACTTAGTTTATCTTGCGCCAACCACGAAAGAAGAATATTTAGAAATGCTTGATTGGTCAATCGAACAAATGAATCATCCAGTAGCCATTCGAGTGCCTGTAGGGGGTGTAAAATCAGAAGAAGTAATCAAAGAGTTAAAGCATCCGGATATTTTGTCCAATCAAATTAGTCAAATGGGCGCAGATGTAGCTATTTTTGGGATTGGAAATTTTTATCATTTAGCAAAAGAGGTAGCAAACAAATTAGAAGAAATAAGCCAACTAAAACCGACCCTCATCAATCCAAGAGTGATTTCTCAGTTAGACAAAGGAGTATTAGAAGAGCTGAAAAAAGCACATAGACTAGTGGTGACGCTGGAAGATGGAATTTTAGAAGGCGGGTATGGGCAAACAATCGCTAGCTATTATGGAGATTCAGGTATGAGAGTACAGAACTATGGATTGGATAAAGCTTTTCATGACCGCTATACAGCAAGTGAACTGATGGAGGAAAATGGATTGACTGTCGAAACGATTTGTCAAAAAATTTTAACGAACTTCCCAGCGGTAGATTAATCTGTTTATTCCTTTTTTATTTTCCATTAAATAAATCTTCATTCTCTATTGACTTAAAGTGCACTCTAAGGTCTATACTTAAAGTAGGTAAAAGATAAGGAGGAAGGCTGAATATGGAGTACGTAAAATTAGGAAATACAGGACTAGACGTTTCAAGAATTTGTTTAGGTTCAATGAGCTTTGGTGATCCAAAAAATTGGATACATAAGTGGGTTCTGGAAGAAGAGGATAGCCGTCCGTTGATTAAACGTGCGTTAGAGTTGGGTATCAATTTTTTTGACACAGCAAATGTTTATTCTTTAGGCCGTAGTGAGGAGATTCTAGGGAGAGCCTTGAAGGACTATGCCAAAAGAGATGAGATTGTACTGGCAACAAAAGTTCATCAAAAAATGTTCGAAGGACCCAATGGACAAGGTCTTTCAAGAAAAGCCATCATGTCTCAAATAGATCAAAGCTTGCAGCGGCTTAAAACGGATTATGTCGATTTATACATTATTCACAGATGGGATTATAATACACCAATAGAAGAAACCATGGAGGCACTGCATGATGTAGTGAAATCAGGAAAAGCCCGTTATATTGGCGCTTCTGCTATGTATGCTTATCAGTTTCAGCAAGCAAACACAATTGCTGAAAAAAATGGCTGGACAAAATTTGTTTCCATGCAAAATCACTTAAATCTTATTTATAGAGAAGAAGAGAGGGAAATGATTCCTTACTGTCGTTCCGAAAAAATTGCATTAACCCCATATAGTCCGATGGCATCAGGGCGATTGATTCGAGATCAGGAAGAAAAAACAAGTCGTAGCTTAACAGATACTGCTCAAAAAGCAAAATATGATGAAACAGCTGAAAAAGATCAATTGATTATCAAGCGTGTCGCTGAACTAGCTGATAAATATGAAACAAATCGTGTAAACATTGCTTTAGGATGGCTCTTGCAAAATGACTTAGTTGCGGCTCCCGTAGTAGGAGCAACTAAGATGAGTCACATTGAAACAGCTGCAGGAGCAGTTGACTTTCATCTAACAAAAGAAGATATTTCTTATTTAGAAGAGCTATATGTTCCACACAAGGTAATTGGACATGATTAAACTAGTCAAAAGTGAGAGACTTTTTCCATTTGGAATAGAGAAAAAATAAGAGAGGATGCTGTCAAATGAATATCTCTGAGGCTGCCAAGAAATATAAGTTAACACCTGCAACACTTAGATATTATGAAAAAGAAGGCTTAATTCCTCCTGTAACTAGAAATTCTTCCGGTGTTCGCGAGTATCAAGAAGAAGAGTTAAACTGGATTGAATTTATTAAATGTATGAGAGATTCAGGACTATCCATTGAATCCTTGGCTAAATATACTGCTCTTTACCAGATTGGGGAAGAAACACTTCTGGAAAGAAAAGAGATTTTAGTGGAGGAGTATCAAAAGCTGTTAGAAAAGCAGCAATTAATGAACAAAACCATTGAGAGACTAGAAACTAAGCTTGCGATTTATGATGTGGAAATTAAAGAAACAGAACAATCGTTAAGTCTGTAATTCGTGATAGTAGGCAGAAATTGAACGCTTGCAGAGTGATTAATAAAACAAACCGTTGGTATTGTTTTATTAATTGCTCTTTTTTTATTGAAGACGAAACTATCTGTTTGAAAAGTAGCAATAGAGAAAAAGAAATTCCATTGCTCTTTCATCTATTGCTCTTTTTTAGGAAAATACGCGCCCAAAAGGAAGCTTTTTAGCTGTTATGGAGGACGCGTAAATGTTTCGATTTTTTAGTTAGTTTATAAAGAATCAATCTTACTACAGTAATAATCCCAGCGTTTATAAGATTGGATAAATTCAATTGGACTTTCGTCTTCTAAAAAAGTTGTTCGTTCAACAAAACTTGTTGGTTCCTGAGTGTCAATTTCCAGTAGCTGAGCAACTCGATCTGGTGTAGGAAAACAAATGCGGTAGTATTCAACAGATGGTGCGGTAGTCATATGGAAATTGTAATCTTTGCGTAGTTTATCATAAATAGATATGAAACGTTCAGGATCGTTAATTTCATCGGAATGAATATAGCGAGCGGACAAGTAAGAATATTGCAAGAAAAAAGGAATATTGTTACTTTTTCTCACTCGTTCAATGCAATAAACTATTTCATTTTCAGCCGCATGCAAGATTTTTCTGATTTCAGGATTGGTTGATTCTGTGATAGAGATAACTTCAACAGAGGTTTCTTGGTCAGGATATTTTTCAACATCTGTAAAATGAACTGTTTGACCTAACTTTCCTTTTGAAACAAATCGTCCTTTTCCTTGGATACTAAACAGATAACCTTCAGAGACGAGCTCTTTTAGCGCCCGGATTACTGTAATCGAGCTCACGTTATACATATTCACTAACTCAGATTCACTATAAAATTTTTCGCCAGGTTCAAATTCTCCGTCCCTTAGTTTTTGTAAAAGGGTGTTTTTTATTTTTAAATATTTGGGGATCAAATATGAGTCAGTCCTTTCCAAAATAGAATGTTCATTTCTTAATATATTAAGAGTATAGCATATTTTAAAAAATAAATATTGAAAACGATTTCTACACGTGCTATTATCTTAATATATTAAGATAATAGGTTGGTGGAACAAATGAATTCAATAAAAGTAAATAAAGAGTTTGTCATCAATGGAGAAAACACAAAACTCGTATCAGGTGCAGTTCATTATTTTCGACTTGTTGAAGAATACTGGGAATATGCATTAGATCGATTGGTGGAGTTAGGCTGTAATACAGTAGAAACGTATATTCCTTGGAATTATCACGAAACAAATGAGGGAGATTTTGATTTTCATTCCTATGGACATAACATTGAAACGTTTATCCAACAAGCAGCAGATAGAAATCTTTTTGTTATTTTAAGACCCTCACCATATATATGTGCAGAATGGGAGTTTGGCGGCTTACCTTTTTGGCTGTTAAATAAGACGTGCAAAATTAGAAGTAGTGATCCTGCTTTTCTTACCTATGTGGAGCGATATTTTGATAAACTGCTTCCTATATTAAAGCCATTCCAATGGTCAGCAGGTGGACCTGTTATTCTGATGCAATTAGAAAATGAATATGGTTCTTATGGAAATGATAAAACCTATCTTCAAGAAATTTATCGAATAATGCGTAAATATATTGATATTCCGATTTTTACGTCAGATGGCGCATGGCAAGAAGCATTAGAAGCAGGAGCCTCTCCTAACAAAGACGTTTTTCCAACTGGAAATTTTGGTTCACGAGTGACAGAGAATATACAAAATTTAGCTCGATTTATGGACAAACATGGTATTGAAGCGCCTTTGATGTGTATGGAATTTTGGGATGGCTGGTTTAATCGTTGGAATGAGCCAATCATCCGCAGAGATCCTATAGAGCTCAGAAATGCAGTGAAAGAAATGTATGAGTTAGGAAGTTTGAATCTGTATATGTTTCAAGGTGGAACTAATTTTGGCTTTATGAATGGCTGTTCAGCTAGGGGAACGAGTGATTTACATCAAATTACCTCTTATGATTATGATGCTTTACTAACAGAGTGGGGCGATACAACACCTAAGTTTGAGTTGATTCAAGAGGTATTTTTGGAGGGGAAGAAAAGTGAAAAGACCACGGAAAATCATAGAAAAGTGCGCTTTTCTAATGTCACTTTTGTTGGTGCAGCTTCCTTGAGTGAAAATTTGGAAAAAGTAAGTACGGTTGTACAAAATACATGGCCGCTTTCAATGGAAGAGCTGGATCAAGGCTATGGCTATATTGTTTATAAATCTGATATTGGTGAGAAACGCCGTGTAGAACGAGTTCGCGTAATTGAAGCAAGTGATCGTGTCAAAATTTATGTAAACAATGAAGAAGTAGCCACCCAGTATAAAAAAGAAATCGGCTCCGAACTTTCATTTAATTTGGAAAAAGAAACGCACAATGAACTAATGCTTTTGGTGGAAAATATGGGACGAGTCAATTATGGGTCCAAGTTGCTAGCACCTACACAAAGAAAAGGTATTCGTGGTGGCGTGATGTTGGATTTGCACTTTCACTCTAACTGGCTACATTACTCTTTAGATTTTGATAAAATTTCTAATGGAAATTTAACGTTTAATCAAGAAAAAATAAATGGACCTGGTTTTTATAAGTTTGAGGTTTTTGTTGAAGAAACAGCGGATACGTTTATCGACTGTCGTGGTTGGGGAAAAGGGTGTGTATTGGTGAATGGATTTAATTTAGGTCGTTTTTGGGAAGTTGGTCCAACTGGCTATTTGTATCTGCCAGCACCGCTACTTAAAAAGGGTCTAAATGAAATGATAGTCTTTGAAACAGAAGGAATCTTTACTAATCAGTTACTGTTTTCAGAAGTGCCAATTTATATTAACGTAAAGAAAAAAGAATAATGGGAATTGAAAATGTTAGAATTGACGAGCGTTTAATTCACGGGCAGGTTGCAAACATGTGGACGAATTATTTACAAGCCACTAAAATTGCTTACCAGAACCAGCTTTAATATGCTAGATTTTGATGGTGTTATTTTCTTAGAAAAATTTTAGTAAAAGAAGGACCAGCAGATGAACGAAATCGTCACCTAGCAAATCCCAATATCCAGTTGTTAACTAAAAAAAGACTCTCTTGAAGAGGAAGCGCATGAGTTAGAAGGAGAATTTGAAACGTAGTCAATGAATCAAACTGATTTAAACTACATTCTAGAAAGAGTAGTTTATGTATAAGTAGTTGAGTGATTGATAAGACAAACGAAGTATGAATGTTTGTCTTATCAGTCACTTTTTTTGTGATGAAACGGGTGGAACACATTTATAGATGAATGACTTCACTGTATGTCAGCTAAAAGAAATGGTGGTTGTTATTTTGAAGAAACCATGCATCGTTAGAAATCATCTACGTTTCTATGTGAAAAAAAAGACAAGAATGAAATAATTCGGTCTTAAGTAGGAGTCACGAATCTTTTTTGAGAGGTATACTGGGTAATAGAAAAGTAGCGTGGTAGTTTTCTATTAAAAAGAGAAGGGGAGAAAAAAATGGCAAAATCAGTGTTGCAGATTAAGAATCTGTCAAAGCGTGTTGGAAAAAAAACGATTATACGAAACATTAATTTTGAAGTATACGAAGGAGAAGTTTTTGGTCTTCTAGGGCCAAACGGTGCAGGAAAAACGACAATTATTCGTTCCATTGTAAGTTTGATTAGTCGTACTTCTGGAACGGTTCTAATTAAAGGAATGGATGTTAGTGTTGACTTCAAAAAAACAATCAGTGAAGTCGGAGCAATCATTGAAAATCCTGAATTTTATATGTATATGTCAGGAATGGAAAATCTGAAACAATTTGCACGAATGAGCCGGAAAAATATTTCAGACGAAGAGATTAACAAAATTGTTGCAAAAGTGAAGCTAACAAATGCAATTAATCAAAAAGTAAAAACCTATTCATTAGGAATGCGTCAAAGATTAGGATTAGCACAAGCACTTATTCATAATCCATCCATCTTAATCTTAGACGAGCCGACGAATGGACTTGATCCACAAGGAATGGCAGAGTTTAGAGAAATCATTCGTGAAGTATCCAAACAAGGGACGGCTGTTTTGATTTCCAGTCATTTACTGGGAGAAATTCAACAAATTACTGATCGTTTTGCAATTATTGAAAAAGGGGAATTGACCCATATTGAAACGATGAGCGATGTTATGGAAGACAGTCATGGAAAATTCGTATTCAAGGTTTCTGATGTAAATAAAGCGATTGAATTATTACGCATGAAAGAAATTGATGCTGTTGAAGTGGGAAGTCAGTTAATCGAAGTAACGACAGTTGAGACTCAAATTCCAGACATGATTCGATTGCTCTCTGCTGAACTTGATCTCTATGCAGTCTCTGCTAAAACAAGTTCACTAGAAGAACGATTCTTTGAATTAACGGAAGGAGGAGAATTATAATGTTTACATTAATTAAAAATGAATTTATCAAACTGTTTAGTAAAAAGTCTAGTTGGATTTTGCAAATCATTCTTTTTGTTTGTATGTTGGGTATGGGTTTTATGATGATGAAATCAAATGAGAATATGCAGAGCTATATGCACAGTGAAGGGCAACCGGAGTATAAAGGTGGAATTAACGGATATAAAAATTCAGATGGAACGATTGTAAGTGAAGATCTCTATTGGAATTCTGTTGATGTGGATGAAAATGCTGAGTTAGTCTCTCTTACATTAGAAGAATCGATTCCGCAGCTTGAAAAAAATCTTGAACTTTATAAAAGCCATCCAAAGCAATATAGTAAAAGAGATATAAAGGCCACAGAAAAACAACTTGACTATTATAAGTCATATCTGGAAAAAGGAGAAACTCCTCCAAATCCTAATTCAGGAACGACAAGTGCCCAATTTTTCAGTTCTTTTGGACAAATATATGTACTACCAACGCTATTTGCGGTTATTATTGCGAGCATGATTATTGCGGCTGAATTTTCTGGTGGAACAATTAAGTTATTGCTGACTCGTCCATATAGTAGAATGCAAATTCTTTGGTCGAAATATATTGTGGCAATTCTTTATGGGTTATTGAGTAGTATAGTCATGGCAATATCAGCGTTTATCTGTTCATATATGCTTCCTCATCAATCTTTAACGTCAGCCTTAGCACAAGCAACTGGGGATAAAAATGCATTAATGATGGCAGGTCAGCTGTTTTCAAGTAACTTTTTACTCATGATTTTATATATTACCATTGCATTATTCTTCTCAGCTGTTATTCGCTCACAAGCGTTAGCTGTAGGCGTGGGTATGGGAATTTTATTCTCAGGAAGTATTTTAGGACAAATACTACCAGTTATTATCGAAAAATATGATTGGTTAAAATGGATTTTATTTAACCTATTAGGGTTAAATAATCAAGTAATTGATAGTGCCTATGCAGTGGGTGGAAATCTTAGTGTACCTGCTACGGTAGTGGGATTAATTATCTATATTGTACTAATTTATGCAGCAACACTTGCTTTGTTCAATAAAAGAGATGTTGCCTTATCATAGAAAATTTGTGACGAAAAAGTATATATTAAGAGTGGGACATAACTTAAACAGTTATGTCTCACTCTCTATTTATTTAGTGAGTTCTTACAAGTTTTATTGTTCTGTTATGCGGTCTGAATCATCTGATGAAATGCTTTTTTTACTACGTTTAGAAAATCAGCTACTCCTCTCGCATGACATCAACTGCAATCTTTCGTTTATCTACAAGCTGACCTAGGCGTTTTAGATGTTCTAAATTTCGTTCATAATTTTCCGCAAAGACAAGTGAATAAAGTGCATCAAGCAAAAATATAATTGAAATATTGGTGGTGAAGTTTCCAATTTTTGAATAGAGTTTCTCTCGTGTTGTTACAGGTAAAAAGCAGGTGCATTCACGAGATAGGCTATTATCTCCAATACTGGTGATGGCAATGGTAGGAACATCTCTTGATTTTAAAATTTGATTGATTTTTAGAATGGCTCTGTTTTCTCCAGAATAAGAAATAAGAATCGCACAGCCATTTCTAGGAACATTATATGCTTCATAATTTTCTTCCCCTTTTGTTGAAGAAAGAGTGACAGGTTTTCTAATCCGATTCATTTTTAACGCAAAATCTTGTGCAATTAATAAATTGGCGTTTTGTGAAAATACACGAATGACCTCAGCATTTAACAAGAGTTGTTTTGCATTAGAAAGACTGTCATGGTGCAATAAGGAAACAATATCATCAATAGTAGACTTCTCCAAAAATGCCAGTTTATTGATAATGGTCATCGTTGAATCTGTCTGTAAAAAAGGAAGATTTGCATCAACTTTTGTAAAATTCTTGCTAAGATAGTGCCATTCTTCTAAATAGGCTTGTTTTAAATCCTTCCAGCCAACGAATTGTAGCTTTTTTGCAATACGCACAAGCGTAGAGGGTTGAGTGAAGGTTTCTGTCGCAATTTCTTGAATGGTCATAGCCTCTAGCCGTTCTGGATGGTCTAGTAAAAATGAGATAGTCACACGCTCTGCCTGCGAAAAATCACCTGTCTCTAGTTGTTCTTTAATTAACATAAGTTTCTCCTTTTTTCAAAAATATCTTTTTTTTGTAAAAATATGAAAGTGCTGTAATTACTCTATTTAAAATCATTTTCAACGAAATAGGTATTAAAACAACTCTTTTGTATAATGAGTTTGGAAATAGGCTCAAACTATCGTTTCTCTATTTTCTTTATTTTATACTATTTTTGTAAACTATTGGAGGGATTATTTATGAAAAAAGTAAAAATTGCAACAATTGGTGGAGGAAGCAGTTACACACCTGAACTAATGGAAGGATTTATTAAACGATATGATGAGCTTCCTATTAAAGAAATTTGGCTAGTTGATGTAGAAGAAGGAAAAGAAAAACAGGAAATTGTCGGCGCGATGGCTCAACGGATGTGGGATGCGTCACCATATGATGTAAAAATATATACAACGTTAGATAGAGAAGAAGCGCTCAAAAATGCAGACTTTGTAACAACTCAATTTCGAGTGGGGCAGTTAAATGCACGAATTAAGGATGAACGAATTCCTTTTTCTTATGGAATGTTAGGTCAAGAAACAAATGGAGCAGGAGGAATGTTTAAGGCTTTTCGAACGGTTCCAGTTATCTTATCGGTTGTAGAGGATATGAAGAGACTTTGCCCAGATGCATGGCTCATTAACTTCGCCAATCCTAGTGGTATGGTTACAGAAGCTGTGTTGCGTTACGGAAAATGGGACAAGGTTATTGGATTATGTAATGTACCAGTCATGGCGAAAATGGGCGAATCGAAAGCATTAGGTGTTCCTAAAGAAGATTTAATTTATAAATTTGCAGGATTGAATCACTTCCATTGGCATAAGCTTGCTGATAAGAATGGGCAGGACATTACGAAAAAATTGATTGATACACTGTACGAAGAAGGAAGTGGTCTGCCAAAAAATATTTTTGATATTCCTTTTTACAAGGAGCAGTTAATGCAGATGAATATGATTCCTTGCGGGTATCATAGATATTATTATCGGGAAGAAGAAATGCTGAAACATGGACTAGAGGAATATGAAAATGAAGGAACACGTGCGCAGCAAGTGAAACAAATTGAACATGAGCTGTTTGAGCTATATAAAGATCCAGAATTAGATTATAAACCGAAACAATTGGAAGAACGAGGAGGAGCTTACTATTCGGATGCTGCTTGCGAAACGATTGCTTCCATCTATTCAAATGCTGATACGGAGATTGTTGTCTCTACAAGAAACAATGGTGCTGTGCCGGATTTACCAGATGACTGTGCAGTAGAGGTGACTGCATATATTGGTGCACAGGGAGCAAGAAATGTTGCCTTTGGACCACTTCCAACCGCTGAAAAAGGCTGGCTTCAAGTGATGAAGGCAATGGAACTATTGACAATTGAAGCTGCTGTAACGGGAGATTATGGGACAGCGCTACAAGCGTTTACGATTAATCCGCTTATTCAGTCAGGTGATACAGCAAAACGCATTATGGATGAACTGTTTATTGCTCATAAAAACTATTTGCCACAATTTGCCGAAACTATTGAACGACTTGAAAAAGAAAAAGTAACAATCAAAGACCCAATTGCCAACCAATTATCAAAAGAAGGATAGAAATGAACAGCTAAAGGTCAGACATTTCTTTGAGTAACCTGTCTTTCTAATCGAAAAAGAAGTAAGAATGTACTTACGATAACCTCCTTTATATGGACTGCTGTAATAAAAAAGAGCTGTGCAGAGGAGTGAGTCACCATTGTGTCTTACTTCTTTTTTCTTGTTGCAGGATAAGAGAAAAAAAGTAAAGCGCATTCTTTGTAGTTTGGTCTGTTTTCCTATATCTTTGAAGAAAAGACGATGGAAGGATGGTTTATTATGCCAAAATTTTCTCCTTGTTTGTGGTTTGATTCGGAGGCACTTGAAGCAGCTGAGCTTTACCTAGATGCATTTGAAGAAGGAGCACTTGGAACAATTTCTCATTATGTCGATGATTTGCATAAGCCTAAAGGAACAATTTTGACTGTGGAATTTACCATTGCCAATCAAACATTTTTGGGGTTAAATGGGGGAATAGAATTTCAGTTTACTCCTGCAATTTCATTTTTTGTCGATTGTGAAACAGATGAACAGTTTACACGTGTTTGGACCACACTTATTCGGCAGGGAAAGAAGCTAATGCCTGTACAAGAGTATCCATTTAGTAAAAAGTTTGGCTGGCTAGAAGATAAGTACGGTGTTTCTTGGCAAATCAATTTGAGTGGGAAAAAGCAATCGATAGCTCCAGCTTTTATGTTTCATGATGATGCGTATAAGAAGGCAGAAGAAGCGATGAATTTTTGGATAGATACTTTTGGGAATGCACAGATTGAATCCTATGAAAGAAACGAAGACGGCTCTATTAAACAAGCACTTTTTTCTATCCATGGGCAACCGTTTCGAGTGATGGATAACGCGATGCATCACGAATTTGACTTTTCAATGGCAACCTCTTTTTCTGTTGATTGTAAGGATCAACAGGAGATTGATTATCTGTGGGAACGCCTGACCACAGATGGAAAAGAGTGGCCTTGTGGCTGGATGGAGGATAAATATGGTATTTGCTGGCAAACAGGAGGCGTGCTTTTAGAAAAATATACAGATACAACGGATGTCAAACGAGCAAATCGAGTGATGCAAGCGATGTATCAAATGAAAAAAATTGATTTATCTATTTTGAAAGACGCCTACGATGGAAGCGAACATCATTAATCTCTAAAATTCTTTATCCACTATAATTTTTATGTGGTAAAGTGACAGAAAAGTAGCAGGCTTGGGGTGAGCTAGGTGCATAATGAAAGAAAAGAGTTTTGGAAAGAGACAGTTACGAATTTTTTTAGAAATATATCGTTTCTTAATGGTGATACATTCAACCGACAGGCAAATACGGAGCTTTATAGAAGAAAACAGACTCTGAGGAAGATAGAAAAAGAACGTAGGGAAAAGAGCAAGCTGTAAATTGGCTTGTTTTTTTTATTTCTGGGTTTGTGAGTTAGTTTTAATTATAGTAAACCTGTGAAACTAGGTCTTTGTTTATCCTCATTTTATCTATATAATAGAGCTATCGATGAATCAAGGAGCAAAATAAGATGAACGTAACGAAAAGAGCCTTGTCACAAGCGTTGAAAGAGTTGATGAATGACTATTCATTTGAAAAAATTACTATTCATGAGATTACGCAGAAAGCAGGTCTTTCAAGAAATACATTTTATTATCATTTTTCAGATATAAATGAGCTACTAGAGTGGACGTACGATAATGAAATTGTAAGCGGTCTAGAAACGTATGAGGATATACATACGTGGAAAGAGGGTTTGCTGAGTGTCCTAAACTATACGGAGAAAAACCGTAGATTTTGTTTAAACACCTTTCATTCTGTAAATAGGGAACGACTTGAAATATTCTTGTATGAGATTTGCTACGGTATGTTATTATCCATCATAGAAAGAGAATTTTCTGAGCTAGCTGATAAAAATGAGATAAAAAATCAAATAGCTGATTTCTATGGACGAGCGATTGTCGCACAGGTGATACATTGGCTAACTACTCGATTAGAAGAACCAAAAGATCAATTTATCACAAGAGTAGAAGGTGTGACAAAAGGAACAATCGAATTAATTATCCAAAATCACTAGATCTGTTGGGCAAAAGACTCCTTTTGCCCAATTTTTGTGCATTCCTTCTTTTTTGTTTATATGAATTTTCTTTAAAATTCGTATGATGGACTTGTGTAGCAATTATTTAATTATTTAGGAGGAGTGTTTATGTTTTTCTTTGAAAGCATGCCGTGGTATTCCGTGGTTATGTGGTTTGTGGTTGTTGGAGGACTTATGCTCATGAATGAATTAGCTCGAGCAAATAAGTGGGTTGCCATTATTTTATTTACAGCACTACCTATCTGTTTAACAATTTTTGTTTGGCCAACAACGGCAGGTGCGGGAAGTAGTACAGGAACATGGTTTCATTGGGTCAAAGTTTATTCGGCTCTAGCTGGTTGTCTTGGATTTTTGGCTTTACGTTTTATTAAAGGGGCAGATAAGTACAAGCTGATGATGGCTTTTCCAGCACTTATTTTAGCAGTTAATATTATGGAAGCTGTAATTCGTGATTTTCAAGTCTACTCTTTGCAAGGGATGGTTGATGGTGTGTACATGCAAGGTGGCGTGTGGAACATCATGAATGGTGTAGCCGGAATCCTAAATATCCTGACGATTTCTGGTTGGATGGGTATCCAAATCAGTAAGGATAAACAAAAAGATATGGTGTGGGCCGATCAAATGTGGTTCTGGATTATTGCTTATGACTTGTGGAACTTTGCATACGTTTATAACTGTGTTTCTGATCATTCATTTTATGCAGGATTTGGATTATTAATGTCCTGTACAATTCCAGCATTTTTCATTAAAAAAGGTGCATGGCTGCAGCACAGAGCACAAACATTGGCTTTTTGGATGATGTTTACGATGTCATTTCCTGCTTTTGTAGGAGAATCAACTTTTGCAGTCAAGAGCTCTCATAATACGACTGCGTTATTTGTCTTAAGCTTTGTTTCATTGGCGGCAAATATGGCTGTGATGATCTATCATCTTTACAGAATCAAAACGAAAAAGAGAAATGTCTTCAAAGAAGAAGTTTATGCCGGCTTAAAAGCATTTGAAGAAGTAAAACAAAATAATTAAAGAAGGATAAAAGGCGAAACGAATTCAAAAAAGAATTCGTTTCGCTTTCTTGTATAATGATGTGAAATCACGAGAAGTTTCTTTACTGATAGCTGTCTAAAAGTGCTAAGAATTCTGGTTCATTTTGTATAAAGGCTAATTCTGGATTACTGCGATAGTCTTTTAGATAAGAAATTGGGAATTTTGGTGTCTTTAGAGAATCTAGTTTATTTGTTATATGCTGATAGACCAAAGATTTTGATGATAGAATAGGGTTTGAAAAGGCAGAAAATAATTGTTTAAGTAAAGCGATTGTTTCTTTTTTTGCTTTTTTATGTGTAGCAACTTCAAGCTTTAATGATAGTTGGTAAATGTCGGTAATTTCAAGTATTTCACTGAGCTTTATTACCTGAGAAATATAGAACTCTGCTAATGACAAATTTTCTTCCTTTAAGGCATTGCGGACTAAAATGGAATAATCAACCATTAACATATTAGAAAGTTTTAAAATAGACTGTTCCGTTTTTGTATAGGTTTCGTTGATATCATCACTGTTTAAAGAAAGTAGTAAATCTAATGAACCAAATTCAATTTCTTCTTTTGTAAAACTATCTAACTGTGCAGTAGCTAAAGAAAGGTCTTTTTCTTTAAGTGAGAGATGAAAAAGGCTCTGTGTAGCAAGCTTGGCAATAGGTGCATCCTCACTATTTTTCAGCTCTTGCCAGAGCTGTTTTATTCTTTGTGCGATCTCAGGCTGCTTATCAGAAGGAAAGATAGAACTATTTGTTTGTAATTGAAAGGCACTGCTTAATTTCAAAAAATCGGAATGAGGATATTCCTTTAACTGTTCTTCAAGTAATGTTAAATAAGATTGCCAATCTGATTGTTCAACAAGAGGGTCAAGTTCACTAAAAAACTGATTGATTTCTTCTTTACTAATAGAATTTTTAAACAGCAACAAACTATTCACATCTGTTTTCAACTGCTTTGCTAAGGCTGGAAGAAGTGTGATGTCAGGATAACTGACGCCATTTTCCCATTTACTGACTGCAGGAGGCGTTACACCTAAGCTATTTGCCAGTTCTTCTTGTGTTAATCCAAGGGCTTTTCTTCTCTTTTGAATCTCTTCATGTAGTTTCATACATTCACTCACTCCTTTATTTTATTATGTACTTTGTTTTTCATTTGTACAATTGACTATTTGTTTTCTTTTTCTTGAAGAACTTAACCAATAGTTAAATAAAAGCTTTCTGGAAATAAAATAGTGATATGAATTTAATTTACGTTCTGATGAAATGTGACATCGGATTTATTATGTGAGTTTCTGATGAAGGAAATACTGAAAAAACATCTAAAAGAGAAGAGGTCTATTTGCTTGAATACTTTTATATACAAACATCTGATAATTCTAGATATTCTAAAAAATGAAAAGGCAGATGTAAAAGAGCTGATAAACATATATTTTCTTATAAAATGGTAGATATCTTCATTAAACCGACTATCTTTTTACTTAGTGAAATGATAGTCTCTTGACATCTTTTTATTTAGGTGATAATCTAAACAACGCTTAATGATTCATCGGAGGGCTTTAAAGCTGGATAAGATGATTGGGAATTTCCCAATGTCTTATCCAGCTTTTTCTTGTTTGTAACCCTAAAAAATAAGGAGGAGAATCAAATGCAAAGAACTACAACTGGTACGTCTTTATGTCGTCCGCAAAAATATTTAGGAACAAAGGGGCTTATCTTACTGATTTCGTTGATGGGAATGTTTATTCCATTATCCATTGATTTATATTTGCCAGCGATGCCAGAAATGAGCACCTATTTTCAAACGACGTCATTAATGGTTAATCTTACTTTGCTTGCGTTTTATTTCTTTTTTGCAGTAGGTATTATTCTATTTGGCACGTTTAGTGATAAATATGGAAGAAAACCGATTTTGTTTATTTGTCTATTTTTTTATATGACAGGTAGTCTGCTTTGTGCATTTGCTGGAACGATTCACGGTTTAATTGGATTTCGCATCATTCAAGCATTAGGTGCTGGTGGAGTGATGGCTATTTCCACAGCGCTGGTAAAAGATTGTTTTGAAGGGAAATTGAAAAGTAAAATACTAGCGGTTGTTCAAGCGATGGGTGTGTTGGCGCCTATGATCGCCCCTATTGCCGGAGCGTTAATTCTACGCGTGGCTAATTGGCGAGTAACTTTTGTTGTTTTAGCTGTGATTGGACTCTTAACTTTTTTTGGTGTTCTTCTTTTTCAGGAAACGTTACGAATAGAAGATCGGTATCATGGGACAATCACAGGGTCATTAAAACAATTGATTGTTGTTGGGAAAAATAAAGGTTTCAGCAGTTTTCTATTCATTACAGCACTTATTGCAGCCCCTTATATGGCATATATCACCATGTCTTCTTATATTTATCAGTCGGTCTTTTTATTAAATGCTCAAAGCTATAGCTACTATTTTGCTGTGAATTCAGGACTAGCAGTTCTTGGCCCGATTCTTTATATACAATCCATTGGGAAACTTTCGCCAAAACGATTTACGTGGCTTTGTTTTACTATTGCATGTGTGAGTGGTCTCTGTGTTTTTTTATTTGGGAACTTCTCGCCATTAGTCTTTCTCATTTGTTTTGTCCCATTTACTTTAGTAGAAGGGGCAATCCGGCCCTTTAGTACAGATATTTTACTAGAACAACAAAAAGAAGATATTGGCGCAGCGTCCTCTTTGATTAATGCGATACACACTATTTTAGGAAGTGTGGGTATGGTGTTAGGCTCATTAAGATGGGAAAATATGATTCATGGTCTAGGAATTTTAATGATAGGAATGACGGCTGCAGCTCTAATTATTTGGCTTCTTGTATTAAAAAATAAGGTTGCGATAAAAGGGATAAACTAGACTAGGCGGATGATTTTAAAGTCATAGTTGAGAGATGCGATGTAACGATAAGTCACTTCTTGAATTTGGAATTATTTCCAAAGACTATCCTTATTCAAATTAACATAAACATACTTGAGTTATTGCTATTCAACCTTATGTAATCAACTGGATGATGAGTCAATAGATTCTCTGTCAAGGACAGTCTTGAATAAATTGGACGAACGATTCAAGGATTGAGCTGAGATTTTGTACTTCAACTTTCCTAAAACTTCCCATGAAATCCGGTGAGGTTAGTAAATTTTTATGAAAATCTGCCTATAGTTAGCTAAGTATAACCAAAAAAATAACGAAAACTGTGAATGCCCTAAAAATAGGTAGACACAGTTTTTTGAGCCTGAGCATGCCAAGTTTACCATCCATTGCTATTTTCATTGATTATGATAGGATGAATATAAGAAATTCACAAAGTAGAATTGTTTTAAATAAATATTTTTTGTGTGAGGAGGGAATTGGATGTTTGAAAAAACAAAAATGAAAACGTATACAAATGTGGACCCAGTAGCCAAGTGGATGACTAAAGAAGTAATTTATATAAGAGATAACGAAACAGTTAGTCGGGCAATCGATATTTTAGATAATCACACTATTTTTGGAATTCCAGTAGTAGATGAGGAACATCGCTTCTTAGGCTTAATGTCAAAGACCGTTATTATGAATTATATTTCTAATTCTTCAGTATTTAATCTTCCGGTTTCTCAAATTATGCTCGTTGAATGTGAAACGATTCATCCGGAGTCGTCGATTGATGAAGCTTCTGGTCTAAAAGGAGGCTGTTTGCCAGTCGTTGATGAAGCAGGCAGACTCGTTGGGATAATCACCCGAACGGATATTATTCGCGCAAATGCCTTTCGATTGGATGAAGCAAAAGAACAAGTCGATTATGCGGAAACCCTTAAATTAGTGCTTAATTCGGCTTATGAAGGAGTTGTGGTTGTCAATAGTGACGGATACATACAGGAAATTAATGAGTCTTACTGTCGGATTATTAATTGCCGTAGAGAGGAAGTTCTCGGACGAAATGTTGTTGAGGTCATTGAAAATACTCGATTAGATGTCATTGCAAAGACAGGAAGAGAAGAACGAGGACATATTCAGCGAATTGCAGGACAGGATTTGGTGGTACACCGTATTCCAATTTTTCAAAATAAACGACCTGTGGGTGCAATTGGAATGTTGGTTTTCAAAGATATTTCTGAAATGAATGTCCTTTATAATCGAATTAACGTACAAAAACATCAGAGCAAGGAACGTCAACGATTAAAACAACAGGCATCTATTTTAGATGCGATTATCGGTCAGTCTTCAGAAATAAAAGCAGCGAAAAAACGTGCAGCAAAAGCTGCTGCTTGTTCGTCTAATGTATTCATTACAGGGGCAAGTGGAACAGGAAAAGAAGTATTTGCAAAAGCAATTCATGAAATGAGCACATTTTCTGAAGGGAAATTTATTTGCGTGAATTGTTCAGCTATTCCTGAAAGTCTATTAGAATCAGAACTATTTGGCTATGAAGAAGGGGCATTTACGGATGCAAAGCGAGGAGGGAAACTTGGGAAATTTGAACTAGCTGATAAAGGAACCATCTTCCTTGATGAAATTGGTGATATGCCTTTTAGCATGCAAGCAAAGCTTTTACGTGTGATTCAAGAGCGAACTATCGAGAGAGTCGGCTCAACGGAACAAAAACGTGTCAATGTCCGAATTATTACGGCGACCCATCGAGATTTGAAAAAAATGGTTGAAGAGGGAACCTTTCGAGAGGATTTATATTATCGAATTAATGTTATTTCATTAAAGCTACCTTCTTTAGCAGAGCGCAAAGAAGATATTTCATTATTTTTAACTAAAGGAATCGAAGAGTTTGTTCAACAATTTGGCTTTGAAAGAAAGCAGTTGTCTAGTGAAGCAACTGCATGTCTTGAAGCGTATCATTGGCCTGGAAACATTCGGCATCTGTTAAATGTCTGTGAATCATTGGTCGCATTGACTGATGGACCACTCATAGGAGTGAACGATTTACCTATCGAAATTCAAGAGTACTATTATGAACAGACAATGTCTTTGAATGAAGCAAAGTTAAGCAAAGTTGAGCAGCAGGAAAAGGAACTAATACGTAAAAATTTACTACTATATAATGGCAATAAGACACTGGTATCGAAAGAATTAGGTATTCCAAGATCAACCTTCTACGAAAAAATTAAGAAATATGAATTAGTTTGATTGAGTGTCCAGATTTGAGAAAATATTGACAGAAACGTTCGAAATACGGACGTTTTTTTCTTTGGTTAAAACAAACAAATTTATGAAAGCGCTAACTTGTCTAAGCTTTGCTATTTGGCACGCGACTTGCTTATAACAATATGACAGACAGATTACTGCAGAATTTGTTTTGAAAGATTTATAGAAAGCCATTTTATTAGAGGAGGAACAAAAGATGAGCGTGTCAAAATTTGAAATGCCAAATCATGTATTATATGGAGCAGATTCATTAAATCAACTAGGTGAGGTAACTGCAAAACATGGAAAGAAAGCCTTAATCGTAAGTGACCGTATGATGGAAAAGTTTGGTTATGTTGAACGTTGTGTGAACTTATTAAAAGAATCAGGCGTGGAATCAGCGCTTTACCTGGATGCAAACACAGAGCCTACAGATATTTTTGTTGATGATGCACTAAAGGTTTGTAAAGACTTTGATGCGGATGTGATTGTAACGATTGGTGGCGGAAGCTGTATCGATACCGCAAAGGCAGTATCTGTGGTGGCAACAAATGGAGGATACATAGGCGATTATATGGGGGGAAAAACAATGGCAAGTGTTCCTCCAATTCCATTGATTGCCGTTCCAACAACTGCGGGAACTGGTTCAGAAGCAACCGATGTGACAGTGATTACTAATACAAAAGAAGATATCAAAATGATGATTAAACAGCATGCATTCTTACCGAAAGTTGCGATTGTTGATCCAATGTTAACGATGTCTGCACCCAATCATGTAACTGCTGCAACTGGAATTGATGCGTTATGTCATGCGATGGAATCTTATATTTCAAAAAAAGCGCAGCCAATGACACGCATTTTCTCTAAGAGTGCGATTCAGTCAATCGTACAAAATATCAAGCATGTTTATAATCATGGCGATGATGTCGTTGCTCGTGAAAAATTATCTCTTGCTGCATTAGAAGCCGGAGTAGCCTTTTCAAATGCTTCTGTAACACTTGTCCACGGAATGAGTCGTCCAGTTGGTGCAATGTTCCACGTTCCTCATGGAGTTTCCAATGCAATGCTATTACCAGCAGTTTTGGAATTTACGCGAGAAGCGGCTATGGATGATTTAGCAGATTTAAGTCAGCTAATTTTACCAAACACAGCTGGAAAATCAAAAGAAGAATTAACGGATGAATTGATCAAAACAGTGAAAGAGTTATGTTCTGATTTAGAAATTCCAAATATGAAAGGTTGGGGAATTGACCCCGAAGAATTTTTAGCAGCGATTGATAAAATGGCCACTGACGCTCTAGCAAGTGGAAGTCCAGGCAACAACCCTCGCGTTCCGACACATGAAGAAATCATGGACTTATATAAGATTTGTTATGACTATGATTTTTCTAAATAAAGTGTAAATTCAGGTTCCTACTTTGACTGTCATGACTCAAAACGAATACTTGAAACATGACAGTCTGTCTAAAATAAAAAAATTTAAAGCAAAGGGAGTTTATCTAATGGTAGAAATTTTAAAAAATTATATTAATGGTGAATGGGTAACCGCAACAGCAACACAGACAGAGGATGTGCCAAATCCAGCTACTGGAGAAATCATGGCAAAGGTGCCTATCTCTAATTCTGTAGACTTTGAAAAAGCAGTTGAAGCGGCAGATGCAGCATTTGAAGGCTGGAGTAACACACCTGTACCAAGACGGGCACGTATAATGTTTAAATATCAGCAATTATTAATTGACCACTGGGATGAGTTAGCAGAAATTATCACAAAAGAAAATGGAAAAAGTTTAGCAGAAGCAAAAGGGGAAGTACAGCGCGGGATTGAAAATGTTGAATTTGCAGCAGGCGTCCCAACCTTAATGATGGGTGAACAGCTTCCTGATATTGCAACAGGAGTAGAATCTGGTATGTATCGCTATCCAATCGGTGTTATCGGTGGAATCACACCATTTAACTTCCCGATGATGGTTCCATGTTGGATGTTCCCAATGGCAATTGCTACAGGCAATACCTTTATTTTAAAACCATCAGAGCGTACACCGCTATTAGCAAATCGCTTAGCAGAACTGGTAAAAGAAGCAGGATTTCCAGATGGTGTATTTAATATTGTTCATGGGGCTCATGATGTTGTCAACGGAATTTTAACACATGAAAAAGTGAAGGCAGTTTCCTTTGTGGGATCTCAGCCAGTAGCTGAGTATGTTTATCGCACGGCAGCGGCGAATGGTAAACGTGTTCAAGCCTTAGCAGGAGCAAAAAATCATTCGATTGTTATGCCAGATGCGGATATGGATTTAGCAGTAAAAAATATTACCGCAGCAGCATTTGGATCGGCTGGAGAACGCTGTATGGCGGCAGCAGTGGTTGTAGCAGTAGGTGAAATTGCTGATGAGCTGGTGGATAGATTAAAAACAGCAGCAGATGAAATGGTTGTGGGAAATGGGTTGGAACCTGGGGTATTCTTAGGACCAGTTATTCGTGAAGGGCATAAAGAAAAAACAATTGGCTACATTGAATCTGGTGTTTCAGAAGGAGCGAAATTGGTTCGAGATGGTCGATTAGATAAAGAAGTTAGTGACAAGGGATACTTTGTTGGCGGAACGATTTTTGATGAAGTAAAACCAGGAATGAAAATCTGGAATGAAGAAATCTTTGCACCTGTTTTATCAATCGTTCGTGTGGAATCGTTAGAAGAAGGAATTGCGATTGCGAACCAATCTGATTTTGCAAATGGTGCATGTCTGTATACAGATAGTGCTTCAGCGGTTCGTACATTCAGAACGAAGATTGACGCAGGAATGTTAGGTATTAATTTAGGGGTTCCTGCACCAATGGCCTTCTTCCCGTTCTCAGGTTATAAAAAATCATTTTACGGAGATTTGCATGCAAATGGAAAAGACGGCGTAAATTTCTACACACGCAAAAAAATGGTTACAGCGATGTACTAAAATGACTTCTGAGGTGAAAGTTTATGGAAATCATCATTATTTTACTAGCTTTAGGGCTATTGATGTTTGCAGCATATAAGGGGCATTCAGTGATTATCTTTGCCCCTTTATGTGCACTGCTTGCTGTTGCGATTTTGTCACCAGCACAAATCTTACCGTTTTACAGTAATATCTTTATGGTGAAAATGGTCGAATTTGTAAAAAATTATTTTCCAGTATTCTTACTAGGTGCCATTTTTGGTAAATTAGTTGAAATGTCTGGGGTGGCAGAATCAATTGCTAACACAATTATTAAAGTAATCGGTGCCAAACGGACTATTTTATCGATTGTTCTGCTATGTGCAGTACTGACTTATAGTGGCGTTAGTTTATTCGTTGTTTCGTTTGCAGTGTATCCATTTGCCAAGAAACTATTTATGGCTGCAGATATTCCTAAACGATTGATTCCTGGAACAATCACCTTAGGAGCTATCTCATTTACAATGGATGCATTACCGGGGACTCCACAAATTCAAAATGTCATTCCTACCAGTTACTTTAATACAACCTTATATGCCGCACCGATTTTAGGTCTAATTGGCTCAATCTATGTATTAATTGTCGGCATGATTTATTTAGAAAGAAAGTCAAAGAAATATCGTGCAAAAGGTGAGGGGTATTTTGCTAGCGAGCGAAATGAAAAAGAAGAACAATCTGTATCAGACGAAAAAGAAGAAACAGTAGGTCGTCGAATTGCAGCGTTTGTCCCACTTGTGTTGGTAGGGGTTGCCAACAAAATGTTTACAACGTATCTTCCAAAATGGTATCCAAATGGGTTTGACTTTAGTGAAATTGGACTTGAACAGTTTGGCGTAATTGAAATTCAATCGGTGTTGGGTGTTTGGTCGGTAATTTTAGCGCTACTATTAGGAATCATTGCAACAGTTATCTATAATCCAAGAATTTTCAAGGATATGAAAGATGGAATCAATCAAAGTATCGGTGGCTCTTTACTTGCTGCGATGAATACAGGTTCTGAGTATGGGTTTGGTGGGATTATTGCAGCACTACCAGGCTTTGCCATTTTACAAACAGGACTTGGAAATGCCTTTACAAATCCGCTGATTAATGGTGCAGTGAGTACGAACGTGTTAGCTGGGATTACAGGTTCTGCTTCTGGCGGGATGAGTATTGCGCTAAGTGCGATGGGGGATAAATTTATTCAAAATGCAACTAATGCTGGAATTCCATTGGAAGTTATGCATCGAGTGGTAGCAATGGCATCAGGTGGTATGGACACGTTGCCGCATAACGGCGCAATCATTACACTCTTATCAGTAACCGGACTGACACATAAACAAGCCTATAAAGATATTTTTGGTATTACACTTTTAAAAACAAGTGGGGTAATTGTAGTGATTGCAGTATACTACTTGACTGGCTTAGTATAAGAAAGATTTTATAATCTGTTTACTTAAAAAGAAGCAAAATAAAGTTTAGAAAAAACTACTCGTTGAAAATCAGCGGGTAGTTTTTTATCTTTTGGATTGTCCTGTAAGGGCTAACTAGACAAGCGGAAAATAACTGAAGATTTTCACTAATCAAAAGCAGAAAATTCAGATGAAAAGTTAAATACCTATAAGGTGTAAAAACCGGACTAGAAAACATAAGATAGGACAGACACAATATACGAGGACAATCAGATTGGTTAGATTAGCATGTGCTAGGAAAAATTTTGAAAGAGGATTATTTGTTTACTTTTTATAGACAGAAGATTAGTTTACTTTTATTAGAAAAATATTTTTAAAGAAAAAAAGTTGATTTAACAGCATTAGTAATCACTTTCTATTGCTCTTTTTTAGATTATTGTTACTATTTTAGTTAAGAATAGGAAAAAGAGATGAGGAGAATTTGATGGAAATCAGCGAAATTTTAAAGAAAAAACGAAAAGAACGAAATTATACACAAGAAGAGGTAGCAAAGAAATTATTTGTTTCACAAAAATCAATCTCTAACTGGGAGAGAAACAAAACGTATCCAGATATTGATAGTTTGATTCGATTAGCTAACCTATATGATCTTTCGTTAGACAGCATACTTTTAGAAGGCTCGGCTATTGTAGAGGATATAAAGGAACAAGCGGAGATACGGAAATTAAGAATCGTGTCAATTTTTCCGCTTCTTGTAAATCTGGTGTTACTCTTTTTGTTGGTGGGTCAAAAATGGCTTGGACAATTAACAGATAAAATAAGTTATCTACTGATTCTTTCGCTAATCATGAATTTTATTTCTTTATTTTTTATTAAAAACAAACAGATAAAATTACAAAAGAACCATGCTTATCAGCCTAGTAGAAACAAGCAAATATTAGTCATTGTTCTCATTTTATTCATTACGGTAAGTGCATGTCTATTTATCTTAAAAATTCCTGATATTATTGGTTAGTTTTTTTGAATGCAAAAAAACGTATAGATAAATATGTTAAAGAAGGAGGAGACGGTATGGATAGAAATGAGGTACTAGATTTATTGAAGCAAGAGAATATTGATTATTTGATGGAAGAACATCCAGCGGTTGAAACCATTCAAGAGATGGAGCGATTAGCGTTACTCAATTCAGAAACAATTGTAAAAAATATTTTTCTTAGAGATGACAAAAAAAGAAATTATTATTTACTGATTGTTGAGAAGTCAAAACAAATCAATTTAAAAGAGTTGAGAAAACTTCTTGATACACGTCCACTTACGTTTGCCTCAGAAAAGGATTTATTTGATTATCTTGGATTAGTAAAGGGAGCAGTGACCCCGCTGGGTTTATTAAATGATACTACTAATCGAGTGCAGCTCGTGATTGATGAAGAGATAAAGCAGTTCGCAACAGTAGGCGTTCATCCAATAGATAATGAGGCGACGGTTTGGTTAGCGCTAGATGACTTGCATAAAATCATTAAGAAAAATGGAAATGAGATCAGATATATCTCTCTAAAATAAAAACCTATCTTAGCACCTTAATGGTTGCTAAGATAGGTTTTATTGTTAATGACTTTAGTCGGTTTCAATCGCTAAAGTGATTGAAACAAAAAAACCACGCGTACTGCGCGTGGAAGAAGTAGCTTTAGCGATAAAACTCCTTTCGATATACTAGATAAAGGCTACCAACCGTTATCAAATCGAAAGGAGTTTTTTTATGTCAAATGGCGATAAAAGTTTAGCACATACTCGATGGAATTGTAAGTATCATATTGTGTTTACGCCAAAATACAGACGAAAAGTCATTTATGGAAAGTTAAGACAAGATATTGGGAAAATATTGAGAAAACTGTGTGAAATGAAAGAGGTAGAGATTATCGAAGCCCATGCGATGCCAGATCATATTCATATGTTAGTAAGAATCCCGCCTAAACTGAGTGTATCAGGTTTTATGGGCTATTTAAAAGGGTGAAGTGCTGTAATTATCCATGAGCGTCATGGGAATCTGAAATATAACTATGGGAATCGATCGTTTTGGGCCAAAGGATATTACGTGAGTACTGTAGGATTAAATCAAAAAACAATTGCAAAATATATACGAGAACAAGAAGCAGAAGATCGAGTAAGAGATAGTATAAGTAAAAGAGAGTACAACGACCCATTTAGCAAATAAAGACTAGAAAAAAATAGAGAGATAGCGGTTGGCGGTCTCTTAAAAAAGCTCCCTTGAAGGGAGCAGCAAGTAGTGAGCCCTTCTAGGGCTATTAAAAAGCCACCCGCTATGCGGGTGGATATTTACTCAGAGTTATCTTTAAAATAAAATTGTTTTTCTTGAAAAAAAATTGGAAGAAGCTGATTTAACGTTCCTGCTAAGCTTTCTTGAGACAGTTCTTCTTCTGAAACCCATAGTAAGGGTTCTTCAGTGTCTTTCAGATAATCTTCCATTGTCTTTGCAACAAACAAAGCAGCTAGCTCACGTTTGCCAGAGGAATCGTTAAGCCACTCGGAAATACCTACTAGAAAAGGAAGGACCTCTAATCCGGTTTCTTCTTTTATTTCTCTTTTCATTGCTGATAAAATATCTTCACTTTTTTCCACATGCCCACCAGGAAACGTCCAACCTGGCCAATCTTTTTTCTGACGATCTTGAATGAGTATTTGTCCTTTTTGGTTACGAATCATACACATGGTTGTCAATTCTACCTGAAGCTCACGACTCATTTTTCACAACCCCTTAAGTAATATGTAGCAAGTATAGCAAAGGGGACAATATAGGACAATCCTTTTTAAGAGAGAACAAGTTCAGACATTTTACATCCTATACACATTAACGCCTATTTACATAAAACTCAGTAAACAGACAGGATTTTTAGCATAGCAAATAAATCAATAAAGCTTGTTTGAATAATAAAGAAAGGAAGAGTGATCACAACCCTCTTATCATTTAATTATGTTATTCAATCGATTTGAATTTAAAAAATATTTTTCTGAAATAATTGGTGATAAACAAGTTTTTTCAGCAATTAAAAAAAATAATCTACTTGAAAAATGAATAACATTGGATGGGTTAATCATAAAACTGATTCACCGTGGCTTCCATTTCTTCTGGCAAAAACTTTAATACTTCATCTGCTGAATACAAAGCCGTTCCTTGCGCTCTTACAATGTAAAATTTTTCAAAGCCCATAATTTCTGTGAACATTTCTTTCAGGAAATAATGAGAGAATTCTAGTGGGGTGTATCGATCGTTATTTGTATAAACTGAACCACTAGCTTGTAAATAAAGAAGCCTATAATCATCTGTCATAAGCCCAACAGAGCCAGTATCTGTGTATTTGAACGTTTCTCTAGCAATTAAAATATTATCTATATAGTCTTTTAGTCGTGAAGAAACATTGAAATTGTGCAATGGAGAAACGATAACTATTCGATGATGCTCTTTAAATTGAGCAAGTAAATCTGAGGAAGTTTTTGCAATTACTTCCTCAGAAGAAGTCAGTAACTCATGTTTTTGTTGCTTTTCCCAAACTCTTAAGAGCTGATTTTCCTCAATTCTTGGAATCATGGTATCGTAAAGTGTTAGATAAGTGAGATGCGCACTAGGAAATCTCTTGTGGAAAGCTGCTAAGAACACCTGCTGTAATTTAGCTGAATAGCTGTCTGTTTGTTTAAAATCGGGATGTGCATTAATCAATAATGTTTTCATATACGAACTCCTTTTCTTTTGGTAAACTAACTATAATATAAAAAGGTGTCAAAACACGTCACCTTTAAAAAAGGAGAGTAAATGAAAAAGGCAGAGAGACTTAATCAGGAATTATTATACTTACGTGATAAATCATTTTTTCAATTAAAAGAATTGATGGAAGAATTCTCAATCTCTAAACGTACCGCATTAAGAGATGTAGAAGAGTTAGAGTCAATGGGCCTAGCTTTGTATGTTGAAACTGGCAGATACGGTGGTTATCGTAAAATTAATCAAGGTCCTCTGATTCCTGTCTTTTTTAATGATAAGGAGATTCAAGCCATTTTTTTTGCATTAAATGCCTTGCATTTAGTGTCCAGTACGCCATTTCAAAAATCTTATGCGAACATTCAACATAAATTATTCGAGACAATGACTGTGCCACAGCAAGAAAGTATCTCTAAAATGTTAACGGCTGTTCATTATCATAATGTGGCGCCTGTACGCGAAATAGATAATCTTGAAGAAATTTTACAAGCAATATTAGAGGAAAAAGCCGTAGAGATGACTTATAGTCAGTACGAAAAAAATGATGTTCAAATTCAAATGTATGAATTGTTTTATAGAAATGGTATTTGGTTTACTAGTGCCTATGAGTTCAAAACAAAACAATGGGGTATCTATCGATGTGATTATATGTCAGAGCTGCGGATAAATGAAAAGGTGAGGACATTCTCAAAAGAAGAGCTAAAAAAGTTGGAAGAAAATTATGAACAAACCTACCATGATATTCCTTTTAGGTGTCGGCTAACAAGCTTTGGAAAAGAGTTGTTTTTAAAAAACAATTATCCAAATATGACATTAAAAATCGAAAATAATGTTCCTTATATTATTGGAGGATATAATCAAGAAGAGCTAGCCTATATGACGCATTATCTCATTTCACTGGGAAAGCACGTTATCATTGAAGAACCACAGCAGTTAAAAGACAGCTATAAGAAACAGCTGAAAGAACTACTGGACAAGTATTGATTGGCTATTCAATATAGAAGTAGAAACAAATCCCATAAGAGCGACTGCTCTTATGGGATTTGTTTCAGACTTTTGTTAATTATGGTTGTAGAATTTTCTGTTTGCTTCTCTGCTTCAGCGATTATCCTTCTAGTGCAGGAAGCAATTCGTCTCGTATAAACGCCACTCGATCGTATACATCGGCTTTGAATAGTGCAGTTATCGCAACGATAAGTTGTTGCTCGTGGTCGATATAAAGAATGTTTCCGCCATCTCCCATTGCCGCAATTATTGGTTTTTCAGCATCGATAATCCACCACAAATAGCCATAGGGCAGTTGTTCTTTTTCCCAAAAAGAGTGTACAGTCTGCATTTCTTTTAGCCACTTCTTTGGTATAATCTGGTGATCATTCCATCTTCCCTCATTTAAAATTAACTGACCGATTTTTAACAAATCATTTGGCGAAAGGGTTAATCCCCATCCACCAGCATTTAGTCCTGTCTCATCTTGAACCCAACCATTCAATTCAATAGAGCTATTGAATTCCATTTGTTCTTTTTCTGACTTCAATAAAAGAGGTTCTTCAACCTGTATACCTAAAGGGGTGAACAATTTTTCTTTGGCGAATGTTAAAACGTCTTTCTTTGTTACTCGAGTCAGGAGTGCTGAAACAAGATCTGGGCCAATTAATGGTGTGTAGCGAAATATACCTGTGGGGCTTTTTCTATCTAACTGTTTCAATGTAAATTCAGTCCAGTTTTTACTTTGAAAATAGCGTATATAGGTCTGCATATCCTCATTATATTTATAAGGGGTTGTCATAGTTAGTAAATTTTTTACGGTTATTTGATTAGTTGTTTCGCCACTAGTCGTCTGCAATTCAGGAAAATAACTAGCTAATGGTGTCACTACAAAATCGGGTGTTTCATTGGCTGCTACTCCCACCAGTAATGCGAGAATACTCTTGGTAACTGAATAGACGTGAGTTTTACTCATAGCATTGGAGCCATTGTAATAAGATTCGTGTAAACATTGCCCATTTTTTTGTACCACGATTCCAGTGATATTGTTATGTTTTGCTTTTATCGTTTCTTTTAAAGTATCCATTTTTTCTGTATTCAATTTATTTCCTCCGTTCCGAAGGCGCCTTCTATATTCAGAATATAGGCATTAAAAATGAGAATCAAGCCCAAATTAAAAATTTTTTTAAAGGTTTTTTTTATTTGTATGAAATAGCTGTTTACAAAAAATTGTAAGAGGAATATTTAAAAATGTGATTATTCGTTATTTTTTGAGTACTGTTTAACTCGCTAAAAGACACCTCTTAGTGAAGTAGACTAGAAAATTCCTATTCATAACAGAAGAAGAGAGGTATATAAAATGAGCCCAATTGATTTTCTGCTAATCAATTGAGCTACGTAAACTAGATCGTTTTTATTGTGTTGGCGTATGCATTGTTTGGATTATCCAGTGATAAATATCCGAGATTTCTTTTGAAAAGCTGTCAGTATTCTTGATAATGAACATACTGCGATAATTGGAAGAATCCTCCAGTGACTGCCAGTGAATCGACTTTGAGACAGATAGTTTAGAAATGATAGATTGTCCAATGTTATTTTCCAGTAATTTAAGTAAGACTTCATTATTATTTACATAGATGATTTTAGGCATTAGATGGTGTTCTTTTAAATAGATGTCATTAAAAAATCGAATCCCGGATTTTTCTTCTCGCAAAATCCAAAAAGGAGAATCTAAATTTCCAGCTAGAACAAGCTCATCTTTGAGTAGTAGTTCTTTATGAATAAAGTTTGTTGTGATAGGTTTTTCGTAGATACCTATGGAAGATTCATGCGTTTCTATCGCTCTAACAACATCTTCAGAATTCATCATTTGAATAGAAAAATCAACAAATGGAAATTGAGCAATCAAAGAGGGCATAAATTTTGGAAGAATATAAATTGCAACAGTATTGGAACAAGAAATGGTGCATTCTGTCTTGAAATTTTCCTTTTGAGTTACTTCTGAAAATATATCTGATAAGCCTTCCAGCGTTTGAAGAAGTTTAGGATATAAAAAATCTGCTTCTTTTGTGGGAGTAATCGTTTGTTTTCCTTTTCTGTGAAAAAGTTTTATGTTTAGATGTGTTTCCAGCTTACTTATTTGCATAGAAACAGTTGGCTGAGAAATAAATAATCTTTTGGCAGCTACACTGAAATTTCTTGTTTCATACACGACAATAAAAGTTTTAATCCATTCAATCATGAAAATTCCTCTCCTTTTTTATTCGAAAACCTAATAATATTTATTATGAAAACGAATTTTACAAATAGAAAATAGGACAGTACAATCATACTATAGACAAAATTAATTGAAAAGTAATTTTATAGTTTGGAAAGGAAGTTGTTCATGTGTTTCAAATATGTAAAAAAATTTTAAAAGAAATTCCAATTCCAATATGTGGTTTAATTTTGGGATTAGTTTCATTAGGGAATTTACTTTTTTCAGAAGGACTTTCTCTATTGGGCGATATTTATTGTTGGATAGGAATCATCATAATGTGTCTTATAGTTGTAAAAATAGGATTTACGATGAAGCATACGGTGCGTGCTTTAAATGATCCAGTTATTGCATCGGTTGCTCCCACATTTACTATGGCTTGGATGGTTATTTGTGTATTCCTTAGTCGATTATTTCCAAATCAGTCATTTATCCATTTTGTGTGGATAGGCGCGATACTGTTGCATGTTTTATTGATGATTTATTTTTTCGTAGTTCATATATTTCCAGTAAAAATCGAATTAGAAGATATTTATCCAAGCTGGTTTATCACGTTTGTAGGAATTGGGGTCATCCCCAATACATCCGAGCTGTTTATTAAAGAATGGGGACAGGTCGTTATTTGGATAGCTCTAGCTTTGTACGTTAGTTTATTACCTATTATTTTTGTTCGGCTTTTAAAAAAAGAACTACATGAGTCAACGATTCCACTAGTAACAATCATGACAGCACCGGGTTCTTTATGTTTATCAGGCTATTTATCAATAGGAGGAAACAAATCCCTTTTTTTGATTGGAGTACTTCTCGTTCTTTCACAAGGAATCTATGTATGTACTCTCTTTTTTTTGAGAAACATGTTAAAAATTCCATTTTATCCTAGTTATGCTGCGTTTACGTTTCCATTAGTCATTTCTGCAACGGCAATACACAAAATTTATTTATTTTTGCCAGAAGTACCGAGTTTCACTACGATTTTAAAAGGAATAACTATTATTGAAACCATTATAGCAGTCTTGGTTGTATCGTATGTTCTTATTCGATATATCCTCTTTTTATGGCAGCAAGCGGTAAGAATAGTTGTTCAAGAAAAGTCAGAAGTAGAAGTGGAGCCATGAGATTGTAAGAATTAACAAAATGTGTAAATCTACGGGTTCATTTCCACGTTGTTCGATTTTCACGGAGGACATATTTCAATTTATAGTATCCATCTTTTTAAGTTTGATTCGCTTTGTTGAAATTGGACTCTTATATATTATCGAAAATCTTTAAAGAGTAGAGGAGAAAAGTGATTTTTTTATCCGCTCCCCTAAAGTTTGGTAAGATATAGGTAACTAAACACAATCAGTTGAAAAGTGTAAAAAATAAGCTAAATCTAGTGAGTAAGATATTCTGTAGGATACCTGATTCATTGGATTTAGTTTTTTTCAACTATCGTACAAAGGTAGAGGGGATAGTTTAATTTCGGGTAATGATTGGGAGAAATAAGATTTTTTTATGATGATTTATGATACACTAAATAAAATATATTGAAGATGGTTGTCAATAATACATAGATATTTTTCAAATTTACAAGGTTTATTTATTGTAAGCGATTAATATTTCTTAGAAAGGAGACTGAGAATTGAAAAAATATGGAGTTGGTTTTATTTTATTTTCCATCTTTCTTCTACTTATATTACCTCGACTTATTTTTCCTGAGGGAAATGAAGTTGATTCCACTGGGTTGGTCAATACGATTCGCTTTACAGCTCTTGCGCTAATAATTGCCGCAATCGGAATAAAACTCGCCTTTAAAAAGTAGATGAGGTCAGGACAAAAGCGCGTTCAGCTCCGAGAACCAAATAGGTGTGCTTTTCGCTCTCAACAACTCTAGCACGATCTGTGCGTAGAAGATGATGAGAGCGAAACGAAGTGGAGACCTTCAACTCAAGCATGTCCCATGCGTAGAAGTGATGAGAGCGAAACGAAGTAGAGACCTTCAACTCAAGCATGTCCCATGCGTAGAAGATGATGAGAGCGAAACGAAGTGGAGACCTTCAACTCAAGCATGTCCCATGCGTAGAAGATGATGAGAGCGAAACGAAGTGGAGACCTTCAACTCAAGCATGTCCCATGCGTAGAAGATGATGAGAGCGAAACGAAGTGGAGACCTTCAACTCAAGCATGTCCCATGCGTAGAAGATGATGAGAGCGAAACGAAGTGGAGA
>NZ_ASWE01000005.1 GCF_000407505.1 Enterococcus phoeniculicola ATCC BAA-412
GAGCCGGGTAAAGCGATCCCATAGCCGCTTCCAGCTTTGGTTACATCATTGTCTCCGATATACGTTTTCCCGGTTGTTTTATCGTAGCCTGTAAAGTTCATTGGCTTGATACTCTCCGCATTTTTAATTGTCGGATTGACAGTGAGTACTTGAAACGCTTTTGTCGAGCCAAACCACGTACCATTACTTGCCACCATTGCCGACGCTGCCGGAGAGGTAGCAATCCACGTTAAGCGATCTTTTGACTCATCTGGTGTTTCAAAATCAGAGATATTGATTTTCCCAGTGCCAGGAGGGGACTCAATAGTTCCTTCATCCTCCACAGTCAACTTCCCAATGGAAATCAACCCTGTCGTTGTAGAAATTCCTAATCCGCCACCTTTTGATAAGTGAACATCGCCAAATTCATTGTAGGTTGTTCCGTGATTTGCTGCAGTTGCACTACTTCCGTTTTTAACATTTCCACCAGAAGCCATCAACTTAAGCCCATTCGTAATATTCATCGAAGTAAAATTCAGTACTCCTATTCCTGAACTATTAATTGGCTCTTTTTGATAGACACCTAGTCCATCTACATTTGCACCAATCGTAAAGACAGACTTGTTCGTACTTGCAGCGACAATCGCATTCGTAAAGTTATCAGATTGATTTCCCCCAGATAATCCATTGATGCTTTTTGCCCCCTGCAGATTAACTTCTACATCTCGAAGAATTTTAGAGTTTGAGAGGTTGGAATACTGTGTTGCATACAAATTCCCAATCGTAGAACCATCAGCTTGAATATTCATGATGATTTTTCCACTTTTCGTGTTTGCCGCATTTGTCCCGCCATCGCCATAAATATTGGCTCCAGCAAGTGAATCTACTCCAGGTTTTGCATAAATGTTTAACGTAATTGTATTGTTTTCGTCAGTTCCAAGGTTAGTGTTAACCCCAGCAGGACGTCCGCCAGTGACAGAAGTTCCGGTTGGCAATTTAAAATCGCCATCGTAATTTCTTAAATCAATCGTTAAATTCGCGTTTCCCGCAATGGTTCCACTATTAGTTACACCGCCTGAGAAACCATTGTTTCCTGAACGTGTTCTCCCAGAAAAATCACCGCCATAAACGTAATTATCTGAGTTTCCAGTAACCAAATGACTCCCAACTCCATAGGTTCCTCCCATAGATGCATTGATTACGCCATCGTAAACTTCCACGCCAACGTTTCCTACAATTTTACTATCGCTCCAGCCACCGCCAGATAGGAACCAGTCGACTTGACCATTCATTACGGTTGCATGCGTGTCACCGAAGATTCTATCGGTTTCAAAACCGCCACCTTCAAGAGTATCTACAAGACCTGCATTCATGATATTGGATGTGTTTCCTTCAACAACGCCAGAAAATCCACCGCCATAGGTCCAACGTGCAAACGTATTATTTTGAATGGTCTTCGTATTTCCTTTAATGTAAATTGGATAACGAACGCCTACATTGCCACCTGCACCCACAACGTCTAGCGGTACACCAAAAGGACGAGTATTCGTAGAGTTAGAATAGGCCATATTAGATGGCATAGAGCCTCTGTATACAAGTCCCTCTCCTCCAGCAGTTCCATCACCCTTGTATGTCCCAAGCTCGATGGTTGTATTTCCTTCGATATAGCCTGCACGACCTGCCGCAGTAACATAGTAACCAGCGCCATTACCAATTGAGCCTTTGGTAACCTTTGTATAAATGTTCCCATAGAGCTTAAATTTAGCAGCATCTTCCGCAAGCTGTTGTCGTTGCTCTGGAGTATAGGCATCGTAAGTAGTCAAATTGCTGGCGCCCATCGTTGATTGCGTTAATCTTGAGGCAGATTCCCCTGCTCCACCATTGAAATAGTTAATTCCTCCGTTACTTGCCGTTGGACCAGCCGTAACCGTACTTGTAATATTTCCTTTAATCGTTCCTGAAATATTATTAGCACCTTCAAATTGATCTAATGTTCCAGAATATAAGCTGATATCTAATAGGCTTGTGATGACATCTTTGCTTACATCCGTTCCAATATCGCCAGTACCAGAACCACCAGTAAATCGAACAGTTGTCCCTCTAAATCCGCCATATCCGGAGATACGAGAATTGATTGGTCCTGTGATATTCCCAAAAAGCGTTCCGCCAAAGAATTTATTAAATAAAAATCCTGAAGCTGAATCTTTAATATCTATGGTTGTATTAACTGTCCCCTCAGTATTCGCAGGAGCTGCACTTGTTCCCACACCTGCTCCATAAATTTCATTAATATATCCTTTTGTGTTTGTTACGGTTGTTGTAATATTTCCTTTGACTGTTCCAGATTTTGCGCCGCCACTAAGAGTTGCAATGTTTCCAGTGGTATTATTAATGACAATACTTGGATTTCCGGTTAAGGTTCCTCCAGCTTCATTCCCACCATAGAACTCCCACGTACCAGAGCCTGTCGCATCCAAGGTTAACGTCGGATTTCCCGTAATATCTTCATTATCTGCTCCGCCATATACACTAAATCCATTCCCTGAAGAACCACCTGTCAGAGTTAGATTGTGGCCATTCATGTACATCTTCGCACCTGAATAAGAGATATTCCGAAAAATAACTGACGTTCCAAAATAAACACTATTTGCTGTACCTGTACCAAATGTCAATGTTTTACTATTTGCAGGTACTGCAGTATCTGTTGTAATTGGATCATCTGAATTTCCAGTAATAGTCAATGTGCCAACTTTTCCAGCCAACGCATAAAACGTTGCATTTGTTGCATCTACTGTCGCAGGTACAACTTTTGCCTGAATACCAGTGCCAGTAAGAGATACGTTTGCACCTATGTATAAAACGTAGTCGCCACCTGCACCGTTTTGATAAAGATCATTTAATGCTGATCGAACGCCTGCGCTACTTGCTGCGTATTCTTTGTACGCATTGTTTGCATCCGTTGGGTCAGGCACAACAATCACTTTCGTTTTATCTGCTGCACTAATCACATCTTTAATAGAAGTGTTTACTGCAAGCTTTGCTGATCTCGCTTTTACTTCTTTAAACACAGAAATAATTGTTAAATCACTAGTAATTTTCAACGATTGTAGCTCTTTCGTTGAATAAAGTTCATCGCCAATTTTCCACCCTAAAAAATCCTCTAACTGGTCTGCTGCAGGAATTTCTTCAGAGGTTAGTTGGCTTGTATCCTCCTTTTCTACTTTGATTTCTGTAACATTTGACGAGAAATTGTGTTTAGCGTCTGTTAGAAATGTCACATGATGAACAAGTGTTTTTTCACTTTCATCAACCATTTCTTGTGAAGACTCTTCACTGCCTCCAACTATAGATTCGCTTGATTCCGAAGAGCTTGTAGAATTTGTAGATGATTGACTCGATACTGTTTTTTCTTCGGTTTCTATTACAGATGACTCGTCAACCGTTTCATCTGATGTAACAGTTTCGGCTACTGCAGTCGCAGACATCCAAACTGGACTTATCACCAAAACCAAGCTAAAAAATATTGTTGCGATTTTCTTCACTTTTTCTCCTCCTTTTTAAAAAATTTTGAAGTATATAAACAAATATCGTTATCAACGAACTCATCTACATTATTAGTCTATACTTTATGATGGATAAAATTTTAAACGTTTTTTTGTAAAAAAATCAAATTTCGTTTTTTTTTCAATATTTTTTGATTAAAAAACACCTATAAAGCTTATGGATAAGCGATTAATTTTTTTTTGAAAAATAATTCAATAACAAAAATATTTTTTATGAATTTTCAAAAAATTGATTATTTTCATTAAGTTGAACCGGTCTTACATTATATCTAGACATGAAGACATAACCATTAATAAAACAAAATCTTAATTTAAAATTGGCAAAAATTTGAAGAAAATTTAAGAAAACGTACGTTTTTAAAGAGATTTTGTTTAAAAAAAGAAATATTTTGTCTAAATTTTAAAAAAGTTGATTATCTCTACTTTCGATTACATATTTAAAAACAACTAAAATCGTCATTTTTTTAATTTTTACTATTAGAAGACACACACTATGAAAAAGTCATCCTTCAATTTAGTCAAAAAAAAAACAGTATCTCTGTTAAGAATACTGTTTCTCTTCTAATTTATATTTTATCTGTTTAGTTTTACTCTGCATCTAAAGGTAATTCTTCTTGTCCTTCTTCTACAAGCGTTGAGCCATCACCAATTCCATACGCTTCACGAACGCGCGCTGAAATTTCAGCCATCATTTCAGGATGCTCCGACATGTAAATCTTCACATTTTCACGACCTTGACCAATTCGTTCTTCTTTATAAGAGTACCATGCACCACTCTTATCAACGATGTCCTTCTCAACAGCCATATCTAATAGCTCACCTTCTTGAGAAATCCCTAAGCCATACATCATATCGACTTCAGCAACTTTGAATGGTGGAGCAACTTTGTTTTTTACCACTTTAATTTTCGTACGGTTACCTACGATATCCGTTCCTTGTTTTAATTGTTCTGCACGACGGACTTCTAAACGAATCGTTGCATAAAATTTTAATGCACGCCCGCCAGGAGTCACTTCTGGATTACCGAACATAACACCAACTTTTTCACGAATCTGGTTGATGAAAATAGCAATTGTCTTTGTCTTATTAATTGAGCCTGATAGTTTACGCAAAGCTTGTGACATTAAACGTGCTTGAAGCCCCACGTGACTATCACCCATTTCTCCATCAATTTCTGCACGAGGAACTAAGGCTGCTACCGAGTCAATAACAACAATGTCTACTGCACCACTCGATACCAAGGCATCAGCGATTTCCAGTCCTTGTTCTCCTGTATCCGGCTGAGAAAGTAGTAACTCATCAATATTTACCCCTAATTTTTGTGCATATTGAGGGTCTAGCGCATGCTCCGCATCAATAAATGCTGCTGTTCCTCCATTTTTTTGCACTTCAGCAATTGCATGGAGGGCTACGGTTGTTTTCCCTGAACTTTCTGGTCCATAAACTTCAACAATTCTTCCTCGAGGATATCCGCCAACGCCTAAGGCAACATCAAGGGCTAATGAACCACTTGGAATTACAGAGATTTGTTGGTCAATTTTTTCGCCTAGCTTCATAATAGAGCCTTTACCATAATTCTTTTCTATTCTTTTTAGTGCAGCATCTAAGGCTGCTTTACGATCATCTGCCAATCGGATAATCCTCCTTATAGTTTAAACATACTGTTTACATTTCTTTTCAATAAATCAATAATAGCTTTTTTTTTCAAAAAAATCAAGAAAAACCGAACAAATATTCGCATTTTTATTTTTCTGTTAAAATTGCCCGCCGAATTAAGTCTAAGCCTTTCATGACTGCACTTTGTTGGACGTACTGACGGTTTCGATTAAAGTGATAACAGCGTGCTTCCACTTGTCCATCCCTTTTTGCTAAGCCAATCCATACGGTTCCTGCTGCTTGTCCTTCCAATTCATCTGGGCCAGCAACACCCGTAAAGGAGAGCGCAAAATCCGTTTGTCCAAGTGCTAAGCTATTTACTGCCATTTCTTTTGCACATTCTTCACTCACTACGCCATATTTTTCGATAGTCTCCTCTTTCACCCCTAGAAGTGCAATTTTTAGTTTGGGTGAATAGGTGACAAGTCCTCCTGGGAACACTTCGGAAACACCAGAAATACTGCCTAAGGTTGACTGAAACATTCCAGCAGTCAGACTTTCCGCTGCTGTCACTGTTTTTCCATGGGCCCGCAATAAATCAACAACTACTTTTGCTAAACTATTATCATCACCATAGCCATAGAAAAATTCACCCACTCGCTGAAGTATTTTTTGCTCTAGCTCTTTAAGCAATTTTTCTGCTTCATTCTCATCGCCTGTTTTTACAGTGATTCGCAACGTGACTTCGTTTTCCTTAGCGTAAGGAGCAATTGTAGGATTCGTTTGCCCATCAATTAAATCAGCGAGATCAGTCACTAACTGCGATTCGCCAATGCCGTAAAAACGTAGAACTGTTGAATAGAGCTTTTCCTCTGTCGGAAAGACCTTTTGTAATTCTGGCACTGCATTTTGGCGAAACATTGGTTTTAATTCGCTTGGGGGACCCGGTAATAATAAATAGGTACTCTTTTCTCCTTGATACAATGACCCTACTGCCAAACCATTTGGATTTTGTAACGTAATACTATCTTGGATTGTTAACGCCTGCTGTAAATTATTTTCAGTCATCACTCGCTGTGAGTTTTCAAAAAAGTGTAGAAGAATCTGATAGCCCTTAGGATCCTGTACGAGAGACTTGCCTACATGCCTTGCGACAACCTCTTTTGTCAAATCATCCTCTGTTGGTCCCAAACCTCCGCATAACACAATCAAATCACTTCGTTTATCTGCTAAATTTAACAGCTCCTCTAATCGATTCCGATTATCTCCTACAACGGTTTGATAGTAGACCTCCATCCCCAAATCAGCGAGCTGCTCCGATAAAAATGTTGCATTTGTATTAACAACTTGCCCTAACAATAATTCTGTTCCAACTGCAATAATCTCTGCCTTCATTACTTTCCCTCTTCTCTAGTAACATACGCCTTTTCTACTTTTCTCTTTTATTTTATCAAAAAAAAGAAGCTAATACATGATTTAGCTCCTACTTCTCTTCATTCAATAGATAAAATGAATAGTTGCAAATGAATCTGCACCTTATTCATTCCGTATTACATTGATCCCTTAAACACATCACTATTTTTGGCAAAGTAATCTACTCCTGAGTAAATAGTAAATACTAAGCAAATATATAACATAATTTGTGCAACTGGAATTCCTGTAAGATTAAATGGTACATTGTCAATTAGTAATAAAATAATTGCCACCATTTGTGTAGCCGTCTTTACTTTTCCTGGCCATGCTGCAGCCATGACTTCGCCACCTTCGACTAACAATAAACGTAGCCCTGTTACTGCTAATTCACGACAAACAATAATTGCAACAACCCAACTCGGCGCTTTATCTTGCCCAACTAACATAATAAACGCCGTCATAACAAGCATTTTATCAGCTAATGGGTCTGCAAATTTCCCGAAATTCGTCACTAGCCCTTGGGAGCGAGCTATTTTTCCATCTAGCCAGTCGGTGATGCTTGCCACTGCAAAAATAATCGCTGCGACTAGTTGTGTAACCGCTAGATTCACCTCTCCCACATGGAGCGTTCCCCAGTCCAGATTAAGAACCATAATCAAAATAAAAACAGGAATCATAAAAATACGTAAAACCGTTAATTTATTTGGTAAATTCACTACAATACCCCTCTCTTACTCCCTATTATTCTACGTTAGGAAGTTAAAACTTTCCACTAAAGTCATTTTATTCATGTAAAAAATAAGAAAAGTCTGGGACATAACTATACTAGTTACTTCCAGAACTTCTAAAATATTGCTAAAGGTTGGAGAAGGAAGGGACTCAGCTCCACTTCGTTTCACTCTCAACAACTTCGACGCATGGAACATGCTGGAGTTGAAGGTATCGGAAACAAACTGAAAGTACCTCTCTTCATCTTTTTCTTTCAAAAGCAGATGAAGAGCTGTACCTGATGGGTTCTCAGAGCTGAATGCCGCTATCCCAATCTCTTAATTGTTTTCCTGGTAGGTGATTGTCATATTCACATTTTTTCTTAACGCTGTATTGGTTGGATTAAAGGCTAAACTCTCACCATTGGCTTTTATTTTAACATTTGCACCGGCACCAATAATTATCGTTGCGTTAGCTACATTGGCTGGCAATGTCGTTGATTGTTTTTCATCTGGTTGCAGTGTGTACTGATAAATATAGGCGCCATCAACCATTACCCCTAACCAGCAAGGACCCGTTTGACCTTCAAAATCAAGTTTGATTGGCTCTTTTACTTCGGCTAACGTCATGTTCACATCATCCCCAGATTCACTGTCCAGGCTAATCTTCATCTTAGATTCTTTCGATTCTTCTGTAGACGTTTCTTGTGTTGAACTTTCTGTCGATTCCACCGTTGAAGATTCAGTCGTCTGGCTTGATGTTTCTTTTGTTTGTGTATCAGAAATGCCATCCACACTAATAGAAGTGTTCGGACTTGCAATCATCGGATCAGATTGACGGTTTTGCCAAGTATAATAAAACACAACAATCAAGATAGCAAGTGCCACTAAGCCCAAAGCAATTGCAGGAAGACTTCGTATCAGTCGATTGGGTGTATGCTCTTCTTCATAAATATCTTTTCTTGAACCATTTGCAAGTTCAGGCTCAGGACGTTTGATACGTTCTACGGGATATAAATCCTCTTCCCCATTAAATACCGCTACTAGGTGTTCACCGTCTTCTCCTACTGCATTCGCATACTGTCTAATAAACGCGCGAACATAAAAAGTGCCGGGTAAAGAATCATAATTGTCTGATTCAATTGCCTCTAAATAGCGTTTTTGAATTTTCGTCATTTGCTGTAGTTCATCTAACGAAATATTTTTATCTAAACGGGCTTGCCGTAATTTTGCTCCTATATATCCATTGGCCACTCGCTCATCTTCTCCAGTCTATTTTTCGTTCAATCAGTTCCCCAAAAGGCAACTTCTGTCATTTAATTTGTCGTTTCAATCATGTTTCATTCGCATCGTATGCGGTTTTTTCTCACGATTTTTTTCTTTGTTTCCTATTCCATATAGCTATTGTCTAGCTTCTCAGCTTTCGTAACATCCATCAGCTTCTTAGTTAACAACGGCTATTTTTACTAAGTAATAGTTACGACTATCATCCAGTAACTCTTTTGAATAAAACATCTGTAAAATATAATAGCAGATAATGCAGGAATGCCAAAATCATCTACTTGTTTTTGATTTTTTTCTAAATGTCTTATCTCTGCAGATTCACCACAAGACAAGCTTGTTGACCGCTCAGAAAACAACTAATTCTCTATTTCCAACATCTCTAAGGATACCACAAAAAATTCTTGATTGGGATAGGTTTCTTACAAGTCTAAAACGAAACTTAATAGTTTTTTCTGGTTTGTAAGAATAGATGGAAAAAGATTGGAACCGAAGTGTTCAGCTTCGGAAACTGCGTAGAGACTGTGCATCATTAGAGGTGAACTATCATGGTTTGCAACACCAAATAGGGCCATCTCTTCCCAGCTTTTATTAAGATTTTACGAGGGTGGGTTATAACTATCCAAGTTATAGCCCACCCTCCTTGCTTCACTTATCACTCAACACGGTCTTCAAAGAATCAGTTTTTACAGGCACATGCTTCCTTGACTTTCATTTACTCGAAAAAAACGGTCTATCGACTAACTTATTTTTTAGGATACATAAAAAATCGGCTAAAGTTTTCTGGCTGAATAAATGAGTCTGCTACAGTGAATATATCGGACAATTCAATTGACTGAATAACCTCAGGCATGTCAAACAAGGTCGTTTCACCAAATAAACTTTGTGTGAATTGATTGGCAATATATTCCAACGAATTTAATGACTGGAAATATTTTCCCAGCATTTTTTTCTTCAAAAGAATTAAATTTTCTTCGTTAATTTCTGTATTTTCTTTATAATTTACTAATACACGTTCAATTTCATCGGCTGCTTCTTTAGGTAATTCCGCATCACCGCCAAAATCAGCAAAATAAAAGCTTCGATCTAAATTAAATTCAAAACCAAAGGAATCATCGATTACTCCAGAATTATATAACGTTAAATAATTTTGAGAGGTATTTCCTAATAGCAACTGCATGAGCAGACTCATCGCCAACTTAAATCGAAGAAGTTCACGCCCTTCTTCTGGCAGCTCCGCTGTTCCTTTTATGCCTAAAATAAACTTAGGTCGTGTGATGGCCATCTCAAGCTGACTCTCTTTTATGATGTCCGTTTTTTCTTCTTTTGGAAAGTGACGAACTAGCTCTTTTGCCGGAGCAAACTCTTTACTTGCCTGATTTTTACGAATGGTTTCCATCATTATCTCAGGCTCCATTTTTCCCACAACAAATAAAGTCATATTACTTGGGTGGTAAAATGTATGGTAACAAGTGTACAAATCTTCCGCCGTTATTTCTGCAATACTTTCAACTGTTCCAGCAATATCAATATGAAGCGGGTGTTTGGGATACAAATTTCCTAGTATGCCAAAAAAAAGGCGCCAATTAGCATCATCCTCATACATTTGAATTTCCTGCCCAATGATTCCTTTTTCCTTTTCCACGGTCTCTTCCGTAAAATAAGGCGCTTGAACAAAATCAATCAGCGTTTCCAAATTCTTTGTCACTTGATCTGTTGTTGAAAATAAATAACTGGTTTTCGTAAAACTGGTAAACGCATTGGCTGAGGCCCCTTGTTGTCCAAAAAGCTGAAAAACATCGCCTTCTTCTTTTTCGAACATTTTGTGCTCTAAGAAATGAGCAATACCATCTGGAACTTTTGTAAGTGCTGTTTCACCTAAGGGAATAAATTCATTGTCAATGGAGCCATAATCTGTCGTAAAGAGCCCATAGGTTTTATGGTAGTCATTTTTTGGTAATAAAAAGACACGTAAGCCATTGGGTAATGTTTCTTCATACAATACTTCATTTATTTGTTCATAGTAAGTTTTATTCATGGATTTTCTCCCCATCTAAAAAGAATATCGCTTGCAGTTTTACTTGTTTCGCTACGGCTTGAACTTCTTCAATCGTGATTTTATTCAAACGGTTTAACCATTCTTCATCAGTTAATGCGGTCTCTGGCAGCCAGTGATTTAAATAATTGGTTTCAATTGCTGACTGTGGACTATCTAAAGATAAAAGATACTGGTTTTTCAACATGGCTTTCGTTTGAGCTAACTCCAGCTCAGACACTTCTCCTTGACGAAGACTCTCTAACTGTTCGGCAACCAAATGCATCACTTTGTTTCTATTCTCACCATCAATGCCTGTTTGAACCGTCATATACCCTCTAAATGTGTCAACACTACTAGAAGCATAATAAGCCAGACTCTCTTTTTCTCGAACATTCATAAACAGCTTGGAGTGAGGAAATCCCCCAAAAAGTCCATTAAAGACCATCAAAGCAAACCGTTGGGCTTCCCCATAATAAATATTCGTTGTATAAGCAAGATTCAGCTTCGCTTGCGTAATTGGCTCCTGTTCTTGACGTTCGGCAATAATATTCTCAATTGGTTGACGGTAAAAAATGTCTGGACGACTCACTTCTCTTGGGGCAAAAGGTAGCTGTTTCATCAGAGAAGTCACTTCTTTTTCGTCTACATCACCTACGACAAATATATCTACCTGATCTTTCGTTATCATTTCTTGATAGTAGTCTGCCATCTCGTGTGCAGTCAGCTTTTGTAATGCTTCCACCGTACCAAAACTTGGTATTTTCTGGTGCTCATCTTTTCCAAAATATAACTCCTGTAGCGCGTAAGAAGCATAGGTTTGCTTGTCTTCTTTTAAGCTTTCCAAATAAGAGCGTAAGTTTTCTTTCTCTAGCGCAAATGTTTTTGGTTCAAAGGTTCCCTCTTGTATATTCGGGAAAAATAAAACCTCTTTCAGAAAATTAACGACCTCTGGTAACAGCTCTGTATCAGAAACATATTTTCCATTCACCACATTTAAACCAGCATTTAACCAGTGAAGATTTCCTTTTTTTCCAACATTTAGCCCAAAACTTGCGCCATAAAGCTCCGCTAACTGCGCACTTAATTTCGTTTGATCTGGGTAATGTAAGCTGTTGGTTTCCAATAAACTGCTAAGCAGCGTTCTTTTGGTTATAGTTGATTGGTCTAGTCTTGTCGTAAAGCGGACAAAGACTCGTAAGGTTTTATATTTTTCAGTAGGTAAAATATGAAGATTTACCCCATTTACTAATTCAGTCATCATCTATTTAAAAGCTCCTTTACACTTCTTTCAAGTATCATTAATTATAGCATAGCTAGACAATCTTTTATGAATTTCTGAACTATTTTAAATGTTTATTAGTTCAACTTTTTTCGGTTGTTAGTTATACTTAAACCAACGATTGTAAAGGAGGAAACAACGTGCTTAAAGAATTTAAAGAGTTTATCACTAAAGGGGATGTACTAGATTTAGCTGTTGGGGTTGTGATTGGGAGTGCTTTTACTGCTATTATTAATAAAATTGTTGAAGGCCTGATTACACCATTAGTTGCTTTATTCATTTCTTTGTTTACAAATGGCAAAGACTTACAAGAAGCAACTTCAATACTTGATTATTCACCAGTCAAGGGGGTAAAATTTGCCTTTGGTGATGTCATTACAGCGATTATTACCTTTATCTTAACCGGATTTGTTTTATTCTTAGTGGTTAAAGCAGCCAATCGAGCGAAAAATCTTCGTAAGAAAACAGAAACTGAAGAAGTAATTGAAGAAACACCTGCTGTTGAAATCTATTTAAGTGAGATTCGTGACTTGCTAGAAAAACAAACAGCAAACGAAACAGCTACACGCGAAAACTTACCAAAAGAATAAAACCCAAAAAATAAAAAAAGAACCTTAGAGTGATTCTACAATGTGATTTGTAAAATGACGGCTAAGGTTCTTTTCTTGCTTAAGGACGGATTTCCATATCAATGTGTGGAATATCATCTTCTAAATACACTTCAGAAGTTGGCTGAAACCCAAATGTACGATAAAAATTTTGCAAGTGGGCTTGGGCGCCTATAATGATTGGCGTATTAGGAAATACGGACTGAATCCAGTCTAATGTTAACTGGACAATCTTTCTTCCTAGTTGCTGATTTCGATAATCTTCCTTTACAAGTACACGACCAATGTGTACCCCATCGTTACTTTTATATACACGAGTATAGGCACATATCTCTTCACCGTTTCTCAAATACGTATGCCAAGCAACTGGATCTAACGCATCTACTTCCTGATAGGCACAATTTTGCTCGACAACAAATACAGCAATTCTTGTTTTGATTAATTGATAAAACTCTACTGTGGTTAATTCATCAAATGTTTTTACGGTATATTCCATAAAAAGGCCCCTTTCAAAAGAAAAAAAAGAAGAATGGATTCTCACACCCACTCCTCTAGTTTATATTGCTTCAGATAAGAATTCGATTTCGACAGTTCTTGTCAGTACATCAGAATAGCTGTAAGAAACACGCTCAAAAGAGTTTTCATCTGGATCTAAATCCACTACAAAAACAGAAGGATACGTTTCTGTAAGCACACCCTTACGTTCTGTTTGGCGCTTTCTCCCTGTTTGAGCAACTAACATAATTTGACTCCCGATACGTCCCTCTAAATCCTTTTTAATCGTTGCTAAAGTTGTTGGCATAAAAGTTCACCTCAAGTAACATACTATCATATATTATGAAAAATTACAAGTTTACCACAGAAAAAAACGAATTGCAATATTATTTTCTTTACAAAAAGATGAGGGACTCTTTTCTTTTTTTCATTTTCTATCGAGAGTCATTCATTTGATTGCCTATTTTTCTTTTCGCACGGTCATATGCACTACGAATTTTTTTAATATCCATAGATTTTTTTTCAGCAATATCTTCTAAACTTTCTCCTAACAGATAGGCATTTAGTACTTCTTTCTCAAAACTTGAAAAGATAGACTCATAGTCTCCTAAGGCTTCTCTAATTAATAAATTTTCAAGTGCATACGGTTCTTCAAAACCGCTACTCACTAGAAACTCTGACCCTTCAACTTCCATCTTTTCTTCCAATGATACTGATAACTCTGCTGTCCGTCTCTTTAATGCATGCTGTCTGCGCAGTAAACTGCGAATTCGATTTTCCATGGCCCGCTTAAAAAAACTGCCAAAGGTTGCACCATTTTTTTCATCAAATGCCTTCAGGGATTGATAACAAATGATTTGCCCCTCTTGTAACCAGTCATCCGAATCAAAATCCCGTATATAATACTTTTTCTGCAGATGATAAACAATTGGGCGATATTGTTGAAATAGTTGTGCAAAAGCATCCTCGTCCCCCTCCTTTGCCGCCTTAATAATGTCCATAAAAAAAGTGCTCCTTCCAAGTTTATTTCAGAAGAAGCATACCATTTAATTTTATTAGGAAAATTTGCTTATATTGGGTTTATTTATCTTTTGATAAATCTTCCAACTTTTCGGAAAGTTTTTTTAATTGGTCTTCATTCCACGGAGAGTTTCGTCGGAAGTCAATAAAATGCATATCTTTACTATCCTGAGCAATTGATTTTTCTGTTTTTTTAATGCTCTTATACAATTCATTGGCAGAGGTTCGCAAAGCGCCTTGTGAAAAGACTACCCATTGTTCTGCCAAGTCACTTGTCGCTACTGTCACTTGTGTTAATCGTGTATTTAATTCTCCGGCAATCCGTTCAATATAACTATCAGCTGTTTCCTCTTCTTTTGTAAAAACAACGGATAACTGATATTTCTTGTAATTTTGTTGAATACCAGGAACTAACTGAGCATCAAAAACAACAATAATTTTTATTCCTTCATATTTTGCATAATTTGATAAACGATTGAGCAAAGCCTCTCGTGCGTCTTCCAGCAGATCCTGCTTTTTTAGCTGTACTAGCTCAGGCCAAGCACCAATCATATTGTATCCATCCACAATCAGTAATTGACTCTTCATACTCGTTAGCCTCCATGGCGCTTTCGCACAACTTCATACATCAATAAGCCTGCTGCAACTCCTGCATTCAAACTTTGCACATGACCCACCATTGGTATTGTGAGCATTTCGTCTACCTCTTTTTTCAGCCCTTGACTCATACCACGTCCTTCATTTCCAACAATCAAGGCAATCGACCCTTTTGTATTCCATTTTTGGTAGTTTGTACCTTGCATATCCGTACCAAAAATCCAAAAGTTCTTTTCCTTCAATTGTTGAATTGCATGCGTTAAATTCGTCACACGAGCAATGGGTACATATTCAACTGCTCCCGTAGAAGCCTTGGTTACTACTGGTGTAATTCCTACTGCACGATGTTTGGGAATAATTACGCCTGTAACCCCGCTTGCATCGGCTGTTCTTAAGATTGAGCCAAAATTATGAGGATCTTCCAAGCTATCCAAAATTAAAAAGAATGGTTCTTCTTCTTTTTCTCCCACTTCTAGTAATTCTTCTAGAGAAAGGTATTCATAAGGGGTAATAGCCAGTACCATTCCTTGATGCACACCATGATCGCTCAAGGTCTCCAGCTTTTGTTTAGGTACCCATTTTACAGGAACAGATTGCTCTTTAGCTAATGCCTTCAATTCTTCTATTTTTTCTCCACGGGCATCCTCTTGTAAAAAGAGTTTATTTCCACGACCTTGCTGCAATGCCTCTGTAGTTGCATGGAAGCCAAAGACAAAATTATCTGCTAATTCTTCAGAACTTCCTGCAAGTTCTGAAGACTGATACGTTTCTTTTGGACGTTGCTGTTTAGTTTTCGTCTGGTAAGATGTCTGCTTTCGTTTCTCATCTTTTCCATGGAAACCACTTGATTTTCTTCGGTCATTTCCTCTATTTTTTGACTGCGCGTGCTCACGTTCATTCTTTCTTTTTTCGTTTTTCATTTTTGCTCACCCACCTTTTCTATACACCAGCCTACTAGCTCTTCTAACCGTGTCGTTTGTTTTGTTAAATGAAGATAGCCCATCAAGGATTCAAACCCTGTCGCAACTCGATACGTAGTAATATCCGCATTTTTTGCACTGGTATGACTCTTTGCATTTCGTCCACGCTTATAAAAAAGCTCTTCTTCTCCAGTTAACAGATTCTCTGCTAACATCGCTTGAATAAGCATCGCCTGTGCTTTTGCAGAAACATAGTGTGTCGCTGTTCGATGAAGCTGATTAGGCTTTGTTAACCCCTCTTCTACAAGGTAGTCCCGAATATAAATTTCATAAATTGCATCACCGACATAGGCTAGTGCCAAGCCATTTAGTTGTGTATGATCTCTCATAGCTCTCTTCTCCATCTCGTTCCTTGAGGCGTGTCTTCCAAGATAATCCCTTGTTCTTTTAGCTGATCGCGAATCTCATCACTACGAGCAAAATCACGATTCTTTCGTGCTTGAATACGTTCTTCAATCAATTGATCTACTTCTTCGTCCACTAATTCATTAGACAAAAATTCAATACCGAAAATACTGAGCCACTGACGATATTTTTCCAATCCTGCAGACAAAACAGTTTTAGATACCACCGCTTCCTCACTATACGTATTTAACCATTTTGCAAACTCATAAACAAGTGTGATGCCATTTGCAGTATTAAAATCATCATCCATCTCTTCTGTGAAACGATTCTCTAGTACGGTTAATTCTTCTAGCTTTTGTTCATCCTCAGGAGTAGTTTCTACTGCTGAAGCTAAGCGAAATTGACTATTTTCAAATGCTGTACGAAGTTTTTGAAGATTTGTTGCAGCTTCTTTTAGCGTCGTCTCACTGTAGCGAATTGGGCGTCGATACTGGGTAGTCGCCATGAAAAATCGCAGGACTTGCGGATCAACTTTCTTCACCAATTCATGTACTGTCACGAAATTCCCCAGAGATTTGCTCATTTTTTCATCGTCTTCACCAATCGTCACATATCCGTTATGCATCCAGTAATTGGCAAAAGTTTTCCCTGTTTTCGCTTCACTTTGTGCAATTTCATTTTCATGATGAGGAAACTCCAAATCTTGTCCGCCTCCATGGATATCAATTGTATCGCCAAGATGCTTTGTCGCCATAACAGAACATTCGATATGCCAGCCTGGACGTCCTTTTCCCCAAGGCGAATCCCACGAAATTTCTTCTGGCTTCGCTGATTTCCATAAAGCAAAGTCTAATGGATCTTCTTTTAGCTGTTGCTCTGCACCCATACGTTGACTTGCTCCTATCTCTAATTCATCGACAGATTGATCGCTTAGCTGCCCATATTGAGGGAATTTACGCGTACGATAATAGACATCTCCTGATGATTCATACGCATAGCCCTTTTCAATTAAAGCGTCAATAAATGTGATAATGTCAGGCATATGATCCATCACACGTGGATGTAAATTTGCAGGAAGAACATTCAATGCTTTTGTATCTTCTTCAAATGCTTCAATAAATCGATTCGCTACTTCTGGTGCAGTAAGGTTCAATTCTTTTGCTGCCCGGATAATTTTATCATCTACATCTGTAAAATTAGAGACATAGTTTACTTCATATCCACGATATTCAAAGTAGCGGCGAATAGTATCAAACGCGATTGTACTGCGCGCATTTCCAATATGAATATAGTTATAAACCGTCGGACCACAAACATACATGCCTACTTTGTTTTCTTGAATCGGTTGAAAGACTTCTTTTTCTCTTGTTAATGTATTATAAATTTGAATCATCTGTGTTCCTCACTTTCTCTCCATTTATTCGTACTACCTTTGCAGGAATGCCCACAGCTGTCGCTCCGTCTGGTATATCTTTAATAACAACCGCACTTGCTCCGATTTTTGCCTTTTCTCCAATTGTAATAGGTCCTAATATCTGTGCATTTGCTGAAATCAATGCGCCTTTTTTTACGGTTGGATGTCTTTTCCCGTGATCTTTTCCTGTTCCCCCCAAGGTTACGCCGTGGAAAAGAACTACATCCTCTTCAATCTCAGCTGTCTCTCCAATAACGACACCCATCCCATGATCGATAAACACACCTGCAGCAATTTTTGCACCGGGATGTATTTCAACTCCCGTAATGAAACGCCAAAATTGTGCATGCATCTTCGCCAAAAGATAGAAATGACGACGATAAAGAACATGAGAAACCCGATGCCAAAAAAGAGCGTGAAATCCTGGATAGGTCAACACGATTTCCATCGTTGAACGAGCAGCCGGATCATTTTTCTTTGCTGCTTCTATTCCTTTTTTAAACCAGCTCATCCTCTGACTCCTTTCTTTGTCACCACCGAGAGTGCACATAACTCAATTATTTATCCTACGCGTTTTACTGATGAATGGCGGGAACAAAGTCTGTGATTTCCTCTTAGTATTCCATTTTTTAATCGCTAAAAAATTCTAATAAAAAAAACGCCTTTTAAATAAGTCTCCTTATCTAAAAGACGCACTTTTCCTGCGTGGTTCCACTTTTTTTTACAGCTATCCATTTTTACAGCTGCCTCTAAGCGTGTAACGACGCCAATCGTTTTGAGCTACCTCTATTTCGCCCAAACCACTTCCAGATGCATTTCACAAAATCGTCACCAACTGTTTTCACCAACCACAGTCTCTCTAAAGGTGCTGATTTTGCTACTTCTTTCTGTTCATTGTGTTTATTAAAGAACTTTATTTAAATGATCTAACGCTTTTTCTTTTCCTAATAATTCGATCGTTTCTCCTAATTCAGGACCATGCATTTGTCCTGAAACAGCAACACGAATTGGCATAAAGAGATTTTTCCCTTTCACGCCTGTTTCTTTTTGAACCGCTTTGATGGCCGCTTTAATGCTTGGTACATCCACAACTTCTAGTGCTTCAAGCTGAGCTTTGAATGCTGCTAAAACAGTCGGCACGGTTTCTCCTGCCAATACTTCTTTTGCTGCTTCATCCAACACAGGATGTTCAATGAAGAATAGATTAGAGACATCGACGATTTCTGCTGCATAGCTCATTTGAGGTTGATACAAGCTGACAACTTTTTTCAACCATTCTAATTTTTCAGGTGTTAGCTCTTTTTCAATTCGTCCATCTGCTGCAAGATAAGGAATACACATGTCTGTTAAAACATCTAAATCCATTTCTTTGATGTAATGATTGTTTACCCACTCTAATTTTTTCGCATCAAATGCAGCAGGTGATTTGCTTAATCGACTTGGATCAAACATTTTAATCAATTCTTCTTGATTGAAGAGTTCTTCTTCTCCCACTGGTGACCAGCCTAATAGAGAAATAAAGTTAAACATTGCTTCTGGTAAATACCCCAGTTCGCGATACTGTTCAATAAATTGAAGAATAGACTCATCGCGTTTACTTAATTTTTTCCCAGTTTCTGTATTAATAATTAACGTCATATGACCAAACACAGGCGGTGTCCAACCAAATGCTTCATAGACCATCAATTGTTTTGGCGTATTGGCAATGTGGTCGTCTCCACGCAATACGTGTGTAATTTTCATCATGTGATCATCTACTGCTACGGCAAAGTTATACGTTGGCATGCCATCACGTTTTTGGATAACAAAATCGCCGCCGACATTATCTGATTCAAAAACAATTTCTCCTTTGACCATATCATTAAATGTAAATGAAGAGTTTCTAGGAACACGGAAACGAATCACTGGCTCTAATCCTTGTGCTTCTTTTTCTGCTTGTTCTGAAGGTGTTAGGTTGGCACATTTTCCAGCATAGTGGGGCATTTCTCCACGTGCACGCTGCGCATCTCTTTCTGCTTCAAGCTCTTCTTCTGTACAATAGCATTTGTAAGCATGGTTGCTCGCTAACAACTGATCAATTAGCGGTTGATAAATTTCTTTTCTTTCTGATTGACGGTAAGGACCATATTCCCCAGGATTTTCTGGTGATTCATCCCAATCCATTCCTAACCAAGCTAAGTTTTCTAGTTGGCTTTTTTCGCCATCTTCAATATTTCTTTTTTGGTCAGTATCCTCGATACGGATAATGAAATCTCCATCATTGTGACGGGCAAATAGATAGTTGAATAATGCTGTTCGCGCATTTCCAATGTGTAAATGACCGGTTGGACTTGGTGCATAACGTACACGTACTTTCGTCATAATTCTTCCTCTTTCCTTACTTTTCTCTAAGTATCTTTACAAAGAGAACGATAGATTCTTGTCAATAAAAACCTTTTCTTCCATTCAGATAGCAGTAAATAAAAATCGAGTTTTCTTTCCACTTATTCTTGCATGTTTCTCATTGACTGTTCAGCTAAAATTGTACAATCAATACGCAAATTAGTAAAGCTAAGTCTCTGAACTTTTCCTTCCTAATGAAGATTATTTTTCTTTTTTGTTCGCAGACCCTTTTGCTCCGTCAATCCCCCGACCAGAATGTGCAGGCTTTGCAAAAATCATTCGACCTGCTGCCGTTTGAAGTGCGCTTGTTACCACTACTTGAATACGTTCATTCATATAGTGCTGCCCATCTTCAACCACAATCATTGTTCCGTCATCCAGATAAGCAACTCCTTGCTGTCGCTCAGTTCCGGCTTTCACTAATAAGACTTCCATCGTTTCTCCCGGAATCACTACAGGTTTGACTGCATTGGCTAACGCATTGATATTTAACACCGGAACATTTTGAAACTCTGAAACTTTGTTCAAATTATAGTCATTAGTTACTACTACACCATCTAAAAGCTTCGCTAATTTGATGAGCTTACTGTCCACTTCTGTGATGTCCTCAAAATCTCCGTCGTACATTTCAACAGTGATTCCCTCTTCTTTTTGTAAAGAATTTAGGATATCCAGTCCCCGACGACCACGTACACGCTTTAAGCTATCTCCTGAATCTGCGATATACTGCAGTTCATATAAAACAAAGTTTGGAATCAATATCACGCCCTCTAAAAATCCTGATTTCGCAATATCATAAATTCGTCCGTCAATAATGACGCTTGTATCTAAGATTTTATATTTGTGGAAATGATCCTCCACTTTTCTGTCTAGCAGTTGGCTTTCTGGTGCGCTGTCTGTCTTTTTTTGTTTAGGAGTGAAAATTTTCTTCCATTCTTCAATTCGTGTTGTCCCCATTCTAAAGCCTAAATAACCCAAGATAATCATTAGTAAAATAGGAACCACGCTATTGATGAATGGTAGTTCTAAATTGTATAGGGGAGTAGAGAGTATCACTCCTAATGTTAAGCCAATGATGGCACCTACCGCACCAAACAACAGATAAGTTAAACTTACCTCGCTTAATTTTGTTTCAATACGTCTTAGTCCTGTCACAATGTATTTTGCCAATAGTAAAGATAATAAAAAGAAAATAAGTGCACCAAGCAAGCTATTGACTAAATAATTGTTGAGCCAGTTATTATTGCTGTAACCTAACGCTTTCCAAGCCGTTGGTAAAAAAGAAATGCCTAAACTTGCGCCGGCAATGACCATTAACAATGTAATTACTCGTTTTTGCATATTCATCCCTCCAGTTTATTTTTTATTGTATACGAAAACGCTCAATGAGTCTTTTTTCTATAGAAAGAATCAGAGGTTGGGACAGGATTTTCTTCTATTCCCAACCTACTAGTTAGATTTTAGAAGGTCTGGAGTAACTAATAACAGGTATGTCTCCGACTCTTCAACTGATTCATTTTACATTTTGTCTATTTCTTTAATTTGAAGCGCCAAAAACTTTTCTAAGGGTTTCTCCTATCGTTGCGACACCCACAACTTCAATTCCTTTAGGAGGCTCCCAACCGCTTAAATTATTTTTGGGCAGATAGACTTTTGTAAAGCCTAGCTTTTGAACTTCACGTACTCGTTGTTCAATGTGGCTTACCCGACGAATTTCTCCTGTCAGTCCAATCTCGCCAATAAAACATTCGGTCGTTTTGGTTCCTTTTTCCCGATAGCTTGAGGCGATACTTACCGCCACCGCCAAATCAATTGCTGGTTCATTAAGCTTTACGCCACCTGCTGCTTTTAAATAAGCATCCTGATTTTGCAACAGCAACCCTGCTCGCTTTTCAAGAACTGCCATGATTAACGAAACTCGATTAAAATCTAAGCCAGTCGTCGTTCGTTTCGCATTTCCAAACATGGTAGGAGTAACCAGTGCCTGAACTTCCACCAAGATAGGACGGCTTCCTTCCATCGCAACCACAATAGCAGAACCCGTTGCTCCTGCTAGACGCTCTTCTAAAAAGACTTGTGAAGGGTTCGCCACTTCGACTAGCCCTTGCTCGCGCATTTCAAAAATTCCAATTTCATTGGTGGAACCAAATCGGTTTTTGACTGCCCGCAAAATTCGAAAGCTGTGATGCTTTTCTCCTTCAAAATATAAAACAGTATCAACCATATGCTCTAACATCCGAGGACCTGCAATGGAGCCTTCTTTTGTAACATGTCCCACAATAAAAATGGCAATACCATTTGTTTTTGCAAGCTTTAAAAGTTCTGCGGTTGTCTCACGAACCTGACTAACACTCCCCGCAACGCTTGTAATATCTGGCTGCGTCATGGTTTGAATGGAGTCAATAATGACATAATCAGGCGCCATATTCTCGATTGCCCTGCTAATTTCATGCATATCTGTCTCTGCATACAAATAAAATTCATTATCAATCGCACCCAGACGCTCTGCACGCATCTTGATTTGATCCGCACTTTCTTCTCCTGATACATACAGGACTTTCCCACCTGTGGCTGCTAATTGCTGTGACACTTGTAAAAGTAAGGTTGATTTCCCAATTCCGGGATCCCCACCAATTAAAACAAGTGAGCCTGGAACAACTCCGCCGCCTAACACACGATTTAATTCAGAAAGCTTTGTTTTTACTCTAGGTTCCTTCTTAGGAATAACATCAGTCAGCTTTGTTGGCTGTGCTTTTTGTCCTGTTATACTTGTACGCACTCGGCGATCGGTTGTATCTTGAATAATCTCTTCTACCATGGAGTTCCATTGCCCACAGTTTGGACATCGTCCTAAATATTTTGGTGATACATACCCACAAGATTGACAAACGAATTGTGCTTTTGCTTTTTTAGCCATCTCTCGTCTCCTCACCTTTTGGATGTCTCTTTATTCTATCATATTCTTACTATAAATTACGCTTTAAACCCATTTTCTTCTTATTTATTTGATGAACCAAAGCCACCTGTCCGAACGTTTCCAGATACATCTTGATCTGCTTTTAAAAACGGCAGGAAAATCCCTTGTCCAATTCGTTCTCCCTTTTTAATTTGAACATCTCTGAGACCAAAATTAGTAAATTGAAACATAATGTGTCCTTCATTATCTGGATTATTGTAATAGTCGCTGTCAATCACGCCTACCCCATTTGATAAAATTAAAAAACGTTTCAATGGATTACTTGAACGATTGGCTAACTGTAAATACTCCTCGTCTCCCATATAAGACTTAATTCCAGTTGGAACTAATACTGGTTTCAGCTTCTTTTCTTCTTGGGTAATAGATTGTTCGTCTTTTCCCAAAAGTGTTTTTAATCCTTCAAAAATTCCCGACTTCCATATACTTGGGATCGTCACATCACTTGCTGCTTCAAAGTCATAGCCAGCCGCATGTTTTGTTGCTCTTTGTGGTAAATTTAACCCTTTATCTTCAAATGTAGAAACAATCTCAAATCCTCTTTTTCTCATTAATGTCCCTCCTAATTTCTCTTAAAATTATTTTAACATAGAGAGGTTACATTTCTAACTGCCTTAAGTAAATATTCAGTAAGTTTTCTTTTTTAAGACAAAATTTCCTCATTCTCTCTCTTTTTCTCGAGGAAAATTAGACTGTTATCATCTAACGCTTTCTGTTATAATTGTTTTCACATTTATTTTTATTCAATTTTAATTGAATAATGACAAAAAAGGAGAGATAGATGTATGAAAACTGTGTATAATTTTTCTGCCGGTCCCGCCGTTTTACCTAAACCTGTATTGGAAAAAGCAAAATCCGAACTTTTGAATTACCAAAACAGCGGAATGTCCGTTATGGAACTGAGTCATCGCTCCTCCTTATTTGAATCAATTATTCAAGATGCTGAGCAATTGTTAAGAGAGCTTATGCAAATTCCAAACAATTATCGCGTGCTATTTTTACAAGGAGGGGCAAGCCTTCAGTTTACAATGATACCATTAAATCTCGCACAAAATAAAAAAGCACAATATATAAACACAGGAACTTGGTCAAAAAAAGCAATTTCTGAAGCGAAGAAACTATCAAACGTCACTGTTGAAGTGATTGCCAGCAGTGAAGAAAAAAATTTCACTTATATTCCGGAAGTTACTGAAGAGATGATTGATCCAGATGCTGCCTATGTTCATATCACAACAAACAATACAATTGAAGGAACTGCCTTTACAACCCTGCCTAAAACAGGAAAGGTTCCTTTGGTCGCAGATATGTCTTCAAATATCCTAGCTAATGAATACAATGTCGAAGATTTTGGCGTCATTTATGCCGGGGCTCAAAAAAATATTGGTCCTGCAGGATTGACCGTTGTCATCATTCGAGAAGATTTACTAGGTCTTTCAGAAGTTCCAAGCGCCATGCTTGATTACAAAATCCAAGCAGAGAGTCATTCTCTTTATAACACGCCTCCGACATTTTCTATCTATATGGCAAAGCTTGTTTTTGAATGGATAAAAGAACAGGGAGCAGCTGCAGGAATGTTCAAACAAGATCAAGAAAAAGCTGCACTTCTTTATCAAGCGCTTGAGCGTTCTTCTCTGTTTTCAAGTCCTGTCAATCCCGCTAATCGCTCGCTAACCAATATTCCATTCATCACAGGAAATGAGACTTTGGATAAAAAATTCATTGCCGAAGCTACAGAAATGGGCTTAGAAAATTTAAAAGGACATCGTTTAGTTGGCGGGATGCGTGCCAGTCTATATAATGCATTTCCAATAGCAGGTGTCCACGCGCTCATTGATTTCATGCAAGCCTTTGAAAAAGAAAATGGAGGAAACTAACATCATGTATGATATTAAAACGTTTAATGAAATTGCCCCTGAAGGTTTAAATCGTTTTCCATCAGATGCATTTACTATGAATCAAACAGAGACCCCAGCAGGAATAATCCTGAGAAGCCAAAATTTACATTCATACGACTTTCCAACCTCAGTTTTAGCTGTTGCTCGTGCAGGTGCGGGAACCAATAATATTCCTGTAAAAGAATGTGCAGAAAAAGGAATCGTCGTATTTAACACACCCGGTGCAAATGCAAATGCTGTAAAGGAACTTGTACTAGCGAGTCTTTTGGTTTCTGTTCGCCCTCTTGTTCAAGGTGCTCAATGGGTACAAACACTTACTGGTGATGATGTAGAAGAACAAGCAGAGGCAAACAAAAAACAATTTGCCGGCCATGAGCTTGAAGGTAAACATCTGGGCGTTGTCGGCTTAGGCGCTATTGGTGCCATGGTTGCAAATGATGCCTATCGTTTAGGTATGGAGGTCACAGGGTACGATCCTTTTGTTTCTGTTGATACTGCATGGAGTATTTCACGACGTGTGAATCGCGCAAATTCGTTAGAGGAAATTTTTGCAAACTGTGATTTCATTTCTATCCATATTCCATTAAATGAAGAGACTCGTCATTTAATAAGTACGCAAGAATTACAGAAAATGAAAAAAAATGCCGTTCTTTTAAACTTTGCCCGTGGAGAGCTAGTAGATACATCTGCTGTTTTAGAAGCAGTAAACACTGGAGAAATCGCAAGCTATGTCACTGATTTTGCTGATGAACGTTTGCTTCATAATGATAACATCTTAGTTTTGCCCCACTTAGGTGCATCTACAGAAGAGGCAGAAATTAATTGTGCAAAAATGGCTGCACGAACCTTGAAAAAATTCCTTGAAACAGGAGAAATTAAGCGTTCGGTCAATTTTCCAACAGTAGAGATGTCTTTTAACTCTCCCTATCGATTTACTATTATTCATAAGAATGTTCCAAACATGCTTGGTCTCATTTCTTCAGGGATTGCCAACTTAGGGATTAATATTGATACAATGATTAATAAAAGCCGAGATGATTATGCCTATACGCTCATTGACATTGCGGAAACCGATGAAAAAAAGATTGCGTCTGTTGCTGAAAAAATTCAAGATTCTGATAAAATCATCCATGTACGTACAATTAAAAATCAGGAAGGGGTGCATTATTAATGGTTGTTGTTCGTCCATTTAACGCCATCCGCCCTAATGAAACATATGTCTCAAAAATAGCGACACTTCCTTACGATGTATTAAATTCTAGTGAAGCAGCGACACTGGCAAAAGACAATCCTTACTCTTATCTTCATATTGATAAAGCGGAAATTGACCTGCCTAGTGACATTTCTGCTTACGATAAACGAGTGTACCAAAAAGCAGCGGAAAATTTATCTCTTTTTCTAAAAAAAGGCTGGCTTCAAAAAGAAGAACACCCAATGCTCTACCTTTATCAGTTAACGATGAATGGAAGAAGTCAGACAGGGATTGTTGCCTGCACATCTATTCAAGACTATGAAGCAGGAAAAATAAAAAAACATGAATATACTCGTCCTGAAAAAGAAGTGGATCGCATCAACCACATCGATGCCTGTGATGCAAATACCAGTCCGATTTTTTTGACGTATCGAAAAGAAGACACGATTCAAGCATTGATGGATCAGTGGAAAGCACAGCATCATCCACTTTATCACTTTACTAGCTTCCATGATGTCACTCATCAAGTATGGGGGATTGATGACCCAGCAGTCATTCAAACTATTTCTCAAACTTTTGACACACAGGTTCCAGCTTTATATATTGCTGACGGTCATCATCGCACAGAATCTGCGGTAAAAGTTGGACAAAAAAGACATGAAGAATTTCCTGAAGCTGGTAAGGACGCTGCCTTCAACTTCTTTTTATCTGTTATTTTTCCAAAAGAAGATTTAGAAATACTCGATTATAACCGTGTATTAAAGGTCCCAATTCCTGAAAACTTCTTCCAACAATTAGAGAAATCATTTATTATAAAAAAAGTAGAGGAAGGAAAACCTGCTAAAGCGAAAACGTTTGGCCTGTATCTCAAAGGGGAATGGTATGCTCTTTTTGTAAAAGAAGCACTTATTCCAAATGATCCTGTTGAACAGCTGGATGTTTCTCTTTTACAAAAAATAGTCTTTGAATCTATTTTTTCAATCACGGACATTCGAAATGATCAACGAATTGACTTTGTTGGTGGTATTCGTGGAATGGGCGAGTTGGAAAATTTAGTGGACAGTGGTGAATGGACGCTAGCTTTTTCTGTCTTTCCAACTACAATGGATGACTTACTTTCTGTAGCAGATGCAGGACAGATTATGCCGCCAAAATCAACTTGGTTTGAACCAAAGCTATTAAGTGGACTTTTTTTACACGACTTAGAAAGTAACAAAAAATAATAAATTGAGAGCTGGGTACATCATTTATCCCAGTTTCTTTTCTGTATAAAGAGGTGTATCTATGCGAAAACAATTACAACAAGCCAATCGAATTGTCATTAAAGTTGGCACCAGTACATTGATTTATCCAAATGGGAATATTAATCTAGCTGCGATTGATCAATTAGCTTTTGTTCTTACTGACTTAAGAAATCAGGGAAAAGAAGTCATCTTGGTTTCCTCGGGTGCTATCGGTGTAGGATTAAACAAAATGGGCCTTAGCATGCGCCCTGAAACGATTAGAGAGCAACAGGCAGTGGCTGCGGTGGGACAAGCGGAGCTTATGAACATCTATACACAACGTTTTTCTACCTATAGCCAACTTACTGGACAAATATTAATGACACGTGACGTCATCGAATTTCCAACCAGTCGATTAAATGTAACCAACACTTTAGAACAGCTGTTAAAAATGAACATTATCCCGATTGTTAATGAAAATGACACCGTGGCAGTCGACGAGCTAGATCACCTAACCAAGTTTGGCGACAATGATCAGCTATCTGCTATTGTCGCTCAGCTTGTACAAGCCGATGTATTACTCATGCTTTCAGATATTGACGGCTTTTATTCTGATAATCCATTAGTTAATAAACAAGCAAAATTATATTCACAAATTTCGACGATTGATGAGCAATTGATGCAGCAGGCTGGAGGTTCAGGCTCATCTTTTGGTACAGGAGGGATGCAAAGTAAGCTGAAAGCCGCAAAACGCATCTTGAATAATCACAGTATGATGGTCTTAGCCAATGGAAAACAGCCGAAAATTATTTTTGATATTTTGTCAGGAAAAACGATTGGTACCTTATTTAAGGAGGAACCCTAATGGACTTACAACAGCTAGGAAAACAAGCAAAAGATAGTGCCCACACTCTTGGGTTATTATCTACCCAAGAAAAAAATCATTTATTGAATGAAATGGCCATTGCACTAGAAAAAAATACGACTCGTCTATTAAAAGCAAATGCGTTAGATTTGGAAAATGCTGTTGAAAATGGAATCAGTGAAACCATGCAGGATCGTTTGCGTTTAACGAAAGAACGAATTACTGATATGGCAGACGGAATCCGCCAAGTCATTCAATTAGCTGATCCAATTGGTGAAGTAGAAAAAATGTGGAAAAATGAAGATGGACTGATGATTGGCCGACAAAAAGTACCGTTAGGCGTAATTGGCATTATCTATGAATCACGTCCAAATGTGACCACAGATGCGGCAAGTCTCTGCTTTAAAACAGGAAATGCCGTGATTTTACGGGGTGGAAAAGAAGCTTTTCAATCCAATCAGCTTTTAGTTGATATTCTACAAAATGCTTTAAAAGAACATCATGGACCCGTGAATGCCATTCAATTTGTCAGCGATACCTCTCATGAAGTAGCAAATCAGATGATGCGTTTAACAGATTACTTAGATGTGCTTATTCCGCGCGGAGGAGCTGGATTGATTCGGCGAGTGAAGGAGAACGCAACGGTTCCAGTTATTGAAACAGGCACAGGAAACAACCACATCTATGTGGACAAGGATGCCCAGCTACAGATGGCCGTTGATATTGTAGTCAATGCAAAAGCTTCACGTCCGTCGGTTTGTAATGCTGCAGAAACACTGCTGATTCATGAAGAAGTCGCTTCGCAGTTTCTCCCTTTCATAGAAAAAGCACTGCTTGACAAACAGGTACAGCTTCGCGGCGACCAACGAGCATGTGCATTCCTTACTGAAGCTATTCCTGCTACCGAAGAAGACTGGGAAACTGAGTTTTTGGACTACATTTTAGCCGTGAAAGTCGTTTCTTCCATTGAAGAAGCCATTGCTCACATCAATCGCTATAATACGAAGCATTCTGAAGCCATTATCACAGATAATTACTTCGCTTCTCAAAAATTTTTACAGGAAGTAGATGCCGCAGCTGTTTACGTAAATGCTTCTACCCGATTTACAGATGGTTTTGTGTTTGGATTCGGAGCGGAAATTGGTATCTCTACCCAAAAGCTGCATGCTCGTGGACCTATGGGACTTGAAGAACTGACCTCAACTAAATACATCATCTACGGAGAAGGACAGATTCGAGCGTAAGATTGGGTAAAGTGCTGCTTTTATGTACTTTTAGGAGAGTTGAATATAACAATTACACTTATATCCCAGACTCATCTCCTCTTCGTTTTACACTACTGAAAAAAAAGATACGCCGCCAACGATTGATAAAACACAATCGTTGGCGGCGTATTATTCTTGACCTTCAATTCTCTCTTTTAGTTAACTTAAATAGGTCTTTTTTTCTACCAAAACCTTGCTCTTATAAAAAAAATCCTGCTAGTCATGATTCTCCAGATTTCTTCTTCCTAAAAACGTTTAAACTTACCGAGCTTTTTGCAACCAGCCAATAATCGCTTTCCCTAGTTCTTCTTGCTGTTGTCCATTATCAATCGTTGCCTGATTGTCCCCTTTTTGATTGCCATAACTTCCAAATCCCGCATGGTTCCCACCTTCTATAGACAAATATTCTGTCGCTTCTGGTAAATATTGTTTTGCTTCGTCATAGGTTTTCCAATTTAAGACACCGTCATTTGTTGCTGTAATCGATAAAACAGGTAGCCCGCTTTCCTTCAAAGAACCTTTTTCATCTGGATAACTTGCTAGAAAGATCATACCTGATATTTGGCTGGAATTTTGGGCTGCATATCGACTAGCCATTACGCCTCCTAAAGAATGTCCTGCTAAAATAAATTTCTCGTCAGGGTGCTGCTCCATCACTTTACTGGCAGCATTTGGGGAAAGAACAGCTAGGTTTAGAGGAACATGCAGCACATAGACATCGTAGCCAGCTTTAGCTACTTGAGATGCCCACAAGCTATAGCTTTCAGGTGCAACCAAAGCTCCTGGATAAAAAACAATACCCGTCGTTTGTTTTTTATTCCCCGCATATAGCGTATAGCCTGGTTCTTCTTTTGCTTTTTGACTAACGGTTAGTGCTTTTTCTGTCGCTTGATAGGTGTTTACTTTGAGATAAATACCTGAACCAACAATTAGAACAGTAATAAGAATAAGGAAGCCAAGCCCAATTTTTTTTGCTAAAGATTTCTTTTGTCTTGCTTTTTGCATGTGTCCACTCCTGAAAATTTTTTAGATGTTAATCCTTTATTACGCCATGTAAAAATAAATCTATACTTTCTTGTAATTCATATTCCTGCTCTCCTTTTTCCAAGTAAGAAGCAATAAGCATGAATAAGTAGCGAACAACAAATTCGAGGTTCATTTCCTTTCGCAGCTGACTGTTGTGTTTAGAAAATAGAGTTATGAATGGTTGTTTATAAGACGCTTCCCATAAAACATATAGTTTTTCAGAAAGTGCAGGTGACAACGTATGCTGAATATCATGTAGCATCAGGAATAAATTAAATGGGTGCTTAGCTTTTAAAAATTCAGTCATAGAGACAAGTTTTTCTTCAAGCGTTTTCTCTTGATTCTCGCTAATTGAACCTAAGTTTATTCTTACATCCTCTGACAAACGGAGCATCACGTGATAATAAATCTCTTCTTTATTCTTAAAATGATAATAAATGGTTGGCTGACTCACGCCAAGAATTTCTGTAATCTGTCTGGTAGATGTCGCTTGATAGCCTTTAGTCATAAATAGTTTTTCAGCCACATCTAAAATTTCTTCATACATATCGTTCATCCTCACTGTTTTAAAGTCAGTTCATAATACTCATCCAACACTTGATTGAATCGATAGTAATCATAACATAGGAATACTAAATGATTAAAGCACTTTTACCATCACAACTCTTCTTTGATGCAGTTACTCGAGACAATCGTAACAGGTACTTTATTTTGTAGAAGCTTTTCTCAATTTTAAGAGTAAAGGAAAGAAGAAGCTGAGTCGTTTGTTCTAACCCAGATTCCTCCTAATTTTTTATAATCCTTTCTTGCCAATTAAAGGGAAAAATTTTGCTGTCTTTTTTGCATATTGCTGAAAATCTTCTCGGTCTTTATATTTTTTTTCTAGTAAAGGAACACCAGAAACAAACAATAAGAGCAACGTAATCAATGCAGGACTAATGACTAACCAGACGTCTGAAACGGTCGTATAAGAAATCAAAAAGATTCCCCACCAACAAATACTCTCCCCAAAGTAGTTTGGATGTCGTGTCAAAGACCATAGTCCAGACGTTAGGAGTTTTCCTTTATTTGCAGACTCTTTTTTAAATTGTTCTAATTGAAAATCACCGATAGTTTCAAAGAAGAAGCCAAAGAGCCATACACCTACTCCAAGATATTGCCACCAATGAAACGATGTATTCTGATTCGCAAAGCTATGCATAATCGGCAGTGAAATGATGTAAAGAAGAACACCTTGAAGAACAAATACATTGAGAAAAGATTTTATCCCCACAAATGTCGTTCCCCACCGTTTTCGCATATTTACATACCGATAGTCTTCAGGTTTATTCCAGTTTCGTCTTGATAAATGCCAAAATAAACGAATCCCCCAAAACGTCACTAATACTAAAATCACAATAGTTTGTCGTGTTTGACCAATTGTCACTAAATAACTCACCCAAGCAACAACCACAAACCCAAGTCCCCAGGCAATATCTACTAAAGAAAAATTTTCCTTAATTCTCGCGATAAAAAACCAGACGAGAAAATAAACAAGCAGACTAGCTGCAACGATACTATAAATCATTTTTTGTCCTCCTTCTTCATAACAGCTACAGCGATACTGCCTGCTCCTGCACTGATTGCTATTGCCGAAGAGCTTTCAACGATATAATTAGCACAAGCACCTAACTGCTCGTTTAGCTCATACGCGCCCTCTGAATTTGCCACATGTGTAATTGCCAGCGCTTCAATTTTATTTGTCTTTGTCCACTTGCTGATTTTTTTACTCATCTTTTTTACACTTTGAGACTGACTAAATGAACTTCCAATGAGTTTTCCTTTTCCAGTCCCATCAAGGCTAACAAGAGGAAAAAGCGTAAGTTTTTTCGCTATTCTTCCCAGCCTATTTGGAATTCTCCCCGAACGTATCATAGGGGTTAAATCTGCTACTGAAACATAAATAAACGTCCGTTGAATTGCCTGCTCAACCGTTTCAATGACTGCTTCAAAAGGAAGATTTTCTTTAAGAGCTGCTACTGCTTTTTGGATAATCAGTCCTTGCGCAACTGAATTCACTTTTGAATCAATCACTTTGATTCGATGACTTGGAAATTTTCCTGCTTGAATTCTCTGTGTTATCAGTTGATTCGTCCCGCTTAATTTTGCTGACACTGTGATTACTAGAACCTGCTCATACTTATCCTCCAAATATGAAAGCAGCGCATCAACTGAGTTCATTGACGGTTGAGCGGTACTCACTTGCTCTTCTTCTATAATCTGCTTTGTCAGCTGCTGAGCATCAATCGTCAATTTATCAAGGAAGCTTTGATTATTCACTAAGATGTTCATCGGTAATACATGTACCTGTTCCTCAAGTAGATAACTTTGAGGGACATCTGCAACAGAATCTGTAACAATCGCAATTGGGTACTTTCTATTTTGTGAAATCGTGTATTGCAGCTGCATATCATCCACTTTTTGATTGCCGAGACTTCCATAGCTTGTCGTTATTTCCATAACTTCTTTTGGTCGATTGGTGTGAATGTGAACCTTTAGTTTCTTCTGATTTCCGGCAATAATTAGTGAATCCCCAAGTGACTGTAGACGAGTACGCAGTTCTTCTTTGGTTATGGTTGGTTGCCTAAGAATAAATTCTGTACAATAGCGAAATTCAGGACTGGTTGTTTCAATGATTCCATGAAAGGTTGGCTCTGAAAATTTTACCGTAGTCCGTTCCTCAAGAATCGTAAATTCGTTACAATAGCTTGCAGTAAAATGTGAAATAAAATAATAAAAACCTTGTGCACCTGAATCTACCAATCGATTTTTTCTTAAAAGTGTCAACTGAAATTCCGTTTCCTTCACTGCTTGCTTTGCTTCTTTTTGGGCAAATAAAAAGGACTCAGAAAGCTCTTTTTTACTTTCAAACTCTTGGAATAAAGCATCCGCCCATGTTCGCATAACGGTCAAAATCGTTCCCTCTTTTGGCTCCAAAAGTGCTTCATATGCCTTTGAAACAGCTTTTTTCAATGAAAGAACAAAGCCAAATGCACTCTTTTCAGCCTGACTGTATTCATCAGCTACAGCATGAAAATACTGCGCAAAAATAATACCGGAATTGCCTCGTGCGCCCGATAATGCTGCCTCTGCCACTTCATTTAGCAGCGTTTCAATTGTTGTACTCATTTCCACATGATCCACAATTGACTGCATGAGAGAAGCTAAATTGTTTCCTGTGTCATTATCTGCTACAGGGAAAACATTGATTCGATTCAGCTCTTCTCTTTTGTCTATCACTCCTTTTGCGCCACTCAAAAAGCTTTGCAATAACCGTTGACTTTCTATCTCTGCTGTCATCTTCTACTCACTCCTTCAAAGAAAACTGCGTTGATTGTATACACGATTCCTGCTGTACTTGCTGTAACAAACGTCCCCCAGCATAAATCAATCACGGTCATCCAAACAGGCCAGCCTTTTAACGTTGCTAGATTCGTCAAATCGTAAGTTCCGTAACAAATCAGGCCAAATAAAGCACCTGAAAAAAGAATCGTTGACAGACTGTTTTTTTCGATTCCAGGCAATAAAACAAAAAATACGACACCCACTATATAGAGAAAATAAAAAAGCAGCGCAGGACCCATTCGCGTCTCTCCCATCAAATGTCCGATAAACTGTTGATACATTTTCTTAGAAATAACGAGTAGCCAAAACAGGTCAAAGACCAAGAACACACCTGCGCTCATAATGAAAAGCTTTACGAATTGTGTCATTTTATCCTCTCTCCTTATCACTTGATAAGTGGAGTCTACCATAGAAAAAACTTCAAGATAAACTATTCTGCTCATAAATTTTATAAAATACTGTTGTTATTTTTATACAACATCTTGTTCACAAAAAAATTGCTTTGGCTAATTAGATTCCTGAAGCACTCTTCAAAAGTTAGACTAAAAATCTAACTTTTTGGGAGCTCTCTCTCTAGCCAAAGCAAGTATTTGTAATAGCTATACTACTCTTATTATCAAAGTTACATTTATCATAATGATTAATTTCTCTGGTGTATTTAGCTGTTGCTCACTAGCTTAAATACTTTTTGTTTTTCGCCTCGAAGATAGTAAACAATATTTTCAGTAGATAATTTTTGCAGCTCATCTATGGATGACTGCGTATAAAACGCAGCATGAGGTGTCACAATCACATTGTCTCGTCCAATTAAAGGATGGCTAGCCAAATCTGGTGTTTCATCCCTTAAAACATCTAATCCTACCCCTTTTAGATAGCCATTATCTAATGCTGTGATTAAATCACTTTCTACTACACAGGAACCCCGTCCCATATTAATAAAATACGGTTGTTTACGCATCTTTCGGAAATTTTCAAAGTGGAAAAAATCGGTGTTTGTTTCATTCGCATTCATATTATTTGTGATAATATCTGCCTTTGCATAGATTTCCTCCGCACCAACCATCTCAATCGACCATTCTTTCCCGCTTTCTTGATGAATAAATGGATCACAAGCAATAACCGTCATTCCCAAAGCTCGGGCACGTCTTCCAACTGCTTTTCCAATCTTACCAAAACCGAAAATGCCAAGAACCATATCCTCAATTCGTTTATTGGCAATCCCCACATCATACCGCCACTGATGTTTTTGCTCTACATCCTGTGTATAAATTTTAATATTTTTGACCAAAGTTAGTAATATCGCTATGGTAAATTCAGCAACATCAATTGTACAGTACTCTCCAACTGGACAAACACCAATCCCACGCTTGTTAGCCTCTTCTAAATCTACATTGTCAAATCCTGTAGCATTCATTGATATGACTTTCAGATTGGGTGCGTGATCCATCGCTTCTTTATCAATTTTTGTAAAAGCTGTCAATATTGCATCTGCATCCTTGATTATTTCATAAAATTCTTCTCGTTTCTCATCCTGATATTCATAAATAACTACCTCACATGAACCTAGCCCATTAATTAAAATTTCTTTTTCGTAATCATGTGTTGGCATCATCGAATCCTTATAATCTGTAATTACTATTTTCATCGTTTCTCCCCCTAACCACAGCACTGAGAATAGTGCCAAAGAAAATCCACCTACTTGTCTTCACCTAGGCACGACGAACAGGATAAGTCATACAGTGCGGTCCTCCACCTGCTTTTAAAATTTGCTCTAAAGGCAACTTAATGACTTCTAGTCCTTCTGCTTCCATCGCTTCATTGACGCTCTGATTGTTCTCAATTCCTAATACTTTTCCATTTCCCAAAGCTTGTACGTTACACCCATGTTTAAAGACTAATTCACTTGGTACATGAATGATTTTGAAGTTTCGACGTTTTAACATTTGAATAAAGTTGTGGGGCAGCTCGTCCGTCGCTGCGATACAGATTCCAGGAGCTACAATATTAAAGACCATATCTAAATGTAAATTTGCAGGAGCTACAGGCACGCCTACTACTGTATAGCCAAATTTGGCTAACTGCTCGCGTAAATTATGAAGTCCCGCTTCGTCGGTTCGGTCAACTAGTCCAAATGCTAATGTATGTTCATCTAGCATCCAAAAATCGCCACCCTCCATACATCCTGCATTCACTCTTGCTACAATTGGGACTCCTAGCTCTTTTAATTTTTCTTCATACAATTCTGTTTCTTTTTGACGAGCAGGATGACGAAATTTTCCTATAATGGCGCCTTCTTTCACCATACAACCAAAGTCTCTTGCAAATGTCTGAACCTGCAGTTGTTTTTTCGCTTCTACTTCATGCACAACTACCCCATTATCGCGATAGGCTTGAACTAATGTTTCCCATTCTGAAACCATTTGTTCATTGTGCTCCGTCTCCCCTTTTTCCATCCAGGACTTGGTAATTTCATTGATTGCATTGAAAACATAATACTTTGGTGAACAGACAATCACTTCTTTCAATTCATTTGTTGCATTACTGACAAAGATTTTTTCACTCATTTTTTACGCTCTCCTTTGATTTTTCAACTTTTTTTGACATAGCTAAAATACAAGAACATTTAGTAATAACAATGCCACACAGGCAACAAAAAACAACGAAATATACTTCCAGGAGGCCTTCAGCCAGGAGCCATAATCTACGTGAACAGCTTGCGTACACGTCATGACAATGATTGAAGTCGGTGCAAACATTTTTACTAAGCCCAATGCAAAATTATAAATAACAACCATTGAAGATTCTTGAATCCCTGCAAACACAGCTAGAGGAGCCATAATTGACATCGTAGCTGCAGCTAATCCTGTCGAACTTGGTATAAATGTTGCTAAAACGATATAAACAATAAAGCAAATAATGACAAAGAGAATTGTTGGTAAACTGCCTAATGTTTTTTCACAGCTATTTAATACGGTAGCCGTTATATTTCCCTTAGTCATCAGTACCTGAATCCCACGCGCTAGAGGAACAATGAACGCAGTCGAAACGAGACCTGCTGCTCCCTTAATTAAGATATTGATTGTTTTATCAATGGAGTAGCCCATGATAAAGCCTGAAATGATGGTCATCACGATTAATAAACCGTTGATTTCATTAAAATACCAGTCTCCCAGAGGAATCAAATCATTTCCAAAAATAGAGCCTGTAACCACATTATTGTTCAACCAATTTGTCATTGTTTCAAAAATAGTAAAATTCGCATTTAATGACTTCCAAGGAACTAATGAGACAATCATAATTAAGAAAGTCATCACAAATATGATAAAGACTTTTCTCTGACGAGCGGATAGCTTTTCTTCATCCCCATCAGTACTAGCAAATTCTTCTAAGTCTTGCTGATAGCGGAAATACTGTAATGAATTCTTAGGATTTTTTTTCACTTTTTTTGCATACTGACAAATCATAAATGAACAGAAGCCTACTAAAATAACAAACGTCAGTGCTCTAAAAATAATTCCTTCCCCTGGACTAATTCCTGCAATACCAGAAGCAATCCCTGTCGAAAATGGATTCACAATTGATGCTGCACATCCTGCTTGAGTACCGAAGATAACAATCATCAATGCGACGATAGTATCTAAGCCTAGGGATAAAATAATCGGTAAAAACATTAATAGATAAACAAAACCTTCTTCATACGCACCCTGAACTGTTCCAAAAATTCCCATAATAAATGTCAACACAGTAATCAAGACGGTGTAGTTGGTTTGATATTTTTTTGCGACCCCTTTTAAAGCGATATTAATCGCACCGACAGTATCCATCATTTCTAAAAAGCTGCCAAAAAGCATCACATTTAAAGAAATAGTAATTGCGCCAGAAACTTGATCGTTTCCTACCATGCCAATAATTGGCGCCATTATAACGTCCCATAATCCTTGACGATTAGCAGCTACTCGCGAATAGGTACCCGCAACGTTTCGTCCTGCTTCATCCAGTTGATATTGTCCGCCGGGAATAAACCATGTCATGATAGCAACTAAAATCAGTACGAAAAAGATAATGACATATGTGTTTGGTGATTTGAATTTTCTCTTTGGCGTTTGTTGTATTTCCATCAAAATCCCTCACTTTCTATAACCGTTCCGGCAACCCCCTTCAACGCATCTGTTAAGGAATCAAACGAGGTGATGATTCCACGATTTCCTTTTTTGGCTTCCACAAAACTGACAGCAGCTTTTACTTTTGGAAGCATTGATCCTGCACTAAATTGACCAAGCTTTTGATATTCGGTGATTTCTTTTGGTGTAATTCGTCCTAAGCCTTTTTGTGTCGGCTTTCCAAAATCGATAAATACTTGTGGAACCGTCGTTAAAATTACTAGCATATCTGCCCCAATTAGTTCGGCTAATCGCGCACTAGCAAAGTCTTTATCAATGACAGCCGCAACCCCTTCATATCCAGACTCTTCTTTCACTACAGGAACACCTCCACCCCCACAGGCAATAACAATATGTCCTGCATCAACTAATTGACAGATTGCCTTTTTTTCTAGAATATCTTGCGGGTAAGGAGAAGGAACTACCCGCCGATAGCCTCTTCCTGCATCCTCTTTCATCACATAATGATCTCGCGCACTGATTACCTCCGCTTCTTCCTTCGTATAAAAAGCTCCAATGGGTTTTGAAGGAGTTGTAAATGCCGGATCTTTCTTACTCACCTCTACTTGTGTAATCACCGTAACCGCTCGTTTTTCTATCGCTCGTCTTTGACATTCATTTGATAATGCACTTTGCAAATGGTAGCCAATATAGCCCTCACTCATTGCATTGCACTCTGGAAAGGGGAGCGTATCCTCGCTTTGATGACGTTCAAAGTATTCGGTAAATGCGAGGTTAATCATACCAACTTGCGGGCCGTTTCCATGACTCACCACGATCTCATTTCCATCAGAAATGAGATCAATTAATACGGGAACTACTTGATTGATAGCTGATTTTTGCTCAATAACATTGTTTCCCAAGGCGTTTCCACCAAGGGCGATTACAATTTTTGCCATTATTTTATCCTCCAACTAATTTGCTACAGCAGCGATAATTGCTTTAATCGAATGCATACGATTTTCTCCTTCATCAAAAATAACTGACTGAGCGCACTCCATCACTTCATCTGTCACTTCTTCCCCTCGATGAGCAGGTAAGCAATGCATAAATATAGCTGTTGGCTTCGCTTTTCTCATTGCTTCCATCGTAATCTGATAAGGCTTAAAGGCTTCTTTTAAATACGCCACCTCTTCGTCGGATTGACCCATACTGTATTGTGACATCCCATAAACAATATCCGCATCCTTTAATGCTTCATCAAAATCTTGAGTAAATACAATTTTTGCACCGCTAACCGCTGCTCGTTTTTCTACTTCTGCAACAATCTCTGCCTCTGGTTTCAGATTAGCCGGACAGGCAATAGATAAGTCTATCCCCAAAGTGGCGCAGAAAATCATCGTTGTGTATGCCACGTTGTATAGATTGCCTGAATAACACATCTTTAAGCCTTCATACTTTCCAAATTTTTCTTTTATCGTCATCATGTCTGCAATTCCTTGTGTTGGATGTTCCAAGGAAGTTAATCCGTTAATTACAGGATTTTGCATCCAACTTGCACATTCTTCAACAATTTCATGACCAAATGTTCTGATAAATAATCCATCAAAATAGCGATCTAATATTCGACAAGTGTCCTTTAACGGCTCTCCTCTAGTCATCTGCATCTCATCTGGACGCAAATAAACCAATTTTATTCCTAAATCTGCAGCTGCACGCTCTAACGCATTGCGTGTCCGTGTGCTATTTTTTTCAAATAACCCTGCCCAAACTTGCCCTTTACAGTATTCGTGCGGCTCTCTAGAAGCAAACTTCTTTTTAAAATCCAACGATAAATCTGTAATAAATTCCAATTCCTCTCTATCCATATCTTTGAATGCTAGGTAATCTTTTCCTTTAAATCGATTGCGCATGTCGCCACTCCTTCTTTCTATTTTTTAAGAAATTCCCAGACAAATAGTTCATTATTTGACTTTTATTTCTTTTTGACACCTTTATTTTAGTAAAAGGTTCTAGTAAAATAGATAGTACAAAACAACATTTAGAAAGCGCTTACTTTGTGTGTTTGAACAATTGACATTTTATTTGAAAGAAGGGATGAGGTATGGCAACAACTGTGACGATAAAAGATTTGTTAAAATTAAAAGAATTTCAGACTGCTGATATCATTAGTACACCAGTAAGCTTAAAAAAATCTGTCGGCGTTGTGACCATTATGGATTTGCCGACTATTGATGAGTGGTTAAAAGAAGATGAATTGCTGATTATGGGGTTTTATATGGATACTCACTTCAACCGAAGCTTTATTGAAAAGTTGGGCAATCGGAATGCGGCTGGTATTATTACAAAGAAAAAATTCAAAAAAAATATTACTCCTGATTTAGTCAATGCACTGCAACAAGCGAACATTCCCGTTCTAATCGTGGAAGACAGATATAGCTGGAGTGACATCACTGCTCCTATTCAAAGCTTAATCATACGCCATCAAACCACTGTCTTGAAAGAAACCGAACGTTTTCATCAGGCAATGATTCACTCGCTTTCCAATCAACACTCTTTTCACGATTTGTGTACAACTTTACATCATATGACCGGGCTTTCTTTAGCCATTACTGATGAACAATTTAGAATCTTAGATTATTCCAACGATTTTGACTGGTCTGATTATGTAACAGATTTGATTAGCCATACTCCTCGCAACTGGCAGACGATAGCGGTCACCCCAGAAGGTCGGCGAAAAGATGGGTTCATTGAACAACGAAGTACTTGGCCAAACACCCAATTAAGACTTTTTTTATTACCCGTTTATCAAAATCAGCAGCTCGTTAACTATTTAGTTGTGAAACAGCCTGCCTCTGTCGATTCTCTTCCATTGGATCTTTTAGCAAAGCTTGAAAGCTTTCAATCGATTTACCTGTTAAAAAAAGCATTTTATACTGAATTTCAAAAAGCAAATAGTCACTATCAAAATCTTATTTTAGAAGAGTTAATACGCATGGATACGCCAAATGATGAGGAGCGAAAACAGCTGAGTGTCACTTTAGGTGTTCATCTGGAAAAAAATTATCGTGTCCTTCTAGTCAAAAATTTAAATGAGGATGATTCTTCACTTACCATCGAAAGAAATGACCGCTATATTGCTTTTAGAAATAATTTGAAACAGCAGAGCTTTATGAATGATAATATTCTCGTCTTCTCCCGCAAAGATTACCTCGTGTTTTTGTTAGCAGAATCTTTTAAGCAAACGGATTTGTTTTTGAATCAACTAGTAGATTATCTGGATAGCTACAACGAAAAAGCTTCATGGGCTCTTGGAATCAGTGATTTAAATCCATACTGGCAGTTACATACTGGATGGAAAGAAGCCCAACAAGCGCTTCATTTTATCCGGTCAAATACGAGTAGCCAACGAATCCAATATTATCAAAATCTGGGCATTCTAAAAATGTTTGCTAACGATCAAGGACAACTAAATACACTCTACGTGCAGCAAATGCTGTCAGATTACCTTGCACCTATTTTAGCAAATGATGCCAAGCAACACTCTCAACTTTATAAAACGTTGGAAACTTTTTTTGAAACGAATTTTTCGCACATCTCCACGAGTAAAATTCTCTACATTCACAAAAATACCCTGCGTGCCCGTTTAAAACGGATTGAAGAGCTGTTAAAGATAGACTTAAAAAATACAGATCATTTAATGAATATCCACATCGCATTAAAACTGTATCAAATGATGGACGGTGCTAGCTGCCAAAAATTTTTCGATCTCGTATGAGTTTCTACCAAATGAGTACCATATTTTCAAAAGGTGATACATGTGTCTCATACGTAGACATCCATTTTCTCTAAAGTTCAACACTTCACAAAAAAATCTGCGTTCTCTTAAAAAATGTCTCGTTCCTCTTGGCTTCTCTTTTTTATTTGAGGTGATTCACGAAGATGACAGTCAACACCAAAGATCACCTTTCGATGTTGACTGATTCCGGGTGTTCCTCAAATCTTTGGCACCGAATAGATACCTCTCTACTTCTGGAGGATATAGATGTAGAGAGGAACTTTCGACTTATCTGTGAAGCCTTCAACTCTAGCATGTCTCATGCGTAGAAGTTGATGAGAGCGAAACTCAGTGGAGATGAGTTCCTTCCGTTCCCAACCTTTATTCATATTTTTAGGAGGGTAGGCTATAACCTAGACAGTTATAGCCTACCCTCCTATGTTTCATCTTAACGATAATGCTCATCCAAGTATGCAAGTATCTCTCCTGAACGGCTGGTTGTTGAATCATTTTCTTTTCGGTCTTCTAACAGGCTGACAAACATATACCCTGCAGTTTCAGGATTAAAGGCCATCAGAAAACTGTTTTCCTGTCCTTTTGTATCTTGCTTTGTTTTTATCTCTGCTGTTCCTGTTTTTGCAGCTAGAGAAATGCCAAGTGAACTAAGTGAATGTGCCGTACCATTTGTTTCGGAAACAACGGCTTGCAGATCATCCACAATTTGATTCACACTCGCTTCTTTTAGAACGCCATCTTTTGTTTTTGTTTCTGTATCCATCAACAGTTTAGGATAAACAAGGGTTCCTTTGTTTGCAAAGACTGAATACATCGCACTTTGCTGAATTGGATTTATTAACAGCTCCCCTTGTCCGTAGCCCGTATCAGCTAATAAAATTTCAGATTGAAAAGACTCTTCATTGGAAATTTGTGCAGGGGTCATTGCAATAGGAAGATTTAGCTCTTCACCAAAAATAAATTTATCCAGCCCTGATCTAAAGGTCTTTTCCCCCATACGTAATGTCTCTTGCGCCATATAAATATTATCCGAATTTACTAGCGCACTTCTCAAATTAACAGGAGATGTATCTGTCACTCGTGTAACAAAATAATCGCCCCAAGAAGCATCTTTTTGCCACTTTAATCCATCAATGGCGACTTCTTTTCCAGGATCCAGAGTCTGGCTATCTAACCCAATTCCTGCAGTAATTGCTTTGAATGTAGAACCTGGCGCATAGCCAGTTGCAAAGCGGCTAATAAACGGAAGATTTTCATCATTTTGATACGCATCATAAGCCTTTTGAGAAATACCATTTGTCATCGCATTCGGATCAAAGCTGGGTGAACTCGTAACAGCCAAAAGTTCCCCTGTTTTTGGCAACGTGACAACATTTGCCCCTTTATCATTTGCTAATTCATCAAAAGCAAGCTGCTGAACTTGGCTATCGATAGTTAATTGAATCGTTTTACCATCTTTTTTCTCTACCTCTTGTAGAACATTCTTTTCTTTATCCTCTTTTGAAGTAATTGAGATTTTTCCGCCATTTTGTCCACGAAGCTCTTTATCCAATGCCATTTCCAGCCCTGAACGCCCAATGGTTCCGTTCGCACTCAGCTCAGGATTTTTTTCTAAATCTTCTGCTGTTATTGTCCCCACATAGCCAATCAAATGCGAAGCCGCTTCTTTTAGTGGGTAATACCTAGCTGTTACCTCTTGAAGAGTGGCTCCATCAGGAATGGTTTCTGGACGAGTATCTAGTATTTTCAGTGGAACAAAATAATCTGGCTGCACCCAAGACTGGTTCAGTGCTTGTGTAATCTCTTCTTCTGATAAGGAGAAGGTTTTGGCAATTGCCTGAATTTTTTTTTCTTTCTCTTCTCCTTCACCTAACGCACTGGGTACAACACCTACCTGATTTAACCGAGCATTTTGTGCTAATTTATTATTATTTCTATCTGTAATTTCACCTCGAACCGCCTCGTTTAAGGTATAGCTTACTTTGTCCTCTTTTTCCATTTCTGGAAAAATTAAATTTGGTTGCCATTGGACTTTATAAGCGTCCTTTTCTTTCACCAGCTTACCCGTGTAGCTTTGTTTAGCCATCTCCCCTAAAGGTGTAGTCAGCTGTAGTTGATAGGTAAATTGATAGGTATCATTCGTCTTTTTCGTTGCCACAGAAGATACCTTTAGTGATTGTGCCGAAATACCAGAAAAAACGGTTTGGTATTTTTTTACAACTTCACTTGCTGTATAACCACTCATCTTTTTTGTATCTTTAGATAACAGAGTTTCCACCTTATCAAATTCTTGCTTTTCAATCGCTTGAGTAAACTGCTTAACGACTTGTTGACTTGCTTTTTCCTCTTGGTTTTTCTGATACATCCAATACCCGATGCCCCCGCCTGTTGCAAGAAGAATCACTGCAGCACCGCCAATAATCAAAGGCATTTTTGAACGTTTTTGTCTACGTTTAACTGATTTTCTTTCCATAAGTCCCTCTTTTTTCCGAAACGACTTCCGCCATTTCTTGCGATAGAAAAATTGAACCCACTTTCTATCCTATCTCCTCAAATTGTGACCTTTATTTCTATCAACAGTGTATAAAATTTAATGTACTTTGAAAAGACGAATCCTCTTAAAATAATCATTTCTTAACTTGCAAATTCACGGATATTCTTACGATAGTAAAAAAGCTGAGTTCTGGCTTATGTCCCAAGCGCCTCTTAAAACCTTATAAATGGTGAAAACAGAAACAGCTTATTTCTTGAAGCCACTTCCAGTCTATTCCACCTACCTAGACAGCTTCGTATAATTACGCCTGAAAAAACATCCCTATCTGATCGACGTATTGCAGCGATTCTTTTAGCGGATAGACCACAAAATCATGCATCATCTCTGGAACAATTGTTGTCTGTAAATTGGTTCCTGTTGATTGCTGGACTTTCTGCTGTAGACGAAGAACATCTGGATATAAAATTTCTGCTGTACCTGCAATCACTAAAAGATAGCCAAGAAAATCAAAACTGCCATAAAGAGGAGAAACTCTTGGATCATCAACTGCCCATTCTCCCGCGTAATTTTTTCCAGCTTCAACCAGTAATTCTTTTTCAAGAAGAACATCCTCTTCCTGTAAGCTGTTTGAGCGAGGGTCACTCACCGAAATATCCAACCATGGAGAAACCAGAGCAATTCTCTTCGGGCGCCGCTGAATATCCAAATCTCTTAAACGTTGTGCCAACGCCATTGCCAAGCCCCCTCCTGCTGAATCACCAAATAAATAAAAAATATCATCAGGATACAACGCCTGCAAGTGTTCAAAGGCTTCTTCTGTTGTTTTCAGGGTTGTTTTTGCCGTGTTTTCTGGTGCTAAAGGATAATCAAAATAGCTCACTTTGAGATTAAAGGTTTTAGCAAAACGCTCCTGAATATTTTTATGAAAGGGTGAGGCTTCTAATGAATAGCCCCCTCCATGTAAATAAAAAACATGCTTTTGAGTAGGTGCTTCTGGTACCAAGGTCAACAACTCTCGTGTTCCAAACGTTTGGTAAACAATATGTATATCTGTTTTCTCCAATTGTTTCTTTGTAATATTTCGACGCTTGGGTGGGGAGACCATCGCTTTGCCCACCAACTTTTTCATACGGACAACTTTAAAGACTTGCTTTACAAAATTTGCTGAATATCGCATAGGCTCCTCCGTTCTTTTCTCTAACTATATCATGGAAAGCTATCCACACTCTACAAAAATGTGTTACACTGCCACTACCTAGTATAAAGGAGGGAGCTCCGATTTCTCACACAGCTAACCGAAGTATTTTATTCGATAATATAAAAGGAATCTTAATTTTTTTAGTGGTTTTTGGCCACGCACTTGAATATTTTCGACTCGATAATCCAGTGATAGAAACACTCTATACATTTATTTATCTTTTTCACATGCCTGTTTTTGTCTTCATCTCAGGTTATTTCTCAAAAAATTTAAATAAAGGGCGGAAAACGGCCGTCACCAATTTTCTTGTGCCTTTTCTTTTACTAAACAGTCTACTCAGTATCGGACTGTTGCTAACAGGGAACATTGATTCGTTTACTATTTTAAATCCGGGATGGACGCTATGGTATTTTTATACGATGTTCATTTGGCGGTTACTTTTGCCAGATTTGATTCGTCTACGGCACATCTTCATTCTTAGTCTAATTGCAGGGATTCTTGCTGGATTTGTTACAGAGTTTGGAACCTTTATGGCACTCGCCCGCACACTCAGCTTTACTCCTTATTTTTTAGCCGGCTATTTTCTAAATGACTCCTCCGTAGAAAAAATTCGTCAATTCAAGTGGCGAAAAATAATTAGCTGGGGAATTATTCTCTTAGGTGCGGTGCTGGCAGTCTCATGGACATTGTTAGACTTTCCTCCTGAAATATTATGGGGCGATCGACCTTTTAGCTTTTTCCAGCTGCCACTTTATCAAAACATTCTCCTTGATGTCATTGAATATCTTATAGGCTTCGGGTTTGTCTTTGTTTTTCTTTCACTAGCAAAAAAAAGAATGCATTTTTATACCCCATGGGGAGCAAATACCTTATCTGTGTATCTCCTTCATATTTATTTCATTGGGCCTGTTCTTTATTTTGCTCAATGGATTCAAAATCCATGGCTTCATTTTGGATTACTTCTCATCGCTTCTTTGCTAACCACGCATATACTGTCTAAGCAAACAGTGGTTACGGTCGTTCGAAAACTCTTAGCAAAGATTATTACTACGATTATGCCACCAAAAAAAGAACATTAATCAACTAGATGCAAAAAAACAGGAACCCTCATGCAGACACTTTGTGAGAAATTTTCTCTAACGAAGAGTCTGTCAGGATGTTCCTGTTTTTTTTTATGCTTTTTTCTTAATCAGTCTTGCTAAAAATGGTAGCTATCTTTTCTGCAAAAGAGAAGGAACTAATCTCCACTGCGTTTCGCTCTCATCAACTTCTAGGCATGGAACATGCTGAAGTTGAAGGCTTCTGTTCTACATTAACTTCTATGGTTCATTTTTTTGATAAAGAATCAAATTTATTTACACATTTTCCTGTATTTCATGTAAAATATTTTATCTTTTTTGTTTTCGCTGATTGATAAACAGTATGCCTAATCCACTTACGATAAACAAACCAATGAGCGTTAATTCAATGTCTGATTCTGAATTTGTTTTTGGAAGAGCGCTATATTTTTTCACAGGAATATAAGAAATTGCCCCCTGTGAATTATTATTTACCGGTTTTTGTAAATCTAGTGGCTTTCCTTTATCAATTGTATCTGTCGGTGTCTGTTCATCAGGTAAAATTGTCACAGCTTTTTCGTATACATAGACGACTTCTATCGTATCCTCTGTAAATACGCCTGATTGATTCATCGGTGTTGCAACAAGAACATAGCCTGGGATAAGTTTTGCAGTTGTCTTGTAAACTTCCCCTAATTTCCCAAATAAGCGCTCTTCTTTTGTTAAAGTATCTCCATCTTGATTCACATAGCGTACGATAACCATTCCAGTATTTTCTGGAATCTCTTTTAGTACATAAACGTAGTTTACTTCTATTGCATCGTAACCAACTGTTCCTTGTGCGTTATCTGGTGTTGCTGTTAATACATAGGTTTTTCCGTCAACAATAATTGTCGCTGGCGCATCTGTTTCATACGCTGTATTGACTCTTTTGCTCATTTCTGTTGATACTTGTAGCTCATTTCCAGCTTCATCTTTGTACGTTACTTTGATTGGTGTAACTTTCACGTATTCCAATGGTACTTCCGTATCTACATTTGGATGAGTCGTTGGTAACTCCTCTGGTTTGGTTACTAGTTCATACCCTGGTATGCTTGGTGGGGTAATTTCTAGCTCATCTCCTGGTTTCCCTGGATACTCTACAGATGGATACCCTGGTATTGGGTCGCCATTTTCATCTTCTGGCGTTGCCGTTACTGTTACTTTTGATGTATCTTTAATAATTTTTATCTGATTATCAGCTGATTCTACTGGTTCTTCTGTACTTGATCTACGTGTACCTACAGAATTATTTGCTAATTTGCCAATTCCTACTTCTGTTGGTATTTTCCCATCATACTCAAATACGATTTGACTGTTTGCACTTAGCACTGTATTCGAAGAAGATTTTATTTTAATTTTTTTGATTTTATCAAAACCTACTTGAGTAGCTTCCGTTTCTGTCAACCAGCTTGAAGCAAAATCTTCTATATAAGTCGCTTGTTGATTCTCCACAGAATAAAAAACTTCATACCCTTTAGGTCCACTTACCGGTCCATCTAGCACCACAGAAAACTCTGAATTTCTCAACTCATTGGTATTATTTAAACGATGATCCCCTACATAAGGCAAGACATCAATACTTTCAATATAATCAAAATTGGAACTGGTTGAATTTGAAATAATAATTTGATATGTAACAGTTGCTCCTGGAACAATATCTGTCGTAGAAAGATATGGTGTATCTGCTCCTTTTTCCTTCACTAATTTATAGGTAGTCAACGCTTCTGCATTCTCTACTTGTAACTGATATTCTGTATACAGTAAAGAATCCTCTGGTGTACTTCCTGGGATTTCTGGAAATTGATTCAATTCAATACTGGCATTTGCATTGGCTTTTCCAACGAAATAGTCTTGTTCACTCCAGTAAAAAAAGCTATCAATTTTATGAGTCGTTAATGCCGCATTGTGATTGATATAGATTTGTAATTTTACTGTCGTAAATGTATTTGAAAGATCTGGCACGTTAAAGAAATAGGCATTTTTCCCTGATCCTTGATAGTTCTCAATAATTTGATCAGGAGTAACATTGTTTCGAGTCTTTGCTTCTAGTCCAGTTGGCAACAGATATACTTGATAAAGGCCTTTTGCTTGTTTATACGTTTGCCCATCCATTGCTTCAAATGTTCCCATCCAATTACTGAAACTGAATTCTTCAGTAAGCTGTACCGTTGACCCTGTGTAAGCTTCTGTAGAACTAATACTTGATGAACGCTTCTCTACTGTATTTCCTAAATATGAAAAATAATTGACAGCAGTACCACTACTTTTTCTCTCACTACCATCTAACAAGATCATTGTACTTTTTATATTTCCATTGAAGTATCCTATGCTTTTATTTGGTGCCAGCTGTCCTACCCTCTCATAGAGGTCATTACTTATCTCTTCAGGAACATCAAAAGTAAATTCAATTGTTACTGATTTTTCAAAAACGTCCCTATTTAAAAATTTCACTGGTGTCTTAAATTTCACTTCATAATTAATAAATTTATCTGATTGAATAGTTATAGGCGTCTCTACATCTGCTGGTAAATCTTCATAGATTTGGGTACGATTTCCATTTGCATCAATCCCATAAACAATATTTTGAGAATATTTAGGAATTTCTTCTGCGATTAATAACTGGGACCCATGATTCAAAGTAATTTTTAAGCTTTTTAAACTTCCGTGTTTTGTCGTTGTATCATAAGAGACAGAATCCAATTCTGTTGCCACGGTATAGTCCTCAGTAGCTGAGTTACCTGCTCTAGGACTAAGCATTACTCGATAATCAAAATCATAGACTTGATCAGTTAGTATAACACTACCCTCTCTATACGTTCCATTGTACACTACACCAGCTTTTACATAAACACTTGTTGCCATAGTAGGTGTAGGTTTTATACTAATTTTTTGATCAAATGGAAACGTATTTTTTAAGTCTAATGTTTGATCATCATTCACATAAGAAAAGGTAGCATCAAAATGAAAAGTATCATTATTTTTTGCACCTTCGTAGTTTACCATTACTTTTGGTTGATAATAGAAATTCCCCGTAAATGTGTTTGCTATTTCTTCTGGCGTTTTCTCCCAAATCACTTTATTCCCTACGATTTGACCCCCCCAGTCAGCAGATACAATGTTCACACCTTCTGGTACAATTAATTCCCAATGATGCAGTCGATTTTCAATACCAATTTGTGCTTTTATCTGCTTTCCATTAAACTTCATTTGAGTTAATAGCTTGATTTCTTTTGCAGAATCATCCAGTTCACCTAGCTCATTGGTTTGATTCTCATAGAAATCTGGTGCGGAAAGTTGTTGAATAAATTCAAATGGATTTGTTTTGGCAATTCCCGTAATTTCACTTTCTTTGAGTAAAGTGCCATCACTTGTATGAAGTTCCTGTTTTACCGTAAATATTTCATTATCTCTAAATGTACTCTTGTTCGTATCCAAATAAAAAGGAAGACTTATGCTACTTCCTGGTGCAAATGTTGTTAGTTCAATATCAACAAAAATTTCCTCAGAATTATTCGGATTATCTGACATTCGCTTATCTGAAATCCCAGCATTTCCTACCAGTGGCCAATTCCCTACCGCCACATTCTGAAACGCTGATTTCTTTAACACGTAACGGATATAAGGCTTAGTATAAACTTCTTGTGAGCCTCCTGTATCTTGTGAATAGCTTAAGGCAGTTTTGAAATTTGCCCGTTCTCCACTCATATATGTATTTCCTGAAAAGTAAGCAGAGCCCGCAAACGAAGAATTATATTCGATTCCAAGTGCAATCTGAGCATTTCTTGAATTCGATTTAACATCTTCCTCTTCTTTTGGTAAACTACTTTCCGTCTGTGCCTCCTCATTACGCTCTTCCTCAACCGTCTTAAATTGAACAGTTGGCTCTTCAATCATCGAAGAAAGCTCCGTAGATGTTGCTACTTCTTCTATAGAAAATTCCGTCACGCTCTCCACATTTTGTGTAGGTATCTCAACTTGTTCTTCACTTTGCACGCTTGGTGTCTCTTCTACTTGATCCGCCAGTGCGAGCACCGGTGCACCAATTGATTGACCCAATAGAATACCTACTAGAATAAGGGAGACTATTCTCTTTTTGATTTTCATTTTTCTTTCCTTCCATTCTTCATTTCAAGTATAAAGCGAGCTCTCCTTCAACAAACAAAGAATATCCCCAAAACATTTTTGTTCGATTTCCCATGAAAGAAAGTCGTTTGTACCTAATTTATATAACTATCCTTATGTGAAGAATTAAATTTCCGATAAAAAATGTTCGTTATTTTTCCACTATAAAGATACATTTTCAGTCTATCATTTTACAAATATCGAAAATTATCAAAAATTTACAGAAAGTAAAAATCACTGAAAAACAACTTCCCATCCCTTATTTGTTACGTTATTCGCAAAACCTGTAAAAGATTCAATTTCTTACGTTTCATGTGAAACATTTTCCCCTTTTCGCTGACTGACAAAGAATGCTAAAACAAACAAACTCCGCTCATTCTGGTAAACGGCTTTGCAGCAACTTACCAGAATAAACGGAGTTTTCCTAACTAATTTCATGAGAGGACAAACCAGGTTTCCCATTGTATTCAGTCAATCTATGAAAATGAGGTATTTTTACTATAGAAAAGAACCTACGATAATAATAATACATTCAGCTACTAACGTACTTCCGAATACCGTAATAAATGTTTGTTTAAATCCAGTTTTATGGTTAAGTCCAGTCAAACTCAAGAAAGTTAACAAAACACCACTTTGAGGGACAATAGTTAGAATATTAGAAGCCACTGCTGCCACTCGATGAATCATTTCAGGATTAAGCCCAGCATCAAGATAATATTGGGCAAAGTTTGGCATCACAATCCCTAATGCACCAGATGAAGAACCTGTAATGGCAGACATTGCTGACGTTAATACAGTCAAACTAATCAACGGGCTCCCCGGAATATTTAAAATTAAGTCTGAAAAGATACCGAATCCTGGAGCAATCATAACGACTGCACCAAAGGCAACAGCAGATGCAGTAGCAAAAATTGGTCCTATTGAGCCGCTTGCGCCAACGCTTAATGTAGAGATTTTATTATCTATATACCCATAAAACAAGATAAATGCCGTAACAATTCCTGTCAGTAAAGCGATATAAATAATATTTTTTTTCATGAACTCATTTCCGACAATACTCCCTACAATTGCTACAATAATCAGCAATGCCAGTGGAGCAACACTCGCAATAAACGAAGGGGTTTTCTTGTCGACTACGTCTTCTTTCTGGCCATTTGTGTAAGTTGCGTAGGTTTCACCTTTTGCCAAGCTCTTTTTTAAACAATACTTCATATAAACTAAGCCAAATACAATACAGCCGATACTCCCTAAAACACTTGGTATTAGAGCTGCTGTTAATGATGTGTTTAAATATTGAATGGGAATAACATTTTGAATTGCGGGCGTTCCAGGTAAGATAGTCATTGTAAACGTAGCAATCCCTAACCACAATGGAACCTGAATCAAGTTCCAGGATAAATCCATTTTCTTAAATAATGATCGAGCTAATGGGAGAACTGCAAACATTACGACAAAGAGACTAATCCCACCATATGTCAAAAGTGCACTAATCAAAAAGATAGCTACCAATACACGGTAAGGATTATCATATCCTACTTTGTTTAAAATAAATTCTGCTATAGAGACTGTTGCACCACTTGTTTCCATTAATTTGGCTAAAATCGAGCCTAGTAGAAAAATAGCAAAATAATTCATAATATAGGTAGATAATGCACCCATGTAATTATTTGCTTCTTTTCCCAATAAGGAATCAACAATAGACATATTATTCAATAACACTACTAAAATCGTTGCCATTGGTGCGGCAATAATAATATTGATTTCTCTTATTGAAAAATAAATGATAGCAGCTACACCTAGTAACACACCAATTGGGGCGATAATTTCCATAAATAGACTCCTTTTTATCTAGAAGAAGAGACAAGAAACTAGGTCTCGTCTCACCTCTTCCTTTATTCATACAAACAAGTTATTGTGCTGTGTACCCGCCATCCAGCAAGACTGGTTGACCAGTAATTCCTTTAGCTTTTTCACTTGCTAAGAATGAGACATAATCAGCAATCTCCTGCACATCAATTAAACGTTTTTGAGGAACAAGTGGGTAAAGGACTTCTTCTAAAACTTTTTCTAATGGAATATTTCTTGTTTTTGACAAATCGTCAAACTGTCCACGAACTAATGGTGTATCAACATACCCTGGACAAATAGCGTTTACTGTCACACCTGTATCCGCCGCTTCTAGCGCAGCAACTTTTGTTAAGCCAATCAGTCCGTGTTTTGCAGAATTGTATGCTGATTTACCCGCAAATCCGATCACACCATTGATAGAAGCCATATTAATAATACGACCGAATCCTTGTTTTTTCATTATTGGAAAGGCGCGCTTGATGGCGATAAATGGTGCAACCAGCATGATTTTCAACATAAATTCATATTTTTCTGTTGGAAAGTCTTCAATCATCGCCACGTGTTGCAGGCCTGCATTATTTACTAAAATGTCTAAGCGCCCATGTTTTTCAACTGTTGAATCAATTGCTTGATTAATCGCTTCTTCACTTGTTACATCACATACTACGCTATCTGCTGCATAACCTTCTGCTGTGTATTCTTTAACGACTTCATTCAATTTTTCTTGATTAATATCTGAAAAGACAACGATCTTTCCTTCCTTTAAAAAAGTTTCTCCAATTTGTTTTCCAATTCCACTTGCTGCACCTGTTACAAATACCACTTGTTTAGTCATAATATTTTCCTCTTTTCACTTTTTATTTTTTTATTAATTGTACTTCTGTCGCTTCTTGAACTTCTTCAAATGTGTAATCTGGATGGATTTCCTCTACAACAATTCCTTCAGGTGTTACATCAAACACACCCATTTCTGTAACAATTTTATCTACAACCTGTGTAGCAGTCAGCGGCAGGGAGCATTCTTTTAAAATCTTCCACTTGCCTTTATTTGTGTGCTCCATCGCAACAATTACTTTCTTGGCACCGACAAGTAAATCCATAGCACCGCCCATTCCAGGAACCATTTTCCCAGGAATCAGATAATTAGCTATATTGCCCTTTTCATCTACTTGAAGAGCCCCCAAAACAGTAGCATCTACGTGTCCTCCACGAATAATTCCAAATGAGGTAGCACTATCAAAAAATGCACCGCCTGGAGCGATTCCCACTACCTGACCTCCTGCATTTACAATCGTGGGATCGGGAATTTCTCCCGCTTTATCTAGACCAATAAACCCGTTTTCTGATTGCAGTGTAATCGATATCCCTTCAGGTAGGTAATTTACCACTTTGGTAGGTAAGCCAATCCCTAAATTCACTAATGAATCATTGGGTAGCTCTAACGCAACACGTCGAGCAATTCGCTCCTGAATTTCATCTTTAGTTAGTTCCTTCATTTTTCCCACTCCCTCCATCAACAAGATAATTTACAAATATATTCGGTGTTTGGACGGTAATCGGATCAATTTCTCCTATTGGCACAATTTTTCGTGCTTCAACAATAGTTGTTTGTGCATTCGCAGCCATCAATTGATTGAAATTATTTTCTGATCCTCGATAGGTCAAATTACCCAGCTCATCTGCTACATCCGCTAAAATAAGTGCAACATCCGCTTTCAATGGTTTTTCTAATAAATACATCTGACCATCTACCTCAATTTTCTGCTTACCTACCTCAATTAATGTTCCAATACCCGTTGGTGTTAAAAATCCACCCAATCCAAATGCTCCTGCACGAATTTGTTCAGCGAGTGTCCCTTGGGGAACTAAGTCAATGATTGTTTCTTTCGCGTTCATCTGGCGTCCAGCTTCTTTATTTAATCCAATATGAGAGGCAATAATTTTAGAAAACTGATGTGTTTCAATCATTTTACCTACCCCTTTACCCGGTAAGCCTGCATCATTACAGATAAGCGTTAAATCTTTTATTCCTTTTTTTACCAGAGCATCTATTAATAATTCAGGCGTGCCATTCGTCATGAAGCCACCCACCATTACCGTGTCTCCGTCTTTTACTAAATCAACGGCTTGTTGAATTCCAATCACTTTTCCCATAATTTTTCCTACCTATCTTTCTACCAGTACGGAAGTCCCTTGCCCGCCACCAATACAAAGCGTCGCAAGTCCTCGTGTTACTGATCGTTTTTCCATCTCATGTAATAAAGTTACCAAAATTCTTGCACCACTTGCACCAATTGGATGACCGATGGCGATTGCTCCCCCATTTACATTGACGATTTCTGGATCTAATCCTAATTCCTGAACCACGCTCAATGCTTGTGATGCAAAGGCTTCATTTGCCTCTACTAACTCTAAATCAGAAATTTTCCAGCCAGCTTTTTCTAAGGCTTTATTTGTTGCTGGAATGGGACCTGTCCCCATAATTTCAGGTGCTACTCCTGCACTTGCATAGCCTTTGATTGTGGCTAGTATAGGTAGACCTAATTCTTCTGCTTTGCTTCTCGTCATCAAGACCACGGCGGCGGCTCCATCATTTAACCCAGAGGCATTTCCTGCTGTAACTGTTCCTGTTCCATCTCTTAGAAAGGCAGGTCGCAGTGACTGAAGCTTTTCAAAAGTTGTCCCTGGCTTTATGTATTCATCCTCTGTAACAAGAATTGGTTCGCCTTTTCTCTGGGGGACTGAAACGGGGATAATTTCTTCCTTAAAACGCCCGCTTTGACTTGCCTGTGAAGCACGATTTTGACTAGTTAATGCAAATTGATCTTGCTGTTCACGAGTAATGGCATATTTTTTTGAGATATTTTCTGCAGTTATGCCCATATGATATTGATGAAATGCATCTGTTAATCCATCATTTACTAGCGTATCAACAATTGCTCCATCACCTAATCGACCACCCCACCGATAATCTTTTAAAACATAACCCGCTTGACTCATATTTTCTGTTCCACCTGCAACAATAATTTCTGCATCTCCGCAAAGAATACTTTGTACAGCTAATTCAATTGCTTTTAAGCCTGATCCACATACCATATCCACTGTGAACGATGGCTTCGTATCAGGAATACCAGCGTGAATAGCTACTTGCCTAGCCACATTTTGCCCTAGACCGGCATGAAGAACATTCCCAAAAATAACTTCATCGACTAAAGATGGATCAATCCCGTTTTTTTTGATTAATCCTTTAACTACTGTCTTTCCTAGTTCAACAGCCGAAACTGTTTTAAATACTCCGCCAAATGATCCAACGGCAGTTCGTAACGCACCAGTAATTACTACTTCTTTACTCATTGCACAAAACTCCTTTATTCTTTTTAAGAAAGCGTTTCCTCTACGTTCACAGAATAACAACTTTTACTTGAAATGAGAAATATATATTTCTTTAGTATATATAAAAATTTTTTATACCCTGAATCCATTGACTTTGTCTTAACAAATGTTTAGTCTTTGTTTTAGAAACTCAATTGGAGGTGTTTGTAGTGGATATTAAGCATTTACGTTATTTCATTGCCGTTGTTGAAAATGACTTTAACCTCAGTCGTACTGCGGAAAGTTTATATATTTCTCAACCCACATTAAGTATTATGATTAATGATTTTGAGGCAAGGCAAGGCATAAAACTATTTAATCGTGAACAAAGCAAGCTTTTAGGATTGACACTTACTGGCAAGCACTATTATCAAGATGCCTTAGAAGTTATAAAAAAATATAATGACATGCAGGAAAACCTACATCGCCATGAACAAAATATAAAGGGCGCCATCACTATTGGAATTCCCCCCTTAGTTCTATCTGTTGTCTTTTCAACGATTATGCCAAAATTAATTTTAAAAAATCCTGATATTCAGTTTACCATTAAAGAATCTGGTGCGTATCAACTACGTCAAGATCTTTTGTTAGAAACAGTCGACATTGCTATCTTACTGCACCCAGAAGGTATTTCAAAAAAAATGATTGATTCCTATCAAATACAATCTTCTGAATTAGCTGTCTTTATGTCTACAAAACATCGTTTAGCAAACCATACCTTACTAGACTGGCCGGATTTACATAATGAAAAAATGGCAATTTTTGATGAAACCTTCATGATTCATCATTTGGTAAAAGCGAAGTTTGAACAGCATAATATTCGCCAAAACATTGTCCTTCAATCTGGTTCATGGGATTTTTTGGTCAACTCCGCACGAATTAATCATGAACTGCTTTCTATTCTTCCTCTTCCTATTGCCGAGCAATATTCATTTGAGGATATTGTCGCTGTCCCAATTAAACAAGCTATTCCTTGGAAAGTGATGTTATGTCGCTTAAAAAAAAGTAATTATAACAGGGTAGAGGAATATATTCTTGATGCACTCTTGGAAGAATTTGATACACAAGCATAAAAAACAATGTCCCTCATCAACATTTGGTTAGGGACATTGCTTTTCTTGTACTATTTACTTTTCCTCTTCCTGATTAAGTAGACAAATTGGTGAAAATTTTTAAGCGCTGCTCTTCACTTTCTATTAACGATTCTAAACTTATTATGATTTACTGACTATTGGTGAAGAGCCCATTTTCTAGTGATTCAAGTCGATAACTGATTTGGTTTTGCTCCTCCTCTGTAAAGTAATGAGTAAAGTAGGGATATAGTTTTGCTAGCCAATAGCGTTCATTGGGCTTATAGCCATATAAATAAATCCCTCTTATTAATACTTCCCCATGCAGCTCTTTACAAACTTCCCCATAATATTGACAACGAATTTGTAAGCACCGATGTTGCTGCAACGCTGCTTCAGCAGAGCCGTCTTGCATATAGTGCTGATAAATTTTCTTTTCAATTTTTTGAATGTCCCACTGGAAAATCTGGTTTAGTGAAATTCTTGATAGAGTCATCCATTCTCCTCCTTTAAAATTTTTTCTTTCCTCGATGTGTCTATAAGTAGTAACGAATGTTTTTATGAGAATGGTAAAGAATAAACCTATTTTTAAGTTTCACGTGTAACAAAAAAAGTCCCATACAAAGTAGCTAATCTCTACTTAATATGGAACAAAATAATACATGTTCTTTGTCTATGAAAAATATATTTTGGGAATTTCCTTCAAAAATGACGTTTTTCTTTAGATTGTCACAGCTTTCTGGTTAGTCCACGAAAGCCATGTCTTACTGTTAACCAAGGGTGCACTAAAAGCATTCTTGGACCTGAATAGCGCATAATCTGCTTCATTTGGTTACGATATACTTCCTGATAACAATGGACTGGACATTTTTGACAGGTTGTTTTTTCTTCACCAAACTGACAAAAGGCTAAGCGCTGATTCGCATAGCTAGCCATACGTTTTTCAGGGATTTCACCTTTATTTTTCTTATAGTATAATTCAATCATACAGGCAATTAGCTTCATTTCTTCTCGAATGATTGGCCCCTCATTCTTCGTTCGAACAGACCTAGACATTAAATTCAAAGTCCACTGGTTCTATTTTAAATAAGGTACGCAAAATCTCATTGGTTTTCTCAGCAAGCAGCGTATAATCTTCTATTTCTTTCAACGCTTGAACCGCTTGGCCATTCGCTGTGTAGATTACTTGTCTATAGTCTTCAGTAAGAAGGACTTTCTGTTGGTCTTTCTTAAATTGAATCGCATCTTCAAAGTCATCTGTCATTACCATTTCTTGCTTCCAGCCTGCTTTTAATGCAAAAATCATCACAAGTGATTCTACATCTAATGCTTCAATTGTTTGAGGACGTCCTTCAGAAAATTCTATCAGATAGGTAACACTATGGACAGGGCCACAAGCATTACAGCCTCCTTCTGTCAAAAAATCTTCGCTCATAATGGTTGCTTTCATATTACTCCTCCCACTTTCTCTTATTCTCTTTTCTCATTATAAGCCTATTTGTGGTATATTTCACTTGTTTTTTACTTAACAAAGAGGTTCACCTATCGATGTAGAAATGGACCTTTTTATGTTTTTTTGAGAAAAGTACCGATACAGAAAGAGGCATATCAACGAATGGATGCTCTCATTCGGATTGAAAAACATCCTACGATTAGCCATTATCCACTCAACTTCTGATTGTCTGCTGTTTCTATTGCTAATGCGAATATACCGCTTTTCATTCTGCGAACATTTCTAAAAGAAAACTCACTTCCTGTGGAATCTTTAAAGTTCGTTAAATGCAGTTACTATTGCTTCTACGGTAAACCCATATTCTTTGATGACTGTCTCTCCTGGAGCACTTGCCCCAAAGGTATCAATAGCAATAATCTTGCCCTCATTTCCAGCATACCGTTCCCAACCAAAACTTGAGGCCATTTCAACAGCTACACGCTTCTTCATTTCTGAGGGGAGAACACTTTCTTTGTACTCTGCTGATTGTGCTTCAAAAATATCGAAACTTGGGATAGAAACAACAGAGACATCTATATTTTGTTTAGACAGCTCTTGTTGCGCCTTGTAAACAAGATTGACTTCTGATCCTGTTGCAATCAAAATCCCCTCAGGTTTGTCACCCTTAGCTGGTGAAAGAATATAACCGCCTTTAGCCAAATTTTGATCTGCATTTTCCTTTGTTCCTGGAAGAACAGGCAGATTCTGACGACTCAAAACTAAAACTGTTGGGGTGTCAGTTGACTCCATGGCAATTTTCCACGCCGCTCGAGTCTCATTTCCATCTGCCGGACGGATAACATGAACATTAGGAATACAACGTAAGCTTGCTAGTTGTTCAACAGGTTCATGCGTGGGGCCATCTTCTCCAACTGCCACAGAATCATGGGTTAACACATACGTCACTGGTGTCTTTTGAATAGCAGCTAGTCTGAGTGCTGGACGTAAGTAGTCTGCAAAAACAAAAAATGTTCCACCATATACTTTAGTCCCTCCATGAAGTTGGATACCATTCATAGCAGCAGCCATTGCAAATTCACGAACACCAAACCAAATATTTCTACCTTCGTATTGACCTGGTTCAAAATCTTTTTCAGTAGCCACCATGGTATTATTTGATGAGGAAAGGTCAGCAGATCCACCCCAAAATCCTGGGATTTTCTGAGATAAGCTCTGAATCATTTCTTTTGAGGAGACTCTGCTTGCTTGACTAAATCCTTCTTCGTAATCTGGCATTTTTGACGCCCAATCTATTGGCAGCTTTCCTGCAAATGCCTGACTAAATTCTTCTGCTAAGTCTGGAAAGTTTTGGGTGTATTCTGTAAATAAGTTCTGCCATTGTGCTTCAGCTTCTGCCCCGCGATTAATAACTGTCTCTTTAAAACGAACCGCAACTTCTTTTGGCACTGAGAACTCTGAATAGCGCCAGTTATAGGATTCTTTAGCCACTTCAACACCTTTAGAACCTAATGGTGCACCATGAACTTTATTTGTTCCTTCATTTGGAGCGCCAAAGCCAATCACCGTTTTCACTTCAATCAAAGTTGGTTTTTCTGTTTCTTTTTGAGCTGCTTCAATCGCATCAGAAATTGCTTGCAAGTTATTCCCATCACTGACTAAGATATGCTGCCAACCGTATGCTTCAAACCGTTTACCCACATTTTCAGTGAATGATTTTGAGGTAGGTCCATCTAGTGATATATCGTTTGAATCATATAAAACGATTAGTTTGCCTAATTTCAAATGACCAGCCATAGAAGCGGCTTCTTGAGAAACGCCCTCCATTAAGTCACCATCTCCACAAATCGTATAGGTATAGTGATTAATGATTTCATAATTTGGCTGATTATACTTAGCTGACAGATGCGCTTCTGCCATTGCCATCCCCACCGACATAGAAAAACCTTGCCCTAAAGGACCTGTAGTAGCTTCTACACCATCTGTATGGTGCACTTCCGGATGTCCTGGAGTTTTTGATCCCCATTGACGAAACTGTTTTAAGTCATCAATCGTTAGTTGATAGCCAGCACAATGAAGCAAGCTATACAAAAGTGCTGAACCATGCCCCGCAGATAGTATAAATCTGTCACGGTCTGCCCAATTTCTAGAAGTTTTGGGATTAATTTTTAGAAATCTACTCCATAACGCATACGCCATTGGTGCTGCTCCAAGAGGTAATCCTGGATGACCCGAGTTCGCGGCTTCAATGGAATCCATACTCAAAGTTCTTAACGTGTTCACTGCTAATTGATCAATTTTATCAAACAACATGTCTTCCTCCTTCGCTCATATAAAAACTGGAACAAGCATCTTGACTCAGCTTCAAGAAGTACCAGTTATCGGAAAATTCATCCTCTGTTCGAAAATAAACTTATGAATAACCTGCTACATTTTTGAACTGCAACGTCACAAGAATTCTTGTTCCAGTATATTTTTACTTATTCAATGACTTTTCCTGTCATATCGTTATAGTCTTTTTTCATGATTTCCCATGATTTTTTTATGCTGCTATCCAATCCGAATAACCCACTTCGACCAACAATGTAGATATCTGGCCCTGCTTCATCAATCCGTTTAAATGATTTTCGATTAGAGGACCCATCCATTTCAATGACATAATTGTATCCTTTTTCTTCACGAAGTTTACGAAGCTCTACGATTTTTTGTAAAGTAGATTCAATAAATCGTTGACCAGCAAACCCCGGATCAATAGTCATAATCGTTATTTTATCGACTAACTCAATATAAGGAAAAATCACTTCAATCGGTGTTTCCGGATTTAAGACAACACCTGCCTTCAAACCTGCCTCATGAATGGAATCAATCAACCGAAAAGCCATTGCGTCCAACAATTCAACATGCATACAAATCCATTCACACTTCATGTCAATTAATTGATTCACCCAAAAACTTTGATCGGTAACCATTAAGTGAGCAGACATAGGCAACTTACTGATTTTTCGTACTTCTTCAATAAACCAAGGTGATAAGGTAATATTTGGTACATAGTGACCATCCATAATATCAATATGGTATGAATCAACATGGTCATTTAAAAATTCAATTTGTTCTTTAAATTTATCGAGATCCATCGTCATTAATGATGGAGAAAATTTTACTTTAGTCATTTTTTACGACTCCCTTATTTGTTCTGGAATGATTGCCAATCTTCCATAAATTATTCGTTACCTTTATCCGTTAACGGATGATTCCATAAAGCTTTATACAACGCTGGAGGTATTGTTACAATGTGGGCACCTTGTAAGGATAGCTTTTTCCACGTGTTCTGGATTGTGAACACTTGCTGTAGCTAGAAAAAATTCCATTCCTTGTCCTCCGCTTTGAAATTAGTTTTATTCTCGTGTTCATTTTAGAAAATTTGAATATCGTCTAAGCTGATATCCTCCTCTTCTTTTTCAACCACTACATCCCTATCTTCCTCTTTGATATTTTTCTTGATTACAGCCAACACTACTGCAGTTACTACTACGTTTACTAAAATAGCAATCACACCAGCCCACGGTTTAGACATTGTTGGTATCATTAATACGCCGCCAAACGGAACTGTTGCGTCAGCGCCTAGAATCATTGTGGTCGCTCCACCAGCAAACCCACCAATTGCTGTTGCCACTACACCGCGGACGATGTCGTTCATTACTAATGGAATCACGCCTTCAACGATATTGATAACTCCCATAGGAACTGCTGATTTCAAAGTTTCTACTTCCAATTTTGAATAGATATTCTTACCAAAAAGTTTTGCGATAAAGTAGGCTAAGCCAAAACCGATAGGAGTAGCCGTATTCACTAACTGTAATGCCGTGATTGGCCCATTTAATCCCTCTGCTTGCATTGTTAGTACGAAGGCAAAGACTGTTTTATTGATTGGTCCTCCGTAATCAACACCACTTAGTACACCGATAATCCCTCCAAAGATTAGTAAGGAAGAGTTTCCTAAACCATCTAAAAAGTTTGTTAATAACGAGGTTAAGAAAGCTACAGGCGTACCAATTAGATAGACCATTACTAATCCACCTAAAATAGATGCAATAAATGGAATAATTAATGTTGGCATCAATCCTTTTGCCCAATTTGGAACTTTTACATAGTTTAAAATTGCTAATACAAGATATCCTGCAAGATACCCACCTAAAATACCACCAATAAAGCCAGCTCCAACAGCATTTGCCGTCAGACCAATAATGAACCCAGGTGCAATACCCGGTTTAGCTGCAATTGAGTAGGAGATACCCGTTGCAATAACAACAGGTAGTAAACCTAAAGCTGCACCACCCATAGTTGCCAATGCATCAAAGATACCAAACTTCCCAGGCTCTAATGTTCCTTGAGCTGTACCACCAAACGCCATACCTAGTGCAATCAAGAATCCTGCCCCACAAACAATGGGGATCAAATAAGAAATTGCAGTTAACAAATGTCCTTTCAAGTTAAGCTTTTTTATTGTATCCATGAATCTTTCCTCCTTATTATTTATACCGTTACTTATTTCTTTACGACTTCCATTACTTTTTCAATCAAATTTGTCTGATGACTTTATTGCTACTTCTGTCTATTTCTATAAGCGTTGCCTATTCCTGTTACAGTATTTTCAAGCTTTTTGATTCAATATATACGTATATACGGTAATTTCTGTGCTATACATAAGGCTTTTTTTACAAGTTTCATGCGAATATCACTTTTTTTCTATACGAAAGCTGCAACAACCTGCTTTGCATCTTTCGCTTGAATTAATTGTTCAACGACTTCATCATTTCCTAATTTTCGTGCAAATAATGACAACAATTTTAAATGATTCTGAGCGCCATCGTTATCATCGCCAACTACGAATAAAATAATCCCTTTAACTCCTTTGCCATCCAATGTTTCCCAAGGAATTTCATGCTCTGTTACACCAATAGCAACACCTACTTTAGTAACGAACCTACTTTTCCCATGAGGAATAGCAATGTAGTTGCCAATACCTGTTTGTCCTTCAGCTTCGCGAGCATAAATATCCTGAATGAAGCCATCAATATTGGATATATAGCCATTTTCTAAAAGCATACTTGCTAATTCTCTTAGGACTTCATCTTTATTTGTGCCAATTAATTGTGTTTTTATAATGTTTGGATCAATAATTTCTTTTACGTCCATTTACTACCACTCCCTTTTATTGGTTATTCACTACTTCCACAGCTTTTTCAATTAATTTGTTGGGTGATTTTACCGCTACTTCTGTTGGTACTTGAATAACTTTTTTCCCGTCGAACCGTTCACGACCACTGATTTTCACATCAATAGCTAAAATAACTATGTCTGCCTCTTGAATTTGTTCAGACGTTAAGGCATTTTCAACACCAATCGTTCCTTGTGTTTCTACATGCATTTCATAACCAGCTTTTTTTGCTGCATTTACTAATTTTTCTTGTGCAATATACGTGTGGGCAATCCCTACTGTACATGCGGCTACTCCTACGATTTTCATAATAATTTCCTCCATAATTTAGATAGTTTTTATCGTTTTTAAGCGATCAACAAACTCTTCGTCCGCTAACTTGCGCATAAAATCAATAATTTTATGTTTACCTTCCTCACTTTCGTTTGGAGAAAGAAGGATGACAATGAGTAATTCAATATTGGCTATTTCACTACTCCAATATTGAATTCGTGCTTTTGGTTGAATGATTGCTACAAAACTCTGATTTACTAATTCAGACTCAATATGAGGGAGAATAACCCCTTCATCTATTTGAATATTTCCTGTTTCCTCTCTTTCATATAAAGCATGTTTAAGTAATAGTGCCTCTGCACTCCCTTGTGAAAAAAGTTGACTACTAATAAATTCATAAGCTTCTTCTCGATTAGATATTTCTGTCTCAGAAAATAATTGAATAAGGTTATCGTTCATTGTAGATGTCCTCGATTTTCTTTTGAATTCGCGTTTGATCATCAGCAGTCAACATCGCGCTAACTACTAATGAATTCACCGGCAGCGCTTCTTTAATTCCGATTGTTGTTAAAATTAACTCTATCTCTGGCGACTTCTCTAAGGATTTTTTATAATTTTTAGTAGCAATCACATCTATCACATTTAGCTCAGGGAACTTTTTAGCTACTTTCGCTTTCAAAAGTTCTGATGTTCCAACACCTGTTGTGCACATAATCAGTGTTTGGATAGGTAATTGATGTGTTTCAATGATTCTAGCGAAGTAGAGGGTAATAAATCCTACCTCATCTTGGTTAATTTTCGGTAATCTATATTTCTCACTTACCTCCAAAGCAACGTCTGAAACAAAGTTGAAAATCGTCTCATAGGTCAGTTTTATTTGATCTAATAACCCATTTTTCACTCGAATTTTATTTTCTAATCGATTAAGCATGGGCTTGATATGATTGGCTAAATCCATATAAATAGACTCATTTTTGGTGTTTATTTTTAAACGCTTGCCTACTTCATCTAAAAAATAATTTGTAATCTCTTCCACCTCAGAACTAAATGTTTGTTTCTTATCGGACTCATTTTTCATTCTTGATGAAAGAAGATACTGATAAAGATAATAAATCTCGCTAACCGGTAGTTTTGTAGACATATAAGCTTCTACATTTCTAATGATCTCTATGGCAATATCTCTAATTTGTGGGTTATCATCTAACGCTTTTAACTGGGTAACAACTAGTTTTTCACCACTTATTTGGTGATTCATTTTTCTAAATCGACTAATCATTATGTATAAGTGAGAAAAAATATTTACGTTGTACGGATATGGAATATCTCCACCTAGCTGTTTCTCAATCGTTCTAAGCTGATCGGATACAAATAACACATCATACCGATTAAAATTCCATTCATCAGAAGACTTTATTTCATCTAAATCAATAATATTTAAACGCTGAATCAGCTCTGCTATTGCATGGCGAATATTTTCTTCTTTACCTCTGATAGCTAAAGTACGATTTTTCCTCATAAGTTTTAAATCAAATTTTTTTATTTTTTGAGAAATCATCTTCTCATCATTTGAAATAGCAGAATCCCCAACATAGAAATCACCAAAAAGGTCTAATATCCGTAATGCTTTAGGAGAGGATAAAAGGAGCTCTTCCATTACTCGATCTTGCCTTTGATTTGGTGAAATATCGTCAGCTTGCTTCACAGCCGGTTCATCCAACTCGATATATTTTTCATAATCAAGCTTATATCCACGACCTTTTTCAGATAACACTAAATTTCCATTTGGAAATTCATCATTTATCTTTTTAACTAAACGGTAGACAGTTTTGGTCGAAGTTTCTATTAAACATGCAAGCTCTTCTGCAGTAATATAGTCACGCTGTTTAGAAAGTAAGAGCTTTAATTTATTCATTCGATCAATTTGACTGGTCATCTGTTGTCCCCCCTTTGCCTCTTCATCATACGATAGTTCCTCTTGAATCTCCCACTGTCTTTTGTCCATTGCAACAGACACTTATGTATACGTTTGCATTTTTTGTCATTTCTAACCTTTTTATTCTATCAATGATTTAGCTTGAATAGTTTGTTAGGTTAAAGATTAAAAGAGGACCTCACACAGCAGTACTAGACATTCTCCTCACTACACATCCTCATTCTTAAGGACTGTAACCAAACTGGATAAAAAAGACGCCCCTTTTTTCCAAGGCGTCGATTGTTTGTTTTGTGGCTGATCTCTGTTTTCTTCTATAAGTTGCGTACCCTACCTCATAAAATTTTCTTATTGATGCTACCAACATTCTCAGCACTATCGTTCATCTCTTCCACCGTTCGAATAACTCTTTATCTACTAGATACTGTGAGACTGCTGATAAAAGATTTTTAACTACATATAAAAAAAAGTGAGATATAACTATCTAAGTTATGCCCCACCTCGTAAACGCTTAATAAAGGTTAGGAATAGAAGCACCTCATCTCCACTTCGTTTCGCTCTCATCAATCTCTAAAAGCGGGACGGAGAATTGAAGATCTCCACTTCATTTGTTTCTCAACAACTCTTACGCATGGACAGGCTAGAAGTTGAAGGCTCCGAAAATAAGCTGAAGGTACATCCGATACACTATTCCTGAAAGAAATAACTGTAGAGACGTATCTACTTGGTGCTGTAAATCACGTAGTTTCACTTTCGATGATGCATAGTACCTGTTCTCGGAGCTGAACATTTCTGTCCCGACCTCTTTCTCAATATATGACTGTCTACTTAGAATTTCAAAAAAAGATCCGTTATAAATACAATAACCAAAGCTAATATGCTAAATATTAACGTAAATGTAAATACAATAAGTATTTTTTCAGAAATATACTTTTTCTTATTTCGTTTCTTTTGTAACTCTTCTAAATTTGAATTTCCTTCTGAAAAAGCGATAATTTCTTTATATGTTTTTATATTATGTTTCTTTTTCGCTCTTTCTATTTTCATCGCAAAATACATACTGATTGCCCATAAAATGGCAAAAGGAATATACCCTTTTACACCAAAAATAGTAATGCTCGGAACCCCTATTATCAATCCCAATACCATAAATAACAGCATTCCTTTAACATCTTTATCCATTTTTTCGTTTGCAATAGCATTCTTCATAATTATCATGTCTCCTTTAACTAATTCATCTAAGGAGATATCAAAAAGAATACTTAAAGCGACTAAATTATGAATATCAGGATAACTTCTATCATTTTCCCATTTAGAAATAGTTTGCCGAGTAACATATATTTTTTCTGCTAACATTTCTTGTGAAAGGAGATTTAGTTCCCGATATTTTTTTAATTGTTTGCTAAAGTTCATTTTGTTTCCTCCTAGTGAGTTCAGAATAGAATAAAACAAGATAATTGTCTGTCTATTATCGTGGACAATAGCTGGCTGTCCCGTGTATACATTCGTTTACCTAGGTAATTTACCCAGGTACAATCGAGCATATTTACTTACTGTATTAAATAACTAATTCAAGTACTTCTGTTGAACGGGGATTTCCTAACTGATCTTTCCAGTTATTTTCGATTCTTTTAATCCGTTTAAATCCAACCGATTCATACAGGGCTAATGCTCTTAAATTTTCAGGAGCTACATGAATTTCTATTCTTTTCGCATTCTTTTGTAGTTTAATTAGATTTATTCCTTCTAAAAGAGCTTGCTTGCCATAGCCTTGACCTTGATAGCTATAATTCCCTATTTTAATATCGAACGTATATGTATCTTTTGATAATTTAGAATATGCAAATTCGCCTATTTCGACTCCTGAATCACTTAAAATAATCAAAAACGCTGAATCCTTTGTATCTTCATATCGCTTAATCGCCTGACATACATCCGTAAGTGTTATAGAAAGCCCATTTGGAAATCCTACTGGTTCCATTACTTTTCCATTTGTCCACCATTCATATAGTTTAGCAACATCTTTTTGTGTTACTTCTCTTAAGCAGACCTTTCTTTTTTCAGTCATATTTACAGTCCTTTCCCTATTAAAAAAATAGCCTCATACTCAGAACATTTTTTATCAACTACTAGTCACCACTCGCTTACCCATTCTTTTTAACCCCACTTCACTCTCATTACTCTCTAAAAGTGGGATACTTTAAGAAGTGAAAATCTCCTCTACGGTTCTCGTTCTTCTTCGCATGAAGCATGCTTTGGATGAAAATTTCTCTTGCATATTGGTATGGATAATAAAGACTCTCATTCAAATTATACCCTATAGCTATACTAACGGAAGCGTTTTTCAAACAAAAAAAGATACCATCAAATGATTGGTATCCGGAATTTCTCAGACAGTCCAAGTCCTCAATTTTTTCTAAATAGACTATTAATAACTATTATTCTCTTTCTGCCAGCTCCATGATTGTTCTTTGAATTTTCTTCAATCGATCAGCCGAAGGGTATGATTCTACTGCAAGAATCGGCTTTGTCACGTTTGAAATGCTTAACGTAAAACTTGTAAGAATCAAATCATAGGCTTGAATAATCTTCCTCCACTCTTTTTCTGGGTAATCATAGAGATTCACATGTGAAATTTCATAATTTCCCATCAAATTATTTCTCAAATAACTAGATAAATAATGCTCATGGGTTGGGCTGATAATAGAGATGATTAATAAATGAATTTTTTTCTTGTAATAAGACAATTTCTCTAAAATATTAGGACATGAGGTAAGTAGAATGTAGATTTGATTAAATACCCCATCCTCAGCAACTTCTAACTCATTTTCTACTAAAAATCTCTGGTAAATTTTGAATAGTCTTTGTATTTGACAAGGATATCGTTCTTCCATAGTTGATACAAAATTATAACGCTGAGTCGCAATAAGGTATAAAAAGTCTCTCGTTGGCCGATAGATAATCAATTCGTTTAGGATGGTTGTTTTTAGATGGATGTATTGATCTTCTGTCCAATTTACCTGTAAGTTTCTCTTCAAATAGATTAAATATTTATCTGTATTATCAGAAATTTCATCTATACTTTTTGACTCCTTCTGAGCTATTTCAAGTTGTTTTTTTGTATAGATTATGTACTTCCCATAATATAGCCATAAACATTCCTTTTGAATAGCAGGTGACCATTCTATCCCGTATTCCTGCCGAATGATGCTGGCATACTGGTCATTTAATTTATGTACAGGTGAACAAATACTTTGTGTTTCCAATGTCTTTTCTTCAAACGGATGGTTATTTTTCAATCGAAGTAAACTAATATGAAAGTTATATAATAAGCGTAGCTGCATAACTGAGGAATGAGTAAATCCATTTGCTTCTTTAAAAGCATGGATTATGAATTGAGCTGCTGCTGCTGTTTCCTCTCTAGGATATAACTGTTTGACGCTTACTTTCTTTTCTCTATAGTATAAATAAAACAAATGACGAATCATCGCTTCATTTCCAACCATACGCAATGGCATCTTTTGAATCGTTATATTCCATGGACGTAAGCAATCTGATAAACGATTTAAAATTCTATGTGCTGAAGGAATACTAATGAATAGGTAATTAGCCGCACGTTTCACTGTAGGAAATTTTTCATATAACAATAATTCAAGTAGCTGAAATTCTACAGATTGAGATAAAAAATAGGCATAGGCTGTATCTATCCCTATATAATCAGGTCGATTCAATTTGAAGGAATTGTTCTTTTTCTCAATAGAAAAAAAATCAAGTGAATCATTAATACTAGCTACATCATTCAATACTACAGGTCCAGAACAATGATTCAACTCTTGAATTTGCTCAACAGAAACAACTTCTTTTGAATAGTAAAGACTCTCGATAATAGTCAGCTTTCTTAGCAATTCACGATTTAATAAACTTCTTAAATTCATCAGCCAACTCCTCTTTCTTTTTAAATAACCATTTTTACTTTATGTCTACATTCTAATATACTTCTATTTATATAGCTTGCTTTTTGCCTATTATAAAAAAAGTAGATGAGTTCAACTCATCTACTTGCTTATCTTATTCGTTCAAACATAGCAATAAAAAACTGCATAAGTTGACTATCTACTACGTGCTTCCACCTGATTCTTTCATCCATGCAAAACAAATATAATTTCATTTTTCTCCGTATATCTGAGCGAGATTCGCTCGCTTTCATTTACAAAGGCCAACAAAGTAAACTTCTCTCTCTTATTCATGGGCTGCATCGCATTATTTGGGTACTGTTTACTAAATGCTTGTAATGAAATAGACCCATACTTTTCTAAATACTTCTCTAACTCCTTTAAAATCTGTCTATCCATATACATCCCTTTTCCATCACATCTTCTTTTTATTATCATATAGTAAAAAACAGAGACCGTTGAATCATTTTTTTTATAAAAAAACATGAAAACTGATATATATTTTTTTATTTAAATAAAAAAGATAAAACAGCTCGTCAATTATGCATAAATATGTATATTTATACTTTTCAAGCTAAAAAATTAAGAAATTCAATTCTTTTTTAAAAAAACAAAAATTCCCATCATATGATTTCTATTTTTAGAATTTATTCAGGATAAAGTAAAGAAAAATACTATTTCAGCTGTTTTTATAGACTATTTTAACCAACTTTTCACTAAAAACACCTACTATTCAACTTTTTTAAAATAACATTCTTATATTAACTCAAAAAATAGTAAACTATCTATTTGATCCATCAAATTTTTTTGAATCGAAAATAAAATAACAATAATAGAATAAAAGAAGGGAATTGTTGTACTTTTGATAAATAAACTCTTATTTGAACTTAACTTTGATATTTTTTTAGAATCATAAAATTATCAACAATTTTTTAAAATTTTTTGTTTTGATCAAAAAATGACTTCCTATTAAATTTATTTATCAACAGGAATATATGAGTCTAATTCTCCAATTAAAATAACACTCTTATTTAGTAATTTTTTTATTTCCATCCTTATTCTACAAATCTCAAAAAAATAATAAAAAATGAATAGTTATCCACAGTGGATAACTATATTCAAACAAACTATTTCTTTTACTTTTTTTCTGAAGACTTATAATAACCTATTTCCACAGATTTCCTAGCCAGGTGAACTCTATCTCATGTTTAATTGCTTTTTCCCTCTTATTTTTCGTACTAGTCTTTTTTCCTTATACATTCCTATCTGTTCTTATCTATACTTATGCACAGGGTTGTGTATAAGTCATTATCCCTTGCTATAACTACTTTAGAGTCTATAAAAAAGCACTTTTTATAGACTTATCCACACCTGTTAATGAACAGAATTGTTTTCCAAAAAACTATTTTCTCGAAGTCTTCCACTGTGGATATCTCAATAAATCGTCTTATTCTAAGTGGCTTTTTTAGCTGCTATGTCTTGTAGATATACAGCTTTCCCTCCTCCCGTTCAGAACTTTAGCCTAATCTTCCCTCTCTGAGATCTTTCCTAATTCTTGGTGTCTATTTACTGTAAGTAGTTTTACAACCTTTCTTATTCAAGTTCTCGTTACATTCCCATTAGAAGAAGAAAGAGACGAAAAAACAGACACTAACAACCATTGACTGCATTCTCCCAATCGACTTCCAGCAGCTGCTTATCCACGTGTTTCTCTAACGTAGCAAAAAGAGCCTTAGATAACAGACATTTGCAAAGCACGTGCTTTGCCATATCTATTTCTTAAAGCTCTTTTATATTTAGAGTCATTTTTCTTGAATAACGGTTGCTTACTTACTCATTTCCTGATCTTTTGCAATTGTTGCGTCAATTCCTTTTATCACAGTTGAAATAAATGCATTGTTTTCCAATTCCACTAATCCTGCAACTGTTGTTCCTCCTGGTGAGCATACACGGTCAATCAAGGTCCAAGGATTTTCTTGACTTTCAATAATCATTTTTGCACTTCCTAAGACAGCTTGTGCGGCAATTTCCAATGCTTTATCCTTCGCCATACCATTTTTTACTCCCGCACGAGCAATAGAATCTATAAACAGATAGGCATATGCTGGAGAACTTCCTGCTAAAGCTGTAAAGTTTGAGAAATAGTGTTCTTCTAATTCCCATGCTTGTCCCACCGCATTAAACATCTCTACAATGAGCGAAACCTCTTCTTTTGTTGTGAAATCATTTCCACATATAGCCGCCGCTCCCTCACCAACTAATGCATTCACATTTGGCATCACGCGAACAATTTTCACTGGATTGGTCGTTTCAAATACTTCATACAATGCATCTAGTGGTGTTCCTGCCGCTATAGATACAATCAGTGGCGAATTCTGTTGGATAGTCTCTTTAGATGCATCTAACACACCTTTTATTACGTTCGGTTTTACAGCTAGCACTAAGACTTCTACTGTCTCGATTAACTCTTTGGGTTCTGCTACCGCATGCGCACCAAGTGAAGCGGCAAATGCCTGTACTTTATCCGTTAAAATATCATATAAGTATACTTCGTCCGCTTTCACAAACTCTTTTTTAATGATTCCTTCGACAATTGCCGAAGCCATATTTCCTGCACCTAAAAATCCAATTTTCAAAACTTTACGCTCCCTTTTCTACGCTTTTTCTACAGATTCAATTGGCTCTGCAACCTTCTTTTTCATTGGCTTGTTCATTAATACAATGGATAAACAAACTAACACCAATCCTACAGCCAACGGAATCGTAAAGCTTTCTCCTAATATTACAGCAAGAACACTTCCCGAAATCGGCATGATAAATTTATATACTGATAATTCTCCAAGATTGGCATACTGCGCACACCAATACCATAGGCTAAACGGAATCGCAGATGCAGCAGCTAAAATAATTAATAGGATCACGCCCATTGGTGTCCAGTTAATCACGGACAATCTACCGCCCATGCCAAAACCAATTAGATATAACACGATTGCGCCAATCACTAAATTCCATCCAGTTAATACAAATGAATTCAGGCTTGAACCAATTTTTTTTGCCAACATTGTTGCTAGTGCAGCTAATAAACCATAAATCAACATGAATCCTTCCCCAGTCAATGTAAAGGAAAACATATCTTGAATCGTTGTCCCACCAGTTAATTGAGAAATGATTAATCCTGCAAATCCAATCAACAATGCTACTGCCTTCATTGATGTCAGCTTATCATTTTTATAAGCGAAATGCGCCAAAATCACCGCAAAGAAAATGGTTGATTGCGCTAAAATCGTTGAATTAATCGTTGAGCTAATATTAACATTTCCAATATTAAAAAAGAAGTAGGCAGCGGTTGTTGAAACTAACCCCATGATGGTAATCTCTGACCACTGCTTCTTTTTCACCTGGAAAATCTTCTGACCTATAACCATCGCAAAAATTAACGTCATCACTCCTGCTAACAAAAAGCGGATACTAATGGTTGCTAATACTTGGCCCAGATAGTCTTGTCCCAAAGCATCCTTACTGATGCCCATCTCTTCATTCATAATCTTAATTAGTTTAAAAGGTGTTCCCCAAATAACATTGGTTACAATTGCAGCAACTGTAATTACCGCAACACTAGGTGCTGCTTTTTTTGCTAAATCTGTCATTTTATCCTCCTACATGAGTGTCTTTTTCTCAATAAATTATTTTTTGAACCTCTTGATTGTTAGTTTTTTCACAATATGTTAGAATACAGTACAACTTGCAAGTTAGGATTAGTATAGGTTCAAAACCTAGAGAAAGAAATAGTCTGCACAAAGATAAAAGTAGCTTATTCAAAGATTGGAGAATATATGTATTATTTTAGCGAAGAACAGCACAACCATTTTTTTAGCTATTTAGAAACACTGGATTGTTATATTACTTCTGGGGATTGTATGGAAGATGAGCTTGAAGCCTTTGGAAAAAATGACCAGCGACAAATCGCAGCTCTTGTCTGCCAAGATACGAAAGGACGCTTAATTTTTCCCGCTCCTTATATACGGATTCTCTATGTTTTACAAGGAGAAGTGATGCTTTTGATTGATGGAAAAGAGTTTTATTATGCTGCAGGAACACTTATCTTATCAAATAAACACACACATATTGATTATGAGGAACTTTGTCCTGATACTAAGATGATTTGCTTTTACTTTAAGCCCACTTATTTTACAGATTCTTTGCTTGCTCAATTTTCAGAAGAAAAATTACTTTATCGTTTTTTTGTTGAATCGTTAAAAAAAGAAGCAGAACAAGTAAGTCGTTATTATGTATTTGAATTTGATACGTGTGACGATATCCATTTCTATTCCTTGTTACTTCTAAAACAGGTGGTAAAAATGCGCTACTTTAATAACAAAGTAACAAAGTCTGCTTTCCTGCTCTTTATTGTTGAAATTAGCCAGTTGGCAGATGAAGCGATTCGCCTAAAGGATTCCGTAGTTTCCAGTGAGCTGTTGGCATTTGAAGTACTTGCTTACATGGAGAATCACTTAGCAACCATTACTTTGGAGCATACCGCAGAAGTCTTCCATTTTCATCCGAATTATCTGTCTAGTCTTTTGAAAAAAAATACAGGATTAACATTTACCCAGTGTTTAATTGACTTGCGATTAAAATATGCAAAAAATTATTTGGAGCAAACCGAGCTTTCCATTCAAGAAATCGCCGAAGAGGTCGGATATACGGACAAAGCCTTCTTCTTTCGAATATTCAAAAAAAATATAGGGACTACGCCAGGAAACTATCGCAAGCAATCACTGTCCTCATAAAACTACAAAGCAACTTTTTCCATAAATCATTCATTCGCTTAACGTATAAATTTGAATGATAGGACAGAGTTGTTTTTATTGATGTTTCTTTTGTTTTGCACAGATAATCGTCATAACTAAACAGACTATCGCAACAACAGGAACATGTTGAGGAAAGAGCAATAATGTCACACCACTAGCTATTCCCCCTGTATAAAATTCCTTTTTATCCATAAAAAAACACCTCTTTAACAGAAGTATCTCGCAAAAATGTTGAATAAATTCATTATTTTTTTTATGTTTTTATTAAGAAGAGAGTGAGACAAACACCCATGAGGGCTCTATCGCCTTCATGGGTGTTTGTCTCTCGAACCTCATGCTCTAACTCTTGGGCATTGTCCGAATAAATTAAGGTACAAAAACTCTTCTTCAAGAAGCAATTTAGCTATTTCTTCTATGAATGATTTTCTTCAAAAGTTTCATGTGAAACAATCTTAGTTTTCTTTATAGTGGATTTCTACCTTTTTCTCTGGTATTAACCAAATAAATAAAATAAGGACATTGACGATTAAGACACAGATTGGTGCAATTAACCAGCCTAAGAGAAGCGCTACTACGTTTAATGCAATTGATAGATACATTTTACGATAACCTTTAAAAAGGGTGGCTACGGTTGATTGATGCCCATTTGCTCGAACTAGCTCCTTTGCTAAAATATAATAGGCAAAATTGGCTAACAACACAATAAATCCATAGGTAGCCTCTGGTGCCCAGCTGTATAAATGATCGCCTATCCAAGCCGTTGAAAAGGGAAATAAGGACAGTGAAAAGATAAGGAAATTATTTGCCCATAAGACTCGACCATCAATTTTGTGAACCACCTGAAACATGTGATGATGATTGTTCCAATAGATTCCCAGCGTAATAAAAATAACAATATAAATTAAAATTTTGTGTTCCATTCCCGCAAGTGCAGACCAGCTTGCCTTTTCAGGTGCTTTTAATTCCAACACCAAGATAGTCATAATAATGGCGATAACTGCATCCGTAAATGCTTCAATTCTTGTTTTTGACATAACCCACAACCCTTTCATTTTTTCTATGCACTGTATTGTACAAAAAAAGTACGTTAAAAAGCAACTATTTGATTGAAATAAGTCGTAGCAAAAAATCAGACTTTAGTTTGACGTAACTTTCTTTTCTTTTTGATAAACTAAATACATATTAGAAAACAAGAAAGAAGGAAGTTCCCATGAAAAAAAATAATCCAGCTCTGATGATCCTTGTATTTGTTGCCCTATGTATCGGCGGCGGAATTATCCTAAGCGCCGTTCTAGGTCTATTAAGCGGATTACTTTGGTTAGCCATCAAAATCCTTATCCCTCTTGCAATTGCTATCTGGCTTGTTCGTGCAATTACCGGAAAAGGACGCTCACGACGTTACTACTAAGTTTTTTATTTATGAATAAAACAGGAAAAAAAGAGCCTGCCTCTCACCTACTTCTCTAATAGAAACAGATGAGGCTAGGTTCTTTTTTTATGTATAATCTTAGGATATTCCCTTTTCCATTATTTTATTGATAACTTCTTCTAAATTGGACGTCTGTTAACATTTGATAAAGCTCGCTTATCTTTTTTAACAATCGTTTAGCTTAACAGAATGACAATTACTCTATATAAGAAAACTATTTACTAGTTTTCGCTCTGCAAATACGTCTACTCCTTTCCCCTTTCCATTAGTCAACTGGTTTATCATTTCTACTATCTTTTCTGTTCAAAAAACATATAATTGAATGATTTAAAGGCACATACTTCATTAATAGTCTTACATCCGTTTTCCTCAATTCACACCTATTTCTTTCTCGTCTGGCCTATAACTTACTCATAAATACTCTTTATAATCATTAAAATTTATTTCACCCTTGTATATTTATATTATCATTTATATAACTGAGTTTTTTATTTCCCGAAAAATACATAATAAAAAGCCAGGAACAAAATTCGCTTTGCCCTGACTTTAATTCCTTTGTCCTCTACCCTAACGCAACATCCAAGACCATCATTATAATGAATCCTAGCATCACGCCAAAAACAGCAAAGTGTCGCTTACTAGAAAGCGTCTGCTGCGCTTCTGGAATCAATTCTTCAACAACTACATAAATCATCGCTCCGGCAGCAAACGCCAGTGCATATGGAAGCAATAGATTCACTCTTGTGACCAGTAATGCACCTACAACCCCTGCAATCGGTTCAACAATACCTGAAGCTTGTCCGTATAAAAATGCTTTCCAGCGACTAAGCCCTTCTTGACGTAATGGAATAGAAACAGCTGCACCTTCTGGAAAGTTTTGAATACCAATACCGAGTGCTACGGAAATAGCTGCTAATACTGCCGCTGTTGGATTTTGCGCATTTGCCGCTGCACCAAAAGCTACACCTACTGCTAATCCTTCTGGAATGTTATGTAGGGTAATTGAAAAAACGAGTAAAATCGTTCTCTTCAAATGGCTAGGTAAGCCTTCTTTTTCTTTATTTGGTCCAAAGTGCATATGGGGAATCGTTTTATCTGAAATATAAAGAAATAATCCGCCCAGCCCAAAACCAATACTCACAACTAACCAGGCAATATCACCATTTTCTGTTGCTTTTTCAATCGCTGGATCCAGCAAAGACCAAAAACTAGCGGCAATCATTACACCAGAAGCGAAGCCTAACATTAGGTTTAATGCCTCTTTTTTTATCTCTTTAAAAAAGAAGACTAACGCAGCGCCCAAAGCGGTCATAAAATACGTAAATCCCGTGCCTACCAAAGCTTGTTGCCACGGCTCTAAGCTTAATAGCCAATTGACCATTCATGAATCTCCTTTCATGTATTTTCTCTCTTTACTTTAGCATATTATTATCAATGAAACCACTTTATTTCGGTTCCCCTAAAAAACACTTTACTTGGTACCTTTTTTTATAAAGCGTATAATAATACTTGTAATAAATATGAAAAGAACGGAGAACCGCATATGTCAAATAAAATAAATGCAGGAATTGCAATGATAAAAGTTTTTGAAAGCTGGGGAGTCGATCATATTTATGGAATTCCTGGTGGATCGTTTAATTCCACTATGGATGCACTCTATCACGAAAGAGAATCCGTCAAATATATTCAAGTTCGACATGAAGAAGTCGGAGCACTTGCAGCGGCGGCTGATGCAAAATTAACTGGAAAAGTTGGGGTTGTCTTTGGTTCTGCTGGTCCTGGAGCCTCACACTTAATCAATGGCTTGTATGATGCTCAAATGGACCACGTTCCAGTAGTCGCTTTGTTAGGTCAGGTTGCTTCGACTGCTATGAACTACAATTCTTTCCAAGAATTAAATGAAAATCCAATGTTTGCTGATGTGAGTGTCTATAACCGAACAGTAATGACACCAGAGAGCTTGCCTCATGTGGTAGATGAAGCAATTAAAGCGGCCTATGAGCATAACGGTGTAGCTGTTGTAACCATCCCAGTTGATTTTGGCTTTAAAGAAATAGACGATACCTTTGTTTCTACTGCTCACAATCACCGCACAGGGGTTATTCTTCCACAAGAAGACCAACTCAACGAAGCATTACCACTTATTAAAGAAGCCAAACAACCTATCCTCTATATTGGACAAGGAACACGTGGTGGCTGGGAGGCAATTAAGGCATTTTCTGAACATTTTTCTATGCCTGTTGCAGCTGCGGTTTTAGCAAAAGGAATTGTTCCAGATAGTTATGAAAACTTCTTGGGATTTGCAGCTCGTGTGGCAACAAAACCTGCTAATGAAGCATTAGCCGTAGCAGATTTAATTGTTTTTGTAGGTAGTGATTTTCCATTTGCACGCTATTTCTTTAATCCTAAAGCAAAATTTATTCAAATTGATATTGATGCAACAAAATTTGGGCGCCGACACAAGACAGACGTATCCATACTTGGTGACGGAGCAACTGCCTTACGTAAATTAGTCGAACTGGGTACGCAAAGACCCAAAGATGAGTGGTTGTTAGCCAATCAAGAAAATAAACGAAATTGGGTTAACTGGCTAGCAAGCTTCTCTGATTCTAAAGATGAACCCTTACGACCTGAGCCTGTTTATGCACAAATCAATCGCATCGCAGAAAAAGACGCTATTTTTGTCACAGATGTAGGAAACACGACGATTCATTCCATCCGTCTACTTGATTTAAATGGACAACAAAAGCACACGACTTCTGGTTGGTTTGCTACCATGGGAAATGGCGTGCCTGGAGGAATTGCTGCACAGTTAAGTTATCCAGATCGCCAAGTCTTTACATTGAGTGGAGACGGGGCATTCGCAATGGTTATGCAGGACATTATTACTCAAGTTAAATACAATCTTCCAATCATTAATGTTGTCTTTTCAAATGAGTCATTCGGCTTTATTGAAGCAGAACAAGAAGATACAGAACAAAAGAAATTCGGTGTATTTTTAGAAGGAGCTGATTTTGGAAAAGTCGGCGAAGCACTTGGTGCAGTCGGCTTCACCATTACACGTTATGACCAATTACAGCCTGCTTTTGAAGCTGCTAAAAACAGTAAACGACCTGTAGTCATTGATATAAAAATAAAAAACCAACGTCCTCTTCCAGTCGAAGAACTCGTCTTAGATCCAGATAAATTCTCCGAACAAGAAATTAACGCATTTAAAGAAAAGTATGACGTACATGATATGCCTGCACTTTCTGAGTTATTAAAAAAATAACAAAAATAAATAAACAATCTGATTCTACTTAAAATAAAAAACCACATGAAATCAATTTGATAACCAATTGGTTTCGCGTGGTTTATATTTTTTTATAAATAAATAGTTATTTCCTGCAAGAAATTTTTCGTTTTAACGAAATGCATACACAATATGCGTGATACCAAACATCATAAAGTAAAATCCTACCAAAAAGCTAAGTGTGAGTGCTGCAGATAATGGATTGAATAACAAAATAACTCCTAGGAAAATTCCTAGTACATTCACTAGTAATGTAAACCAATAATAGCCGTTACTAATCGACTTTGCTAAGTCTAACGCAAACAACCCCAGTACTGAATCCATAATAAACCAAATAGCAAAGACAAACGGCAAAGCCAAAACACCAGCACGAATATTAAACAAGAAAAATACGCCAATAAGAATGTCTACTATCCCTACAAGTAATGGCATTTTAGCTTTATAGCCTGTTAATTCTTTCCATTTATTTCGTGCAAAAATTTCAAATATTCCTTTCAAAAGTGCGAAAATTGCAAAAACCATAACAATTGCAATCAAGTCTCCTGCTGGATTTTGAAAAGAGAATAGGGCAACGATAACAAATAAAATACCCATGAGAAGATTTCCCCAATCCACGCCTCTTTTTTGTTCCATCATATTTTCCTTCTTTCTTATTGCTTTCTCTTTTATCCTACTCCTATCAAAAAAACTCGTCAAAAAATATGTAATCTTATTTGATTCTTTTTTGCTTTTTGTTGATTTTTATAGGTGAACTCATTTTTTCCAAACGTTTCACGTGAAACTTCAAAAGAATATTAATTTTTCAGTACTTTTTACAGGAAAAAATCATAGTTATCTTGAAACTTTCACGTATCACCGATATAATGCTAAGAGACCGAGCGTCAATACTGATTAAAGTGAGGAAAACAATTGATTACTGTAAATGATGTCAGTTTGAATTTTTCAGATCGCAAACTGTTCGATGATGTAAATATTAAATTCACTCCTGGGAACTGTTACGGCCTGATTGGGGCAAATGGTGCAGGAAAATCTACCTTTTTAAAAATATTATCTGGTGACTTAGCACCTACGACTGGGAATGTGAGTCTAGGACCAGATGAGCGTATGGCTGTTTTAAAGCAAAATCACTTTGACTATGAAGAATATACTGTGCTGGAAACGGTTATTATGGGACACAAGCGTCTTTATGAAGTCATGAAAGAAAAAGATGCTATCTATATGAAAGAAGATTTTTCTGATGAAGATGGTATCCGTGCGGCTGAGCTAGAAGGGGAATTTGCTGAATTAGATGGCTGGGAAGCAGAACCTGAAGCAGCTGTCTTACTACAAGGCTTAAATATTCCAGAAGAATTTCACCATCAAACGATGAGTGAGCTGACTGCTGGACAAAAAGTCAAAGTGCTACTTGCACAAACACTTTTCGGAAAACCAGATGTCTTACTTTTGGATGAACCAACCAATGGATTAGATATCCAATCAATCAATTGGCTAGAAGAATTTTTAATTAACTTTGAAAACACTGTTATCGTAGTTTCCCATGACCGTCATTTCTTAAACAAAGTATGTACACACATGGCAGATTTAGACTTTGGGAAAATTAAACTTTTTGTTGGAAACTATGATTTTTGGTTAGAATCAAGCCAGCTGGCTGCAAAACTTCAAGCAAATTCTAATGCAAAAAAAGAAGAACAAATCAAAGAATTACAAGACTTTATTGCACGATTTAGCGCGAATGCTTCTAAATCAAAACAAGCAACTTCTCGTAAAAAAATGTTGGATAAAATTACCTTGGATGATATTCAACCCTCTTCACGTCGTTATCCATTTGTTGGATTCAAACCAGAACGTGAGATTGGAAATGATTTACTTCAAGTAGAAAATGTTAGTGTTACTATTGATGGAAAGAAAATTTTAGATAATATCTCTTTCACATTAAACAAAGAAGATAAAGTAGCCTTCATTGCAAACAATGACATCACAACAACAACATTATTTAAAGTGATTATGGGCGAAATTACTCCCGATACAGGATCTGTTCGTTGGGGTGTAACAACCACTCAATCTTATCTTCCAAAAGATAACTCTAGAGAATTTGACAACGAATTAACCATTTTAGACTGGCTGCGACAATATGCAAGTAAAGAAGAAGATGACAATACCTTCTTACGTAGCTTCTTGGGACGTATGCTCTTTTCTGGGGAAGAAGTCTTAAAACCAGTGAATGTTCTTTCTGGGGGCGAAAAAGTCCGTTGTATGCTTTCTAAATTAATGCTCTCTAAATCCAACGTCTTAGTTCTTGATGATCCAACCAACCACTTAGACTTGGAATCTATTACTGCATTAAATGATGGACTAATGGCCTTCACAGGTGCGCTATTATTTGCTTCTCACGATCATCAATTTATTCAAACACTAGCAAATCGTATTATTGCAGTCTCTGATAAAGGTGTAGTAGACCGTGCAGAAACAACCTATGATGAGTTCTTAGAAAATCCAGACGTAAAAGAACGTATGGCAACATTATTTGCTTAATCAGTTTTCATACCAAAAAAGATGTTTCTTGAGACCTCAAGAAACATCTTTTTTACTTATTTAATGAGTTTTTGCTGAATAGAACGAAGCTTTTCCTTTTATGATTGTTCAATGCCTGACCCATCTACACCTCACAAAACTATCATTTTCAGTGAAGCACGTCCTCTTTATTTTTTTGTAGCTGAACACTTTTCCCTTGATTTTATCTCGTAATTCCCATTGAAAAAACGGCAATACAACCGTATCCTGTATGACTTGTAATCGTAGGTCCTAAAGGATAACAGATAACACCCTTCACATTTTTGGTCTCTAACAACTGCTCTTTAACTTTTTCTGCAGCTTCTTTATCTCCTGCATAAGCAATATAGATTGTTTGAGAAAGCGGAGCAACAATTGTTTTCATCGTTTCATCTACCACCGTTTTTAATGCACGGTTTCTTCCACGAACTTTGTCTACGTTTTGTAATTTTCCTTCAGGACTCACATTGATAATAGGTTTCACATTTAACAAACCACCTAATGCAGCAGCTGTTTTAGAAATTCTGCCCCCTCTTTCAAGGTGTTTCAAATCATTCACCGTTACCCAAGAATGGACTTTTCCTTTGTTTTCTTCCAGCCAGTCCACGGTCTCTTCTATGGACTTTCCTTCTTGTCGCAAACGATCTGCTTCTAAGACAAGAATTCCCTCTCCAAGGCTAGCTGCTTTTGAATCAACTATATGAATTGGGACTTCATCATATTCTTCTTTAAGCATTTCTATCGCTTGACGCGCACTGTTATAAGAACCGCTCAATCCTGAAGAAAAAGCGACATAAAGAAGAGATATATTTTTATCAGCGTATTCTTTAAAGTACTCTAGATAACGTCCCACATTAATTTGTGTGGTTGATGGCTGACCACCCTCTTTTATCTTTTCTAAAAAGTCCTCTTGGTTAAATGATTTCCCTAAATCATCCACATATTCTTTACCATCTAGGGTGATAAACATGGGGATAAAGGCAATTTTATGTTCTTCCAAGACCTCATATGGCAGGTCACAACAGGAGTCTGTAATAATTTGATACATATTTTTCTTCCTCCTTGCTTTACTCTTTCCTACATTTTACCATTATCAAGAAAAAAACACCGAGAAGAACTTCTCTCTTCTCAGTGTTTTTCAATCAAACTCACTTAATTATCTAAGTTTTTCCTAATAGCTCAAAAAATAGGCTAGATTTGCGCCCAAACACTTTCTAAGATGTTTGTTTGGTTTCTATCAGGTCCAACTGAAAACGTCGAGATACGCACGCCTACAAGCTCAGAAACACGTCTTACATAGTTGCGAGCATTTTCAGGTAATTCAGCAAGTGTTTTACATCCGGTAATATCCTCAGACCAGCCTGGTAATTCTTCATAGACAGGCTTACAACGATTTAGTTCTTTTAAGCTAGCTGGATAATGATAAATCAGCTCTCCGTCTAATTCGTAAGCCGTACAGATTTTCACTGTATCTAGTCCACTCAACACATCAATTGAATTTAATGATAGATTCGTAATCCCTGATACTCGTTTTGAATGACGCATCACAACAGAATCAAACCAACCCACACGACGTGGACGCCCTGTAGTTGTTCCATACTCTTTTCCAACTGTCCGAATTTGTTCTCCTGTTTCGTCAAACAGCTCTGTAGGGAATGGACCATCTCCTACACGTGAAGTATAGGCTTTACATACACCCACAACTTTATTGATCTTAGATGGACCTACACCACTCCCAATAGTTACTCCACCGGCTACAGGGTTAGAAGAAGTAACAAATGGATAGGTTCCTTGGTCAATATCCAGCATAACCCCTTGTGCGCCTTCAAAAAGTACACGTTTACCTGCATCTAACGCATCATTTAAAATGACTGATGTGTCTGTTACATATTGTTTAATTTGTTGACCATACTCATAATACTCTTCAAAAATATCATCAAAACTCATTGCTTCATCGTCAAACATTTTAACAAACTGACGATTTTTTTCTTCTAAGTTAATCTTTAAACGTTCTTCAAAAATTTCTTTGTCTAAAAGATCTGCTACACGAATACCCACGCGAGCTGCTTTATCCATATAAGCGGGTCCAATTCCTTTAATGGTTGTCCCAATCTTATTTTCACCCTTTGCATCTTCTTGCAATTGGTCTAATTTGATATGGTAGGGTAAAATAACGTGTGCACGATCAGAAATACGTAAATTATCTGTTGTTACGTTATGCTCTTTTAAATAAGCGAGCTCTTTTACTAATGATTTTGGATTGACTACCACACCATTTCCAATCACACTAATTTTTTCCTTGTAAAAAATCCCAGAAGGAATCAAGTGTAATTTATAGGTTACGCCGTCAAACTTAATTGTATGCCCTGCGTTGTCTCCGCCTTGATAGCGAGCAATGACCTCAGCATTTTCACTTAGAAAATCAGTGATCTTTCCCTTACCTTCATCGCCCCATTGAGTTCCTACAACTACTACAGATGACATTCAAGCACCTCATTCTTTATTTTTTTAATCCTGAATAATTGTACCAAGAAAACCAACATATTTCAATGAAAATCGAATATTATAAAAAAATACTTTTATTTAAAAAGCAAAACACGAACATTTTTTTGTTTTATAAAATATTTTTCCGATTTACTTTGACAATAATCGGATTTTCAACTAGCTATTTTTATCCAAAATAAAAAGAGACCAGAACATAATCTAAAAAAGTTATGCCTGACCTCGTCATATTTAAATAAAAGATTGGAACACAAGAAGCTTATTTTTATTGCTGAAAATCATGGAACTAACCGTTTCGATGGTACGAACTAACCGCTCTTTTTTTAGAGCACGCTCGCCAACGTCAGCCCCTCATCTAAAAAGCATGGTGAAAATTCTTCTACTGACTATTAATAGAATTCTTCTCTTGGTGATAGAGAAGAAAACTTATTATATTCTTTAATGAATAGTAACTCAACAGTACCTCGTGCACCACTCCGGTTTTTCTCAATGATAACCTCTACAACGTTATCATTTTGCGGAGCTTCTCGCTCTTCTCCCTCTTCGCCACCTTCTCTATCGTAATAATCATCACGATATAAGAATGCAACGATATCTGCATCCTGCTCAATAGACCCTGATTCACGAATATCACTTAATACGGGACGTTTATCCTGACGTTGCTCTACACCACGAGAAAGCTGTGACAAGGCAATTACGGGAACCTTTAGTTCTTTTGCAAGTTTTTTCAATTGACGAGAGATTTCAGAAACCTCTTGTTGTCTATTTTCTCTTCCAGTTCCTTCAATTAATTGCAGGTAATCAATTAGAATTAGACCCAAATTTCCTTTTTCCTGAGCAAGCTTTCGACATTTTGCACGAATCTCAGAAATCTTAATCCCCGGAGTATCATCAATATAGATATTTGCTTTTGACAGACTGCCCATTGCAACAATCAAATTAGACCATTCTTCTTCTGACAGCTGCCCTGTTCGTAAATGACTCGCTTCAATCGATCCTTCAGCACATAACATACGGTTTACGAGAGACTCTGCCCCCATTTCCAAACTAAAAATAGCTACAGATCGATCTGTTTTCGTTCCAACATTCTGTGCTATGTTCAAAGCAAAAGCTGTTTTCCCTACCGCTGGACGTGCAGCTAAGATAATTAGTTCTTCTGCTTGTAAGCCAGCAGTCATTTTATCTAAGGCCTGATAGCCCGTAGGAAGTCCAGTTATTTCTTCATTATTTTTTGACAACTGGTCAATATTTTCAATTGTCGTATTTAATACATCTGCGATAGAAAGGAAGCCACTACGATTTCGCTTTTCGGAAACCTCTAGAATACTCTTTTCTGCATCGTCTAAAATTGTTTGAACATCTTCTCCTTGCTCAAACCCTTTGGTTACAATTCCAGTAGCTGTTTGTATCAGACTTCGCAACAACGAATTTTCTTCAACAATTTTTGCATAATACGTAATATTAGCTGCTGTAGGAACGGCCATTGCTAAATCAGAAAGATAGCTTAAACTGCCTACATCTTCTAATAAATTTTCTTGCTCTAATCGTGACTTTACCGTGATTACATCAATCGCTTCATTTCGATCGTTCAGAGCAATCATAGTCTGGAAGATGATTTGATGACTCCGCCGGTAAAAATCTTTTGGCTCAATATATTCCATAGCATCAATAATCGTTTCCGCATCTAGAAATATTGAACCCAAAACAGCCTGTTCTGCTTCGATATTTTGAGGTGGAACACGATCTTGCCAAACTTCGTTCATATCTATCGCTCCTATATTTTATCAGTCTATCTATTTTACAAGAAATTAATCCAAAGTACAATAAGAGCCTGGAACAATCACTTTTAATGTCCCAGACTCTTGTATATACATTGAATATGAAATGGCTTATTCCGCTACTACATGAACTTTGATGGTCGCAGTCACTTCTGAATGTAATTTAACAGGAACTTTTGTGTAGCCAAGTGTACGAATTGGATTCTCCAATTCAATTTTACGTTTATCTAGTTTTACTTTGTATTGTTTATTCAGCCCTTCAGCAATTTGCTTTGAAGGAATTGAACCAAATAAACGGCTATCTTCCCCTGCTTTTGCTTTCAATTCAACAACTGTTTCTTCTTTTTCTAAGAAATCCTTTAATTCTTTTGCTTCTTCCAGGACTTCCTCATCATGTTTTTGTTGTGCTTTTTTCTTACCTTCTAATTCGCTGATGCTGCCTTTATTTGCTTCTTTCGCCAAATTATTTTTTAATAGGAAATTTTGTGCATATCCTGTTGGTACTTCTTTCACGTCACCTTTTTTGCCTTTTCCTTTAACATCCTGTAAAAAAATTACTTTCATATGCGTACTCTCCTTCATTAAATTTCATAGAATGGATTCATTAAAATAAATCTTTTACCAAATCCTCTTATCACTTAGTTGAATATAAACACTTACTGCTCTTCTTAAAATAAAATTTATCTCTTACATCCAGCATAAGCTTCCCCTGTTATTGTACTAAAGAACATGTTTGTTCACAAGTTTTCTTCTCTTCAAAACAGAAAATAAGAACACACGTTCTTCCTATAGAGGTTAGCTTATTCACTTAACAAGTCTTCATACGCATATCTCCAGTTCTATTTATTCATTGTAGACTTGTAAAAAAAATTTCTGTGTTTAAATGTTTCACGTGAAACATCATTTATAAGCTAACAGTCAACCTGTTTCTCAAATTTAAATAATTTACTGGAAATCAGGGATCTAACTATTTTATTTACGTTTTACCTTTATTAAAGACTGAATAGCAGAACATATTTTTACTACTGGAAATCATGAAAATTCACAAGGTCAATACAGAAGTGGTTAGCTCCGATAAATAAGCAGAGTGTGACTCCATAGGAAGTGGAACTTCCATAATCCGCAACACCAAGTAGATACTGTTGCTCCATTGAAAGTCAAATTCCCGTGATTTACAGCACCAGGTAGATACTATAAATCATAGGAAGTGAAGCTTCCATGATTTATAGCAATATGCAGCTCTTCACAAAAACAATAGGAAATATTAAGAGTGTCTTCTATATTGACTGATTTCTAATAGATGTTTCTCAAATTTCGGGAACCAAGTAGGTACGTTTCTACATCTGTTTCTTTCAGAAAAAGTGTATCAATGTAATTTCTATCTTTGAAATCATCAACTCTATATCCTTATGCTTAGAAATTGTTAAAAGTGTGAAATACAGGGGAGATGCTCAATTCTAAAAGCTCATTCAACTTTTAGAGATTGAAGAGAGCGAAACACCGAGAAGATACGTCTCCCCCTCAGCACATAGTGGAGATGTATTTCTCCTCTTCCCTTTATATTAACCCAATTAACAAAGAATGTGCATCCTCATCGAACGTGCCAATTGAAAAAATATTTTATGTATAAAAAAAAGAGATTTCCTAAGAAATCTCTTTTGAAATTATTATTGTTCTTCGCCTACGAAAGGTAGAAGTCCCATAATACGTGCGCGTTTAATAGCAATCGTAACTTTACGTTGATTTTTCGCACCAGTACCAGTTACACGACGTGGTAAAATCTTTCCACGTTCTGAAATAAATCTTTTCAATAATTCAACATCTTTATAATCGATGTGATCAATATGGTTAGCAGCGATATAGTCAACTTTACGACGTTTACGCCCGCCTCTTCTTTGTTGTGCCATCCTTATTTCCCTCCTATCAAAATTTCTTTAGAATGGTAAATCATCGTCTGAAATATCAATAGTATTACTTGATCCACCAAATGGATCGCTGTCTCTATTGAAATCAGGCATACCGTTGTTAGATGATTGAGCTGGTTGATTAAAATTGTTTTGCCCTTGGCTTTCGAATTGGTTCGTAGATTGTTGATTTCCAAAACTATTTCCGCTATCTTGCTGGCGCTGTTCTGAAGTTGAACGAGATTCCAATAATTGGAAACTTTCAGCAACAACTTCTGTAACATAAACTTTTTGACCTTGTTGATTATCATAAGAACGTGTTTGAATACGTCCAGTTACACCTAAAAGAGTTCCTTTACGTGCATAATTTGCCATTGTTTCAGCAGATTTTCTCCAAATCACACAGTTAATAAAGTCAGCTTCACGATTTCCACTTTGGTTTGTAAAATTACGATTTACTGCTAAAGTAAATGACGCAACAGCTGTTCCACTAGCAGTATAACGCAAGTCAGGATCTTTTGTTAATCTTCCTACCAATACAACATTATTAATCAAATTTGTCATCTCCTCTCATCAATTGTTTCATGTGAAACAATTCTTACGCTTCTTCTTTAACAATCATGTGACGGATAATATCGTCATTGATTTTTGCAAGACGGTCAAATTCATTGATTGCATCTGCACTTGATGGAGAAGAAACTTTTACGATGTGATAGATTCCTTCACGGTAACCGTTAATTTCATACGCTAGACGGCGTTTTTCCCAATCTTTTGATTCGATAACTTCTGCTCCGTTATCTTTCAAAATTGAGTCAAAACGTTCAACTAAAGCGGCTTTTGCTTCTTCATCAATGTTTGGACGAATAATGTACATAACTTCATATTTCGTATTTTCCATTGATCTTCACCTCCCTATGGACTTTAGGCCCTTGTTCTAACAAGAGCAAGGAGAACAGGTTAAAAACCTGTTCACAAACATGTATTATACACCTTTCTCCCTGTGAAATCAATGGATTCATCAAAAATAATCTTGTCTTCTTTTCCTATTTCATCATTACAACCGTATTATTTCTTAAAGAAGATTTCTCCTCTTCATTAATTATATACGCAAAAAAAAAGAACTTTTTTATTTGATAGTTTATAGTTCATTTTTAATTTCAAGCGTGTTCTTCCTGTGATAGTATATAGAAAAATAAACTAGGAGACAGCTATGATTACTAGAGATGAACTTATTGAATCAATTACTGAAATTTTTAATAGTCAACCTGAATATCCCTTCAAAAAATTTCCTACCTATGCTGTTTTTAGACATAAACGTAATAAAAAATGGTTTGCTATTATTACTGATGTAGCAAAAGAAAAAATTGGTTTATCAGGAAAAGAGAAAATAGATATTATAGGTATTAAGCTAAATTCTGACCTCATTGCTCTTCTATTAACTAAAGAAGGGTATTTTCCTGCGTACCATATGAATAAAGAGCATTGGGTATCCATTTCATTGGAGGCAGTAACAAAAAAAGAGTTATTGCAATGGGTTGAAGAAAGTTATTTATTAACAAAATAACTAAACGTATGTACGGTTTAACTCTGTTAATACTTTTCATTTAAGAATGTCTTTCACCATCCATGACATAAATCTACTCAAGTAAAAAAATTCTGTTTAATTGAACAAAAAAAGCCACCGTTTAAACAGGTGACTAAGAGAAATCTATTGCTTGTATTATAAAAAGCTATTGAAGTTTACTTCTGAAGCTTATTGAGTAACGGCCGTTCACTTACTTGTGCTCAACTGTTTATTTTTTTAACGCACTTAATTTCCCACTAGAAATAGGTTGAAAAATAAACAGGACAGCTATTGACTTGCAGATACCAATCAGTCAAGTCTGATATAGTCAGACTACACCAGTAATTAGTAATGTTCTGACAGACTGTTTTTGCACCCCTACTCTAAACCTGTACCTTCGCTATCTTCCCTTGTTCAATATAGACCATCAAAATACTTAAATCAGATGGATTGACACCGCTGATTCGGCTTGCTTGAGCGATAGTTTCTGGTTGAATTTTTTGTAGTTTTTGCTTGGCTTCTGTTGCTAATCCATTGATGGCTTCATAATCAATATTTTCTGGAATCCGTTTTGCTTCCATTCGTTTTAGCTTATCTACTTTTTCTAAGGCTTTCTTGATATAGCCTTCATATTTTACTTGAATTTCAACCTGTTCAATTTCTTTTTTGCTTAATGCTTCATTTGCAGGAATGAATTTCATTAATTCTTCGTAACTGAGTTCTGGTCGCTTCAAGAAATCAATTGCCAAGAGTCCATCCTTTAGCTCTGCAGAATTTTTTTCTTTTAAAAATGCTTGTACTTCTTGAGTAGGTTTAAGTCGAATCTTCTTTAGACGAGTTAATTCTTCTTCTACTGCTTGTTTTTTATTTAGATACGCTTCATATTGGTCTTCCTTTACTAGCCCCATTTGATGCCCCACTTCGGTAAGACGCAAATCTGCATTATCATGACGTAAAATTAACCGATATTCTGCTCGTGAAGTTAGTAAACGATACGGTTCAGTTGTTCCTTTTGTCACTAAATCATCAATCATCACACCGATATATCCATCGCTGCGCTTCATGACAAATGGTTCTTTTCCTTGAACCTTTAATGCTGCATTGATTCCGGCAATCAATCCTTGACCTGCGGCTTCTTCATATCCACTAGTCCCATTTGTTTGTCCTGCAGTATAAAGATTTTCAATCACTTTTGTTTCTAAGGTTGGACGTAACTGATGAGGGACAACTACATCATATTCAATAGCATATCCCGTCCGCATCATTTCTACTTTCTCCAACCCAGCAATAGAGTGAAGCATCTCCACTTGAACATCCTCTGGTAAAGAAGTAGACAACCCTTGTACATAGACCTCTTCTGTATTTAAGCCTTCTGGTTCAAGGAATAGTTGGTGCCGTGGCTTATCAGAGAAACGGACAATTTTGTCTTCAATTGATGGGCAGTAACGTGCACCCACACCTTCAACAATTCCTGTAAACATAGGCGCACGATGAAGATTTCTTTGAATAATTTCATGTGTCCCTTCATTTGTATAAGTTAACCAGCAGGGTTCTTGATTCAAGTTATAATCACTATCAGGCGTGCTGAAACTAAAATGATTTGGCTCTTCATCTCCTGGCTGTTCTTCTGTCACGCTATAATCAATTGAACTTGATTTTACACGTGGAGGAGTTCCTGTTTTAAAACGAGCTATTTCAAAGCCCAATTCTCTTAGATGATCGGCTAAATTCACAGATGGCTGAGAGTTATTCGGACCTGAAGAATATTTCAATTCGCCAATAATGATTTCTCCTCGCAGAGCTGTTCCAGCAGTAATGACCACTGCCTTTGCTGCATAGGCGGCACCCGTGGCTGTAACCACACCTTTACACACACCCTCTTCGACAATTAGCTTATCTACAATCCCTTGACGCAGGGTTAAATTTTCTTCTTTTTCAATTGTATGCTTCATTTCAGTTGCATACGCTTGTTTGTCTGCTTGAGCACGCAACGCACGCACAGCTGGACCTTTCCCAGTATTTAACATACGCATTTGGATATAAGTTTTATCAATATTTCTTCCCATCTCTCCACCTAATGCGTCAATTTCACGCACAACGACTCCTTTAGCGGGGCCTCCTACAGATGGGTTACAAGGCATAAAAGCCACCATATCTAAATTGATAGTCAATAAAAGTGTCTTTGCGCCCATACGAGCAGATGCCAAAGCAGCCTCTGATCCTGCATGACCTGCTCCCACGATGATGACATCATAAGATTCTGCATTAAATTGTGTCATTTATTTACTTCCTTTCCTATTTTCCTAAACAGAATTGACTGAATAACTGTGTAATTAATTCATCTTGGACACTGTCACCAACGATTTCTCCCAGATAATCCCAACAACGCGTCATATCAATTTGTACTAAATCAACTGGCATTCCAGCTTCGATTCCATTAACAACTTCTCCTAATGAAATAGATGCCTGCTCCAAAAGAGCAATATGGCGAGTATTTGAGACATATGTTGCATCTTTTTCCCCTGTTTGTCCGCCAAAGAATAAGTCAGCAATCGCTTCTTCCAATTTATCTAACCCATCATTTTTTACGACAGAAACAGCAAAAACAGGCTCATCCTTAAGATGTGACTGAACTTCCTCCAATGTAATTTGAGCAGGTAAATCTGTTTTATTTAACAAAATGATTCGTTTTAACCCGTTTGTCGCTTCAAATAAGTTTTTATCCTCTAGTGTCAAAGGTTCGCTCTGATTTAAAACTAGTAAAATTAAATCCGATTCTGCTAACGCTTTTCGACTCCGTTCCACTCCGATGCGTTCAACGATATCCTCTGTTTCACGGATACCTGCCGTATCAATTAGCTTCAATGGCACACCGCGAACATTAACGTATTCTTCAATAACATCTCGAGTGGTTCCCGCAATATCTGTTACAATTGCTTTTTCTTCACGCAACAAGTGATTAAGCAAGCTGGATTTCCCAACATTAGGACGACCAATAATCGCTGTGCTTAAGCCTTCACGGAGAATTTTTCCTTGTTTTGCCGTAACCAATAATTGATCAATCTGTTTTTGAACAAAATTTGCTTTCTCAAGTAAAAGCTTGGTGGTCAGCTCTTCCACATCATCGTATTCTGGATAATCAATATTCACTTCCACTTGTGCAAGTGTTTCTAAAATTTCTTGTCGTAATGTACGAATCAAATGAGAGAGATTTCCATCTAATTGATTTAAAGCTAAATTCATTGCACGATCCGTCTTTGCGCGAATCAAATCCATCACGGCTTCTGCCTGTGAGAGGTCCACACGACCATTCAAGAATGCACGCTTGGTAAATTCCCCTGGCTCTGCTAAACGCGCGCCTTCACGCAAAACAAGCTGTAGTAATTGATTCACTACCACGATTCCTCCGTGACAATTGATTTCTACCACATCTTCTCTTGTAAAGGTCTTCGGCGCCTTCATTACAGAAACCATCACTTCATCAATAATCTGTTCACTCTTAGGATCAATAATATGACCATAGTGAATCGTGTGTGAGGGAACCTCAATCAGTGATTTACTCCCAGATTGATAAACTTTATCTGCAATTTGTACTGCTTGATCCCCACTTAATCGGACAATACTGATTGCACCTTCCCCTGGCGGCGTCGAAATAGCAGCAATGGTATCAAACTCTAATGTAATTTCAGCCAATTTATATATCCTCCTATCTAAGCGCACAAAAAAAGCGCCCACTCCACCCCTTAAACTAAAAAGGTAGACTCGCACTTTGACTGCTGTCTGTTCAATTTTCTTGTCATAGAGTAGCATAATTTTCTACGTCTTGCAAGTGATTTTACTGCTATGAAAAAGATTTCCAGAACTCATTTGCCTTTCTTTTTCTCCAACTGACACGTAAAATAGAAACTAAGAATAGAAAAAGGAGTGGATGACCATGAGTTTCTTTCATGACGGTTTGACCGAAGACGAAAAAAATAATGAGCAGATTCAGGATGTAACCTTATCTACAGGCAATGTAAATGTAAAATATATAGTACGTGATGTCATTTTTATCGCTGAACGACACCAAATTGATTTGTTTGATGAACAATTAGATCTAAATGAAGTGTTCTCATCCATTATGTTCAAATTAAAGAAAAAAGCATTTAGTTATGGTGCTGATGCAGTTATCAATTGTCACTTTGAACACGAAGCAGTCAAAGAAGAGGGCCTCCCTTATCTAGAGCTCTTTGCTTATGGAACAGTTGTCCAATTTACGCAGACAACGATTGGATAAATTCGACGCAGATTCTTTTTTTCTAGAGAGACTATACAAAAATAAAATACACAGATAAATAACAATGGATCAAATTCTGAGGAATACGCACAAAATTTGATCCATTGTTTTGTTTAGTATAAATAAGCGACTCTATTTATTTCTGCGCTGTAACTACTGCTTCACTGTTGTCGTAGTTATCTATCGCTTTAAAAAGAAATTGGGTGAACGCTATCCACACTCAAATTTTCTATTTATCGCTGCCTATAGCCACCTTATCGCCCTTCCAGTTGTTCATTTAAAGAATGGCTTTAATAGATACACCTTTCTTCTACTACTGAAAATTAGTGGAAAAGAATAAACCTACAGCGTTTCTCCATTAGATTGAATCACATCTTGATACCAGTAAAAACTATCCTTCTTGATTCGTTGCCCCGTACCGTTCCCTTCATCGTCAAGATCAACATAAATATACCCATAGCGTTTACTCATTTCAGATTGCGAATAACTAATAATATCTATGGGTCCCCATGAAGCATATCCGATAATGTCTACTCCTTCTTTCATCGCTTCCTTCATTGCCTTTATATGGGCTTTTAGATAAGAAATTCGATAGTCATCGTGAATCTTTCCATCCACCACTTCATCAAGAGAACCCATCCCATTTTCTGCAACAAATAAGGGCTTGTGGTATCTCTCCCAAAGAAAATCAAAGCTATATTGAAATCCTATTGGATCAATTGCCCACCCCCAAATATTTGCATCAAGATTGGGATTTGGTTTGACGCAATTTGGATGCTTTGCGCTGACAATTTTACTATCATAATAACTGAAGGCAATATAATCAACCGTATTTTTTTTAATCAAATCGAGCTCTTGTTGTGTCGTATTGATTTCAATTTCGTGTTGATTAAAATAATGAATCATATAGCCAGGATATTCTCCATTGACCAAGACATCAGAAAAGAAAAGATCCTGTTTCCTCCAAAGCTCGTATGCGGCCATGACATCTTCTGGTTTATCTGTTTCAGGATATAGCGGATTTAAGCCAAGCATCATCCCAATTTTCATTGTAGAATTTATTTCACGTGCAATTTCAACGATTTTAGCGTTCGCAATAAACTGATGATGCACCGCTTGAAATTTAACAGTTTCTTGTTTTTCCCCATATTCTTTCAAAATGCCCAGTCCTGGAAATTCTCCCCAGCCATGCACATCATTTACCTGATTAAAAACAATCCAGTAGTTTACTTTATCTTTGTACCGTTCTAGTAGAACTTTGGAAAATCTGACAAAATACTCGATAAGCTTAGGATTACTCCACCCTCCGTACTTTAAAATCAAATGAGTTGGCATTTCATAGTGAGAGAGCGTCATTATCGGCTCTATCCCCAGTTCTAACATCTTATCGATCAAACGATCATAAAATGCTAATCCTTTTTCATTCGGTACTTCTTCATCCCCCATTGGAAATATTCTTGACCAGCTAAACGAGGTTCTAAAGCAAGTAAATCCCATTTCAGCCATCAACGCTAAATCTTCTGCATACGTATGATAAAAATCAATTCCTCGACGGCGAGGATAATTCCCTGTTTTATCTTCTAAAGCTCGTTCAACTTCTTCTCGAGTAACATTTTCTCCAAAAGAACCTTTACGGCTGTATTCCTTAGGTAGCTCCATAATATCAGCCTGCGAAGGCCCCCTTCCGTCAACATCCCAAGCACCTTCCAGCTGGTTTGCTGCAACTGCTCCTCCCCAAAGAAAATGGGGAGGAAATCCTTTTATCGGCTTCATTAAATTTAATAAGTTGGTCATTTATTATCCCTCCATTTCTGCGTCTTCTTCTGCCATTGCTTGTTTGTCGTAGACTTTAAAGAATGGTAAGTAGACAATCCAAGAAATGGCAAATAAAACAAGCGTGTAGATGAGCCCATTAATTGATTTTGTTGAAATATAAGAAAAAATCGGCGCTGGCAAATACCATAAATCAAAGACATTTTGAGGAATCGGAACAAGACCTATCTTCATCACAATCCAAGCAGATACTGGACCTAACAGCCCCATAATCCACATGGGAATCATCAACGTTGGATTAAATGCTACTGGCGCACCAAAAACAACAGGCTCATTAATATTAAAGATTGAAGGAATAATTGCTGCTCGCCCCACCATCTTCATACGAGCTGATTTAGCCATAAATGTCATCATAAAACAAAGAGCTAATGTGGCACCTCCACCACCGATAACAAATGTCCCCACCACTTCTTCTGTAAAAATGTTCGTTGCCGGTAAACCTTGTGCAGCATTTCTAGCATTTTCTGCAATCCCTGGAAGAGCAATGGCCATTTCAATTGGATAAATAATCCACGAAGAAATTCCAAATGAATACAGGAATGAGTAGCCAAGGAAAATAATCAGAACAAATCCTCCAAAACTACCACCTATGTTTACCAATGGATGCAGAGCCGTCATAATCGCTTGACTCATGTTAAAATGCAATTGGAAGGTAAAGAGCCAACCAATGAGTAATATCAATGCAATAGGCAGGATAGTATTAAACCATGCCGCTACAAAATCTGGTAAAGCAGAATCCTCACTAATCAATTGATGTCTGGAAGCAAGAGACATCACAAACCCAACAAATAATCCTGCAACTAGAGCAACAAGCATACCGCCTGTTCCCAGCTCAGCTGTCATAAGAGTGATGACCCCTTTGTCTGTATCAATGGTTGGATAAACAAGTAATAAAAAGAATGCGATGCCTGCTAATCCAGCCGGTTTTGCCGCTGACTTGTAGCCTTTATTATTCATAATTGCTTCAGGTAGTAAATAAGACATAAAAAGTGAGAACAAGCCAAAACTAAACGTGCTCAATAGAGAAAAATCCGGAAATTCTGCCCAAACATTTTTAACAAGTGATAAAACTGTAACAAACGACCCAATGAATATCATTGGCATACCTGTCAAAATTGATTCTTGAATGGATGCAATCCAAGGATTCTTGACAAGTTTATTTACTTTTGGTGCAAAGCTGTCTGTCATCCAATTCGTCAACTTATCCATAATTTACTCCTCCAAATTTTTAAGAATAGTAACTATTTTTTCAGTCATCATCACTTCACTAGTGATGGTCATTAATGTGTCTTGGGCATGAATAAACAAAACCGAAAAAGGAACTTCTTTGTCATTCGCCTCAAGTTGAATCATATCTGTCTGTAATTTATGTGCTTGATTTATTTCCTTTCGTGCACTGTCCATCTTCCGTTTTATTTCATCATAATCTTTGTCGCTCTTCGCTAACATATCAAGTGCAGACATGTTAAGGTCTCTAGCATTACCAGCATGTAAAATAACATTCATAGAAATGGTAGTAAGTTGGTCCCTGCTAATTCCTAGCTCCATTTCAACATCTCCTTATTCGTAATAGTTTCCTTCACCTAATAAATGTATTAGTCTACTTAAAAACTGTTTTGGATTCTCTTGTTTGCTTAACATCAAGACATTTTCTTTCACAGATACAACTTCCACAAATCGTTGAAAAATCTTATTAAATATTTTTCGATCTTTCTTACTAATCGAGAGACCAACAATTAATCTAACGTTAGTTTCTCCCCATGGAATACTTTCTTTTGGAATCAGAATTACCACATCTGTTTTCTTTGCATCCATGGCTAGTGTATGAGGAATAGCAATGCCACTTGGAAAGCTTGTGTAAGAAGCATTTTCTCGTTCAATTAACTGGTCAAAATAGTTGTCAGAAACTGATTGACTCTTGCGTAATTTGTCAGCAATAGCTCTTAAAGCCTCCTCATATGTATGTCCTGTATAATGAACAATAAAATGATTGTCTCTAATAACTGCTGTTAAATGACTGGTTATCTCGTTGATATAATACGTATTTTTAATTGCACGAATCGCTTCCCAGATAGCATTTTTTTCAATTGGTAAAAGTTGATCATGGACTGCCACTTGTTTGGAAGAACTAATCTTCAGCTGTTCAAACTCAGAGATTGGAAAGCTAGTGATAATCAAATCGTAACGTTCCGTTAGTTGATGAAAAATATTCCCCTCTAAAATCTCTGTGACTAACAAATCATCTTTAAATTCCCGCTTAATCTGCTCTGCTATTTGTGCTCCTTCATTTAGGTACCCCGGCGTGATAATGGCTGTTTTCAAGCGTAGACTGGGAATAGGATCATTCTTCAAAAAAGATCCTATGTGTAAGGTAAGAAAAGCAATTTCATCATCATTAATCTCAATGCCAAGTTTTTTTTCAAGACAAGAAGCAAGATACACAGCAATATCAAATAGAATCGGATATTTCGCTTTAATTTTTTCGAAGCTCAAATTTCTTGAAAAAATATTTTTTTGGGCACGCTGATAGAGATTGCTGATATGAATAATTAATCGATCTTTAAAATCTTTATTTTCAAAACTTATCCCATAAACGTTCTCGAGCTCCTTCAATACCTCTCCAATCTCTTTGATACGTCTATTATCTTTTAACGCCGATATATCTGTGCTCCGGTGATAAATATGCTCAAAGAGTTCGTCAAACTCAACTAAGTCTTCCTTGAGAAAATATAATGCGTAGCGAGTTTGAATTTCATCAACAATTTTTTGCGCTGTCACACTAGTCATTACTTGATGGGTCGTTTGTTTCGTCGTCGCACGATCTAAGGCAACTGCAATGTGAAAAACAAGACTTTCAACAAAATACGTATTCGTAGCTTCGGAATCAAGATATGTCAGAGACAGACTGTATAAATCATCTAATTTAATCGTTGGCCCAAGTATTTCTTGAACATCATAAGAAATATCAAAATTTTCAAAAGAAGATTGATTTAAAAGATTCATTAGTAAATGACGAATCGCATACGGGTCGCCATCAATATACAATTTTGAGTCTCTTGTCTTAATTGACAGGTTCCATTGTCTGATATCCTTATTAATGAAATTGATTGTTGATTTTAATGTGGAATCAGAAAGATATAAGCTATCTGCCAAATCATATAAATCTAGACCGCGATCAACATTTTTAATCAAACGACGAAGAATATAAATTTTACGTTGATTCTTAACATTTTTATTATTCATTTCTGCAAAACTTTTATCAGGATTAGCCGTGTAGCCTTTAGAACTAGAAATAATTAAATCTGGATCGATAACATTAAGTCTTTTGATATAGTTTCTGATGGTTCGAGTGGATACCTCAAACTGCTCTGCTAATTCTTTCGAGGTACAGTAATTTCCCATATTACGTTTCAAATATCTGAGTAGCTCCCATTCTTTATTCAAAGATGACCCCCCAAATCAATTTTCAAGTAACTGCTTTACCTCATTTACAAGCCCTTTTCCATCAAGTGCACCATAAACTTTTTGCGGGATAACTGCGACTTTAACTTCAGCAGCTTCTGCTTCTTCTCTGACTTCATCCAACATATATTTCAGATGCGGTGCAACCAAAAGAACATCAATCTCATTGAGATAGTCACCGATTTCTGATTCACTCTTCGCTTTGATTTCAAAATCAAGCCCTTCCTTTTTTACTGCTTTTCTTGCATTTGCTGCCATAAACCCTGAAGATGCACCCGTTCCACATATCAATAATACTTTTGTTGTCATTTTGTTCTCCTCCTTCTTTTCTTTATAATTCAAGTATACAGTGCCCTTTAAGGGATATCATTTTGATATTTTTCCTATCTTTAGGAAATTCATAACATCTATCTGTAATGAAAAAAGAAGGAAATCATTCAGCTAGATTTTATTTAGTGATTCGAAAATGAAAGAACTACATCCACAACAAGTGGCACATAAACGACAGGAATCCCTTCATTAAAAAATGTTGAATCTGCAAAAAAAACAACGCCCTCTCCTAATGGTTGGTCGTTGCTTCATTTGCTTATATAAAAAGCCTTTACTCTGTGTGTAAGGAAAAATAGAATAGCTTGGTTTTAGAAATAAACGAATGCTAGACTTCTATACTATAAAAATAGAGACAGAGACGCACTACTTCTCAATAATTTGAGGAACACGGTAGAAATCTGCTAACCCGAAAGAACCTCTTGCGTCTTTTTTGTAAATTCCTTCCTATGCTCCTCTGTACTTGGCTATTTTTATCTCATCTTCTGCGAATATACGCAATAATCAAAAAAATAGAAGGCTGAGCATCATAAAATGATTTTCAGCCTTCTATTTTTGTTTGAAATTTAGGTTTCAAACAAATTTTAATCAAAGTAAGAGACTACCGTCTTCATCGCATGTTTACTTCGATAAGAATGATTTCTAGTAAAATATACTTGGTTTTGATTTCTTTGTCAATCTATTTTGAAAGCGGCATAAAGGAAAAAAAAGCTTTAGAATTCAAAGATAGCGACATCACTGACTTTTGCTTTAAAAAAAATCAATGATTCATATTTTCTTATTACATAGATAAGTAAATATCCACCCGCATAGCGGGTGGCTTTTTAATAGCCCTAGAAGGGCTCACTACTTGCTGCTCCCTTCAAGGGAGCTTTTTTAAGAGACCGCCAACCGCTATCTCTCTATTTTTTTCTAGTCTTTATTTGCTAAATGGATCATTGTACTCTCTTTTACTTATACTATCTCTACCTCTTTCATTTCACACAGTTTTCTCAATATTTTCCCAATATCTTGTCTTAACTTTCCATAAATGACTTTTCGTCTGTATTTTGGCGTAAACACAATATGATACTTACAATTCCATCGAGTATGTGCTAAACTTTTATCGTCATTTGACATAAAAAAACTCCTTTCGATTTGATAACGGTTGGTAGCCTTTATCTAGTATATCCAAAGGAGTTTTATCGCTAAAGCTACTTCTTCCACGCGCAGTACGCGTGGTTTTTTTGTTTCAATCACTTTAGCGATTGAAACCGACTAAAGTCATTAAAAAATGAAGGGGCTGTGACATAAGTCCCTAACAGAAAAGTGCATGAAATGACGAAAAACCGTTCATTTCATGCGCTTTTTTAGTTAAAATAAAAGAAGCACAGGTGGCACCCTGTGCTTCAAACATTTAATCCTGAAAGGACTAAAAATATGCATACCTATTATAACATGAATCAACTCACTTTGGACTTATCAACTTCATTTTCTCCCAAAGAAAATCACGTCGCTGTTTTCATCAATGAATTAGTGGAATCTCTTCAAATCAATGAGCCGTATCTTTTTGGACGCCCTAGAGAGCATGATCTAGGTGCCATGATGAAGCTAGTTCTGTTTGCCTATACGAGAGAAACCTTCACCAGTCGCAAGATTGAGCGATTGGCTGAAGAAAATTTATATGCCCGTTGGTTGACTCAAGAACGTGTACCTTCTTATCGAACGATTGCCCGTTTCTGCGTGTCCAATGATGTGCAGGAATTGACGAATAAAGGATTAACACATCTGACCGAGTATCTTCGCGCGCGCAATCTGATTGATGATGCGTTGTTTATCGATGGCACGAAAATTCTAGCCGATGCGAATAAATACAGCTTTGTCTGGAAGAAAAACACGATCCGTTTTGATCAGATGAATCGTGAAAAACTCCTTTTATTGATGACGGAATTAAAAGAAGCTTATGCAGTAAAAGAGATTCCCGAAGGGACTTCCCTTACACTAGACATGGTAGATGAGCTGTTGACACGAATGGAACTGAGATTGGAAGAAATTGAAAAAAAAGTCCAGTCAACGAAACGAATTTCACCTAATCCCGCAAAAAAACAGCACCGAACGCTAAAAAGTCAAGTACGCAAATTAACTGAAAAACGAGAGAAGCTGATTGAACACCAAGATCAGTTTTCTATTTATGGTGCCAGAAATAGTTACTCAAAGACCGATCATGACGCTACTTTCATGCGCGTGAAAGAAGATCATATGATGAATGGTCAATTAAAGCCAGCCTACAATTTACAAATCGCTACTTGTAATCAATTTGTTTTAGGATATGATGTTTTTCAAAACCCAACTGACACTAGAACCTTACAACCATTACTTGAAAAAATGAATGTGATTAACCAATCACATCGATATATTGTCGCAGACGCAGGGTATGGCTCTGAAAGTAATTATCGATATCTAGAAGATGAACTCCCTCAACATACCGCGCTTATTCCCTACGGGACCTTTTTAAAAGAGAAAAGTAAAAAGTGGAAAACCGATGAGCAAAAAATAATGAACTGGACTTACAATGAACAGGAAGATTACTATATCGATCCTAAAGGTGTGCGATTTAATTTTCATGCCTATCGCAAAAGAACCGATAAAGATGGATTTATTCGAGAGTTTAAAGAATATCAAGCAGAAAAAATCGATCTAAATCAAGAAGTGATTCCTGAAGCTCTAACACCGAAGGGGTATATTAGAAAAATTACAGTAAACCCTGCTTGGGAATATCATAAAGCCAAACAAAATGAGCTTCTTTCTACCCCTGAAACCGGAAAGGTTTATAGTCGCAGGAAGATTGATGTAGAAACAGTCTTCGGATTTATGAAGGCTTGTTTAGGCTTCACTCGATTCACAGTTCGAGGGTTAGATAATGTAAGAAAGCAATCAGGTTTACTGATTACGGCAATCAATATGATGAAGCTGGCAAAAATAAGTAATTAAACCAACCAATTATACTAAAAAAACAAAATGCACGCGAAAATATTTTTATTTTCGCGTGCATTTTGTTTTTATCGAGGACGTAACTAACTAACTTATGTCACGCCCCCTTCGTAACATTTTAATAAAGGTTTGGAAGAGGAGAAACTCATCTCCACTTCGTTTCGCTCTCATCATCTTCTACGCATGGGACATGCTTGAGTTGAACATTTCTGTCCCGGCCTCTTCACTACAATAAATTAAAAATGTTTTTTCTCTGGTTCAACGACTAAATAACGATAAGGTTCGTCTCCTTCAGAATGGGTCTTCACATAATCTTTTTTGCTTAATACAGAATGGATTTGTTTACGTTCAAACGCAGGCATTGGCTCTAGAAAAACAGGCCGGCCTGTTTGTTTTACCTTTTCAGCTGTTCGTTCAGCTAAACGTTGTAAAATAGCTTGACGTTTTTCACGATAATCTCCTACATTTACAACAACAGATAGTTTATTTGAAGCCGCGCGATGGATAAATACTTGTGCTAAATACTGCAGCGCATTTAATATTTTCCCATGCTTTCCGATTAAGATTCCTTGTTTTTGCGTATCCAAATGCATAATAATCAAGCCATCTTTTCGTTCCATACGAACAAGTGCTGGAGCATTTAATTCTTTAGAAATAGCTGTAAGGTATAGTGCCAACTCCGTTAAAGCAGATTCATCATCTAAATCTTCTAACGGCTTGTTTGATTCATGTATAGACGGTTCAACTTCAACAGCAATTTCGGTGATAACAGGTGCTTCTTCGGAAATAACTTCTTCAACAGCTTCTTCAACTGCCTCTGCGATTTCCTCACTGACAGTCGGTTCCATTGAAACTTTCGCTTCTTTTTTCCCGATGCCCAGAAATCCTTTTTTCCCTACCTCTATTACATTCACTTCAACATCATCTCTTGTTAATTTAAGAGCCATCAAGCCTTTTTGAATGGCTTCTTCAACTGTTGCGCCTTCATAAACTGGCATCTTTCATACCTCCTTTTATTTCTTGCGTTTTTTCTTAGGATTTTGTGCACGCTGTAATGCACGTTCCTTATCACGAATTTTTTGTGCCTCTTCTTCACGTTCTTTACGAATCTTGAATGGATTGTTTAGTAGTAATGTCTGACCTACTTGGAACGCATTTGAAATTACCCAATAAAGGGAAAGTCCACTCGCCAAATTAATCCCCATTACCAAAATCATAAGCGGCATTGCAAAATTCATTATCTTCATTGATGGATTTGGTTCTATTTGACTCATGCTTGATAGATACGTACTTGCAAAAGTAAAGACAGCAGCTAAAATCGGTAATAAGAAGATTGGATCAGGATTCCCTAGATTCAACCATAAAAATTGACCAGATTTCAATTCTGGTACACGAGAAATAGATTGCCATAATGCCATTAAAATTGGCATTTGAACCAATAACGGTAAACAGCCAGCATATGGATTTACATTATTTTCAGCGTATAATTTTTGTTGTTCTTCTCGTAATTTTGCTTGTGTTTCTGGATCTTTTGATGCATATTTTTGTTGAATTGCTTTTAATTTTGGTTGCAATTCTTGAGTTTTACGCATGCTTTTTGTTTGGAAATGCATTAACGGTAAAAGAATCACTCGGATAATTAATGTAAATAAAATAATCCCAATTCCTGGATTTCCAAAAGAAAGAGCTTTAATTGCTTCTGCAAAATAGTAAACAATATATCGATCCCATACTCCTGTACTTTGCGCATTTACCTCACCGGTAGCGCCACACGCAGATAATACAATAACCAGCATCACTAAGCCAGCCATTAAAAGTAAACGTTTGTATTTCTTCACTTACTTTTTCCCCTTTATTCAATTATTTTTGCAAGCTTTAAGACATGTTCGAGGTTTGAAAGAATTTCTTTTGAGGATAACTCATTTGTTTTTGGACGAGCAATCACAATAAAATCTAGCTCTGGATCAATTCTCTCTTTTATTTCGAACAAACTAGCACGAATTTTTCGTTTCACAGCATTTCGTTCTACCGCATTCCCGATTTTTTTTCCTACCGAAATTCCTACACGAAAATGTTCTTGAGCAGGTTTCTCTAAACGATAGACAACAAATCGACGATTCGCGAAAGATGTTCCTTCTTGGAAAACCCTTTGAAATTCTCGTTCTTTTTTAACTCGATACGTTTTCTTCATCTAGTTTCCTTCGCTTCTTTCCTTATCTTTCACTCACCCAACAATCATACCATATTTCACTAGGTTGAATCACCTGTTTTCTCGTAAAAAAGGTACAAAAAAAACCACTGAAACCCAGTGGCTTAAGCTGAAAGAACTTTTCTTCCTTTAAGGCGACGGCTAGCTAGCACGCGACGACCATTTTTAGTGCTCATACGTTTACGGAACCCGTGAACTTTTTGACGTTTACGTTTGTTTGGTTGGTATGTTCTTTTCATTTATTCCACCTCCATGAGAGTATTACTATCCATATACACAGACATACTTTGATAGTATACCTAGTATCACTACGTTTTGTCAATAATAAATTACAGAAAAGCACCACTAAAATAGAGCCGCTAATTATCCACAACCTGAAATTCTTTGAGGAGTATCCTGTGGAATTTCTTATTTATTCAAAAAGATGTGGAGAAGTTATCCCTGCACTTTTACACAAATTAACGGCATGTAGATAAGTTATCCTCAGGAGTTTTAAACATGTGGAAAACCGCGTTTATCTATTGATATGACAACCTTAGTTATCCACACTCCATGTTTATTTTTTTCACTTACACTTAGTTATCCACCTGTTGATTACTCTTGTGGATAACTTTTTTTTACTCTTGGGGATTTCTTTTCTTCTTTTTTCCCCAATTTGTGGATAAATTAAAAGAAATTTTTATTTTCCTTCAAGAATCTGTGGAAAACTTCTCTAAAAAATGCTAAATTAGAACTACCTATTTCTATTTATAAGATAAGGAGGACTCCTGATGGCATCCCTTGAAGATATTTGGCTAGACCTTCAAGAGAGTTATCGTGCAGAACTTAGCCCCACAAGCTATAATGCGTGGATCGATACTGCACAACCACTTTCTTTGCAGAATAACCAATTAATTATTGAAGTGCCCACTAGTTTACACAAGAATTACTGGGAAAAAAATCTGGCAACTAAAATTGTTGAAACCGGCTTTAAGCTAACTGGACAAGAAATTATCCCTTCATTTGTCACTGCAGATGAAGCACCATTGCTTGAACCTGCCGCAAAGCCAAAAGAAGAAGCACCAAAACCTGTTGAAGTAACAAAGAAGGCGATGCTCAATCCAAAATATACATTTGATACTTTTGTTATTGGAAAAGGCAATCAGATGGCCCATGCAGCCGCACTTGTTGTTGCAGAAGATCCTGGATCAATGTATAACCCACTATTCTTTTATGGAGGCGTTGGTCTTGGAAAAACTCACTTGATGCATGCAATAGGGCACCATATGCTACTCAATCAGCCAAATGCAAAAGTAAAATATGTCAGCAGTGAGACCTTTGCCAATGATTTTATTAATTCCATTCAAAACAAAACAGCTGAAGAATTTCGTCAAGAATATCGTAATGTTGAATTGTTATTAGTGGATGATATCCAATTCTTTGCAGAAAAAGAGGCGACTCAAGAGGAATTTTTCCATACCTTTAATGCACTCTATAATGATGGAAAACAAATCGTTCTAACCAGTGATCGTTTACCAAATGAAATTCCTAAATTACAGGAACGTCTGGTCTCTCGCTTTGCCTGGGGACTTTCAGTAGATATTACACCGCCTGATTTAGAGACAAGAACGGCTATTTTACGAAAAAAAGCAGCTGCGGAACGGTTAGAAATTCCAGATGATACACTCAGCTATATTGCCGGTCAGATTGATTCAAATATTCGTGAGCTTGAAGGAGCTTTGGTTCGTGTTCAAGCATTTGCTACAATTAATAGCTCTGATATCACCACCAGCTTAGCTGCGGATGCTTTAAAAACATTAAAGTCCGGACGTGGACACAGTCAGTTATCCATTCTACAGATTCAAGAAGAGGTGGCAAAATACTATCACATTCAAATGAAAGATTTGAAAGGGAAAAAACGAGTGAAATCCATTGTTGTTCCCCGACAGATTGCAATGTATCTTTCAAGAGAACTGACAGATAACTCTCTACCAAAAATTGGTGCTGAATTTGGCGGAAAAGACCATACTACGGTTATTCATGCCCATGAAAAAATCCAGCAGCTTATTGATTCAAGTGCAACTATGCAAAATGAAATTTCAGAAATTAAGAATTTTCTGTTAAACTAGCGTGTGGATAACTTTTAAAAAAAGTCCAATCTTTTCCACAGGTTATGCACAGCCGAAAAGTCTTTTGTCTGACGCCTATTTCCAGTTTTCCACAAGATTAACAGGCCCTACTACTTTTATTATCTTTTACTAATAAATAAAACAAAGGAGTTACCCTCATGAAATTCTCTTTAAAACGAACCGTCTTTATGCAAGAACTACAAACAGTCCAACGAGCAATCTCTACAAAAACAACGATTCCAATTCTTACAGGTGTAAAAATTGTTGTGACAGAAGAAGGAATTACGTTAACAGGAAGTAATGCAGATATTTCAATAGAAACATTTTTAAGCATTCAAAATGAAAGTGCACAGCTTCAAATTGAAGAAACTGGAAAAATTGTTTTACAAGCTCGCTTCTTTAGTGAAATTGTTCGTCGATTACCAGAAGAAGAATTTACGCTAGAAGTCATTGAAAATAACCAAGTCGCGATTACTTCAGGAAAAGCGAATTTTACAGTCAATGGATTAGATGCAGATAACTATCCTCATCTACCAGTGATTGAAAGTCAAAATCAAATGAAGCTCCCTGTACACGTATTCACTAAATTAATTAATGAAACAGGTTTTGCTGTATCTCAACATGAAAGTCGTCCTATTTTAACAGGGGTTCATTTTGTCCTAAATGATCAAAAGCTATTAGCTGTTGCAACTGATTCTCATCGACTAAGTCAACGAATTATTCCAATTGAACAAGCAGTTGAAAATTTTGACATTGTTATTCCTGGAAAAAGTTTAACTGAACTTTCTCGTTCATTAACCAATGAAGAAGAGCTAGTGGAAATTAGCATTATGGAAAACCAAGTACTTTTTAAAACAGAAACCATGTATTTCTACTCTCGATTACTGGAAGGAAATTATCCTGACACGAATCGTTTAATTCCATCAAGCTTCAATACAGAAATTGATTTCTATGTACCACAGCTGTTAGCTGCGATTGAACGTGCTTCTTTGCTTTCTCATGAAGGACGTAATAATATTGTTCGATTATCGATTCAATCTGATTCTGTTGTTCTTTATGGAAACTCTCCTGAAGTTGGGAAAGTAGAAGAAAGCTTGAGCTACGAGAAGGTTACAGGCGATCCTTTAGAAATTTCCTTTAATCCTGATTACATGAAAGCAGCTTTACGTGCTTTTGGTGATATGAGCGTGACGGTGAAATTTATTTCAGCTGTTCGTCCATTTACTTTAGAACCAACAGAAAATAGCCTAGAGTTCATTCAATTAATTACGCCAGTTCGTACAAATTAATTTTTATTTTCATGAATTTTGGAAATGAATTGAAAAAAGTTAAAAAAATAGTATATCTGCAAAAGGTCTTAAAATCGATTTTAAGGCCTTTTGCTTTGTTTAAATACAAAATGCTTTTTTCCTCTAGAAGCTCTTAGATTTAAAAATATGTAGTCAAATTTGTTTTATTCTACTTAAAAGGGTATAATAGAGTGTATGTTTATCAGAGAAAATGAGGGATGCTAATTGAAACAAAAAGTCATTTTGAAAACAGATTACATGACTTTAGGACAAGTGCTAAAAGAAGTGAATGTTATTAGTAGCGGCGGACAAGCAAAATGGTACTTGGCAGAGCATACAGTGTTTGTCGATGGTGAACCTGAAAATCGGCGAGGTCGCAAGCTATACCCAGGCATGATGCTGGAAATACCTGATGAAGGTACTTTTTTTATGAAAAAAAAGGAAATGACGTCTGATGAAGCTGAGTAATATCCACCTTAAAAATTATCGTAATTATGAAGAGTTGTCGTTAACTTTTTCAAAAAATTTAACGATTTTTTTAGGTGAAAATGCTCAAGGAAAGACCAATATTTTGGAAAGTATCTATGTTTTAGCAATGACTAGAAGTCATAGAACAACGAATGAGCAAGAATTGATTCAATGGGAAAAAGATCAGGCCTATATAACTGGAACCGTTCAAAAAAAAACAACAAAGACACCGTTAGAATTAACTTTGTCAAAAAAAGGACGGAAAACGAAAATCAATCATATTGAGCAAAAACGATTAAGCAGTTATGTTGGTCAATTAAACGTGATTTTATTTGCGCCTGAAGATCTTTCCTTAGTAAAAGGAAGTCCTCAGCTAAGAAGAAAGTTTCTGGATATGGAAATAGGACAGATTGATCCCATTTATTTGTTTGATCTTGTTCAATATCAATCTGTCTTAAAACAGCGAAATCAATATTTAAAACAATTAGCTGAAAAAAAACAAACAGATTTGATATATTTAGATATTTTGACAGAACAGTTGGCAGAGTTTGGCGGAAAAGTTTTATTTGCCCGAAAAAAGTTTGTTAAACGGTTAGAATTTTGGGCGAACTCGTTGCATCAGCAAATCAGTCATCAAAAAGAGCAACTCCGCATTTCTTATGTAGCGACGGTTCCATTTGAAGAAGAGGCGACAGCAGAAGAAATTCAAGGCACTTTTTTGCAGGAGCTTCAACGAAATCGTAAAAAAGAATTATTTAAAGCTTCCACCTTTATCGGGCCTCATAGAGATGATTTACAGTTTTTTGTTAATGAACAAAATGTTCAAACCTATGGCTCACAAGGACAACAGCGGACAACAGCTTTGAGTATTAAATTAGCTGAAATTGATTTGATGAAAGAGGAAACGGGCGAATACCCGATTTTACTTTTAGATGATGTAATGAGCGAGCTAGATGATTCTAGACAGCTGCATTTATTGGAAACAATTGAAGGAAAAGTACAAACTTTTTTGACTACAACTACGCTTGATCATGTAAAAAATAAAATGACTGTTGAACCCGAAATTTTTTATGTTCATCAGGGAGAAATAAAAGGAGCAGAGACTGAATGACAGAAGAAGAAAAAAGTTTAGTAGAACGCGCCAAAGAATATGATGCCAGTCAGATTCAAGTTCTAGAAGGCTTAGAGGCCGTTCGAAAACGTCCAGGGATGTATATTGGTTCAACGAGTGGTGAAGGACTACATCATTTAGTATGGGAAATCGTTGATAACTCAATCGATGAAGCCCTAGCAGGATTTGCGACATCCATTCATGTTATTGTAGAAGAAGATAACAGTATTACCGTTATTGATGATGGTCGTGGGATTCCTGTTGGGATTCAAGCAAAAACAGGAAGACCTGCCGTTGAAACAGTCTTTACTGTTCTACATGCCGGAGGAAAATTTGGCGGTGGCGGATATAAAGTATCTGGAGGACTGCACGGTGTGGGTTCTTCTGTTGTAAATGCATTGTCATCTGTCTTGGATGTAAAGGTCTTTAAAGAAGGCAAAATATACTTCCAAGAATACCAGCGTGGCGTGGTTATGAATGATTTAAAAGTCATCGGTGATACTGACCGACATGGGACAGAAGTTCATTTTATCCCTGATTCAGAAATTTTTACTGAAACAACAGAATTTAACTTTGAAAAACTAGCAACACGGATACGAGAATTAGCTTTCTTAAATCGCGGACTGCATATTTCAATTGAAGATCGCCGTGAAGAAAAACCTGTTCTTCGTGAGTATCACTACGAAGGTGGGATTAAGAGTTATGTTGAGCATTTAAATGCCAATAAAGATGTTATTTTTCCAGAGCCTGTCTTTATTGAAGGTGAGCAGCAAAACATTATCGTTGAAGTGTCTATGCAGTACACGGACGGTTATCATTCAAATATCTTAAGCTTTGCTAATAATATTCATACCTATGAGGGTGGAACACACGAATCTGGTTTTAAAACATCATTGACTCGTGTGATTAATGATTATGCACGTAAGCAAAAACTGATGAAAGAAAATGACGAAAACTTAACAGGAGAAGATGTTCGTGAAGGGTTAACAGCTGTTATCTCTATCAAGCATCCAGATCCACAGTTTGAAGGTCAAACAAAAACGAAGCTAGGAAACTCTGAAGTTCGTACAGTAACTGACCGCTTATTCTCAGAACACTTTGGAAAATTCCTAATGGAAAATCCAACAGTAGGTCGTCAAATTGTCGAAAAAGGAATGCTTGCTTCTAAAGCACGTCTTGCAGCAAAACGAGCACGTGAAGTAACACGTCGTAAAGGCGCATTAGAAATTAGTAATTTGCCAGGGAAGCTTGCTGACTGTTCAAGTAACGTTCCTGAAAAATGCGAACTGTTCATCGTCGAAGGGGATTCTGCCGGTGGATCTGCAAAACAAGGGAGAAATCGTGAATTCCAAGCGATTTTACCTATTCGTGGGAAAATCCTGAATGTTGAAAAGGCAAGTATGGATAAAATTTTAGCCAATGAAGAAATTCGTTCACTGTTCACAGCGATGGGAACTGGTTTTGGCTCAGATTTTGATGTCTCAAAAGCTCGTTATCATAAGCTCGTTATCATGACCGATGCCGATGTGGATGGCGCTCACATTCGTACATTACTATTAACGTTATTTTACCGTTATATGCGTCCAATCGTTGAAGCAGGCTATGTTTATATTGCGCAACCACCATTATATGGCGTGAAGCAAGGAAAAAATATTACCTATGTTCAACCAGGAAAAACAGCAGAAGAAGATTTAAAACAAGTAATGAGTGAATTACCTGCTAGTCCTAAAGCAACGGTTCAACGATACAAAGGGCTTGGGGAAATGGATGACCATCAGTTATGGGAAACCACGATGGATCCAGAACGCCGCATGATGGCACGTGTAAGTGTTGATGATGCAATTGAAGCCGATCAAATTTTTGAAATGTTAATGGGAGACAAGGTAGAACCTCGTCGTGCGTTTATTGAAGAAAATGCCCATTACGTGAAGAACTTAGATATTTAATCTTGAAGGAGGAAATTTCGTGAGTGAAGAAATGAAAGAAAATATCCATGACGTCAATCTGACGAGTGAGATGAGAGAATCCTTCATCGATTATGCTATGAGTGTTATTGTTGCTCGTGCACTGCCAGATGTTCGTGACGGATTAAAGCCAGTTCATAGAAGAATTCTTTATGGAATGAATGAACTAGGTGTGACACCAGATAAGCCACATAAGAAATCAGCACGTATTGTTGGGGACGTTATGGGTAAATACCATCCTCATGGTGATAGTGCGATTTATGAATCAATGGTTCGGATGGCGCAACCGTTTAGTTATCGCTATATGCTAGTGGATGGTCATGGAAACTTCGGTTCAGTCGATGGCGATGGCGCAGCGGCTATGCGTTATACCGAAGCAAGAATGAGCAAGATTGCGATGGAAATGTTGCGTGATATCAACAAAAATACGGTTGATTATCAAAGTAACTATGATGATACAGAAAGAGAACCTAATGTATTGCCTGCTCGTTTCCCCAATTTGTTAGTGAATGGGACAACAGGGATTGCAGTTGGGATGGCAACAAATATTCCTCCACACAATTTAAATGAAGTGGTTGCTGCGGTGAACCTGTTAATGGACAACCCAGAGGTAACAACTAACGAATTAATGGAAGTATTACCTGGACCAGATTTCCCTACAGGTGGATTGGTTATGGGAAAATCAGGCATCAGAAAAGCGTATGAGACTGGGAAAGGTTCTATCACCATTCGTGCAAAAGTAGACATTACAGAAATGCCCAATGGAAAAGAACGAATTTTAGTTACTGAACTTCCTTATGTTGTTAATAAAGCAAAATTGATTGAACGTATTTCTGAGCTGCATCGTGAAAAACGTATTGAAGGAATTACAGATCTTCGCGATGAATCTTCACGTGAAGGTATGCGAATTGTCATCGATGTTCGTCGGGATGTTAGTGCCTCAGTTATCTTAAACAACTTGTACAAAATGACGTCGTTACAGACTTCATTTGGGTTTAATATGTTAGCTATTGAAAATGGCGTGCCAAAAGTTTTAAGCTTAAAACAAATTCTTGAAAATTACATCAAACATCAACAAGAAGTAATCGTTCGTCGTACCGAATTTGATAAGCAAAAAGCAGAAGCAAGAGCACATATTTTAGAAGGTTTACGTATTGCCTTAGATCACATTGATGAAATCATCCGGATTATCCGAAGTGCAAAAGCAGAAGATGAAGCAAAGAAAACATTAATCGAACGCTTTGATTTCTCTGATCGTCAAGCACAAGCAATTTTGGATATGCGTCTACGTCGTCTAACTGGTTTAGAACGTGACAAGATTGAAAATGAGTACCAAGAATTATTAAAATTTATTGCTGATTTGAAAGATATTTTGGCACGTCCTGAACGTGTTACTGAAATTATCAAAACAGAATTAGGTGAAATCGGCGCACGTTTTGGTGATAAACGGAGAACAGAGCTTCTTGTAGGTGAAGTGTTGAGTCTTGAAGATGAAGACCTAATCGAAGAAGAAGAAATCGTGATTACGTTAACGAACAATGGCTACATTAAGCGTGTTGCAAATAGTGAATTTAGAGCACAGCGACGTGGTGGACGCGGGGTTCAGGGAATGGGCATTCATAATGACGACTTTGTGAAAAACCTTGTCTCATGTTCTACGCATGATACGTTATTATTCTTTACGAATAACGGAAAAGTGTACCGTGCAAAAGGCTATGAAATTCCAGAATATGGACGAACAGCCAAAGGTATTCCAGTGATTAACCTGCTTGGAATCGATTCGGCTGAGAAAATCCAAGCGATTATCGCAGTGGAAGGACAAGCTGAGGATGGACATTATCTGTTCTTTACAACTCGTCTAGGTACAGTAAAACGTACAACTGTTACAGCGTTCTCTAATATCCGAAGTAATGGATTAATTGCTATTGGATTGAAAGAAAATGATGAGCTAGTAAACGTCTTGTTGACGGATGGAAATGCAAACATCATCATTGGGACACATGCAGGCTATTCTGTAACCTTCAAAGAAGAAGTTGTTCGCGACATGGGACGTACTGCTTCAGGCGTTCGTGGTATCCGATTAAGAGAAGACGACTACGTTATCGGAGCAGCAACCATGGATGAAGACAAGGAAGTTCTTGTGATTACTGAAAATGGTTATGGAAAACGAACAAAAGTTTCCGAATACCCAGTAAAAGGTCGTGGGGGTAAAGGAATTAAGACCGCAAATATTACACCGAAAAATGGTCCATTGGCTGGATTAACTACCGTAACAGGTGAAGAAGATGTAATGTTAATTACAGATAAAGGTGTCATTATTCGATTTAGCGTAGGTACAGTTTCTCAAACAGGCCGTTCCACATTAGGTGTTCGTCTGATGAAGATGGAAGCTGAAGCAAAAGTGGTTACAATGGCCATTGTTGCACCAGAAGAAGAGGAAGTTATTGAGGAAGTCATTGTTGAGGCTGAAGAAACAGTCCAAGACATAGAAGAAACAGAAACAATTCAAGAAGTAGAAGAAACAGAAGAATAGAGTATTTCTGAGCGACCGATAGAATTCTATCGGTCGTTTCTTGTGTCTTTATCCCCAAGAAAAAAGTAAAAACGTACCTAGTCCCAAAGATTTGGGGAGAACCCGAAAGCAATCAACGTTGAAAGACACTCTTAAGTGTTTCCAATCATCATCGTGAATGACTTCTGATTGCTGTAAATCACGGAAGTTTCACTTCCGATGATGCACAGTACCTACTCGGTGCTGCAAATCCACGAATTTTCACTTCCGATGATGCACAGTACCTACTCGGTGCTGCAAATCCACGAATTTTCATTTTCGATGAAGCAGAGTACCTACTCGGTGCTGCAAATCCACGAATTTTCATTTTTGATGAAGCAGAGTACCTACTTGGTGCTGCAAATCCACGAATTTTCACTTCCGATGAAGCAGAGTACCTATTCTCGGAGCTGAACACTTCTGTCCCTCCTCTCATAAACAGATAGAAATTCCTAAGCTCATTCACCCTGAAAGAGGAAAGTGAATGAGCGTAGTTTTCGTATAATTGAGTGAAGCTGCTTAATATAAAAGAGAAAAATTAAGTAGTTGGCTGTTAACATTTTACGATGGAGAGCTGTGTTACTTTCTTATTATGTTATTTTATCTTTATAAGAATTTTTTCTACTAATGGCTCAGATACACCAGACTACCAGATAGTCAAATCTTGGCTAGCCAACCTTCAATTGCTAAATCTGTGATGGAATCCCTAGTTAAATAAAGCAAAAAGAAAGAATCTTTTATTTTATTTATGATATGATAAATAAAAACAAATGAAAGAAAAAGAAAGTAGGATTTACATGGATGAAAAGCCGGTTTTGTTTGCAGAAGAAAGAAAAAAAGTCATTTTAGATCTGCTAGACAACCAGGAGCGTGTTGAGGTAGCTGATTTAGTTGAACGATTCAATGTATCAGGGAGTACAATTCGTACCGATATGAGAGAGTTGGAAAAAGAAAATAAACTAATCAGAACCCACGGCGGTGCTATTGGAAAGCCTAGAGAAAATCGTGAAGATAATCCAAAAGTCAGAATGTTGACAAAAGAAAAAATAGCTATTGCTAAATACGCAGCAGGCTTAATTCAAGAAGAAGATTCAATTGTTATTGATACAGGTACATCCTGTCTGGCATTTACTGAGGAACTGGTAAAAAGAGATCTTGATAAAGTGAAGGTGCTTACTTACGATTTACAAATTGCTACAATATTAAGTGAAAAAACCAATTTTGAAATTTATTTTATAGGTGGATTAGTAAGAAATAAATTTCAATATGTCGCAGGAGAATCAGCATTAAATGAAATTAAAGAGTTTGTGGTAGATAGAGCAATAATAAGTACGACTTCTTTTGACGTAAAACATGGGTATTCTACGCCGAATGTTGGAACAGGGCAGATAAAACAAGCGGTATTGTCAATAGCTAAGCAAAAAATAATGTTGTGTGATTCAGCTAAATTTGGGAAAAAAAGCTTTAAACTATTTGCTAAACCAGAGAATATAGACATATTAATTACAGATAAAAAATTATCTACTAAACAATTGAATGAGTTAAATTTAGCTTCCATTAGTTTTGTAACAACCTAAAATCTATAAGATAAAAAGAGGATTGATTTTATGTAAATAAAATCAATTCTCTTTTTTTACGGCTAAACAAAAGTAAGTGAGCGTTATTTATCTTTTGTTTTCTTTTGTATGTTGACAAAATGAAAGTGGATGGTAAAATGAAAGCGTAATAAATAATAGATAGCTGAAAATTAGGAGGAACCAATTATGTCATTCGATTTAAGTGTAGAGGAATTTGCAAAGTTAGTAGATCATACGTTATTAAGAGCAGATGCAAGAGAAGAAGAATTTAAACAATTATGTAAAGAAGCAGATGATTATGGTTTTAAAATGGTGGCAATCAATTCGTCACCAGTGGGATTATGTCGCGAATTCTTAAAAACAAGTTCAGTACATGTTGGGGCAGCAATTGGATTTCCTTTAGGTCAAACAACGATAGCGACAAAAGTATTTGAAGTAAAAGATTCAATTAAAAATGGTGCAGATGAAATTGACTACGTCATTAATATTGGTGAATTGAAGAATGGTAATGTAGAGTACATCCGTCAAGAAATGAAAGAAATTGTAGAGTTGAGTCGTAAAAATAATATTTTAAGTAAAGTTATTTTAGAAAACTGCTATTTAACAGATGAAGAAAAAATAACAGTTTGTGAGATTGCAAAAGAAATAAAACCCGATTTTGTTAAAACGTCAACTGGTTTTGGAACATCAGGAGCAACAGTTGAGGATGTTAAATTAATGAAATCAATTGTTGGAAATGATGTAAAAGTAAAAGCTGCAGGTGGAATTCGTGATTTAGAAACAGCCAAATCAATGGTTGAGGCAGGAGCAGAACGTCTAGGAACAAGCTCAGGTATTAAAATTATTGAAGAATACAAAGCATTGGTTTGAGGAGGTCGTTAGAGATGAAACTAAGAGAGATTATGGATGAATCTTTGATGCAACTGAAGATAAAGGCAACCGAAAAAGAAGAAGCTATTTATGAATTAACTTCTTTATTGGAAAAAGAAAATCGTTTAAATGACAAAGATATTTATATTAAAGCGGTACTTAAAAGAGAAGCTGAAAGTACAACAGGCATTGGTTTTGGTGTTGCTATTCCACATGGAAAGTCATCAGCTGTTAAAGAGCCCTCTCTTTGTTTTGGTCGAAGTACAGAAGGAATCACGTATGATTCAATGGATGGAGAAGTAGTCCATATGGTATTTCTAATCGCTGTACCAGAGGATTCGGATAATCAACATTTACGAATATTAGCTCAGCTATCAAGAAAGTTGATGCATGATGATGTTAGAAAAAAAATCATGAATGCTCAAACAAAAGAAGAAATTTACACTATTATTGACGGGTGAAATAGATTAGAAAAAATAATATTTGAACAAGAGGAGGCAAACTAATGAAAATCGTTGCAAATACTTCCTGCTCAACAGGCATCGCTCACACTTATATGGCGGCTGAGAATTTAGAAATCGCGGCTAAAGAAAAAGGATATGAAATCAAGGTAGAAACGCAAGGCTCTATTGGTGCAGAAAATATATTAACTTTAGAAGATATTCAGGCTGCGGATGCAGTTGTTATTGCTGCAAGTACATCTGTAAATAAAGACCGCTTTTATGGAAAGCGCTTAATTGAGGTCGATGTAAATGAAGGAATTAATAATGGGTTGGAACTACTAGAAAAAGCACTAGTTGCTCCTGTTTATAAAGCAGGAGAAAAAGAAGCTGAGGAAAAACAAGTAAAGACGAGTAAATCAGGTATTTATAGTCATTTAATGACAGGTGTCTCATACATGATTCCTTTTGTTGTAACTGGAGGAATATGTATTGCGCTAGCATTTGCCTTTGGTGGAATTAATGCGAAAGGAGATCTTGCTCAAAGTATTAACGAATTTGGTGGAATTGCCATGGGATTGATGTGGCCTATTTTGGCAGGATATATTGCATTTTCCATTGCAGATAGACCAGGCTTGGTACCAGGGATGTTGGCCGGCATGTTGGCGAGTAGTATGAATGCAGGGTTTTTAGGAGCATTATTGGGTGGTTTTTTAGCTGGCTATACAATTATTTTGTTAAAGAAGGTGTTGAAATTGCCTTCAGCCTTTTCAGGATTGTTACCTGTATTAATCCTTCCAGTTCTTTCAAGTCTGTTTGTTGGGTTCTTGATGAAATTTGTGATTGGGATACCTATTACAGCTATTAATGAAGGGATTATGAACTGGTTAAATAGCCTAAGTGGTGTTAATTCAATATTACTTGGTCTTCTCTTGGGTGCGATGATGGCAATTGATTTAGCAGGGCCAATTGGAAAAGCAGCTTACTTCTTTGGTGTAGCTTCACTGACTAATCTGGGCGCAGGAGAAACAAGTGAAATTATGGCAGCTGTCATGATTTCAGGGATGGTTCCTCCTTTAGCTATGGCATTATCATCAACTGTACTGGGGAAAAATATTTATACGAATGAAGAAAGAGAAGCTGGTAAAACAGCATGGGTATTAGGTTTATCATTTATTTCAGAAGGGGCCATTCCTTTTGCTGCAGCGGATCCTTTTAGAGTGCTTGCCTCAGTAACGGTTGGTTCCGCTATTACGGGTGCGTTATCAATGCTATTTAAATGTGGGATTGCAGTACCTCACGGCGGATTTTTCATCTTCTTTATTCCTGGCTCTATAACAAATATTTTAATGTATATTGTAGCACTTGCTGTAGGAACAGTTATTAGCGGCGTGTTGGTGACAGTTCTAAAGACTCAAGCTGGAAGAAAAGCAAGTACGTTATAAAAATTATATTTTAGGAGGATGCAGTTGTGGAAACGCTTAATGTATGTTTGATTGGGACTGGTCGTGCAGGAATGATTCATGGTAGAAACATGGCTAAAAAAATTGAAGGGGCTAAATTGATTGCTTTATGTGATCCCTCACCAGAAAATTTAAAAAACGCACAGATCGAGTTAGGTGTGGAATATATATACACTAACTATCAAGAAGCCTTAAAAAATGAAGAAATTGATGCGGTTATTGTTGTTACACCGACTGCTTATCATAAAGAAATTGTTATTGCTGCAGCTAATGAAAAGAAACATATTCTATGTGAGAAACCATTAGCAATGGATGAACAAGAATGTTTAGATATGATCAAAGCGGCAGATAGGAATAACGTGAAATTACAAGTTGGATTTATGAGACGTTTTGATGAAAGTTTCCAAGAGGCTAAAAAAATTGTTGATTCTGGAGCAATCGGAGATGTTGTGATGATTAAATCATTAACTCATGGACCGAGTGAACCAAAACCTTGGATGTTTGATATTTCTATAAGCAGTGGTCCGATCGGGGAAGTAAATAGCCATGACTTAGATACATTAAGATGGTTTTCTGGAAGTGAAGTTAGCAGTATTTATTCAATTGGCGGGAATTTTAGGTCTCCTGAAGTTAAAGAAAAATTTCCAGATTATTATGATACCGTAGCAATGAACTTGACTTTTGATGATGGTAAATTAGGCTTCATTGAAGGGGCACAATATGTTCAGTATGGATATGATGCACGAACTGAAATTTTAGGAACAAATGGAAGTATTTTAGTTGGTGATCAAGGAAAGCATAAACTCTCTATTGCAACAAAAGACGGAGAAATTAAACGTCCGGCAATGCATAGTTGGACCTACTTATTTAAAGATGCTTATGTATCTGAAGACCAAGCATTTATAGATTGTATTAGGAATGATACTGAACCGCTTGTCACAGGGTACGATGGATTAATGGCGGTGAAACTTGTAAGAGTCGGGTTACAGTCGCTACAAGAAAAAAAAATCGTATTAGTAGATGAAAAAGGAGAAGAATAAACATGAAAGCTGCACAACTACTAGGGAAAGAAAATCTTAAAATAAATGAGGTTGTAAAACCTACAATCACACATAAAGAAGTATTAATTAAAGTAAAAGCTGCTTCAATTTGTGGTACAGATGTTCGTATGTATAAAAATGGGTATCAAAATGTTGACGAAGCACATCCGTTAACCTTAGGGCATGAAGTAGCAGGCGTTATTGAAGAAATTGGTTCATCTGTTTTAGGTTATAATAAGGGAGATAGAGTTGCAATTGCACCTAATATGGGCTGCGGGACTTGTGATCAATGTGTTAGTGGAAATACTCATCTATGTGAAACGTATGAAGCTTTTGGTATCAATATACAGGGTGGATTTGCAGAATATCTGGTTGTTCCTGAAAAAGCTATAAGACAAGGGAATATAACTATGCTAGATGATAAAATAACCTTCGAGGAAGCGGCACTAATTGAACCGTTCAGTTGTGTGTTCAATGGTCAAGAAATAGCAGGTGTTCATTCAGGCGATACTGTTTTAGTCGTTGGTTCTGGGCCAATTGGGATTATGCATGCTATGCTTGCCTTTAGTAAAGGTGCTGGAAAAGTTATTATGAATGACTTACATGAGGAAAGATTACATGCAGCCAAAGAATTAGTTCCAGAATTAGTAACAATGACAAGTGAGAACTTAGAAGAAAAGATCAAGACAGAAACAAATAACAAAGGAGTTGATTTATGTATTATTGCAGCACCTGCTCCGCAAGCCCAAGAAGCAAGTTTTAACTATATGGCGATGAATGGACGTTTGCTGTTCTTTGGTGGCTTACCAAAAGGAAAAGAAAAGGTGTCATTAAATACTAATATTTTACACTATAAACAATTACGTGTTTTTGGTTGCACAAGAGCAAGTTTATCTAGTTACCGTACATCTGAAAAACTGGTAAGTAGTGGCAGAGTCCCTCTAGGAAAACTAATTACAGGTCGCTATTCAATTGATGCATTCGACAAAGCATTAGATAATGCGATTCATGCAGTAGGATTAAAAAATGTGATTGTATTTGATTAATCGATAAATAAAATAGATAAAATGAGTGAGTGTTCTGTGGAGACCTTCAATTCTTAAAGTGTCTTGCTTATAAAGAGTGTTGAGAGCGAAACGAAGAGAGGAGTTTTCTTCTCCACAGTTTATTAAAATTTTAGAGGGTGGGCCATAACTTAGATAGTTATAGCTTACCCTCTAAAATTTTTTTGTCGGTGAAAAATGATTTATCATAAATTCTAGAGTTTTTTAAATCAATGAACATTACAAAAACTATGAGGGATTCATGAAGTAAAAAGAATTCCTTTCTCTCTTAAAAGGAAGTGGATTTAGGAATAAATTTTTATTTAAGGACAGAAAAGAATCTAACGATAGGCATTGCAAGAAAGCTCTATTTGCGTTAAAGTAGGAGAAGAATGTGTGAAACATTTTCCTGTTTCACAAGAGAAAGGAAACCATATGACACCTGAAGAATTTCAACGGGCATTAGCCAAACACGAGATTGAATTATCAGAGGAACAAATGCAGCAGTTTGATCGCTATTTCCATCTATTAGTGGAGTGGAATGAGAAAATGAATCTGACAGCTATTACTGATAAAAAAGAAGTGTATTTGAAACACTTTTATGATTCGTTAACTCTTTCGTTTTCACAAGACTTTTCTCAGAAAATGTCTTTGTGCGATGTAGGATCGGGTGCAGGATTCCCTAGTATCCCATTAAAAATAGTATTTCCAATGTTAACTATTTCTATTGTTGATTCATTAAATAAGCGAATTACTTTTTTGACCGAATTAGTCAAAGAATTAAACTTAGAGGATGTACACCTTTACCATGATCGTGCAGAAATGTTTGGACAAACAAAAGAAATACGAGAATCCTTTGATTTTGTGACTGCAAGAGCAGTTGCTCGATTAAATGTACTAAGTGAATTATGTCTGCCTTTAGTCAAAAAAGATGGGTATTTCTTTGCTTTAAAAGCAGCTAAAAGTGATGAAGAGCTGAAAGAAGCGAAGCCAGCTATTGCAACTTTAGGTGGGAAATTTATTGAAGAACGTTCGCTTCGTCTACCCATTACAGAAGATGAGCGTCACATTTTAGTGATTCAAAAGAAAAAAGAAACACCAAAAAAATATCCAAGAAAACCAGGATTGCCGAATAAGCAACCACTGAAATAGGAGGAAACTCGATGGCACGGATTATCTCTGTCGCAAATCAAAAAGGTGGGGTGGGTAAAACTACAACCACTGTGAATTTGGGTGCATGTTTAGCATTCAATGGAAAAAAAGTTTTACTTGTTGATATTGATGCACAAGGAAATGCTACAAGTGGGATTGGCGTTCGCAAACCAGATGTAGATCATGATGTATATGATGTGCTGGTTAACGAGACACCTATCAAAGAAACGATTCTATCAACTACTCGTGAGAACTTGGACATTGTTCCAGCAACGATTCAGTTAGCTGGGGCAGAAATTGAGTTAACCTCAATGATGGCAAGAGAATCACGTTTAAAAAGTGCATTAGCTGAAGTGGAGGATATCTATGATTTTATTTTGATTGATTGTCCACCGTCATTAGGTCATTTGACAATTAATGCTTTTACTTCTAGTGACTCTATCTTGATTCCTGTTCAATGTGAGTATTATGCGTTAGAGGGATTAAGTCAGCTGTTAAATACTGTCCGTTTAGTTCAAAAGCATTTTAACCCAGAATTGAAAATCGAAGGGGTTCTTTTAACCATGTACGACGCACGGACAAATTTAGGTGCAGAAGTAGTGGAAGAGGTGCGAAAATATTTCCGTGAAAAAGTGTATGATACAATCATTCCAAGAAATGTACGTTTATCAGAAGCTCCTAGTCATGGATTATCTATTATTGATTACGATCCACGTTCAAAAGGTGCAGAAGTGTACCTATCTTTAGCAAAGGAAGTGCTAAATCGTGAGCAAGAGTAAAGGCTTAGGTAGAGGAATTGATGCGTTATTTCAAGATATTGCCAGCTTAGAGGAAGTCGATGTTCAAAAAGAATCGGTTATTGAGATTCCATTAAATGAACTGCGTCCAAATCCTTATCAACCACGTAAAACATTTGATGAGGCGTCTCTACAGGAGTTGGCGAACTCCATTGAACAGTCAGGTGTGTTTCAGCCGATTATCGTTCGAAAGTCTGCTGTAAAAGGATATGAAATTATTGCAGGGGAACGTCGGTTTCGTGCATCAAAATTAGCAAATAAAGAAGCAATTCCTGCTATCGTTCGAGAATTTAATGAAGAAGCGATGATGCAAGTTGCCGTACTGGAAAACTTACAGCGTGAAGACTTAAATCCTTTAGAAGAAGCAGAAGCATACGAAATGCTGATGAAAAATCTGAAGCTGACACAAGCAGAAGTAGCAGAACGATTAGGGAAAAGTCGTCCATACATTGCTAATTATCTAAGATTATTAACCTTACCTGATTTAGTCAAAGAAATGGTTCAAGATGAGCGTCTTTCAATGGGACAAGCACGTACATTGCTAGGCTTAAAAGACAAGCATCTAATCTTGAAATTGGCCAATCGTGTAGTGAAGGAAAATTTAACTGTTCGTCAATTAGAACAGCTAGTCAGCGAATTGAATGAAAACAAAGGGCAGGAAAAGAAAAAAGTCCCTCGTTTATCACAAGAAAAACCGTATTATCTTCGTGAAAGCGAAGATCGCTTGATGGATAAGTTTGGAACAAACGTTGAAATTCAAGAAAAAGACGGAAAAGGAAAAATCGAAATTGAGTATTTATCTCAATCAGATTTAACACGTATTTTAGATATTTTAAATATTCGCTTTGATGAAGCATAGGAGGAAAGCTTATGTATGATTTAGGGGATATTGTTGAAATGAAAAAACCACATGCCTGCCAAACCAATCGTTGGGAGATTATTCGCATGGGTGCAGATATAAAAATAAAATGTTTGAATTGTGGGCATATTGTGATGATGCCACGTCGTGAATTTGAAAAGAAAATGAAAAAGTTACTAGAAAAAAAAGCGTAGAAAGAGTGAAGTTACTATGGCACTAACAGCCGGAATCGTTGGCTTACCGAATGTCGGAAAATCAACTTTGTTTAATGCAATTACAAAAGCAGGAGCAGAAGCTGCAAATTATCCATTTGCGACGATTGATCCTAATGTTGGAATGGTAGAAGTTCCTGATTATCGTTTACAAAGACTAACTGAGTTAGTGAAACCAAAGAAAACAGTTCCTACAACATTTGAATTTACAGATATTGCCGGGATTGTTCGCGGAGCAAGTAAAGGAGAAGGTTTAGGAAACCAATTTTTAAGTCATATCCGACAAGTAGATGCTATTTGTCACGTTGTTCGTTGTTTTGATGATGACAATATTACCCACGTTGAAGGTCGAGTAGACCCGTTAGAAGATATCGATACAATTAATCTAGAATTAGTACTGGCAGATTTAGAGTCTATTAACAAACGCTACACACGTGTTGCAAAAGTAGCGAAGACAAAAGATAAAGATGCAGTAGCTGAGCTAGCTGTGTTAGATAAAATTAAACCAGTTTTAGAAGAAGGAATCTCTGCTCGTTCGATTGAATTTACAGAAGAAGAACAAAAAATCGTGCGCAGTTTATTTTTACTAACAACAAAACCTGTTTTGTATGTTGCAAATGTGTCAGAAGACGAAGTGGCAGATGCAGAAAATAATCACTATGTGCAAGCAGTTCGCAATTTTGCGTCAACTGAAAACGCTGAAGTCATCATTATTTGTGCAAGAGCAGAAGAAGAAATTGCTGAGTTAGATGAAGAAGATAAAGCAGAATTTTTAGAAGCTTTAGGAATTGAAGAATCTGGGTTGGATCAATTAATTCGTGCAGCGTATGATTTACTAGGGTTAGCGACTTACTTTACTGCAGGTGAGCAAGAAGTTCGTGCGTGGACATTCCGTAAAGGGATGAAAGCTCCTCAAGCAGCTGGAATTATCCATACAGACTTTGAGCGAGGCTTTATTCGTGCCGAAACTGTTTCATTTGAAGATTTGAGTAAATACGGTAATATGCAAGCGGCAAAAGAAGCAGGTCGCGTACGTTTAGAAGGAAAAGAATACGTTGTTCAAGATGGCGATGTCATGTTGTTCCGATTTAATGTATAAAAGCTATCAAGTTTCTAAAAAAATGTGGTAAAATAGCTTTTGTGAATTCTGTTGTATAGGAACAATGGCGAAGGAGGACAAATCGAAATGGAACCAGAAAAACTACGAGAAATCGTCAGTGAAAATCGCAGTCTGGAAACGAAGCTAACAAAACGTAACCAACAATATATCTTCGATTTAAAAAAAGCACTAGCAGCTGCGAATTTAAGCGAAGAAGAAAAAACTTTAGCATTACATGATATCCTGCCAGTTTTAGTAGAAGAACAAAAGGGTGGGAAGACAGCTAGACAATTGTTTGGAACTGTTTCTGAACGAACAGAAGCGATTATCAGCAAACCTCAAAAACCAAAATCATCAAGCCCATGGACTATGTGGTTAGATAATACTTTGTTAATCTTTGGAATCTTTAGTATTATGATTTCATTTATGGCGCTCATTTCACGTGGTGCTCAAGTTACTTATGGATTAACAACACTCGTGTTGAGTTCGGCAATTGGTGGTTGGGTATTTTATTTAATGTATAAATATATTTACCGATTTGAACAACCAGGTGCAGACCGTAGTCAAAAGCCAGGTATGTTTAAGTCGATGGCGATTATTGTAGGGACAACTTTGCTGTGGGTACTTTCATTAGCAGCTACAATGATGCTTCCACCAGTAGTGAATCCAATTCTTGAGCCGATGATTGTGATTGTTTTAGGCGCAATTGTTTTAGCAGTTCGTTACTACTTAAAGAAAAAATACAATATTGTGGGCAGTTTGTCAGTACCACGAAACAGATAGAAGAGAAAGTCAGAATCCAGTTTTGCAGGGTTCTGATTTTTTGTATTCTAGAGTTCATACAGATACTGTATTTCAATTAATCGATTGTTGTAATTAGGTTAAAAGAAAGAATAGATGAGAAATAAAGGTCCAAACGTTGAACAAGAAAAAATAATCTAAAAGCTGAAAGTAAAGAGTGAATAATTTTGGCAAAAAGCTATAGATATCAATAAATACCGAATGTTCGGATGCATTTAAAAGAAAAAAATTATAATCAACTCATTAGTGTTGACTTGAAACAAAGAATCTGTTATTTTCATATATAAAATTAAATAAGAGGAGTGGTACAAAAAATGTCCAACTGGGAAACAAAGTTCGCGAAAAAAGGGTTAACTTTCGATGATGTCTTATTGATACCTGCAGAAAGTCACGTGTTACCAAACGAAGTGGATATGAGTGTAAAATTAGCAAAAAATATTACGTTAAACATTCCAATTATGAGTGCAAGTATGGATACTGTCACTGACAGTAAAATGGCTATCTCAATGGCTCGTCAAGGTGGATTAGGTGTGATTCATAAAAATATGAGTATCGCCCAACAAGCCGATGAAGTGAGAAAAGTAAAACGTTCAGAAAGCGGCGTTATCATTGATCCGTTCTTTTTAACTCCTCAAAATCTTGTTGCGGATGCAGAGCAATTAATGAGCAAATATAGAATTAGTGGTGTGCCAATTGTTGAGACAATGGAAAACCGTAAGCTGGTTGGGATTATTACAAACCGGGATATGCGCTTTGTCACAGACTATCAAATACTTATTTCAGAAGTGATGACCAAAGAGAACCTTGTGACTGCCCCAGTAGGTACCTCTCTGAAGGATGCAGAAAAAATTCTTCAACAACATAAAATCGAAAAATTACCTATCGTTGATTCAGATGGTCGCTTAAGCGGATTAATCACCATTAAAGATATTGAAAAAGTGATTGAATTCCCAAATGCTGCAAAAGATGGGCATGGACGTTTACTTGTTGCCGCAGCTGTTGGTGTTACAAGTGATACTTTTGAACGAGCACAAGCACTATTAGATGCAGGGGTAGATGCGATTGTCATTGATACCGCTCATGGACATAGCGCAGGCGTAATTCGAAAAATTAAAGAAATTCGTGACACATTCCCAGATGCTACATTAATTGCCGGAAATGTTGCAACGGCAGAAGCAACAAAAGCACTGTATGATGTAGGTGTTGATGTTGTAAAAGTCGGAATTGGACCTGGTTCAATCTGTACTACACGTGTCGTTGCAGGTGTGGGTGTTCCTCAATTAACTGCTATTTATGATGCAGCATCAGTTGCTCGTCAATATGGAAAAGCAATTATTGCGGATGGCGGAATTAAATATTCAGGAGATATCGTAAAAGCTTTAGCAGCAGGTGGACATGTAGTGATGTTGGGAAGTATGCTCGCTGGAACGGATGAATCTCCAGGTGAATTTGAAATTTATCAAGGACGTCGTTTCAAAACATATCGTGGAATGGGCTCATTAGGTGCTATGGAAAAAGGATCAAGTGATCGTTACTTCCAAGGTGGTGTGAATGAAGCGAACAAGCTTGTTCCAGAGGGGATTGAAGGACGTGTCGCTTATAAAGGAAGCGTATCAGATATCATCTTCCAAATGATTGGTGGATTAAAATCAGGAATGGGTTACGTAGGTGCTGCGAATTTACAGCAATTACGTGATGAAGCACAATTTGTCCAAATGAGTGGAAATGGGTTAAAAGAATCACATCCTCATGATGTACAAATTACAAAAGAAGCACCAAACTATTCCGTAGAATCTTAAAAAAGTGAGATCAAGCATAAAGAGAAATTTTTGAAAAGATTTATTGAGTTTTTTCAACATCAGCTCTTCCTGTGCTTGATCTTTTTTGAAAAATCTAACACATTCCAAAAACAGCTCCAGAAGTCAGTTTTTTTCTAACTTCTGGAGCCGTTTTATTTAATGGCAGTGGTTTGTTAGCTAATAATTTTTAGTCCGCCCATATAAGGAACAAGCACTTCAGGGATTGTTACCGTGCCGTCTTCATTTTGATAGTTTTCCAAAACAGCAGCAACTGTCCGACCAACTGCTAGACCAGAACCATTTAATGTGTGGGCATAGTTTGTTTTCCCTTTTTCATCGCGGTAACGAATCATTGCGCGACGTGCTTGGAAATCCTCGCAGTTTGAACAAGAGCTAATTTCACGATAAGTATCTTGTGCTGGAATCCATACCTCTAAATCGTAAGTTTTCGCTGCAGAGAAGCCCATGTCACCAGTAGACAATGCCAATACTCGATAAGGCAGGTTTAATTTTTGTAGAATAGCTTCTGCATCATTTGTCATTTTTTCCAACTCATCATATGAGTGTTCTGCATCGCTAAATTTCACCATTTCTACTTTATTAAACTGATGTAGACGAATTAGACCACGTGTATCTCGACCCGCACTGCCTGCTTCTGAACGAAAAGCTGGACTTAATGCAGTAAATTTAATTGGCAAATCTTGTCCATCTAAAATTTCATTATTATAGTAATTTGTTAGAGGAACTTCTGCTGTAGGGATTAAAGTTAAATCCGTGTCGGCCAATTGAAAAACATCTTCTTTAAATTTTGGAAATTGACCTGTACCAAACATAGAATGACTATTGACCGCATAAGGAGTCATCATTTCAGTATACCCATGTTCGTAAATATGTTGATCCAACATGAAATTATACAATGCACGTTCAAGTCTCGCACCAAGACCTTTATAGTAGACAAAGCGACTACCAGAAACTTTTGCTCCGCGTTCAAAATCTAATATATCTAAATTTTCCGCAACTTCCCAATGAGGTTTTGGCTCAAAAGCAAAATTTCTAGGCTGACTCCAACGACGAACCTCGACATTGTCCTCTTCATCTTTTCCAACAGGGACAGACGGATGAGGTAAATTAGGCAATGTAGTAGAAATCACACGAAGCTGTTCATCAATTTCGTTGATTTCTACATCTAAGGCCTTAATTTCTCCGCCAACTGTTTTCATTTCTTGAATTTTATCACTTGCATCTTGTTTTTCACGCTTTAATTCAGCAATTTTTGTAGAGACATCATTTCGGTACTTTTTCAGTTCTTCACTCTTTACTAGTAGTGCACGACGGCTCTCATCTAAACGAAGAAACTCAACGAGCACTTCTTCTTTCACCCCACGTGTTTGTAGCTTTTCTTTCACATCATCAAAGTTTTGACGAATCATTTTTACATCTAACATCTTTTTTCCTCCTCGTAGAAAATAATTAGTTCAGAAAAGATAAAACAAAAAAACTATTTCATTCCAAAAAAATATCTTTCTTGGGACGAAATAGTTTGAATTCGCGGTACCACCCAAGTTCAGTTAAAAAAACTGCCCTTGTAAACAGGATAACGGTTGTTTGCCGATATAACTTACTCATTGTTTTCGTTATATTTCTTTCGTGAAAAGTGGATTCCAAACGAACTACTATTGACTTTCACCAACCGTCAACTCTCTAAAAATAGGGTCGTAAGTACTATCTTTTCTGAATCTTATTATCTACTAGTATAGTGAAAGAAGAATTGATTGTCAATTTCCATATATAAGTAGTAAAAAATGCAACATGCAGAAGGCCCTAAAGGCACTTACTACATGTTGCTGAATTTTCATATAAAGACGCTACTTAAAATAGACCAGTAAAAAAGCACCTCTTATTTTCGTAGTCCTCTTTTTTTCTTGGTATCAGAAAGTGTTTCTTCGGTATCAAGCTCTTCTGGATTGTTTCTAGTCACAGGGAGATGCATAATAAATGCTGTCCAATTTGTATCTGATTTTGCATAGATATAGCCGCCATGCAGAGCAATAATACTTTGAGCAATCGCTAAACCTAACCCAGTACCACCAGTTTCTTGAGAACGAGATTCTTCTACTCGATAAAAACGGTCAAACAAAGAATCAAGTGCCCGTTTTGGAATCATGGCTCCGTCATTTTTCACAGTTATTACTGCTTCTGTTCCTACTTTTTCTACCTCAATGATAATATGTTTGGCTCCTTTTCCATATTTTAATGCATTGGAAAGGAGATTGTTAAACACTCGAACTAATTTTTCAGTATCTCCATCCATAATAAAATGCTCAGGAGAAGAAACAACATGTATTTCAATTTGTTTTTTAGATGCTTCTAATTCAAAATCAGCTGCTAGTTGTTCAACCAGCTGTGTCATATCAAATGAAGTAATATTAATTGGGACAGAAGGCTGACGAACTTTTGTATATTCAAATAAATCTTCTACTAAAACCTTCATCTGTTTTGCTTTTACATAAGCAGTATGTGTGTATTTTAGCAAATCTTCCTGAGAGTGGAACTGGCGATCTTCAATTAATCCAAGATAACCTATAATAGAAGTTAGAGGTGTACGAATATCATGGCTGACATTTGTAATTAGCTCATCCTTGGATTTTTCAATTCGTCGTTCATCTTCAATTGCTGCAACTGTGCTGTCCACCAATCCATTAATACTAGAAACGACTCGACTCAAATCTCCACTCAATTCAAACGGAATCCGATGGTCATAATTTCCATTTGCAATATAGTGAAGTTCACTAATGATATGACGAAGCTGCATTTGTCGATAGCGACGAATTAATCGCCAGTAAAGAACTGCCATATCAACTAAAAAGAAAGCTGGGACAAAAAAGTTTCGGAAACTAAGAAAGAAATCTGTATTCATTTGATTGGCAAAAGCGTTCTTTGTTCCCCAAATAGCATTCTCTAGAGAGGGGGAGTTTCGAACGACAGAATCCAACACAACCAAAATTGCAACATTTAATAGAAGTAATAAAACAACAGTGACGATTCCTTCTGCTAAAAGTTCACTTATTTCTTTTGAGGTAAGTGTAATCCGCTTCTTTTTTTCCTGTAACACTTTTCTTTTACCTTGCATCAATTTTATAACCAACTCCCCAAACGGTTTGAATGACTTTCTCTCCATCAGTGGCTTCTTCAATTTTATCTCGCAGATGGCTCACGTGAACCATAACTGTTTTCGCAGAAACAATGCTTTCTTGTTTCCAAACACGTTCAAAAATCTCATCTGCACTAAACACACGGTTTGGGTGACTAGCGAGTAAGTACAAAATCCCAAATTCTAAAGCAGTTAATTGTATTTCTTTTCCATCAATTGTTTTCACTTCGTGTGAATCCTTATTAATGATTAATGAATGAACTTCTAAAATATCAGGTTGTTCAGGTGTCACTTGCATTTTTGTTCTTCGAAGTAACGATTTTACACGAGCCATCACCTCTAGTGGATTAAACGGTTTAGTTACATAATCATCTGCTCCAGCAACTAGTCCTTTTATTTTATCCATATCTGTAGTTTTTGCAGTAAGCATGATAATTGGAATTTGAGATTCTTTTCGTAGTTCTTTTACCACTTGCATCCCATCCATAATAGGCATCATAATATCCAGTATTAAAAGCTCAATATCAGGAATTGTTCGAATTTTAGATAATGCATCTTTTCCATCATAAGCCTTTACAGCTTCGTAACCTTCATTGTGTATATAGATACTCAGTAATTCAACAATTTCTTTATCATCATCAGCAACTAAAATTTTCATAAGTAAACCTCCATTATATTATGTTGTCAGCTCTATTCTATCAAAAAAAGCGACATTTGGATAAATACAGCAACTAATTAATGAAAATTTAGAAGTAAAGCAATGAATTCTTTTATGTATAGGAAATCAAACGAACGTTATCTGAAGAAAAAGATCATATATGGAAATAAAAAACGTAAATTACGAACAAATAAAATAGGAAATAAATAATTAATCGTGTTAATGAAAATGTTGGTAAATCAACGTTTTTTTTGTTGACGAATCCCCAAATAGTTGATATATTATTATGTGTTCGCGTGAATGTTTTTTCATTCGTAAGCGCGAATAAAATTTTGAAAAAAACTTTTCAAATAGTTCTTGACGTTGAAGATTCAACGTGATAGAATAACAAAGTCGCTCGAGAGAGATGACGGGATAACAGTTGATAAATCAATAAAATTTATTTAAAAAAGTTGTTGACAAATAACAACGAACCTGTTATTCTAATTAAGTTGCTGAAACAAGCGCGTGACTTTCTGAAAAGAAGTCAGAAAAAACTTTTGTAAAAAACAGTTGACAATCACTTGTCTAACTGATATGATATAAAAGTTGCTGAAACAGCACGGTAGACCTTTGAAAACTGAACAAAGTAAGACAAACCAAATGTGTAGTGTGCACTTGATTTATCAAGTCACAAACATTTAACAAGCAAGCAATATGCTAGCAAACAAATTGAGCTTAACAATCGAAAGATTGTTCTAACTTTTATTATGAGAGTTTGATCCTGGCTCAGGACGAACGCTGGCGGCGTGCCTAATACATGCAAGTCGAACGCTTTTTCTTTCACCGGAGCTTGCTCCACCGAAAGAAAAAGAGTGGCGGACGGGTGAGTAACACGTGGGTAACCTGCCCATCAGAAGGGGATAACACTTGGAAACAGGTGCTAATACCGTATAACAATTGGAACCGCATGGTTCTAATTTGAAAGACGCTTTCGGGTGTCACTGATGGATGGACCCGCGGTGCATTAGCTAGTTGGTGAGGTAACGGCTCACCAAGGCCACGATGCATAGCCGACCTGAGAGGGTGATCGGCCACACTGGGACTGAGACACGGCCCAGACTCCTACGGGAGGCAGCAGTAGGGAATCTTCGGCAATGGACGAAAGTCTGACCGAGCAACGCCGCGTGAGTGAAGAAGGTTTTCGGATCGTAAAACTCTGTTGTTAGAGAAGAACAAGGATGAGAGTAACTGTTCGTCCCTTGACGGTATCTAACCAGAAAGCCACGGCTAACTACGTGCCAGCAGCCGCGGTAATACGTAGGTGGCAAGCGTTGTCCGGATTTATTGGGCGTAAAGCGAGCGCAGGCGGTTTCTTAAGTCTGATGTGAAAGCCCCCGGCTCAACCGGGGAGGGTCATTGGAAACTGGGAGACTTGAGTGCAGAAGAGGAGAGTGGAATTCCATGTGTAGCGGTGAAATGCGTAGATATATGGAGGAACACCAGTGGCGAAGGCGACTCTCTGGTCTGTAACTGACGCTGAGGCTCGAAAGCGTGGGGAGCAAACAGGATTAGATACCCTGGTAGTCCACGCCGTAAACGATGAGTGCTAAGTGTTGGAGGGTTTCCGCCCTTCAGTGCTGCAGCTAACGCATTAAGCACTCCGCCTGGGGAGTACGACCGCAAGGTTGAAACTCAAAGGAATTGACGGGGGCCCGCACAAGCGGTGGAGCATGTGGTTTAATTCGAAGCAACGCGAAGAACCTTACCAGGTCTTGACATCCTTTGACCATTCTGGAGACAGAACTTTCCCTTCGGGGACAAAGTGACAGGTGGTGCATGGTTGTCGTCAGCTCGTGTCGTGAGATGTTGGGTTAAGTCCCGCAACGAGCGCAACCCTTATTGTTAGTTGCCATCATTTAGTTGGGCACTCTAGCGAGACTGCCGGTGACAAACCGGAGGAAGGTGGGGATGACGTCAAATCATCATGCCCCTTATGACCTGGGCTACACACGTGCTACAATGGGAAGTACAACGAGTCGCGAAGTCGCAAGGCTAAGCTAATCTCTTAAAGCTTCTCTCAGTTCGGATTGTAGGCTGCAACTCGCCTACATGAAGCCGGAATCGCTAGTAATCGCGGATCAGCACGCCGCGGTGAATACGTTCCCGGGCCTTGTACACACCGCCCGTCACACCACGAAAGTTTGTAACACCCGAAGCCGGTGAGGTAACCTTTTGGAGCCAGCCGTCTAAGGTGGGATAGATGATTGGGGTGAAGTCGTAACAAGGTAGCCGTATCGGAAGGTGCGGCTGGATCACCTCCTTTCTAAGGAATATTACGGAAACTACACACGTTTGTTAACCTTTGTTCAGTTTTGAGAGGTTTACTCTCAAAACTTTTGTTCATTGAAAACTGGATATTGAAGTAAAAAAGAATCAAAACAAACCGAGAACACCGCGTTGAATGAGTTTTTTAAGAAGTTCAATTGCTTATTTTCTTGATGACGCTCCTATCGCTAGGAAAACGAGTCAAAACCCAACCGTAAGGTTGATAAGGTTAAGTGAATAAGGGCGCACGGTGGATGCCTTGGCACTAGGAGCCGATGAAGGACGGGACTAACTCCGATATGCTTTGGGGAGCTGTAAGTAAGCGATGATCCAGAGATTTCCGAATGGGGAAACCCAGCATTTTTAGTAGAATGTTACTTTCCAGTGAATACATAGCTGGTTAGAGGTAGACGCAGAGAACTGAAACATCTAAGTACCTGCAGGAAGAGAAAGAAAATTCGATTCCCTGAGTAGCGGCGAGCGAAACGGGAAAAGCCCAAACCAACAAGCTTGCTTGTTGGGGTTGTAGGACTCCGATATGGTAGTTCTTTCAGATAGTCGAATGACTTGGAAAAGTCAGTCAAAGAGGGTAAAAACCCCGTAGACGAAATTTGGAAGGC
>NZ_ASWE01000006.1 GCF_000407505.1 Enterococcus phoeniculicola ATCC BAA-412
TTCTAGTTAATTTTACACATGGACAAAAAGTATTTAAACGAACAATTATCGTTCCTTATTCATGGAGTGATAAAGAGGTTAGAGAATACTTGCAGAACTCATTTCAGCAAGTATCTGTGTTAAAAGTCACTCTGATAGACTTTGCTTGGGTGCCTAATTCAACCTTTAAGTAAAAGTCAAAGAAATGAGGAATCGGATGTTGAAAAAAAATTCATTACTTTTTGGGTCATTGTTAATGGCCGCCTTGTTGTTTGATCAGTCTTACGTACATGGAGAAGCAGTCATTTATGATCCGCTTGATCCAGTAAATCAAATTGAACCTACAGAGCCATCATTTTCGAGTGAATCAGTAGAGAGTAGTACAATGAATACAACAATCTCTAGTGAGGAAGAAACCCAAGAAACGACAACAGAAACAACACAAGTGAAACAAACAGAATCATCTGCTGAGAAAAAAGAAGAAAAAAAAGTAAAAAGGAAATCCCAGAAACCGGCGCAGCAGGAATCTTATACACACAAAAAGATAACGATTGAAAAAAATATACTTCAACCTGACGATAATGGAGGAGGCGGAGAAAAAAATATGTTCAAGGCATCAGAGTTAAGTTACTCCCTCTCCGGTCTAGCAATCTATGGAAAAAAAGCGGAAGGTGGAGTAGAAATACATGTTCAAAATATTTTTAGATAAAGCAGATCAGCGAAAAATTGAACTTTTTCGTTATCTTGAAAACAGACCGGGTCTTGTTGAATCAAAAGAAAAAATTATTGAGGATTTATATACCTCTGATTTCTTATTAAATAAAATCATTGAAGAATTGAATTCTGATTTTGAAGAATACAAGCTAGCCGAAGAATTTCAGCTTATTTTAAGCGGTGCGACTATTACATTGATTGAATCTGGTTTAGCTACGTCCAATCAGTTTGAGATATTATTTATCAAAAACTCATTGATGTTTTCGATTCTTAGTGAATTATTCTTTGAAAAGTTTACCTCGGTAAGTGAGTATGCAGATAGAAATTTCATCAGTCATCCACCAATTTACAAAAAATTACGAAAACTGAAAAACTATTTTGAGCCATTTCAATTTACAATTAACAAGAAATTCGTGATTGAGGGAAATGAAAAGAATATTCGTAGTTTCTTTTCTTTCTTATTTCCTAAACTTTTCTATCAAAAATTAGATATTTATCCTTTGGAGATTCGAAAACAGGTCAGAAGCTTTATAAAAATGCTTGAGAAAAATTTGACAAAACCTATTTCGGAATATGCCAAGCTTAAACTTTCTCACTTTTTAGCTATCTCGTTTTATCGAATGAGCCAAGGAAAGTTCATTGAACCTGCTCCGCTTATTGTGAATGAGACCTTTCTTAAATCAAGTAGTGAGTATCAATGGATAGCTAAGTGGTTAAAGGCAAAGGGAACTAAGGAAACAGCAGCTTATATGGACTATGAAATTGATCAGCTACTTGCATTTTTAGTTAGTGAGGAAATTGTTTATCCGCCAGAGTATATTGAGAATGTTGAAAGAAAATTTTTCAGAAAATTAAGTAAGGAATTTATTCTCTCCGTTGAGGAGCACTTTCCGACAGCACACAAATACATTCGAAAAAAGAGAAAGCAAATTGATTTACTCCATTTTCAAATTATTTATTTCAAATTGGAATATATTGAAGCAACAAAAGAAATTGATATCAGTTATTTTGTGGAAAATTATGCAGAGTATGTTTCTTTTTGTCGGGAGTATTTAAATAGGCATAAATCTAAAAAGACGTTATGGGATATGAAGGAGTATTTGTTCTTCCATTATTTGGTCATCTTAGAGGACAGCATTCCGTTACAGACTATTCTTGAGCCTATTTATATGTATATTGATTTTTCGTTTGGGCGTACGTACAATAGTATGATTCAACGAAATATAGAGAAAATTACAAGCTTGAATATTGTTTATCAATCATATATCGATGAGCAGACTGATTTAATTTTATCGGATATTCATTTTGAAGAACGAGAAGCATTAGCGACGATTACTTGGTTAGCCCCACCACGAGCGATTGATTGGGCAAATTTAACAAACCAGTTAATGTTGTGTAGAGAAGAAAAATATAATAGAAATCAGGAGTAGGTGAGTATTATGAATCTATTCCTGATTTTTTGTCGTTTCAGCCGAAAAAAGGGCAAGGCAGTTTCTTCAGCAAAAAAATACCTGAAACCGCATGAAATGAGGAATATAACAAACAATGTTTCTCTTATTTGAAAGAATAAAGTACGAAAAAATAACAAAATTTTTAGTAAGCGTGGCAAATGAAAAATCAAAATTATTAATAAAATAACGTGAAAATAGATTTTTTTTTAGTTACTTGCGTGGTTTATTGATTAGATAAGTAATGGAAGCGTTACTCTACGTAATTAAAGTTGACACTCACCCTTACAAACATTAGAATAAAGTAGTGTGTAACCACACATATGCAAGTAGGCATATTGATAATTAAAAATAGTTTATCAAAAAACTACATTAATAGTTAAATGAAAAAGAAAGATAGTATGGAGGTGGATTCAATGGGACTTACTATTCTCCTCGCTATCATCGGTTTAATTGTCGGCCTTGTTTTAGGCTTTGTATTCGAAAAATCTCGTCATAACAAAGAGATTGACGGCGCAAAAAATTCTGCTGCAGGTATTTTAGAAGGTGCACGAAAAGAAGCAGAAACCCTAAAAAAAGAGGCGTTGTTGGAAGCTAAGGAAGAAAACCAGAAGTATCGGGCAGAAATCGAAAGTGAGCTGAAAGAAAGCAAATTAGAAGTAAAAGCACAAGAAAATCGTTTGCTGCAAAGAGAACAATCATTAGATCGTAAAGATGATTCTCTGGAAAAACGCGAAAACTCACTGGAAGATAAAGAAGAAAAACTTGGTGCTAGACAGCAATTAATTGACGAGCGAGAACAAGAAGTAGAAAAATTAATTGAAGAACAAAAACACGAACTAGAACGAATTGCTGGGTTATCTAAAGATGAAGCAAAAGATGTCATCATGAAGGAAACAGAAGAGGAATTGAACCATGAATTAACTGTTATGGTCAAGGAATCTGAACAACGAGCAAAAGAAGAAGCAGATCGCAAAGCGAAAAACTTACTTTCTCTTGCAATTCAGCGTTGTGCAGCAGATCAAGTATCTGAAACGACTGTATCAGTAGTTACTTTACCAAACGATGAAATGAAGGGTCGTATTATTGGTCGTGAAGGCCGAAACATCCGTACGCTTGAAACCTTAACAGGAATCGATTTGATTATTGATGATACACCAGAAGCGGTAGTATTATCCGGGTTTGATCCAATTCGTCGTGAAATTGCTCGAATGACTTTAGAAAAACTTATTCAAGATGGACGTATTCACCCAGCGCGCATTGAAGAGATGGTTGAAAAATCACGTAAGGAAATGGATGAGCGCATTCGTGAGTATGGAGAGCAAGCAGCATTTGAAGTGGGCGCACATACGCTTCATCCAGACTTAATTAAGATTTTAGGACGTTTACGTTTCCGTACAAGTTATGGTCAAAATGTGCTAAATCACTCAATTGAGGTTGCTAAATTAACGGGTGTTCTTGCAGCTGAATTAGGCGAAGACATTCAATTGGCAAAACGCGCAGGTTTGCTGCATGATATCGGAAAAGCGTTAGATCACGAAATTGAAGGATCTCACGTAGAAATCGGAGCAGAGCTTGCAGCGAAATACAAAGAAAATTCAGTCGTTATTAATGCGATTGCTTCTCATCATGGCGATGTTGAAGCAACATCTGTCATTTCTGTACTTGTTGCAGCAGCAGATGCATTATCTGCGGCAAGACCAGGAGCAAGAAGCGAATCACTAGAAAATTATATTCGTCGTTTAGAAAACTTAGAAAATATCTCCAACGGATTTGAAGGCGTTGAATCAAGCTTTGCTGTTCAAGCCGGACGTGAAGTTCGTGTAATGGTCAAACCAGAAGAAATTTCTGATTTAGATGCAGTTCGTTTAGTTAGAGATATTCGTAAGAAGATTGAAGATGATTTGGATTATCCAGGTCATATCAAAGTGATTGTTATTCGTGAAACGCGAGTGACCGATTACGCCAAATAGAACCTATGAGTCGAAATCCTTTTTGTATAAAGGGTTTCGGCTTTTTTTGGCTCTTTATCAAATGATGTTGTTTTAAAAATAAGTCACAGAATGGAGAACATTTTGGAAGCGAGCTTGTTAATTCAGTCTAAATCAGAAAGAAACGTCCCAACCTCGAGTTCTATGCAGGAATAGCTAGAAAATACAAACATTGATGATGCGAAAAAATACGTTTATGAAGCCCAACTAGGTTCGTCAGTTGTTTTTTAGAGACGTAAATTTTTTCTGGTGGTTGAGTCTAAATTGTGGAGAGAAACAGTTTTTTATAGCGGAATATGAAGATATTTTCATCATAAATCAGTTGACCCGGGGCAAAGAACTCAGTAATCTGAAGATACGGGGGTGGGGTTATGTCAAATGTACATATTCTATTAGTTGAGGATGAAGAAAGTTTAGCAAGCTTTATTTCAGATGAGCTTTCTTTTGAAGGCTACCATGTTACTCATGCAAAAGATGGAAAAGAAGCACTGGAGAAATTTGATGCACATCAAAAAGAATTAACCTTGATTTTACTTGATTGGATGCTTCCGGTTTATGATGGCTTAGCAGTTGCTCGTAGAATCCGCACCAAAAGTAATCTACCAATTATTATGATGACAGCAAGAGATCAGGTAAGTGATAAAGTGATGGGACTAGATGTAGGAACAGATGACTATATTACAAAACCTTTTGAGATTGAAGAACTACTCGCACGAATTCGTGTGATTCTCCGACGAGAAAAGCAGGTAAGGGAGTTAATAAAAGCCCCCTCTATCTATCAGTATGAAGATCTTGTCCTTGATCCCGCCAAGCATGTAGTTCATCGTTTTGACCAAGAAATTTTACTAACGCAAAAAGAAGTAGCCTTACTTTTGGCATTGTTGAGGCATCCAGAGGAAGTAAAAACCCGAGATGAGCTATTAAATGAAGTGTGGGGATATGATTACTATGGTCAAACGAATACTGTAGATGTTTATATACGTGCCTTAAGAAATAAAATAGATTTTGACAAGGAGAAGCGTGTGATTCAAACCATTAGAGGAGTTGGGTATGTATTGAGGGCAGACTATGGAAAATAAAAAAAGAAGAAATAGTGCCCGTTTTCAACTAACTATTCGATTTGCGCTGCTTTTGACAATTAGTATTCTTGTGTTGAGTATCTCTATTGTAACAGTATTAAGCAGAGAACTATACGATTCAACCAAAGAGCAGACAGAATTATTAAAAGAAACGATGAAGAAAGCTGATACGAAGAATCGAGTAGAGTGGCTAGAATTTTTGGATACCTATACCTCTGGAAAAAGTTCGCCTTATTATATCCAGGTTTTTTTGTCATCAGGAGAGAGCATCTATTCTCATGAGGCTCGTCAGGTATTCAGTCAGTTTGATGAAATGAATCAGTTTCTTTTTCTGCAAACATTATTATGGGAAGAAGAGGACGTCTATTATTACACAACTCTTGAAAAAGGAGAAGATACGGCGGCAATTCTTGTAAGTATGGAAGATCAGTTTGATTTAATCAAACGAGTTATTTTACTTAGCACCTTATTGACGATGATTGTTTTATTTGTGGGCGTCTGGTTCATAGCTCGGTTTGCAGGTGTGTTTAGCCGACCGTTACGTGTGATGAATAATGAGATAGGTACATTAAATCTTGAGGAAAAAAAAGGACGGTTAACTGTTCCTGAAGATCCTAGAGAGGTCAAATATGTTGCTGAATCCTTTAATGAACTATTAGAAAAACAAGAACGGTCGTTGGAAAGAGAAAAACAATTTGTAGCTGATGTTTCCCACGAGCTGAGGACACCGCTCACTGCGATTCGTGGTCATGTAAAGCTGATTCGTCGAAGAGGAGAAGCACATCCGGAAGTGATTCCTAAATCGATTGCCTATATTGATACGGAATCTAAGCGTATGACACTAATGGTCGAACAGCTCCTCACGCTAGGACGTTTAGAAAAAGGAACGGATGTGACAGATGTTTCTCAATTATTGAGGCAAATAGTAGATGATTTTCAGCTAATGATTCGACAAACACTTGAAGTGACGATTGAAGAAGACGTCTATCTTATAGCAGAAAAAGAACATTTGCGGCAAATCATTAGAAATTTGGTTGAGAATGCGGCGAAATATACGGAGCCTTCAGGAGGCATCTCAATTCAGCTGCGACAAACAAAAGAGGGTGTAACTCTAAAGGTAGCAGATACAGGAAAAGGGATTTCTGCTGAGGAACGACTGCATATTTTTGAACGTTTTTATCGGGCAGATCAATCTCGTTCAAGTCAGGTATCTGGGTCGGGCATAGGGCTGTCGATTGTTTGGGCGCTTGTTCATTTATATGAAGGACATATTGACGTTCTTGATAATCAGCCAAAGGGCAGCCAGTTTGTTGTTTATTTTCCAAAAAAATAGAATGAAGATTTTTTCATAAAGCTTTTATAGTTGATTGGTTTTTCTAAGGAAAAACTTTGATACGATAAATAGGTAAAAGCAAATGATTAAATTGCAAAGGAGTCGGTTATAATGAAAAAAATAAGTCTTATGGGTGTAGTTCTTTTAGGTATGGTGCTAAGTGGCTGCACATCTAACCAAAATACACTGCCAGAAAAAAGCAATTCACTGTCTGCTGTACAAGAAACGCAGAAACGCGCTGATTCAGAGACAAGTCACTCGAGGACAGAAGACAGTTCTAGTAATACCAAGACATCAAATACGACGAATCAGTCTACAACAAGTAGTCAGCCTGCAACAAATACAGAGGGCATTGATATTTCACTGGAAAAAGCCATTAGTATTTATCAGGATTTGTATCCAGACACTGCAGTAACCACTGTTGATTTAGATACGAGTTTTGGAAAATATTACTACGAGGTAAAAGGCGTGGACGACTCGATGGAATATGAAGTGAAGATAGATGCAAAAACAGGGGAAGCAAAGAAAGAGAAGGAAGAAAGATTAGATAGCGATGAACAAAATGGTGTTGAGAAAGACGAAAAAGCCCTCTCACTCGACAAGCTATTAGCGGTTGATAAGGCAGCTGAGGTTGCGGTGAAAGCAGCAGGCGGTGGAGAAGCGATTGAATGGTCGTTAGAAAGAGAATGGGCAACCACCTACTGGGAAGTAACGGTAAAAAATGGCCGCTCAGAAACCACTGTTACGTTAGATGCAAAAACGGGCGAAATCTTAGAAACAGAGTTAGATGACTAATTCTTTTAACTGAAAATAATAAGAGTCGTAAGTGACTATCCAGTGGTGGATAGTCACTTACGGCTTATTTTCATTGAGAATCAGTGGAAAATACGAACAGAATAAGCTACTATTAAGAGAATGAAAAACCTGTAAAGGGAGTCCGATTTGTGAAAAAGAAAATGCAACAAATTTATCAGCTACTAAAAAAACATAGTTTACTTTTCAAGCTTATTTTTTTCGGATCCATATTAATTTTTGTTTCAAGTCAAGTAGCGAATATTGCCCATGGAATGAGCTGGCATGATATTTTAGAAACGATGAAGCAACAAGATCGAATAAAATTGCTTCTCATGGCGTTTACAGGGTTAATAGGTGTGTTACCGATGCTTTTATACGATTGGGTAACGCTACGTGTTTTAGAGCATCAGGGAAAGCCTGAGATGCCTAGAAAAGAATGGTTCGTAGCAGCATGGACTACGAATACTATCAATAATCTAGCGGGCTTTGGCGGGGTCATTGGGGCGAGTTTGCGTGCAAAGTTTTATGGCAGTGGGACAGATAGAAAAAAAGTTCTGGCAACTGTCTCAAAAGTCGCATTATTTATGCTGTCTGGGCTTTCTATTTGGGCGTTCATCACGTTTATCGATAGTTTGTTTCTTCATAAAGAGTCTATCTTTTTGAGTTATTGGTTTTGGCTATTAGGTGGAAGTCTTGTGACACCTGGACTTTTACTCCTCGTCTATTTAAAAAGAAAAACATTATTCAAAGAATTTATTCCTCGGGGAATTATTGGTTTATTAACCGCTTCTTTTGGTCAATGGACAGGTGCACTTTTCGTTTTCTTAGTCATAGGGCATTTGATGTCAGCGCCGATTCAAATGGTGGAAATCTATCCCATGTTTATTATTGCTACATTGATTGGGATGTTAACGATGATACCCGGCGGAATGGGAACTTTTGATGTCTTAATGATTCTAGGAATGAGTCAGCTAGGTGTTGGACAAGACATGGCAGTTGTTTGGTTACTTTACTATCGTTTGTTCTACTATCTGGTTCCATTTTTATCAGGGATTTTCTTATTTGTTACACAAGCTGGTGTCAAGGTTAATCGATTCTTTGATAATTTACCTCGCCTATTTTCTCAAAAAATTGCACATACGATTGTAGTAGGGGCTGTTTATTTTGCTGGAATCATGATGGTACTGCTATCTACTATTACGAATTTGTCAGCAATCAGTAAAATTTTTCAATTTCTTTTACCATTTTCCTTTAACTTTTTAGATCAGACATTGAATTTACTGGTGGGTTTTTTACTATTGGGCTTAGCTCGAGGGCTGTCTATGAAGGTAAAAAAAGCATTTTGGCCGACGATTATTTTATTGAGCTTTGGTATTGTAAATACGATTCAGCGAACCACCTCTTTACGATTAATCGTTGTTTATGTATTGATTGTTCTTGCAGTATGGGTCGCAAGAAATGAATTTTATCGGGAAAAATTTGTTTACTCATGGGAAGCAATTGCCGTTGATGGCGTCTTATTTGGCTTTTTATTTATTGTCTACGCAATCGCTGGTTATTTCAGCAGTAGTGGGCGAATGCTATCAGGAAACTTGATTCCTAATAAATTTCTCTTATTTCCCTCAGATGATATTTGGTTTTCAGGATTGATTGGGTTAGGGGTCTCACTCCTTGCACTAGTTACTTTATACCAGTACCTAGCAACAACAAATGAGACGCTGGGAGAGGAATGGAATGAAGCGCGGTTTCATGCACTCTTGAAAAAATATGGGGGAACCAACGCTAGTCATTACCTAGAATTACCTGGGTATACTTATTTCTACTATCAAGAAGATGGCAGCGATCAAGTGGCTTTTGGTTATCAAATGAAAGGCAATAAGTGCTTTATACTAGGAAACCCTATTGGAAATCAGGAAAAATGGAAAAAAGCTACACTTGCCTTTATGATTAAAGCCGATAGATTAGGCTATCAGCTTGCATTTTATAAGATTTCAGAACAGTATATTGTTGCCTTACATGATTTAGGGTTTCATTTTGTTAAGGTGGGAGAATCGGGTGTTGTAGATTTACAAAAAGAAAATCTTCCTTCGTTTACAGAAGCTATCGAACTAAAACGTTTATCAAATGAAGGGTATCATTTCACTTTTTACCCAGAATTACCTAGTGAAGTATATAAAGAACTTGAATCCGTTTCAAAAGAATGGCTAGGAGGACAAACAGAAAAATATTTTTCTGTCGGTCGATTTGAAGAAGCGTATTTGAGTAAAAGTGGTGTAGGTGTGGTGAGAAATCCAACGAATCAGCTAGTAGGATTCATTACCCAGCAGCCAATTAATGAAAAATGCTCTTCTTATGACTTACTACGGGTTTCAGCGAATCAACCCGGCCAATTACCCAATTTTTTGATTGCTCATCTAATGGAATATTCAAGACAGCAGGGTGAAAAAGAGGTCGATTTAGGTATGGCACCACTGGTTCATGTAGGGGATACCCAATTTTCCTTTTTTGAAGAAAAAGTCATGCATATTATCTATAATTATGGCACTTCATTTTACGCGTTTCAGGATAACTATGAAGCGAAAAGCAAGTATGTAGATGCATGGGAAGGGCGTTATTTTGCCTACATGAAAAATAGTCGATTTACGTTAACTGCCGGACAACTTCTTCTGTTGATAGGAAGAGGGAAGACAAAAGGGGCAACCGTTGCAGAAGAAGCAATGATTGAGCTATAAGCTGAAGCTTTCAAGGCTTTCCTACGTACATGTGATAGGTATCTCTTAATGCTCAAAAATAAATCCCATTTTAGATAAAAGCTGTATGCTATACTTTTGGGATAAGGGATTGCCAGTCGGATTAGAGCAGCAAGGTGACCTTTTCTTTTTATGAGAGGTCGCCTTTTTATTAATAGAAAAATGAAGAGAGTATTGAAATGGAGGGAAAGAAATGATTTCTTTTGAAAATGATTATCTAGAAGGCGCACACGAAAAAATACTAACTCGTTTAGTAGAAACAAATAGGATACAAGCATCAGGCTATGGTTCAGATGAGTTCTCACAAAAAGCAGCTGAAAAAATTAGAGAAGTACTTGGTTGTCCTAAGGCAATGATTCGGTTTCTTATGGGAGGGACTCAAACAAATCAAGTAGTTATTAGTTCAATCTTAAAGAGGTTTGAAGGTGTGATAGCAGCTGATACAGGGCATATCAGTACACATGAAGCAGGAGCGATTGAGCTTACTGGTCATAAAATACTGCCTCTTTCAGCAATTGCCGGAAAAATCACAGCAGAGGCAATTGATCACTTAATTGAGACATTCTATAAAGACGCGACGCATACACATATGGTATTTCCAGGGATGGTCTATCTTTCTTATCCAACAGAGTACGGCACACTCTACTCCTTAGAAGAGTTAGAACGGATTTCACAGGTTTGCCGCACTCATGAAATACCCTTGTATATAGATGGAGCTCGATTGGGCTATGGGTTGGTTTGTGAGGAATCAGATGTAACTATTAAAGATATTGCAAGACTATGTGATGTATTTTATATTGGAGGAACAAAGATTGGTGCATTGTGTGGAGAAGCGGTTGTGTTCACTAAAAATAATGAGCCAGTACATTTTACAACATTAATAAAACAAAATGGGGCGTTGTTGGCGAAAGGTCGCTTGGTAGGTATTCAATTTTTAGAACTGTTTTCCAATAATTTATATTTTGAGATTAGTAAACACGCTATAGATATGGCGATGAAAGTAAAAAAAGGATTCATCGAAAAAGGCTACCATCTATTTATAGATTCACCAACTAATCAGCAATTTTTTGTTATGAGTAATGAGAAAGTTAATACACTAAAACCATTTGTACAATTTGCAAATTGGGAAACATACGATGAGACACATCAAGTGGTAAGAGTAGCAACAAGCTGGGGAACGACAGAAGAACAGGTAGAGTTACTTTTGTCTTTAGTATAAAAGAGAATAGAACCATACAGGTTAAACGGACATGTTTTTTTCTCTGTCTAATGATGGGGAAGAAACTTTTTGACAAATAAATGAAGAAAATTATTTTATAGTAAAAGAACAGAAGTATATTGATTTGTTTTGTGAAAAAAGTTCAATTCGTGATTTTCTTGAATGTGCTTTTTTTTTGAATTTGCTTAAAAAGTTGAAAAGCCTGATTTTTTCACAAGTAGAAACTTTTTTTTAATGATGGATTCATGTTAGAATAGACAATGGTTTCTTGAACAGAATGTTTAAGAGGACAATTAAGCATATATATATCTGTACAAAGGAGAACGAGAGAATGAAAAAAATGTTAGTTGCAGCAAGTTTGTTGGCATTATTTAGTTTATCTGCTTGTGGAAATAAGGACGAGAAAACAAAAGGTTCTGAAGAGGCTACAAAAGAGAAAGTGGAAACACTCTCTGTAGGTGTGATGCCTTCAACGGATAATATCCCGTTTATTCTTGCGCATCAACAGGGTTTTGATAAGAAATATGGAGTCGATATTGACATTCAGGCATTTAAATCTGCAAAAGATCGTGATGCAGCATTTTTAGCTGGGAAAGTCGATGCGATTAATACAGATTTAGTCGCGATGGCTATCTATCAACAAGGTGGACAGGATGTAAAGATTACCAGCTCTACGTATGGCCAGTTTGATTTGGTTACAGGAGATGATAGCGTTCAAGAGTTAAAGGACATAAAAGGCAAAGAAGTCGTGTTAGGAACTAACGGGGGAACTGAATATGCTGTAACACAAATGCTGGACAATATAGGTATGAGCGAATCTGACGTGAAAGTGACAGATGTTCCAGCTGTTCCTAGTCGTGTAGAGCTGATTAAAAGCGGTCAGGCAGCGGCAGTAGTTTTACCAGAACCTTTAGTAACAATTGCAAAAGCTGATGGTATGCGTGTACTTGGTTCTACAAGGGATATTGGAATCAATCCATTTGTTATTGGAGCACAAGCCAAAACGATTGATGAAAAATCTGCAGCATTTGAAGGAATGTATAAAGCTTACAATGAGGCTGTAGAATACATGAAATCTCATGACAAAAAAGAGTATATCCAACTGTTTATTGATGAGATTGGATTTCCAGAAACATTAAAAGATCAAATTACAATTCCAGATTATACCCCTGCGACACAAGCGACGGAAGAAGATATTATTGCTGCATTTGCTTGGGCAAAAGAAAAAGATTTGCTGGAAAAAGAGTTGACTCCTCAGGATGTGCTTAGCGATGTTTTCTTCAAATAACAAAAATAAGGCCCTTATCTTATCGAAAGTGAATGTCAGGGCTGGAAAGAAATTGATTTTAAAAGACATCTCCTTAACTCTCGAGCCCCAAACCATTTATACAGTGATTGGTCCTTCTGGGACAGGTAAATCGACGTTGATGAACGTGCTTAGCGGGTTGAGTTCTGTTGATTCTGGGCAGCTGCTTTATGGAGAGCAAGCATATCAACCCAAAGATCATGTATTAGGCCTAGTTCCCCAAAATTATGGGCTATTGCCTTGGGAGACGGCATGGAAAACCGTTACCTCTAATGTAAAAATTAGTCAGAAAAAAAGAAAACTGACCAAAGAGGATGAAGAAAAAATACATGACTTGTTTCGCGCGATGAATTTGGAAAGCGTAAAGGATTCTTATCCTAGTCAAATGAGTGGTGGCCAACAACAACGAGTGTCAATTACACGTGCCTTTGGTGTGGATGGGGACGTATTGCTGATGGATGAACCATTTTCTGCGTTGGATGCCTTTACTCGAGAAAAAATCCAAGGACTATTTTTAGATACGTGGAAAAATCATCCTGCAACGACTTTTTTCATTACACATGACATTGAAGAAGCCTTACTTTTGGGACATAAAATTGTGATAATGAAAGGTCAGCCGGGAGAAATACATCAAATAATGGATTCACCGTATAACCAAATAGAAACGTTGGAAGAAAAACGACAGCAGTCAGATTTCTACGAGCGTGTTAATGCCTTGAGAGAGGAGATTCAAGCGTGAAGAAGAATCCGTTTATTCAAAGATTTGTCGGGCTTGTTTTCGCAGCACTTGTCTTACATCTCGTTTGGTATATTGCAAGCATTATGTTAAATCAAAGCATGCTTCCTACACCACAGGTAGTGTACGCCAATTTTCCTAAGTTAATTGAAAAAAACATTGAATGGCATTTTTTAGTGAGCTTAGGACGCGTGCTGGCAGGAATGAGTATTGCCTTACTGATAGGATTTGTTTTAGGATTATTGATGGGGTCATTTAAAACGCTAAACAAGTTGTTTGATCCTATCCTTTATTTAACCTACCCAATCCCTAAAATGGCGATGTTGCCGATTGTCATGCTGTTATTTGGTTTAGGGGATACCTCAAAAATTATTATGATTGTTTTGATTGTTTTTCCACAGGTGGTGTTAGCGGTAAGAGACGCCGTGCGAACAATCCCCTCTCATTATTATGATATTTATCAGAGTATTCGTGCCTCAAAATGGCAGCAATTTCATCATATCACCTTACCTGCTTCTATGTATGCTATTTTAAGTACCAGTCGTGTTTCTCTGGGAACAGCCATTTCCATCTTGTTTTTTACAGAAAATTACGGGACGGAATATGGCATGGGGTACTATATTATGGATGCTTGGATGCGTTTGGACTATCCATCCATGTATGGCGCAATTTTATTATTGAGTCTAATGGGCTTTGTGTTGTTTTTGCTGATTGATTTTATTGGCTGGGCAACGATGAAGTGGGAGAGAGTATAGAAGAGTGACTAATAAAAAGGAATGTCCTTGTCCAACTGGATGGGGGACATTCCTTTTTTATACAAAAGATTCTAGTTAAATCGGTCTTTTATACTTTTAGAGAGGTCCTTGAATTGTTGTCCGACTTCCTGTCCTTTATCTTTGTATTCTTTTCCAATCTCTTTTCCTTCTTGCGCGTACTTATCGCCTAATTGTTTTCCTTGTTCTTTTGTTTGTTTAAACGTTTCTTTTAATTGTTCAATTTCTTCTTTAAATGACATGATTTGTCCTCCTAATTTTGGATGATTGTTTTCCAATCAATCTGAAGAATGTTTCCTGAAGAATCTTTTGGAAGAATTTCTACTAATAAATGAGTTTTCAATTCTTCTTTATATGCTGTTTCTGCAGCAGAGTGAATGGAAATAACAATCTCTGATTTTTTTGCTACAACAGTTGGATCAATAAACATTTGATGAATTGGTTCTAAATTTACATTGTGTAAAAAGGGTTGAGCACCTTCAACTGCTTCATAAATATCCAAAAAAGTAATCTCATGAAGGTTCTTTTTAATACGATACCCGCCTTGTTTGGAGGCAAGTGAGGTAACCAAATCTGCATGACGAAGTTTTGTCGCAATCTTTTGCAGATAGGAATGAGACACATTCATTCTTTGACTAATCTCACTGGATTTTAAAGATTCTGTTTCAGGAAGCTCTGCAAGCATAACGAGAATAGCGATTGCTTGCGCATAGGATGAAGATAGTTTGATTGTAATCACCTCTTATCTGTAGATATTATACATCCGTAGATTTTTTTTGTCTATAGTTTTTTGTTGAGAGGAAACTATCAGTAGAGTAGGAATGAAAGAGAAAAAATAGACTAAGAGTAAAAGAAACATCATCGACGGATGACGCTCCCTCTATTCTTAGTCTATTTGGCATTTGGTAATTAAATTACTAAATTTGTTCATGACGAAAAAAACGCCAAATAAGATAAGTTTCTGACAAAGAGAGAGAAAGAAAGAGACCAGATACTAATAAAATAGCTTTCGCACCTACCAGACGATAGAGGAGAACGGATAGGATTGCTCCTGATACGAATGCGAGTACGACAAGCAGAAAGTGAATAAATTTCTTTTTTGCTTCTATTGTACCTGTCACTAGAAAGTCATAGAGATTTGTTGCCACCCCTTTTAAGTTTCCTGTGGTGAAGAGATTTGTATAGGTGAGCCCATTAATTTTGTCAAAGGAAATCCATTGAATAGCAGCAGTGAATGCAATAATAATCGTCACTAGTGATGTTTGATGATTTAAAAAAGTTAAGCTAACCAAAAAGAAAATAAGTGTTTCAAAATAAAGGACAAACAGTCGCCAAAAATGGAGCTGTTTCTTTTTAAAATAGTCAATTAAAAATTTTGCTAATAAGATACCTAAAAAGAAAAATAAGGTAGAGAGCATTTTTTTTCCAACGCTTCCCCATTCTCCATCAAATGCCTGAATAATTGCTAACACAATGTTTCCAGTCTGTGCGGAAGCAAATGCATCATAATGTATATACGTATAGCTGTCCATCGCGCCACCGATAAAGCTTAGGAATAAGCCAACCCAGCGATCTTCATGGAAGGAAGTTTTCATCGTTTTCACCAACACTTTTTTAATGTTTTTATTTCTATAAAAGAGTGTATCACACATTTTCTGAAAATACACTGAAACCCTATTTGCTAGATATTTCTTAGAAAATGGCTAGAACGTTTCCCTTTAAGGCTGGTTTTTGGTAGTATTTAACTAATAATATAGGAAGAAAGCAGAGCGTATGAGAATATGAAAGAAAAAAGTCTCAAAAAAAAAGACGGTGCTATACTTTTTTTTCTCTCTGTGATAGAATACTGACGATTATTTAGAATAAGCGAATGGGTGAGCGGATGGAAATCATAGAAAAGGCACCGGCCAAGATTAATCTTGGATTGGATGTATTACATAAACGATCAGATGGCTATCATGAATTAGAAATGGTAATGTCTAGTGTAGATTTGGCTGATCGACTAACTATTGAAGAAATCGCTGAAGATAAGATTATTATTGAAACAAATCGCGCCTTTTTACCTGTTGATGAGAGAAATCATGTGTATCAAGCTGCGATGCTAGTAAAAGAACGATATAAAATCAATCAAGGAATTAAAGTATCTATAAAAAAGAGTATCCCCGTTGCTGCAGGTTTAGGTGGTGGAAGTACGGATTGTGCGGCTGCTCTTCGAGGGTTAAACCGATTATGGAACTTAGGATTATCCTTAGAAGAACTAGCGGCTATGGGAATGGAAGTGGGCACAGATGTACCGTATTGTGTTTATGGGAAAACGGCTCTTATTACTGGAAAAGGAGAAAAAGTGTTTCCCATACCAGATATGCCACAGTGTTGGGTAGTGCTTGTTAAGCCGCGAATGAGCGTATCCACAGGCAAAGTATTTAATGAGGTCGATATGAATGAAATTCACCATCCAAACATTTCTGAGTTAAAGTCTGCTATCTATGCAAATGATTACACGAGAATGACGCAGGCTGTGGGCAATAGCTTGGAGGCAATCACCATTAAGCGTCATCCAATTATCCAGCAAATTAAAGATCGAATGCTCAAATATGGTGCAGATGCTACATTGATGAGCGGAAGTGGGCCAACTGTCTATGCACTATGTCAACAATATTCCAGAGCGCAGAGAATATACAACGGATTAAAAGGGTTCTGCGATGAAGTGTATATTGTTCGAACTTTGAAGTAAGTTTGAGCTAGACGAAGTCGATAGTGAACGAAGGTCTGTTGTAAAATAAAAAAGACATGAATCTTATGAAATCTTGAACGTGTTAGAAATCAAGAAGGTCGGGACAGAAGTGTCCAGCTTTGAGAACAGACACTGTGCATCATCGGAAATGAAGCTTCGTGGATTTGCAGCACCAGGTACTGTGCATCATCGAAAGTGAAACTTCCGTGATTTATAGCACTATGTTTCATATGCAGAAGTTGTTGAGAGCGAAACGCAGTGGAGATGAGTTCCCTCCCCACCCAACACGTAGTGTAGATGAGATGCTTCTATTCCTAACCTTTATTAAGCGTTTGCGAGGTGGGGCATAACTTAATTGGTTATGCCTCACCTTCTTTTTTTAGAATTACACGCAATGCTAGTGTGTAGTTAGAATGGTGGACTGTGTGTAAAATCTGTATAGACCTTCTTAGTTGGTACTATGCTGTTTTGATTTGCTCATATTTTTGGCATGGTTCTTGCGACTTATAGAAGTGTAGACGAGACGTGCAGATTATTTCGATTGTTTAAAATGCAATGGATATAACTGCGTTTCACATTTAAAATGATAAATAAAATTGGAGGAATCAATTATGGTTCAAAGACTGATTAGTGCTACATCAAAAGAAATCAAAAAAATGACAAAAGAAGAGCTGTTCCAAAGCATCAAGGCGAGTGAAGGTCGTGTAATTTTAAGTGAAAATGTGGTTGTTCAAGCCTCTGTTGCAGGAGATATTACTTGTGCGGAATTATCTAAAGCATACGGAGCTGACATGATTTTGCTAAATGTATTTGATGTTAATCATCCGATTGTGGTAGCTGCCTATGAAGGGCAATATAGTGCAGAAACTTGTATTCCTAATGACGATGTTGTAAATCGTTTGAAAGAGCTAGTTGGCTTGCCAATAGGAATGAACGTGGAGCCAGTAGATGAAACAGCAAATTTAGAATCAACAAGAGTCGATGTTGCACCGGGGAGAAAAGCTTCGGTTGAAACGTTCAAAAAAGCGAATAAATTAGGGTTGGATTTTATCTTATTAACTGGAAATCCCGGAACTGGAGTAACGAATGAGTTAATCGCTAAAAATGTGAAAATTGCCAAAGAACATTTTGATGGAGTGATTATTGCAGGGAAAATGCATAGTGCAGGAGTAGATGAGCCTGTTGTAAGCCTTGAGTCTGCCCAACAATTTATTGATGCGGGAGCGGATATTCTTCTTGTGCCTGCGGTAGGGACAGTTTGGGGAATTACGGACCAACAAGTAAAAGAAGTAGTTGACTTAGCGCATGCTAACGGAAAATTAGTCATGAGTGCCATTGGAACTTCCCAAGAAAGCGCACAGCCAGATGTTATTCGAGAAATTGGGATTAGAAATAAAATATTAGGGGTAGATATCCAACATATCGGCGATGCAAATATGGGGTTGGTAGGTATCGAGAACATTAAAGAATTATCGGATGCGATTCGGGGCAAACGTCATACGGTTGCACGAATGGCGCGATCAATCAATCGATAGTAACGGATAGTGACTACAATACTGTGAAGGGAAAAGAAAAAGGGTCTTCAAAGCCTCATTCATTTTTATGAAGCTAAACACTTCTGTTCCCGCCGTTTATTAAAATTTTACGAGGATGGAACGTAACTGAGATAGTTATGTCCATCCTCGTTTTTTTCTGTTTACTGTTATAAAATGAGTAGTAGTTCATATTTTTTCCGATTTACAAGGAAATCATTTCTCTAAATCGGAAATTCTCCGATTTCTATTGACGAAGAGAAAATACTCTGCTAAATTAGTTCTTGTCGTCAAATCGTAATTTTCCGATTTGTCAAAAACAGGAGAAGAGGATTGCGTATGAAAAAATTTGGGCTGCTAGTCAGCGTATTTGCAGGAATGTTATTGTTAACTGCTTGTGGCGAAAGGAAAACAAGCTCTGATTCAGACAAACTACAAGTGATGACCACTTTTTATCCAATGTATGAATTCACCAAACAGGTTGTAGGAGAAGAGGGCGAAGTAGAGCTTTTAATTCCTGCGGGCACAGAACCTCATGATTATGAACCTAGTGCAAAGGATTTAGCAAAAATCAGCAATGCAGATGCATTTGTCTATAATAGTTCTGAACTTGAAACATGGGTGCCAAATGTAAAGAAAAATTTAGGTGAGAATTTAATTATTGAAGCGGCTAGCACAATTGATCTTGAAGCAGGGGAAGAAGATCATGATCACGAGGGAGAAACGCAAGGACATCATCATGAGCTTGATCCTCATGTGTGGCTAGATCCTGTTTTGGCAGTGAAAGAAGTAGAGAATATTTGTGATCAGTTAAGCAAAAAGTATCCTGAGCAAAAAGAAAATTTTGAAAAAAATGCGCGTATTTATATTACAGAATTAGAAAATTTAGATAAGGAATTTAAAGAAGCGTTTGAAGGGGCCAAAAATAAAACCTTTGTGACACAGCATGCTGCATTTGGTTATTTAGCAAGACAGTATGGACTAACACAAGAAGCAATTTCAGGTGTTTCTCCAGATCAAGAGCCTTCACCTAGCCGATTAGCAGAATTGAAGCATTATGTAGAAGAAAATGATGTAAAGGTTATTTATTTTGAAGAGAATGCCTCTTCAAAAGTAGCAGAAACACTTTCTAATGAAACAGGTGTTGAGCTTGCTGTACTAAATCCATTAGAAAGCTTAACAAATAAGCAGATCGAGCAGGGTGAAACCTATCTCACTGTTATGAAGAAAAATATTGAATCTTTGAAGAAAAGTATCCAATAAGTAGAAGAGGAGCTTAGTCATGCGTTATGTAGAAGTAGATGATCTAACATTTTATTATGATGACGAGCCTGTGTTGGAGAACGTTTCCTATCATGTAGATGCAGGTGAGTTTGTCATTTTAACTGGTGAAAATGGTGCCGCAAAATCGACGCTCATAAAATCCACGATAGGGCTGTTGAAGCCAACGAAGGGGACGATAAAAATTGCAGAAAAAAACGTCGAAGGTCAAAAACTTTCGATGGGCTATATACCTCAGCAAGTTGCTTCATTTAATGCGGGGTTTCCAAGTACTGTTTTAGAGTTGGTCCGTTCAGGCAGATATCCAAGAGATCGGTGGTTTAAGCCGTTGACAAAAAAAGATCATCAGCATGTGGAAAAGGCACTAGAAGCAGTGGGTATGTGGGAAATGCGTCACAAAAGAATTGGGGAACTATCGGGAGGACAAAAGCAGCGAATTAGCTTGGCGAGAATTTTTGCAACAGATCCTGATTTATTTATTTTAGATGAACCTACAACAGGAATGGATGAGAAATCACGAAAAGATTTTTATCGTCTGCTACGTCATAATGCACATGACCATGGCAAATCAATTTTGATGATTACACATGACCATGAGGACATCAAAGAATATGCTGATCGACAAATTCGGCTTGTTAGAAAGGAGGACTCTCCATGGCGTTGTTTTCATATGAATTCATGAGACTGGCCTTCTTGGCTGCCATTTTCATTTCAGGAATAGCCCCTATGTTGGGTGTCTTTCTGGTGATTCGCCGGCAGTCGCTGATGGCAGATACATTATCACATGTCTCTTTAGCAGGTGTGGCATTAGGCTTCTTTCTAAACTGGAATCCTGATGTAACGACTCTCATCATTGTAATCATTGCGGCAATCATTTTAGAGTATCTGCGAATGATCTATCGAACCTACTCAGAAATTGCCATCGCTATTTTAATGTCAGGTGGTTTAGCACTAGCTTTAGTACTGATGCAATTTAGCAGTGGGAATTCAGCAACAAGTATCCAATCTTATCTATTTGGTTCGATTATCACAATTACAAAGGGACAAGTTATTTTCTTAGGCAGTTTATTTGTTGTCATTGCTGCGTTGTTTTTCTTGTTTAAGAGACCAATGTACGTATTAACCTTTGACGAAGATGCAGCACATGTAGATGGTTTGCCGACACAATGGATGTCCATGCTGTTTAATGTTGTAACAGGAGTTGCTATTGCTGTCATGATTCCGATAGCCGGGGCTCTTTTAATTTCTGCGATTATGGTTTTGCCAGCAGCAATCGGTTTAAGAATAGGAAAAAGCTTTAATGCGGTGATTGCAATTAGTGTGGTCGTTGGATTTGTTGGAATGCTTAGTGGTTTAACAGGTTCATTTTACTGGGAAACACCTCCAGGAGCTACAATTACATTAGTGTTTATCGGATTGTTTTTAGTTGTGAATATAAGCAAACGGTTGATTATTGGAATACAAAGAAAAAAACATTTGGAAAAGTAGAGAAAAACGAAAGTTTTTCTCTATTTTTTTCTTAATTTTAATGAATAAGCCATTTTTTACAAAAATATAGAGAAAACACTCGATATTATTCGGATAAAGCCTTATAATGAAAAACGATAAACTATGAGAAGGAGTTGAATTGTGTGAAAGTTCGTCGAAGTGAACGATTAATTGACATGACGCAGTATTTACTTGATCATCCGCACGAATTGGTTTCATTAACTTATTTTGCTGCACGTTATGAGTCAGCAAAATCATCAATTAGTGAAGATTTAGCAATTATTAAAAAAACATTTAAGGAAAGAGGAACAGGTCGATTGGAGACAATCCCTGGGGCAGCTGGTGGTGTCCAGTTTCTTCCAGAGATGTCTTATGAGGAGGCTAAAGAGTACATTACTTCTTTAGCAGATCGTTTGTCTGAACAGGATCGTTTATTGCCAGGTGGTTATGTTTATCTTTCTGATCTTTTGGGTGAGCCAGAAATGCTTCGTCAAGTAGGTCGAATCATCGCTTCAAAATATTTAGGAAAACAAATTGATGCAGTAATGACTGTTGCTACAAAAGGAGTACCGATTGCGCAAGCAGTTTCTTACTATCTTAATGTGCCATTTGTTATTGTTCGTCGTGATTCAAAGATTACTGAAGGCTCAACCGTAAGTGTAAACTATGTATCAGGTTCATCTGAAAGAATTGAAAAGATGGAGCTGTCAAAACGCAGTTTAAAACGCGGGTCACGAGTTTTAGTTGTCGATGACTTCATGAAGGGCGGCGGAACAGTTAACGGAATGAAGAGCTTGATTGAAGAATTTGAAGCGGAGCTAGTAGGAATTACTGTATTTGCAGAATCGAAATTTCACGGAACACGTGCAATTGATGATTATACGTCATTATTGTATGTTGAAGATGTTGATACACAAACAAAAACGATTTCAGTTGTTCCAGGTAACTATTTTAAAGAAGCTTAGTTGAGTAAATACCTTTTGTTAACTATGCTAGAGATAGAGTGGATGCTAAATTATTTTTCACGAATGGTTCATAGATAAAATCCGTGCTTGCGACAGTTGGGTTGTCGCAGGCTTTTTTTGTGAAAAGTAATTGGTCTAGTTGAAAAATGGAAGTGTGTAAGCTACACTAAATAAGAAATAAAGAGGAAAAATAAAATAGGAGTGAACAAGATGGAAACTCGTTATGCAATCATCATGGCGGCTGGTAAAGGTACCCGCATGAAATCAAAATTATATAAAGTTCTTCATTCAGTAGCTGGAAAACCAATGGTTGAGCATATTATCAACCGAGTGGTAGAAACAAATCCTGCGGAAATTATTACGATTGTAGGCCATGGCGCTGAAATGGTAAAAGAGCAGTTGGGAAATCGAAGCAAATATGCCCTACAAGAGGAACAATTAGGAACAGGGCATGCGGTATTACAGGCAGAGCCCTTTTTAAAAGGAAAAGAAGGAACAACTCTAGTTATCAGTGGAGATACCCCTCTGTTAACTTCAGAAACTTTAAATAATTTATTTGAATATCACCAGGGAAAAAAGGCAAGTGCGACAATTTTAACTGCGCATGCTGAAAATCCAACGGGCTATGGTCGTATTTTACGAGATCATGTAGGTATTGTGAAGAAAATTGTTGAACAAAAAGATGCAACGATAGAAGAAGCACGTGTCCAAGAAATAAATACAGGAACTTACTGCTTTGACAATGAAGCTTTATTTGAAGCGTTGAATAAAGTTGAAACAAACAACGCACAAGGGGAATACTATTTAACAGATATCATTGAAATCCTAAAAAATGAAGGGAAAACAGTTGCAGCTTATCAGACGGATAGCTTTGAAGAGTCTTTGGGAGTCAATGATCGGATTGCTTTAGCCAATGCAAATAAGAGTATGCGCGAGCGTATCAATAATATGCACATGGTAAATGGCGTAACCTTTATTGATCCGGCCAATACGTATATTGATGAAGGCGTAAAAATTGGTTCAGATACATTAATCGAAGCAGGTGTTCACATTAAAGGAGAAACAGTCATTGGTGAAGACTGCTTTATTGGGGCAAATTCACAAATTGAAGATAGCGTTATTGAAGACAACGTTAAAATTCTTTCCTCTGTTGTAGAAAAAAGTTTAGTGCATTCTCATGCTGATGTAGGTCCGTATGCTCATCTTCGTCCAAAGGCTGAAATTGGCACCGGCGCACATGTGGGAAATTTTGTAGAAATCAAAAATGCAATCATTGGGGAGAAAACGAAAGTTGGCCATTTAACCTATGTAGGCGATGCTACCTTAGGAAAAGAAATTAACGTAGGCTGTGGGGTAGTATTTGTGAATTACGACGGGAAGAATAAGTACCGTACCAATGTAGGAGATCACAGTTTTATTGGTTCAGCAGCAAACCTTGTAGCACCTCTAGAAATCGCCGATAATACGTCGATTGCTGCGGGGTCTACCATTACGAAGGATGTACCAGAATATGCACTTGCTATTGCACGTGCAAGACAAGAAAATAAAGAAAACTATGCAAAAAAATTACCTTTTTTAAATGAGAGTTTCCATAAATAGCTTGATTTATCTGATAAAAATGACTAGTATTTATATGGAAGAATTGTTTGGGAATTTGTTGAAAGAAAATTTTTCAGACAGCTTAATTTGCCAACAAAAAGAAAGTGGAGGTCCCCATGTCGAAACATTACTTTGATCCAAGATTGAAAATTTTTGCACTAAATTCAAACCGTCCTTTAGCTGAAAAAATTGCAGCAGCTGTGGGTGTTGAATTAGGAAAGTCTTCTGTAACCCAATTTAGTGATGGTGAAATTCAAGTAAATATTGAAGAAAGTATCCGTGGTTCTCATGTATACGTGATTCAGTCAACAAGTAGCCCAGTCAATGACAACTTAATGGAGTTATTAATTATGATTGATGCATTGAAACGTGCGAGTGCAAAAACGATTAATGTGGTTATGCCTTATTACGGATATGCGCGTCAAGACAGAAAAGCACGTGCGCGTGAACCAATTACAGCTAAATTAGTTGCAAACATGATTGAAAAAGCAGGGGCAACACGCATGTTAACACTTGACTTACATGCTGTCCAAATTCAGGGATTCTTTGATATTCCTGTAGATCACTTGATGGGCGCGCCATTGATTGCAAATTATTTCTTGGAAAAGGGCATTTCTGGTGATGACGTAGTGGTTGTTTCACCTGACCATGGTGGTGTAACTCGTGCTCGTAAATTGGCAGAGTTCTTAAAAGCACCGATTGCGATTATTGATAAACGTCGTCCAAAAGCGAATGTAGCAGAAGTAATGAATATTATCGGAAAAGTTGATGGGAAGACATGTGTCTTAATTGACGACATGATTGATACAGCTGGGACGATTACGTTGGCTGCTAATGCATTGAAGGAAGCTGGCGCTAAAAGTGTCTATGCTTCTTGTACACATCCTGTATTGTCAGGACCTGCATTACAACGAATTTCAGATTCTGCAATCGAGCGCTTGGTTGTAACGGATTCTATCAATTTACCAGAGAACCGAAAAATTGAAAAGATTGATGAAGTAAGTGTTGGTGAATTAATGGGAGACGCAATTAAACGTATTCATGAAAATAAACCAGTAAGTCCACTATTTGAAACAAAAAAACAATAATCGAATGTGAAGAAGACCGGTTAGCTGAAGGATTCAGCAGCTGGTCTTTTTACCTTATCAAGTACAGGGGATTTTTGTTAATTCGTTTAGCTAGTTCTTAAGATGAATGTTCAGTTCTACAATGAATCATCTAAGGTACAAGAGATACATTTGTTGTGTCTGTTTATCGTGTTAGTGGGGAAATCAATTAAATTATCGAAAAAGAGGAGACAACAGAATAAAATACATAGACGAGAATGAACTATTTCCTTCTTTTGAGCAGATGTGCTATTATATGTGGGTAAGAATTATTAAAATTAAATAGAACACTATCACAAAGGGGAGCCTTCTTTGGCTGAGAATGAGGAAACTCTAAACCCTTCGTACCTGTATCGATCATTCGAGCGTAGGAATTGTGATGGAGTAATGATAATATTACTTCTCCTTTGTGACATTTGTTCTAGAAGGAGGAGTTTTTTTTGAACAGAGAATTAAAAGTGTGGATAGAGGGGACAATTATTGCGGCGCTTGCCATGGCATTATCTTTTATTCCTATCCAAATTGGTGTCAGCTTTTCGATTTCCCTAGGGCAAATTCCGTTGACCGTTTTTGCGCTACGCAGAGGCTGGAAAGCGGGCGTTATGTCAGGACTGCTTTGGGGGCTGCTTCATTTTCCAACGAGTCAAGTGTACTATCTGTCAGTTATTCAAGTACTAATTGAATATCCGATTGCATTTACTTTTGGCGGATTAGCAGGTCTTTATGCGATGAAGCTTCGCAAAGCAACATTAGAAGGTGATTATAAAAAAGGGCGTAGCTATATTCTTGCTGGTTCGTTTGCAGGAGGGCTTGCACGTTACTTTTGGCATTTTATAGCAGGAGTGGTTTTCTGGGGAAGTTTTGCAATGTGGGGATTCAGTCCGTTTCTTTACTCTCTAGTGATGAATGGGTTAAGTGGATTAGGGACTATTTTGGTAACGATAGTGGTTGCCTTGCTTATTTATCAAAAGTCACCAGAGCTGTTTATACCAAAAGAGATTCGCAGAGAGTATCACTTAGAAAAAGGAAAGTAAATCAAAAATATAATTATTTTTTTTCACTAAAGTATTAAATAAAAAAAGAATCTACCCAGATTCTTTTTTTATTTAATGTATTTTCGATAGTATTGTTTAAAATCATAAACAAAAAGGGAATAGATACTTGAGTGTCCACTTTCTAGATGAGAGAGTAGCTGTTTCTACAGTTTCAGGGAAGTGGCAGACGTTTTGAACATCTATTGTTTTTTCAAATTTTGTTTATTTTTTAACGCGACAGATAGCTCAAATAAAGCATACAAGACAATTGAAATGACTAAAGGATAGACGAATATTCCACCAATATACAAACTCAAGAACGCTGTGAGAGCAACAAAACTGATTAAAAAATTTCTGACTTTTTCCATTTTTCTTACCTCCAAATGTTTCTACTTGTTTGCTAAAAAATATGTATCTCATGCATTAATTATACTCTGTTCCAGTTATATTTCAATGAATAGTTATTAATTTAAAATTTTTAAAAATAAAAATTTAATAATTTTAATTATTATTTAGGGAGTAATTCCTCATTTTTGTACATAATAAATAGTTGAGAAAAAATTCAAGATAGATTCCTCGTTTGTTATAGTCATGCAATGTTCTAAAGAGATTCTACCTGATTAAGAAACAGCTGTTTTCAGACTAGAAGATTCTGTTAATACAAATTTACGAAAACATTAGAAGTGACAAGCACTAAGGCGTGTGAGGAATCTGGTTTCTACTTCCTTTTAGTTGTCCATTTAATAAGTATTCCGCTTTTTGAATCATAAAATACCTCTTATTTTCTCCGCTATTGGGAAAAATAAGGCAAGACATAAGAGAGACAGGTGTCCCACTCATTTCTTACCTTGTATATTGGGCGAATAGTAAGTCTTCATGACTTTTTTCTAGCCGCCATCTTCGTTTATTCGACTGATAAATTAAAGTTGCCAATAAATTTTCTTCCTGATAACGGGAGCCTTTTATTTTCCATAAATAGTCTTCTACTACATAAATAGGAATACGATACTCTTTATCAATAAGTTCTGTTTGCTCGAAAGAAAAAACAACGCCTTCTTGGAGAATCCCCCTCATATCTTTGAGTAGATCACTATCAAGTTTTTCAACAGAGACCCCTTTTCGAAAGAAGGTTTTTCGATCATTTAATTTTTCTAAAACAATTCGTGTTAGTTTATCGGCAAGGATGCGATAAAATTCATCCATGTAGCGGTAGTAGACACGAGTCATATCTTCATTAAAATCAAAATATACAAAATTATTTTGCAATTTATAAAAAAATGGAGAATGGAGATGCGTTTTCATGTGACCAAAATAAAGTAATTCAGAAATTTCTAACGGGGTAAGTTCTTTTAACATAGCGATATCAGTGAAATCAATCCATTTTAAAGAGCTGCTTTGACGTTTTCGATAGATTTCATCAAAGTAGGCAGTTACCTCCTCTGTTCCCCGAAGGACCTTTAGCCCTGTATGTGTATCATATTCACCATAATCTGCTACAGGATCTAATAATAACAGGTTTTTGGGCTGGTGAACGATGCCGCGTACAAAATCAGAAGCGTGGATACCATGAGAGACAACCGCATTACTAATCGGATCTATATGTATATAAATTTTTTTCGTCATCTCATTCACCCCTTCTACGTAGCTAGTTTCATTTTACAACACTATGGCAGAAATTGCTTGTTTCTTTTACTTTAAGATTCTATTACAAAATAGTGATTTTCTAGGGAATTTTCAAATTATTTCTGTCATTTTTGAATCATTTTTTCTCATAAAAAAATTGAATAAATAACTAGAAACATATAGGTGGTTTTTTTTAGTATTTATGATAAGATAAAAACGATATAGAGGGGAGATCATATGAGAAATAAGAAGAAACGTTCTAGATTATCTAATTGGATTATAAACATATGTTTAGTTCTACTATTATTAGTAGGGTTAGCCTTAGTGTTCAATAATCAAATTAAGAACTATTTAATTAAGATGAATGGGGAAAATTATGCGTTATCCTCTTTAACGAGTGATGAACTAGAAAAGAATATGAAGATGGATACGACCTTTGATTTTGATTCGGTCAATTCCATTAGCACGGAAGCTGTTTTTAAAGCGCAGCTTGCTAATAAACGGTTACCTGTCATTGGTGGAATTGCTATTCCGAGGGTGGAGATCAATTTACCTATTTTTAATGGACTATCAAATGAAGCCTTGCTTTGGGGAGCTGGGACGATGAGTCCTAACCAGGTAATGGGTGAAGGAAATTATGGATTAGCGAGTCATCGCGCCTATGAGCCAGATTTGTTATTTACACCATTGGAAAATATGAAAAAAGGCGATACGATTTATATTACCGATTTGAAAAATATTTATACGTATAAAACCATTGTTAAGCGCCAAGTAGAACCAACCGAAGTAGAAGTGTTGGATGAAGTAGAAGGGAAAAAGCTGATTACGCTAATTACCTGTGCGGAGATTGAAGGAATCAATCGGATTGTCGTTCAAGGAGAGTTGGAATCAGTGACACCTGTAGAAAAAGCAACAGAGGATATGAAAAAAGCCTTTGAATTAGAACAAAAAACATATTAATAGTGAAGGAGGACAGAGAAACGAATCAATGTTGCTTTGTCCTTTTTTTGTCGGGATCAACGGATATTTGCTATACTGGTAAAAAGAGGTGAGCCAAGCATGAATTTTCAAAAAGTCTACCCTTCAGAGAAATCGAAGCTTCTTTCCAAAATACAAAAAAGTCAATTACTATGGCCGTTTTATTCAGAACATTCACGCGCCAAGAGAGTCTTCCTTCAAGAAATAATGAATGGGCGTGCTTGGCAGATAAAGGAAAGCGAACGAGTCGTTAGTTTCCTTTGCTTTTCCAGAGTGAAACCGGGGGAACCATTAATAGTGACAAATGCACTATTTCTAGATAGTCAGATGGGATGGAAACAGAGTCTTCTGCATCTAGAAAAAGTTGCTAAAAAGCAGTTTTGTTCTGAGATAGTATTTGAGTTTCCTGGCGATTCCTTACAACTGAAATTTTTAATTGAACAAGGATATCATCAGACGGGCACGCAATTTCAAAAAGAGCTTTCTTATCATACAGCATTGGTTCTTGGTGGAGGGGGTGCACATGGAAGCTATCAAATTGGAGTATGGCAGGCATTAAAAGAGTTAGGGATTACTTTTGAGCTTGTAACAGGGACTTCTGTAGGTGCATTAAACGGAGCGTTTGTTTTACAGGATGACATTAAAGTAGCTAAAAAAATGTGGCAATCCTTATCTACGGAAGCAGTGATGAGTTTTCCTGCTGCTGCAAGAAATAATCAAACGATACGGGAGCTGATTTGGCAAATTGCTTCTTTAACAACTACGGCTATTCGTCAAAAAGGAGTCTCTACTCAACCTTTGCGTAAATTGTTAGAAGCAGCGATTCGACAGGACAAGATAGAAAGCAGCCCTATTCGATTGTTTGTTGTGGCAACAGAGATGAGCGCACTAAAAGAAACCGTTGTAGAGATTAATAACGTAAAGCCAGATCAAAGAGTAGAGTGGTTACTAGCCTCCGCTTCCTTTTTTCCAGCGATGCAGGCAACAGAAATTGATACGTTCTCCTATATGGATGGCGGGTACAGAAATAATTTGCCAGTAGATGTGGCTATCCAAAATGGGGCAACAGAATACATTGCAATTGATATTAAAGGGCCTGGAATTACCAAGCATACTCGATTACCAGAAACGGTTGTTTCTACTTCGCTTCACAGCCCTTGGGAATTAGGAACATTTTTAGTGTTTGACGCGACACGTTCCCAACAAAATTTACAGTTAGGATACCTGGAAACGTTAAAAAAGTTTGGCCAATTGAAAGGGCATTGGTATGCATTTGAACAGACAAAGGATATAGAGATATTATGGACTGGTTTTTGGCGAACTATACAAAAAGAGGGCTGCTTTAAAGAAAAAGATTTAATGGAAAAAAATATTCTGCATAAACTGCGTAAGTTATATAAAGACAGGGTGACAATAGAAACAATGGGATTGGCGTTTATTGAACTTGCGGCAAAGTCATTTCAACTTTTACCAACGAAGGTGTATACTATCAATCAGTTAAAAGAAGAAATGAAGGGAAAACAACAACAGCCGCAGAGCAACGAGCTTGGTGTTTTGTCGGTTCAAGAATGGCTAGATAGATTTAAGGAAGAGACCTATGTCTTTTCGGAAAGAAATCAATTAAGATCTTTAAAAAAGGTATTGTTGGAGACAGAAGTTCTGTCAAAAAAACCGCAGGACATACAAAAAATAGTGCAAAGACAGCCAATTCAATTGCTTCTTGTTTTATTTATTGATTATTTAATGGAGGGAACTACATGGTAAAAGAATTTTCATATGAGATTGTTGAAGAAATTGCTGTATTAAGCGAGAATCCAAAAGGTTGGAGAAAAGAGTTAAATTTGGTGAGCTGGAATGGACGACCACCAAAATTTGATATTCGTGACTGGGCACCAGAGCATGAGAAAATGGGAAAGGGTGTTACGCTCACAAATGAAGAGTTTGAGCTACTGCAAAAAACAATAAAAACAATGTAAAAGGAGCACCCTGTCGATGAAGAGTATGACCGGCTTTGGAAAAAGCGTGAAAGAAAATGAATGGTATCAGTTAGAAGTAGAAATAAAAAGCGTCAACCATCGATTTTTAGATATTCAATTACGAATGCCAAGAGAGCTAAATGTATTTGAATCAGCAATGCGTGCAGCAGTAAAGGAAAGCTTACAAAGGGGGCGTGTTGAATTATTCTTTAAATTAACCCCTAAAAATAGTGGAACAAAAGAAGTGGTTGTCCGCTGGGAGTTGATTGATCAGCTAGTTCAAAAACTTCAATCAGGAATGAGTGAACGCTATGGACACAAGGAACTTTCGATGGACGGTCTTTTGCAGCAGATTGTTGGAAACGAGGCGTATGTTGAGATTGTAGAAGAAACAAAAGAAGAAATGAATCTTGAATCGCTTACAAAGGACGCACTAAACCAAGCATTGCAAGCTATTGAAGACAGCCGTATTCAAGAAGGAAACATGATTCAAAAAGTATTAGAAAATTATCGGAAAGACTTCTCGGCTTTAGTATTGGCATTAAATGAGTTTGTAGAGGGGTTTGAGGCAGATTACAAGGAACGTTTTGAAACTAAGTTGAGAGAGTATTTAGGAGAGAATGTAGACGAGTCTCGGTTATTGACAGAAATGGCTATTTTACTTGAACGAGGAGATATCCATGAAGAGCTCGATCGTTTGACTATTCACTTGGAGAAACTAGGGGTACTTTTACAACAAACAGAACCTGTTGGTAGAGAGCTTGATTTTCTTATTCAAGAAATGAATCGCGAAGTGAATACGGTAGGTTCTAAGTCAAGTCCAATAGAGATTAAGAATCTGGTTGTCCAAATGAAGACAGTGTTAGAAAAAATTCGTGAACAAGTGCAAAATATAGAGTAGTTTTTATTTTTGAAATAAAGGAAGACGAAGTATACTAAAAGAAATAGATAAAGGAGCGAGAAGAATGAAGTATTATGATATAACGTTTCATGAGTTAAGTGGGAAAAGTGTGGTAAAGCGGTCTATTCCCTCTTCTTTAGAAGGCTTTGAGGTATGGAAGGATGCTTGTGTCTCTTATACAGAAGATGAGCTTTTGATACTAGTGAATGAAGGAACGTATGTGACACTGAAACAACGCTATATTGTAAGAATTGATGCTAAAGAAGTTGATGGACCTGTGGAAAAACTTCTTTCTCGTCAGGATGAAATTATGGGCGTGGTCAATACGCTTGCCAATATGGGCTTCTAGTCTTTGAATCAGCATTAAAATTATCGAAACGAGTGCAAAAGATTTTTTCATGTTCTCTAGGCAAGTATAGAATCGAAAATAACTAAGCACACTTCTGTCCCGACATCCTCATTTCACGAATAGTCTATAATTCTCACTAGAGGTGCTTGGCAGGCTAGCTTTTTGAAGAAAATCTCGCTATAATAAAGAAAGCCTTGAAAATTACAGAAAAAAAGTGCAGAATAGACGTTAAGTGAAAAAGACAAGTGAAAGGACGTCATCATGACAGAACGTGGATTATTAATTGTATTATCCGGTCCTTCCGGTGTAGGGAAGGGAACCGTACGGAAAGCTATTTTTGAAAGTGAAGATAATGACTTTCAGTACTCGATTTCAATGACCACTCGTAAAATGCGAGAAGGGGAAGTGGAAGGTGTCGATTATTATTTTCGGGATAGAGAAGAATTCGAGAAGATGATTGAAGCTGGAGAAATGTTGGAATATGCAGAGTATGTTGGAAATTATTATGGTACACCTCTGTCTTACGTCAATAAAACCTTAGATGAAGGAAAAGACGTCTTTTTAGAAATTGAAGTTCAAGGAGCACAGCAAGTAAAAGACAAGGTGCCAGACGGTGTCTTCATCTTTTTAACACCTCCTGATTTAGCAGAATTAAAATCACGAATTGTTGGACGTGGAACAGACGCTGAAGAAGTGATTGAGGAACGAATGAAAGTCGCTCGAGAAGAGATTGAAATGATGGCTTTGTATGACTACGCTGTTGTAAACGATCAGGTGCCATTGGCTGTACAACGAATCAAAGAAATTATTGCTAGTGAACACTTTCGGGTGGACCGCGTAATTGGAAAATATATTAAAATGCTAAAGGAGATGTAGGCTCATGATGTTAAAACCGTCAATTGACTCATTATTAAACCAAGTAAATTCAAAATATTCTCTTGTGATTTTGGCAAGTAAACGCGCACATGAATTAGATGCAGGCGCACAAGCAACGGTTGATTCATTTGAATCTGTAAAAAGTGTAGGCCAAGCGTTAGAAGAAATCGATGGTGGGACAGTAATCAATGATCCTAATCCAGAATTAAAACGCGAACGTTTAAAAATGGAATCCGAAGAACGAAAAGCACAACGTGAGCGTGAACAGCGTGAACTAGAAGCACGTATTCGCGACGAACAAAACTTATAAAAGTGAAAAGCGGGGACAGGGTGAAGTGAATTGTCTCGGCTTTTTTATTTTCCTATTTAATAAGTCAAAAAAGAGGATTAATTTTTATTTATAATAAATCAATGCAACAAGACAAATCATTGCTTCTTTAGTACAATAGTCGAGAAGTAAAAAGGAGGAAATGCGATGAATAAATATGCCGAAGTAATTGTAGACGTCCCTACCATGCAAACCGATCAGCCGTTTACATATCTTATTCCGCAAGCACTTCAACCTTCTTTAAGCAAAGGAATGCGTGTAGAAGTTCCTTTTGGTAATGGAAATCGTCATGTACAGGGCTTTGTTACATCCGTCATCGAAAATCTATTGCCTAATCCAACAATTCCACTAAAGAGTATTGTGCGGGTTCTTGATCTGGCACCAGTATTGAATGATGAACTTTTATTGATGGCCGACTTTATGAAAGAAAAAACGTTTGCCTTTAAAATTACCTGTCTGCAAACAATGCTTCCAAGTGTAATGAAAGCCGAATATGAAAAATATATTTATTTAAAGCAAGAAACCCACTCTGCTAAAAAACTGTATTTTGAAGAACAAACAGAAATCTCCTGGGAAGAAGCAGAGACAAGAGGAATTCTCCCTCCTTTAATGCAGCTTCGCCAAGAACAAGTCGTTGATATTCGTTATGAAGTCAAAACAAAAAATAAAGTGAAAACGATACGAATGGTGAAGACTGAGCTTTCAAAAGAGGAGTATCAGAAAGTGCAAGCTGGGATTGCCAAGAATGCAAAAAAACAGATTGAACTTCTTGAGCAGCTAAAAAATCAAGGGGAAGACTACATTTCTGTGAGCCAGTTTAAGGCACAAGGACTTAGCACAGCCGTGTTAAATCAAGGGAAAGAAAAAGGCTGGTTATCCTTTATTGAAATGGAGCAGTATCGAGATCCGTTTAACGAGCGGACATTTGAACAGACACATGCCTTAGCGTTAAACCCTGAACAGCAAGTAGCGGTTAATAAAATTGTCGAAAATGTGGGTGAATCCATAAGTAAGACATTTTTACTAGAAGGAATTACTGGAAGCGGGAAGACGGAAGTTTACCTGCAAACAATTTCTGAGGTTTTGGCCAAAGGGAAGACAGCGATTATGCTCGTTCCTGAAATTGCTCTTACGCCACAAATGGTGGAACGGTTTAAGGGAAGATTTGGTGAGGCAGTAGCGGTTCTTCACAGTGGCTTATCTCAAGGTGAAAAATATGATGAGTGGCGAAAGATTGAACGTAACGAAGCACAAGTGGTAGTAGGCGCGCGTTCTGCAATTTTTGCTCCCCTTCTAAATCTAGGGGTGATCATTATTGATGAAGAGCATGAAGCTACCTATAAACAAGATGAATCCCCACGGTATCATGCAAGAGATTTGGCTTTGTGGCGAGGAAATTATCATCATTGTCCTGTTGTTCTAGGAAGTGCAACCCCCTCTTTAGAATCAAGATCTCGAGCACAAAAAAATGTTTATCAGTTGTTGACGCTCTCAAAACGAGCAAATCCAAAAGCCTCCTTACCTAGGGTGGATATTATTGACATGAGAGATGAGTTTAAAAAACAAAATACGTCTTCTTTCTCTCTTGTATTGCAGGAAAAGATAAGGCAGCGTTTAGAAGACGCTGAGCAAACAGTTTTAATGCTTAATCGCAGGGGCTACTCTTCTTTTGTCATGTGTCGTGACTGCGGGTATGTATTACCTTGTCCAAACTGTGATATTTCTCTAACACTACATATGGACACAAAGACAATGCGTTGTCATTATTGTGGACATGAAGAGGGGATTCCTCATCGCTGTCCAGACTGTGGGAAGGACAAAATACGTTATTATGGTACGGGAACACAAAAAGTGGAGGAAGAATTACAGGCACTTTTCCCAGAGGCTCGTATTTTACGAATGGATGTTGATACGACACGACGAAAAGGGGCACATGAGAAGATTCTTACAGCGTTTGGGGAGAAAAAAGCAGATATATTATTAGGCACACAGATGATTGCTAAAGGATTGGATTTTCCGGATGTGACATTAGTGGGTGTACTTAATGCAGATACGTCCCTTAATTTACCCGATTTTCGTTCAAGTGAGCGGACATTCCAGCTTTTAACACAGGTAAGCGGACGTGCTGGACGTGCACATAAAGCCGGCGAGGTGATTATTCAAACCTTTAACCCAGAGCATTATGCTATTCAATTGGCGAAAACACAAAATTATGAGGACTTTTATCGGCAAGAGATGGTTGTTCGTCATCAAAGTGACTATCCCCCATATTATTTCACCGTAAAAATTACAGCAAGCCATCCAGAAGAACAGGTGGCTGCACAAAAAATATTTGCTGTTGCAAAAGAGCTGAAAGAGACGCTCAGTGACCAAAGTCTGTTATTGGGTCCTACACCAAGTGCTATTTTGCGAGTGAAAAATCGTTATTACTATCAAATAATTATAAAATATAAGCGAGAGCCTAAGCTACAAGAAGCATTAACGAAGTTATTAAACGATAGCCAAGCAACACAAAGACAAGGGCTATTGCTCTCCATTGACAGTGAACCAATGCATTTTATTTAAGAAAGGAAGCTTGCATGCGTTATCCAATTATTATTTACCCGAATGAATACTTAACAAAAAAAATGGCACCTGTAGAAGCGATTACCGATGAGATTATTGCCTTACTGGATGATTTACATGAAACAATGATCGCACATGATGGAATTGGAATTGCTGCTCCTCAAATTGGGAAAAACCTTCGAATTGCGCTTGTAGAGGTTGATGAAGGAGATTTATTTGAACTGATAAATCCTGAGATTATTGAGACAAAAGGTTCTAGTATAGATGTAGAGGGATGTTTGAGTATCCCTGAAACGTATGGCACCGTTGAACGTGCCGATGAAATAACTGTTCGTTATTTTGATCGTGAGGGAGAAGAAATAGAGGTAGTAGCGTATGAGTATTTGGCACGCGCTTTTCAACATGAGATTGATCATTTAGATGGAAAACTATTTATAGATAAAATGATTGAACAAATTCCAGCAGACCAGCTAGAAACGTATATGGAGGAGCATCAAGATGACTAAAGTAGTATTTATGGGGACACCTGCATTTTCAGTTCCTATTTTAGAAGGACTCATTGAACAAGGCTATGATGTACAGGCTGTTGTTACACAACCGGATCGCCCAGTGGGAAGAAAAAAAATCATTACAGCAACTCCTGTAAAAGAAGCTGCGCTTGCCCATCATTTACTTGTTTTACAGCCAGAAAAAATCTCTAGTTCACCAGAGATGGAAAAAATTCAAGAACTTAAGCCAGACATTATTGTAACAGCTGCGTTTGGTCAATTTTTACCTGAGAAATTGCTACAGGTGCCTACACATGGAGCAGTAAATGTTCATGCATCGTTGTTGCCTAAATATCGTGGAGGAGCTCCTGTTCATTATGCAATCATCAACGGGGAAACTGAAGCAGGTGTAACGATTATGGAAATGATTAAGAAGATGGATGCGGGTGGAATTTTTTCTCAAGGAAAAGTAGCCATTACGAAACAGGATGATGTAGGAACGATGTTTGAGAAACTTAGCCTTTTAGGAAGGGACTTGTTGCTTGAAACTTTGCCTAACATTCTTTCTGGTGAGTTGACACCTATACCTCAAAAAGAAGAGGATGTGACATTTTCACCTAATATTTCACGTGAAGAAGAAGCGGTTAATTGGGAGAAAACAGCAGAAGAGGTGGATAATCAAGTTCGCGGCATGCGCCCTTGGCCAATTGCTTATACAACATATGGTGATATACGTTGGAAGCTTTGGGCGACGGAGCCACTGGATGAAACAACAGACGAGAAGCCCGGTACAATTATTCATCGGAGTAAAAAAGAGCTTTGGATTGCTTGCGGGAACAAGAGTGTCTTAGCAATCAAAGAGCTTCAGCCAGCAGGTAAGGCAAAACAAGACATACAAGCCTTTTTAAATGGGGTTGGACAATCAGTAACTACGGGACAGCAGGTGAACTAATGGGAAAAAAGATTCCAGCAAAAATTAAGAAATCCGTTCGGTTTGTTGCTCTAGACACGCTAGAACGCGTAAATAAAGGTGGCGCCTATTCTAATTTATTATTGAATGATATGATGTCTAAAGCCAAACTAAGTGAAAAAGATGGCCGTTTGTATACAGAGCTAGTTTATGGGACAATTAGTCGCCGTCTGTTACTCGAGTTTTATCTGCAGCCATTTATTGCAAAAGCAAAAAAAGTAGATGATTGGGTGGTAACGCTCCTATGTCTTTCTCTTTATCAATTGGAATTTTTAGATAAGGTTCCAGCACATGCTGTGTTAAATGAAGCTGTTGAGATTGGTAAGGCAAGAGGAAACGTGGGAATTGGTAAATTTGTTAATGGCGTTTTACGTTCCATTCAAAGAGAAGGTCTGCCGAAGATTACTTCTATAAAAGACCCAATGACCCGTTTATCTGTTGAAATTAGTATGCCGCTGTGGCTAACCAAAAAGCTAGTGGAGCAGCTGGGTGTTGAAGAAACCCTTAAACTAGGACTTTCTCTTTTTGAAGTAAGTCATGTGAGCGCCCGAGTGGACACAAGAATGGTTGAAAGAGAAGAAGTCATTGCGACTTTGGAAGAAGAAGAAGGAATCTTTGCACGAGAAAGCGTGGTTTCCCCTTATGGAGTAGTTGCAGAAAAAGGCTATTTGGCTAATAGCAGATTATTTCAGTATGGGTTAATGACGATTCAAGATGAAAGCTCTATGCTTGTGGCACCGGCTATGCAAATTCAAAAACACCATAAAGTACTTGATGCATGTGCTGCACCAGGTGGAAAAACAACTCATATTGCCACCTTCCTTGATCCGACATTTGGCGGAGAAGTCACTGCTTTAGATATTCACGATCATAAAGTGAAGCTTATTGAAGAGAATGCTCGCAGATTGCGTGTAGAAGAGGCTATCCATGCCCAAAAAATGGATGCTAGAGCGATTCATGAACAGTTTGAGCCAGAAAGCTTTGACCGTATTTTAGTAGATGCACCTTGTTCTGGATTAGGACTTATGCGTAGAAAGCCCGATATTAAGTACCATAAAAAATTAGAGGATTTTTTACAGTTGCAAAAAATTCAATTAGAAATTTTAGAAAGTGCGGCCCCAACACTAAAACATTCGGGTATAATGACATATAGTACATGTACAATTACAAAAGAAGAGAACCAAGAAGTAATTGAAACTTTCTTAGCAGCTCATCCAGAGTTTGAAAAAGTTGAAGTCACTGTTAATCCGCAGATTCAAGATGCGGTGTCAGACGACCAGTTGACATTGTATCCTCATCAATATATGACTGATGGGTTCTTTATCTGTTGTTTACGTAAAAAGTAGTGAGGTGAATGGAATGAACATTTATTTTCAATCAGATGTTGGAAGACGTAGAAACTCAAATCAAGATTATACCAATCTTTTTAAGAACAAACATGGTATTCAGTTAGCAATTTTAGCAGATGGCATGGGTGGACATTTGGCAGGAGATGTAGCAAGCCAGATGGCTGTAAATGATCTGGGAAACGCATGGGAAGAGGCAGAAATTCTTGATGAAGAGAAAGCTGCACAATGGTTTATTCAGCAACTTCAACTAGAGAATGATCGAATCTATGAGAAGGGGCAGTCCATGCCAGAATATAACGGCATGGGAACAACAGTTGTTGCAGTCGCTATATTTGAACATAATTTTGTGATTGCAAATGTTGGTGATAGCCGCGCTTACTTAATTCGTAATCAAAAAATTCTTCAGCTGACTGAAGACCATTCTTTGGTGAATGAGCTAGTAAAGTCTGGCGAAATCAGTAAGGAAATGGCGGCAAATCATCCACGTAAAAATGTATTAACACGTTCGGTTGGCATGCCCGGTCTTTTGGAAGTCGATGTTACAAATCAGGAATGGTTGGATAAAGACTTTGTTTTGTTGTGTTCAGATGGGCTAACAAACATGGTGAGTGAAGAAGAAATAGTCAACGTTGTCCATGGTACAGGGAGTCTTGAAGAAAAAGTCAACGAATTAATTGAAAAAGCCAATGCTGCAGGTGGCGCAGACAACATTACAGTATTAATCATTCAGTGTGAGGAGGAAGGGCCATGCTTGAAATCGGGCGAAAATTAAACGGCCGATATAAAATTATCGGAAATATTGGCAGCGGTGGTATGGCAAATGTTTTTCTTGCACATGATTTGATTTTAGATCGTGATGTTGCAGTAAAGGTTCTGCGTTTTGACTTTCAAAATGATACGGCAGCAATTCGCCGGTTTCAAAGAGAAGCGTTAGCAGCTACTGAGCTTGTTCATACTAATATTGTGAGTGTGTATGATGTTGGTGAAGAAGAAGGAATGCAGTATTTAGTAATGGAATATGTAAAAGGGATGGATTTGAAGAGATACATTCAGACTCATTACCCGATTCCTTACGCAACAGTTGTTGATATTATGCAGCAGATTCTATCTGCGATTTCATTGGCCCACGATCATCGAATTATTCATCGAGACTTAAAGCCTCAAAATATTTTGATGGATGAAAATGGTACAGTCAAAATTACTGATTTCGGGATTGCGATTGCACTTTCTGAAACCTCTATTACACAAACGAATACAATGTTGGGCTCTGTTCATTATCTTTCTCCCGAGCAAGCAAGAGGAAGCATGGCAACAAAACAATCAGATATTTATGCCTTAGGAATTATTTTGTATGAGTTGATGACTGGAAATGTACCTTTTGATGGCGAATCTGCTGTAACTATTGCGTTAAAGCATTTTCAAAATGAATTACCCTCTATAAAAAATTATGATAGAAATGCACCGCAGTCAATGGAAAATGTCATTCTAAAAGCGACAGCAAAAGATACCGCAGATCGCTATAAAACAGCAGAAGAGATGAGTCATGATTTGGCGACAGTATTGTCTCCTGAGCGATTAAATGAACCCGCATGGAAGCCAGTTGCCATGTTAGACGAGACAATAGCATTGCCTGATATGAAAGAAGAGCTGGCGAAAAAACAGCCACCTGTTGTCCCACAGGAAAAACCGGAAAATAAGGTGGCGGAAGCGCCAGAAGAACCAAAAAAGAAGAGAAAACGACGCTGGCTTATTCCCTTGTTCATTATTTTTATTTTGGCGTTGGGTGGTGTGGGCTATCTTTGGGCAACGAGCGGAAGTAAAGATATTCCAGTTCCAGATGTATCGAACCTGACAGAAGCAGAAGCCATTGCTGAGCTGGAATCTAAAAATCTAAAAGTTGCAAGGGAAACAGAAAAGATTCCAGACGATAAAATTGAGGAAGGTCTTGTTGTTAAGACAGATCCTGCTGCAGGAACAGATGTAAAAGAAGGTAGTAATACAGAGATCATTCTATTCATCAGTTCTGGAACGAAAAAAATTTCGTTGAAGGACTATGAAGGGGAACAAATAGATGATGCGGTTGCTGAGTTAAAAGGCTTGGGATTTTCTGAAAATCAAATTAAAATTGTTCAGACTTACGATGAAAGTGTTGAAGAGGGTGAAATTATCACACAAAATCCTTCTAAGGATGATGAAGTAGATCCTAAATCAGATACTATTTCATTTACAGTAAGCAGAGGAAAAGAGACCGTTACGCTAGAAAATTATATTGGAAAAAGTTATCAAGATGCGTTAGATGATTTAACAAGCAAAGGGATTTCTACTAGCCAAATTCAAATAGAGTATCAAGAATCTGATGAAAGTCCTAATATGGTCATTGATCAAAACTTCTATAGTGGAACAGAGGTTGTTCCTAGTGAGGCTTCTCTTGTTTTGTATGTGAGTAAAGAACGTGAGAAAATAAAATTAGACGATATCAGTAGTTACTCAAAAAAAGATGCGAGAGACTATCTAAATGAAATTGGGATGACGATTAGTGAGCAGGAAGAGTACAGTGATACTGTTAGTTCTGGTCAAGTTATTCGGACTGATCCTAGTGGTGGGGCAGAGCTTCAAAAGGGCAGTACGGTGAAAGTTATTTTCTCTAAGGGGAAAGATCCAGCTACTGAGGAAACTACATCAGAAGATAAGAATAAGCCTAAAGAAGCTGACAAAACGACTGATTCTCCTGATTCAAAAGAAGATACAAATCAACCTTAAACAAAATTATTATAGTTTGTAAGAAGAGGAAGAAAATCCTATCCGATTTTCTTCCTCTTTTTTATTGAACAGGAAAACAAACACAGGAATTTTTCCCATCTTGAAAAAGAGTGTGTTAGAATAAATAAGACAAAAGAGATTGCTTTAGGAGGTGTCATTTATTAAAGGACAGATTAGAAAAGCACTAAGCGGATTTTATTATATATATTCAGACGGTGAGACTTATCAGACGCGTGCTCGAGGAAATTTTCGAAATAGACAAATCACTCCCTTAGTGGGCGATGAAGTCATTTTTGAAAGTAGTAGTTTGACGGATGGCTACTTATTGGAAATTATGCCTCGTGAAAATGAATTGGTGCGTCCCCCGGTAGCAAATGTAGATCAGGGCGTTGTAGTAACTAGTTTAGTTGAACCAGATTTTTCCTATAATCTACTTGATCGGTTTTTAGTGACGCTGGAAAATAAAGGGATTGAACCCATTATTTATTTAAGCAAGACAGATTTAGATCCAACCAATCCGCTAATTAAAGAAGTCAAACAAGTCTATGAAGCGATTGGCTATACGGTCATCATTCCAAAAAAGGAACAAGAAGTTACCGAGCTAGAACGACAATTTCCTGAAAGAGTAACGGTTTTTATGGGACAATCTGGTGCAGGAAAATCAACATTGCTTAATCGGCTTGCCCCGCATTTAGCACTAGAGACTGCTGAAATATCAGAAGCGCTGGGACGAGGAAAGCATACAACCCGGCATGTTGAGCTACTTCCTATTTATGATGGTTTAGTTGCTGACACACCTGGATTTAGTGCCATTGAGTTTTTAGAAATTCAAGCGGTTGATTTACCTAAGGAATTTCCTGAATTTGTAAAAGCTGCTCCATTTTGTAAGTTTCGTGAGTGTAAGCATGATAAGGAGCCTTCTTGTGAGGTAAAAAGACGAGTAGAAACAAAGGAAATTGCACAAACAAGATATGAAAACTATAAACAATTTTTACAGGAAATAGAAAATAAACGACCTGTTTATAAAAAGAAAAAATAGGAGGTAACAAGAATGAAGATTGCACCATCCATTTTAAGCGCAGATTTTGCAAATTTACAAAGAGATGTTCAATTAGTTGAAAAAGCAGGGGTAGACTATATTCATGTGGATGTTATGGACGGTCAATTTGTGCCGAACATAACTATTGGAGCAGGAGTTGTAGCCGCATTACGTCCAGTAACAAAATTACCATTAGATGTGCATTTAATGATTGCAAATCCAGAAAATTTCATTGATGATTTTGCAAAAGCAGGCTCCGATATCATTATGGTTCATGTAGAGGCCACACCTCATATACATCGTGCAATTCAAATGATTCAAGCTCATGGAGTGAAGTCTGGAGTGGTTATTAATCCTGGAACACCTGTAGCATCGATTGAGCATGTCCTTTCAATGGTGGACCAGGTCTTAGTGATGACAGTAAATCCTGGCTTTGGAGGTCAGAGCTTTATTGAGGAATGTGTTGGAAAGATTGCTGAGCTTTCTGCTATTCGAAAAGAAAATGGCTATAAATATGAAATTGAGGTAGATGGTGGAATTGTACCTGAGACCGCTGAAAAATGTAAAGCTGCTGGAGCAGATGTATTCGTAGCAGGTTCTTACATTTATTCTGCAGAAGATCCAACCCAACGAATTGATTTATTAAAAGAGGCGTTACGATAAGATGAATATTTTAGTTGTAGCCGGAGCGAATCCGCAAACGTGGCCGGAAATCCTTCCTTCTGAGTTTGATATTTTTGTAGGTGTAGATAGAGGAGGTCTTTTTCTTTTAGAAAGAGGATTTCCTTTAGATATAGCCATTGGTGATTTTGATTCTTTAGCAAGAAAAGAAAAGATATCTGTCCTTGAACAAGCAAAAGAAGTGATAGAATCACAGCCCGAGAAAGATGACACGGACACGCAGCTCGCTTTACAACATGTGTTTCGGACATTTCCAGAAGGGAATGTTACATTAATTGGAGCTACAGGTGGACGCTTAGACCACTTGTTATCGAATCTCTGGCTAGGACTAGAGCCGCGATTTTTCCCATTCTTGTCGCGATTTGTACTGAAGGATAGACAAAATAATGTACGATTCTATTCTCCAGGAAATTATCGAATCTACAAAGAGCCGCAGATGAAGTATCTTGCGTATTGTTGTTTAACACCTGTGGAAAACCTTTCTTTGTTTGAAAGTAAATATTTGCTGGAAAATGTGGCTGTTTCTTATCCTTATTCTTATGCAAGTAATGAGTTTGTTACAGAGACTGCTAGTTTTTCATTTGGGAAGGGGATCATTGCGGTAATCCAAAGTAAAGATTAATAAGAAAAAAGGGTATACTGATGTGAGCTTGCCCATAATTAAACTGATAGCAGCACTGCCGTTACATTCATGAAAATTGATAGGTGACGGTGGTGTTTTTTTGCTGCTTAAAAATCAGCAAATGGAGGTCGGAACAGAAGTGTTCAGCTTATTTTCGAAGGAGCTGCTTCTGTTCCCGCCGTTTATTAAGATTTTACAAAGGTGTGGAATAACTTAATTAGTTATGTCCCACCTTCTTGTGGATAACTAAGAACGGGTAAAAAAAGCTTGCACATGTGGATAAGTATTTCTAAAGAAAAACAGGAAATTATACACAAGATTGTGGATAACACAATGATGTTAGATTAGAATTAAATGATAAAAATTAATTTAAAATGAATTTACAATGAGAAATAAAATAGGTATACTAATTCTTATGAAATAGCTTGGTAAGGAGTGAAGAAATGAATAGTAAAAAAATTGCCAAACAAACATTAACTTTTGAAGGAACTGCGTATACTTATTATGAAGTGAAAAAAGTGACTGATTTTTTTGGAACCAATCTGAAAACTCTTCCTTATACGATTCGTATTTTATTAGAATCACTGATTCGACAAGAAGATGGAAGAGATATTACTGAACAGACCATTCAGACACTTTCACAATGGGGAGACAAGAAGCTTGATGGAGAGATTCCCTTTAAACCTACACGTGTGGTATTACAGGATTTTACAGGAGTGCCAGCAATTGTTGACTTGGCTGCAATGCGCGAGGCTATTGTGAAGCTTGGCGGAAAACCAGACCAAATTAACCCGGAAATTCCGGTGGATTTAGTTGTGGATCATTCCGTTCAAGTAGATTATTTTGGAAATCCTCAGGCGTTAGCTGCCAATGCAAAAGTAGAATTTGAACGAAACTATGAGCGATACGAATTTTTAAAATGGGCACAAAATTCATTTGATAATTACCGGGTCGTTCCACCTGCAACAGGAATTATTCATCAAGTAAATATTGAATTCTTGTCAGATGTTGTTGTAACAAAACAAACAGGAGAAGGAATTGAATTGTTTCCAGATAGTCTAGTCGGAACTGATTCTCATACAACAATGATTAACGGTATCGGTGTTCTTGGCTGGGGAGTGGGTGGAATTGAAGCAGAAGCGGGAATGCTTGGAGAGCCTTCCTATTTTCCAATTCCAGAAGTGATTGGTGTAAGACTAATTGGCGCAATGCAGTTAGGCGCTACAGCGACAGATGTTGCTTTGAGCGTTACTCAGTTGCTGCGTGAAGAAAACGTTGTCGGCAAGTTTGTCGAGTTCTTTGGACCTGGATTAAATTCTTTGAGTCTTGCAGATCGTGCGACGATTGCCAATATGGCACCTGAATATGGAGCGACTTGTGGTTTTTTTCCCATTGATGAAGAAACCCTCAACTACATGAGCTTAACGGGTAGAACAGCAAATCAAGTGTCCCTTACAAAGGCATATGCTAAAGCAAATGCACTTTTCTATGATGAAACCAATGAACCTACTTATACGAAAGTCATTAATCTAGATTTAAGTGCTATTTCAACGAATTTATCTGGTCCTAAGCGTCCACAAGATTTAATTCCTTTGGAAGAGATGGCGGATCGATTTTCAGACTCAGTGACAGCTCCCGAAGGAAACAAAGGGTTTGGACTAGATAAAAAAGAGCTGTCAAAGCAAACGACAGTGATTATTGATAAAGAAAAATGGACACTTGCTACAGGAGATCTGGCTATTGCAGCAATTACGAGTTGTACGAATACATCAAACCCTTATGTAATGCTTGCAGCAGGTCTTTTAGCAAAAAAAGCGGTGGAAAAAGGATTACGTGTTTCGCCCACAGTAAAAACATCATTAGCTCCGGGCTCTAAGGTTGTGACGGGCTACTTGGAAGAGTCAGGGTTAATGCCTTATTTAGAAGCGCTAGGATTCTCAGTTGTCGGGTACGGCTGTACAACCTGTATTGGGAACTCTGGTCCGCTAGTGTCTGAAATAGCCGAACAAATCCAAGAAACGAATCTGCTTGTTGCTTCTGTTTTAAGTGGCAATCGTAATTTTGAAGGTCGAATTCATCCATTAGTGAAGGCAAATTATCTTGCCTCTCCTCCACTAGTGGTAGCGTATGCACTTGCGGGAACTGTTACGAGAGATTTAACGGTAGAAGCGATTGGAACAACGAGAAAAGGTGTCTCCGTTTACTTATCAGATATTTGGCCTGAAAAGAAGGAAATACAGCAGTATGTGGAAACATATGTGACACCGAATTTGTTTCAAAAGTATTATTCTGAAGTCTTTCGTGCAAACGAAGATTGGAATGAAATTCCTACAACCAAAGAAGCACTGTACAACTGGGATGCACAATCCACCTATATTGCCAATCCACCTTATTTTGAAGGAATGTCTCCAGAGCCAATAGAAATTAAAACGTTACAGAGATTAACAACACTTGCCAAATTTGGCGACTCTGTGACGACAGATCACATTTCGCCTGCTGGTGCTATTGCGATACGTTCTGCTGCCGGTAAGTATTTGATTGAACAGGGAGTTTCACCAAAAGAGTTTAACTCCTTTGGCTCAAGAAGAGGAAACCATGAAGTGATGATGAGGGGAACCTTTGGAAATATACGGATTCGAAATCAGTTAGCACCAAGCACTGAAGGTAGTTATACCACCTATTTCCCAACAGGAGAGGTTCTCTCAATTTACGAGGCTGCAATGAACTATAAACAGCTTAGAAAAGAGCTCATTGTTTTAGCAGGAAAAGACTATGGGATGGGCTCTTCTCGTGATTGGGCGGCAAAAGGAACTAGTTTACTAGGGGTTAAAGCAGTAATAGCAGAAAGTTTTGAACGAATTCATCGATCCAATTTAGTGATGATGGGGGTGCTGCCACTTCAATATATGGAGGGAGAAACTGCGGAAACACTTGGGCTTGACGGGACAGAACTATTTACTATTCACTTAACACCGGAAACAGGGATTGGTGAGATTGTCAAAGTAACAGCAGAAAAATTGACTGGAGAACAAAACGAATTTCAAGTGAAGGTTCGTTTTGATGCACAAGCAGATATCCGCTACTATCGGCATCAAGGAATACTGCCCATGGTCATTCGCAAAAAGACACAATCAGATGGAGGAGAACTAGATGAGCCAAATAAATAAAATTACGATGACGCAAACCGGTATTCACACACCAAATCAGCCAGTTATTCCATATATTATTGGCGATGGAATTGGTCCGGATATTTGGAAAGCTGCGGTGCGTGTGTTTGATGCGGCCGTTGAGGCATCTTACCAAGGAACAAGAAAAATTCAATGGTTAGAAGTTTTAGCAGGTGAAAAAGCATTTGAACAAACAGGGGAATGGCTCCCTAGAGAAACTGTTGAGACAATTGATGAGTACTTAATTGGGATTAAAGGTCCTTTGACAACCCCGATTGGCGGAGGGATGAGGTCATTAAATGTCGCTTTGCGTCAAGAATTAGATTTATATGTTTGTCTGAGACCTGTCCGCCACTTTGCAGGAGTTCCTTCACCAGTGAAGCATCCAGAACAAGTCGAGATGGTCATTTTCAGAGAAAATACTGAAGATATTTATGCAGGGATTGAATTTCCGGAAGGCTCGGTGGAAGCTAAAAAACTGATTTCTTTTTTACAAACGGAATTAGGTGTTACCAGCATTCGTTTTCCAAAAACTAGTGGAATAGGGGTTAAACCAGTTTCTAAAGAAGGATCAGAAAGATTGATTCGTTCAGCAATTGACTATGCAATTGAGCACAAGAGAAAGTCGGTTACGTTTGTTCATAAAGGAAATATTATGAAGTATACAGAAGGGGCTTTCAAAAATTGGGGTTACGAGCTTGCTGAACGTGAATATGCAGATGCTGTGTTTACCTGGAATCAATATGATGAGATTAAAGAAAACCAGGGAATTGAAGCAGCAAATCAAGCACAAAAGGATGCTGAATCTTCGGGAAAAGTTATTATTAAAGATTCAATTGCCGATATATTTTTGCAGCAAATCTTAACGCGTCCGGCAGAATTTGATGTGGTGGCGACAATGAATCTTAACGGAGATTATATTTCAGATGCACTTGCTGCACAGGTTGGAGGAATTGGTATTGCTCCAGGAGCAAATATAAATTATCAAACAGGTCATGCCATTTTTGAAGCAACACATGGAACTGCGCCAAAATATGCCGGTTTAGATAAAGTGAATCCTTCTTCTGTAATCCTTTCGGGTACATTAATGCTTGAACATATAGGATGGAAAGAAGCAGCAGAAAAAATTGTGAAAGCATTGGAGCAGACGATTGAACAAAAAGAAGTGACCTATGACTTTGCTCGACTGATGGAGAATGCCACAGAAGTAAAGTGTTCAGAGTTTGCAGATCGCATCATACAAAAAATAGGAAAATAGATAAAGAGTAGCAAAAAGAATTCGACAGAGGATAAAAATCAAATAGAAAAAAAGATGACAATTGTTAAATAATATACGCAGTTGTCGTCTTTAATTTTTCTATCCCCAATTTACTAAAAAAATACTTAAGAACTCTTACTTTTCTTTTGTTTGAGGAAAATTAGTGGTAGAATGATGGTTATCAGTTTAAATAATTCGAGGTGCTCTTGTGAAGAAATTCAACCCCAATAAAAATATAATTATCACATTAATCATCGTTATTGTAGTGGTAACAATTATCAGTATTACTGCTGCAAAACGGGCAAATGACGGAAAATCTAATCTTTTCCAAGCAATTATAAATGATTCAGTAGCGTTTGTTGACAAGGTCGTTTCTACACCAGGTCATTTTATCAAAAATAGTGTAAGTTCCATTGATAATTTATTTAATACGTATAGTGAGAATGAACGTTTGAAAGAAAAACTAGACGATTATGATGCAGTTGCTCAAAAAAATAAGAATAACGAAAAAGAAATTTCTGCGCTGAAAGAGGAACTGTCTTTGAACCAAACATTAACAAGCTATGAAAAAGTGACAGCAAATGTGGTTACTCGTTCGCCAGACAGCTGGCAGGATACATTGATTGTTGACAAAGGATCATCTGATGGCGTTGAAGTGAATATGGCGGTGATGTCAAACAACGGATTGATTGGTCGCGTTATTGAAGTGAATCTTAGTTCTTCAAAAATTGAATTGCTGACTTCTGGAAATGAAAATTCAAATCATTTTCCAGTGAAGGTGAGCTCGAAAGAAGGCGATGCGTACGGTCTATTACGTACTTTTGATGAAAAGACGCAAACACTCATTGTGACACAGCTAACAGGAAACACAAAAATTAAAGAAGGCGATGTTGTGCAAACATCTGGTTTAGGTGGGAACTCTCCAGCAGATTTACAGATTGGAACGGTTGTCAAGGTTGAACCAGATAGCTTTGGCTTGGATCGACAAGTATTTGTTAAGCCATATGCTGAAATGTATGATATTTCCGTTGTAACAATTATCAAGCGTTTAGCAGGGGAAGGATAGGACCATGTTGCGAAAAGAATACGTTAAATATTATGCGCCTATTGTTTTCTTTTTATTAATGCTGATTGATGGACAATTGACACGATCAGTAGGGATTTGGTCAAATGGTGGCTATTTGGCAAATGTACACCTTCTTCTTTTAGCAGTCTTATGCGGATGTATCGTATTACCTAAAAGATTTATGATTATTACAACCATCGTTATTGGGCTTCTTTATGACAGCTATTATATTGGTGTAATAGGAATTTCTGCGGTTGCCTTGCCAATTACTGTTTTATGCATGTATGGATTATCCAAAACGATCAATATGAATGTCTTTACTATCTTTTTTGGCTATATTATCTTTATTACCAGTTTTGAAATCATCTCATTAGCTATTCAGTTTGTTTTTAAATTGGCCATTATTGATGGAAGTGTATTTATTGCTCAGTACTTGGGACCAACTTTACTTTTAAATATGGGTGTTTTTGTATTGTTTATTGTCCCATTCAAGAAACTATTCGTCATTGAGTAGTTTCTTTTTTTTCTCAACTAGCTGATAAATGTGAATATAGCAAGGATTTTTCAAGGGAAATTCTAATTGTCTAATTAAAAACACCAAATGAAATATTTTTGTAATGTTACTATTATCTGTCTGAAATACTGCTATGGTATTATCTTATTGTCGTTAAGAAAGTCTTAAACAATTTTAGATTTTTATAAATAATAAAAGAAACCAGTCGGAGGAATGAAACATTGAAAAAGAGTTTATTATCAACAGTAATGATTTGTTCTTTAACACTTACTACATTAGCAAGCCCATTAGTGGCCACAGCAGATAATCTGGATGATCAAATTGCTCAACAGAACCAAAAAATTTCAGAACTACAAGGTCAGCAAGCAGATGTACAAGCACAAATTAGTTCTTTACAAGCTGAAGTTGACACAATCAACGGAAAAGCTGAAGACTTATTAGCAAAACAAAAAGAACTATATACAAAATCTGATGAACTAAAAACAGAAATCAAGAACTTACAAGAACGAATTGAAAAACGTGAAGAAGCTATCACTGATCAAGCACGTGACGTACAAGTCAATGGTGGAAGTTCAAACTTCATCGATGCTGTTTTAAATGCTGATTCATTTACTGATGCAATTGGACGTGTACAAGCGATGAACACAATCGTTCAAGCAAACAATGATTTAGTTGAACAACAAAAACAAGATAAAGCAGATGTTGAAGCAAAAGAAGCTGAAAATAAAAAACAATTAGAAGAAATTGCTGCAAACCAAGCAGAGTTGGAAAATCAAAAAGGTGTGCTTACTGAAAAACAAGCAGATCTAAATGTATTGACAACTACTTTAGCTGCTGAACAAGCAACAGCAGAAGGTAAAAAATCTGATTTAAACAAACAAAAAGAGGCAGCAATTGCTGAACAAGCTCGTGTTCAAGCAGAAGCTAAAAAAGCTGAAGAAGTGAAAGCAGCGGCTGCAGCAGAAAAAGAAAAAGCAGAAGCTGAACAAGCAGTTACTCCTGTAACAGAAACACAAACTTCTGGCAATACACAAAATGTAGTAAATAATGATGAACCAGCTAAAGTACCAGAAACGCCAGCTGCGAATTCAAATACAACATCAAACACAACGCCGAATACAACACCTGATACTACACCGGCCGAGGAAAAACCAGTAACGCCAACACCAGCGCCGTCTGGGAATGGTTCTTCAGTAGTTGCAGAAGCATATAAATATATTGGTACACCTTATGTATGGGGTGGAAAAGATCCAAGCGGATTTGACTGTTCAGGATTTACAAGCTATGTTTATAGACAAGCAACTGGACGTGAAATTGGCGGATGGACAGTTCCTCAAGAATCAGCAGGAGCGAAAATTGGAATCAATGAAGCTCAAGCAGGAGACTTATTGTTCTGGGGTTCACCAGGAGGAACACATCACGTAGCGATTGCTCTAGGTGGCGGACAATATATTCATGCTCCGCAACCAGGTGAAAGTGTAAAAATTGGTTCTTATCAATGGTATGCACCAGACTTTGCAGTTCGTATGTAATTTAAGACAGACTCAATACCGATACGATTTCGTATCGGTATTTTTTTGTTCTATAAACTTTGGTATTAGGATAAGACGTTTGCTGATACCTGTCTGGGGTGAAATAATAGTAAAAAAATCTTGTCAAACTGGATGAATGAAGTTGAATTCAAAACTTAAAAGAGAATCTGTTTATTCCAGTTCTGTTAGCTCCTGTACATCAGCGAAAATAAAACTTCCGATAATGGGCAGTTTCTTGGTTCTAGGAGCGAAACACTTCTATCAGACCTCTTGTAGAAAATAATTATAGGTGAGTGGATTGTTAAATAGAGTAATTCTATATTGTCATTTTCCTGTAACAAAACTTTGCATTATATTTCAGTTAGATTAAAAATGGACTTCCTTCATACAAAATACCGAATCTTCACAAAAAACACACATTATTTGACTAAACTTAAACATGTTAATTCTATTACTACAAAAGTGAGGATAATCATGATTAAATTAAAGAGAGTCGCGACGTTTAGCATTCTTTTAGCTATTCTTGGTGGACCACTTGCTGCAAGTGCAGATGAGCTGGACGATAAGATCAACGAACAAAATGCAAAGATTGAGACAATCCAGAATAATCAAAATGCGGCGCAAGCGCAATTAACAGCAATTGAAGAAAATGTTGCTAAAATTGAAAGCGAAGTCTATGCCGTTCTTAAAGAGAAAAACGAAGAAGAACAAAAGCTTACAGATTTAAATAAAGAGATCGAAGATTTAAAAGTAGTCATCGATAAAAGAGACGAGCAAATTCAAAATCAAGCACGTGATGTACAAACAAATCAGGGTGCAAGTTCGATTATTGATATTGTTGTTGAATCAAAATCTGTAAATGAAGCTATTGAAAAAGCAATTGCGGTGAATACGCTGATTAAAGCAAACAACGATATTATGCAAGAGCAAACAAAAGATAAAGAAAAACTAGAAGTGCTGCAAAAAGAATCTGAAGAGCGCCTAGTTGTGATTACAGATAAAACGGCTGAATTAAAACAAAAACAAGAAGATTTAGTTACTGCAAAATTGGATCAAGAAGTCCAAATTAATGAACTTTCTGCTTCACTAGCTACTGAACAAGGTGAAAAGAAAAAATTTGAAACACAAAAAGCAGAAGCTGAGAAAAAACGTGAAGCGGAGTTAAAAGCATTAGCTGAACAAAAGGCAAAAGAAGAAGCGGCACGTAAGACTGCTGAAGAAGCGGCAGCTAAGGCTCAAGAAAAACAAGCGCAAGAAGCACAAAATACGCAAGAGCAAGTACAAGCTGAAGAGCAACAAACAACAGAAACAACCAATGATACAACTTCAGGAAATGGAAACACTACAGAAGATACAAATACTACCGTAGATCAAGGGACACCTGCACCACCAGTATCAACAGGAGGCGGATGGCAGTCACCGTTGTCATCATTAGTCATTACAAGCCCATTTGGTAGTCGAGTAGATCCTACAGGTAATTCTGGTTCATTCCATGACGGGGTTGACTTTGCTGGAGCATCAGGTACACCTGTTTATGCTTCTAAAGGTGGAACAGTTGTAGAAGCTGGTTTCCATTGGTCAGCAGGAAACCATGTAATCATTCAACATGCTGATGGATACTACTCATATTACATGCACCTAAGCAGTTTCAATGTCGCTAATGGACAAGAAGTAAGTGCAGGAACAGTTGTAGGTGGAATGGGAACAACTGGAAACTCAACGGGTGTTCATCTACATTTCGGTGTTTCAACTGGTTTATGGTCAGGATTTGTTAATCCAGCACCTTTACTAGGATTATAATTAAAAAATAAGAAATAAGTGATAACAGCGGCTGAATTTTGTATGAAATTCAGCTGTTGTTTTTTTGGCTCTTTGTCAATTAGGACTGATGGGCTGAGTTAAAGGGCGTCTTTTCAAGTGATGGGAGTGTAAAATGGCTGTATAAGTTATTCATCGACAATATAGACGATGAAGCTTTTGGACATAGGTTTTTCAATGTTTACATTTGTTTAAATAATCAAAAAATTAAGTAAGCTTTTTTTTACGGATTTTCTTTTTGAAATATAGAAAATAGTTCTGATATTTGTATCCATTGTTAATTAATTGGGGAGAATCAATTGGGAAAGAAGGAGACTAAGTTTAGTCAGTTGGTATGAGATGCGTTTAAATCTACTATAGAGTATTCAATCATGACTGATGTTCAGCTGATAGTTTTTCAACAGGGAGATTCTTTTATAGTATTAAAGCAAATAGACCAGAAGAGGGGAGGAGCAGAGCGTAGAAATTTTCTCTTCTAATGATAGAGATAAGAAGTCTGCTTCTTAATTTAACTGTTCAAAATTATCTTGATGGAATTGAAGCATAGGTGGTTTACCTATTGATGGATTTGTTGAGCTAATTATAAATAAGTAGGTTTATAATTGTAAGACCATAAAAATAGTTTACGAGGCTTTTTAAGGAGAAGAGAGGTCCAATTTGATGTAGCAAACAATCATATAAATTGTTCGGAATAATAGCTGATATTTTTACCAAGTGATTTTGCAAAATCTATTTCTTTTAGTGTACTTTCTCCGATATATCTATCTACATCAATGATGAATAGTTCATCAGCTAGTTCAATTTTTCTGAAATGAGCTTTGCCAAAAAGCAATGCTTCTTCTTTTGTAATTTCTAAGTCGTCTCCAAAAATTGGACGTAAGACTGTGAATCCTTTTCGAGCTAACTCTATCTCTACTTCTTTGAATTGTTTAGAAAACTTTCTTGAGCCGCATAGGGTTATGACCTTATTATTGTTCATCATGCTTTTACTGTGAACTCCTTTTTTTGTTTATCTATTTTCATACAATCAGTTTTTTACTTTCTATTACTAATGAACTTACTTGAGTAATAAAGCACAAATAAATTATATTTTTGAGGGAGAATGCTGAAATTGACGAGCACGTCTATCTTTTGAAGATGAGACAAAAAGGTTGGGACAGAAGTGTTCAGCTACAAGAAATAAGAAAAAGTTCCTTCTCGTCCGAACCTTGATTAAGATTTTACGAGGAGGGGTATAACTTATTTAGTTCTGTTTCACCTTTATCGCCTTCAATTATTGTAAAAAAACTCCCTATACTGGCTATCTATTTACGTGTCCAGTATAGGGGAGAGAAAGTCTTTTTTGTCTACTTGTTTACATATTCTTCAGTTAATTCTAAGAATTCAGTGACATCACTTAAGACTCTGTCGATTCCTGCTTGCCAGAAGTCTGGTTTTGTTAAATCAACATTTAAGTGTTTCTCTGCAAGTTCTTCTGTCGTCATAGAAGCAGTATCTCTTAATAAAGCGATATATTGATCTTCAAAGCCTTCACCTTGTTGATTTGCATAAGCGTAGATACCCATACTAAATAGATAGCCAAAGGTATAAGGGAAGTTGTAGAAAGGAACGTCATCAATAAAGAAGTGTAGTTTTGCCGCCCAGAAATGTGGATGGTAGCTAGCTAAGCTATCTTGATAGCTCTCTTTTTGAGCAGCAACCATTAACTCTGTAATTTTCGCTTCAGATACAAGTCCTTTTTGACGTGCTTGATAGAAACTATTCTCAAAAATAAATCGTGCATGAATGTTCATAAACATAGCAATTGCATTTTGCATTTTTGTATCTAGAAGATTGATTTTTTCTTCTTTCGTTTGAGCTTCTTTTAATGTTGCATCGGCTACAATTAATTCAGCAAAGGTACTAGCAGTCTCTGCAACGTTCATAGCATAATCACGATTAAGCTCAGGAAGATCCCACATAACCTCACTATGGAATGCATGACCTAACTCGTGGGCAAGTGTTGCGACTTCATTTACAGAATTACTATAAGTCATAAAAATACGTGATTCTTGTGATTCAGGTAAGCCTGTACAATACCCGCCAGGGCGTTTTCCAGGACGGTCTTCTGCTTCAATCCAGCTGTTATCAAAGGCTTTTTTAGCAAATGTTGCCATTTTTGGGCTGAACTTCCCAAAGTTTTCAATAATAAATTCGGCTGCTTGGTCGAATGTATAGGTTTTTTCTTTTAAATCGCCAAGAATAATTGGCGCATCCTGATCCTGCCACTCCATTTTTTCTTTCCCAAATAATTGAGCTTTTCTTGTTAAAAAGTCAATGATTGGCTGTTTGTTTTGTTGGATGGTATCCCACATAACATCTAAAGTTTCTTTTTTCAGACGGTTGTACTCTAGCGGCTGTTTTAAATAATCTGTTACTCCATGCAGTTTATAAGTGGCAAGGCGGAAGCCATCCAAATGGTTCAAGGTGTCCGCAAAAACAGGTGCTTTTTCTGACCATGCAGCTTCCCATTTTTCAAAAAGCTCTTTTCGAACGTTTGCGTCTGGATCTCCCATCATTTTATTAAACGCTTGACCAGCTGAAAGAGAGACGGTTTCTCCATCTTTACCAGTAAAAGGTATGGTAATTGAGGCAACAATAGTATCATAATGTTCGCTCCATGCATTTAATCCGTCAAGAGAAAGCGTGTTGATGATATTTTCTTCTGTTTCTGAAAGTAGTTCGTTTCCATCTCGGCGAATTTCGCTTAGACGAAAAGCAAGTGGAGATAAGCTGTCGACTGCAATTAATTTAGCCCATTCGGCATCAGAAATAGCAGTTAATTTTTTTGAAAAAATCGTTTGAGATAATTGGAACTCAGGCGATAAACTTGTTAAATCACCATATAGAATTTTTGCTTTTGTATCGTTTACGTTTGCAGAGGTTAATGCTGTAATAAAGCTCCCACATTGTGAGAATCCCTCTGAAATAGATTCAGCTAATTGGATGATTTCTAATAAACCTTGGTAATCAGAGTCATTGTTAGCTTCCCATGTAGTTACCTTTTCGTGATGGTGCTTGATTTGTTCTTCAAGAGTTTCCAGCCGTTGTTTTAAATCGGTGGATTCACTACCTCCTGAAAAAATAGATTCTAAATCCCAAATTAAAGAATAAGACATAAACATACTCCCTTCAAAAGTTTATTTACTACCAGTCTATAGTATAGCAATAAAATTCGAGAAATGATTGTTCTTTTTTGAAAAATTGGTAATATAGAGTGGAGGTGTATGATGAAAACAATAAAAAAACAAATGAAGAATGGAAACTTTTATTTAGGTATTGCCTTTGTCGTCATGGTGATTCTCTTTTATAGCTCTTCTCAAACCTATGAGCAGCAATCCCAGATTTCGTTATTAGAAAAAGTTTTGAAAAATCAGCCATTTAAAGAATTTTTTGAAACGATTTCGTTTGTCTATGCAGGAGATGAAGTGAGTGTGAAAGCACGCGGATATTTCAAATTTGTGGAATTCTTTGTTCGAAAAGGGGCTCATTTTGGAACATATTTTATTATGGGAGGAAGCCTATTTTTGGGACTATATCCACGATTGAAAGTCCGATGGCTTCCAGCAGTTCTTGCGTGGCTTTGTGCGACTGGTTATGCGGGATTGGATGAGTTTCATCAAATGCTAACAGGTGGACGAACCCCCTTGTTTCAAGATGTTGCACTTGATTCTTGTGGGGCGCTTACGGCCGTTGTTTTATGCGTAATTATTCATACTTGGCGCAAAAAGAGATAAACGTTGTCCATTTTAAACTTTGGTAAAAATTCAATAAGCATGTATAATGAAAGAGCAGGCTACCGAGCGGTTCTTTCTTTTTCTATGAAGTTTTATAGAATGATTTTTGGTTTACAGATGAGTAGAAAAAATAGAGATAATGCTCTGATAGTGAGTTGAAATAGTATAGTTAGTAAAACTTTATAACTGAAGTGAAAGGACGGAAGGCAAGATGTCAGGACATAGTAAATGGAGTAATATTCAAGGAAGAAAAAATGCACAGGATGCAAAACGTGGGAAAATATTTCAAAAGCTTTCTCGCGAAGTGTACATGGCAGCAAAAGCAGGCGGAACGGATTCGGCGTTGAATCCGGCTCTTAGATTAGCAGTAGACAAAGCTAAAGCGGCCAATATGCCCAATGACAATATAGATCGGGCAATAAAAAAAGCAGACAGCTCAGCAGAAAATACAAATTATGATGAAATTATCTATGAAGGATATGGACCTGGTGGTGTGGCTATACTTGTGTATGCCTTGACTGATAATCGAAATCGAACTGCAACGAATGTCCGTGTAGCTTTCACACGTAATGGAGGCTCTCTGGGAGAAACTGGATCTGTTAATTATTTGTTTGACCGAAAAGGATATATTGCAATTGAACGAAAGAATTTAACAGTGAATGAGGATCAGATGTTTGAAGATGTATTAGAAGCTGGAGCAGAGGATTTACTTGTATCCCCAGAAGTCTTTGAAATCTACACAGCACCAGAAGAGTTTGTTCAGGTACGAGAATCACTGGAAAAGTCAGGGTTTCATTTGGCTCAGGCAGAACTAACGATGGTTCCGCAAACTACGATTTCATTAACGGAAGAACAACAAATACAATTGGAACGTCTTGTAGATAAATTAGAGGATGATGACGATGTGTCTGAAGTATTTACTTCTGCTGAAGAATAATTGAAAAAAGAAAAGAAGCATTCTTTCTGAGTTTCAGAATGAACGCTTCTTTTTATTAGAATACCAATACAGGTGTTCCGTTTTCAACTGCTGCATATAATTCTTTCATGACACCAGGAGGCGTATTTACACATCCGTGAGAACCACGTGTTTTCCATAGTTCACCACCATATTCAGGTTGCCAGTCAGAGTCATGAATTCCGACGCCAGTCCAATCAATAGGCATCCAGTAATTTACAGGACTTGCATATTTTGAACCGTCATCATTTAAGCCGCGAAGAGTAGCATTTAACTCGTGATTCCATACATAGAATACACCAGGAGGGGTTGGAGTAGTAGGTTTTCCTGTAACGACATCTGTCTCTAATACAAGTGCCCCATCTTTGTAAAACCACATATGTTGATTTTGTAAATCAACTTCAATATATGTGTTGCCAACTAACGCATGGTCAGCTGTTGTACTTCCCTGGACAATCGGGCTGCGTGTGAAATCTTTCCCTGACATAATTGCATCTTTCAATGCAGCTGCTTCTTGATCCACTTGAATAGTCCAACTATATGAACCTGCTGGTACACTCACTTCACCCCGACGTGTGCTGTTGAATGTCGTTGGGTTTGAGCTAGTATTATAAAGTGTAGCTAAATTATTTACATATTCGGTTATTTTTTCGTTGTTTAATGAAATATCTGTATCAGATGATTCAATCCAGTCCATAATCGTTTCGGTAGGAACAACAAATGAAACACCGTTGATTGTATAAGTTGCTTTTACTTGTGCGATTTTATTTGCTCGTTCTATCTCTTTTTTAAGATCCTCATCTTCAGAGGTCACATTCGGTTTTGAACGAAATTCTTTTAAATCAATTGTTTCTTTTCCTTCTGTTGCCGTTTGAGTGATAGAAGCAATTGCTTCATCTACATTAATAGCCGTTCCTATTTTTTCTTTTTGAATAGAAAAACCACTGTCTGTTCGAATCACCTTTGCATCCTCAGATTCAGAACGAGAGGCATTTAATTTGGTTAAATCATCTTTAATGGAATTAACTGAATTCGTTAATTTCTCTTGATTCACATCCAAAGTATTCAAAGTTTCCTTTTCAGCTGCAGAAACATAAGAAACCGCCCAACTCCAAGGACTTTGTTTTTGTCTGAGATTTTCAAGCTCTTTTGTGAAATCAAGATTTACCCCTAAATCAGATTTTTTTATTTCTTTCCAAAGTTGACCATCTTCATTTATAGTGAATGTTTCAGAAGCATATTTTTCTTTTAATGCTGTTTTTGCTTCATCAATAGTTAAATTACTGACATCTACACTATTTACTTCGGTCTTAGGTAAGAAATGACTTGTATAATAAATGCTGCGGTAGGTATAACCGCTAACAAGTAAAACTAGAATACCTAAAACAACTATTAAACTAATTTTTTTTATTTTTCCCTGCTTTTTTGTACGAGCGCCGCCTCTTGTCATAATATATGAACTCCTTGATTATATAAATTTAGAGTATACCGTAATTAATAATAGCATAGTTGACGGAAAAAGCGATGTTTTTGCTTAAAAAACAATAAAAGATTAAGAAACATTTAGTAAGTGATAAAATTTTTTTGAAATTTTTCTGCCTATTACAACTAATAAATAATCATACGAATTTTTAGTTTGTAAAAAAATGAATCAGAAAATTTTTGTAAAATAAAAATTTTCTGATTCATTATTTATAAAGGCAATAGATTATTCATCTTCTAATTGTGAAAAAGCTTGAGTGATGACATCCTTCAATTGACTTGCAGAGGCATTCATACGGTCTTTTTCTGCATCGGTTAATGGAATTTCGATGACTTGTTTGATTCCTTGTCTATTGATGACCGCAGGCGCACCAATAAAGATATCCTCAAGTCCGTACTCGCCGTTCATGTAAACGGAAAGAGGAAGAACAGAATTTTCATCATCAAGAATTGCTTTTGTAATTCTTGCTAGGGCAACGGCAATTCCATAGAATGTTGCGCCTTTTCGTTCGATGATTGTGTAAGCTGCATCACGTACGCTGAAGAAAAGATTAACCATAGCTTCTTCATCAACATCAGGATTATTTTTTACCCATTCGTAAATTTGAAGTCCAGCTACATTAGCATGAGACCAAACTGGAAATTCAGAATCTCCATGTTCTCCTAAAATGTAGGCATGAACGTTTCGTGCATCTACATCAACTAATTCCGCAATTGCTTGACGGAAGCGTGCAGAGTCAAGTGAGGTACCTGAACCGATTACTCGTTCTTTAGGGAAACCAGAGAATTTCCATGTAGAATAAGTCAAAATGTCGACTGGGTTAGCGGCAACCAAGAAGATTCCGTTAAAGCCAGATTCAACGATTTGTGTCACGATTGAACGGTTGATTTTTAAGTTTTTATTTACTAAATCTAAACGGGTTTCTCCTGGTTTTTGAGGAGCGCCGGCTGTTAAGACAACAAGATCTGCATCATGACAGTCTGCATATTCAGCAGCATAGATTTTTTTAGGAGAGGTAAAAGCTAATGCGTGAGAAAGATCGATAGCGTCGCCTTCCGTTTTCTTTGTATTAATATCAATAATCCCGACTTCTTGGGCAATGTTTTGAGTGACAAGAGCAAATGCATAACTAGATCCGACAGCACCGTCTCCAACTAAAATGACTTTTTGGTGATCTTTTTTTTCATTAGCCATGTGTATCAATCCTTCCTAGTATTTGTTTTTTCTTCATTATGTTAACATCTCTACAAGGTTCTGTCACGTAATAAGCCGATAAAATGTAACAGTTTTTTTTGTTGTACTAATTGTAAAAGCTTACATGTGCGATTTTTCACTATTCTTTGGCAGCACAGTTTTCAGAAGTTTTTTCATAACTTTTCTATAAGTTTATTTGTTCTTCTAGAATTGGATATAACCATTACAGCGCTTCCTGTGTTATACTGGTGAATAGAAAAGAATAGAAAAGGCTACATAACTGGATGGTTTTTCGACCAATCCAGTATTTTGTGTTGCAAATGACAGAAATAAGTGAGGAATTTTTTATGAAAATGATTGTTGGATTGGGAAATCCTGGGACGAAATATCAAGAAACAAAACATAATATTGGTTTTATGGTCATTGACCGTTTAGCGCAAAAATATAAGGCTACGTTCAAAAAAAATCCATTTGAAGCGGAGGTAGCAGAATTTTTTATTGATGGTGAAAAAATTCTACTAGTGAAGCCGATGACGTTTATGAATGAATCTGGTCGGGCAGTGGGACCCTTGATGACTTATTTCGGTATTTATCCTGAAGAGCTGCTAGTTATCTATGATGATTTAGATTTAGCAATTGGGAAAATTCGCTTACGTCAAAAAGGAAGTGCTGGAGGACATAATGGAATAAAGAGTCTGATCTCTCACTTAGGCGATAATGTTTTTGATCGTATTAAAGTGGGCATTGGGCGGCCTGAAGGGAAAAAAACAGTGGTTAATCATGTACTAAGCGGGTTTTCTAAAGAAGATCAGCCTTTAATTGAAGCAAGTATTGACAAGTCAGTTGAAGCATGTGAATACAGATTAGCCGGACACTCATTTATAGATACGATGAATCAATTTAATTAGGAAGGGGGAGAGCAGTTTGGATATTATTCAATTATTCAATAAAAATCCTTTCATTCAACAATGGGTACAAGAATTGAAAGAAAAGGCACCCCGTCAATTACTAACAGGGCTATCTGGCTCTGCCAAAACATTAACAATGGTGAGTGCGTATAAAAAATTAAAAAAGATGACGGTTGTCATTACACCCAATTTGTATTATGCCAATCAGTTGGTAGAAGATTTACATCATGTATTGCCGCCGGAAGAAATCTTCTTATTCCCGGTTGATGAGGTCATGTCAGCAGAAATGGCTTTCTCCTCTCCAGAAGCACGTGCGGAAAGAGTTGTGACGTTAAATGCGCTTGTCAGTAAGAAAAAAGGAATTTATGTTTTACCTGCTGCAGCGTTGCGAAAATTTCTTCCAGAGAAGAAAACGTGGCTTGATTATCAAATTCGTTGGGAGATTGGCGGTACGATTGACAGTAAAGCCATTGCACAGCAGCTTGTTCTCATGGGGTATGAACGCCAAGCAATGGTTGGAAAACCGGGTGAATTTAGTATTCGTGGAAGCATTATAGATGTCTATCCGTTGACTACTGACTATCCTGTTCGTGTGGAGTTGTTTGATGATGAAATTGATTCTATGCGATATTTTGAAGCAGATACTCAGCGTTCTGTTGAAACCATTAAGGAAACCTTTATTTTACCAACATCAGATTTAGTATTTTCATCAGATGATTTACAATATGGAGTAGGTCGATTAGCAGAAGCTTTGGAAAAACGACTGGCTGTTACGAAAGAGAAAACAGAAAAAGAATTTTTGATTGACTATTATGGTCAGCTAAGTACCGGATGGCAGTCAGGAATTCCTGGGGAACAAGCAAATTATTACACGGATTTTCTATATAAAACGAAAACAACAATCTTTGATTATTTTGAAAAAAATACGTTGGTCTTTGTGGATGACTATCCAAGGATTTTAGAAACAAGTCGTGAAATGGATCGTGAAGAAGCAGAATGGCAAACACAAAAGATTGAAGAAGGTCGTATTTTTTCTGAACAGCATTTCGGTCATGATGTACACCAATTGTTGAATAAAGAAAACTACCCAACAAGTTATTTTTCATTATTTCAAAAAGGAATGGGTAATTTACGATTTCAACAAATATATAATTTTCAATATCGATCAATGCAACAGTTCTTTGGTCAAATGCCTCTATTAAAAACAGAAATGGATCGTTGGAAAAAACAGGGACATACCGTCGTTGTATATGTTTCAACAAAAGAACGTTTGCGAAAAATTGAAGAAATGTTTCGTGATTTTGAAATACAATCTGTTCAAACTACTGCAGACAAGCTCTTAACTGGAAAAATTCAATTAGTAGAAGGTAGCTTACAAACGGGTTTTGAATTGCCGCAGGAGAAGCTCGTTGCAATTACTGAAAAGGAAGTTTTCCAAAAAACAGCCAAAAAGAGGACGCGTAGACAAAGTATTTCAAATGCAGAACGTTTGAAAAGCTATAGTGAGCTAAAATCAGGGGACTATGTGGTTCATGCTAATCACGGAATTGGGAAATATATTGGTATGCAAACGCTCGAGGTTGATGGGGTTCACCAAGATTACCTCACTATTTTGTATCAAAATGAAGATAAATTATTTATTCCAGTGACACAGTTAAACTTAATCCAAAAATATGTGGCTTCAGAAGGAAAGTCTCCCCGTGTAAACAAGCTTGGTGGAAGTGAATGGAGTAAAACCAAACGAAAAGTTACTTCTAAGATTGAAGATATTGCAGATGATCTGATTCAATTGTATGCAAAAAGAGAGGCTGAAACAGGCTACGCTTTTGGTCCAGACGACGCGTATCAAAAAGAGTTTGAGGATGCTTTTGCGTATTCAGAAACAGATGACCAGCTAAGAAGTACTGCTGAAATCAAACATGATATGGAGAAGCCTAAACCGATGGATCGTTTATTGGTGGGCGATGTTGGCTATGGAAAGACAGAAGTCGCCTTGCGAGCAGCATTTAAAGCAATAAAAGAAAATAAACAAGTCGCTTTTCTTGTTCCTACGACAATTTTGGCACAGCAACATTATGAAACGATGTTGGAAAGATTCGAGAATTTCCCTGTAAATATTGGCTTATTGAGCCGTTTTCGAACAAAAGCACAACAAAAAGAGACTATTGAAGAGTTGCGCACAGGTCAAATAGATATTGTTGTGGGGACGCATCGGATTTTGTCTAAGGACATCGAGTTTAGCGATTTAGGGCTGTTAATTATTGATGAAGAGCAGCGTTTTGGTGTGAAGCACAAAGAACGGTTGAAACAGCTGCGATCAGAGGTAGACGTATTAACGCTAACAGCTACTCCGATTCCTCGAACACTACATATGTCTATGCTAGGTGTTCGTGATTTGTCTGTGATTGAAACGCCTCCTGAGAACCGTTATCCGATTCAAACCTACGTTATGGAAAAGAATCCGGGAGCGATTCGTGAAGCTATTGAAAGAGAAATGGGGCGAGGTGGACAGATTTTTTACCTGTATAATCGTGTAGATACGATTGATCAGAAGGTAGAAGAGCTTCAAGCGTTGGTTCCTGATGCCCGAATTACATTTGCCCACGGACAGATGACAGAAGTTCAACTAGAAAATACACTTTTTGATTTTATTGAAGGGCAGTATGATGTGCTGGTCACAACGACGATTATAGAAACGGGTGTAGACATTCCAAATGCCAACACATTATTTGTTGAAAATGCAGATTACATGGGCTTATCCACGCTGTATCAATTAAGAGGAAGAGTGGGGCGAAGCAATCGTGTAGCGTATGCCTATTTTATGTATGAACAACAAAAGATTTTAAATGAAGTAAGTGAAAAACGCCTGCAGGCAATCAAAGACTTTACAGAGCTTGGTTCAGGATTTAAAATTGCCATGCGTGACTTGTCTATACGTGGTGCAGGAAATCTCTTAGGTGCACAACAACATGGGTTTATTGACGCAGTAGGTTTTGACATGTATTCACAAATGCTGTCAGAGGCTGTTGCACGTAAGCAAGGGAAAAATACACAAGTAGAGAAAACCACGGTAGAGATTGATTTAGGCGTAGATGCGTATGTTCCTTCTACCTATATTGAAGATGAACGACAAAAAATTGAGATTTATAAACGAATACGTGAATTGGAAAATCAGGAAATGCTGGAAGAACTTGAAGCAGACCTGCTTGATCGATTTGGAGAGTATCCAGAAGAAGTTGCTCACTTGCTTACGATTGGTCAAATGAAAATGGATGGAGATCGTGCACTATTGGAAACTGTACGAATCCAAGGTCTGACGATTAAAGTTGTATTAAGTAAGGCTGGAACAAAATCTTATTCCGTAGAACAATTATTTGAAGCATTGACTGCAACCAAAATGAAAGCTGGTCTAGGTGTTGAAAAAGAAAAAATGACCATCAAACTGACCATCTCTCGCGGGATGAGTGATGCAGTATGGTTACAGGAGACGGCTAGTTTTATAAAAGCGTTACGTCAACAAAAATACGTTTCTAAAGAAGCGTAGAAAGAGAAGGGATTTTGATGGCACAAAAGGAAATGCAAAGAATGATGCAAGGGGCCTTTGTACTTACAGCTGCTTCTTTTATCGCGAAGTTGTTAAGTGCCATCTATCGCGTCCCTTTTCAAAATGCGGTAGGCGATGAGGGATTTTATGTATATCAGCAAGTCTATCCAATCTATGGGATTGCGATGACACTAGCACTTTCTGGACTTCCTCAGTTTCTTTCAAAATATATAGCAGAAAAAGAGACACCAAAAGAACAAAAAGAAGCCTTGAATCAGTTGTTTCCACTTGTTTTCTGGTGTGCAGTGAGTTTGTGGGCACTCTGCTTTTTTGGAAGTGGTTTATTAGCAAATTTGATGGGAGATTTTGAACTGGCGCCTTTGATTCAAGTCGTTTCCTTTACCTTTTTGCTTGTTCCGGGACTCTCTTATTATCGAGGGAACTTTCAGGGAAGATTATTAATGGTTCCTACAGCTGTTTCTCAAGTACTGGAACAATTAGTTCGTGTAGGAATTATCCTATCTGCTGCAGGTGCTTTTCACAGCTTAGGACTGACTATTTATCAGACAGGTGCAATGGCCATGAGTGGCGCCTTTTTTGGTGGAAGCTGTGCCCTGCTGTCATTAATTTATTACGAAAAAAAAATTCATGGTGGCGCACTAAGCTTAAAAAATTTTTCCATCAGCCAACGACCAAAAAAGAAACTTGTTCGCCGATTTCTTATAGAAGGAGGACTTCTTTCCATCTATAGCGGCTACTTGATCTTTTTTCAATTGCTAGACTCTTTTCTAGTGACAAACGGATTGGAAATTTATGGATTAACGGATCAAGCTGCGAGAGTGGCAAAAGGGGTTTATGACCGAGGACAGCCGCTGGTTCAACTGGGGCTAGTAATTGCTACGGCGCTAAGCGCCACGTTCTTACCTGCTCTAACACGCTATCTTATACAGACGAATAAAAAACAATTTCATCAGTCTGCCCGCATTTATTTAAGGTTGACAGTTAGTTTAGCTATGGCAGCTTCTGTGGGCTTAGCCTTGCTGCTTCCATATATCAATTATGCATTGTTTAAAGACTATTCAGGAAGTGCACCTTTAACCGTATTTGTCTTTTCAGTAGGGTTGATGGCTACTATACAGGCGTATCAAAGTATTGCGCAAAGCCGAAACTGGTTTCGGATGCCATTAAAAGCCGCTGGATGGGGCTTGTTGGTTAAGGCACTTGGAACAATCAGTTTGACGGCAGTTATGGGCACGATTGGTGCAAGTTTTGCTACGTTAGGTGGGCTGGCAAGTACATTGATTTATCTTGTTCGGTACTCAGAAAAAGAGTTGAATGGTTTTTGGAAGGAACGTCATTTTGGGCGAACGTTTCTTATCTGTATAGCTGGGATGTCACTTAGTTTACTTACTTATTACGGAATAATAGAAGTTTTTGTGGGCGCAATTAATCATCGCTCGACAGCGCTTGTTGTCAGTTTGATTGGTGTATTTTTAGGGGCAAGCTGTTTCATTTTTCTGGCGATTCGTTTAAAATTATTCACTATAAGAGAGTGGTTAATGATTCCGTTTGGAAAAAAATTATTAAAAATAAATGTAAGAAAAAAGAGGGATAGTATATGAGACTAGATAAATTTTTAAAAATATCAAGAATTATTAAACGGCGATCAGTAGCAAAAGAAGTCGCTGATAAAGGACGCATTCAAATCAATGGAAAACTTGCAAAATCATCCAGTGATGTAAAAATTGGGGATAACGTAAAGATTCAATTTGGCAATAAAACCTTAGAGGTGAAAGTAACAGAGCTTCATGAATCAACAAAAAAAGATGATGCAGAAAAAATGTATGAAATCGTATCAGAAACTAGAACGGATTCTGCTGAGAATTAGATTAGACAACAGCTAAAGATGTTGGTATAATGAGAAAGACCATGAAAAAGAGACTGAGGTGAAGGATAGTGAATGAAGAATCCAAAAATAAAATATCTTCAATTGATACAGCCTACGCAAAAGAACAATATGTTGAGTTTCAAAAGCAGCAAAGACAACTTGTGTTTAGAAGAAGAAGACTAGCAGTCGTTTTTCTAGTGGCTATGGGTATATTTATTGTTATTGGTGTTCAATTATTTAATGACTATCAGCGTCTACAATCGCTTGGAACGATTAAAGAAGAGACGGTTGCAGAAGCCGAGCAAGTAGAAACACAGCTCACGAACCTTAAACAAGACGTCAATTTATTAAAAGATGACGAGTATGTTGCAAAGTTAGCACGTAGTCGATTTTTCTACTCTAAAGAAGGCGAGCAAGTCTATCCGATTGTTGGAACAGAAACAAGTGATACGACAGGTCAAACAACAAAAAACAACACAGAGTCAAGTACTACTAATAAGTAGTGAAATATAAAAAAGGGTTATAAATTAGGAGGAACAATTTTTTTATGTCAATCGAAGTAGGAGCGAAACTACAAGGAAAAGTGTCAGGGATTACCAATTTTGGTGCATTTATTGATCTAGGTGAAGGAAAAACTGGGTTAGTTCACATTAGTGAAGTATCAAATGGATTTATTAAGGATATACATGATGTATTAACTGTCGGAGATGAAGTAACAGTCAAAGTCACTTCTATTGGTGATGACGGAAAAATTGGTTTATCTATTCGCAAAGCACAAGATCAGCCACAAGAAGAAAAACGTGAATTTCAACGTCGCGAACCACGTGAGCCACGTGATAACTATAATAGTCGTCCTGCACAGAAAAAATCGTTCTCTCGAAATCAACCGATGAACAGCAATAATAATAAACAAGATTTTGATTCATTAATGAGTTCATTTTTAAAAGATAGCGATGATAGACTCTCTTCTTTGAAACGAAACACAGAAGGAAAACGCGGAGGCCGTGGAGGTCGTCGTAATTAGTTAGTGCTTTTCGGCGATGTCGGAATCGCTAAAATGAACGTTTGAATGACTAATTAAAATAATGAAATGAATTGTTTTGCAGTGAAAAATGAACTGAGGCATAAATCAACTCTGATTGACTGCCTTAGTTTTTTTCTTTTTAAGGAGAACAGCACATGGAAAATTTATTTTTTAATCACGGAAAAGACAAACTTTTATGGGAAACTGAGGATAAAATTCTTTTAGCAATCTCAGGTGGTGTCGATTCGATGGTTTTACTTAAGTTGATGGAATCCGTTGCTCGCAGGGAACAGCTTTCTTTATATGTTGCACATGTCAATCATCAGCTTAGAGAAGAATCCTTGCAAGAAGAAAGATACCTGAAAGAGTATTGTAAAGAACAAAATCTTCCCTTCTTTACTACGCGTTGGCAAAATGCACCTATAACGGGTATGGAAGAAGCGGCAAGGGCCTTTCGCTACTCCTTTTTTTCTCAAATAATGGAACAAACAGGTTGTGTGAAATTGATGACCGCCCATCACGGAGATGATCAGGTGGAAACACTTGTGATGAAACTTGCACGTGGAGGATCATTAGGAAGTCATATTGGTATAAAAGAACGTCAACAATTTTCGTCGGGGGAACTCATTCGACCACTACTGCAATTTTCAAAAGAAGAGCTCCGTCAATGGGCTACGAGAAACAATCTTGTTTTTTTTGAAGATCAAACGAATGAAGAAACACAGATGCAAAGAAATCGGATTAGAAAATGGGTGATTCCCCAACTAAGAAAAGAAAATGCCCGCTTACTTCCCCATGCCCAACAATTTTCTCAACAGTTAGAATGGGCAGAGGAAATTATTTCTGAAGAAATGAAAATCAACTATTTGACGTATGTAACAGTCACCGACGATGGCTGGATAATTGACGGAGAATGGTTGGAGAAGCAGACAGATGGGAAAAAATACTTTTTCTTAAGCTATTTTTTTAAAAAGAGTCTTGAACAAAAAAAAATAGGTGCTAAAGAAGAACAGATCTATCAACTAATTCACTTGATGGCAAAAGAAAAGGCACAGTGGGAAATTTCATTTTCAAAAAAATGGCTATTTAAAAAAAGCTATCAGCAATTTTCTTTTCAAAAAAAGAAAAAACAGATAGAGAAAGAGTATATTATTCATTATAATGAAGGAATATACTTAAATGAGAATGAATGGCTGGGAATTTTAAAAAGTGATGAAATTCAGAAGAATCAAAGTATACCTAAAAACACGGAAGGCTGGACAACCTTTCAAAAAGAATTTTCTGCGGAATTGGCCGAGAAGTTCGTCTTGCGGCGCAGACAAGAAGGTGATCGTTTGATTTTAAATGAAAAACTCGTAAAAAAAATTTCACGCTTTTTTATAGATAACAAGGTACCTAATGAAAAAAGAGCGTCTTCATGGGTACTTTCTGACTATAAAAAAAACATCTATGGATTGTTGCCTTTTGCACTTTCTTATTTGAGTATTGTGAGAGAAACTGATAAAATACACTACGTACTTCTTTATAAATATCGGGAGTAGCAGGTGGAAGGAGAACCGAATGTTAGAGAAAGATATCGAGCGAGTATTAATAACAAGAGAACAAATCCAAGCGCGCTGCGCAGAACTAGGAAAAGAATTGGCTGAAACATACAAAGGAAAGAATCCATTAGTAGTTGGTGTTTTAAAAGGTGCCGTTCCTTTTATGTCAGATATTGTCCGTGAAATTGATACTTATGTAGAATTGGATTTTATGGATGTGTCTAGTTATGGAAATGCAACAGTATCTTCTGGCGAAGTAAAAATTGTCAAAGATTTGGATACGAATGTAGAAGGACGCGACTTACTGATTGTTGAAGACATCATTGATAGTGGACGTACATTAGCCTATCTGGTTGATCTGTTTAAATATCGGAAAGCAAATTCAGTGAAAATTGTGACGCTACTAGATAAAAAAGAAGGGCGTGTCGTTGATATCGATGCCGATTACATTGGATTTGATGTACCAAATGAGTTTGTAGTAGGCTATGGTTTAGACTACGCAGAAGCCTATCGTAATTTGCCCTATGTAGGCGTATTAAAAGCGAGTGTTTATCAATCAAATTAGTGACGTAATTGAAATCAGTTATGTTACAATGTAATGGTCAGGATTGATAAAAAATTAAAAAAGATGAATATAGCACCTAAGGAGGGCAAGCATGAATAAGAAAAATAATGGCATGATGAAAAATGTCTTATACTATGCTCTTGTTATCTTAGCGATGGTGATGGTTGTTTACTTTATTTTTGGAAACAACAGTCAGCAAACGCCAGATATCGAGTATTCGAAATTTGCTGAACAACTTGAAGATGGCAAGATTAAGGAGTTCACGGTACAACCAGCTAATGGCGTTTATAAAATTACCGGTGAGTATAAAGAAGAGCAAAAAGTAAATAATAGTGGTGGCTTGTCGATTTTGGGTTCTACTAATGTCCCAGCAACAAGTTTCACGACAATGGTTTTACCAAATGATTCAACATTGAGTCAAGTAACGCAACTAGCAAAAGAAAATGGCGTTCAAACAAAAATAAAAGAAGAATCTAGTAGTGGCATTTGGGTGTCTCTACTCTTAAGCTTCCTACCAATTATTGTCATCATCTTTTTCTTCTATATGATGATGGGTCAACAAGGTGGCGGCGGTGGCGGTGGCGGCCGTGTGATGAACTTTGGCAAGTCGAAAGCCAAAGAAGCAGACAAAAAAGCAAACCGAATCCGCTTCTCTGATGTTGCAGGTGCGGAAGAAGAAAAACAAGAATTAGTTGAAGTTGTTGAATTCTTAAAAGACCCAAGACGTTTCGCTGAATTAGGCGCACGTATTCCAGCGGGTGTTCTATTAGAGGGGCCTCCAGGAACAGGGAAAACTTTACTTGCAAAAGCTGTCGCTGGTGAAGCTGGCGTTCCGTTTTACTCTATCTCAGGTTCTGACTTCGTAGAAATGTTTGTAGGGGTCGGCGCAAGTCGTGTCCGTGATTTATTTGAAACAGCGAAGAAAAATGCACCTGCGATTATCTTTATTGATGAAATTGATGCAGTGGGTCGTCAACGTGGCGCAGGCATGGGTGGTGGACACGATGAACGTGAACAAACCCTAAACCAATTGCTAGTTGAAATGGATGGTTTTGACGGAAACGAAGGAGTAATCGTTATCGCTGCAACAAACCGTTCAGACGTGTTAGATCCAGCTTTACTACGTCCGGGCCGTTTTGACCGACAAATTTTAGTAGGCCGTCCAGATGTTAAAGGTCGTGAAGCGATTCTTAAGGTTCATGCACGTAACAAACCATTAGCAGATGATGTAGACTTAAAAGTTGTTGCACAACAAACACCAGGATTTGCTGGTGCTGACTTAGAAAACGTATTGAATGAAGCTGCCTTAGTAGCCGCTCGTCGAAATAAAAAGAAAATTGATGCATCGGATATTGATGAAGCAGAAGATCGTGTGATTGCAGGACCTGCGAAGAAAGATCGCGTCATCAGCAAAAAAGAACGTGAAATGGTGGCTTATCATGAGGCTGGACATACAATCGTTGGGTTAGTATTAAGCCGCGCGAGAGTTGTTCACAAAGTAACGATTATTCCTCGTGGTCGAGCAGGCGGTTATATGATTGCTTTACCAAAAGAAGATCAATTCTTAATGACCAAAGAAGATATGTTTGAACAAATCGTTGGCTTGCTTGGCGGACGTACAGCAGAAGAAATTATTTTCGGCGTACAATCAACAGGTGCTTCAAACGACTTTGAACAAGCAACAGGCTTAGCACGTAGTATGGTTACAGAATATGGAATGAGCGACAAATTAGGACCTGTTCAATATGAAGGAAACCACCAAGTGTTTGTTGGTCGTGATTATGGTCAAACAAAAGCTTACTCTGAACAAGTTGCTTTTGAAATCGATCAAGAAGTACGTAGTATCTTAATGGAAGCACACAAGAAAGCACATGAAATAATTGAAGAGCATCGCGAACAGCATAAACTGATTGCTGAAAAACTTCTTGAGTTTGAAACGCTTGATGCAAAAGCAATTAAATCATTGTTTGAAGATGGTGTAATGCCAGAAGGATCTGCATCTTCTGAATTTCCTAGCGAAAAAGCACAAACATTCGAAGAAGCAAAACGTGCGTTAGAAGAAAAAGATGCGGAAAAACAAGCAGAAGAAAAACAAGATTTTGAAGAAGCAAAAAAAGAATTACATGATGAAGCAGAAGAAGTGAAGTTAGAAAGTGAAGAAACAGGTAAGGAAGTTTCTGATTCTAAAGAAGATGAAACAACTAAATCTGATTATGAACGAAATAATTTCGACGATCGCTACAAATAAGTGTAAAGATGAAGCCGATAAGCAATTCCTAATGAGGGTTGCTTGTTGGCTTTTTTCTTTTGAGGTATGAATCAAAAAACTAGAGTAAACGGGCTCTTTGTCAATAAGGACTGATGAGTTATACAAAATCAAATCTGGGTCAGAATGAACCTCATTCTGGCTCAGATTTTTTGTTATCTTACTTTGATTAATTGATTGATCAAAAAGATTCTAATTCTCATGTTCTCAAATGATTTAAATCCGTAGGATACTCGTTTCATTGTCTTTATGTGTGTGTTCTTTGCTTCTATTTTTCCATTGGAGTAAGGGTAGATCATTGCGTTGGTGATGCCTTCTTCATAATTCAGAAGGTTTTGAAGCTTCTTCCGAAAACCGTCATCTAGTGTTTCGGGAAGTTCTGCCAATAAGGAGAAAAATAAGTCAGGGTCTTTGTCTCGAAAGGCTTCAACTAATTCATGAAAAAAGGGATACGCCTCCTTCAGGGGCGCAGAAAAGCCAAGCAATCGATCAATCATCATTGCTTCAGTAAGAAACGGGTATTTTGGCGCTCGGAAACTTTTCCATGTTTTGTATTCATAATGGTTGATGTTTGCACGATTTTTTAGCAGAAAGCGCCAGTTCTTTCTCAGCTTTTCTGCCAGACTTTTCTGTCCTACTTTACGAAGCTCATTCATTTCACGGATACGTAACTCATTGAACGCCTGATTCATGTGTTTGACAATATGAAACCGATCAATCACTACTTTCGCATTTGGCAAAACACGCTTGGTGAGCTGGAAGTAGGCGGCGTTCATGTCTGTAACCAAGAATTCTACTTCTTCTGGATTGGTACAGCCTAAGAAATAGCTTGTTAATCGAGGTAACTTACGCGTAGGCAAGACATCAATTAATTTTCCTGTTTCGCCATCTGCGCAAATAAAGCTCATTTTATCTTCTATGGAAGCGTGCGAACGAAATTCATCAACCATCAATACTCTGGGGAGAATCTTCTTAGATTGCTTTGGTAAATAGCTTTTAAACTCTTTCAATGTACGAATAACGGTGGTCAAAGATACCTGACAGCTTTTCGCAATAAAAGATAAAGATACTTTTTCAGTCAGTAAAGAAGCAATTTTATATCTGACATGATTTGCGATTGAATGTCTAGGTTGGACAAAAGAACTTTGAGCAGTCCAATGAGTTCGACAATTTTTACAGGTATAGCGCTGCTTTTTTAAGCGCATAACCAAAGGCATATGATTGTATTGTTCAAAGCGGACAATCGTTTCCTTCTTCCCGTTTTTCACTACAATTGCTTTCCCATTTCCATCTACCACAGTAGAACCACAACTTCTACACGCACGAGGAGCAGGCGAGAGAACAGCATCGACGATCAACGTCTTTTCCTTCTGAAAGGTCTCGTAAGAGACCTCTGTAATCATCAAATCTTTCTCTATTATTCTCAGCATTTTTTTGATAGAATCATTCATATAGCATATCGTCCTCTCAGTTGTTTATTTTGTGGTGATTTAATCATACTAGAGAACGATATGTTTTTTAATACCTAAAGTGAAAATGGGACTGAAGAATCAATTATGATTCATCAGTCCCATAAATTATAGAGCCAGTAAACGTACATCTTGAGAAAAAAATGAATGTCAAAAGTTGAAAAATACCTCAGATACTAGTATTATTCACTAATGAGTCTTAATGAAAAGGGGAACATAAAATGAACGACTATTTAGTAAAAGCTTTAGGATATAACGGATTTGTACGTGCATATGCTGTCCGTGCAACACAAACAGTACAAGAAGCACAAAAACGTCATGATACGTGGAGTAACTCTTCAGCAGCACTTGGGAGAACCATGATTGGTGCTCTTTTGTTGGGTGCTACACTAAAGGGAGAAGATAAGTTAACAGTAAAAATACAAGGAGATGGGCCTGCGGGTGCAATCATTGTAGACAGTAATGGAAATGGGGATGTCAAAGGGTATATAAAAAATCCGCATATCAGCTTGCCGTCAAATGAAAAAGGGAAAATTGATGTTCGAGGTGCTGTGGGAACGAATGGGCTATTTACAGTGATCAAAGATTTGGGTCTTAAAGAACCGTTTTCTGGTCAAACACCACTTGTATCTGGAGAGATTGGAGAAGATTTTACGTACTATCTTGCTGTGTCTGAGCAAGTACCTTCAGCAGTTGGCTTAAGTGTTCTAGTGGATACAGATGATTCGATTAAAACAGCCGGAGGGTTTTTAATTCAAATTATGCCTGGTGCAGACGATGAAACGATTACTGCTATTGAAAAACGTTTGGCAGAAACACCGCTGATTTCAACACTTCTTGATGAAGGTCAAACACCGGAGGAAATTTTGAGTGGACTGCTAGGTGATGCTGACTTAAAGATTTTAGAAACATCTCCGGTTCAATTTGCCTGCGACTGTTCTAAAGATAAATTTGGTGCGGCAATTATCGCATTGGGTACAACGGAAATTCAAGCAATGATTGATGAAGATCACGGGGCAGAAGCAGTCTGTTCTTTTTGTGGAAATAAGTATACGTATAGTGAAGAGGACTTAGCTAGCCTGAAGCAAGAAGCCATGGGAGGCAATTAGATGGAGCTTGGAAAACATACGTGGAAAATCGGAGAGGTTGAAATCCCTAATAGAGTTGTCGTAGCACCTATGGCGGGAATTACGAATGCGGCTTTTCGTGTTACTGTCAAAGAGTTTGGTGCAGGCTTGGTTGTTTGTGAGATGATAAGTGACCAAGGGATTCATTTCCGGAACAAGAAAACTTTGGAGATGCTTTATATAGATGAAACAGAACATCCATTAAGTTTACAAATCTTTGGCGGAACTAAAGAGAGTCTGGTTGAAGCAGCCCAATTTGTAGAGGAAAATACAAAAGCAGATATTATTGACATTAATATGGGGTGTCCTGTGAATAAGATTATTAAAGCTGAAGCTGGTGCTAAATGGCTACTGGATCCAGATAAGGTCTATGAAATGGTTCATGCTGTTTCCTCCGCTGTAGATAAGCCAGTAACAGTTAAGATGAGAATCGGTTGGGATGACGCGCATATATTTGCTGTACAAAATGCACTGGCAGCCCAATCGGCAGGAGCCGCGGCAGTTGCAATGCATGGAAGAACTCGAGTGCAGATGTATGAAGGAAAAGCAGATTGGGATGTTTTAAAAGAAGTGAAAAGCCAGCTAACTATTCCTTTTATGGGAAATGGGGATGTTCGGACACCAGAAGATGCAAAACGCATGTTAGAATACGTGGGCGCTGATGGGGTGATGATTGGACGTGCGGCATTAGGAAATCCGTGGATGATTCATCGGACACAACAGTATTTAGAAACTGGTGAATTAGTAGAGGAGCCGACTCCGCGAGAAAAGATGGAGACTGCGAAACTTCATCTTCACCGTTTAGTGGAGTTAAAAGGAGAAGCAGTTGCCTCTAGAGAATTTCGGCAGCATGCAGCTTATTACTTAAAGGGTGTTTCACGTGCGGCAAAAGTTAAAGTAGCGATTAATCAAGCAGAAGATGAACAAACTATTGTTGATTTATTGGATGCATTCGTTGAAAAGACAGAGAAACAAGCAGAAAAAGAAATAGCAATAGGGGAATAAAAGTAAAAAACGAAAAAAATCACAAAGTTCATCTTGCTTTTTTCTGTTATCATTGGCATTATAAGAAAGAGATGAATCAGGAGAATGGAGGAACTCTAATGACAGAAGAGCAACAAAATCAAGTAGAAGATTTAAACGATCAAATGCTTGTGCGTCGTCAAAAAATGGAACAATTACGTGAAGAAGGGATCGATCCATTCGGACAACGTTTTGATAGAACACACAATTCAGTAGAATTACATGAAGCATTTGACGCTATGACGAAAGAAGAAGTAGCAGAACAGGCAGTGACGGCTAGTGTCGCTGGTAGAATCATGACCAAGCGTGGAAAAGGAAAAGCTGGATTTGCACATTTACAAGATCGCGAAGGACAAATTCAAATTTATGTACGTAAAGATGAAGTTGGTGAAGAAGCTTATGAACTTTTTACGCATGCTGATTTAGGAGATTTCTTTGGTGTTAGCGGAGATGTAATGAAAACTAATACAGGGGAAGTGAGTATTAAAGCAAAAGAATTAACGATGCTCTCAAAAGCTCTGCGTCCGCTACCAGATAAATATCATGGGTTAACGAACATTGAACAGCGCTATCGTCAGCGTTATTTGGATTTAATCAGTAATCGTGACAGCTTTGACCGTTTCATGAAACGTAGCCAGATTATTAGTGAGATTAGAAGATATCTTGATGGAAATGGCTATATTGAGGTTGAAACCCCCGTTTTACACAATGAAGCTGGTGGTGCTGCTGCACGTCCATTTATTACACACCACAATGCATTGGATATGGATTTATACCTACGTATTGCTTTAGAGTTACATTTAAAACGTCTAATTGTAGGTGGTATGGAAAAGGTTTATGAAATTGGACGAGTATTCAGAAATGAAGGAATTGATACAACGCATAATCCTGAATTTACGATGCTTGAAGTTTATACAGCATATACCGATTACAAAGATGTTATGAATTTAACCGAAGGAATTATCCGTAATGCCACTGAAAAAGTTTTAGGTGTAACAACAATAACTTATGGCGAACAAGAAGTTGATTTAGGTAGTCCGTTTACTCGTTTACACATGGTGGACTCTATTAAACAACAAACTGGTGTTGATTTCTGGCCTGAAATGAGTGTAGAACAAGCACGTGCCTATGCTAAAGAACACCATGTTGAAATTACGGAGAACATGTCAGTTGGTCATATTATTAATGAGTTTTTTGAAACGTTTGTTGAAGAGACATTAATTCAACCAACATTTATCTATGGTCATCCAGTGGAAGTCTCTCCTTTAGCTAAGAAAAATCCTGAGGACGGACGTTTCACAGACCGATTTGAACTATTTATCGTTGGTCGTGAATTTGGGAATGCATTTACTGAGTTAAACGATCCAATTGATCAGCGTGAACGATTTGAAGCACAAGATAAAGAACGCGAACAAGGAAATGATGAAGCGCATGGAGTGGATGAAGACTTCCTAGAAGCTTTAGAATACGGTATGCCGCCAACCGGAGGATTAGGTATTGGTATTGATCGTTTGGTAATGTTATTAACTGACGCTCAGTCTTTAAGAGATGTGCTGCTCTTCCCAACAATGAGATAATTACAGAACCAAGCCTTCAATAAAGGAGGCTTGGTTTTTTTGTTTGAGAATCCGTTTAAATCTTTTTTAGTTGGTGCAAAGATAATGAAAAATTAATAGCTATCTTTATGAAAAACTGTGGTTTTTCTTATGTGGAAATAAGTTTTAAGATGTTCTATAGAAAGAAAAGGTGAAAACCTTTAATAAATAAAGAGCGTATAAAGATAAAAAGATTTTGAAAAGTAATCTGTGTATAAGAAGGAGAGGGTCAGTTATCGAAAAAGACGTAAGAACAACATATCGAGAAGACTCATTTTATAGTGGAAGGAGTAATAAGATGAAACAAGAAGAAGTATCTCTCCAAAAGATAAAGAAAGAGGATATTCATTCATTATGGGAAATTAGTTACGGTCCTGCTGCAGATTTAGAATGGACTAAATGGAATGGTCCGTACTTCAATGATCCAATTTTGACATGGGAAGAATACAAAAATGGTTTTGGGAAGGATAGTGTAGACAATGAGATGAGAAGGAGTATTCTTTTAGGAGAGAAGCAGGTTGGTATGGTTACTGCTTATTGGGAAGACGGTTCGCTTAGAAGATGGCTGGAAGTTGGTATAGTCATTTATGATTCTTCACTTTGGAAAAAGGGAATAGGCAGACGTGCTCTTAAACAATGGTTAACTATACTTTTTGATCAAGAAAAGGAGCTTGAACATATTGGTTTCACCACATGGTCAGGGAATCAACGAATGATGAAGCTGGGAGAACAAGTGGGAATGAAAGAAGAAGGGCGGATTCGAAAGGTTCGCTTCTGGGAAAATAAATTTTATGATTCGATGAAGTATGGCGTAATAAGAAAAGAATGGAAAGAGAATCTAAGTTGAATAGAAGGTGAAACTAAATAGGTGAAACGTGTTTTTCAATACGACTATATATTGGGAGTGGAAAAACACGTTTATTAGTCGATTTTTTTCCGTTAAATAAAAAGATTATCGTAGTAAAAACGAACATTTTTAAGTCTCGTAAGAAGAATAATCGTAGAATAAAAAAACTCTAAAAAAAAAGAAGAAATACATTGACCTTATGCCATTTAGTTGGTATATTATTATGTGTTCGTGTGAATGGTTTTTCATTCATAAAACACAAAAAGTTTTTCTGAAAAAAACTTTTTAAATAGTTCTTGACGTTGAAGATTCAACATGATAGAATAACAAAGTCGCTCGAGAGAGATGACTGAATAACAGTTGATAAATCAATAAAATTTATTTTAAAAAGTTGTTGACAAATAACAACGGACCTGTTATTCTAATTAAGTTGCTGAAACAAGCGTACGACTTTCTGAAAAGAAGTTGAAAAAACTTTTATAAAAAACAGTTGACAATCACTTGTCTAGCTGATATGATATAAAAGTTGCTGAAACAGCAAGGTAGACCTTTGAAAACTGAACAAAGCAAGACAAACCAAATGTGTAGTGTGTACTTGATTTATCAAGTCACAAACATTTAACAAGCAAGCAATATGCTAGCAAACAAATTGAGCTTAACAATCGAAAGATTGTTCTAACTTTTATTATGAGAGTTTGATCCTGGCTCAGGACGAACGCTGGCGGCGTGCCTAATACATGCAAGTCGAACGCTTTTTCTTTCACCGGAGCTTGCTCCATCGAAAGAAAAAGAGTGGCGGACGGGTGAGTAACACGTGGGTAACCTGCCCATCAGAAGGGGATAACACTTGGAAACAGGTGCTAATACCGTATAACAATTGGAACCGCATGGTTCTAATTTGAAAGACGCTTTCGGGTGTCACTGATGGATGGACCCGCGGTGCATTAGCTAGTTGGTGAGGTAACGGCTCACCAAGGCCACGATGCATAGCCGACCTGAGAGGGTGATCGGCCACACTGGGACTGAGACACGGCCCAGACTCCTACGGGAGGCAGCAGTAGGGAATCTTCGGCAATGGACGAAAGTCTGACCGAGCAACGCCGCGTGAGTGAAGAAGGTTTTCGGATCGTAAAACTCTGTTGTTAGAGAAGAACAAGGATGAGAGTAACTGTTCGTCCCTTGACGGTATCTAACCAGAAAGCCACGGCTAACTACGTGCCAGCAGCCGCGGTAATACGTAGGTGGCAAGCGTTGTCCGGATTTATTGGGCGTAAAGCGAGCGCAGGCGGTTTCTTAAGTCTGATGTGAAAGCCCCCGGCTCAACCGGGGAGGGTCATTGGAAACTGGGAGACTTGAGTGCAGAAGAGGAGAGTGGAATTCCATGTGTAGCGGTGAAATGCGTAGATATATGGAGGAACACCAGTGGCGAAGGCGACTCTCTGGTCTGTAACTGACGCTGAGGCTCGAAAGCGTGGGGAGCAAACAGGATTAGATACCCTGGTAGTCCACGCCGTAAACGATGAGTGCTAAGTGTTGGAGGGTTTCCGCCCTTCAGTGCTGCAGCTAACGCATTAAGCACTCCGCCTGGGGAGTACGACCGCAAGGTTGAAACTCAAAGGAATTGACGGGGGCCCGCACAAGCGGTGGAGCATGTGGTTTAATTCGAAGCAACGCGAAGAACCTTACCAGGTCTTGACATCCTTTGACCATTCTGGAGACAGAACTTTCCCTTCGGGGACAAAGTGACAGGTGGTGCATGGTTGTCGTCAGCTCGTGTCGTGAGATGTTGGGTTAAGTCCCGCAACGAGCGCAACCCTTATTGTTAGTTGCCATCATTTAGTTGGGCACTCTAGCGAGACTGCCGGTGACAAACCGGAGGAAGGTGGGGATGACGTCAAATCATCATGCCCCTTATGACCTGGGCTACACACGTGCTACAATGGGAAGTACAACGAGTCGCGAAGTCGCAAGGCTAAGCTAATCTCTTAAAGCTTCTCTCAGTTCGGATTGTAGGCTGCAACTCGCCTACATGAAGCCGGAATCGCTAGTAATCGCGGATCAGCACGCCGCGGTGAATACGTTCCCGGGCCTTGTACACACCGCCCGTCACACCACGAAAGTTTGTAACACCCGAAGCCGGTGAGGTAACCTTTTGGAGCCAGCCGTCTAAGGTGGGATAGATGATTGGGGTGAAGTCGTAACAAGGTAGCCGTATCGGAAGGTGCGGCTGGATCACCTCCTTTCTAAGGAATATTACGGAAACTACACACGTTTGTTAAACTTTGTTCAGTTTTGAGAGGTTTACTCTCAAAACTTTTGTTCATTGAAAACTGGATATTGAAGTAAAAAAGAATCAAAACAAACCGAGAACACCGCGTTGAATGAGTTTTTTAAGAAGTTCAATTGCTTATTTTCTTGATGACGCTCCTATCGCTAGGAAAACGAGTCAAAACCCAACCGTAAGGTTGATAAGGTTAAGTGAATAAGGGCGCACGGTGGATGCCTTGGCACTAGGAGCCGATGAAGGACGGGACTAACTCCGATATGCTTTGGGGAGCTGTAAGTAAGCGATGATCCAGAGATTTCCGAATGGGGAAACCCAGCATTTTTAGTAGAATGTTACTTTCCAGTGAATACATAGCTGGTTAGAGGTAGACGCAGAGAACTGAAACATCTAAGTACCTGCAGGAAGAGAAAGAAAATTCGATTCCCTGAGTAGCGGCGAGCGAAACGGGAAAAGCCCAAACCAACAAGCTTGCTTGTTGGGGTTGTAGGACTCCGATATGGTAGTTCTTTCAGATAGTCGAATGACTTGGAAAAGTCAGTCAAAGAGGGTAAAAACCCCGTAGACGAAATTTGGAAGGT
>NZ_ASWE01000007.1 GCF_000407505.1 Enterococcus phoeniculicola ATCC BAA-412
TTAAAGTTGTCATGGAGGTTTAGCTCAGCTGGGAGAGCATCTGCCTTACAAGCAGAGGGTCAGCGGTTCGAACCCGTTAACCTCCATACGAGCCGTTAGCTCAGTTGGTAGAGCATCTGACTTTTAATCAGAGGGTCACAGGTTCGAGCCCTGTACGGCTCATATTTTTGCGGGTGTGGCGGAATTGGCAGACGCACTAGATTTAGGATCTAGCGCCTTACGGCGTGGGGGTTCAAGTCCCTTCACCCGCATTAAGATACATACGCCGGCTTAGCTCAGTTGGTAGAGCATCTGATTTGTAATCAGAGGGTCGAGGGTTCAAATCCTTTAGCCGGCATCAGAAATGACGCGGAAATAGCTCAGTGGTAGAGCACCACCTTGCCAAGGTGGGGGTCGCGGGTTCGAACCCCGTTTTCCGCTTTGCCAAAGAGCAATATCGCCGGGGTGGCGGAACTGGCAGACGCACAGGACTTAAAATCCTGCGGTGAGTGATCACCGTACCGGTTCGATTCCGGTCCTCGGCATAGCAATACAATTTTATATGCGCCCATAGCTCAATTGGATAGAGTGTTTGACTACGGATCAAAAGGTTAGGGGTTCGACTCCTCTTGGGCGCGTTATTTTCGGGAAGTAGCTCAGCTTGGTAGAGCACTTGGTTTGGGACCAAGGGGTCGCAGGTTCGAATCCTGTCTTCCCGATAATTTAAAGCAACATGGGGCCTTAGCTCAGCTGGGAGAGCGCCTGCTTTGCACGCAGGAGGTCAGCGGTTCGATCCCGCTAGGCTCCATATCATTTAAATAATGATTTTCTTTTTTCGCGGTGTAGCTCAGCTGGCTAGAGCGTCCGGTTCATACCCGGGAGGTCGGGGGTTCGATCCCCTTCGCCGCGATTATTAGAGCCTGGACCTTTAGCTCAGTTGGTTAGAGCAGACGGCTCATAACCGTCCGGTCGTAGGTTCGAGTCCTACAAGGTCCATAGTGGCGTTGTATCACACTTTTTTAACATGGAGGATTACCCAAGTCCGGCTGAAGGGAACGGTCTTGAAAACCGTCAGGCGGGTAAAACCGTGCAAGGGTTCGAATCCCTTATCCTCCTTTTTACTATTATCGCGGGATGGAGCAGTCTGGTAGCTCGTCGGGCTCATAACCCGAAGGTCGTAGGTTCAAATCCTGCTCCCGCAATTGCTTAGATATTCTAAGCACACGTAATAAAATTTAATTTGGTTTGGTAGTTCAGTTGGTTAGAATGCCTGCCTGTCACGCAGGAGGTCGCGGGTTCGAGTCCCGTCCAGACCGTTTTGCGGGTGTAGTTTAGTGGTAAAACCACAGCCTTCCAAGCTGTTGTCGCGAGTTCGATTCTCGTCACCCGCTTTAGATTTTATTATGGGCCTATAGCTCAGCTGGTTAGAGCGCACGCCTGATAAGCGTGAGGTCGATGGTTCGAGTCCATTTAGGCCCATTATATATTTCTTGGGGAAGTACTCAAGTGGCTGAAGAGGCGCCCCTGCTAAGGGTGTAGGTCGGGAAACTGGCGCGAGGGTTCAAATCCCTCCTTCTCCGTAAGTTTTTATTTAGGCCCGTTGGTCAAGCGGTTAAGACACCGCCCTTTCACGGCGGTATCACGGGTTCGATTCCCGTACGGGTCATTGGGTTTATTATCATGGAGGATTACCCAAGTCCGGCTGAAGGGAACGGTCTTGAAAACCGTCAGGCGGGTAAAACCGTGCAAGGGTTCGAATCCCTTATCCTCCTTTTTACTATTATCGCGGGATGGAGCAGTCTGGTAGCTCGTCGGGCTCATAACCCGAAGGTCGTAGGTTCAAATCCTGCTCCCGCAATTGTTTAGATATTCTAAGCATACGTAATACTTATTTATTGGTTTGGTAGTTCAGTTGGTTAGAATGCCTGCCTGTCACGCAGGAGGTCGCGGGTTCGAGTCCCGTCCAGACCGTTTTACTTTTTATTTTTTGGCTCGGTAGCTCAGTTGGTAGAGCAATGGATTGAAGCTCCATGTGTCGGCAGTTCGATTCTGTCTCGCGCCATTTATAGTTTACTGCGGGTGTAGTTTAGTGGTAAAACCACAGCCTTCCAAGCTGTTGTCGCGAGTTCGATTCTCGTCACCCGCTTTATTTTTTTTGGGCCTATAGCTCAGCTGGTTAGAGCGCACGCCTGATAAGCGTGAGGTCGATGGTTCGAGTCCATTTAGGCCCATAATTAATATTCTTATCTGGCCCGTTGGTCAAGCGGTTAAGACACCGCCCTTTCACGGCGGTATCACGGGTTCGATTCCCGTACGGGTCATACTTAATACTCTCTAGTAGGGTATTTTTTTTGTTTTAAAATAATAACTTTCCTAAAAAAGTTTTTTCGAAACTCTTCGGATAGAAATATATAGATATTCTTCTAATAGTTGCTGTCTATAAATTATTCTCTATCTCAAAAGGATGTATCTTAAGGAAGTCTTAAGATGAGAGAAATCTTTATATAATTATTTGTGTTCTAATCGTATCTTCTCTTTAATAGAGTTAAGAAGAATAACACATAGTTGATTGAATATAAGATAACTAATCGAGTTGTTTTCACATTTTACAAAATAGTTCAGGGAATCTAGCATAGAGCTTTTTTAGCGACGGATTCACTTAAATTATTTATCGGTGTGGAAAATACATAGACTATAGTGTCTTTCATAAAACTCGTTCATAAATTCATAAAATTAATAGATAGTCTAGAAATCGTATTTTCTCATTTAGAGAATAGATTTCTAGGCTTTTTTTATAGGTTTATACATAAAAACTATAAAAAATGACTATCAATGAAACAATAGTAAAGTGAAAAATAACCAGTTTAACTCTGTTAATCGTATCAAATAGAAGATTAATAGACATAAGATAAAAATAATTTCAAAAAAATAATGTATATTCCGAAAAAAAACAGAATATATATTAATCAAAAAATAGACAAAATATGCATAGAATAGCTCATTTGAAAAAATATACATTTTTATTGAATAAAGAGAGATTACTCGCTTTTTGAATGTCAAAACCTCTAAGAGAAAACGTTTTCTTTTTGCTATTCTGACCTTGTAAAAGAAAGGAAGGATAATATGTCAAAACCTATTAATGTTTTTTCAGAGATTGGTAAGTTGAAAACTGTTCTGTTGCATCGGCCAGGAAAAGAATTGGAAAACTTAATGCCGGATTATTTGGAGTCTCTTTTATTTGATGATATTCCATTTCTCCAGCAGGCACAAAAAGAGCATGATTATTTTGCTCAAGTATTAAGAGATAAGGGTGTTGAAGTATTGTATTTGGAAGATTTAGTGGCCGAATCACTAACTGACGATACGATTCGAACACAATTTATTGATGAGTATTTGGGAGAAGCGAATATCAAAGGAACAGGAACGAAAGAAATGATTCGGGAACTTCTCTTGGGGATTACGGATATGCGTGAACTAGTAGACAAAACTATGGCTGGAGTTCAAAAGGTAGAGCTACCCCCTCTTAAGTATAAGAGTTTATCTGATATGGTAGATTCCGATTATCCATTTATCATTGATCCAATGCCTAATCTTTATTTTACTAGAGATCCATTTGCCACGATTGGTCATGGAGTGTCACTAAACCATATGTACTCGGTGACCAGAAGGCGTGAAACCTTGTATGGGAAATATATTTTTACGTATCATCCTCGATTTAAAGACGCAGATATTCCGATGATTTACAACAGAGAAGAAACGACTCGTATTGAAGGCGGAGATGAATTGATTCTATCAAAAGAGTTGTTAGCTGTTGGAATTTCTCAACGAACGGATGTTGCCTCAATTGAAAAGCTTGCTGAAAATATTTTTGCTAAAGACTTAGGATTTAAACGGGTACTAGCATTCAACATTGGTAATGAGCGAAAGTTCATGCATTTAGATACCGTATTTACAATGGTTGATTATGACAAGTTTACGATTCATCCAGAAATTGAAGGAGATTTAACTGTTTACTCTATTTCTAAGGAAGAGGATGGAACAAACGTTATCGAAGAAACAGATTCTTTAGAAAATATTTTAAAGAAATATCTAAAACTAGAAAAGGTTACACTTATTCGATGCGGAGGGGGCAATCTAACTGCAGCTGCTCGCGAGCAATGGAATGATGGCTCAAACACCTTAACGATTGCGCCAGGAGAAGTAATTGTCTATGACAGAAATGTGATTACAAATAAAAAACTGGAAGAAGCCGGAATCAAATTAAATTATGTACCAGGAAGTGAACTTGTTCGAGGACGTGGGGGTCCACGTTGTATGAGTATGCCGTTTGATCGTGAAGAAATATAAAAACCTAGATAAAAGGAGAGTTTAGTATGACGATTTCAATTTTTCAAGGACGCAGTTTACTTGCTGAAAAGGATTTTACAAAAGAAGAATTAATTTATCTGATAGATTTTTCCATTCATTTAAAAGATTTAAAGAAAAAGGGAATTCCTCATCATTATTTAGAAGGAAAAAATATCGCGTTGCTTTTTGAAAAGAATTCTACGCGGACACGTTCTGCATTTACAACGGCAGCGATAGATTTAGGTGCTCATCCTGAATTCTTAGGAAAAGATGACATTCAATTAGGAAAAAAAGAATCTGTAGAAGATACGGCAATTGTTCTTGGCAGTATGTTTGATGGGATTGAGTTTCGTGGTTTCAGTCAAAAAACAGTCGAAGGGCTCGCTAAATTTTCAGGAGTTCCTGTATGGAATGGACTGACAGATGAGTGGCATCCAACACAGATGATTGCTGACTATATGACAGTGAAAGAAAACTTTGGACGGCTAGAAGGGATCACACTCGTTTATGTTGGTGACGGTCGCAATAACATGGCGAATAGTTTGTTGGTAACAGGAGCCATTTTAGGTGTGAATGTACGGATTTGTTCACCAAAGAGTCTATTTCCAACTGATGAGGTAGTCGCTTATGCACAAGGATTTGCAGAAAAGTCCGGCAGTAAACTTTTGATTACAGATGATGTGGATGAAGGGGTCAATGGAGCAGATGTATTGTACACCGATGTCTGGGTATCTATGGGGGAAGAAGATAAATTTGAAGAACGAGTGAATCTTCTTAAACCTTATCAAATTAATATGGATATGATAAAGAAGACAGGGAATATGGATGGAGAGTTGATTGTTCTCCATTGCTTGCCTGCTTTTCATGATACTGAAACTACTTATGGAAAAATGGTGGAAGAAAAATTCCATATTGGTGAGATGGAAATTACAGACGAAGTTTTCCGTAGTAAGTATGGTCGTCAATTTGAGGAAGCTGAAAATAGAATGCACTCCATTAAAGCAATCATGGCTGCAACTTTAGGAAATTTGTTTATTCCTCATGCATAAAAGCTGACTATTAAGGAAAAATAAATCATAAATTAAAAATTATCTGAAATAAAAAATTAAAAAATGCTCACAATGATTTCACAGGGAACTAATACTTACTTGTCAGTAATAGTGAACGGAAAATGAGAGCGCTTAACAAAGGAGATTGACATTAAATATATACGATTAGTTATTTAATGGAATGTGTCTGATGAAAAATTCCGCAATAAAAAATTTGTAGGATTAAGCTACTTACAAGTATCGGCAGTTGTCATTTTTTACAGATTATTTTTAATGAACTTTTGATAAAAATAGAGGAGAAACGACTATGCAAACAAAACGTGTTGTGGTTGCCCTTGGAGGCAATGCCATCTTATCAGATGAGGCAAGTGCAAAGGCGCAGCAAGAAGCACTCTCAAAAACAGCGAAGCAGCTAGTTCATCTTATAAAAAAAGGCTATCAGCTGATTATCTCTCATGGAAATGGGCCACAGGTTGGGAATTTACTACTGCAGCAGCAAGCAAGTGATTCCGTAAAAAATCCCGCGATGCCGCTTGATACCTGTGTTGCAATGACACAAGGGAGTATTGGGTATTGGTTGCAAAATGCATTGGATAAAGAGCTGAAACAAGCTGGAATAGAAAAAGAAGTAGCAACGATTGTAACACAAGTAATCGTTGATGAAGAAGATTCGGCATTTGTGAACCCCTCAAAACCAATTGGTCCTTTTTTGACAGAGGAGCAGGCAAAAGATGAGATGAAAAAGAGTCAGGTCCAGTTTAAAGAGGATGCAGGAAGAGGGTGGCGTAAAGTTGTCCCAAGCCCACAGCCTCTAGGAATTAAGGAATACAAGGTGATTCAAACCTTGGTAGACAATGGCGTTGTAACTATCTCTGCTGGAGGCGGAGGGATTCCCGTAATTGGCGAGACTTTATCTGGTGTTGAAGCAGTCATTGATAAAGACTTTGCCTCAGAAGTATTAGCGGAACTGGTAGATGCAGATTTATTGATTATTTTAACCGGCGTGGATGCAGTGGCTATTAATTATGGAAAGGAAAATGAAACCTCACTTTTTCAGGTAACTTTATCTGAATTAGAAGAGTATAAAGCACAAGGACATTTTGCACCAGGTAGTATGCTGCCCAAAATCGAAGCCGCAATGAGATATGTGAAAGTAAAGCCTGAAAGTGAAGCAATAATTACTTCACTGGAGCAATTAGAAAATATAGAAATTGAGAATGTAGGAACAAAAATTCGCAATCGTTAACAGGTTAGCATGAGTGAATGACTATACGTTAGAGTTGGGAAGTGTGATTTATGATAAGAGAAATGGAGCTATTAAGAGAGCATCCTTGTTTTTCTGCATTAACAGATGAAGAATATCAAAAAATTCAAGATCATATGTATAAGCGTACGTATAAAAAGGGCCAGGTGTTATTTGATCCAGGTGACGAGCGAAACCGTATTTTTTTCTTGAATAAAGGGTTAGTTAAATTTGAGAAAAGTGACCAATCGGATGCATACTTCTATCTTGATTTTGTAAGAGAAAATAATCTATTTCCATATTCTGGATTATTTGATGATGATACTTATTATTTTTCTGCAATCGCTATGACAGATATTGAGGTAAGTTGTATTTCTGCAAATGTATTTGAGGAAGCGATTAGTCAAAATAGTGAGCAGCTAATTTTTTATGTGAAAATTCTTTCGAAGTTGGTGAAACATCATGAATTGAAAATTCAAGGATGCATCTCTTTTCATGCTTTTCAACGGGTAAAACACACGTTAGGGATATTAATGGATGATCTGGGTGAAAAAAATTATCGAGGAAATTTGTTTATCCCTTACCCAATTCAAATGAATGATATTGCGAGAAGTAGTGGAACAACAAGAGAAACAGCGAGTCTTGCGATTAAAAAAATGGTGAAAGAAAAGAAAATACAATATATTCGCAAAGAATTAATTTTTTATGATGTTGATTACTTCCTAGATTTTTTGAAGTAAGCGTTGTGAAAAGTGGATTCGTTTGAAACGCAAGTCACTCTGTTGAAAAACTAGAAGGGAGCTGTGCGGTTCACGACTGCACAACGACAAATTATGAAAAAAGAAAAGAAAGAAAAAAAATCGTTATCGTCCTTTAGTATTTTATTTCTGATTCTTTTTGCATTAACAGCCGTTTCTTGGTTATTGTCTGGTCAGACATTTACCCCAACGATTCCAGCAGGTGGAACAGAAGAGGTAAGTAAAGTAGTTGGTGCGAAGCTATCAGATTTTGTGATGTCTCCATTCAACGGTTTTGGAGATGCGATTGATATCTGTGTATTTATTTTAGTATTAGGTGGTTTTTTAAACATTGTCACAAAGACAGGAACTCTAGAGGCTGGGATTCAGCATATTGTAAAAAAATTGAAAGGCAATGAGTTAATTATTATTCCCATATTAATGATTTTGTTTTCAATAGGTGGATCAACATACGGTATGGCTGAAGAAACTATTCCATTTTATGCCTTATTGACAGCTGCAATGGTTGCCTCAGGTTTTGATACGATAGTGGCCGTTGGAACAGTTATGTTAGGGGCAGGCTCAGGAGTAATTGGTTCCACTGTAAATCCCTTTTCTACAGGAGTCGCAATGGATGCGTTACGAGGAATCGACATCAAACCGAATACAGGAATCGTCTTATTAGTTGGTGCGGTTATCTGGATTACTACTACTGCTTTTTGTATTATTTGTGTGATGCGCTATGCCAAAAAGGTAAAAGCGGATAAAGGTTCAACCATACTTTCTCTGCAAGAACAAAAAGTGATGAATGAACAATTTTCAAAAGATGAGGGAGAAGAGCTTGTATTTACAAAAAAACATAAGGTGATTTTATACTTATTTGCACTTTGTTTTCTTGTGATGATTGTGTCGCTTATTCCGTGGGGCTCATTTAATATCACTATTTTTAACGGCTGGACAAGCTTTTTAACCGGTCAAAGCTTTGGTGATTGGTATTTTGGTGATCTGGCGATGTGGTTCTTTATCATGAGTCTGGTTATTGGAATTGTGTATGGATTTTCAGAAAAAGAAATTATTACGAACTTTATTGATGGTTCAAAAGATATTTTGTCTGTTGTTTTGATTATTGTCGTTGCTCGTGGTGCATCTGTTTTAATGGCGACCACTCACTTAGATCTATTCATTTTAGACAAAGCAGCGAATAGCTTACAAGGATTTTCACCAGTGTTCTTTGTGATTGGTTCGTATCTATTGTATCTGTTTCTCTCTTTCTTAATCCCGTCAACATCAGGATTAGCGTATATTTCTATCCCTGTCATGGGAGGCCTAGCACACAGTATTGGACTGAGTCCAGATGTGATGATTATTATCTTTAGTTCTGGGTGTGGATTGATTAATTTGATTACGCCAACATCTGGTGTGGTCATGGGTGGATTAGAGATATCACATGTGAATTATTCTACATGGATTAAATTTATGGCAAAACCGATAGTTATTATAGGCGTGATGAATTTAGTTGTACTAATCGTCTCAATGCTACTTGTCTGAGAGGATAGAAGAAAAAAGACGTTCCCACTTTCTAGTAAAAAGAAGCAAAGAGAAAGGAAGGGTCTGCATGAAAAAAGAGAGTCGAAGAAGATTAATCAAACAATTAATCACACAAAATGATATTGAAACACAGAGCGAACTAATCGATTTGCTGAAAAATGAGGGGATTCAAGTTACCCAAACAACGATTTCTAGAGATATACGTGAAATGAATATTGTGAAGATGCATGTTGGAAGTAATCGTGTAAAATATGCATTATTTACACAAGTAAAGCCATTTGACAGTGAAGAAAAATTACGAGAAACATTGAAAGAATCTGCTGTAGGTATTGAACAAGTTGAATTTATGATTATCATTCATACAGATATGGATAGTGCAGATGTAATTACCAATTATTTGGATGAAGTTAATTATGAAGAAATTGCTGGAACCATTGCTGGAATTGATACAATTATTATCATTGCTTATTCAAAAGAAGTCGCTGACCATTTATTGGAGCGATTTAAACGAATGATGAATGCAACGAGCTAGGTGAAAAAAACTCCTTATGAAAAAATGTGCGAAGAGAGTAAGGTCGGGATAAAAGTGTGTAAATCTGAGAACAGGGACTGTGCATTAGTGAAAGTGAAGCTACGTGATTTGTGGCACTAAGCAGATACATCACGACACCTCTTTTTGCAACCTTTATTAAGATTCTACGAGGGTGAGATATAACTTAAATAGTTATGTCTCGCTCTTTCTTTTCGTCTCTTTAGCCAGTCAGAAAAAAGAAAAATAATAAAGAAATGGGTCAATGGTTGTTTTTTCCCGATTTATTTATCTAAAAGAGAGCAAACCTTGTCATTTTCTGCTATACTAGGAACGTTGCAAGTTCCCGAGAGGATTCGCAAGAAATTGTGGAGATGCCTTGTAACCGAAATTATTAAGGGGGAATCAAAATGACAGAAAGACATTTATTTACATCAGAGTCCGTTTCTGAAGGACATCCGGATAAGGTAGCTGACCAAATCAGCGATGCAATCCTGGATGCAATTTTAGCAAAGGATCCGATGGCACGGGTTGCATGCGAAACATCTGTAACCACAGGCTTAGTATTAGTTTTTGGTGAAATCTCTACCACAGCTTATGTGGATATCCAAAAAATTGTGCGAAATACAATTAAAGAAATTGGTTATACACGAGCAAAATTTGGTTTTGACGGCGATACAGCAGCAGTTTTGGTTGCTATTGATGAACAGTCACCAGATATTGCACAAGGGGTAGACGAAGCACTAGAAATTCGCGATGAAAAGAAAGAGTCACTTGATGAGATTGGGGCAGGAGACCAAGGATTAATGTTTGGATTTGCTGTGGATGAAACACCAGAGTTAATGCCGCTACCTATTGCGTTGAGTCACCGTTTAGTGAGACGTCTTGCGGAGCTTCGCAAGAATGAAACGTTAGAGTATTTACGTCCTGATGCAAAATCACAAGTAACCGTAGAATATGATGAACAGGGCTTACCACAGCGTGTGGATACCGTAGTTATTAGTACACAGCATGATGATGCTATCGACAATGAAACGATTCGCAGAGATGTCATTGAAACAGTAATTAAGGAAGTTATCCCTGCTGAGTTATTAGATGAACAAACAAAGTATTATATTAATCCAACCGGTCGCTTTGTTATCGGTGGTCCTCAAGGAGATGCGGGCTTAACGGGTCGAAAAATTATTGTCGATACCTATGGAGGCTACGCTCGTCATGGGGGAGGTGCATTTTCTGGGAAAGATGCAACAAAAGTGGATCGCTCTGCAAGTTATGCAGCCCGGTATATTGCAAAAAATATTGTTGCTGCTGGTTTGGCTAAAAAAGTGGAAGTTCAGCTTGCTTATGCCATTGGTGTGGCACAGCCTGTATCCATTTCAATCAATACCTTTGATACAGCAACTGTTCCAGAATCAAAATTAATCGAAGCAGTACGTGAAAACTTTGATTTACGTCCGGCTGGAATCATTGAAATGCTTGACCTACGTCGTCCGATTTACAGACAGACAGCAGCATATGGTCATTTTGGTCGTACAGATATCGATTTGCCTTGGGAAAAAACGGATAAAGTAGATGCGTTAAAGGCGAGTTTGAAAGAGTAGAGAGGCGACTTCTATTAACGGGCCAGTTAATAGAAGTCGTTTTTTTGTCTAAAAGAGTGACTGATAAAGGAAGAAACCTGAATAAGAGTCGCTCAAATCAGAAAGAGTTCTTCTCATGAAGAAGGACGAAAAAATTTAACAAACAAAGGAGTTATCAACTTGGAAAGAAAAACAAATGTCACCTTAGTGACGATTAGTATATTTGTTGCAACATTTATGACAGCTATAGAAGGCACGATTGTTACGACGGCAATGCCGACGATTGTGGGCTCACTGCATGGAATTGAGATTATGAACTGGGTGTTTTCTATTTATCTGCTGACTAATGCAATGTTAACACCGATTTATGGAAAATTAGCAGATAAAATAGGAAGAAAGCCTGTCTTTTTATTTGGTGTACTTGTCTTTATGATTGGCTCTTCTCTTTGTGGATTTTCGCAAGACATGATGACGCTGATTATTGCACGAGGGATTCAAGGTGTGGGTGCTGGAGCAATCATGCCTGTTGCACTCACTATTATTGGTGATTTGTATAGTATTGAAAAAAGAGCAAAGCTTCTTGGGTTAACAAGTGCTGCTTGGGGAATTGCCAGTGTGGTGGGACCTTTAGCAGGAGGCTTTATCGTAGATACAGTCGGCTGGCATTGGATATTTTTTATCAATATTCCGATAGGGATTGTATTAATGGGATTAATTTGGTACTTCTTGATTGAGAAAAAACAAGTAAGAGAAACAAAAAAAACAGATATCTTAGGATCAATCAGCTTGATGCTAGTTTTGTTAATGCTATTGCTCGCTTTTCAATTTTTAGGAGATCAAGGAGTAAGTGGGACGGTAATTGGCTTGTTTATTGGCAGTATTCTTAGCTTGGTTCTCTTTATCTGGGCGGAAAAGAACGCAGAAGATCCGGTTATTTCATTGACATTATTTACCAATCGTGTGTTTGTCGTGGTGAATTTGGTTGCAGCACTCGTTGGTGGATTTTTAATGGGGATTGATGTGTATATTCCTATGTGGATGCAAGGGGTACTTGGAATGAGTGCGGCTATTGGTGGATTAGTGTTAGCACCTCTCTCTATTTTATGGATGGCAGGCTCTTTCATTGCGGGTCGCTGGATGGGGAAAATGTCTATTCACAAACTTTTATTTATTGGTCTAACGATTATTTTTGCAGGAGGATTAGGCTTAGTGTTCATGCCTATTCATGCCCATTTCACTTGGTTCTTAGTCATATCTTCTATCACAGGAGTCGGATTAGGGATTACATTTACAACAACAACCGTTGGCGCTCAAAGCAGTGTGCCAGAAGATCAGTTAGGTGTGGCAACCTCATTTAATACTTTGGCAAGAACAATAGGGCAGACAATTATGGTGTCTGTTTTTGGTATTTTAATTAATAGTGTGACTAAACAAGAATTAGTAGAAAAACAGCTTACTAAGGATTCTGACATCATGAATAAACTGGTAAATCCACAAACGGCCAAGGAATTACCCATTGATTTATTAAAACCTTTACGAGAAATATTATATAATGGCTTGCACAGAGTCTATTTTGTTGGTATTTTATTGATAATCATTACGCTAGTATTAACCATATTTATGGGAAAACAAGGAAAAGGTAAGGTGAGAAACTAAAATGGCATTTATACAGGCAAATATCTATTCAAATGTATTGGAAATGGAAGTAAACATAAACGTAATTCTTCCTCAAAAAACAGAAAAAGTAATTGGAGAAAGTACACAACAGGCAAGTACGGATGTCCCTGTTTTATATTTGTTACATGGAATGGGAGGCAATCATAGCGTATGGGCACGCCGGACATCTATTGAAAGATATGTTGCCCAGTATCAAATGGCGGTCATTATGCCTTCTACAGACCTTGGATGGTACACAAATACAACGTATGATATGCGCTACTGGGATTTTATTGCAGAGGAACTTCCAGAAATCTGTCATGAACTCTTTCCGCAGCTGACGACGAAGCGAGAAAAAACATTTGCTGCCGGCTTATCTATGGGCGGATATGGAGCTTTGAAGTTAGGCCTGAAAAAACCAGATACTTTTGCAGCTGTTGCTTCTTTATCAGGAGCTGTAGCGATTGGCGGAAATATGGAAGCATTATTAACAATACGAAATGCAAAATTCTGGGAAGGAATTTTTGGTCCATTAGACCAAGTGGAAGGCTCGGAAAATGATCCACTGTATTTAGTAGAGACATTAGCAGCGAGTAAAAAAGAAACTCCCCGTTTTTATCTTGCTTGTGGAGAAGAGGATTTTCTTTATTCTGCAAACCTGCAAATTGTTTCAAAAATGGAAGAGATGAAGATGCCAGTTACATTTGAACATGGCCCCGGTAACCATACGTGGGAATTTTGGGACCAGTGGATTCAACGAGTCCTTCAATGGCTGCATGAATCTAACTAAAAAAAACAGAAAAAGAGTTCGTTACCCTTTGTAAAGCCCTCCAAAAAGTTAGATTTTTGGGGGACAGCTCATTTTTCAAAGATAGTTCTTTAACTAGCTTTGAAGAAGAGTAACGAGCTCTTTTTTTGTGCTTACATGATGAAAAAACTAAGCTTTTTTTTCACAAAAACGAGCGTGTAATCCATCCAAGTAAATAGAAACACTCTCTAAATATTCATTTTTTAAGTGCCGATTTCTTCTTGATTGCATTCCTTGCTGAATATTTCTCAGCTGATTTGCTTCAGCGTAATCACGCATAAAATGAATATGCTCTAATAGCGCTTGATTTCCGTCAATAATTTCTTGGCGCAAATGGACTTCTTCTTTATAATCCATTATAAAGCCAATGAGCAGGTTATGAAATGAATTTACGGCTAGATGACTTTGTGCAAGCGGAATACCGCCAGAACGAAGAATTTGAATCATTGCATCAAGGTGTTCTAGGCGACTTGGATAAGCTGGAACGGTATGAATTTCTAGTTCTACACTACAAGGAAACTGGCTATATAAATCAAAATAACTCTCCATATAGGCAAGAATATCATGTTTCCAGGTGGGTTGTTTTTCAGGGACAATCAACTGCATTTCCATTGCTTCAGCCATAGATTGAAGAAGCATCTGTTTATTTTTAAAATACCAGTAAAGCGCAGGGGCTTTGACATTTAATGCAGAGGCAATATGACGCATAGAGAGCGCATTTAATTGCTGTTTATCTTCTAATAATTGAAAAGCTGTTTGAATAATTTTTTCTTTCGATAGTTTTGCTTCCATAGAGAGCTCAGAATCCTTTTTCATTAAAATTTGTCTTAATTGTTGCTATTAAATTTGAAACATGGTAAATTATTATGCGGCTTTATTTTACAGTGTTAAATAGATGCTGTCAATTTTTAGAAAGTGAGGAAAAAAATGGACTTAATTTTAAAACATGTTAGGAATTATCTTGGACCTGTAATTATTTCACTACTTTCTGTGATTGTCATGGTAACTGCATCTTTATGGCAGCCCAAGTTGCTACAGGAAGTGTTGGAAGCAATACTTCAAGAAGATAATGATAAGATGCAGGGCTTAGGTATCTATCTAATCGGATTAGCTATCTTAGGGCTATTAGCAGGAATTGTCAATACGGTTGCTTCTGCTCGCGTAGCACAAGGAGTTAGTGCAGATATTCGGGAAGAGACTTTCCGAAAAATTCAGACCTTTTCTTTTGGAAATATCGAAAAGTTTTCAGCAGGAAATTTGGTCGTGCGCTTAACAAATGATATCACTCAAATTCAAACGTTGATTATGATTTCGCTGCAGTCTCTTTTTCGTATTCCGATTTTATTTATAGGAAGCTTTATTTTAGCGATGATTACTTTACCTAAATTATGGTGGGTCATTGTTCTGCTAATTATTGCAGTTGTTATTATCACTGCTCTTTCCTTCACGCAGATGGGGAAACATTTTATGATTATTCAAAAGCTGATTGATAAAGTCAATGGCTTAGCAAAAGAAAATTTACTAGGGATTCGAGTAGTAAAATCGTTTGTTCAAGAGGACGCAGAATTATCACGATTTAAAACGGTGAGCGATAAACTGACCAAACACAATATTATTGTGGGCACTTTATTTTCTGTGATGATTCCATCCTTTATGCTGGCAGCCAATTTAGCTGTCATAGGGTCAATTTTCTTTGTGAGTACATTAGTGAAGGATGATCCAACGGTGATTGGCGGGATTGCGTCATTCATGAACTATTTGATGCAGATTATGATGGCGATTATTATCGGTGGAATGATGATGATGATGACGTCTCGTGCAGCTGTCTCTTTACAACGGATTAAAGAAATATTGAATACACAGCCAGATATTATTTATCCAAACGTACCTGAAGAAGAATTAGAAGGAAGCCTACAGTTCGACCATGTGTCTTTCCGTTATCCAGGAGATGAAAAGGATACCTTAAAAGATGTCAGTTTCCAGATTCAACCTGGAGAAATGGTTGGGATTGTTGGTGCAACAGGGGCTGGTAAATCGACGCTGGCACAGTTAATTCCACGATTATTTGATCCAACAGAAGGAACAATCAGAATTGGTGGAAAAGATATCAAAACAGTAAATGAACATAGCTTGAGACAAACAGTCTCGTTTGTCCTGCAAAAAGCGATTCTCTTTTCAGGAACGATTTCTCAAAATCTTCGACAAGGAAAAAAAGATGCAACAGAAAAAGATATGAGTCAAGCGACTCAAATTGCGCAGGCAAAAGAGTTTATTGAAAAATTGGCAGACCGTTATGAAGCTCCTGTAGAAGAAAGAAGCAATAATTTTTCTGGCGGACAAAAACAACGTCTATCTATCTCTCGTGGCGTTATTGGTGAACCCAAAATTCTGATTTTAGATGATAGTACAAGTGCACTAGATGCCCGTTCTGAAAAACTTGTTCGAGAAGCTTTAGACCAAGATTTAAAAGAAACAACGACCCTTGTGATTGCGCAAAAGATTTCATCAGTGGTACGTGCGAATCGAATTTTAGTGTTGGATAAAGGTCAGCTGGTAGGTGAAGGAACGCATGAAGAGCTCGTTCGTTCAAATGCGGTCTATCAAGAAATTTATGAAACACAAAAAGGAACGGAGGAAGAATAGATGACGGATTTAGTTAAAGCAAGTAAATTTTTCTACCACTATTTAAAACGATATAAATTCTCCTTCTTCATTATCTTCGTGACTATTGTGATTGCTACCTATCTTCAAGTAAAAGCCCCTCAATTTATTGGTGAGGCGTTTCAGGAGCTTGCCAATTACGTTGGAAACTTGATGAAGGGACAAGATGATAAGAGCAAATTTGTTTCTGTTATTTGGAAGCTTGTTTTATTCTACGTGCTAGCAAGTGCGGCAAACTTTATTTACAGCATTCTCTTCACACAGGTTGTTGGAAAATCAACGAATAGAATGAGAATTGGTTTATTTAATAAGCTGGAAAAATTAACGATTCGCTTTTTTGATTCTCATCAAGACGGAGAAATATTGAGCCGATTTACCAGTGATTTAGATAATATTCAAAATAGTTTAAATCAGGCATTGCTGCAGTTTATGTCGAATGCAGTGCTGCTTGTAGGGATTATCATAATGATGTTCCGTCAAAATGTAACGCTTGCGTGGGCAACCATTGCTTCTACACCAATTGCAATTCTAATTGCAGTCATCGTGATTCAAAAAGCTCGAAAATATGTAGATCTTCAGCAAGATGAAGTTGGGAAATTGAACGGATACATGGATGAAAAAATATCTGGACAACGAATTATTATTACAAATGGACTTCAAGATGAAACGATTGACGGATTTTTAGAACATAATCAAAAAGTTCGTGATGCTACTTATAAGGGACAGGTCTATTCAGGCTTATTATTCCCTATGATGCAAGGCATGTCATTAGTAAATACTGCTATTGTCATTTTCTTTGGTGGCTGGTTAGCGCTGAATGGGGAGTTGGATCGTTCTGTAGCGTTAGGTTTAGTCGTTACGTTCGTTCAGTATTCGCAACAATACTATCAACCATTAATGCAAATCTCTTCAGGATATAGCATGATTCAGCTGGCAATTACCGGTGCAAGACGTTTGAATGAAATGTTTGATGAGCCTGAGGAAGTAAAACCAGAAAATGGTAAACAAATTTCTGGAATTGATACATCTGTTGCCTTAAACCATGTGAATTTTGGCTATGATGAAGAAAAATTAATTTTAAAAGATGTCTCTATTCAGGTAGGTAAAGGTGAAATGGTCGCGCTTGTTGGGCCAACAGGCTCCGGGAAAACAACCATCATGAATCTTCTAAATCGATTCTATGACGTAAATAGTGGTTCAGTCACCTTTGATGGAACAGATATTCGTCAATTAGATTTAGCAAGTCTTAGAGAGCATGTAGGTATTGTTTTACAGGATTCTGTTTTGTTCTCTGGAACGATTCGAGACAACATTGTGTTTGGTCGACCAGAAGCAACAGATGAAGAAGTAATCTATGCGGCAAAACAGGCGAACATTCATGAATTCATTATGGCGCTGGATGAGGGCTATGCAACAGAAATTACGGAAGAGAACAATGTCTTTAGTACGGGTCAAAAGCAGCTAATTAGTATTGCACGTACAATTATTACGAATCCTGCGTTACTAATTTTAGATGAAGCAACCAGTAATGTAGATACTGTGACAGAAGCGAAAATTCAAAAAGCAATGGACGAAGCAATTAAAGGTCGAACAAGCTTTGTGATTGCCCATCGATTAAAAACAATCTTAAACGCAGATCGAATTGTTGTCTTGAGAGATGGGGAAGTTATCGAAGAAGGAAGTCATCATGAACTATTGAAAGAAGATGGCTTCTATGCAGAGCTCTACCACAATCAGTTTGTGTTTGAATAATTAGTAGAGGTCGGGACAGACGTGTTCAGCTTATTTGCGAAGTGCAGATGAGTTCCTTCTCTTCCCAACCTTTATTAAAATTTTAAGAGTGTGGAACATAACTATCTAAGTTATGTTCCACACTCTTTTACTTTAAACCTATTTATTAACGTAAAGGGTAACTCTAAAGTAAAATATCATCTAGTTTACTTAATAGAACCAAAATAAGTAGAAACGATACCTACTTATTTTGACGTTTTTTATTTATGTACACTCCAGAGAAAATAGCTATGATTACACATAATATTAATACTTTTGACATATTCTCACATCCTTTTTCTTTTATTTTAAATTACAACTATTTAAAAAGATATAGGACTTTAGGAGGAATAGGGTATGTATAAGAAAGAGCGATGAGGATTCAAGGAAGTAAGTGTGGAGAAATCATAAAAATGCTAGAAAAGGTAACTATTTCGTACTTATGTAAGCATAAAGTACAAATTATTAGTTGTCTCAGATAGAAGATGGAGGACTTCATCAACTTCTACGTATGGAACATGCTAGAAAAAGCACCTGCTTGGCGCATCCAATCACTTTTTTATGAAAAAATTTGATGTAGAGGTGCACCTACGTAGCGCTGAAAATTACGTAGTTTCACTTTGAGAATGTCTAGTAGAGCTGAACACTTCTATCCTGACCGCGAACTTTTCTACGAACGTGATATCTGTAATAAGGGGTCTGATGAATCAGAAATGATTCTTCAGACCCCTTTATTTTAAGTATTAAAAAGCATATCGTGCTCTAGTATGATTAAATCAAGACAAAATAAAAAACTTCGATTAACAGAGAAAGAGGTAAGGTTTGCTATAATTTCCGTTATTCTTATATAGAAAGGAGTACAGTATCTACTTCTCAGGGCTGAACATTCCTGATTTTTCCTCTTTTATTCACTCTTCTTTTTTCGTTCAATACAAAACAAGATAGGTGGTTGATTTTTTTGATTGATAAACTGATAATTCAATACATTGAATTGTTCTTGTGGGAGTGACTCACAATAGTTTCTAACCATAGAAAGTTCATCCATTCCTCCGTCATGTCCGTAATAAGCCACGATAAGTAGTCGCCCTCTGGGTGTCAGTCGGAGTAAAATCTCATCAAGTGCACGTTTGGTTGTATTGGGTAAAGTGATAATGGATTTATCACTTTTGGGTAGATAGCCTAAATTAAAAATTGCGGCTTTCACAGGGACGTCTAAATTAAGAATTTCTCCAATGGTTTCATGTCCCTGTAAGAAAAGTTTTACCCGTGTATCTAATCCTGATTCTACAAGCTTTTTTCGTGTGGTCAGAAGTGCTTGCTCTTGAATATCGAAGCTATAGACTTTTCCAGTTTTTCCAACGAGTTCTGCTAAAAATAATGTATCAAAACCATTGCCCATTGTCGCATCAATCACCAAATCACCAGGCTGTATAATTTCTTTTAATAAAGTATGACTAAAGTGAAGAGCTGTTTGTAGCATTAGACTCGCTCCTTTTGACGAACATCAAATTTTCCTTGGTAAGAGTCTCGTCTAATCAACTCTGCATCTATTGCATTTAGTACTTCCCATTTCTTCAAACTCCACATAGGGCCTACCAGAGAATCCCAAGGAGCGTCCCCTGTAAGACGATGAATAATGATTTCTTTAGGAATCATTTCAAGCTGATCACAAATAACAGAGACATAGTCTTCACGAGACATGAGCTGAAGGCGACCTTCCTGATAATCCCGAAGCATTCGAGTATTTGTCATTAAATGGAGTAAGTGTAGTTTGATTCCTTGAATGTCTGAATCAAGAATGGTGCGCTTCACATTTTCTCGCATCATTTCAATGCTTTCCCCAGGTAACCCATTGATTAAGTGGGTACAGACACGAATATTATGTTTGCGTAATTTATTGACACCTTCTATATAGGTTTGATAATCATGGGCACGATTGATTAAGTGACTTGTTTCTTCATAGGTAGATTGCAGTCCGAGTTCTACCCATAAATAATAGCGTTGATTCAGCTCAGCTAGGTAATCCACTACTTCATCGGGTAAACAGTCTGGGCGAGTACCTATAGAAATACCTACTACTCCGGGTAAATTAACTACTTGTTCAAAACGAGCACGAATCACATCGACAGGGGCATGGGTATTTGTAAAATTTTGAAAATAGACAATATATTGTTTTACATTTGGCCATTTTTTATGCATCTCATCAATTTCTTTTTGAAATTGAATAGGTAAAGGTTCTTCTGGTGCAACAATCATATCACCAGATCCTGAAACACTGCAAAATGTACAGCCACCATGTGCAACGGTACCATCTCTATTGGGGCAGTCAAATCCACCATCTACAGGCACCTTAAATAGCTTTCCGCCAAACGTTTCACGTAAGGCATAATTCCATGAGTGGTAGCGCTTGTTTCCATCTTCTGAATAAGGAAAAGTTGTCATCGGTCATCCTTCTTTCTTGCTAAAAAATTACTTTTGTTTGCTTTTAAATCGCCAGATAAATCGTTTTTCCTCATAAATTGGATAAGTAAGAAGAAGCCAGGAAAGTCCCAGACAAAAGCCACCCACTACATCACTTGGAAAATGAACACCGACATAGATTCTGCTAGCGCCTATAGAGAGAATAAGCAGACCTAAAAGAAGCTGAATCACAATTCTCATACTTGTTTTTTGAATGAAGAGAGGTAATAGAAAAATTACCGTACCAAAGAGCAGCATACTTCCTGTAGAATGCCCGCTAGGGAAGCTATAGCTGGATTCACTAACCAGATGAGTTAATGTTGGACGCTGACGCATAAAGACTAACTTAATCAATGGATTGAATAGTCCGCCGATGACCACAACGTTTAGTGTCATCCAAATGGCTTCTGCATAGCGTTTGCCAACGAGTAAAACAAGTAAGAATGTAATGGTTAAAATTGCCATTGTACTTGGATTTCCAAATTTTGTTACCCAGAGATAAAATGAATGCCAGTTAGGATAAGGTAAACGAATAAAAGAAGTTACTACTTGATCAAAGCCAGATAGCCATGTCGGATAAAACCGTACCACGTAACCTAGAAAGACAAAAATGAGTAGAAAACTACTGCCAGCAAATTGATAATAAAGTTTATTTTTCATTGAACGCTCCTTTTTGTACAGTGCACTTATTATAGCACCACTTTTCATTTGAAAAAAGGACTGTGGTAAAGGAAAAAATGAAATAAAGAAATAGTGAATGAAAATAGAATAAATGATAGTTGGAAAATAGAAAAACAGGACTATGTGCATAAAATAACTTAAACATAAATATTGTAATTATTTTTTAGACATCTAAAGGTAATCTCATCGTAATATAATCGAAGAAATTAAAAAAAACATGTGAATAAAACAACAAGGGTTATTACCTAAATAACAAGAATCATTCGTTAATTATAATAATTGTTATTTTATAGTTTACAAGTAGATTACAAATGCTTGATTATACCTTAAACTTCTTTTAATAAAGGTTAAGAAAAGTTATACTTAGGTTATCTATTAAATCTGATCTGAAAGAAATTTGGAGGGTAAAAAATGAAAGAGTCATACATTCCTAGAAAAGAAAGACGTAAAGCAGAAGCACAGCGTCTAGCTTTCAAGCAAATGAAAAAAGGCGCAACCGTTATGGGAACAGCCATGATGACTTGTACCATTGGCGCTCCTTTGCTCACACCTATACAAGCGCATGCACTTGAAGCCAATCAAGTAGCTGCTCGTGCAAATACATCTGCTTTTATTGCACAAATTGCCACGTACGCTCAGCCAGTTGCCAACGCAAATGATTTATATGCCTCTGTGATGATTGCTCAAGCAATTGTAGAAAGCGGTTGGGGAGCAAGTACGCTATCTATGGCACCAAACTATAATTTATTTGGTATAAAGGGTAGTTACCAAGGCCAAACAGTTTATATGGATACGTTAGAGTACTTAAATGGAAAATGGGTGACAAAAAAAGAACCATTTCGTAAATATCCTTCTTATGCAGAATCATTTGCGGATAATGCCTATGTATTAAGAAATGTTTCTTTGCAAGCAGGGGTCTATTACTATTCTGGTGCTTGGAAGAGCAATACTTCTTCCTATCGAGATGCAACAGCATGGTTAACGGGACGTTATGCCACAGATCCTTCATATGCAGGTAAACTGAATCAAATTATTGCCACTTACGGCTTAACAAAATATGATACGCCAGCATCTGGTAATGCAGGTGGTGGAGCTACTACAGGTGGCGGATCAAATGCTGGTAATACAGGAAATACAAACACAGGGAATTCGAATAGCGGGAACACTGGATCAACTTCTGGGGCACAATATTATACAGTAAAATCTGGGGACTCCATTTGGGCGATCTCTAACAAATATGGAATCACGATGGCTCAATTAAGAAGCTGGAATAATATCAAAAATGATTTGATCTATCCTGGACAAAAATTAGTGGTCAGCAATGGTAGTTCAGCAGGTTCCAATACAGGCTCTGGTGGAAGCTCATCAGGAAACTCAAACAGCTCCTCTAGTAATACTGGGAACAATGCATCAAATGCGAGTCAATATTATACAGTAAAATCTGGGGACTCGGTATGGGCAATTTCCAACAAATATGGAATCACCATGGACCAGCTGAGAAGCTGGAATGGCATCAAAAATGATTTCATCTATCCTGGGCAAAAATTAGTCGTTAAAAAAGGCACCTCAACAGGGACTAACAATTCATCAGGAAATACTAATACAGGGTCTTCAAGTAGTAATAATGCCTCTAGTCAAACATATACAGTGAAATCTGGGGACTCCATTTGGGCAATTTCCAACAAATATGGAATCAGTATGGATCAGTTGAGAAGCTGGAATGGCATCAAAAATGATTTCATTTATCCTGGGCAAAAATTAGTCGTTAAAAAAGGCACCTCAACAGGGACTAATAACAGCTCATCGGGGAATGCTAATACAGGGTCTTCAAGCAGTAATAATGCCTCTAGTCAGACATATACAGTGAAATCGGGCGACTCCATTTGGGCAATTTCCAATAAGTATGGAATTAGTATGAGTCAGCTAAGAAGCTGGAACGGCATCAAAAATGACTTCATCTATCCTGGGCAAAAACTTGTGGTAAAAGGTGGATCAAGCGCATCAAATACCAATAGTTCAAACAGTTCATCTACGTCAAGTGGAAATACTGGGAACAGCTCATCAAATGCAAGCCAAACATATACAGTGAAATCCGGCGATTCTGTGTGGGCAATTTCCAACAAATATGGAATCAGTATGGATCAGTTGAGAAGTTGGAATGGCATCAAAAATGATTTCATTTACCCTGGACAAAAACTTGTGGTAAAAGGTGGGTCAAGCGCATCAAATACTAATAATTCAAATAGTTCATCCAATTCGGCTGCCAATTCAAGCAATACAGGAAATACCGCAACAGGGACAAGCCAAACATATACAGTGAAATCTGGTGATTCTGTGTGGGGAATTTCCAACAAACATGGAATTAGTATGAGTGACTTTAGAAACTGGAACAATATTAAGAATGACTTTATCTACCCAGGGCAAAAAGTAATTGTCTCTAAGAATGGTGCAGGTACGGCAAATACTTCATCTAATACCACAACGGCAGAAAATACGTCTACGTATCAAGTGAAGAGTGGAGATACTTTGTGGACAGTTGCCAACAAGCATGGATTAACGGTAGATAAATTGAAAAGTTTGAACAAGTTAAGTTCTGACATGATTTATGTCGGTCAAAAACTAAAATTAAAATAAGAATTGAATTCAATGGGTAAATTTGGTAGTATGAAGCTATTAAATAGAAAACACATAAAAAGGAATTAGTAAAAAGTTTGAAATTTTAGAGAGCACATGGCTGGTGGAAATGTGTATGGATGCTTTTGAACTCGCCTTTCTCGTTTAGTTGCTGAAGTCATAGTAAGCAAGTACGGTGACGACCGTTAACACGTTTGAGGCCTTTTGAAAAAAAGGTAAATGTAGGTGGTACCACGTAGATTACGTCCTATAAGAAGAGCATGCTCTTTTTATAGGACTTTTTTTAGTATAAAGGAGGAGAACCATGAGTTATAATCACAAAGACATAGAAAAAAAATGGCAAAAATATTGGGCTAAAACCAATGCATTTAACACCCATGATGACCCAAAAAAACCAAAATTTTACGCACTAGATATGTTTCCCTACCCTTCAGGTCAAGGCCTTCATGTTGGACATCCAGAAGGCTATACGGCAACAGATATTTTGTCACGAATTAAACGAAGCCAAGGCTTTAATGTACTTCATCCGATGGGGTGGGATGCATTTGGGCTACCTGCTGAGCAATATGCACTGGATACAGGAAATGATCCAGCAGAGTTTACGAAAAAAAATATTGAAACATTCCGTCGTCAGATTAATGCACTGGGATTTAGCTATGATTGGAATCGTGAAATAAATACGACAGATCCAGAGTACTATAAATGGACACAATGGATTTTCACTAAATTGTATGAAAAAGGGTTAGCTTACGAAGCAGAAGTAGCTGTAAACTGGGTTCCTGAGCTGGGAACAGTTATTTCAAATGAAGAAGTGATTGATGGCAAGAGTGAACGCGGCGGTTATGATGTTGTTAGAAAGCCAATGCGCCAATGGATGCTAAAAATTACTGCTTACGCAGATCGTCTACTAGATGATTTAGATACGGTAGATTGGCCTGAAAGTATTAAAGAGATGCAACGAAACTGGATTGGTCGTTCAGTTGGAGCAAGTGTTACGTTCAAAGTTGCAGGAACAGACGAATCCTTCAATGTATTTACTACACGTCCAGATACCTTATTTGGTGCAACATATACCGTGCTAGCACCTGAGCTGGAATTAGTGCAAAAAATTACGACTCCAGAACAAAAAGAAGCGGTTGAAGCTTATATTGAAGCGGCAGCCAAAAAATCAGATTTAAGTAGAACAGACTTAGCGAAAGAAAAAACAGGTGTCTTCACAGGTGCCTATGCGGTTAACCCGGCAAATGGTAAAGAAGTGCCTATTTGGATTGCAGATTACGTGCTTGCTTCATACGGGACAGGTGCAATTATGGCCGTTCCAGCTCATGATGAACGAGACTTTGAATTTGCTAAAACCTTTGACATCGAAATTTTACCAGTTGTTGCTGGTGGAGAAGTAGCAACAGAAGCCTATACGGGTGATGGTCCACATATTCACTCAGAATTTTTAGATGGCTTGAATAAAGAAGATGCTATTGAAAAAATGAATACATGGCTTGAAGAACAAGGTGTCGGTAAGAAAGAGGTTAGCTATCGTTTACGTGACTGGTTATTCTCTCGCCAAAGATACTGGGGAGAGCCTATCCCGGTTATTCATTGGGAAGATGGAACAACTACAACACTTTCAGAATCAGAGTTACCATTGACACTGCCAAAAACTGACAATATTCAACCTAGCGGTACAGGAGAATCTCCTTTAGCTAATATTACTGAGTGGGTAAATGTTGTTGATCCTGAAACAGGAATGAAGGGGCGTCGCGAAACAAATACAATGCCTCAGTGGGCAGGTAGCTCTTGGTACTACTTGCGATTTATTGATCCGCATAATAAAAAAGAATTAGCGAATTATGAAAAGCTTGAACGTTGGATGCCTGTAGATATCTATATCGGTGGTGCTGAACATGCAGTACTCCACTTACTTTATGCTCGATTCTGGCATAAATTCTTGTATGACATCGGTGTGGTTCCAACAAAAGAACCTTTCCAAAAACTCTATAATCAAGGCATGATCTTAGGTCAAAGTTTCCGTGATAGCCGTGGTGCGTTAGTTCCAACGAATATGGTTGAAAAGCGTGGCGCAGCATGGGTAAACATTGAAACAGGAGAAGAGCTTGAAGAAGCACCAGCAAAAATGAGTAAATCTTTGAAGAATGTGGTAAATCCTGACGATGTGATTGATAAATATGGCGCAGATACCCTTCGTATGTATGAAATGTTTATGGGACCATTAGATGCCTCTATTGCTTGGAGTGAAAATGGGCTTGAAGGAAGTCGTAAATTCTTAGATCGAGTATGGCGTTTACTGGTAGATGAAAACAATAAGATGCGCGATCGGATTACGACGGTTAATGATGGAAAACTAACAAAAGTTTATAATCAAACCGTGAAAAAAGTAACGGAAGACTTTAACAATTTACACTTTAATACAGGGATTTCACAATTGATGGTCTTCGTAAATGAAGCTTATAAAGTGGATGTACTTCCTTATGAGTATATGGAAGGTTTTGTTCAGTTACTTGCACCTATCGCTCCTCATATTGGAGAAGAACTATGGGCAATCTTAGGAAACGAGGGGGGCATTTCATATGTTCCTTGGCCAACGTATGATGAAGCAGAGTTAGTTGAAGATGAAATCGAAGTTGTCTTCCAAATTAATGGGAAAGTTCGTGCTAAAGTCAATGTCGCACGCGACTTGGCAAAAAAAGAACTCGAAAAAATTGCTCTATCAGATGAAATAATTCAAGCGAATATCGAAGGAAAGACCATTCGAAAAGTGATTGTTGTGCCTAACAAATTGGTAAATATTGTGGCGAATTAGATAGACAATTTAGAAAAATGAATAGAAAGAGGTTGAGACGGGAGTATTTAGCTCAGACAACCGAGAAAGTGCATCGAAACACTCGTTTTACATAGAGAGTATTTCGATGCACTTTTAGCTTATTTTCAAAGCTTCTCAACTTAAACATGTTCCATACCTAGAAGGTGATGAGCTCGAATTGACATGGATATCTTCAATTTTAAAGCAATCCGTAGCATTTGATGCAAGCAAACCGACGTAGAGGTGAGTTTTCTCCAAGGTCGAGACAGAAGCAATGCCTTTGGAAACAGCTATAGAAATGGACCTGTTTGGTTCTCATAGCTGGACACTTTTGTTTTAATTTCTTTATTGTAGAAAAGAAAGCAACTAACTGTTTCAAGCGTTTATTAGAAACTGAATTGAAGAGGGCGCTAGGTTATTCCTCAATCAGTCGTTTTACAATGTAATAATCCCCTTCATAGGGTTCATCAACTCCAAGAACTTTTTGATACAAATCGACGCCTTTTCCTGCAATGACAACAGTATCTTTTGCTGTACAGAGTGACAGAGCTAACTCAATTGCCTGCGTTCGATTCATTTCAAAGCGGACATCGACGGTTTTATTTGTGATGGCTGCTGCGATTTCGTCTGCAATCTTTTGTGGGGACTCATTTGCTGGATCATCGGCAGTTAAGATAGCAATATCGGCAAGTTCTGAAAGAACCTTCCCAAAATCTTTGCGCCGTGAAATGGCTTTATTCCCTGGACTGCCGATAATAACGATTAATTTTCCAAGTGGATTTTCTTTTCTTGCAAATTGCAGTAAGTTTTTTAAACTCAAGTAGTTATGAGCATAGTCAACAAAAACAGAAGCGCCATTTTTGTGAATTAATTGATCCATTCGGCCAGGAACGCGAGCCTTTGAAAGACCCGTTTGACCATCTGAAACAGAAGCGCCAGCAAGAAAGGCTGCCAATAAGGCACTCGCTGCATTTTCTTGATTGAAGTCGCCAGCTAATAAAATCCGGTAATCTCCCTCAATTGAAAGCTGACTATTTTTTTGACTTACGTTAAGGTGAAAGGAAAGTGAGTCCTTTGAATCAGTCACTACTTGAAAATCTGCTTGTTCACTGCGACCGTAAGTGAAAACTGGAACCTGAGCTTCTGCAATGGATTCTGCTAAGAGATCATAGTAGTCAGTTTCACGATGGATGATTACTTTTTTTGAATGAAGTAAAAGCTGACGTTTACAGTAGAAATAGTCATCAAATGTCGGATGCTCAATCGGACTGATATGATCTGGTGAAATATTTAAAAACAAGCCAATATCAAAGGTGAGTCCGTAAACTCGTTGTGTTTTATAAGCCTGTGAAGACACCTCCATCACAAGATGACTCATCTGATTATCCACTGCTTGACGCATCATTCTATACAAATCCAAAGATTCAGGGGTAGTGAGATGTGATTTAAAGTATGTTACGCCATCCAAGGTTGTATTCATTGTAGAGAGTAAGGCTGTTTTATTATTTGTTGTTTCATCTAAAATTGCCTTTGTAAAATAGGCAGCAGTTGTTTTTCCTTTTGTCCCTGTAAAACCAATTAGAGTTAACTCGTTTTGTGGGTAATCATAGAATGCCATGCTGAGAATCGCCATTGCTTTTCGAATATCCGTTACAATAATGCCACACGTTGCATCAACCTCATAGGGCTGCTCTGATACATAGCAAGCCAGTCCAGATTGAATTGCAGAGACTAGGTATTCTTCTTTAAAGTTTAGTCCTTTGCAAAAGAATAGTGTGTGCGCATCTACTTGACGGGAATCATAAGAAAGTGCTGAAAATGAGTACGTAGAAAGTGCATCTAATTGAAGATGCCAGCCGTCAGGGGTAATAAATTCTTTTAATAAATGATGTTCGAGCAAAAGGGCCCGGATGTGATTTAGGGAAAACGTCATAAGACATACCTCACTTTGATTGAAATTTTTAATTATTTTTTTGAAAGTATAAGCCTACATTTTTTAATAAAATGTCCAGTCAAACCTTATTTATTATACCATAGGTGCTTTTTTATTTTTTAGGAGTTGAAGGGAATAAAAAAAATTTTGCGAAAATTATCTAAAGAATTTTATTTCTACTATAATATTTTGCAAAAGAGATTGCTAGTTTGATGAATTACAATTAAAATGGAAGAGTATGTTTTGAAGAAAGTTGGGAATCATTCAGATGGATAATCAAACACAACCAGTGTCAAAAGAATTGACCAATCAAGAGAAAATGGCTCGTGGTTCAGCATGGATGACAGCTAGTAATATCATCTCTAGACTGTTAGGTGCTGTATATATCATTCCGTGGTATGCATGGATGGGCGAATATGGGAAAACTGCCAATGGCTTGATGAACATGGGCTACAATGTGTATGCTCTGTTTCTTCTAGTATCTACCGCAGGAATTCCAGCCGCAATTGCCAAACAAGTTGCGCATTATAATTCATTAAATGAATATCAAACCAGTCGTCAATTATTTATTCGTGCATTACAAATGATGGCTATATTAGGTGTTGTTTTTGCAGGACTCATGTACATAGGTTCTCCATGGCTAGCGAATGCTTCTGGTGGAGGAAAGGACTTGATTCCGACGATGCAGGCGCTGAGTATAGCTGTACTCGTGTTCCCTTGTATGAGTGTCATTCGCGGGTATTTCCAAGGAAATCAAGAGATGATGCCATTTGCTCTATCACAAATTGTTGAGCAGGTTGCTCGAGTATTTTACATGCTTCTTACCGTTTTCATTATTATGAAACTTGGCAAAGGAGATTACGTTGCGGCAGTCACGCAATCGACATTAGCAGCCTTTGTAGGAATGCTTGCAGGTTTTGCAGTACTGTTGTATTTTTTACAAAAACAAAAAGTAAAAATGGATGTATTTGTTGAACGAAGCTCAAAAGAATTAAATGTTGCAACTAAGGATTTATTAATTGAAACGGTAAAAGAAGCAATTCCATTTATCATTGTGGGATCAGGTGTGACAATCTTTAAATTAGTGGATCAGATGACCTTCGTAAAGGCTATGGAGAATGCTACCTCATATTCTCATGAACACTTAATCGAATTGTTCTCTATCTTCAGTGCCAATCCAGATAAACTGACAATGGTTGTTATTGCGTTAGCAACATCAATTGCTATGGCGGGGCTACCGTTAATTACAGAAGCTGCAACGATTAAAGATCATATTGGTCTAGCAAAGCTGACAAATAACAACATCCAACTTTTTGCATTTGTTATGTTCCCTGCTACATTTGGAATGATGTTATTGGCTTACCCTCTAAATACCCTGTTTTACTCACCAGATTCATTAGGAACAAAGCTGTTAATTCAAGCGTGTATTGCGGGTTTATTATTAGGTTTGTACATGTTAGCATCGAACATGCTGCAAGGAATGTATCAGAATACAGCAGCAATTACCTATCTCGCGATTGGATTTGTCGTCAAATTAATTTTACAATATCCAATGATTCGTTTATTAGAAGTTTATGGACCATTGACAGCGACAATGATTGGTTTTGGTGTTTCCTGCTTCCTCATCGTGAGAAAGATTCATCAGGTGACACGTTTTAATATCAGCTTAACTGCACGTAGAACTTTGCTTATTTTTATTATGACTATGTTGATGGTGATTGCAGCAGGAATTGCTCGGTTCATTTTTGGACTAGTACTGAATACGGATAGTAAGTTCCAGTCATTCATTCTAATTATATTAGTTGCAGCAGTGGGTGGTGCTACGTATGGCTACCTAGCATTGAAGTCACGTTTAGCTGATAAACTTCTGGGAAATCGAGTAGGCGACTTACGTCGTAAATTAAAAATAAAATAATCAGTGAGTGGAGATTCTGACAATGTCGGCTCCACTCTTTTTTAGGAGGAAAAAGATGCGTTTAGATAAATATTTAGCAGATGTAGGATTAGGAAGTCGAAAAGAGGTAAAAGTTTTTATAAAAAAAGGGAATGTTCAGGTAAACGGAGAGGTCGTAAAAAGTGATAAATTCCAAGTGAAAGAAAAAGTGGATATTATTACATTTGAAGGGGAAAAACTTACCTACCAAAAATATTTTTATTACCTACTAAATAAACCACAGGGGGTTATTTCTGCAACGCAAGATAATTATGATGAAACTGTTTTGGATTTGTTTTCTGATGAAGCCTATCGAGAGGATTTATTTCCTGTTGGTCGTTTAGATAAGGACACAGAAGGATTTCTCTTAATTACAAATGACGGGGTATTATCTCACCAATTACTCTCACCAAAAAAGCATGTGGAGAAAGAATACTATGCGTGCGTTTCAGGAATTATGACCCAAGAGGACGTAGAATTATTTGAAAAAGGACTTATTATTAGCGGGGAAGAGCAAACATTACCCGCGCAATTAACCATTGTATCTGTTGATAAAGAAAAACAAACCTCAGAAATCCAACTGATACTTCATGAAGGGAAATTTCATCAAGTGAAGCGAATGGTGGCAGCTGTTGGGAAAGAAGTTACCTATTTGAAACGGGTAAGAATGGGGAATTTACCCCTTCCAAAAGATATTGAACTAGGACACTATAGACAGCTTTCAGAAGAGGAGCTGGAAAAGTTGAAGGGAAATGGCTGAGAAAAAAATTATCTCATAAATCACAACTAATAATAAAATGTAAGAGTGTTAGGATCGTATCGAAGGCGTTAGCTCCGAGAATTAAGTACGTACTGTACATCATAGGAAGTAAAGCCTCGAGATTTTACAGCACCAAGTAGATACCTCTCTATATCTAATTCTTTGTTTGGTTATCCTCACTTTAGATTACGTTTTATCTATAGGTAATTTCTACTATCTTATTAGTGAGTAAAAAAGATGCTTTAATAGAGTTAAGTGTATGTTTATGTTTTTCTTTGTGAATGAGCTATTATGAAGAGGTAATCATAGGTTAAATGATAGTAGAAGGAGAAAAATAATATGTTTGGATTAGAATATAGAACGTTATTATTAAAAGATATTATTGAAATATTAGATATTTCAGAAGAAGCTCTTTCTGTAGAAGAAATTCGTAAACGTTTAGGTTACAGCAATTCTGTTACAATTTTAAAATCTCTAAAAGAACTTATAGAATTTATAAATCAAATTGACGGACAAGATAAATTTTCAGTAGAATTAATGAATCCTAAACGTGGGTATTTCAAGTTAAAACGATTTTCAACGAATTTACAAAGTTTATTTGAGTTAGTATTTTCTCAAGATATCGCTTATGACATTTTGTTGGAGTTGATTGAGAAGCGAGTAGTTTATAAAGTAAACTTTTGTCTAACACATAATATTAGTGCAGCCACCCTTTATAGAAAAATCCAACAAATCAATCAGGAAGTAGCAGCTTATAATATTCAAATTAGTTATGGCAATGAAATTAAATTTAAGGCAGAGGAATTGAATATTAGAATATTCTCCTACGTGTTTATCTGGAGCACTAGTCGTCAGTTTCCCAATATTTTTGGAAGCAATACAAAGCCAAATATGAATTTTTTTGCTGAAGAAGTATTAAAATATCTAAATATTCCTTATAGCTCGTTACAAATTGAATTACTGTCTATATGGATATTTATTTATTCAAATGCCATTTCGAGAAAAAAGGAACTAAGTTTAACTGAAGAACAATTCGACATCATCCAAGCTTTTACTCTTCCGAAAAAACCAGAATTTTTTTCTCAGTGGAGTAATCTGGATTGGAATATGTTACTTGTTACCATGTATAACTCTGATTTATATGATATTTATTTGCCATTATCTATAAATATTGAGTCTAATACCTTAAAAAAAATGATGAAATCACAAAAACTCTTTTTAATGATTCTTGAAAGCTATTTTAGTGTATTAAATAATTATGATAAAGAAAAATTATCTGAGAATTGGGCTAAATACTATCTCGCGTATTATTTTACAAACTATGATTCAGAACCAAGCAAAAATACCACTCATATTTTAAATATGGAAACCTTCCAATCAGCCTATCCTAATTATTGGAAAAGATTTGAAAATTTCTGGTTAGAGTTTATTCAGCAAGTTGACGATCCTCACCATTATGATGCAATGAAAGTTCCTTGTTTATTAATGATTATTAGATTTTATCCAATAGAGAAGTTTGGTTTTCCGCCATCTGAAATATCTCTATTTTTGTCAACTGATACCTCTTTGTCATTTAGTGAATTTTTGAAGCAAGCAATTTATTTAAGATTTAGAGATCAATATATGATTCAGTTTGTTTCGGAGGTATCAGATGCCGAGATTATCGTTGCAACAAATCCATTTGATAAGAATCAGATTCGAGTGGATCAAGAATTTCTTGTTGTGAGCTCACAGATGAGAGAAGTAGATTTTAATTCATTGAAAGAATTATTTGAAAAATTACAAATGTGATTAAAAATTTATTTAGAAATATTCATATTAAACACTTAGTGAATTTATTCTTGCACATAGTTCTATTTATTAATGCTGTGAACTAAGATATTTAATGAGTAAAGAAAATAGCACTGCTTCAATTTCAAGCGTATCTACTTGAAATTGAAGCAGTGTTTTCTTTTTCAAGTATAGAAATTAAAGAATTGCTACTTAGAGATTTTTCAAATTTTATTCCTGCACATCAATATTTATTTTTTTTACAAAAAAATATGGAAAGAATTAATGTCTAATTTATATAAGATAGATATTAAGATAAGCAAATAATCAGAAGTTTCTGAAGAGAACATTTATAAATTAATTTCTTTAAAGCAAGCATGAATTCGTCTTTCTAAAAATTGCCGGAAATTTGTCAATATTAAAAAAACAAAACAAAAATTTTGAAAAAAATTATATTATACTTTTCTCGTAGATGAGTTCGTTGATGACGATATTTGTTTATACAGTAAAAACAGAAGAAGGAGGGGAAAAAGTGAAAAAAACCATAACAATATTTTTTTGCTTGACTTTCGCATTAAGCCCAGTCTGGATGTCCACCGTTGCAGTTGCAGAGACTGTTTCAACGGATACTTTACCAGACGAGTCATCGACAATAAGAACTGAAGAAACAACCATATCTAATCAATCGTCTACAAATTCATTCAGTTCTTCAGAATCAAATGAATCTATCGTTGAGAATAAAGTGAAGTCTTCGCAAGAAACGGCAAAAGAGAGCAAAAAAGAAAGTGAAAAGAAAGTTGTGAACTTTGAAGTAACTTTCCAAACAGATGCCAAACACAGCTTCTCGTCAAAAAGAGAAAAAATAATTATTGAAAAGGAGGAGGGGAGTCAGCTAGCGATAAGTGAAATTCCAATTATTGATAATCTAACAGATTTTATTGGTTGGGAAATAAACGGTAGGATTTATTCTGAAAAAGAATTAAGTGAGATTAAAATTGCTAAAAGTACAACTATTCAGGCAATTTATAAAGAAAAGACGACTAGGTTAGCTACAACAAAAGTAGATAGCTCGATAAAAGATATAATTAGTACAGCAGATAAAACGAAAGTAATTGTTGTGCCTGATCCTACTGAGTCAAGTAATTCTTACAAGGAGTATACGGCAAATGAAGCAGGCGTTCGATCAGCATTAAATGATCTTTATCAAAATGGTTCAGGTGGGGACTACGTCTTATACATAGGGACGAATGTAACACTATCAGCAGCGACTGTGGCCAAAAATATTCCAACGATAGTTACGGCAGAAAATGCTACTTTTTATTCATTAGAAGGTAAAGTAGGTACATTAACAATTACAGGAAATCCGGAGGATCCGATTTCTAAAGACATAGCCGTACCTACTGGAAGCAAAACTTTATCTTTAGGAACAACTATTCATTTTGGAACGTCTGTCCAATTTAGAAATATTAATTACTCAGGCACCGATATGTTTATGAATGGGAATAGCCTAACTTTAAATGGTGGTTCTTCAGGGAACGGTTTAACAATTTATGGTGGAACAGATAGTGGAGATGTTACTGGTAATCCTGTTATTACAATAGAAACAACAGGTACATTAACCTGGAAGGTGTATGGAGGAAATAAAACAAGTGGGACACTGAATGGAAATCCATCTATCAATGTTAATAATTTTACAAGAACAATTAACACTGTAGCAGGTGGCGCAAAATCAGGTACTGTAAACGGGAATATTTTTGTACACATAAATAACAGTGGCGGGACAATCACTAATGTTTATGGTGGAGGTGAAGGAACTTCAGCAAATCCAGCACATGTCACAGGAAATGTAGAGACCGAAATCACGAGTGATGTGGCGTCAGCCGGCAATAAAATCGGTACATATCACGGGGGCGTGGAGTATGGGAATATTCAAGGGTCTGTAATGAATACTATTAGTGGTTACGGTGCGTGGAACAGTACGACACTAGATTATTTTGGTGGATCTAAATCTGGAGACATAGGGACAATAAAAAATGTGTCAGCTATTACATCAAACCTTGATACAAGTAAATTTTCAGGAGGATCAGCAGAATTTGCTGGTGCAAATGAAACTTCTGGAACTATCACGGGGAACATTACCAATACTATCAAAGCAGGAACTTGGGGGAAAGGGTCATTTAACCGTATTGATGGTGCGGGAGGAATGGGTGTTACTGCAGTCAGCTTAACCACAGGAACGGATGCAGCATATGATGCTATGACAAAAGAAGCACGAAAAGAATATGCAGAAAAAACAGCTAAATTTAAGGTTTATGGCAATGTATCAACGAAAATTCTTGAAGGAGCAATCAGTAGATCGGCGGATAATACAGGTTTCACCCGTGGAGCTGGTTATGCAGGTTATATAGAAGGGAATACCTCGGTTGAAGTTGGAACAGCCCACACAGATGGAAGCGCTGGAGGAGAAGGATTTGTATATGGTAGCAATGGAGGAGCATATATAGCTGGGCTTCCTTATTTGAATACAAACAACAGTCGTTCTACTGGTACAGGAGCCTTTGATATTGTTGGTGGTGGAGGTAGTAATGCTGCTCGAGCAACCAATATCTACATTTATGGAGATACAAGTGCCGTACTGAATAATGTTTTAGCAAGATGGACGTATGGTGGAGGTTTTTCTGGTGTTATCGAAGGAAATACGTCAATGACACTAAATGGTGGTGTGGTGGATACACTTGAAGGAGCAGGTTATACGGGAAAACGGATTTATGGGAATAGCCATGCAACTGTAAATAATGGTCAAGTCGATTGGTTCTTATCTGGTGGTGGCTGGTGGGATCAAAAGATTGTTGGTGATGTTGGAGTAACCGTCCATGATGGTACTATTAATGCCTCTGTAGGAGGGACATTTGGCTATACGAATGATCACATTATTACAGGAAATTCAAAAAATTACATCTATGGCGGAGACTTTTCAGGGAAAAACCATTCATCTTCGGTACCTACAAAGGAAGCACTAGCTGGTGGTCCAACCTATGCTGGATCTATTTTAGGAGATAGTGAATTGACCATCGATTTGCGAAACTATGCCGGAAAGTTCGGTCTTCCAACAGGAACCAATATCAGTGGTGGAATTCCTTATGATGGAACAACCAAGTTAGGTACAGATGCTACAAATAAAATAACTTTGAATATTTTTACGAAACCAGGATCAGATGTTTTAAATGGCGCTTCTATATACGGAGATGGTGGTCGTACGGCTGGGAATACAAGTAGTGGATCAATTGTCATGAACATACAGGCAACAGGATCCAATGTTGGAAACTTTTATGCGACAAACTACTCAAATATTTCTTCTGCAAAAATTCTTAGAAATGTAGAAATGAATATTCAAGGGTCAACAAGTGTTAACGGAATTTCTGGAGGAAATCAATCTGATAACTTCACGAATGCGATTGTTGGGGCGAGTAGCAATAAAGTATCCATCAATATTGGCCATAATATTGATGGAACAGATGTCTATCAAAAAGAACCAATTAATGTAAACGGATTAGGGATCATTAATTTCACTGAGATGGATATTACAAATGGTACAAAGTTGATGGCAGTAACTGGAAGTATTAAAAATGGTCTCTCTGCTACTGCGGCATTGCATACAGGAAACTATAACACTTTTGGAGATATTACTCTTTCAAAAGGCGGTGGGTTTGGAATAGCTTCAACGAATACTTCTGGATTTATCTCAGCTGGGAAGCTGACAGTTAGAGATGAAGGGACAGTAGAGTCTATGCCTGGCACTGGGAAAATCAATATCTCTGATTTTGAAACACCAGATGAGTCAAAAGATCGCTTAACGTGGATTGCTACCTCTCCGGCAGCGTCGGCAATGGTGGCAAGTAATGGTACGTGGTTTGGCTCGACAAAAGCGTTTCAAGTACTCACTGTCAATCCGACAATTAAAAATGCGGAGAGTATCAAGCCAATGAACTTTACAGGCTACGATAAAACAACCGGGAAAACGTATATCGGAGACAATGATGTAACCAAAGCTGGAAGCGGCTATGGGATCGCTTTACCCGGCTCATTTATTGACTACGAAGTAGAAACACCAGGTATTGCTGATGGAGACGGGACCATTTCTCATGATGTCACACAAGTAAAAGAGAATAATTTACCTTTGACTTTAGACGCTTGGGGAACAGAAGTCGCTGGGAAATCAGTGAAAAAAGGTCGATTAGTGATTCCTACAGAACGTGGAATCTTCCCTACACTTACGTTTACACCTGAGACACAAACAACTGGTTCATGGGTATATTCAGGAAGCATTGTTTCAACAAAGATTGGTTCAACCGATGAAGTGATTGATGAACAGCCAAACTCAGATGCGGTTGATTGGACATCACCAGATGGAGAATATAGTTACACAGTGAAAGTGAAATATTCCAATAAAGCAGAGCTATCTGCAAATAATGTGTTTATCACAGAACAAGAGGCAAGCCAAATTACGTCTAAAACAGATGTGAACAAGTATGTTTCCGTAACTGGCCGTCCGTTCTTAAATGATGACAATATTACAGAGGCACTGTTGGAAGCGATTCGCCAACCACTGGCAATAGATGAGGTATCAAGAGCACATAAGATTTCCTATTCATCTGGTATCACGGATGCAAATAAAGTAAAAGAAACGTACAACCTTATTGTTGTTCGAGATGATTCAAGTATATCGAGTGATCGAAGTACAGCAATCTATGCAAAATCCGCACGATTTTTACTGGAAGAGGCCAATGCATTAGTAGATGATACAGATTTAAATACACATACATTGGCACAGGTATTATTTGCGGATGGACGTGCATCGGAAAAACCAACAATTGATACAAATGCGTTTGATTCAATAAAAAATACCCAGCAATCTGAGTTAGTGAAGAACGTCTCAACGAAATACAGCTACTCCAATGGCACGATTTCTATTGAGAAGGTTGTTAATGTCATGATTGCAGGCGAGCTGAAAGTGGTAGAAATTCCAAGTGATGTCAATTTTGGCAATCAAATGGTTTCTAACCGATTAAAAACTTATTGGCCAAGTATTGTTGGAAACTTAACGGTTCAAGACACACGGGGATCTGAAAGAGATGACTGGCAAATGACTGTTGTAGAAACAGCCCCATTAACTTCGGGGACAACGACATTGGAAGAAACCATGTATTTTTCTGACGGGGTGGCAGATAGACAGTTAGGACCGAATGCAGTAATTGTAGAAGATACAACCCTTCAACAAGATGGGCAATTTGTCATTTCAGATCAATGGGGAGAGACGAAAGATAAAGGATTGAAGTTGAAGGTTCCTGCTGACAAACAGCGATTAGGAAATTATGAAGGTACGCTCACTTGGACATTAGTGTCTGGTCCTGGGAATTAAGAGGAGGAAGAAGACAATGAAAAAACTGCTATGCAGCTTTGCACTACTCTTTTTCATAGCGAGTGTTCCAAGTACAGTTAGTGCTGAAGAAGTTGGGGAATATGATAGTAACGGTGTAACTTCGTTTTACGGAACGTATGAGTATCCAACGGAAGAAAGCTCTGAGGAGATTCCTCCAGAGCCAGATAAACCCGTAAAACCTGTTACACCTAGTACACCTGTTGCACCGGGAACCGTTCAAAAAAATACAAGCGGTGTGACCATTTTACCAGCAACCGGGGATGATCATTTTAACAAGAGTCAACTTTTGGGCGTAGCTATATTAGGAGTTAGTACACTATTTATTTTGAGGAGAGAAAAACATGAAAAAAACAACCATTTTAACAGCGGGAATCATCTTATTTAGTAGCTTGTTAGGTGCTACAACAACTTTTGCCGCAGATGGAGGGTCCTATGATTCAAAAGGCGAAATTACGTTTAAAGCAGGAACAGATAAAACGGATCCATTAGATCCATCGAATCCAGATCCAGATAAACCTGTTACACCTGTTGATCCAGTTGACCCAACAGGACCAAAACCAGGAACAAACGGCCCCTTATCTCTTGATTATGCGTCTAGTTTCCAATTTGGTGAACAATCTATTTCAACAGTAGATAAAACTTACTATGCTGCATTACAAACATTCTCTGATGGTACAGCAGATGGACCAAACTATGTCCAAGTAACAGATACTCGCGGAACACAAAAAGGCTGGGAATTATCTGTGATTCAAGGCGCACAATTTGAAACAGCGACATCTGATGTTTTAGAAGGCGCAAAGCTATCATTTGCGAATGGAAAAGCCGTATCAAATCTACAAGAAGGGTTAAACGAAACAGAATCTCAAGCGATCACACCCGTTGCTACTGCAGCAGTGACACTTGTTCCTGGAGCAAAATCAGTGATTATGACAGCTGGCGATAAACAAGGAGTTGCAACATGGTTATATGATTTAGGAAAAGATGCTACGGAAGCTGCTACTGCTGTTTCCCTAAAAGTTCCAGGTAAGAGCGTGAAATTAAAAGACGCTTATAGCACAACATTAACATGGACGTTATCTGATACTCCTACAGCACCATAGAAAAAAACACATAAAAAGTAAAAACCAACGAACATATAAAAGGAAAAGGTTGAGTGAAAAAAATGAAAAAATTAAGTTTACCATTCGTAGCAGTAGCTATTTTAGCTGTAGCACCTGCTTCAGTATTTGCCGCAGAAGAAAGTTATGATAGTAACGGAGTTGTTCAATTTATGCCTGGAACAGATCCAACAGATCCTGTAGACCCAACAGATCCAGATCCAGACAAACCAGTTAAACCAATTGATCCAACGGATCCAACAGGACCAAAACCAGGAACAGACGGTCCTTTATCGATTGACTATGCGTCAAGCTTTGATTTTGGCTTAAATAAAATCAGCAACAAAACAGAAACATATTTTGCTCGTGCGCAAACATACAAAGAAGCAGACGGAACAGTCGATCCATCAAAATCAACACCTAACTATGTACAAATATCTGATAATCGCGGATCAAATGCTGGTTGGACGTTGTCAGTGAAACAAAATGGTCAATTTACAAACACAGAAACATTAAACAAAGTTTTGACAGGTTCAGTGATTCAATTAGCTGCACCAACCATCAAAACACAAGCAACTTCAACTGCTGTAGCACCAACTTCTCCTATTTCACAAGATGCAGGTTTAGTATTGGATTCAGAAGGCGCTTCTTCAGTAGTAGCAGGAGCGAAAGTTGGCGCGGGTGCAGGAACTTGGGCTACAGCTTGGGGGCAAGCCTCTGATGTTGAGACGGTCACAGAAAAAAATGCAGCAGGCGATGATGTTGAAGCACAAATTACAAAAACCGTTTCTTTATCTGTACCAGGTAGCACACCAAAAGACGCAGTAAAATACAGCACAACATTAACTTGGACATTGTCAGATACACCATCAATTTAAGGAATTGCATTAGAGTAAAGAAAAAACACTTCAAATGATTTTTATAAAAAACAATCAGACGACTGACTATTGGGAGGAAATATAAATGAAAAATACAAAAATGTTAGTAGCAACTATCGCGTTGTTTGGCGCAGCAGTTTTAGCTCCATTATCAGCACAAGCAGGAACTACAGGAGATACGTATCCATCTAAAGGTGTGATTACTTATACACCAAGTACAGATCCAACTGACCCAGTGGATCCATTAAAACCAGTAGATCCAATTACACCGACAAATCCAGATGGAGAAGATCCATCAGAACCAGGAACAGCTGGACCACTATCTATTGATTTTGCATCAAGTTTCTACTTTGGCGAACAAACTATTACCTCTGTTATAAAAACATACAATGCTTTACCACAAGCATACAAAGATAAAGCAGGCACTGATACAACGGGTCCAAACTTTGTCCAAGTAACAGATAACCGAGGAACAGAAGCAGGCTGGACACTTAAAGTGACACAGGATGCACAATTTAAAACAACAAACATCAAGGCTGGCACTGAATTAGAAGGGGCTGAAATTACGTTAGACAACGGAAACGTAGTGACTGCTTCCCATTCAACAGCGCCAACAGGTCCTACACAAATCGTTTTAGCACCAGGTGCTGAAACCTTAGTGATGAGTGCAAAAGCAACCGAAGGTGCTGGAACTTACTTGTTTGATTGGGGAACTGATCAAGCATCAGCAGCAACCAGTGTTTCTCTTGAAGTACCAGGCTCTTCAACAAAATATAGCGATCGTTATGAAACCAACTTTACATGGGTACTTAGTGACGTTCCAGGGGTTTAATGAAAGCAACGGAAGAATCGCGGAAGTTCCATTGAAAGGTCTGAGTCTGAGACATAGCTCCTTGAGCTATGTTTCGGACTCTTTGAATCTAAATAAACGGTGATAGGCGTGAGTGGGAACCCTCAGAAATGAGTAGGACAGACCTGTTCGTTTTTCGAGGAAACGACGTTCGCTCCAATCCAAAGTTACTCTGATATAAAAAAAGCAGGCTCTATTTTTGCATAGTAAACAAAGGGGAAATGAACTATATGAAACAACTTAAAAAAATTATGTGGACGCTTCTATTCATCGGAGGCATCTTGTTCACTACAAGTCCAGGGGTTGCTTCCAAACTGAATTTTGCGGTAAGCCCAGTCATACCTGAAAATCAAATTGATAAAAATAAAACATATTTTGAATTATTGATGAAACCAGATCAAGCCCAGACCGTTGAAGTGGAGCTTAGAAACAGCACTGATAAAGAGGTCAAAGTGGGGATTCATGTGGCAAGTGCTACAACGAATTTAAATGGGGTAGTGGAATACAGTCCCAACGAGATTAAAGCAGATGAGTCATTAAAGTATAATTTGAAAGATCTCGTTGAAGTCGAAGAAGAAGTGACCCTAAAACCAAAGAGTGTAATGAATGTTCCACTGAAAATTACGATGCCCAAGGACTCATTTGACGGGATTCTAGCAGGTGGTATTACATTCAAAGAAATCGTCTCTGAAAAAGCGAAAACTGAAAAAAATGAAGAAACAGGCATGGCAATCAAAAACGAATATGCCTTCGCCGTAGGACTTGTGTTAAAAGAAACAGATGTAGAAGTAAAGCCAGATTTAAACATACTCGAGATTAATGCGTCTCAAGTGAATGTTCGAAACGTAATTAATGTTGGGTTTCAAAATCCAGCGCCTGTTTATTTGAATCAATTACGTATGAACCACGAGGTGACAAAGCAAGGAGAAAGTGACGTTTTATACAAATCATCTGCGCCGAGAATGCAGATGGCACCTAATTCAAATTTTGAGTATCCAATCGCATTAAATGGCGAAAAGTTACAAGCAGGGAAATACCTGTTGAAGACAGTTGCTTATGGTGGATTGTCTGATAGCGGCAAGTATGAAGTAAAAGACGAAGAAGGAAACACCGTTCGTTATCTTTATAAATGGACATTTGAAAAAGAGTTTGAAATCAAAAAAGAAGTGGCGGATAAATTAAATGCCAAGGATGTTTCGATTGAAAAAGAAGATTTCCCATGGCTGTATGTTATTATTGGCGCGCTGATTTTATTGATCGCGATTCTACTATTGATTTTATTTTTAAAGAGAAAGAAAGACAAAGATGAAGAGGCTAAGTAACAAACAAAAAGAATGGTTTGTTGAATGCCTCATCGATGGACTCGTTATTTTAGGTTTGTTGTTCATCGTTTCCCCTTGGTTAAAAGATAGTATGATTGGTTGGCAAATTCAACGAACAGCGTTCGTTCAACAGAAAATTTTGCCAACCGAATATCCAGTGGAAGAAGCAATCCAAACGCCACAGCTTTCTTCTATTTTCAACAATCGTGCAAAGGCAACACAAGAAAGCTATGGGCAGATTTTGATCCCCTCTGTGGGGCTAGAACAGCCGATTCTCGTGGGTATTACTAACGAGAATCTCCTTTTGGGCGGGGTTGTCATGTATCCAGACCGAACATTGGCAAAGGATAATTTTGTCTTGTTTGGGCACCATTTAGGTATTGATGAGTTATTGTTTGGCAAGCTGCTTGAAGTAAAGAAGCAGGATCAAATTTTGGTGAGTTATTTGGATGAAGAACGAGTGTATGAGGTAGAGGACATGACCATTGTGGATGAAACCACGATTTCTGTACTGGAGACACACGATGAAGCGTTATTGACGCTGATTACGTGCCCGGTGCCACAAAGCACCAAGCAACGACTGGTTATCACTGCCCGACCACTCGAAGAAGACCAGCAAAAAACGAGTCAAGCAAAACTAAAAGAAACAGAAGACAACCATCTAGTCATCAAACAGCAACAGCAACAAATAACTAAAAAGCTGTGGAAAATGCCACTCCTGTTCTTTGTTTTGTGTGTACTGGCAGTCTCTCTTGTTCGATGGTTGTTTTATAAAAAGAAAGAACAACACTAAAAAGGAGCGAACGAATGGTTGAAGATTACTTTGAAGATGTCAGTGTTT
>NZ_ASWE01000008.1 GCF_000407505.1 Enterococcus phoeniculicola ATCC BAA-412
TTAAAGTTGTCATGGAGGTTTAGCTCAGCTGGGAGAGCATCTGCCTTACAAGCAGAGGGTCAGCGGTTCGAACCCGTTAACCTCCATACGAGCCGTTAGCTCAGTTGGTAGAGCATCTGACTTTTAATCAGAGGGTCACAGGTTCGAGCCCTGTACGGCTCATATTTTTGCGGGTGTGGCGGAATTGGCAGACGCACTAGATTTAGGATCTAGCGCCTTACGGCGTGGGGGTTCAAGTCCCTTCACCCGCATTAAGATACATACGCCGGCTTAGCTCAGTTGGTAGAGCATCTGATTTGTAATCAGAGGGTCGAGGGTTCAAATCCTTTAGCCGGCATCAGAAATGACGCGGAAATAGCTCAGTGGTAGAGCACCACCTTGCCAAGGTGGGGGTCGCGGGTTCGAACCCCGTTTTCCGCTTTGCCAAAGAGCAATATCGCCGGGGTGGCGGAACTGGCAGACGCACAGGACTTAAAATCCTGCGGTGAGTGATCACCGTACCGGTTCGATTCCGGTCCTCGGCATAGTAATACAATTTCATATGCGCCCATAGCTCAATTGGATAGAGTGTTTGACTACGGATCAAAAGGTTAGGGGTTCGACTCCTCTTGGGCGCGTAGGCTTTTTTTTTAATAACGGGAAGTAGCTCAGCTTGGTAGAGCACTTGGTTTGGGACCAAGGGGTCGCAGGTTCGAATCCTGTCTTCCCGATAGATAAAGCATTCGATTTGTTCATACTAATCGAATGCTTTTTTTGCTGTACAATTTTGGCTCTTTAAGCAATGAAAGACAGTTGGTTTTCGTTTTTTTGTCAAATGGTGTTGTTTTTAAATTAATCCACAAAATTGAGAACATTTTGGTGTTCTCTTTTTTGTCTTCTAAATGAGCTCACAGAGACCTTGTTGGACGTTGGACAAGAATCCGCAGGTGTAGGTGGCGAGCGAGAAGCCGCTTCAGCTTGGTAGAGCACTTGGTTTGGAATCTGGTACAGAAGAGTTCTAGAATTCAGTTTTTATAGTTTAACGAACTCCAAAGCTGTCTTTTAAAGGTGGAACTATATCATGGAAAGTAAATTTGCTTAGTTAGAGGAATAGTATAAGTACTTTTTTATTTAGTATCTATTCTATCCAGAATTCTTATAAGCAGATTTTATGAAATAGTTAGGAAAAGCGAGTATGATAAAAGAAAAGCTAGTCCTTTGTTTTTTGTAGGGAGAAACTCTATCTGGGAATTGAATTTAATAGATAAATTTTAAAAGTATGAGACCAATATATATGAGGAGGAAAGAATATGGCGACTGAAGAACAAGCTATTTTTGCTGGAGGATGTTTTTGGTGTATGGTGAAACCATTTGAAGAACAACCTGGAATCGTATCTGTTGTTTCTGGCTATACAGGAGGTCACGTAGCGAATCCGACATATGAACAGGTGACAACCGGTACAACAGGGCATACAGAGGCTGTAGAGATTACCTATGACCCTTCTATTATCTCGTATGATGAATTAGTAGAAATTTATTGGCAACAAACAGACCCAACAGATGCATTTGGTCAATTTGCAGATAGAGGAGATTCTTATCGACCTGTTATATTTTATAAAACGGAACAACAAAAAGAGCATGCAGAAGCTTCAAAAAAGAGGCTACAAGAAAGTGGACGCTTCACTCAACCAATTGTCACCACTATTGAAGAAGCAAAACCATTTTATCCAGCTGAAGACTACCATCAAGAGTACTACAGAAAAAATAAGTTGCACTATGAACGTTATAGAGAAGGCTCGGGACGTGCTAGTTTTCTTCGAAAAAATTGGAGATGAGGTTAGGTGAGAGTGATTCTCTCTAAGAGCTAAGTGAGGTCGAAACAGAAGTGTTCAAGAGGGTGGAGCATAACTTAGGGAGTTATGTCCCACCCTTGTCTATTTCTTAAAAAATAGTGTGACAATATAATTTTGGTTTAGTTTTGAAAGAGCTGTATCGATTTCTATCGTTTATTAAGAATTGAACGTTCAAAAATGCAGTTAAAATAGCTGATCTCAAACTCGCTCATTCCTATAAGTATAACTGTATGGCGAGTAGTTACGGAAACTAAAGAAGTACAGAAAGTCACGCTGATTATTATCCTTCTTAGATGAGCCATAACGTACAGAAAAGTCCCAGACTTAAAAAGGGAACAAAGGGGAGTTCAATCATCTTTTTATTGAAGAAAAAATGAATAAGCAGATACCCAATTAATCCAAATAAACTTGAAAAAAATAACCAATAGATAAATGACAAAGAAGGTAGGAGAATTCCCCAAGAAATAATAATAAGATAATCTCCATGACCAAATTTTTCAAATAAAAAAGGTAAGCCAAAATTAATAATCAGCAGAGCGAAAAATAAAGGATAATTAAATGTTTTACCTAAATAAAACCAATAACTCCATAAGATTATGCTGGATAGATAGAATATTCTTGGTTCTACTAAGTAGTAAAAAATATCTGTAAGAGAGAGTAAGAAAGCCATTGTTAGCCAAATCAATAAAAGATAGGTTTTATGTGTCCATGGCTGAAAGTAGAACCAAATGAAAATCATTCCATAGCCTATTTCAGAAATTAAGCAAATAATTGGAATTTTTTGGTTACAGTAAGAACAACGGAATCGTTTATAAATTGCAGAGAAAATAGGAATAAGGTCCCAATAGTTTAATCGGTGTTTACAAGTTGTACATTGCGAGTGTGCAAACAAAAACGGTTTATTTATGGGCAGCCGTTCAGCGAGTACACAGAAAAATGAACCAAAACAACATCCAATTATAAAAAATAAAATCATAGAGAGCTCCTTTCAATAGTTGTCAAAATTAGGATACGTAAAAAAGTGAGTCTATTTTTTTTATTTGGAATAAAAGTAAGAAAATAGGTGATTGATTAACAAAAAGAAATGAGTATTTATGCTTAAATTAGAATTATTCTAATTTAGAAGGGAAAGTAGTGTACTTTTTTTCGATTTCGTACTATCATTTTATATGTAAGGAAATTAAATGTATGGGAGGAATTATTTATGAAATTTGAACAAACAAAAGAAGTATTGAATCAATTAGTTGCTGACTTGAGCCAGTTTTCAGTGGTGATTCACCAAACACACTGGTATATGCGTGGGCCAGAATTTTTAACATTACATCCATTAATGGACGATTACATGGACGAAATTAATGACCAATTAGATGTTATTTCAGAACGTTTAATTACATTAGATGGTTCTCCATATTCTACATTACAAGAGTTTGCTGACCACACTGGAATTGAAGATGAAGTAGGAAACTGGGATCGTACAATTCCTGAACGTATGGAAAAATTAGTGGACGGATATCGCTATCTTGCTGATTTATATCAAAAAGGAATTGAAGTTTCTGGTGAAGAGGGCGACGATTCAACACAAGATATCTTTATTTCAAATAAAACAGATATTGAAAAGAAAATCTGGATGTTGCAAGCAAAACTAGGAAAAGCACCTGGTATTGATGCAGATTCACGTGCAAAGAGCCGTAAGTAAGAAAGCAAACTACCCTACAAAAGTCATTTGACTTTTGTAGGGTAGTTTTTTAATGCATACATTCATTTTTGGCACGAGCGATAGCAGCTGCTACCTGATCAAATCCAGTTCCACCAAAAGAATGTCTTCGCTGGATGGCTGTTTTTGAGGCTAATGTTCCATAAATATCCTCTTTTATCAAAGGAGTGATGGCCTGATATTCTTCCAACGGGACATCTTGTAAATAGATTCCTTTTTGTGTACAGCTTAACACTAATTTTCCAACAATTTCATGTGCTTGCCTGAAGGGAATTCCTTTTGTTGCTAAGTAATCTGCTAGCTCAGTTGCATTTGAAAAATCTTTTTCGGTTGATTCTTCCATTCGTTGTGTATTTAGCTTCATTGTCTCAATCATTCCTGCCATAATGTCTAAACTGGTTAGGATAGTGTGAGCTGTATCAAACATTCCTTCTTTATCTTCTTGTAAATCCTTATTATATGCGAGAGGTAAGCCCTTCATCACTGTTAGTAGACCAAATAAATTCCCATAAACACGTCCGGTTTTTCCACGAATCAGCTCAGCCATATCAGGATTTTTCTTTTGAGGCATAATGGAGCTTCCTGTTGAAAAAGTATCGGTCAGTTCAATAAATTGAAATTCATGACTACACCATAAAATCAGTTCTTCACAAAAACGTGACAAATGCATCATTAAAATTGAAGCATTACTAAGAAATTCCAAAATGAAATCTCGATCGCTTACACCATCTAGACTATTTTCATAAATGGAAGCAAACCCAAGTTCATCAGCCACATACTGGCGATCAATCGGAAAGGTGGTTCCAGCTAATGCTGCACTTCCTAAAGGAGAGATGTCTACTCGCTTGATACTTTCAGTAAAACGTTCCTGATCACGTGTCAGCATGCCATAATAGGCCATCATGTGGTGACCAAAAGAGATAGGCTGAGCATGCTGCAGGTGTGTATAGCCAGGCATAATGGTTTCAATAGTTTCTTCCGCTTTATGAACAAGTACTTGCCGAAATAAAGTGATTTTTTCAATCACTTCCTGAATAGTCTCTTTTAAATACAAATGCATATCAGTCGCTACTTGGTCATTTCTACTACGGGCAGTATGAAGTTTTCCAGCAACAGGTCCAATCTCTTCATGCAAGTATTTTTCAATGTTTAAATGAACATCCTCATTTTCAATAGAAAAAATGAGTTCACCATCAATCAGTTTTTTTTCAACAGCTTTTAAACCGGTAATGATTTGCTCGGCTTCTTCTTTAGATATGATCGCTGTTTTAGCCAGCATTTTTACATGAGCTAAACTGCCAGTAATATCTTGTTTTGCTAATTTTTGGTCAAAAGGAATCGATGCGCCAAATGCATCAATCCAAGCTTCGTTTTTTCCATCAAAACGACCGCCCCATAGTTTCGCCATATTTTTCACCTCATACACGTTATTTAAAAAGAAAGAGACGGACGTATTTCTACGTTCCAGCCTCTCATCAATCCTGTTTCATCTCCTACCAAGAGCCCCATATAGGGGAAAGCGGATTGCAGGTAACAATTAATTTTTCCCGAAAAATTTGTACTCGCCTTTTTTCAAAGTGCATCCGCAGTTATTATTGAAAATTGCTGGTCTCTTTCATTTCTCCCGCAAGAGGAAAAGAAACACACCAATGAACAATCTAAAGAAACTAATGAATATGAATAAACACCATTTCTAAACAGGTTATTCGCTTGTTTAGACTTTTGTTAATCGATCGTTGGTTACTTTTGTTTGAACTTCAGCATGTACTTTTGATGGAAGTCCCCATAATTTTATGAAGCCAACTGCTGCATCTTGATCAAATGTATCTGCAGAAGTATAAGTAGCTAGCTGTTCGTTGTATAGACTATTGTCTGATTTTCTTCCTTCAACAATGACGTTCCCTTTAAATAATTTCACACGAATGACACCATTTACATAAGCTTGAGTAGATTTTAAGAATGAAATCAACGCATCTGTTAAAGGATTAAACCAGAGTCCGTCATAAATTACTTGGCTTAGTTGCTGTTCAATGGTTGGCTTGAAATGGGCAAGCTCACGTACAAAGGTTAAATCCTCAAGTTCTTTATGAGCATTCATCAAAACAATTGCCCCAGGACACTCATAGACCTCTCTAGATTTAATACCAACTAGACGATTTTCAACATGGTCGATTCGCCCAATTCCGTGTTTGCCAGCAACCGTATTTAAAGTAAGAATTAATTCAGATAGAGGAAGCTCTTCTCCATCTAATGAGACAGGCACACCTTTTTCAAAAGTAATCTCTATAATATCTGGTATATCGGGAGTGTCTTCAAGTTCCGCCGTAAGTGTGTAAGCACCTGTTGGAGGCGTCGCCCAAGGATCTTCTAAAACACCACACTCACACGCACGTCCCCATAAGTTTTGATCAATTGAGTAAGGATTGTCTAGGTCAGCCGGAATAGGCACACCTTTTTCTTGTGCATAGGCAATCTCTTCTTCACGTGACCATTTCCATTCACGAACAGGTGCGATGACAGTTAGTTCTGGTGCAAGAGCGCTAATAGCTACTTCAAAACGAACTTGATCGTTGCCTTTTCCCGTGCAACCATGTGCAATCGTTGTAGCTCCTGTTTCATGTGCTAATTCGACTAATTTTTTTGCAATTAGTGGGCGCGATAACGCTGAAACAAGCGGATAAGACTGCTCATAAAATGTATGACCTTGTAAAGCAATCAAAGCAAACTCTTGAGCAAATTCTTCTTTTGCATCAATTGCGTAAGAAGCGGATGCACCTACTTTCAATGCCTTATCTTTGATAAATTGTGTATCTTTTCCTTCACCAATGTCTAAACAGCAAGCAATAACGTCGTATCCTTCATCAACCAACCACTTTACTGCAACAGAGGTATCGAGTCCTCCAGAATAGGCTAAAATAACTTTTTCCTTCATTTTATTCTCCCCTTAACCATCAATCATTTATTTTCCTGAAAAAAATTGTTGGATTCATCATATCACCTATAAATACAAATGACAATACTTTTTGTTAATAAATATGCAATATTTTTATAAATAAGAACAAAATATACATAAAATGATGAATATTCGGATTTTTTATTCATATAAATAGAATAGAGAGGTAAAAATAATTCGCAATAAATAGAAAAGGAAGTCATAAGAAGTAAAAAATTTTCCGAAAGGCAGTGAAAACGCATTGACATAAGGCTTTTTTGAAGGTATTATGTTAAATGGTATTGTTTGCCCCACAAAGAGCCCCGGAAACTCGAAGTGTATGTCAAACATCAGAAACTTAAATTGGAGGAAAATATCGTGCGTACAACATATATGGCCAAAGCAGGCGAAGTAGAACGTAAATGGTACGTAGTAGACGCAACAGATGTTCCTATGGGACGTCTTTCAGCAGTTGTTGCATCTGTACTACGTGGTAAAAATAAACCAACATTCACACCTCATGTGGATACTGGAGATTTCGTAATCGTAATTAATGCAGATAAAGTAAAATTAACAGGGAACAAAGCAAGCGATAAGATTTACTATCGTCACAGTAACTACCCAGGCGGATTGAAATCAGTATCTGCTGGAGAATTACGTGCTAACAATTCTCGTCGTTTAATCGAAACTTCTGTAAAAGGAATGCTTCCTAAAAATACTTTAGGCCGCAAACAACTTACAAAATTAAACGTGTACGGTGGAGCAGAGCATCCACATGCTGCACAACAACCAGAAGTCTTAGACATTACAAACTTAATCTAATAGGAGGGAATTTCATTGGCACAAGTTCAATATATCGGCACAGGCCGTCGTAAAAATGCAGTTGCTCGCGTACGTTTAGTACCAGGAACTGGTAAAGTTACTGTAAATAAAAAAGATGTTGAAGAATACATCCCACACGCTGATTTGCGTGAAGTTATCAACCAACCTTTCGGAGTTACTGAAACAAAAGGCGCATATGACGTATTTGTTAACGTAAACGGTGGAGGCTACGCTGGACAATCAGGAGCTATCCGTCACGGTATCGCTCGTGCATTGTTAGAAGTAGATCCAGACTTCCGTCTAGCTCTAAAACGTGCTGGCTTGCTTACACGTGATGCACGTATGGTAGAACGTAAGAAACCAGGTTTGAAAAAGGCAAGAAAAGCAAGCCAATTTTCAAAACGTTAATCCCTTGCTACAAGTGGATTTTACAAGACTCTCAGATTTTTCTGGGAGTCTTTTTTTAATAATCCCCACCAAAATCCCCACCTATTCCCCACCAGCATTTTGCATCAAGTGATTAAGCGTATAATCTGCGGGGGTTAATGGAACGACCTTATCATTATTTAAATAAGTACCAGTTGTTTCGATGTTGGAATGGGTTAATCCATTTGAGATATCTTCCACAGTCATTCCATATTTTTTTGCAAGGGTAGCTGATGTATGGCGTAATTTATGTGGTGATGCAGGCTTCAATTCAGGATGACGCTTTCTTACTGATTTCATTCGATAGTTTAAAAAATCTGTATGGACACATTTATTAATATTCCCATGCATGTCACAATAGGTAAACAAAAATTGTTGATCTGTTTGCTCAATTTCCAAAGTTTTTAACTCTTTTTTTTGCTCGGATTTCCAAATCAATAAAATTTTCTTTAATTTTACAGGGAGGTGGATTATAGTTTTTTTGTTACCTTTAGTGGATTTTACATTTCCCAATTTATCTAATGCCTGTTCCAAATATATTTGGTTATTGTTGAAATCAATATGTTTCCACTGTAGGGCATAACTTTCACTTTTACGATCTGAAAGAAGATAGGTGGTCCAAAATAAAGTATAATCCTGAGTGGTTAGTAACCCTTCTCCATGGTCTTCTTCTATTGCCTTAATCCATTTTATTAATTCTTCTTCCGATAAATACTTATCCTCTTTCTGCTTATTATTAGCTAATTGAATCTTTTTTAATGCTTTTATCTTTTTTAAAGTTTTAGATAGTCTATTATAGCTGATATAATCGTATTCTTCTGCTAAATCAAATATTTGATTCACATAACTTCTCAATGTCTTAAAGTTAGCATACTCCCTTGCTTTAACCGTCATTTTTCTAGCTACAAATTGCTTATTTTGATTTAAATAGTTCAAAGAGTACCTGCCAAACATCGGAAGAATATGCAGCCTAAAAACGTCTTTTGTATTATTTATAGTTACTTTTGTGGGAGGAGTGGGATGTGAACTTGTTGATCCATTGGAGTAGGCATCTAGCCAGATACTCTCATAAAAATCTCTAAATAGCATTTCTCCACCCAACTCAAAAATAGTCTTATCTTTAGTTTTTCGTAATTCTTGGATTTTATTTTCAAAATCCAATTCTGCTTCTTTAGCCTCCTTCATAGTTTTAAATATTTTATCAAAATACGGATTTTTTAATTCAAGAAGAAGTGCCACATCAAGTGGATATTTTTTTCTAACTCTATATGTTCCATTCTTTGTTTCGTTAATTGCCATAGTATTTTCCTCCAGTTTTTTGCGAGCCGAAATCAAATACTATGACTTGATTATAGTGCTCTTATGATGTTTTTTCTAGTTGATTCATCCAGCGATCGATTGCAAAACGATCATAACGGACAGAATTATTAATTAGTATTTGTGGTAATCCACATAAAATCCAAGAATCTAAAGTGTTGTTACTTACTTTAAGGTACTTACAAGTCTGCTTCTTATTCATATACCTTTCTCCAGAACTTATGAGTTCGATAATTTCTTTTATATCTAATGATGCAGCGACTTGCTCTCCAATTTTTTTTAGTTGTTCATCGTTAAGTAATATTTGTAGTTCATTCATCATGTGTTCCCTCTTTCTTTGGTCTAATTAATTTTTATTTATATATGCTTTTATTGTTTTTGCTAATGCTGTTGCTACAGGAACGGTTACTGCATTTCCAAATTGTTTGTATGCCTGAAAATCTGATGTGACTTGTTTCCAATCATCAGGAAAGCCTTGTAGTTTCCGACATTCATTGGGTGTTAACCGTCTCAAGGTACTCTTTTCTGAATCTGTTGCATTTTTAATATCCGTTACATAAGTGTTTTGTGTTACTTTATTATTTGCACTGATTTTAGTAGTTAAAGTTTTGGCGACAGTAGGATTAATTAACCGATTGCCATTTCCACTTGGTATGTCCAAAATATTTTGTGCTGTCTTCTTACTTAAGAAGTATTTTGTATCAACAACCTCGTCCAACAATTCTTGTAAAGTTGTTTTTAAAGGAAATCCGCTTGGAAACTTAAAAGGCTCGTCTTTAAAATACTCTTTTCTAAAGCAAACAATAAATACACGTCGGCGATTTGCTGGAATACCAAAATTTTTAGTATCTAAAATCTGGTGGTATATATAGTATCCAAAATAATCTAAACACTCTTTCATATACCTGAAAGTCTCTCCATTTTGGTGGCTCAAAAGATTTGCCACATTCTCCAATACGAGAACCTTCGTGTGGTGCTTTCTCGTTATTTCTAACACATCATAAAAGGTTTTTGCTCGTTCATCATCTAAACCTCTCATAAGCCCTAAAGTGCTGTATGGCTGACATGGTGGCCCGCCAATGAGGAGATCATGGGGGAGAAGCTCCTCAATATGATCTTTCACTAACCCGCAAATGATATTATCTGAGATATTAGCTTTATAAGCATGGACGCAATATTCATCCATATCAATAGCTTGATTAATATGGAACCCAGTGGCTTGGAACCCTAAATCCAAGCCGCCAATACCGCTGTAAACACTACATACATTCATTTCTAAGTTCCTCCAACATTTTGATTAACTGCAACAGCTTTTTATATTCTGCCATTGTTAATCGTTTTTTCTGAAACTCTTTACTTTGTTTTATTAATACTTCCAACTTTTCTAGGAGCTTCTGAAACTCCTGAAGCTCTTCAACAACTGGTTGCTTATTTTTATCTTTAGTTAAAGTTGAAAGATAGGTAGTAGTTACTCTTTCAACTTCTTGTTTTACTTCATTTAAACGCATGTCTACCTGAAGATAGTCTTCTTTTTGATTTCTGCTACTTCTGAATTTAGATGCAGTTTTTGTACTAATTTTTAGCTCTTTTGCTAACACCTTTAATGAAGCATTCTTTTTCTTTGTATATTTGCGCTGCAACAATTTCAATAAATACCCCATCAATGAATAAAGTGGTCTACCTTTTATAAAGGCTATTGCTTTTCTCGTCTCGTAAACATCTTCATCCACTAAATACCTGAATAATTTCTGCTCTTCTGCGGTTATTTGTAACTTTGTCACAGATTTTGCTCTGTTAGGAAATGAAAGAGGTTGACTAGTATTTGAGCCATATTCTTTAATATAAGTAATTTCTGTATCCGAAAGAGGTTCTGAGAATATTTCGTTATTTACATAATCTAAAGTCTGATCTGTTGCTCTTAACTGTTTTAACAGAAAGAGAGTGTTATTTCTATTTCCAATATCCAGTCCTTGGGTGGCCCGCAATTTTGTAAGCTCTATGATTTCGTTCTTGAAATCTTGGCTATAGCCATTTGTTTGGTATTGTATCTTTTTCTTTCCCTTTTTTTTCTGCTTGTTTTTGGAATAGCTGAGTTTCGTCTTATATTTTTTAAATACTCCTAAACTGTCTGCTACTTTTATTAGATCAAATGATCGCTCAGGGTGAAAACTGACAAATTCACACATCGCATTTGCTTTAGTGTTCCAACTGTATGGAAGTCTCATTAGTCGAGCGGCTTCAATGACTTTTGGATCACCATCTAATATATGCCTTAGTGCTTCCATTGTGTGTTCCCATAATTTGACATATTTTGATGCTTTGGGTTTAAAGCCTAAAACATAATACACATGGACACCAGCTCCAGAACGTATTATGAATGTGGGAGCCTGTAGCTCCTCAGGTAAGTATTTAATTCGTTCCTGGGCCTCGTATACTGAGCAGTGATCAATATCTACAAATAAAGCTGTTAGATAAAGAGCATATTCTTTTTTTCGTCTGTAAACTCGATAAATAGATGGACTAAAAAATACATTATGATACTTTCCCTCAATCATATCCAATAGGTCGCTAGTGAATAGCTCTTCTTTCTGCAAAGAGCAGAAGTGAGATTTTGGTTCAGAACTCATCTTTGTAACCATTTTTCCAAAGTTTAGGACATCTCTTGTTTCAATTTTGGTTACTTCAATCGGTTCTGGCAAAAATTGTGTAATTGGTGTATAACCATATGAAATATTTTTCCGGAATGTGCCTAAAAACTCATTAATTCTGTTATCGTCTATTTTGTTATCGAACATACGATAACCTCCTTTATCTGTTTTTGTAGCAAATTCACGCGCGCTTATCTCTACAAAAAATACTATATCATATCCAGAAACCGATTCTCCGTCATTATATAAAGGATTGGAAATTAATGATTTAAAAGCCTGTTTAATAGTTTTTTTAACTATGTATTTATTTTGTTCATCCATATGGAATTTATGTTTTTCCTATGTTTTCAATCTCTCTATCCCCTGATATAATAAATAAAGATAATAATATGATAGGCAAGAAATTCTTGCCGCATATCTGTATTTATGTAATCAATCTTAGTCATATCTAGCTACTGTTGTTATGTTGTATCTGTACTTATGTTTTTCTATATTTCTAATCCATCGCAATTATGAATATTCTCTTACTATTATTTGGAGGTAACTATGCAAAAAAAGAACTATGCTAAGAATATTTTTAAAGCTAGGAAAGTTAAGAAACTCACACAAAAGCAGCTATCTGAAGAGTTAGGATGTCCTGTAAGTACAATTTCCTCTTGGGAGAACTCTTTATTTAAGCCGGCTGAATCACATCTATCAAAACTATCTATTTTGTTAGAGTTGACTGTAGAAGAATTAGTAGATGAATCTCTTGTTGATGATAAAAAAGAAAAGTATGTGTCTATTTTGCCAGCTAAACTAGATATAGAAGAATCTTCGGGCCAGTTAGCTGCCTTGATTCAAGGTTTCTCTTTACTATCGGAACGTGATAGACATGAGATTTTAGAGATAATTAAAATAAAGATTGCTTCCCAGCATATTTAATCAACTTGGGAAGCAATCTTTTTAATTTTATAGATGGTTGGACGAGATAGGCCTACTGTTTTTGCGATTGTAGTGATAGAAACTTGCTGATTTAGTAAGCGACATACAGTTTCATAAATAATTTTTTTCTGTGGGTCATTAGTGATAGGACTGTATTCTGATGGTCGTCCTTTATAAACACCTTTTTCTTTTGCTAAAGCAATGCCCTCTCGTTGGCGATCCTTAATTTTTTCACGTTCATTTTGTGCGATGTAGCTTAATAAGGATAGAAACATGTCGAACATTGCTTTATCAAGCAATCTATTACCTGTATTAAAATTCAGGAAGGGGGCATCTAGAATTTTTAATGCTACATTTTTAGAGTGCAATTCTGAGACGGTTGATTTAATATCATCATAATTTCTACCCAATCGATCTAAAGAAGTGACAATTACTACATCACCTTGTCGAACAAAGCTTAACATTTTTTGAAACTCTGCTCGGTTAGTATCCTTACCACTAATTTTCTCCTCGAAAAATTTGTCTACTTTTTCATCCACCATTTGTTTTAGTTGTCGATCTAAATTTTGCCTGGTTGTTGAGACTCGAATATAGCCAACCTTCATAATTTTCACCTAAACCTCCACATCTTTATTTTACACGTATCGTTTACAACAAAAACATTATATCGCAAGCATTGTGCAGTGTCAGTGTAGAGTATAGGTAAAATTTACAAAAAAACGACAGCTAACAAATGCTGTTGTTCATTATTGGTGTTACTCCTATATAAGTTAGCTTCCTTTTTTATAGTATATAAAGCATTGTTAAAATAATTTGCTAGTTTAGCAGTCACAACTCTCTTAGTTGATAAAACCAATCGGCTTTTGCCAAATGTGAATATTTTGGCTAATCCAAGCCATTTCTTTTTCGGATAAACCACGGGTTTTACCAGTTTTATTGTCCAAACCTAGTAATAAAATTTTTCCCACTAGTTGGTAGTTATTACCATTAATATTTAAACCAATGATATAATTCCCTTTTTTTAACGCTCCAAAATCATCAACCCAGGCATCGATTGAATCAGTTAATGATTGAACATCCGCAGAATCAACATTTAAGCTTTTTTGGATTACCTCCAGATCGTTATCATCATTCCACGAAATTTTACGAGACATAACTATCTCATCTTTAACATATATTTTTAATGCGTATGACATTACCAACTATTCCTCTCTATTACTGTTTACCATTAATTTTATCACAGTATAGATATTTGTATTCGAAGAATAGGGGAATTGAAATTTTAATATAAAATAACGAATATGGATTTTCTGAACATGAAATTGAGTGATATAACTTGGTGAGAATACTCTATACATATCAGTTGAAAAGAAGTAAGAGTTTATCATGATGATAAATTTTTTAAATAAATAGCTGTTTTACAAAAAAAGCTACTATTTAAGCTACTTTTTTGTTTACTTTTGAAGAAATTGCTGAGAGTTTATCGTCATGATAAACTAATTTTTTTTGTGACATGCTCAATTTCTGCTCATTCAAGCACATTTTTTATGTCTAATATGTTTAGGTGTTTCTCACAACTTAATTTTATAAATGCTAAAATGTCTGTATAATTCTCACGATTTTAGTAAAATACAATGATTTTATACCTGATATGTCTAATCAATTCTCACTAAAAAAAATCAATCAGCTATAATGTTTAACTGATTCTCACTAACAAATAGCATGACAGCAATGAAAAAAGAGAACCACCTATTTTATTCACGAAAATAGTCGATTCTCTTATAACTAAATAAATAACAATTTATACAATCATTTCTTCCACATTAAAAAGACATATTAGAAATCTTTTAAGGATATCTAAATTAATCATATCCTCCACTTTTTTATCAAAAATACATATTTCTGATAGGTAAATTTCTAGTATATATTGATCAGGTTCTGTATTGATGAATATCTGGACTGGCTTCTCTCCAACTAAAAGTTTAATATCTCTGAGATTAAGCCATTCTAAATCAGAAAATAATTGTGAATAGTCCATTGTGCTCCTCCTTTTGAGGATTATAATACCGCATAGAAAGAAGAAACACAGCAGTAATAATGCGACTATAATTATTTAATTGTGCTAGTAGTCTGTTTCTTTTAATGACACTTCTTTATTCTCTTCTAATGGTGCCAAATCATACGCCACACCATTCAATTCTACAACAGCTGTTTCTTGATCTAACTCATCAAATACCCCAACTATCTGTATTACTGTTCCTGCCAATATCGTTAAATCTTCTGCATTCTCTTTAGCCATCATTTGATTTGCCAAACTAAACTCTCCTAAATAGCCTAGTTCTTGTGTTTCTTCTATCATCGCTGTGCGACTTTCCTGATCCTCAATTTCATTCAATTTATCTGTATACGCAGTAAACTCTCCTAAATAGCCTAGTTCTTCCCCATTTAATGTAAATGTATCAATTGAATTAATAAAATCCATCACATTCATATCTTTATCTGCAATTAAATAGCCTTCTATTGCGGATTTCCCTAAATTATTCCAATCCGATACTACATAGAAATACCCTGCAGAAATGTTAGAGGCTACTTCCGCATAACCCGTTTCTGTCACAAAATATTGCCCTTCACTTAACATTAATGGACTAGGTACTACACTTTTCTGATAATTATTCTCCTCATCATACACAATCGAATTTGTCACATACCCACTTACATATTTATCGGGCATCATAATCTCCTTCATTTGGCGTAACGCCTCACTACCCTCCAACTTAGATACCTCACTATTCGGAACAATCATCCCTGCATAATATAGTCGTGCTACACCTTCACCGTATTCTTTTTCTACATCTTCACCTGAATAGTCATTTCCCAACTTATTATTCATTTGTTCTGCTGTAGGTACATCCTCTTTTGTTCCTAACAACTCTTTCAATGTACTATTCGATTTAGTTGTTTGTTCTTTCTGTTCTACCTCTGCATCTTTATTTGCTTGATCCAATGGTGTATTAAACGTAAAGTATGCCCATATACCTATCAAAATTGCTATTCCTAAAATTATAGTGATGTAAAATGATTTTTTTCTATTCATATATTATCCTTCTTTCTCACTTAATCTAAAAAGAAGAGTAGAGGATAATTTTATCCCTACTCTTTATCCAAGTCATTTATTGGTTTACCCACACTGCATACCATCCATAACCATTACTTAAAATTAGGTAATCCCATTCACTACCATGTAAATCATTTGCCAATTTGTAAGCATCCATCGCATCCATCAATGCTTCATCATCTGTATAGGTTCCTACAAGCCCATTTTCTACTCCTGATAGAATATCTCCTGCATATGGTCCTTCCGGTACTTCTGGTTCGGATGGGTCAGTTGGCTCTGTCGGCTCTGTCGGTTCCGTTGGTTCCGCTGGTGTACTTGGTTCTGTTGGCGTTGGTGTTGGTGTAACAGGTGCCCCTGTCGCATTGTCAATCACTTCTCCTGTAGATGTGTTTGTTGATGTACCATCTCCATTGTCCACATAACCACTTGCTGCTAACCCTGAACCACCATAATTTTGCTCTGTTGCTGTTGGATCAACGGCTTGACCTACTGCTTGTTCACTGTTTACTTTGTTTTCATCTGTTACCGTTGCTTGGTTTACCACAGTACCATCACTTTCCGTAACCGTTACAGTCGCCCCATCAAATGAAATCACACGTCCCACTTGTAGCCCATACTGATCGCCTGCCAATAAATTCACTTTGTTTAAATCTGCCAATGTTTGTAAGTTCAAATTCGTTTTTTGTGAAATCGCCCAAAGCGTATCTCCAAATACCATTGTGTAACTTGTTTGTCCGTCACTAATTTGAATGCGGTCAGGTGTATTTGCTGTCCACTCCGCTGCATGAGATTCGTTTGAGGCTAAAAGCATACCAAAAAGCATTGTGCCACTAACGACTGATATAACTAAAATCTTTTTCATCTAAAAAACTCCTTTTTCTTAATTTATTTATTGCTCATCGAATATTATACAACAAATTCTCATTATTTCAAACAAAATAAAAAAATGTAGTTTTTGATGAATGGAGTAGAACTTATCTATCATTTAGACTTTAAATAGAAATTGGGATGGAGGATTAATAATGAACGAAGAAGATGTAAAAAAGTTTGCAAAAAATGAAGCTGACAGAATTATTAATCATATTGTCTATCTTCGGAAGAAAAAAGGAATCACACAAGAAAATCTAGCTGAAAGAGCTGCTATAAGTAGGAGTACCGTTGGGCAGATTGAAAAGGGTGCTGTTAAAATATCTTTAGTTACTTTTACAGCTATTTTAAAAGGGTTAGATGTTTCTTATTCAGAATTTTTTGATGAGTTTGAACAAGAAAAGCGAGTAGTTGAAGAAACTTCTCCTGAATTGGTGGATTTAATTAAGGAAATTGATATACATCCAAATAGAGATGAATATATTAAGATAATTCAGTCATTATTATTCATTAAATAGAGAAATTATTGTGCTTTATAAGATACAATGGCAAGTAGAACATATTTTGTATATAATATAAGAAAAAAGAAAGGAGAGAGAAATGGAATACTTCAAACAACCGCGATTAAAAAGTGTAAATAAAGTTAAACCAGAATATCCTTTGGGTATGTTTCCTTCGGCTTTTGTAGAGAAATTTTGTGGAAATATCACATATGTACATTTAACTAATCAATATCCAGTTATAACAGGAGATGATTGGGAACGTATTTTCGCAGATAGTATAAATGCAGATTGGAAGCCATCAAACATCGGTTTAGATGATATAATTATGAATCAAAGTGCTTGGGGTGCTAAAACCGTTCTATCATCTTCGAAAACTATTTTTAGCACTAAGTCGGTTAGATTAATATCTGGAAGAAATTCCCCTATCTATTCTTATGATGAGGATAATATCACTAAATCTGCTGATCCTTTTAGATTAGGTGAAGAAGTTCTTGGAATTTGGAATGAGAGAGTATCTGCAATAAGACAAAAATATAAATTTGTAAGAACATGTGTATTAATCAGAAATAAGGAACTTACAGAATTTGTTCTTTTTGAAAAAGATACAGTTAGATATGATTCTAGTGAGTATGATTGGGTTTGGAATAAAAGGGGAAACTTGAATGGTTTAATTAAAAATACGGAGATAATCAAATTTACATGGCAACCTCATGGTTCTCAATTCACTATTCATGAGAATGTGCCTATGAATGCTTTAAAAATAAGATTGAATAAAGTTCCAACTTTAATTGATAAGGAAAAAGCACTTGATGACTTGGCTTTTGACAACTCTTGGTACAATATTGTTCAATAAAAAAGTAGCCTATATAACGGCTACTTTTTTGGAAATTACAGATAAATTATTAGCTTCCAATGCTTCTACTAGTTTTATTGCTACAGCTCTTATTACAGGCACAGCAACACTGTTTCCTGTTTGTTTTCTAATTTGTTGATCGGATACAACTATCTTAAAGTTATTGGGAAAGCCCTGTAATCTTAATAATTCTTTAGGAGTCAATCTTCGTTTACCATTAACAAGTAGATAATTGTAAGAAGCACCTGCTCTTAAAGCACAAGAGTAATCTAAAATACTAATATTTCCGGATTTATTTTCATGCCAAATAGATGGGTAAAAGGGATTTTTATCAACAACACGTTCTTTTCTCTTTTGTACAATATCTTGGGAAGCAAAATATTTTGCTTCAACATCGTTATCTGCTTCTAGAATATCTTCTAATTTATATTTCTTTTTTAACTTGGGTTCTGGAAAGGTAAAGTCAATTTCATGATTTAGGAAGCCAACGATTATAATTCTTTCTCTTTTTTGAGGTAACCCAAAATCTAAAGCATTTAATATTTTCCACTGAACCTTGTATCCGATTCTTTTTAATTTATCTAGAATAATTTTTAATGTTCGACCTTTGTCATGACCTTTTAGCTGTTTTACATTTTCCAAAAGAAAAGCTTTTGGTCTTTTATCTTTTAAAATCCTTTCAATCTCAAAGAACATTGTACCTCGTGTATCTGCGAATCCTAAGCCTTCTCCCATTATACTAAAGGGTTGACACGGAAAGCCGGCAAGTAGTATATCATGATCTGGAATAGTTTCGGTTTCTATTTTAGTTATATCACCAAAGGGTTTTTCTTTAAAATTTTGTTCATACATCAATGCAGCATGTTTATCAATTTCGGAACTAAAAACACAAGTTCCACCTAGTTCTTCAAAAGGGATTCTTATTCCACCTATCCCTGCAAATAGGTCAATGAAGGTAAAGTTAGCCATTTAATCAACTCCATATATTGTTTTAAAATGTTTATAAGACAAATTTTATAATTGAATATGTTTTTTATTTGCCAATATCAATAATTTACTATTTAGGTCAATCTGCATATTCTCTAATTTAAAATCGATTCAAAATGGAGTATAATAAAAATTGATGAATAGTAGTATTTAAATTATTTACGTTACTTAGTTTAACATGTCAAAAGGAAATTGTCATTGGCGTAGTTTTAATTTAATATAGAAGGAAGAGGTGTTGACAATAATGGAAATAGCTGTACATGATTGGAAAACCTTAAGTATTGATGAACTAATTAAAAAATATGATTTTAGCTTAGAAAGCCTATATGAAATTGCTCTTAAACAAGGGCTTCATAAGTATAGTACGCAGAATGAACGAAGAAGAATGACAGATGTAGAAAAAAGTTTTATAGAGAATAATCAGAATTTGTCTGTAACTCAAGTTTCCAATATACTACATAAATCTTATAATGGTACCTTGATGCAGATAAAAACATTAGGATATTATAACATGATAGGGAAATAACTTTTAGAACTAAATAATTATATGAATAAGGCATTTGTATAATGGAAAATTTTATATATTGAGAATGATTATTAATTTTCGGCTCGCAATTATTTTTTTTATTTCAAAAATTCACACCATTTAACTAAAACAAATCTAAAAAAATTGAATTCTTTCTCACTACAGTGTTGCTGAACACTATGTTTTATAAGGATTTTAATATTTACTATAATTTGGTGCTAAAAAACCAGGTCTTAAAAAAGCTCGTAAAGCTTCACAGTTTTCAAAACGTTAATCGTTGTTATACCAACGGTTTCAGGACACTTTTCATTCATTTGGAAAGTGTCTTTTTTTGTACGTTTAGATACGAAAAAAATTTATGAGATTTTGAATTGATTGTTTTTAAGACCTAGGTTAGGTACTATCAGCTCATATCGGAAAAATTTCTTTTTTATGAAAACGCAAATAGACGTGTAAACGAACTCGGATTTTCCATTGACAGCCGGTCCGTTTACACGTCTTTTGGTTTATTATTTAGCTGATTTTGACAAAAATTAAATCTTTGAATAATGCTCGTGAGTCCTTTCATAGTAACCCTCAGAGAGATTTTCAATGAGTTTGGTACCCCGTGTTACTTAGGGGACGTACTTCATTCTTGTTGTAAGTTTAACAGCGTATTTTTTAGGGCTGTCTATTCTACTGCATTTGGTAAATAGGATAAATGAACAATTCGGACAGGGTGGGTCTTTGGTAAAAGGTAAATCGTAATTGTGGATGGGACATAACTAATTAAGCTATTCCACACCTTTGTAAAATCTTAATAAACGGCGGGAACAGAAGCAACTCATCTCCACTGCGTTTCGCTCTCAACAACTTCTACGCATGAGACATGCTAGAGTTGAAGGCTTCGAAAATAAGCTGAAATTCCCAAAGATTTGAGGAACAATCTTCGTGAATTCCTTCTTATTTCTCGGAGCTGAACACTTCTGTCCCGACCTCGTTGTTTCCATCATTTGTTTTGTGATTGATTTTTCGAAAGAAAAGTCTACTTTCATTTTATCACTTAAAAATACTTTTACTGTTTTCACTAGAAATTCATCATACCCATCTTCTCCTTGGAAGCTAAATAGAATCCGTGTCAATTTTTGATTGGGTAGCTTATCCATGGTTGTGGAGTATATCAATATTAACGTTGTGGTAATGTCGTGTTTGAAATTCAAAGAAAATGGATTTGATGGATGGTATTCAGTAATATGATTTAACCATTTGTGATAGATATAACCATCACTTGCTGTTGAGAGAAGCAACACGTTGTATTGAAAACACTTCACTATTTGAGAAATAGTAAACGAACTAAAAATCCTTGTCTATCTGACAAAGATTTTTAGTTTGTAGAAAGTTCTGTAATGTATAAATAATAAAATAAGTAAATCCAATACCTAATAATTTGATATCACAATTAGATAACGTCAAACGTATCTTTCGCTATTTTTTTATGAAATAGGGAGAAAACAGACGAGTTCGATGTTTTTATAAAGATACTGTTTCAAAGAGGGTAATGGAATTTTTTTCCGGAGTACTAAGGAAATATTCCATTTGTTTGGAAAGCGGTTTCAAAATATACTATGCATGTAAATAACAAATAAGGAGGAGAATAAATGACAACGAGTTTTCCAAAAGATTTTCTCTGGGGTGGGGCAGTTGCAGCTCATCAATTGGAAGGTGCGTGGCAAGCTGGTGGCAAAGGTGTCAGTGTTGCTGACGTTATGACTGTAGGTTCCCCAACCAAATACCGTGCCATTACAGATGGTGTCTTACCAAACGAATATTACCCAAATCATGAAGGAATAGATTTTTATCACCGTTATAAAGGCGATATTGCCCTTTTTGCAGAAATGGGCTTCAAATGTTTTCGAACATCAATTGCTTGGACACGAATTTTTCCTAATGGGGACGAGACGGAGCCTAACGAAGCGGGGTTGAAATTTTATGATGACTTATTTGATGAATGTCTTAAACATAATATTGAACCAGTTGTAACGTTATCACATTTTGAGTTGCCTTATCACTTAGTAACAGAGTACGGTGGCTTTCGTAATCGCAAGTTAATTGATTTTTTCCTCCGCTTTGCTGAAGTTTGTTTTAGACGATACAAAGATAAAGTGAACTATTGGATGACGTTTAACGAAATTAATAATCAAGCAAACTTCCATGAAGATTTCGCCCCATTTACAAACTCTGGTATTTTTTATCAAGAAGGAGAAGATAGAGAAGCCATTATGTATCAGGCGGCTCATTATGAGCTTGTTGCTAGTGCCAAAGCGGTAAAAATTGGAAAATCTATTAATCCAGATTTTCAAATTGGCTGTATGATTGCTTTTTCCCCATTATATGCGTTAAATGACAAGCCTGAAAATGCATTGATGTCGTTAAAATCAATGGAGAAACGTTATTACTTCTGTGATGTTCATGTTCATGGCTTTTATCCAAATCACATTTTGAAGTATTGGGAACGTAAAGGAATTAAAATTGATTTTACAAGTGAAGATGAAAAAGCATTGAAAGAAGGCACGGTCGATTATATCGGTTTTAGTTATTATATGTCTCATGCAATTGTTCACCATGAAAAAAATGTTCACTATGATTATGACGAAACAAAAGATTTAGTACGTAATGAATTTATTAAAGCCTCTGATTGGGGCTGGCAAATCGATCCTGTTGGCTTACGTTATTCATTAAACTGGTTTACAGACATGTACCACTTACCATTATTTATTGTCGAAAATGGTTTTGGTGCTTACGATAAAAAAGAAGCAGATGGTAGTGTCCATGATGATTATCGTATTGACTATTTAAAATCACATCTTGAACAAATGAAGTTAGCAGTAATTGAAGATGGGGTTTACTTGATGGGGTATACTCCATGGGGATGTATTGATTTAGTTTCGGCCGGAACGGGAGAAATGGAAAAACGTTATGGTTTTATCTACGTTGATAAAGATAATAAAGGCAATGGGACTTTAGAAAGAAGTAAAAAAGATTCGTTTTATTGGTATCAAGAAGTGATAAAAGCAAATGGTGAAAAAATTTAGATAAATTTAGGGAGTGTATGGATATGAAAAAAGCTTTAATAATTTGTGCAGCTGGAATGTCATCTTCAATGATGGCAGCAAAAACAACAGAATACTTTAAAAATAAAGGAGAAGAAATTGCTGTCGATGCTGTCTCTGCGACAGAAGGTGACAAAATGATTAAAACGAGTGATTTTGATTTATTTTTAATTTCGCCACAAACAACCATGTTTTTAGATAAATTTAAAAAATTAGGATCAGAAGTTGGTAAACCTGTTGTTAGTATTCCATTTCAAGCCTATGTGCCAATTCCAACGGGTATTCAAAAATTAAGTGAAGTTATTGAAGAAAATATTTAGAAAATGAGGGAAGATAATGAGACCAAAGGAAAGAGAATTGCTCTTGCGCTTAATCCAGTATCAAGGTGATTTTGTTACTAGCCAGCATTTGGCCTCTGAGTTGTCATTGTCTGACCGTACCGTCCGCACATATATCACGCGTCTAAAAGAACTTGTTGTAGAAAACGGGGGAGTGATTACTTCCAAGCAAGGTTATGGTTATTGTTTGACCATTGTCAATAAATTGAGTTTTGATCTTTTTTTGGCAAAACAAGAGATTACCTTAATTAATGAAGAAAAGACCCCCTTAATTTCTGATATTACAGATCGGGAAAATTATATTCTAAATAAGCTGTTACTAGAAGAGGCAACAATAAATTTAGATGACTTGGCTGAAGAATTGTTTATTAGTCGCTCTTCTTTGAGTAAAGATATGCAAAAAATTAAAGAGAAACTAAAACCATACACATTAACACTTGCTTCAAAGCATGGTGTGGGTCTTTTTGTTAAGGGGGATGAACGGAGCAAACGTCATTTTATTTTAGATACTTTTTTTGGGAAAAATTATACTAATTCGCTTAAAAAATATCTAGGGAATGGTCCACTTTTTCAAGATATTAGTTTTGAAGAATTGACGATTATTATTTTGGATGAGATTAGAGAGGCTAAATTAAAAATATCTGACATTATAATTCAAAATTTAGTTCTGCATATTGCCTTAAGTATTAAGCGTTTAAAAGAAGGTTTTGAAATTAAGGAACTTGGGATAACGGCTGACATTTCTGAAAAGATAGAATATGAAGTTGCTAGAAAAATAGTCAGCCGGATAGAGATATTTTCTAAAATTGCATTTCCCTCAGAAGAGATATCTTATCTTGCCTTACACTTAATGGCAAAATCAAATCATCCTGTTGGAGAAGAAAATCAAGAACTAAAAGGAGCATTAACACAGGCTATTGCGCTATTAAGTAACAGTCTAGGCTATTCTCTAAGCGAAGATTACCAGCTGAAAAGTGGCCTATTGGATCATCTAAAGCCGATGTTAGTTCGACTGGAAAGAAAAATTTCTTTGGATAATCCATTAACAGGAGAAATAAAAAATAATTATCCTCAGGCCTTTGAGTTGACTAAAAAATTTTTAGGTCAGATGCCAGTTTTAAAGGATTATCAAATTACCGATGATGAATGGGCGTATTTAACTTTACACGTAATGGCGGCGATGGAAAAAGCAAAAGATATGCAAAAGGTCCACGCTTTGATTATTTGTGCTACTGGTTATGGCAGCGCACAATTGTTAAAAAATCGAGTTGTTAATGAATTTGATAATCATATTACAGTTACCAACGTTCAGGGCTATTATGAAATTAATGAGACTAGTTTAAATGATGCAGATTTAATCATTTCTTCTATTGATCTTTCGGCTATGGTTTTTCCCATTCCAGTTATTCAGGTTAGTGTTTTTCTAAATGATGACGATGTTTCAAGAATTCGTAAAGCAATTCATAAAATTAGTACCAAAAGCCGGCAGATAACAAGCCTTAAGTTAAATGATAGAAAAGATCAGCGTAAAGAAAATATGCTCATGGAACAGATGGGAGAAAAGTATTTTAAACTCTATGACATTGAGCCAACCAAAAAGCAGGTTTTACAAGAATTGGCAGAATTATTACGCATTAATGAAGCTGAAAATTATCCCAAGGAATTATTAGAACAAATTAATCACCGTGAACAAATGGGACAGATTATTTTTAGTGAAAGTGTTGTAGTTCCGCATCCAGCACTACCGGTGGGGATATCTACCAAAATTGCGGTGGCGTTGATTCCAGGGGGAATGAGCTGGGATGAAGAAAAGAAAATTCATTTTGTCTTTTTGATTTCTCCTTCTTATGTTGAAAACAAAGGAATTACCGTTATGACTAAAGCGATTGTGAAGTTAGTAGATTGTTTATCGTTTCAGGAAAAAATATTGGCAGAACCAACTTTTGCGAATTTTAGGCAACTATTTTTACAACTAATGTAAAAAGGAGGGAGGAAGATTATGACACAAGACATTGAAAAGGTTATGAGTAGTGAGGAAATTCAAGTGGCAGCTTTTGAGATTATTTTAAACAGCGGTAACGCCCGTACTACTATCCATAAATCATTTGCAGCTATGAGAAAAAGTGATTTTAGTCATGCAGAACAACTCTTAACAAAAGCAAATGAGGAAATTTTACAAGCACATAAATCGCAAACAGCATTATTAAAAGATTACGCTGGCGGAAAAAAAATTGAAATGGAAATTATCATGGTTCATGCACAAGATCATTTGATGACGACGATGACCTTACTAGAAGTTGCGCAAGAAATGAAATATCTTTATGAGCAAATTGCACAAAATATAAAAAATTAAAAGGAGGTAAAATCATGAAAGATGCCGATAAAAAAGCCCTCAATTTAAATCGTAAAAAGCTAAGTCTTAAAACAATGTATTTTAATCGTTATCTTTTCGTTCGGTATCTGAGCGCGGGCTTTTTTTTTATTAATTTATACTGGTTGATTGCATTGTTTTTAGTTCAAGGAAAAATGATTTTTATTCCAGCTCTTTTAATTCTCAGTGTTTTACCAGCTGTCTTTGAACAAGCAAAATTGTACAGTACACCCCAAAATATAACACCGCGGACAAGTGGGTATTACTGGTTGCAGTTAATCGTCAATGTTGGATTGTTACTAGCCACTTTTACACCATTATTCCAAGTGTTGTTTCCTTTTATGAAGCAAGGAATAAATGGCCGTACTTTTATTGTGGCAGCACTTTTAATTGGTTGTTTTTTCTGTTTATGGATTCAACATCGTTTACGCGATATCAGTAGCAATAATGACAAGCACTATCAACGGATTAAACAATATGAAAAATCGTTGTATCTATGAAAGGGGAGTAAGATATGTTTAACTTTTTACAAAAATATTTAATGGGACCGATGGGGAAAGTCGCTCAAATGAAAATAGTACGCGCTGTCATGGCAGCCGGAATGGCTTCCATTCCATTTACTATTGTTGGTTCAATGTTTTTGGTTTTAAATGTGTTGCCAGTAGCATTTTCTGGGTTAGAGGGAATATTTGAAGCTAGTTTTTTCAAAATCAGTGACTTATATATGGTAGCTAATACTATGACAATGGGTATTTTAGCCATTTATTTTGCAATCGTTTTCGCTTATGAATTAACATCTATTGAACGAGATGAACAAGGTTTAAATGTTAACCCCTTAACAGGGGCACTCTTAGCAGTCTTTGCATTCTTTATGTGTATCCCTGAAATTGTCTGGGAAGGGGGAAAAATGACGTTAGTTAACTCTATTACGGATACTGAAAAAGTAGTAAATGGGATTCGTATGGGATCTTTTGCTGAACGTCTAGGGACGTCTGGTATTTTTACTGGTATTATCATGTCTGTTATTGCAGTTGAACTATATTGCTTATGTGTAAAACGTAATTTAGTAATTAAAATGCCAGATGTCGTGCCACCAGGTGTTTCACGTTCTTTTACCGCATTAATTCCAACTTTTGTAATCGCCTTTGTTGTAATGATTATTAACGGTATTTTGATTGTACTTGGTACAGATATTTTTAAAGTAATCTACATTCCTTTTAGTTTTGTAACTAATTTGACCAATACATGGCTAGGGATTATGGTAATTTACTTCTTAATCCATGCATTATGGATTGTCGGGATTCATGGAGCAAATATTATTACTTCTTTTCTAACACCAATCGTACTAGCCAATATGGCTGCCAATGCTGCAGGGGCAAATTATCCATTAGCTGGTGAATTCAATAACTCTTATGTAACTGTTGGTGGCTCTGGAGCAACATTAGGATTGATTATCTTTATTGCTTTCGTGGCAAAATCAGATCAATTAAAAGTTCTAGGAAAAGCTTCTCTTGTACCAGGTATCTTTAATATTAATGAGCCGATTATTTTTGGTATGCCTATTGTGTACAACCCATTTTTAGCATTACCATTCTTCTTAGCACCAATGGCTTCAGCATCTTTAGCATATTTTGCTATTAAATTTGAAATTGTTAAACCAATGCTAGCACAAATGCCTTGGCCATCTCCAGTAGGAATTGGTGCATTTATTGGTTCTGGTGGTGACTGGAAAGCAGCTGTTTTAGCTGTGTTATGTGCAATATTAGCTTTTGCAATCTGGTTTCCATTTATCAGATTCTATGACAATAAACTGTTAAAAGAAGAACAAGATAAAGCAAAAGAATTAGCAGCCTAATTAAAATAATTGAACCGTCTCTTTTTGTGAGGCGGTTTTTTAGTACCACTTATTTATAAACTATGATTGTAAATAAGTATAAGAGATTGGGTCTGGAATTTATAGGTGGGGATTATTTCGGCTCTTTGTCAAATGGTGTTGTTTTAAAAATAAGTCGCAGAATTGAGAATATTTCGGTGTTCTCTTTTTTGTTTTTTTTATGAGTTCACAGAGACTTTGTTAGACAAGAGTCCGCAGACATAGGTGACGAAATGTTCGAAACCAAAAAGCAATCCGCTTGATTAGGTCATTTTTCCCTTCTAGTTTCCCGTTAGAATAGCTGTATATCAAGGCATTACAAATGGCTTTCTGATGTTTTCTCAGGTAGAGAAGGGCTTTCTTGAATCCCTTATTCAACTGCATAGGCAGTTGGTCAATACAAGTAAAGAAGCCCTCATAATCCTTATTTTCAAAGGTAGAGTTCTTGATAAATTTTATAGCTTTCTCTGAGGTCAGAATCCACGGTTAGGAGATGGTCCAAAACCTCTGATTCGGTTACATATCTCTTTTGAAAGAGGGGAAATGTTTGAGCGCACTGTAGTTGTTGTAAATATTGCCATTTTCTAATTAAAAAGTAATTTTAAAGAGCATTGGATGTTAGTCCTAACGAATAATCCAGATATCAGCCAAATTGATTGATATCTGGATTATTTTTTTACAAAAAAATAAGAACATCTTTTAACTGAAACGTTTATCTGCATCTAATTGATATCTATGAATCATGAAATTATTTAAATCCAAGCTACTTGTTTGCTTCTTTGCTTTTATAGGATTCGGAAACTTTGCATCTGTTGTGCTCATTCAATCATGAGGTTGGCAAAAATATCTTTCATCAGAGAGATTATCAGGGTCTAATAGTTGAGTGATTAAGTCTCTATTTTCATCTAATAAAAATTGACTCTGTGGAATAAAAATACTGGTCGGTATGTATTAACCTTCATTATTTATTTGAGTAGAGAGAGAATAGTTTAACAAGGTGTCCTCATTGAAGAGTTCTGACGCATCATTGAAAAAATGTCACCCCTTGGAATTGTGAAGAATCAGCTTATGCGCAATTCTTGGATTAAAGCATTGTATGTATAAAAGGATCCTATTGATTAGGGAAGACAGATTAAAAACTGTGGTATAATTGCTATTATACAAGTAACCGTTAAGGAGGCTGCCATATGACTAGTAACAATGTTATTGCGTTAGTAATAGGGATGATATTTTTTGTTGGTGGTGTACAGTTGTTTAGAGGAAGATGGCTCTTTTTAGTTGCTGGATATAATACAATGAGCAAGGAAAAGAGAAAAAAATTAAATGGAAGATTTATAGGTAAAGTAATCGGTACAATGTTGTTATTGTCCTGCTTGATTATTTTTGGAATGTTAATTCATCCAGAAGCGCAAACATTTTATTTTATTCTCCAGCTTGCAATTGTTATTATTGGTGTGATATATGTAAATGTAAGTGATAAAAGAAAAGAAATTTAAAAAAATATTTATAAAAGAGTATATACCGATTAATTTTTAAGGAGAGTAAATTCTTAGTGTGCTCTTCTGAAGGGCATATTATTGTTGTTATTTATTTAAGGTTCTAAGATTTCTCAGAAAATCAATTACCATCCGAAACTAGTCAGACACTTTCTTTTTTTGAGAGTGTCTATTTTGCTTGTTCATTATGGAATTACAGAAAGTTTATATACGTGCGCTAGTCACTATTTTTAATTTACTGAAACTCTACGCAGAGAAAACTATTGATAATTATTATGAGCTGGTTGAAAAATAGGAATTCAGGCAATTAATAGGATAAAGAAGTCAGCTACCACATACAATTACTTGAAATGGTTGTTGACTTCTTTGTTATACAGTCTATCTTTACGATGTTTAGATGTGGTTGGTTCGGTGGATTTTATAGAATTAACAGTGGATATTTTTGTAAGAATAAAAAAATTAGTAGTTATCTCAATAATGAATAAAGTTGAGCATACTAACCAATTTTTTTGAGCTTTTTTTTCTTTGGTAATTTTCTATCAACTTTTTTTAAAATTTTATTATCTGTATTCAATAAAGAGTCTAAAGATAAATCTAAAATTTTGGCTAAGTCAATGAGCGTCTGAACATCTGGATAATTTCGACCAATTTCCCAGTTGGAGATAGCCGAGCGACTAACATTTAATTCTTTTGCTAACTCTTCTTGAGTAATGCCTAATAAAGCTCTTTTTTCTCTTAAAATTTCACTGAATTCCATATAGTTTCCTCCCAAGGTGTACAACTGAATTAATTATATTTAATCATAGAATAATTAATTATTGTAGCCAACATAAAAAGAAATAAATATTTTATCGCCACAATTTGTGACATTGCTGTTTTAGAGGAGCTTTTAACAGACACATTATTTAAAGTAGCGTACTATATTAATTGAATGCGCTTTCAAAAAGAGGATGGAGGATGATTATGAAAAAAATTTTCTTTACTTTATTGTCGTTGGTCGTCGTTTCTTTTTGCATTGTCCCGTTAAATGTACTAGCTTTCGAACAAAAAGAGGTAAATTTGCCAGAAATTACTGATACGCTAGAAGAGAATTCTCAAAAGGAAGAAAACGCTGGAAGCACATTTGTAGCGAATCGGAATGTGGCAGGACAAGGTCGCTCCTTCTTTGTTCCGTGTTCTGAAATCCATATGAATTCAGCTAAATTAGTTTCAGAGGTCAAAAAATTTCATTATATGTGCTAAATCATAAACAGTGAATAAGTTGTGGAAAATGAATTTAAATGATTTTTTGATAGGATAGAATTTGATTAAGAGATAGATAAAATTAACTTAATAAATCTAATATATTATTCAAAACTGTGAGAAGATTTTTCCGTTAAGACTGAATTTTTTATACAAAAAAACACCGTTTGTTGTATAGAGAAAATTGTGATATTATAAAAAGCCGTCGTGTTTGTAGTTAAAATACGATAAAAGAACAATCGTAATTAAAAATATACGTTATTTTTCAAAAAAAGACAATCATTTTGAATTAAAACGTTACAAAAATTGCCGAGTAAATAGAATAAGAAGGATTTTTTTACAAAAAATAATTAAATTTTTCATTTTTTATACGCCGTCATTTACGCCGTCAATATTTACAATTGGGAGGAAACAATTTATGGCTCGAGGAGAGAATATATATAAACGGAAAGATGGTCGCTGGGAAGGTCGTTATCCTAAAGGAAGAAAGTCTGATGGCTCTATATATTATGGGTATATTTATGGAAAAAAATATCAAATGGTAAGGGAACAAGTCATTATAAAGAGGGCTGTATATCAGGGAAGTAATGAGAATCGTAAAAAAAGGATTCGTAATCACATTACTTTCAATGATTGGGTAACTATTTGGATAAATAAAATAGAAAAAAAGGGAATAAAGCCAAGTACACTATCAAGTTATCAAAATAAAATAGACGTTCATTTATTACCCTATTTTGGGCATCTCAAGCTAAGAGATATAAGTAAGGATTTATTGGATGAATGGGTTAATGAAAAGAGTGAAATTCTGAAAACAAGCTCTATTCATATTATTTTTTCGCTGTTAAAACGTTGTCTAAAAGAGGCAGTGGAGCATGATTTTTTAGCATATAATATTTGTGATAAGGTATGTTTACCAAAATGGAAAAAAACTAAGGTTTTAGCGTTATCTAAATGCGAACAACAAAAATTAACGGACTATTGTGAAAAGCAAAAGCAAGGAATGCCCATTCTTTTTGCTCTAGATACAGGATTACGTATTGGAGAGATATGCGGTTTACAATGGAGAGATGTCGACTTTGTTGATAAAAAAATTTATGTAAGAAGGACTAGGCAAAGAGTAGCCTCTTCTTTGTTGGATGCAAAAACATCCGTCATTGATCAATCACCAAAGACGGTATCTTCTGAACGCTACGTACCTCTGACAAAACGGGCTTTTAGAATACTGTTAACGTTAAAAAAACAAGCAAATACTGAGTATGTTTTTTCAAAACGACTAAAAGCTTTAGAACCGAGAAATTTGATTCGACTGTTTGATAAGTACAAAAAAACGTTAGGCTTTTATTCTATTACTTTTCACACTTTACGGCATACTTTTGCTACAAGGTGTATAGAATTAGGAGGAAATATATCTTCAGTAAGTAAACTGCTGGGACATTCTTCAATCAAGATGACTTTAGATATCTATACAACTTCGTTTTATGAAGAACAGGTTCAAACTATTCAATGTCTTGAAAAATTTTAAAAAACCATTTTGATACCACTTATAAATACGCCCCTTTAAAAAACAGTTGTTTTTTAAAGGGGCGTATTTCTTAACCGTCAACGTAGCCGTCAGTAGATGATAGAATTCAGCGAGTAGACTTGCTTAAAGGAGTCTGTCATGTTTTAACTACAAACACGAAAAAAAAAGGATGTGTCTTAGGCTATTTTACTATCTAATTGAAAAATCTGTTAGTAATATGCATAGACAATGTATGAAAAAGGAGGGATAAAAATTAGAGTTGATTCCACTGAGTACATAATTTATGTTCAATCTATTTACTTAGATAATGGTTAATGGAGGTGTCCAAAGTTTCAATGTACATAAAGAAGATATACCCATTCATAAAATAATAATTTATGAAATTTCTGAAGACAATATCTTTAAAATTATTGAAAAGCTGCAAGGATAGGTTTTACAGCTTTAAATACTTATTTAATTGAGTAGATGAGCTGGAGGAGGGTAAGTACGGACAATTTTTACAATGTATCAAAGTAACTAATTAGGCTTAGATTAGATGAAACGCATCATCATTGTCTGTGTTTGTTGGCAAAACGAGATTATCTGAGTTAGATAGATACGAGAAGTTACTAGTCACATCGAAGAATTTTACTAACGTTTTCGTGTCTTCTATACGATTAAAAGCTTCTTCATTTGAAAATGTAATTAACAATAGATAATAAAGAAGTTTGCTTATTTTTACTATAAATAAGCATAGGAATTAAGTATTGATTAGTTAAAAAAATTAATAAAAACATAGAAATAAAATGGAATTTGTAACTCTTACCTATCCATTTCGAGGTGAATGTATTTGAATTATAAGCAATATGATGCAAGATTCATTTTAGAAGGTGCATTTCAATTAGTAATAAAAAAAGGTTTTTCTTCGGTAACTGCAAGAGGAATTGCTAAGGAGTTGTCAATCTCAACGCAACCGGTATATATACAATTTGAAAATATGAATGAACTTAAAGTTGAACTCAAAAAATATATTTTTAAATATATTAAGTACACTTATTTTTCAGAAATAGCAGAAAATAAAAATAGTTTTTTCAGTAAGTACTATGATTTTACTATAAATGATAAGAAGTTATTTGTATCGATAAACACTGATCGAGAATTAGTTAAAGACTTCAATGACTTTTTATATAAAATGTTTTGCGAGATTCCTGAAATAAAAAAAATATCAAATATTCAAAAAAAGCAACTTATATATGCTAGATATACAGGAGTAGTTACAAGTTTAATTTATATTAATAGCGAGGTAACATATCAAGAACTAATAGCCTGTGTCTAAAGGGAAAATGATACAACTTTTAAGAAATACGAATGATTATTTAGCTAAATGGAAAAATTTTATCAAAACAAAACTGTATAGCCTAACAAATAGTACTAAAGAAAATCAAAAGTTATTTTTTGTTATAACATTGGTTTATTTTGTCGAGTAAATAAGTTTTTTGGAGATGATATAAATTAAAAACTGGAAAAGTATAAATAGAAGGAGATAAGGGAGAGGGAAAATTGAAAGACAAACTATTAAGAATACTTTCAACTATGATTATTATTGTAGGAACGTTAGGTAGTAATCTTTCACCTGTGATAGCTATGGCAGTTGAGAATGAAGCTGAGGCTAATTCTGGTGAACCTACTAATATTGTAAAAATCATAGATCAGAGCTTAGAAGATTGTAGGAGAATTTTAGAGGGTGAAGCTACTTTTCAATTACCGTTAGAAGAAAAGGAACCGATTGATTTAGTAGTTATTCAGGATGCAAGTGGTAGCTTTACAGAAAACTTTCCTAAAGTAAACGCTGCTATTTGCGACATTGTTTCTAAATTATCAGATCAAGATCGAGTAATGTTGACGACCTATCAAGGTGGACAATATTATCAGCTAGCGAATGGAACTGTGATTGACAATTCTAGATATGATATCCCAACTAAGGTTAGTACAGTAACTCCATTAACGTTTGATAAAGAAGCATTTATGCAAGGGTATAACACGGTTACCGCTAAGGGAACCACTCCTACGGCGTTAGGATTGAAAGAAGCCTTGTCTACATATAATAAAACGCACGGAGATTTAACAAATAGGAAAACATATTTCTTATTGATTACCGATGGTGTGGCAAATGTTCAATTAGATGGAAAAGTACATAAAACAAATAATACACTAAATGAATACCCTGCTGGTCAGCAAGGCGGAGTTTCTGTTGAGTATAGTAGTGATTATAAGACAGCAGCTGCTGAAGTGTTAAAATTAAACAATGAAGTAAAAGACAATGGATATATAATGATTAATGCATTTTGGGAAAGCTTAGAAGCACTTAGCTCACCAAATTCATACTATAATCGTTACAAAGAAGTTGGGGCATATGTTAAAGATCAGCTTAAGGCTGGGGCAGATGGCCCAGAAAACTACATAGTAAGTAATTCGATTGATGATTTTACTGAACAAATCAAACATTTATTTGATGAAAAGATAGCTCAAGTGCCAGACAGTACTGCAACTTTGACGATTGATGACAAGTTTGATATTAGAAGTGCTGTTGCAATAGGCGAGGACGGAAATGAACTAGCTACTCAAATAAATAATCAAAAAATCAGTGTTACTGTACCTGGAAATTATTCTGGTGAAGTAAAAATTAAATATGAATTAAAAGAAAATGCGCCAATAGATGAAGAGACAACAGTCAGTACCGGGGTAGTAGTTCAGGGAGAAAGTCAAAAAGAGCTTCCTGCCGCAACTATTGAAAAAAATGAGCATGCGCATGATTGTGACATTCCACCAGTAGAACCAAGCATCGAAAAAGATGTAGAAGGCAAAGAGCATGTGGATTTAGGCAATCGAACAGATGAATTTGACTGGCATGTAAAAGCAACTTTTGGCAATGACACAAGCAAGTGGACACAAGCCAG
>NZ_ASWE01000009.1 GCF_000407505.1 Enterococcus phoeniculicola ATCC BAA-412
ACCTAGGAGGATCCTGAGTACGGCGGAACACGAGGAATTCCGTCGGAATCCGGGAGGACCATCTCCCAAGGCTAAATACTCCCTAGTGACCGATAGTGAACCAGTACCGTGAGGGAAAGGTGAAAAGCACCCCGGAAGGGGAGTGAAATAGATCCTGAAACCGTGTGCCTACAACAAGTCAAAGCCCGTTAATGGGTGATGGCGTGCCTTTTGTAGAATGAACCGGCGAGTTACGATCCCATGCGAGGTTAAGTTGAAGAGACGGAGCCGCAGCGAAAGCGAGTCTGAATAGGGCGAATGAGTATGTGGTCGTAGACCCGAAACCATGTGATCTACCCATGTCCAGGTTGAAGGTGCGGTAAAACGCACTGGAGGACCGAACCCACGTACGTTGAAAAGTGCGGGGATGAGGTGTGGGTAGCGGAGAAATTCCAATCGAACTTGGAGATAGCTGGTTCTCTCCGAAATAGCTTTAGGGCTAGCCTCGGAATTGAGAATGATGGAGGTAGAGCACTGTTTGGACTAGGGGCCCATCTCGGGTTACCGAATTCAGATAAACTCCGAATGCCATACATTCATATCCGGGAGTCAGACTGCGAGTGATAAGATCCGTAGTCGAAAGGGAAACAGCCCAGACCACCAGCTAAGGTCCCAAAATATATGTTAAGTGGAAAAGGATGTGGGGTTGCACAGACAACTAGGATGTTGGCTCAGAAGCAGCCACCATTTAAAGAGTGCGTAATAGCTCACTAGTCGAGTGACCCTGCGCCGAAAATGTACCGGGGCTAAACATATTACCGAAGCTGTGGATAACACCTCTGGTGTTATGGTAGGAGAGCGTTCTAAGGGCGTTGAAGGTAGATCGTGAGGACTGCTGGAGCGCTTAGAAGTGAGAATGCCGGTATGAGTAGCGAAAGACGGGTGAGAATCCCGTCCACCGAATGACTAAGGTTTCCTGGGGAAGGCTCGTCCGCCCAGGGTTAGTCGGGACCTAAGCCGAGGCCGAAAGGCGTAGGCGATGGACAACAGGTTGATATTCCTGTACTCGTTGTTTTTGTTTGAGCAATGGAGGGACGCAGGAGGCTAAGGAATGCAGACGATTGGAAATGTCTGTCCAAGCAATAAGTCTTAGTATGAGTCAAATGCTTATACTTCTAAGGACAAGTTGTGATGGGGAGGGAAATAATAGTACCGAAGTTCCTGATGTCACACTGCCAAGAAAAGCTTCTAGTGAGAAAACAACGACCCGTACCGCAAACCGACACAGGTAGTCGAGGAGAGAATCCTAAGGTGAGCGAGCGAACTCTCGTTAAGGAACTCGGCAAAATGACCCCGTAACTTCGGGAGAAGGGGTGCTGATCGTAAGATCAGCCGCAGTGAATAGGCCCAAGCGACTGTTTATCAAAAACACAGGTCTCTGCAAAATCGAAAGATGACGTATAGGGGCTGACGCCTGCCCGGTGCTGGAAGGTTAAGAGGAGTGCTTAGCGTAAGCGAAGGTACGAATTGAAGCCCCAGTAAACGGCGGCCGTAACTATAACGGTCCTAAGGTAGCGAAATTCCTTGTCGGGTAAGTTCCGACCCGCACGAAAGGCGTAACGATTTGGGCACTGTCTCAACGAGAGACTCGGTGAAATTTTAGTACCTGTGAAGATGCAGGTTACCCGCGACAGGACGGAAAGACCCCATGGAGCTTTACTGTAGTTTGATATTGAGTGTTTGTACCGCATGTACAGGATAGGTAGGAGCCGTAGAAATCGGAACGCTAGTTTCGATGGAGGCGTTGGTGGGATACTACCCTTGCGTTATGACCACTCTAACCCGCACCACTCATCGTGGTGGGAGACAGTGTCAGATGGGCAGTTTGACTGGGGCGGTCGCCTCCTAAAAGGTAACGGAGGCGCCCAAAGGTTCCCTCAGAATGGTTGGAAATCATTCGCAGAGTGTAAAGGCAGAAGGGAGCTTGACTGCGAGACTTACAAGTCGAGCAGGGACGAAAGTCGGGCTTAGTGATCCGGTGGTTCCGCATGGAAGGGCCATCGCTCAACGGATAAAAGCTACCCTGGGGATAACAGGCTTATCTCCCCCAAGAGTCCACATCGACGGGGAGGTTTGGCACCTCGATGTCGGCTCGTCGCATCCTGGGGCTGTAGTCGGTCCCAAGGGTTGGGCTGTTCGCCCATTAAAGCGGCACGCGAGCTGGGTTCAGAACGTCGTGAGACAGTTCGGTCCCTATCCGTCGCGGGCGTTGGAAATTTGAGAGGAGCTGTCCTTAGTACGAGAGGACCGGGATGGACTTACCGCTGGTGTACCAGTTGTTCTGCCAAGGGCATTGCTGGGTAGCTATGTAGGGAAGGGATAAACGCTGAAAGCATCTAAGTGTGAAGCCCACCTCAAGATGAGATTTCCCATTTCTTTAAGAAAGTAAGACCCCTGAGAGATGATCAGGTAGATAGGTTAGGAGTGGAAGTGCAGTGATGTACGGAGCGGACTAATACTAATCGGTCGAGGACTTAACCAAAGAATGGTAAGAAAATAAACTCGGACGAGTTTTGATTGATTACTTCAAATCCAGTTTTGAGTGAGCGAAAGCATAACTCAATAAGACAACATCACCAAGTGTGGTGGCGATAGCGAGAAGGATACACCTGTTCCCATGCCGAACACAGAAGTTAAGCTTCTTAGCGCCGATTGTAGTGAGGGGTTGCCCCTTGTGAGAGTAGGACGTCGCCACGC
>NZ_ASWE01000010.1 GCF_000407505.1 Enterococcus phoeniculicola ATCC BAA-412
ACATTAACTTGGACATTGTCAGATACACCATCAATTTAAGGAATTGCATTAGAGTAAAGAAAAAACACTTCAAATGATTTTTATAAAAAACAATCAGACGACTGACTATTGGGAGGAAATATAAATGAAAAATACAAAAATGTTAGTAGCAACTATCGCGTTGTTTGGCGCAGCAGTTTTAGCTCCATTATCAGCACAAGCAGGAACTACAGGAGATACGTATCCATCTAAAGGTGTGATTACTTATACACCAAGTACAGATCCAACTGACCCAGTGGATCCATTAAAACCAGTAGATCCAATTACACCGACAAATCCAGATGGAGAAGATCCATCAGAACCAGGAACAGCTGGACCACTATCTATTGATTTTGCATCAAGTTTCTACTTTGGCGAACAAACTATTACCTCTGTTACAAAAACATACAATGCTTTACCACAAGCATACAAAGATAAAGCAGGCACTGATACAACGGGTCCAAACTTTGTCCAAGTAACAGATAACCGAGGAACAGAAGCAGGCTGGACACTTAAAGTGACACAGGATGCACAATTTAAAACAACAAACATCAAGGCTGGCACTGAATTAGAAGGGGCTGAAATTACGTTAGACAACGGAAACGTAGTGACTGCTTCCCATTCAACAGCGCCAACAGGTCCTACACAAATCGTTTTAGCACCAGGTGCTGAAACCTTAGTGATGAGTGCAAAAGCAACCGAAGGTGCTGGAACTTACTTGTTTGATTGGGGAACTGATCAAGCATCAGCAGCAACCAGTGTTTCTCTTGAAGTACCAGGCTCTTCAACAAAATATAGTGATCGTTATGAAACCAACTTTACATGGGTACTTAGTGACGTTCCAGGGGTTTAATGAAAGCAACGGAAGAATCGCGGAAGTTCCATTGAAAGGTCTGAGTCTGAGACATAGCTCCTTGAGCTATGTTTCGGACTCTTTGAATCTAAATAAACGGTGATAGGCGTGAGTGGGAACCCTCAGAAATGAGTAGGACAGATCTGTTCGTTTTTCGAGGAAACGACGTTCGCTCCAATCCAAAGTTACTCTGATATAAAAAAAGCAGGCTCTATTTTTGCATAGTAAACAAAGGGGAAATGAACTATATGAAACAACTTAAAAAAATTATGTGGACGCTTCTATTCATCGGAGGCATCTTGTTCACTACAAGTCCAGGGTTTGCTTCCAAACTGAATTTTGCGGTAAGCCCAGTCATACCTGAAAATCAAATTGATAAAAATAAAACATATTTTGAATTATTGATGAAACCAGATCAAGCCCAGACCGTTGAAGTGGAGCTTAGAAACAGCACCGATAAAGAGGTCAAAGTGGGTATTCATGTGGCAAGTGCTACAACGAATTTAAATGGGGTAGTGGAATACAGTCCCAACGAGATTAAAGCAGATGAGTCATTAAAGTATAATTTGAAAGATCTCGTTGAAGTCGAAGAAGAAGTGACCCTAAAACCAAAGAGTGTAGTGAATGTTCCACTGAAAATTACGATGCCCAAGGACTCATTTGACGGGATTCTAGCAGGCGGTATTACATTCAAAGAAATCGTCTCTGAAAAAGCGAAAACTGAAAAAAATGAAGAAACAGGCATGGCAATCAAAAACGAATATGCCTTCGCCGTAGGACTTGTGTTAAAAGAAACAGATGTAGAAGTAAAGCCAGATTTAAACATACTCGAGATTAATGCGTCTCAAGTGAATGTTCGAAACGTAATTAATGTTGGGTTTCAAAATCCAGCGCCTGTTTATTTGAATCAATTACGTATGAACCACGAGGTGACAAAGCAAGGAGAAAGTGACGTTTTATACAAATCATCTGCGCCGAGAATGCAGATGGCACCTAATTCAAATTTTGAGTATCCAATCGCATTAAATGGCGAAAAGTTACAAGCAGGGAAATACCTGTTGAAGACAGTTGCTTATGGTGGATTGTCTGATAGTGGCAAGTATGAAGTGAAAGACGAAGAAGGAAACACCGTTCGTTATCTTTATAAATGGACATTTGAAAAAGAGTTTGAAATCAAAAAAGAAGTGGCGGATAAATTAAATGCCAAGGATGTTTCGATTGAAAAAGAAGATTTCCCATGGCTGTATGTTATTATTGGCGCGCTGATTTTATTGATCGCGATTCTACTATTGATTTTATTTTTAAAGAGAAAGAAAGACAAAGATGAAGAGGCTAAGTAACAAACAAAAAGAATGGTTTGTTGAATGCCTCATCGATGGACTCGTTATTTTAGGTTTGTTGTTCATCGTTTCCCCTTGGTTAAAAGATAGTATGATTGGTTGGCAAATTCAACGAACAGCGTTCGTTCAACAGAAAATTTTGCCAACCGAATATCCAGTGGAAGAAGCAATCCAAACGCCACAGCTTTCTTCTATTTTCAACAATCGTGCAAAGGCAACACAAGAAAGCTATGGGCAGATTTTGATCCCCTCTGTGGGGCTAGAACAGCCGATTCTCGTGGGTATTACTAACGAGAATCTCCTTTTGGGCGGGGTTGTCATGTATCCAGACCGAACATTGGCAAAGGATAATTTTGTCTTGTTTGGGCACCATTTAGGTATTGATGAGTTATTGTTTGGCAAGCTGCT
>NZ_ASWE01000011.1 GCF_000407505.1 Enterococcus phoeniculicola ATCC BAA-412
ACATTAACTTGGACATTGTCAGATACACCATCAATTTAAGGAATTGCATTAGAGTAAAGAAAAAACACTTCAAATGATTTTTATAAAAAACAATCAGACGACTGACTATTGGGAGGAAATATAAATGAAAAATACAAAAATGTTAGTAGCAACTATCGCGTTGTTTGGCGCAGCAGTTTTAGCTCCATTATCAGCACAAGCAGGAACTACAGGAGATACGTATCCATCTAAAGGTGTGATTACTTATACACCAAGTACAGATCCAACTGACCCAGTGGATCCATTAAAACCAGTAGATCCAATTACACCGACAAATCCAGATGGAGAAGATCCATCAGAACCAGGAACAGCTGGACCACTATCTATTGATTTTGCATCAAGTTTCTACTTTGGCGAACAAACTATTACCTCTGTTATAAAAACATACAATGCTTTACCACAAGCATACAAAGATAAAGCAGGCACTGATACAACGGGTCCAAACTTTGTCCAAGTAACAGATAACCGAGGAACAGAAGCAGGCTGGACACTTAAAGTGACACAGGATGCACAATTTAAAACAACAAACATCAAGGCTGGCACTGAATTAGAAGGGGCTGAAATTACGTTAGACAACGGAAACGTAGTGACTGCTTCCCATTCAACAGCGCCAACAGGTCCTACACAAATCGTTTTAGCACCAGGTGCTGAAACCTTAGTGATGAGTGCAAAAGCAACCGAAGGTGCTGGAACTTACTTGTTTGATTGGGGAACTGATCAAGCATCAGCAGCAACCAGTGTTTCTCTTGAAGTACCAGGCTCTTCAACAAAATATAGCGATCGTTATGAAACCAACTTTACATGGGTACTTAGTGACGTTCCAGGGGTTTAATGAAAGCAACGGAAGAATCGCGGAAGTTCCATTGAAAGGTCTGAGTCTGAGACATAGCTCCTTGAGCTATGTTTCGGACTCTTTGAATCTAAATAAACGGTGATAGGCGTGAGTGGGAACCCTCAGAAATGAGTAGGACAGACCTGTTCGTTTTTCGAGGAAACGACGTTCGCTCCAATCCAAAGTTACTCTGATATAAAAAAAGCAGGCTCTATTTTTGCATAGTAAACAAAGGGGAAATGAACTATATGAAACAACTTAAAAAAATTATGTGGACGCTTCTATTCATCGGAGGCATCTTGTTCACTACAAGTCCAGGGGTTGCTTCCAAACTGAATTTTGCGGTAAGCCCAGTCATACCTGAAAATCAAATTGATAAAAATAAAACATATTTTGAATTATTGATGAAACCAGATCAAGCCCAGACCGTTGAAGTGGAGCTTAGAAACAGCACTGATAAAGAGGTCAAAGTGGGGATTCATGTGGCAAGTGCTACAACGAATTTAAATGGGGTAGTGGAATACAGTCCCAACGAGATTAAAGCAGATGAGTCATTAAAGTATAATTTGAAAGATCTCGTTGAAGTCGAAGAAGAAGTGACCCTAAAACCAAAGAGTGTAATGAATGTTCCACTGAAAATTACGATGCCCAAGGACTCATTTGACGGGATTCTAGCAGGTGGTATTACATTCAAAGAAATCGTCTCTGAAAAAGCGAAAACTGAAAAAAATGAAGAAACAGGCATGGCAATCAAAAACGAATATGCCTTCGCCGTAGGACTTGTGTTAAAAGAAACAGATGTAGAAGTAAAGCCAGATTTAAACATACTCGAGATTAATGCGTCTCAAGTGAATGTTCGAAACGTAATTAATGTTGGGTTTCAAAATCCAGCGCCTGTTTATTTGAATCAATTACGTATGAACCACGAGGTGACAAAGCAAGGAGAAAGTGACGTTTTATACAAATCATCTGCGCCGAGAATGCAGATGGCACCTAATTCAAATTTTGAGTATCCAATCGCATTAAATGGCGAAAAGTTACAAGCAGGGAAATACCTGTTGAAGACAGTTGCTTATGGTGGATTGTCTGATAGCGGCAAGTATGAAGTAAAAGACGAAGAAGGAAACACCGTTCGTTATCTTTATAAATGGACATTTGAAAAAGAGTTTGAAATCAAAAAAGAAGTGGCGGATAAATTAAATGCCAAGGATGTTTCGATTGAAAAAGAAGATTTCCCATGGCTGTATGTTATTATTGGCGCGCTGATTTTATTGATCGCGATTCTACTATTGATTTTATTTTTAAAGAGAAAGAAAGACAAAGATGAAGAGGCTAAGTAACAAACAAAAAGAATGGTTTGTTGAATGCCTCATCGATGGACTCGTTATTTTAGGTTTGTTGTTCATCGTTTCCCCTTGGTTAAAAGATAGTATGATTGGTTGGCAAATTCAACGAACAGCGTTCGTTCAACAGAAAATTTTGCCAACCGAATATCCAGTGGAAGAAGCAATCCAAACGCCACAGCTTTCTTCTATTTTCAACAATCGTGCAAAGGCAACACAAGAAAGCTATGGGCAGATTTTGATCCCCTCTGTGGGGCTAGAACAGCCGATTCTCGTGGGTATTACTAACGAGAATCTCCTTTTGGGCGGGGTTGTCATGTATCCAGACCGAACATTGGCAAAGGATAATTTTGTCTTGTTTGGGCACCATTTAGGTATTGATGAGTTATTGTTTGGCAAGCTGCT